>NZ_JAFBGM010000001.1:2819713-3031408 GCF_016811105.1 Aurantibacter crassamenti
AGGTAAGGTAATCGTACCATCGGTTGCAATAGTCACACCAGTTAATCCGTCAATATCCGTTATCGTGATATTGATATCATTGTCATCAACAGCAACACCATTTAAAGTATCATTGATGGTTACATCTCCGGCATCGCCACCTGTAAATCCGTTCACAGGACTTCCTGAGAAATCATCCGCAACAGCAACAATAGGAGCAGCAGCAACTACGATAGTTGCAATAGCCGTATCACAATTAGAAGTATTTAATTTTTCACAAATGCTGTAGACCACGTCATACGAACCAGCAGTAGTTCCTGCAGGTAAGGTAATCGTACCATCGGTTGCAATAGTCACACCAGTTAATCCGTCAATATCCGTTATCGTGATATTGATATCATTGTCATCAACAGCAACACCATTTAAAGTATCATTGATGGTTACATCACCAGCATCACCACCGGTAAATCCGTTTACTGGACTTCCTGAGAAGTCATCGGCAACAGCAACAATAGGAGCAGCTGAAACTACGATAGTTGCAATAGCGGTATCACAATTGGAAGTATTTAGTTTTTCACAAATACTGTATTCAACGTCATACGAACCAGCCGTTGTTCCTGCAGGTACGGTAATCGTACCATCGGTTGCAATGGTTACACCGGTTAATCCGTCAATATCGGTTATCGTGATATTGATATCATTGTCATCAACTTGGGCACCATTTAAGGTATCGTTAATCGTTACATCACCCGCATCACCACCTGTAAATCCGTTTACTGGACTTCCTGAGAAATCATCAGCAACAGCAACAATAGGAGCAGCTGAAACTACAATCGTAGCAATAGCGGTATCACAGTTAGATGTATTTAGTTTTTCACAAATGCTATATTCTACATTGTAGGTGTTCGCAGCTGTTCCGGCAGGTACGGTAATCGTACCATCGGTTGCAATCGTTACACCGGTTAATCCGTCGATATCGGTTATTGTAATATTGATATCATTGTCATCCACAGCAACACCGTTCAAGGTATCGTTGATGGTTACATCACCAGCATCACCACCTGTAAATCCGTTTACTGGACTGGCGGAGAAGTCATCGGCAACAGCAACAATAGGAGCAGCTGAAACTACGATAGTTGCAATAGCGGTATCACAATTGGAAGTATTTAGTTTTTCACAAATACTGTATTCAACGTCATACGAACCAGCCGTTGTTCCGGCAGGTACGCTGATCGTACCATCGGTTGCAATCGTTACACCTGTCAATCCATCGATATCAGTTATCGTGATATTGATATCATTATCATCCACGGCAACACCGTTCAAGGTATCGTTGATGGTTACATCACCAGCATCACCACCCGTAAATCCGTTTACTGGACTTCCTGAGAAATCATCGGCAACAGCAACAATAGGAGCAGCTGAAACTACGATAGTTGCAATAGCGGTATCACAGTTCGATGTATTTAATTTTTCACAAATACTGTATTCCACATCATAGGACCCAGCAGTAGTTCCTGCAGGTACAGTTATGGTACCATCGGTATCAATGGTTACGCCTGTTAATCCGTCAATATCAGTAATGGTAATATTGATATCATTATCATCCACGGCAACACCGTTCAAGGTATCATTGATGGTCACATCACCTGCATCACCACCTGTAAATCCATTGACAGGACTTCCTGAGAAATCATCGGCCACGGCAACAATAGGAGCAGCTGAAACTACAATCGTAGCAATAGCCGTATCACAATTGGAAGTATTTAATTTTTCACAAATACTATACTCTACATCATAAGACCCAGCAGTTGTTCCTGCAGGTACCGTAATCGTACCATCGGGTGCAATAGTCACGCCTGTTAATCCGTCAATATCGGTTATTGTAATATTGATATCATTGTCATCAACTTGGGCACCATTAAGAGTATCATTAATCGTCACATCACTAGCATCACCACCCGTAAATCCGTTGACAGGACTTCCTGAGAAATCATCGGCAACAGCAACAATAGGAGCAGCTGAAACTACGATAGTTGCAATAGCCGTATCACAATTAGAAGTATTTAGTTTTTCACAAATGCTGTATTCCACATCATAAGACCCAGCAGTTGTTCCGGCAGGTACGCTAATCGTTCCATCGGTTGCTATAGTCACCCCGGTTAATCCGTCAATATCGGTAATGGTAATATTGATGTCGTTGTCATCCACGGCAACACCATTCAAGGTATCGTTGATGGTTACATCACCAGCATCACCACCTGTAAATCCATTCACAGGACTTCCTGAGAAATCATCAGCAACAGCAACAATAGGAGCAGCAGCAACTACGATTGTAGCAATAGCCGTATCACAGTTTGAAGTATTTAATTTTTCACAAATACTGTATTCCACATCATACGAACCAGCAGTTGTTCCTGCAGGTACAGTTATGGTACCATCGGTAGCAATGGTTACGCCTGTTAATCCGTCAATATCAGTAATGGTGATATTGATATCATTATCGTCCACGGCAACACCATTTAAGGTATCATTGATGGTCACATCACCAGCATCACCACCCGTAAATCCGTTCACAGGACTTCCTGAGAAATCATCGGCCACAGCAACAATAGGAGCAGCTGAAACTACGATAGTTGCAATAGCGGTATCACAGTTAGATGTATTTAGTTTTTCACAAATGCTGTATTCCACATCATAAGACCCAGCAGTTGTTCCTGCAGGTACGCTAATCGTTCCATCGGTAGCAATGGTTACGCCTGTTAATCCGTCAATATCAGTAATGGTGATATTGATATCATTATCGTCCACGGCAACACCATTTAAGGTATCATTGATGGTTACATCACCAGCATCACCACCAGTAAATCCGTTCACAGGACTTCCTGAGAAATCATCGGCAACAGCAACAATAGGAGCAGCTGAAACTACGATAGTTGCAATAGCGGTATCACAGTTCGATGTATTTAATTTTTCACAAATGCTGTATTCTACATCATAAGACCCAGCAGTTGTTCCTGCAGGTACGGTAATCGTTCCATCGGTCGCAATGGTTACGCCTGTTAATCCATCAATATCAGTAATGGTAATATTGATGTCATTATCATCCACCGCAACACCGTTCAAGGTATCATTGATGGTTACATCACCAGCATCACCACCTGTAAATCCGTTTACCGGACTTCCTGAGAAGTCATCGGCCACGGCAACTAGCGGTAATGTACTAACTGTAACAGTCACTGTTGCAGTTGAAGAATCATTATTAGCATCTGTAATTGTATAGTCAAATGTATCATCACCTACGAAATCTAGTGCAGGTGTGTAGATAATGGAATCATCTGTAGGATCATTTGGTGTGCTATTATCATTTACCGATACAGTTCCACCATTAGCAGTTGTAACAGAAGGCAAGGTTATTGTGCCAGAATTTGGACCATCAAGGCCAAAATTATCAGCGCCATTTCCATTATTAGCTAAAACATCTAAATCATTATTGGAGCTGTCTTCTATAGCCGTAAATTCATCATCTTGCGCAGTTGGCAGACTATTAGGACCAACAGTTATGGTTACAGTTGCAATATCACAATTTGTTGGATTAGAAGCCTCACATATTTGATAGTCAACTGTATAAATATTAGGAGTAGTATTACTAGCAACATCAACAGAACCATCACCATTAACGGTTAATGGACCATTTGTTACCGGTGTTATGGTAACACTAGCGGGGTTTAGAATTGCACCGTTTATTTCATCATTATCTAAAACATTAAGTACATCTGTTACACCGAAAAATCCTTCTACTGCTGTAATTATTTCTGAATCATTAATAGCATCAATATTATTGATTACTGAAAGGGTAGCCTGAGCTTCTTCAGGACATGCATTGTTATCATGCGAAACCAATACTTTATATATGTTACCATCCATGAGAAGTGTAACATCTGAAACTGTTAAACTGGAATTGGTAGCCCCAGATATATCAGAAAAAGTAGAACCAGCATTTGTACTTACTTGCCATTGATAGCTTAAGCCTCCGTTAGCATTAATATCATACATAGGGGTTCCTGAGGAATAAGTAGAAGCTTCTAAAGCAGATGCTACAACCGTAAATGTAGCATTATCACCTACGCGTTCTTCTTGGTTAGTAGGTGCAGTGTCGATGCTAGTCTCTGCAGCTGTGGTAACGCCAGCATTAGTGCCAGTATATGCTGTGGCAGCACCTGTTACTCGGCCATTTGCATCGTAGCCAGAACCATCTACTTCGCCATCATTATCTGCATCTAAATGACCCGCCTCAATGGCATCGTTACAACCATCGTTATCGCTGTCAATATCTAAATAGTTTCTAATTCCATCGTTATCAAGATCTTCGGGTACACAGAAAGATAAATCTGCTATACCTGAACCTTGATTAGCTGAGGGGTTGCTACCGTCCTGTCTATAATGGATAACTATTTTATTTATAGGGACGGAGAAGTTTATTTGTAAATCTTCATCAGTTCCGCCTCCTGTAAATGTATTGTTGCCATCATAAGATATACTTGTGCCCGCTAATACATAGTCTACAGGCATCATTTGATAAGCGGCACCATCTGAAAAGGCTTCGATATACATTTGGTCCGTGAAGTTAGGACCAGTATCAATATCAAGTAGCGTGAAGGCTAAGTTGTAGACATTTTCTGTGAATTCAAAAGTGTGAACTGATTCTCCGTCTAAAATAGCTGCTTGTAACCAAGTATATCCGGAAGGAACATAGCCAGTATTGACTTTCCAGTTACCAGTGGTATTTGAAGTACGATCTATTGTAATTGTAACACCATCAAATACTAATGGAGGGGAAGCAGCATTAATAGTAGGGTCATCACCCGACCCGGTATCTCCACCTACTACATAGTGGTCGGACCAAACCAATCCGAACGGAGCACAATTTAATTCATCAATATCAAGTATACCATCGTTGTCATCATCTAGATCACAATTATTTCCAACCGTATCTGAATCGTTATTTGTATATGAAGGGTGACTAGGGTGACATTCGGTACATTCAGCAGATTGTTGCGAATTATTTTGTGAAGTACCGATACCTTGTGAGGTCCCTCCAGGAATTCCCGAACTATTTGGTGTAGCTGTTAAAGATCCATTGCTATCGATATCATCGTAACTATAACTACCAGAACCCTCCATAGCATCGGGACAATCATCACCATCACTATCAAGATCTAAGAAATTAGGTATACCATCATTATCATCATCAATTTGATTACAAGCAAAAACAATCATTTCTATTCCGTCAGCAGTTCCTGTTGTAGTAGTTGCAGCTGGAAAATTTAGTGTAAAAGTACTTATGGTTGCTTGAATCTGTAAACTACCCGCAGCAGTACCACTAGCATCATTCATAGAAGATTCTGCTGTGTATCCATTTGCAGCATTACCATCTGTAACTCCGGCACCAGCGTCTCTTGCTGTTGTAGAAGTAGTAGAAAAATCATTAGTACCAGCAAGGGTCATCCAAGTTAGTCCATCTTGAAGTGAAATTTCTGCGGAATTTTGAACATTATTTGCTGAGCCACCAATTCTGTCGAAATGAATAATAGGATTGGTGACTTGTACCGGGTTACCAGAACTATCTTCAAAACTAATAGTAACACTTTCACCAAATTGAAAATCACATTGAATAGAAGGATCACCTGCTAAGTCCTCAGACCAAAAACCAGCACCACCTGCATTAAAACTACCTAGGGCAAAACCTTCAATTGCTGCGGTGGTCATGCGTATTATTAGACCATCACCATAGTCATAAGTCACATTTGTAACAGTACCACCCCAGTTACCAGATTGATTTGGTATACAAACACCCTCATCAGTATCTAAAATACCATCATTGTCATTATCAAGATCATCAGCATTAGCAATTCCATCGCCATCAATATCTTCTGGGGTTCCTCCCGCCAATATCCAAGGAGAAAATTCACTAACGTTGGAAACTGTAACCGTATTATTAGCAAAATCTCGTGTCAATGCTCCTTTTAATTCCCAGTTATCTACACTGGTATCATATCTAAAAGCAGACAAACCATTTTCTCCTGAAACAGGTTCTTCTGAGTTTGCGTAAGTCATGGTTATATTAGCTGCACCCGCTCCTGATTTGTCTAGTTGCCAAAAACGCTGTACGGCATTCCCACTAATGTCATTGGCATCAGAATCCACCATATTAAGGACGGCTTCCGGCACAGTGGGGTAGGGCAACATATTGAGTCCTACAGGATAGGTTGATACAGTAATTGTACCTAAATCACCAGAAGCACGTTCAATAGCTAAGGGTATTGATTCGCCTATGGCAGTTCCAAAAGGTACAGTATATAAACCACCTGTAGCTGATGTTTGCCAAATAACTTTACTTTCATTTAAAACATCTTCACTAACTATAAAGCCTTCATTTGTAATTAATGCAGAAATTAGGTCATTTGTAATTTGTAGTGTATTTGAATTTAGATTTAATGCTGTATTTTTTAAATCTAAGACACCTAAATTGGTGCCAGAAATATTACCTCCAACAATAGTGTTAACTTCTAAGGTAACTTCATCTACATCTAAAATTAGATTGTAAAAAATGGTGGATGTTGTACCACCAATAATTGCAGAAGTTGTGGAATTCAAACTTACAGTTCCCTCAGAATCAGCAGTGAATGCTGCACCCGTATTGTTATTTAACCAATCACCACCTACACTAATTAGGGCGTCATTTTTTATTTGACCTTCGTTAGAAACTTGAAAGTTACCATTTACCACACTAATAGTGGCACCACCAGATACCGAAACAGTACCACCTACAACATTAAGCCCGTTTTGAGCTAATGCTATAGAGATATTAAGAAATAGAAAGAGGCTTAAAAAGTAATTGATTTTCATGGAAATGTAGTTGGAAGTTAAATTTAGTTGACGCTGTTAGCCAAATTGCTATCTTGCTTCTACCACTACTAATCCCAGTCCTGCAGATACAATAATCCCCGTAGTTTCACCAACCAAACGTAATTGAACATCTTGTTGTGCACCAGCATCAATTTCAATCCAAGATGAATCGATTAGACCGTTAATTGATAAAGAAATGCCTGGGCCAAACGAAGTACTATTAACATAGTTCCAATTTGTTCCATCCGTAGAATATTGTAATTTTATATCGAGAGTTCCTCCACCAACACCAAGTGTCAAACCTGTAACATTTGCCATAATCCTAATTTCTCTAGCATTTGATAGATCCATTCTAAAGCGATGAGCGGTCAAACCTAAAAACTCAACAATATTAGAACCAATAGGAATACCTAACCAAAGTGAAGGTTCAAGACCTGAAAGAACAGTAATGGAGTTTGTAACTTCCCTATTGAATAGTTCATATTTTGCACCTTGTACAAACATCTCAGTATTACCGATATCCGTATTAAAAACTAATAAACCATCAGCTGGATTAACCAGCGCAGCAATTTGCGCGGTTGTCATTCGAGGTATTAGTAATCCCCCAGTAGTAGATTCAATGTCTAAAGCCGCGGATGGGTCAGGGGTGAGGGTGTTTATACCTACTGACTGTGCTGTAGTTATTGTAGTACTTAGAAATATTGTAATACCTGTGATTAAAAAAACCACATTTTTTGAAAAAGATGCACGAGGCTTATAGTTTCTCATTATTTTAATTTTTGGAATGGTTAAGTAGGTTTATTAGTATAGAATTAGAACTGTAATTCTATTTAAAAGAATACCTTATATATATGACTAAAAACAAATGTATATTTATAAGAAATACCCAATAACAAATTGTTGTAAATTCCTACAAAAGTGTCGTCAAAATGCACTTTTTTGATGTCTAACTGTAGACCTTGAGCCTTAGAATTCGCTTTTTATAAAAGAAGTAAATACTTAATTTTTAATTAATTATATTTTGAATGCCCACATAAGCTAACATATTTGGTATTCTGCAATGATGTAAGAATTGCACTTATTTTTATTCTGATATTTTCGCTGAAAACATAAGAACTTTTTAGTTTGAATATTGGTTTTATATGAAACGAAGCATTTTCATTCGTAAACTAATTTTAAGTAATAAAAACACAGAGTGGTAAAAAAGACTTTTCGAAGTAATCTGTGGTAGGGATATTTGATGGCTTTATACAATTATGTAGTGGTGTTTTACAATTTTAAAGCTTCTTTTTATTTAATTTGACCTTCAATTTTACGATTAATAATTATAGGGAAATCTAATGTAGAATATACCGCTGAAGGTTGATGTGCCCTTTAACTTTCAAGAATATAAATATGGGTGATTTAAGTTTATTCTAGTGTCAATAGAATTTCAAAAAGATTATATTACACCATATATTGTAGCTTTAATAAAACTTTCTTAATCAATTAAAAAAAAATGAACATTCTAAAATGTCATGAAAATTGAATGAGGTTTGATAATATAACTACCAGTAAAGATTATTTTTCTACTATATTTATTTGAATAACACCTAATTTTCAGCATACTGAATGCGCCTTATTTTGGCTCAATAAGTTTAAAATATAACTAAAGCTTGAAACCATGCCCAAGGGTTGTCTAATTTTATTTGTTTTTTTTTGGTCAGTATTTTGCTTTCCTCAATTTTCAGATTTCCAAAAATATGGTGTCAGAGATGGGCTTAATAGTAATACTGTTTTTTCAACCATAGAAGATAAAGATGGTTTTATTTGGATAGCCACAGAAGAAGGCGTTGATCGATTTGATGGTATAAATTTTAAACAATATACGTTACCAAATTTATTTGAATATCGGAAGGTAAATGATGTAGTTCATTATATTAATATCGGTTCAAACAATCAAATTTGGGTTGCCACTTTAAGTGGATTAGTCTATAAATATAATCCAGGTATTGATGAATTTGAATTATTCCATACATTAACAGATATTGTAGATGTCGCCGTTCAAACCTTTTATATAGACCATAAAAACGACTTGTGGTTTGGTACTTTAAATGGCACATTAGTTTTACATCCTGAAACGAAATTTACACGAAGAATAGATTCAATTAAGGAAAAAAATACCGCTATTACCCAAGATAATTTGAAGCGTTACTACTTGGCAACTGATGTTGGTATTCAGGTATTAGACAGCAGTAAAACGGTTCTGTATGATTTATTAGATGTAACCTATTCAAAAAATATGGGCATTAAAGGGTCTGTAATAAGTTCACTTTTTTTTGATGAAATTAATAATAGGTTATGGTTGGGGTCAAATAAATTAGGGCTTTGTGCTTTTAATTTAGTGAATTTTGATTTTATTAAACCTCAAGGATTTCCTAAGTTAAAAGGGATATACCTTAGAAGCATCGAGAGATTTAGTCAAAATGAAATTATATTAGGTATCGATGGCGAAGGTTTAATTATTTGGAATATTGAAGATCAAAAAGTAACAAAGAAAATATCTGATGAAATTGGTGATGATAGTTTTTTAAATACCAAATCTGTACAACATGTATTTCGAAATAAGGCAGGTGTATTTTTTATTTCTACTTGGCGTGGCGGTTTAAATGTATATAGTCCTGAAATGGCAAAGTTTCAATCTATAAGCCATATGCCAAATAATGAAAATTCAATAACAAACAATGTAGTTTTTTCATCAAGCAATATTGGGCCAGGTATAATCGGTTTTGGAACAGATAAAGGCATAAATGTATATAACTCAGCTAATAAAACTTGGCAACATTTAGATATTTATACAAATAATGAAAAGCATATCTCCAATGCTAAAAGTATTAGTTCAGATAAACAAGGAAATATTTGGGCAACATCATATACTGATTCTCTAGTGCTATTTAAGCGTGGACAAGATGGATTGTATTATAGTACAAAAGACTTTCCGGAAGAATTAAGCCAGCATGATTATAATAAGGTTCATGTGGGTGATGACGGTCAAATTTGGTTGAGTGATGATATTCAGCAGCAAATTACTAGATATTCAATAAAAGATGATACTATTGAAAATTATTCGTTAATCTCAGGACAGGTACAAACATTATTAGATTTTTCTGCAAAAAAACTAGCAATCGGAACATCATCTGGTTTGAAAATATTTGACAAGGAAAAACGAATATTTGAAGATGTTGAAATTATTGAGTCTTCAAAACTAAAAACAGCAATGATTTCAAGTTTAGCGATTGATGCGAATAAGCAACTATGGGTAGGCACACGCTATAAAGGACTTTTTTTAATCAATTTTTTTAAGAATACTGTTACAAGAATAACCGCAGATGATGGGTTAATTTCAAACAGAATATTTTCTGTAGCGGCACATCAAGAAGATGTTTGGGTAAGCACTTCAAAGGGCATTAGTAAGATTGATAACAAAATGAATATTAGTCACTTTTCAGAATCTGATGGAATAATTTCAATCGATTTTAATTATAACGTGGCCTTGTTAAATAATAATCAATTGTACTTTGGCACCAATGATGGGGTGATAATGTTCAATCCTGAAAAGGTCTATTCTACTACTTCTCAAAAAAACTTAGTTTTTAGTGAGTTTTACCTAAATCACAAGCGAGTTTTAAATGGTGAAAATTCCCCATTAAAATCACCACTAAATGAAACTGAAGAAATTAATTTAAACAATGATCAGAGTTCTTTTTCAATAGGTTTTTCAAGTATAGATTTTATACATTCTGATCAAGGTAGCTTTCAATGGAAATTAGAGAATTTTGATGAAGATTGGATTGATGTTAAAGAAGTAACCCGTGCTAGTTATACAAATTTAAATCCAGGAAAGTACATTTTTAAATTACGATTATTAGGTCAACAACAAGAACTTATTGCCAACGAAAGGCAACTAATAATTACTATCAATCCGCCATTTTGGCAAACGTATTGGGCCTACCTTTTATATTTTCTTTTGGCCGTATTAATTATGTTATTATTTGGTTATTTAAATACACTAAGAGTAAAATCAAAAAACGCAAAAGAAAAATTACATTATTTGGTAAATATTGCACATGAAATAAAAACACCATTAATGTTAATTAAAGCCCCATTAACTGATTTGCTGAATAATGTAAAAATGGATAGCGCTATGCTTCAAGGTATTCAAATTGCATTGAAAAATACCGAAAAGGTAAATCTTCAAATGGTACAGTTTTTAGATTTTAGACATTTTCGTTTACGTAAAAAAACAGTAATCAATACTTCAATAGATCTTATTAGATTTTTAAATGATAAAATTTTCGCATTTAAAATATTGGCTGATAAGAAGAATATAAACTTAACTTTTAATCATGAAATCGATGAATTCAAAATAATTTCTGATGAAAAAATATTAGACAAAATTGTAGGCAACTTACTTTCAAACGCAATTAAGTATACAAATGAAGGAGGTAATGTGTCTATTAAATTAATAGTAGCAAATCAGAAATGTAAGATTAGCGTTGTAGATTCTGGTATAGGAATTTCTAAATCTCAAAGCAAAAAAATATTTAAGCTGTTTTATAGAACACCCGCTGCCAAAGAATCTGGTAATTTGGGTACTGGAGTAGGATTGGTTTTAGCCCAAGATTTGGCTAAAATGATTGAGGGTAAAGTTGTTTTAGAAGAATCATCACAAAAAGGGTCTACGTTTTCTTTTATTTTTCCATTTGAAAAAACAATGGGAGAAATTGAAAATAGAGAGGAAAATCAAGACACTTTACATGGTATAGAAGAACCGCAAACATTGCCTAGTATCAAAGTATTGATAGTTGAAGATGATCAAGAATTATTAGCATTTAGCAAGAAAAAATTGGGTAATAAATACCAAGTGTTGACAGCTAGTGATGGCTTATCAGCTTTACAAGTGGTAAAAAAAGAGCAACCAGATATAGTGATAAGCGATGTGATAATGCCAAAGATGAATGGTTTGCAATTATGTATGAACTTAAAGAAAAAAATAGACACTTGTCATATACCTGTTATACTTTTAACAGGGTTAAGTTCTAAAGAAAATGTCATTCAAGGATTGGAGAGTGGCGCTGATGATTACATAACCAAACCCTATGATTATGAATTGCTTTTTAGTAAAATGGAGGGTTTATTAAAGAATAGGTCCGTCTTAAAAAATAAGTTTCTTATCCATGATTATAACCTCAATGAAATTGAGTTTAGCAACAAATTAGATGATAATTTCATGAATGATCTTACGCAATTGGTAGAAGAAAATATTAGTGATGAAAATTTTTCGATCAAAGATATGTGTGAGGCAATGGGAATGAGTAGAACTTCGTTTTATCATAAAATTAAAGGTTTGATTGATATTTCTCCCAATGAGTTTATAAGAACCATTCGCTTGAAAAAGGGAATGTCAATGTTGTTGACATTAAACTATAATGTAAGTGAAGTGGCTTATAATGTAGGCTTTTCTGATGCAAAATATTTTGGCACTTTATTCAAAAAATATTACGGTAAAAGTCCATCAGTTTTACTTGCAGAAAAAAAAGAACAATCAGAACAAATTTCTGATGTATAGTCAAACCCCTAGTTTCTAATTTTAAGCCTCAATTTTCACTCACTTCACAATACATACGCTATACTTTAAAAGTATTCAGTTATAAATTCCGTTTGATTTCTTCATAAATGGTGTGTTCATTTTAATTCAAGTATTTCATCAAACTAATGGCATTGAATGTATTGGGAATATCTTTCAATCCAAATAAAATTAGACATTCCAGAAACACCATGCTTTATAGGGGCTGGATATATTTTCTACCTGTAAAAACAGTAATTCTACCTGCATGCCTGATATAATTTTTAGAATTGTGTTGTCTAAAATTAATCAACCATAATTAATCAACCATAATTAATCAACACTTAATGAAACTTGTAAAAAGAATTTCAATTCTGATTTGCCTTTGTGTATGGCAAATATCAATCTCTCAAGAAAATGCAATAGGCGTTTTTCAATACAATAAAGATATTGGTGAACCAAAATTAGAGGGCTCAGCAACTTACGATGATGCCACACAAACATATACGATAAAAGGAGCTGGATATAATATCTGGGGTCAACGTGATGAACATCGTTATTTATACAATAAAATAAAAGGTGATTTTATTGTAACTGCCAATTTTAAATTTGAAGGTTATAATGAGGCACATCGAAAAATAGGTTGGATGACGCGTGCTTCAGAAGATGATAATTCTGTAATGGTAGGCGGTTTTATTCATGGTGATGGGTTAACGGCAGGCCAATGGCGCGAAAGAAAAGGTGCTGATATGCGAAACCCCGAAGATGATGTTTGGGCACCTAAACGCTTTTATGAAATAATACAATTAGAAAGACGAGGTAATACTTTTATTGTTAGAGCTGCACATGCTGGTGAACCTTTACAAGAAATTAGCTCTAAAGATTTACCCTTTATGCCAGAAGAGGCTTTTACGGGGATTGTTATTGGCTCTCATGAGGTAGATACTATTGAGACTGCCAAGGTTTGGAATGTTCGAATTGATCAGCCCGTTGCAGCATCATATAATCCAAATGAAGAAGGGTGGATTGGCTGTCGTATGGAGACCATGAATGTTTTTGATGGCAAACGAAAAGTAATTTACGAAAAAGAGAGTCGTTTCGAAGCTCCGAACTGGATGCCAAACGGTAAGAATCTACTTTTTAATATGGAAGGGTCATTATATACAATTCCCACATCTGGCGGTGATATTTCAAAATTAAATACAGGTGCGGCCGACAAATTAAACAATGACCATTGCATTTCATTTGATGGTAAGTTGTTGGGCATTAGTCATAATGATGGTGAAGGCTCAAATGTTTTTGTTCTACCATTAACTGGTGGCGAACCAAAGGCAGTAACAACAGAAGCACCATCATATCTACATGGCTGGTCTGCAAATAATAAAGATGTGGTTTATGTGGCAAAGCGTAATGGCGGTGATGTATATAATATCTATAAGAAAAGTATTAAAGGTGGTAAGGAAATTAAATTAACAGACAATAAAAAATTGGAGCATGTTGATGGCTGCGAATATTCTCCTGATGGAAAATACATTTATTACAACGGTTCTAAAAATGGTGGAACTATGCAATTGTGGAGAATGAAACCCGATGGAAGCAATAAAGAACAGCTTACGTTTGACGAATATAATGATTGGTTTCCACACATATCTCCAGATGGAAAATGGATCGCATTTATATCATTTGCTCCGGATATTGAATTGAATTCGCACCCATCATATAAACAAGTAATGCTTCGATTAATGCCGGTTTCTGGTGGTGTACCAAAAGTAGTAGCACATCTCTATGGAGGGCAAGGAACAATTAATGTGAATTCATGGTCGCCAGATAGTAAGCACATTGCATTTGTAAGTAATTCAAAAAAATAATTTTTAAAAAGTTGACAAAATACAATAGAAAGTAGAACAGTCAACAAAATGAAAAAAGTGAGTTTGTTAAGTTAGTTTGAAAATACACGGGGGAGTGTTTTGCCCCGTGTATTACTATTAAAATTGCTTAAAAATTTAAAAATGAGAATGAAAAAAAACCAATTTAGAAATATTGTTTTTACCCTAATTGGTATGCTTATATCACAAAGCATAATAGCTCAAAGTCAATTTAAAGTATTATTGATAACAGAAACTGCTGGTTGGCATCATGCATCTATTGATCATGGTATTGTGGCTATAAATGAGTTAGCGGCCACGCATAATTTTGAGGTAGTAAGACAACAAGATGCACAAAGTATTACTGAAGAGTCTTTGCAAAATTATGATGCAGTTATTTTCTTAAATACTTCAGCAGATATTTTTGATAACGAAGAACAATTGGCTTTTGAAAAATACATTCAATCAGGAAACGGATATGTTGGCATTCATGCGGCTTCAGATACCGAATATGACTGGCCATGGTATACCAAGCTAGTCGGAAGAATGTTTCACATTCACCCATTACAACAAACGGCAAAACTTAAAATAATTGATCATAATTTCCCAGGATTGGAACACTTTCCTGATACACTTTTGTTTACTGACGAATGGTATGAGTTTAGTGAAGACAAGGTTAGTGGTCTTCATAATCTCATATTAATTGATGAAAATTCATACGATGCAAAAGTCACTTGGAAAAATAGAGATTTAGATAAAAACGGAAATCGCACCATAGATAGAGTAGGTGAGGGTATGGCTGTTCATCCTATTTCATGGTATCATGAATTTGATGGAGGTCGCTCATTTTATACTGCACTGGGGCATATTAATAATGTATATAAAAATAATTGGTTTCGCGAACATTTGTACGGTGGAATCTATTACGCAGCAACAGGAAAAGGAATTGAAACTCAATAATTAACATTAACTAAACAACTATTATGAACCAAAAAAATGATTTCACATTGGTTAAATCCAAAAGAAAGTTCGCTTTCTTTAAGTTAGGGTTTTTATCAATGATGGTTTGCTTTGTGACCCAAGGGGTCTTGGCAAATAACACTATCTATACTTCTATAGAAGTTAACGCAAATATATTTCAGACAACAATCTCTGGTACGGTAACCGATGATTCAGGTTCACCATTACCCGGTGCATCTGTTGTTGAAAAGGGAACAACTAATGGTACCCAAACAGATTTTGATGGTAACTATACCATTGAAGTTGACACAGATGTTACTTTAGTTATAAGTTACATTGGTTTTGCAACCCAAGAAGTTGCAGTAAATGGTAATTCAGAAGTAAATGTGACACTTCAGGAGGATGCCGCAGCATTAGATGAAGTTATTGTTACAGGGTATGGAACACAAACTAGAGGCGATATCACTGGCTCAGTGGCTACAGTAGATGTTTCAGAAGCAACCAAAGCACCAATAGTAAACGCTGCAGAAGCTTTACAAGGTCGGGTGTCAGGTGTATCTGTAGTAAGTAATGGAGATGTAGGTTCTGCACCGAAGATTACTATTAGAGGTTTTGGATCAAGTAATAACACTGATCCATTGTATATAATAGATGGTGTTCAAACCGAAAACGCAGATTTTTTAAACGGTATTAGTCCAAATGATATTGACCAAATAAATGTTTTAAAAGATGGTGCAGCAGCAATCTATGGTGCAAGAGCTTCTAATGGTGTAGTTATTATTACTACTAAAAGTGGTAGCTACAATATGTCAAAGCCAGTAATTTCAGTAGATACATATACTGGGTTTTCACAAGCGGTAAATGTACCGAAATTGTTAAATGCACAACAACATGGAGATATGCTTTATCAAAGTTTTACAAACGATGGTGTTGCATTTAATCATGTACAATATGGAAGTGGGTCTTCTGCTGTAGTTCCTGCTACCCTTCAAAATTATACTAGAGTAGAATCTTATGATCCTATTGTTCGTGCTGCAAGAACTGCAACGGTTAAACCAGGAGGAACAGATTGGTTAGATGCAATTCTAAGAACTGCATCAACACAAAGCGCTTCAATCTCACTTCAAAATGGATCTGATACGGGTAGATACTATCTTTCCGCTTCCTATTTAGACAGAGAAGGTGTACAATTACATACTGGTTTTAAACAAGCAGTTACAAGATTAAATTCTGAATTCAGATTGTCAGATAAGATTACTATAGGAGAACATTTAAGTGTCACGTATTCAAATGGTAATACACCAAATTTTTTGGTAGATGCACAACGAATGAATCCGCTTATTCCAGTATATGATGATGAAGGTGATTTTGCGGGTTCACTTACATCTGCAAACACAGGAAACGTAAATAGTCCTGCTGCGCAGTTGTTTAGATCACGTAACGATTACAATAAAAATCTAAATATTATCGGAGATGTGTATGCGTCTGCAGAACTTTTAGATGGGTTGACAATAAAAACCAATCTTAGTGCTACTGCAAATGTTTATAATCAAAGAATTTTTCAGTCTTTAGATCCAGAACACGGAGAACCACAAGCAACTAATAAGTTAACAGAGTTAGACGAAATAAGATATGCTTGGACTTGGACAAACACTTTGAATTATATTAAATCATTTGATAAACATAGTTTAAATGCCTTAGTTGGGATAGAAGCAGTAAAAAATACAGGTAGAGGTAAACAAGTTAATGTTAATGGCTACTTATTTGAAACACCTGATTATTACCTATTAAACAATGGTAGTGGAACACCTAGTTTTAATGATGCATTTGATACTTCAAGCTCATTATACTCTATTTTCGGAACAGCAGCTTATAACTATGATGGTAAATACTTTTTGACCGCAACTGTGAGAAATGACAAATCTTCTAGATTTTTAGGAGATAATCAAAGTCAAACTTTTCCATCGGTTAGTGCAGGATGGCTAGCAAGTAATGAAGACTTTTTTCCTCAAGATGGAATTATTTCTCGCTTAAAATTGAAAGGTTCGTATGGTGAATTAGGTAACCAAACATTACCAGCTGATAATCCAACCATAAATATTTCTGTATTAAGTGAATCTCAATCGAATTACGCTATTAATGGTAGTTCAATTGCTACAGGTGCTTTTTTACAAGATATTGGAAACCCAAATTTAAAATGGGAAACAAGTGTCGCCACAAATGCTGGAATTGAATTAGGACTTTTTAATAATAATTTAAATTTAGAATTCGAATATTTTAATATTGAAACCAAAGATTTGGTGAATAGAGATTTAAGTTTAATTAGTAGTACTGCTATTGATGCCAATGCTCCATTAGTAAACTTAGGAACTGTAGTTAATAAAGGTTTTGATTTCTCTTTAAGTTTTGACAATGAAACGGAGTCAGGTTTCTCATATGGAATTTCAGCTAATATTTCAAAATACAAGAACGAAGTAATAGAATTGATTTCAGATTTTCAATTGGGTGATTCTTTTACTACCTCAGGCATTGTAACAAGAACTGAAGTTGGTAGACCAATTTCTTCATTCTATGGACTTAATCAAACAGGTTATGATAATACTGGTAGATTTACCTTTGCTGATATTGATAATAGCGGAGATATAACAGATGCTGATAGAACTTTCATTGGTAGCCCTCATCCAGATTTCACCTACGGTATTAATTTATCTACGGGGTACAAAGGATTTGATATATCAGCTTTCTTACAAGGATCACAAGGGAATGACATTTATAATCAAAACAAAATATTTACTGATTTTCCATCATTTGTAAATGGAAACAGAAGTGTTAGAGTTTTAGATTCTTGGACACCTACAAATACGAATCCATCTTTACCAGCATTAAGTGCTACAATTCAAGGTAACGAAGCAAATTCGAACTCATTTTTTGTAGAAGATGGTTCGTACATGAGATTGAAAAACTTACAAATTGGTTATACCATTCCTAACGATGTTTTAGGCAAATATGGAATAGATTCTTTTAGAATTTACGTTCAGGGTTCTAATCTATTTACTTTAACCGGATATGATGGATGGGATCCAGAAATAATTTCATTCGATAACCTAACATTGGGTGTGGATAATGGAATTTCTCCACAACCAAGAATTATGACATTAGGACTTAACATAAAATTATAAAAAATGAAAAAGAAAATAATTTATTATGCATGCCTTTTCATGGGTGTTTTGGCTTGCAACGATAGTTTTACAGAATTGCCCGCAGTTGGAGCCTTAAGTGAAGAGGCTTTAGCTAATGCCGAAGGAGTGGATTTATTGCTAATTGGTGCCTATTCTACTTTGGATGGCGAAAGTAATACTAGAACTGGAAATCAATTTGGTGTAGTAGGGGACAACTGGTGGATGGATGTTATTGCTGATGAAGCACATAAAGGAAGTACAGATAGTGATCAGCCTGATCTTTTCGCACTTGAAGTTTTTAATTGGAATACGAGTAATTCATTCTTCTTAGGAAAGTGGGAAGCTCTTTTTGCTGGTATTAACCGCGCAAACGCCGTTATTTCATTAATCTCGACTATAGAAGATGTTGATTTAACCAATCAACTTGCTGAAGCTAGATTCTTGAGAGGCCATTTTAATTTTGAACTACAAGTATCATTCGGTAATGTTCCTTACATATCCGAAGAGAATTATGCAGCAACTGAATTTAATCAACCAAATCCAGGTCCAATTTGGGAACAAATTGAAGCAGATTTCCAGTTTGCTATCGATAATCTTCCGGCATCACAGGCTGATGTAGGTAGACCAAGTTCATGGGCAGCTAAATCGTATATGGGAAAAACACTATTACAGCAGAAAAAATGGGATTCAGCCTTAACTATATTAAATGATGTTATTCTGAATGGCCCATATGATTTAAATGCTGAATATGTCGATAACTGGGCACTTGCGGGTGAAAACAGTATAGAATCAATTTTTGCAATTCAATTTACTGCCGATAGTGGGCAATCGTTTAATGGTAATAGATCAGGATCGATAACACAGCCAGCAGATGGTGCTTTGGGTACCTGTTGTGGTTTTTATCAGCCATCTCAAGATATGGTAAACGCTTTTGAAACTGATGCTAGTGGATTACCACTGTTAGATACATATAGTGACGTTGATATAGCAAATGATGCTGGTTTAAATGATGAAGATCCCTTTACACCTTTTGCAGGAACTTTAGATCCAAGATTAGATTATTCTGTAGGTAGAAGAGGTATTGAATTTAATGGTTTTGGTGCCATGCCAGGAAGTTCATGGGTTCGAGCTACTTTTGCTGATATCTCTGGACCATATTTACCAAAAAAGAATGTGTACAGAGAGGGTGAAGATGCAAATAGAGGTACCACAGGTGCTTGGGGTCAACAATCATCTGGTATAAACTATGATATAATTCGTTTTGCTGATGTATTATTAATGGCAGCAGAGGCTGCAGCACAAACTAATGACTTAGAGACTGCAGTAACATATGTTGATCGTGTTAGACTTAGAGCTAAGAACATGACTTATATAAAGGCTGAAGATGGTACAACAGATGCTGCTAACTATTTAATTGAACCATATGTGTCTTTTGCTGATCAAGCTTTTGCTATCAAAGCCGTAAGACATGAGCGTAGAATGGAATTAAGCATGGAAGGTAAACGACTTTTTGATCTTAGAAGATATGGAAATTCGATTGAAGTTATCAATGAATATATAGCGAATGAAGCTCGTACTATACCGAACTTTGGCCAAAAGGCGGCAGCTGCTAAAGATGCTTTTGTGCTCTTTCCTATTCCTATAAATGCCATTGATTTAAGTGGCAATGTTTTAAAACAGAATACTGGATACTAACCTTTTTATAAATATAAAAAGCCGCATGTATTGCGGCTTTTTTAGTATTTAAGAAATAACTAATCATAAAATAGACTATTGTAATTAATAAATTACAATAGTGCTAAGTATTCTTGTTACACAATTTAAATAATGAACATACCAAAACCAAATGAAAAATCTAACCCAAAAACTAAATAAAGAAACTAAGGATTTAGAAAACCATCGCAGTAATCAAAATGTCTCAACAGGTAATCCACCAAATAACCAAAGAAGAGATTTTGTAAAAAAAGTTGCACTTGGTGGTATGTCTTTATCGGCAATGTATGGTATGTCGATGGAAGATACCATTGCACAAAGTACCTCCAAGGTAAACCTGTATTCTAATCCGTCAGAACTAAGAATTACGGATCTACGTTATACAACCCTAGATAATGGCACTTCTTATACAAATGCGCGGAATGTAATTATCAGAATCGATACCAATCAAGGTATATATGGATTGGGAGAGTTACGTGATGGTGCCGATCCTCGGTACGGATTGTTTTTAAAAAGTCGCTTACTCGGGCTTAATCCTTGTAACGTAGAAATGATTTTCAAAATCATAAAACAATTTGGTGGTCACGGTAGAAAAGCAGGTGGTGTAAGTGGAGTAGAGATGGCACTTTGGGACTTAGTAGGAAAAGCATACAATGTACCGGTATGGCAATTGTTAGGAGGGAAGTATCGAGAAAAAGTACGTTTATATGCATATGTGCCAGCTCATGACCCTACTAATATGGACGTCGAAAAATTTAAAAAAGACTGCAAGGTTCGTATTGAAGAACAGGGTTTTACTTGGTTAAAAATGCATCCAGGAATTCAGGTCTATGCCGATGTACCAGGGGCGACAGTAAATACCAAGTATATTCCCGGATTTAAAGATAGAAATCTTGATAACTACATTTCATATCAAAATACAAGACATGCACTTACATCAATAATGGTAACCGATAAAGGGCTTGATATTTTAAAAAATTATGTTAGTACAATTAGAGATATTGTAGGGTATGATATTCCGCTTTCAGGTGATCATTTTGGTCATTTTGATGTAAACGAATGTATTCGTGTGGCCAATGCATTAGAATCTTATCGGTTGGCTTCAATGGAAGATATGGTACCATGGGATAGCATGGATCAATTGAAAATGATTACGGATTCCATCAACAGTCCTACAATTACCGGAGAAGATATATTTGGCAAAGAAAGTTTCGCAAAACTATGTGATATGCATGCTGTAGATATTGTACATCCTGATATGGGTACGTCAGGTGGTATTCTTGAAACAAAAAAAATTGGGGATTATGCTGAAGAGCGTGATGTTTCAATGAAAATGCATTTTGCAGGAACACCAATTTCTTTTATGGCAAATGTTCATTGTGCTGCAGCAACACAAAACTTTTTGGCTTTGGAAATGCCTGTACAGTGCGTTGACAATCCATGGTGGCCAAAACTAGTTAAAATGGTAGGTAAGCAAGAGCTTTATACAAAAGGGTTTGCGAATGTACCATCTGATGCTCCAGGATTAGGTGTTGAACTGAATGAAGATGAAATTAAAAAACATTTACACGATGAAGATAAAAGTTATTTCGCGCCTACTCCGAAATGGAATGAAAAGCGCTCACATGACCGATTATGGAGTTAATAAATTGTGTTTTAATTTCAAGCATTTGAACATAAGCACATAAATTTTAGACACTTCATTGTAAAAATTAGTGCTGACTATCGCTTATTAATGTTGACTAAAATAGCAAGGTCGATTGACTTAGATGTGAAGAAAACTAAGCAATATTTACACTCCTTTTAAAAAGCCATACTCTTTTCTAGTGGAGAAAAGAGTATGGCTTTATTTTCAAAAATACATTCTACTTTTTGGTGTTTACTCTATTAAAGTAAAGTTGAAACACTTCGTTTTAATAGTTAACTAGCGAATAAAAATTGATTTGAGTATTCTTTAACAACTTTATAAAGGATAATAAACGAGGTATCTTCTTTTGATATTCAAATGGTTTTTGTACAGAATTTTTCACAGGTTTTCATAAAAAAGTATAGTTAATATCAGTTCACGCAATTGAGTATTATCATATTTTGTATGATAAGAGTATCCATTTACGGCAACATTTTGAGTGATACAGCTAGCGTACACTTAAGCATCAAACTACTTTTGAATAAGTTCAAATTTTAAGAACATTAAAGAAAGTGAATAATGAGCGATAAGGACAATAATAATGGATTTGATACTATTAATCCTGCAACAGAAAAAACAATAAAACATTATGATTATATGACAAAAACTGAAGCCCATAAAGCGGTTGAAGATTGTCACAATGCTTTTTTAAAATGGAAATTAACAACTTTAGAAGAGCGCGCCAAAGTTTTACAATCTATCGCAAAAGCTTTAGAGAAGAATAAAGATTCATATGCTCAATTAATGACCCAAGAGATGGGTAAATTATTAGCACAGAGCTACCAAGAAATAGAGCTGTGTGTTGGCATATGCAACTATACCGCTTCAGCAGGTTTGCAACAACTAAAAGATGAACACAGAGATTTGTTTGATGGAGGAAAAGGTACTATTCACTATGCTCCAATAGGAGTAATATACGGAATACAGCCATGGAATTTTCCACTATATCAGGCCATACGCTATTCTATTGTTAATTTGATGGCAGGTAATGGCGTCTTATTAAAGCATGCCAAAAACGTAACTGGATCTGCTTTAAAGTTGAAAGAAATATTTGATGAAGGTGGTCTTCCAAAAGATTTATTTAAAGTACTAATTATTGATCATGATGTCTCTGATACGATTATTAAAAATGAATTGGTGAGGGGAATTACCTTGACCGGAAGTTCAGATGCAGGAAGACATGTGGCTAAAAAATCTGCTGAGGTACTAAAGAAAACCGTATTAGAATTAGGAAGTAATGACGCTTATATCGTTTTAGATGATGCTGATGTTGATTTGGCTGCTGAAACTTGCGCACAAGGCCGACTTTATAACAATGGTGAAACCTGTGTCGCTGCTAAACGATTCATTGTGGTAGACGCAGTTTATGAGGAGTTCAAGTCAAAATTTGTTGAAATCATGAAAAATGTTGTAACCGGTGACCCTACAAATGAAAAATCAGGTTTAGGCCCTATTGCCCGCAAAGATTTAAGAAAAGAACTCCATAATAAAGTACGTAAAAGTGTTGAAAAAGGAGCAAAAATTTTGTGTGGTGGCGAAATACCTAAAACAACAGGGTTTTATTATCCTGCAACAGTATTAGAAAACATTACACCAGATCAACCTGCTTATAGCGAAGAACTTTTTGGTCCTGTTGCTTCTTTGATAAAAGCAAAGGATAATGAAGATGCTATGCGGATTGCCAATGATAGTAAATTTGGATTAGGTGGCGGAATTTTCAGTAATGATGAAGACAAGGCGATAGACCTAGCAAAGAATCATTTTGATACAGGAATGATACATATCAATTCTTTCGGTTTAGCCTACCCGAATATGCCATTTGGTGGCGTAAAAGAATCAGGTTACGGACGAGAACATGGTGGCTTTGGTATTAGAGAGTTTGTGAATGTAAAGTCAATAACCAAATCGTAATAATTTAAAATAGATCATAAAAATGGAAAATATATTAGTAGTAGGTGCCACAGGTACCACCGGAAAAAAAGTAGTTAATTTATTAAAAGCGTCTCAATATTTTGAACCCATAGCTATGGTACGAAAAGAGAGCCAAATACCACAATTTGAAGCTCAAAAAGTTAAAACAGTACTTGGTAATCTTGAAGAAGATATCGCACATACTATGAAAGATATCGACAAAGTAGTATTTACTGCGGGTTCTGGAGGAAAAAAAGTAATTGAAGTTGATCAAGAGGGAGCAAAAAAAATGGTAGATGCCTCTCGTAAAGCTTCATTAAAGAAATTCATTATGCTCAGCTCAATGGGTGCAGACAGCCCTGAAAAAGCATCAGAGCTACAAGAATATTTAAAAGCAAAACATAATGCGGACGAATATTTAAAATCAAATAACATTCCTTATACAATTATTAGGCCTGGCTCACTAACTAATGAAAAAGGAGAAGGTAAAATCACCTTAGAAAAATCATTAACTGAACAGGGTTCAATTAGTAGAGATGATGTAGCTCAGGTGTTAACTCGAGTTTTACATGATGATGCATTACAGAATAAAACAGTTGAGATTATATCAGGAAACACATTAATAGGTAAGGCTTTGGATAGTGTTTCAGCTAAATAGTTACATCTAACAATCTTAATTCTTAGAATATATTTTAATACCCTTCAATTTAAAAATTGAAGGGTATTTTTTTGAGCTACAGAAACATGATTTCTTATGGAACGATTATAATTATTGTAGTAATGTTGGTTTGAACATTAATTTAAACTATTTTGAAAATGCGATTGGTTAGCACCAAAGATTAATATTAAAATGGTTTTATATTTTTCTCCCAGTTTAAGCTTTAAAATACGAAAGGCTTTGGTAATTTGAGCTTCAACAGTTTTGACTGAGATGTCAAGATAATCAGCAATTTAAATCATATTAGTTAAGTCTCTATTATCGACCAAAGTATGATTTAGTTTTATGAGAAGTTAGAATTGATTTTAAAAGGATTCGATTTTCTGAGTCCATTTGTCGGTTACTATTTTTATTATTTTGGTTTTCATTTAATCATGCAATTGGCTTTTGTAATTGGGAATACCTATATTTAATACGAACCAAAAAACACAACATGTCGATAAAAAATCAACCACGAAGAAAATTCATAAAACAAAGTGGTTTAGGGCTTTTGGGCCTTACTGTAGTACCTTCTGCATTTGCAAAGTTTGCGCCGAGCGATCGCTTGCGCGTAGCACATATCGGAGTAGGAGGTATGGGTAATAATCACATGAAATGGTTTACTGGGCTTCCTGAAGTAGACGTTGTAGCGCTTTGCGATGTTGACGAATCGCATCTAGCAAGTAGTTTAAAAGCCATGGAGACGCTACAACCCGGAAAAAAGGTACAAGGTTACAGTGATTTTAGACACATTTTAGACCGGCCAGATATTGATGCAATTACATGTGCAACGCCCGATCATTGGCATGCACAAATTGCAACTCTCGCATTTCAAGCTGGAAAAGATGTTTATGGTGAAAAACCACTATCATACAATATCAATGAAGGGCAGATGATGCTTAAAAACCTAGAGAAAAATAATAGTATTTTTCAAATGGGTAATCAGATTCATGCTACTGATAATTACCATCGTGTTGTAGAAATTATTAAGTCTGGTGTCATTGGTACTGTCAAAACAGTTCGCTTATGGAAAAGTGGTGATACACCCAATTTGGGTCAGCCAAAATCACTAGCGGTGCCAAAAGGTTTAAATTGGGATATGTGGCTAGGGCCTGCGCCTTTGGTTGATTATATACCTGAAAAGTGCCACTTTACGTATAGATATTTTTTAGATTATTCAGGGGGTGTCTTTGCTGATTTCTGGTGTCATATCGCCGATGTAGCTTTTTGGGCTTTAGAGCCCAAAGGATTAAAAAGTATTGATGCCCGAGGTGAAGAAGCCGATGGTATTGCGAACACTCCTAAGTGGATTGATATCGATTACGAATTTGAAAATTTGAAAATTCACTGGACTAGTAAACCACCGAATGTTCCAGGAGCTGCAGACCGAAGTATTGGCGCCTATTTTGAAGGAGATAAAGGTACTTTAATTTGCGATTACAACAGTCGTGAAATAACGATTAATGGCGAAACCGTAACTGATATTCCTGAAGTACCAAAGACCTTGGTACGCTCTCCAGGCCACCAACAGAATTTTGTTGATGCGGTAAAGTCACGAGTACAGCCAGAGTCAAATTTGGCCTATGCGCGAAAAATGACCTTACCCATGCATTTAGGCTTGATTTCCTATCGCTTGAAAAGAAAACTAGAGTGGGATTCTGAAAAAGAAAAATGTATTGGTGATTCTGAAGCCAATGATCTACTATCTCGTAAGCCACGAAAGAAATGGCGCTTGGTGAAGTAAACTTTGTGGAATTAAATGAGATTTTAAAGAAATGGAGTACTCGGTGATGGGCGCATTATTTAATGAATACCGCTTGTATTTTCGTTACGTCTAAAACAGTTTTCAGTCCCCAAGTAAAGCGGATTTCCATGTTTTTCTGACCAAAACCCCTCTAAAATATCTTTAGTTAAACAGCGGTAGACTACTACGCCCTTATAAATTTGATCGTTTGCGCCGATATAATTAAAGTTAATGACCAAGATATTATCTTTAAAAAAACCTGTTCCGTGTTGGCTTTCGTTCTTTCCAATCGTCCATACTGCAACAATACGACCATTCACGTCTAGTGATAAATTCAGTGATCCTTTATAGGCACTTCCTTCCGCATCTTGGTTTTTCCCCAGAATGTCAAAATCTCCTATTAGTTCTTTAATAATCATTATTTCCCGATACAAAAATTAGCAAAAATATTACCCAGCAATTCATCATTGGTAACTTGACCGGTAATTTCACCCAAGTAATGTAAGGCCTCGCGAATATCAATAGCTAGTAGATCACTAGGTAACTCTTCAGACATGCCTAAACGCACTTTTTCTATTTCAGATAAGGCTTTTAAAAGTGAATCGTAATGACGGCTATTGGTGACAATTGTTTCATTATTTCTGAGTGCACCCGTATTTACAAAACCAAGTAATTTTTGTTTCAATTCTTCAAGGCCTGTTTTGTTTTTTGCAGACAAGAATAAGGCCTCAGGTAATTGGTTTTGAATAAAAGTCTTTCTTTCAGAATCTAATTGGTCTATTTTATTGACTATTACTATACAAGGCTTTTGCGGGTGTTTATTTTTTATTTTTGAGATTTCTATTTGTAAGGAAGAAAGTCTATTGGCACTTAATTCGGTGCTATCAATTAAATAAACAACTACCTGTGCTTGCTCAATTTTTTCAAAAGTTTTTTTAATTCCAATACTTTCTACAACATCAGCCGTATCACGAATTCCTGCTGTATCAATAAATCGAAATCCGATACCACCTATAGCAATTTCGTCTTCAATGGTGTCTCGAGTAGTACCTGCTATTTCAGAAACAATAGCTCGGTCATCATTTAATAAGGCATTTAAAAGTGTTGATTTTCCAACATTAGGTTCACCAATTATTGCAACGGGAATTCCATTTTTAATTACGTTACCTATTGCAAAACTATCAATCAAGTTTTTAAGAACTTGTTCAATATGCATTAGCAATTTTTCAAATGCTGTTCTATCGGCAAACTCTACATCTTCCTCAGAAAAATCAAGTTCTAGCTCAATTAAAGAAGCAAAATTTAAAAGCTGTTCTCGTAGTTTTTTTATTTCTGAAGAAAAACCACCACGCATTTGATTCATTGCAATTTGGTGACTCGCTTCGTTTTCAGATGCAATTAAATCGGCCACTGCTTCCGCTTGGCTTAAATCCATTTTTCCATTTAAAAAAGCACGTAGCGTAAATTCACCAGCTTGTGCCATTCTGCATCCATTGGAAAGAAATAATTGTAAAATTTGTTGTTGAATAAAAGGAGATCCGTGACAAGAAATCTCAATTATATTTTCACCAGTATATGAATTTGGTCCTTTAAAGACTGAGACCAGAGCTTCATCATAGGTTTTTTTACCATCAATAATATGACCTAAATGAATGGTATGGCTTTTTTGTTGAAGTAAGCTTTTACCTCGTACTGATTTAAAATGCTTATCGGCTAAAGAAATTACATCTTCACCCGATAAGCGTATAATTGCAATTGCACCAGCACCTGAAGCTGTTGCTAGCGCTATGATATTTTCTTTAAAATGCACTTTCAAATTTTAATCAAAAGTACAGAATTAGAATCTTACCGAAACTTTTCCTCTTAGGTAAAATGGAATACCTGGTGTAAAATGAATCTCTTCTGTTGGATTGGTTTCATTGAACAATCTACTTTCCGTTGCAAATTGAGTTTCATTCCATTCTGTATCGAAAAGATTTTCTACAATAACACCGAATGTCCAATTATTCAAGGCATAGTTAATATTCATATCGGTAACAAAATAGCCTTCTGCTACAATAGAATTATCTTCATTCGCGGGACGATTTTTGATATAACGATAATTTATTCCTCCAGACAAATTACCTAGATCTCTAAAAGATAATCCGCCTGAAGAAGTAAGATCTGGTGCTAATGGAATATAATCAGCGCCTGCTGGTTCTTCGGTACTTCTTGCATAGGTGTAGTTGATATCACCATTTGCATAAAGCCAATCTGTTAATTGATAACGAACACCGAAATCTACGCCATAACGTCTTGTTTTTCCACTAGGTTCTACAATACCAGCATCACCAACATAAACAAATTCTTGCTCTAAAAACAGATTCCATAAAGCTGCATTAATTACAATTTTGTTCGTTGGTTTAAATATACCACCAACATCAAAAGAATAAGCTGCCGGTAGAATTTCATCAGCATCATTTGCTATAACCACCCTTGTATCATTAGAATGGAAACCAACTCCTGTTTTACCAAAAATCTGCACAGAAGGAGAGGCAGCAAATAGCACATTCAATTTTGGACCTAAAAACAGTTTGTCTTGACTTTTACTGTCATACGTTTCTGTTAGCAAATTTTCATAATCGAATTTAAAATAGTCTAAACGCAACCCAGGATTAATCGTCCACTTGTTTTTCTTATACGTAAGGTTAATAAAGCTATAACCGTTGGTTTCGTCTACGTTACCATATGCCAAACGTTCTAAAAGCTCTTTTCTATTTTTAGTTCTAGAAAGTTGAACGTCATTAACATCATCATAACGAAAACCTATTCCCGCTTCATATTTTAATTGTGAATCGTGATCACCAACATGAATTGAATGTTCATAAGCCGTTTCGGCTCCGATGATTGTACGATCTTCTTTTTGACGAATCTGATCTGCATTTACAGGGTCTTCCAAGAAAAATGTAAAATTGGAGAATAGTTCAAAGTCATATTTTGAAATGTAGGCTTTTGATTTTACTCTTGAATGTTCATCTAATTGACGTGTATGATTTACTAAAAAGTTAGATCTACTAGTATTACCACCTTCAGTATCATCAATGGCTCCAAATCGTCCGATTAAACCTTGATCAATTGCCCGTTGCGGAATTTGACCTGAGGCATCCCATTTACTCTGAAAATGTGAAAGTGTAAGGCTCAGATCTTGATTTTCTTGATTGTTGTAATTATAACGCGCCATAATGTTTAAGCGGTTAAAATTCTGTGGTGAATCAAAAGCACCGTCAGTTAATGTTAGTGCAGAAGCAATATAAGCATTGCTAAACTCGCCTTCAGACAATTTCAACATACCTACAGTTCGAAGTGTATTAAACATACCAGCTTCTACTGAAAGCATATTGTCATCAATGTTCTTTTTGGTTTTTAGCCCAACATAACCTGCGGTGTTAAAGTTACCTTTATCAGCATAATAAGCGCCTTTTCCAAAATCAATATTATCAATTGTTTCTGGGATAATAAAGTGCATATCTGCATAACCTTGACCATGTGCATGAGAAACCATATTGACTGGCAAACCATCAACATCAATAGCGATATCTGTACCGTGGTCAATATCAAATCCTCTTAAAAAGATTTGTTCAGCTTTTCCACCACCAGCATGTTGTCCGATGATTAATCCTGGTATTTTTCTCAGAATTTCTTGAGATGACTTCACAGGATTTGCCTTCACATCAACGTTTACAAAATGGCTCATCGCATTCACTTTTGAAACCAATACTACCTGATCCAAAGAAACCGCAGCTGCTTCAAGTACAACCTTAATGGTACTGTCTAATTGCGATTCTTGAATCGTTAATTCTTGGGTTTTATATCCAAGGCTGTAGAAAAAAATACGGTCACCAGTTGAAATGTCATCCAGTTCAAAATACCCAGAAACATTAGTATAGGTATAACCACCCGTTGTTTTGTTGTATACACCAACACCATCAATTGGTTTGTTATCTTGTGCCTTAACTGTACCTGATAATTCGTGTGCACTTAAATTTGCCATAAAGACAACCGAAAGCACTATGTAAATTATATAATTTTTCATTTATAGAATATTATGAGACGTAAAACCACTCGAAGCGCTTTTTACGTCGGTTTTAATAAGTTGTTATTTTAAATTTTTGAGAAGCTTTCTAAAAATTTTTAGTTGTATTAGAAAGAGGTTGTCTAGGCAAGTTGCGGAGGTTGTTTACTTTTATTAGGATGTCCCTTTTTTTCCTTTTTTGAGAATGATGAAAAATTAGGATGCACTTCAACGTTAAAAACAATATGTTTTACATATTCATAAGTAAATAGGTGTTTTTCGAACTTAACCTCTGAAAGCAAAGTTTCATCTGAATGGTTACTGTCGTTGGAAACTTCCAAAACCCAATCAATTACATCAATAATTTGATGTTCATGTTTTACATCTTCAGTTTCATGATGAACATGATTATGAGAATCATACTCAGTGATTGAAGATGATTCATGTGAGATAAAACCTGAAGGAATTTCAATAATATGCGAAATTGTATGCAAAACAGGGGCGATCTGATATTGCATCAAGTTCAGCACATAACAAATTGCCATGAGTATGGCAATACGTTTATATATGATTTCCTTTTTATTCAAATTTTACTTTTTATTTAAATATGTGGTTATATGGTCTACAGTCATGAAATTTTCAATAGTCATGTCTTCTGGTGGAACTTTTACATTAAATTTTTCCTCAATGAACAAAATGAGTTTCATCATACCTAATGAATCTAAAATACCACCACCGAGCAAATCATCTTCAGCTTGTAATTCGTCTTCTAGCTGCTCGTTTGACAATATTTTTGATATGTATTCTAGTATTATTTCGGTCATTCTTATTTGGTTAACATCTCTATTATTCTATTTCTATCAATTTTTTCAGAACCCGTTCGCGGAAAACTGTCCATAAATTCAATTCTTTGCGGAACGGCATATACTGGAATTTGGGCTTTACAAAAGGTTTTTATGTCTTTGTCGCTTAGCGTGCTGTTCTCTTTTTTAATGATTATGGCACAAATTTCCTTTTCTTTTTCAATGGTTTCTACAATAACAACAGCCACCTCTGAAACTTCATTATTCTGGGCAATACAGGCTTCAATTTCATCTATTTCTATTCGGTAGCCTCTAATTTTCACTTGTCGGTCATTTCTACCCATAAATAGTAATTCTCCAGCATCATCTATCCTTACCAAATCACCGGTTCGATGATATATACGGAAAGAATTTTCAAAGGTTTGATTATAGGAAGATTTTTTTGTCAATTCAAGATTATTCCAATATCCTTTCATTCTAGTTGTTGAGTGAATCAAAAGTTCACCAATTTCACCATCTGCCACATTTTGATCATTCTTGTCAAAAATCAAGTAGTCGGTATCTTCCCAGACCTTACCTATAGGTAGTATTGTTTTATCTTCAGGTGGATTTTTAACATGATAACTGGTACATTGATTTACTTCCGCAGGGCCATAGATGTTATAAAAAGATGGCTTTGGAAGCAAATGCATCAATTCAGATAAGTATTTGTTTGTAAAAACTTCTCCTCCAAAAAGCACTAATCGCAATGCACTTAAGTCTAATTGTTCTAAAATTCCTGTTTGTAACATTTGAACCAAAGCTAGTGGAACAGAATACCACAAAGTAATTTTTTCTGTCGCTATTAAATTAGCCAAACTAGTTGGCATTTTGGTATGGGCATCTGTTACAATTACAGTAGTTGCACAAGCCAGGGGTCCAGCAAAATACCCAAGTGTAGAAATATCAAAATGAAGCGGAGCGTGATTCGCTAAAATGTCATCATTGGTTAGGTTAAAGTGGTTAATTGAAAGTTTAGCATAATTCAATCCGCTATAATGCGTATGCATAATTCCTTTCGGAAACCCTGTGGATCCAGAGGTATACATAATATAGGCCAAATCATCAGCTTCAATGTTGACTTCATCTAAGTTATGGATAGAAGTATTAAAAATGTCATCCCAAGTAGTTGAATCAATATTTAACTCAGCAGAACTTCCTAGTATTGATTTTAATGGAGTTTGATACGCAGCAAGCGCACTATGTTTTCTATTCAAAAGAGGAATACTAACTAAATGTTCAATTTCACAGTCATTCAACAAATATGCTACACGTGTTAAGGGTAGGGTAGCGTCTATGGGTACGTAGGCTGCCCCAGTTTTCATTATTCCGTATATGGCTATTGAAGTCTCAATACATCTATTCATATAGACACCTACTTTGTCACCTTTTTTAACTCCAATTGAACATAGATGCGAAGCAAGTTGATCCGTCTTCTCGTCAAGTTGATTATATGAAATATCAGTACTTCCACAACGAAATGCAGTATGTTTCGGATGCTTTAAAGCAGCCGCTTTTAAACTTTGGGGGAAGGTTGATATCATAGTTTAATTATAAACCTAGAAGGTTTGAGATTATATTTCGTTGTATATCAGACGTGCCAGCATACAGAACGCCTCCTACGGCATCTCTAAGATCACGTTCTACTTCATTTTCTGTTAAATACCCGCGACCGCCATTACAACGAATCGCATCAAGGCTTGATTCTACAAAACTTTCACTGAGTTGCAACTTTAGTAAGGCAGCTTCCATCATAGCAGATTTTCCTTGACTTTTCAGCCAAGCTACCTGATATAGTAACAATCGTGAAGTTTCTAACCGCAGTTTCATATTCGCAATTCTATTTGAAACGGATTGAAAGTCACCTATAGATTTACCGAATTGCTTTCTTTGCTTAACAAATTTAACGGTCTCATCCAATTGCCTTTCCATAGAACCCAATTGACTTGCCAGAATGCAGCAGCGATCATATTCTAAAGTTGACGTAGTAATACCCCAGCCAGCTCCTTCTGCACCAAGACGGTTTTCGTCAGGCACAAAACAATTGTCAAATGTAAGTTCACCAATAGGCACTGTTCTAAGTCCCATTTTAGCCATATTTTCACTTTGATTGAAACCTTTAGTGCCTTTTTCAACAATAAAGCCGGTAATTCCCCATTTGCCCATTTTAGGCCTTGCATTCGCAAAAACCAATGAAATGTCAGCAATAGGACCGAGTGTAATCAAGTGCTTTTTTCCGTTCAAAATATACCCACCATCAACTTTTTCAGCCACCGTTTGCATACTAAAAACATCAGAACCAGCATTAGGTTCAGTTAAAGCATGACTGCCAATCAATTTACCGGAGGCCATACCTTTCAAATACTTTTCTTTTTGAAAATCAGTACCAAATTGAGAAATAGGCATTTGAACTGTCCACATTTGCGCATTAAGCGAAAAAGGCAGTCCGTTGTCTTTACAACCATAACCTAAACCTTCCATGGCTAATGTGGCATGAAGTATATCAATTTCGTCAAATTGCCCTCCAAAAGACTTTGGGGCTGCTAGTTGTTGAATTCCAAATTCAGCACATTTTTGCCAATTATCGGCTGCAAAAGAGCAATTCAGGTCTTTTTGCACCAAATCATTGTTCAAATGATTTTTAGCAAACTCAATAACCTTGAGTTTATATTCAAGCTGTTCTTTGGTCCAATTGAAATTCAAATTTTAGTCTTTTTTTAATTTAATATTTTTACGGGTCTACATTACAATTTATTTAACTGACCCTGATGATTCACTATTTAATAGTTCTATTATAGTGTTCTCAATATGCTCAGATATTTTGAAAACTGTAGGCAGTTTGAAAATAAGGTCGAGTGAAATATTTAGTTCTAAGACCTCTTTTATGCGAGATGCTACTCTAAGTGCCATAAGCGATTCTCCTCCTAATTCTAGGAAATTGTCATGAATCCCAATTTTAGGAGTTCCTAGTACTTCTTGCCAAATTGCAGCAATTAGCTCTTCTATTTCTGTCGCGGGAGCCACATATTCATTTTTCGAATCAACTACAGCCGTCTCAAAAGTTCTTAATATTTTTCGGTCAACTTTTCCATTTGAAGACAACGGAAACTCTTCCAGCTGTTTAAAATGAGATGGAATCATGTACCTCGGTAACTTCTGATTCAAATGTTTTTGAAGTTCAGGTAATTCAATCGGGACTTTAGCCGTGAAATAAGCGGTTAAACTTTTTAAACCATCTCTTTCATCTAACAATACAACACTGTCATTTATAGTCTCAAAATCGATTATTAAGGCCTCAATTTCTCCTAACTCAATGCGATGACCATTGAGTTTTACCTGAAAATCAACTCTGCCTAAGAATTCTAAGATTCCATCTTCGTTGATTCTGGCTAAATCTTCTGTTCGATACATTTTTGTACCTGGCACAAAAGGGTTGGCAACAAATTTAATAGGCGTTAAATCTGGTCGTTCCCAATATCCATCAGATAAGCCAACACCGGCAATATATATTTCTCCAGGAATACCTTGCGGTACGGGATTCAAGTATTTATCCAATATATAGATTTCCATATTCGGAATTGGTTTTCCTATGGGGATACTTGGAGAATCACTACCTGAAACGAATTTATGAACTGCGCAGCCTATAGTTGCTTCCGCAGGGCCATATTCATTAAAAATTGTTACTTTTCCATCAAAGGCATCGTGAATATGTTGCCCTAAATCTGTTTTAAATTCCTCACCAATAACAGCGATGACATCCACTTTGCTAATCGGAAATTTCTTCCCTTTTAAAAAGCTTAAATGTGATGGAGTAAGTTTTATATAATCAACTTTATTGTCTTCCATTACATCAAGAAGAGATAGGTCTACTGCGTCATCTGTTTCTTGGTATACATGAATAGCACCTCCGCAAATCAATGGTAAAAAAATAGAATTCGGTGTAATATCAAAACCAACTGTTGTGAATAAAGCCACAGCTGGGTTAGGTGCTTTGACAAACGTACGATGTGTCCATGCTATATAATTTGTCAGTCCTTTATTAATGATTTTAACTCCTTTAGGTCTTCCAGTTGAGCCAGAGGTGTAAATTAAATAGGCTATTGAATTTTCGGAAATATCCAGCTCTAAATTTGCAGTAGAGTATTTCTGAATCTCCTTTTCAAGGCTGTCTATATTTATTGATTTTGTCTTTGCAGGAACAAATGAATCTAGCGTAGCATCACTACCAATAAGCAGGCTAGCCTTACTATCTTCTAATAAATACTCAATTCGTTCTTTTGGATAATTACTTGGAATGGCCACAAAAGTTGCACCAACTTTTAACGCAGCCAAATTACTAATTACATAATTTGGCGACCGTTTTTGTAAAAATGCTATTTGCGAGTCTTGACCTATATTTTGACTAACAAGATAATGTGCTAACTGGTTGGCTCTTTCATTTAACTCACGATAGTTTAAAGAGAAGTCCTTAAAAACTAATGCAGTTAAATTAGGAGTCTTTAGTGCTTGTTTCTCAAATTGAGAAATAATATTTTGATTTGTATTTTGATGCGAACTTGCATTAAATTCAACAATTGTTTTTCTGTATTCGGCTTGGCTGATTAGCCTTACCTTTTCTATGTTCGCTTGTTTGTCTTCGATAAAGGCATCAAGAAGAGCTAAAAAGTGTTGTGGAACAGCCTCATATTTATCCTCCTCAAAAACTGCGCAATTTAAATCGAAATATAGCTGTATTGCACCAGAATTATCAAAATCATGTATTTGCACTCGTAAATGATGCTTAGGATCAGAATGACCTGGGTGCACCCATTCAGAATGCATTGGAATACCATTAAAATCAGAATAAGTGGCTGTTATGTAGTTTAAAAATACATTGAAATTTCTATTCAATTCAGCTAGTGAAGCACCTGGCTGAGCATATTTGAGAAAACCATTACTCTCTAATTGTACTTTCTCAAGTAAAGAAACAAAAGTTTCATCATCATCAATTTCGGTGATTAGTGGAAAGATCTCAATAAATATTCCAATGGTTTGTTTAAAATCGTTGGTTGGTCTATTATGTGCAGGTGAACCAATAATTAGTCTACGTTGTGAACTCACACGATAGAGGTAAGCATATAATGTAGTTAGAAATATGTTGTATATGGTTAATTGAGGAGTCCAAGATCTTACTCCTTTTTCAAGTCCTAATTGACGCAATTTTTCAGAACGTTCAGCACCTAAATTAAGATGAATTCTAACGGATTCAGTTGTGGATTTAGTGACTTTCTTATTGTAAAATTGAGGAAGTATTTCTTCGGAATTAAGTTTATCTCTCCAATAGTTTTTTACGTCTGTGGTCTTATTCTTCTTTTCATTTTCATAATTTATAAAGCTCTGAAATTGAGGTGTTTCAGGTAATTTACTTGAATTATTTAAACACAATTGTGAATAGTGATCTTTCACTCTAGTATAAATCACAGAAGTGCTCCAAGCATCAGTAGTTAGGTGGTGCTGATTAAAATACCATATAAATTGTGAATTTGAAATTTTAATTAGAACGCTGTCGAACAGACATTTAGCTAAATTGAAAATGTGTTTTGTTCTTTTTTGTTCCCATATTTTGTATGCTTCTTCGGGTTTTGATGTTGAAGAGAAATCTAAAACCTCCATTTCATATATAAACTCATTGAGAACTTTTTGAGTTGGTCTATTTTGCTTTTTAATAAATACTGTTCGCAAGGCATCACTTTCATTAATAACCTTTTGAAAAGCAGTCTTAAAATGGTCAACTTCAATTTCACCATTAAAGTCAAAGCTTAATACCATGTTGTACATGGGACTTTCAGGTTCCATTTCTTGACCAATCCACAGTAGTGATTGACTTTTGGTAAGGGAATTCACAGTATTTAGCTCAACTTCTGAAATCTTTTCCACTTGAAATAATTTTTATACGCTTTAAAAAACGGTAGTCTGAAAACTAGATCGACCCATTGTCTAGGGAAATAAAACACACCAATTAGCGATGATTTATCCCGTGTTGATTTTTGATTGTCGATTAATGACGTAATAGCAACACCATCAAAAAGCACTTTTATTAGAAGAGTGGAATTCTGACAGCAATTTTTTTTATAAAAATACATTTTCTTCTCAAGGGAATCAAATGAATCTAAAGCGCTTGAACTAATAAATACCTAAATTTAACGAGAATATGAACTAATTCTTAGGTTATCGAAAATGTCACCGCAGATAAAAAAAAATCGCCTTTAGGAAATCTAAAAAATTTCTTTGTTGATTTTTGGAATGAAAAGCAGAATCCGATTAGAGAACCCTGGTTACACTTGATTAGTAGAATATCCGGAATAGTATTAGCTTTTTATTTAATTGAAAAAGTATTATTTAGAATCACATCACTTCCCTTTGATTCGTATTCAAGTACTTTTATTTATTGGGAATTTCTTAAAAAAATAGGAAGTACCATTTATATTCCTATACTATGTATTTTATTAGTCATTATCTATGCTAAACATGTGGTTATTCCATGGAAATCATTCGAAAAAGGTAATCAAATCCGTCTTTTTTTAACTGCAATTGGCTTGATTTTAACATGGATTTTTTCAACGTATAATTACAATTACTATTTTGATCAATGGCATGTCTATGACAGGATTCTACTTTGTGCTACAGCTTTATTGATTTTTTATCGTCCTATCTTCGTTGTCTCATTTCTCAGTATGTTATTGCCCATTATTGGTCAAGAAGAGGTAATACAATTGTTTTCTCTAGCAGCGCCTTTACTACCAATTCGATTGTTGATTCTCTTTACAGTGTTCTTATTTGCCAGAATTGTATTTAAACGTTTTAATTATAGAGATTTTGTGTTTATGGTAAGCTGCCTAGTTGGGGTTCATTATTTTGCATCAGGAATACGAAAGGTTTTCACAGGTTTTGAATGGATTTTATATAACAAAATTAATTATTTGGTGCCTTCAATGTACGGAAATGGTTGGTTTAGCTGGGCTAGCCCTGAATTTATTTCAAGTGCTACTGCTTTCTTAGAATATTTTAACTTTCCATTAAAGGTCTTCACATTGTCGATTGAAATAGGTGTATTATTTATGTTTATTAACTTGAAATGGGCAAGATATTGTTTGATAGGCGCCATAATCATGCATATGGGTATTGTGGTTTATTCGGGGATATTTTTTTGGTTATGGTCACTAATATTAATTCTTGTGTTATACTTTTTTTTGAATGAAAAAGCGGTGGAAAATTCAATTTTATTTACAAAAAAGTATTTTGTAGTTGCATTTTTTTTAATTGGTATGGGGCAATTTTGGTCACGTCCAATACCATTGTCATGGTTAGATACACCATTAAATTATACGCATAAATTTTTTGCAGAAACAGCAAACGGAAATGTAGTACAATTAACGCCCAAATTTTTTTCCCCTTATGTTTTTCAATTTACCACAGGTAAGTTTAAATATTTGAATAATGAACCAAGATTGCCAATTCTTTGGGGCGCTACAAATGTTCAAACAAGTAGCTTTTTAAGAGTACCACAATCTGAAGAATCTATTAGTAATTTTGAATCAGAAAATGGTAAAATATACTACAATGAAAAATCAAAGTCTAGTTTTATTGACTTTGTGCAGCGCTTCGTCAGTAATTGGAATGAAAGTTACCCCGGTGAAAATTATATGGATTATATACAACCACCCAGAATGTTATTAACGTTTCCTACTGATTTATTTTCTGATGGCAAAGATGAAATTGTAAAGGTAAAGGTCATTGAAACCACAACTCTTTATTCAAAAGAAAAGGGATTTAGAGAAATTAGAAATAAGGAACTATTGGAAATAAATATTCCTATAGAATAATCTTAAACCTGAACCGCTTTCAACATAAAATGATAGGGGTTTTTAGCATCTTCTGATGTATTCTCAATTTCTAGTTCTGTACCAACGTTGAATTTTTCTGCTAATTCAAGAAATAAATTCATAACAACTTGATCCTCCAAAGCCCATCCAGTAGAATCAAAAACTGTTTTCTGATTGAAAGGATCCAATTTGCTTTCTTTATTTTGAATGACATCAATTAAATCAGGACCAATATCACTTGTTTCAAGTTGTTGACATTCACCTTCTACCAGTGCCTGATTGAGAAAGTCGGGTACAACAATACTTTCTTTCAACAAACTTAAAGGGAGTTCTGTTTTTCCAGGAAAATCAGAGCCAACAGCATTGATGTGTATTTTTGAATTGACATCAATATTTTCAAAAAGTGGGCCTTCACCAACTTCAATGGAAGTAGAAGTGCAAACAATGTCACTTTCTTTGACAATTTCTAGTAATGAAGCTTGCCTAATTTCGGCATTAATATCAAGCATTTCACATCGGTTCTTAAAAGATTCCATTGTTTCTGAATCGATATCATTAATCAATATAAGATTCAAGTCAAATACTCTAGAGATGGCATGAAGTTGAGTAACAGCTTGTGCACCGCAACCTATAAGACCAAGAATTTTGCTTTTTGGATCCGCTAAATATGTACTTGCAATTGCAGATGTAGCTCCTGTTCTTAAGGCAGTTAGTAAAACTCCGTCTACTAACCCTTTTAAATGACCCGTTGTAGTGTCATAAGAAGAGATAGTTGATAAAATGGTTGGCAATAAGTGCGTTTCAGGATTTCTTGGATGATAACCAACTACTTTTATGGTAATTTCTTTACCTTTTTGGTGTAATGGCATCCATTCAACTAGACCAGGGTTTTCACCTTTATAGTTAAAACCATCACGAATTGGAATTTTAGTGTGCTGAGGGTCAAATGATTCAATCGCCTTCGTTAGATCAGATATCAATCTGTCCATCAATTTGTTAAGTCCGAATTTATCAACAATGGCGTTCACGTCATCGCCTGATAAAATCAGGGTTTTCTGAGTTTCTTTTTTCATAGTAATTTTAAACTACTGGCTGATAGCGCAACTAGTAGTGGGTCAATGTAATCATTTTTATTAAGATTTTTTTAGTATTTTCCAGAAGATCCGATGAAAGGTATTGTGTAGCCGTTGATTAATGATTTTGTATTTCTTTCAGCCATTAATTATGAATTGCTCAAAAAATATCCGTTAATTGCATTAACTCCGAGATGTAAAAGTTTCGAATTGCTACTGAAAAAGAATATTAATTAATTGACAAATCCATGGCAAAGTACATCCGTATTTTAGCGCTAGTATTATTTCTTGCTCCACTATTTTCTTTACAAGCTCACGCACCAAATCAGAGTTATATTTTTTTAAGAGTCTTCGAAGAAGGTGGGCTAGAAGCTCGATTTGAGCTAAATGTAAGAGAAATAAATAAATTGTTTGGTACCAATTTTGCAAATGATGTATCGCTTGAAGAGTTACAACCGTATGTAACTAAAGTGCAAGAATATCTTAAAGACAAAGTAGATTTTTCCTCTACTTATGGCAATCATCAAATTATATATAAAGAGGTCGCCTTAAGACGTTTAGGCATGGGTAACTTCTTGTTGATGAGTTTTGATTTAGAAAATACTGAAAAGGTTCCAGATAACCTTGAAGTTGACTATAGAGCAGTTTTTGAAAAAGACAACACACATAGAGGTATCTTGGTAATTGAGCACTTTTGGAAAGCGGGGAAGATAAATAATGAAAAAAATATTTCTCTGATATTTTCGCCAGATGAAACTAAAGACACACTTTCTTTAACGGATAGTTCAATTTGGCAAGGGTTTATGGCTATGATTGAACAAGGAATTTATCACATATGGATTGGGTTAGATCATATCTTATTTCTTTTGGCACTAATTCTTCCTTCAGTTGTAAGAAGATTTAGAAATTCTAAAGAACCGAAAGTCGCAACTGGTGAAGTAGCCAAATCAGGTTTTATTACATGGGATTGGTTTCCAGTGGAAAACTTTAAACCAGCATTTTTATATATTGTAAAGGTCGTTACATTCTTTACCATTGCACATACCATAACATTAAGTTTAGCGTCTTTAGAAATCATTAATCTACCGTCGCGTTTGGTTGAATCAGTGATTGCCCTTTCAATTGGTTTGGCAGCTTATCACAATATTCGTCCTATTTTTAATGGAAAGGATTGGGTAATTGCTTTTGTATTCGGATTATTTCATGGCTTTGGTTTTGCAAGCGTATTGTCAGATTTAGGATTAACATCAGAATTTTTGACTTTTTCATTGTTGGGCTTTAATATTGGTGTTGAAATAGGACAGCTGTGTATAATAGCATTAATTTTTCCAATATTATTTTTTATACGAAAGAGAAAATCGTACCCAAAAATTTTGGTGTATGGATCAATTCTATTGATTGTTATATCGCTTTATTGGTTCTTAGAAAGAGCATTAGATGTAGATCTTTTAATTGAAGGATATATAAGAGCATTTCTTAGAACAATTCTGGAATCTGTCGGGTTGCTTAAGCCAATCGCATAACGAATAAGTTCATAAAGATTGTGGAAGAAACAACTAAAAAATCGCTCTTAAGCCAATGGAAACAGCGGCTTAATGAAGAAGTACTAAAGGGCATAAGTAAAGCTCCTGAAGGAGTGCCAATGGCACTTTCTCATGGTCAACAGCGCCTATGGTTTCTTCAGCAACTTAATCCTGAAAATCCTTTTTACAATCATTCTGAATCCTATGTTTTCTTAGGGAAGTTAAATACCAATCATCTGAAACATGCATTACAATTAATGTTTGAAACACATGATATATTACGATCTACCTATATACTTGAAGACGGACAATTATCTCAGAAATTAACGCCAAATTTTGAGCTGAAAATTCCAGAATATGATTTCACAAATCTCTCTGAAACTGATTTTAGTACTAGCGTAGAACAAATTAAAAGTACAGATGCTAATGGGGCGTTTGATTTGTCAACCGATCCGTTACTAAGAGTAGCTTTAATTAAAAAAAGTGAAGAAGAACATGTGCTTTTTTTAACATTACATCATATTATAGGCGATAGGTGGTCGTTAGAAGTTTTTAATAAACAATTAGCTTCCTACTATTTAAAGCTATCTTCAGGTGAACAAACTGGTATTGAAGAACTGCCTATACAATATCAAGATTTTGCATATTGGCAATTAAATAACCCCATAAATGAAAAGCAGTTAGGGTATTGGCAGGAGAAGTTATCAGGAGAAATTCCGCAATTAGAATTACCCAAAGACTTTAAACCACCATTAAAACCAACATTTAAAGGAGCATTACAACTGCATCAGTTTAGTACTGAACTTTCTAATAATATATTAGTATTATCAAAAGAATTGGGTGCCACCCCTTATGTTCTAATTCTTTCAGTTTACTACATTTTACTTTCAAAGTACAGCGGACAGAATGATATTCTAATTGGCTCACCTGTTTCAAATAGAGACCAGCAAGTTCTTGAGAATTTAATGGGTTTCTTTAATGATACTGTAGTGTTGCGTACAAAATTGAAACCTGATTTATCATTCAAGAAATTGGTTGAACTTGTTCGCACTACAACTTTAGAAGCTTTTGAAAACAAAGATGTTCCGTTTGAGTCGTTGGTGAAATCGCTTAAGCCGAAAAGGTCTTTAAGTACAAATCCGTTTTTTCAAACAATGTTTTTGTACAATTCGGTAAAGCCAATGCCTAGTTTTGGTGATGATTTAACTGTAGAGAGTACAACCTATGATTCGGGCACATCAAAATTTGATTTGACCTTGTTTGTAAATGAAGAAAACGGAATTCTGTCATCAAAATTTGAATACAATACAGATCTTTTTGAAGCTACAACCATACATAGAATACAAGAACATTTTGAATTGCTATTGAAGGGTGTAATCCAAAATCCTAATGAACTGATTTTTCAAATTCCGATGTTGACCAAAAAAGAGAAAACAATCTTTTTTGATAGGGCAAATGAAAAAGATTTTGAATCTAACACACTAAAACCCATTCACAGTTATATTGAAAAAGTTGCTAAAGAAAATCCTAATAAAATTGCCCTGCGCTATAAGGATGATTCAGTATCATATTTTGATTTAGATAAAAGAGCAACTGAAATTGCAATGCAAATTCTAACAAAAACCAATGGAAAAAATAAAATCATTGGTTTATGCATGAATCGTTCTTCAGAAATGATTATCGGTATGCTTGCTATATTAAAAGCTGGCTGTGCATATCTACCTATCGACCCAGAATATCCTGAACAACGAATTGAGTTTATGCTCCAAGATTCTAATGTTGATTTGATCTTAAGTAATGGCAATGAAATATCGATAGTTAAGACCTCCAACATTGAAATAATTGATATTAATAAAACCAGTGTAAAAAGTATAAATAATAATAGCAATTTACCTCAGAGTAAAATAGAAGATATCGCGTATGTAATTTATACCTCAGGAAGTACAGGCAAGCCAAAGGGAGTGCCAATTTCACATGAGAATATTACAAACTCTACTTTAGGGCGAACTGATTTTTACGGGCATGATCCGAAAAGTTTTTTACTACTTTCTTCTATTGCATTCGATAGTTCTAAGGCAGGTATTTTTTGGACATTGTGTACCGGTGGAACGCTAGTCATATCTGAAAAACGAATGGAACAAGATATTGATTTGTTGGCCAATACAATCAAAGAAAATAGTGTTAGTCATACTTTAATGTTGCCATCGCTATATAACTTATTATTAGACAATGCAGATAGTACAGATTTAAAAAGCCTTCAAACCGTAATAGTTGCCGGTGAAGCATGTACAGCTAAAGTTTGTCAAAAACATTTTGACACAATGCAGCAAACAGATTTATATAATGAATATGGACCTACAGAAGCCACAGTTTGGTGCGTAGCGCATAAAATTGAAATTAAAGATACTCATAAAGTTATTCCGATTGGCCAAGCAGTGGCAGGTGCTAATGTTCATATCTTAAATGATAAATTAGAAAATGTATCCTTTGGGGCTATCGGTGAACTTTGTATTAGTGGCAAAGGTTTGGCTAAAGGATATATTAATTTACCTACTGACACAGCTGAGAAATTTGTCAATGTGACTTTAGAACCTGGTTCAGATTTTAATACTAGAATTTATAGAACGGGAGATTTAGCACGATACAGAGCAGATGGTACTATTGAGTTTTTAGGAAGAAAAGATGCACAAGTTAAAATAAGAGGTTTTAGAATTGAATTAAACGAAATTCAAGATGTAATCGCGAAAAGCAAATCTGTAGAAACTGTAATTGTGGCCGTTGAGAATCAACAAGACATTGATGAAACGACTACACTTGATAATCTAGAAATGGATGAATTATTGACTATTGCTGAAAAGAGTATTGGTCTTGAGGCGTTAGAGACGATATTAAATAGCATAGAAAATCTAGATGATTCAAAAAGAGATATTCTGACTGAAAAAGTATAAATTAAGAGTTGAAAAAAAATGAAGCGAATTAGAAGATCCAAAGAGTTTGAAGTCAATTTGACTATTACAGATGACAAGTTCATAAATCCGCCTCGTGATATGCAACGCAACACGATGGTGAATAGAGCCATTAAAGAATTTAGTGCAGATTTAGTTGCACTTGATACACAGGCTAAAAACTTTGTACCAGGAGAAACTGTAAATGAAGTAACGGATCGTACGCAAGCAGAACTATCTGATCAACAGATAATGGAAGACTGGCAGATTCCACTTATGCAAGCTATGGCTAGAGTTGTATGTGGTAAAGGTGGTGATATTTTAGAATTAGGTTTCGGTAGAGGTATTGCTTCTGATATGATTCAGTCATATGATGTTTCATCTCATGTAATTATGGAATGTAATGAAGCTGTAATTGAAAGATATAATGTTTGGAAAGGAAAATATCCTGGAAAAGATATACAAATGGTAAAGGGCTTATGGCAAGATACTATTGATGATGTAGGATTATTTGATGGTGTTTTTTTTCACACCTATCCGCTTAATCAAGAAGAATACATGAAATATGTAAATGAGAGCATAACCTTTGCAGCACACTTTTTTCCTGATGCAGCTAAACATCTTAAACCTGGTGGAAGTTTTTCATATTTTTCTAATGAAATAGATTCATTGAGTCGTGAACATCAGCGTCAATTATTAAAACATTTTTCATCTTTTCAAATAGAGAAGGTAACACTAGAAATACCAGAAGATGTACATGATATGTGGTGGTCTGATACCATGATAGTAGTGAAAGCAATAAAGTAATGATAGAAACTGCGCTAAAAAATAGAATCGAGGCATTGTCACCCATGAGTAGAGAACTTTTTCTACACAAGGTTGAACAATCTTTGCAGTCAAAATCTGAGCAGAACCAAGGCAGTGATACTAAACGTTTGGTCGCATATGTAAAGGGAAATGATAACTTCGATTTAGCTCAGTTAAAATCATATTTAAGTGAGAATCTTCCTGATTTTATGATACCTTCTTTAATTGTTCCTTTGGATGAAATTCCAACATTGCCCAATGGAAAAGTTGATAAGAATAGACTTTCAGAATATAAAGAAGTGGTTTCTAAGAAGCCTACTACAAATAATAATGATCTTTCCGAAGCAGAAATGAAACTTTCTACTATTTGGGAAGAAGTATTGAATTTCAGTCCGATAGATATTAATGACAATTTTTTCGAAATCGGAGGCGATTCCATATTAAGCATTCAAATTATAGCGAAGGCAAGAAAAGAAGGTTTGATGATTTCTCCGAATCAATTGTTTGAACATCAAACTATTGCTGCCCTTTGTAAAAGTATGGCTGAAAAAGTTGATGCCACCGAGAAGTGGGATTTCTTAGTTCCGTTGCGAAAAGAAGGAACAAAAAAACCAATTTTCTGTGTGCATTCTGGTGGGGGTCATGTGTTTTTCTATAATCAACTTGTTGAGTATTTAAAGCCTAATAGACCTATTTATGCATTGCAATCATCAGGGTTAGATGGCAATGATGATATGCATGAAAGCATTGAAGCTATGACGGCTGATTATATTAAAGCAATGCGTGTGGTTCAACCAGAAGGGCCGTATAATGTTTTAGTCTATTGTTTTAGTGCTACTATTGGCAATGAAATGGCAATTCAACTAGCCAAATTAAATCAAGAAATAAATATTATAGTGATGGATACCATGGCTTCACCGTGGACTTTGGGAAGTTCTGAACGGGTAAGAGCCAGAGTTCGTTCATTCTTCAAACGTTTTTATAAAAAACCATTGACGAGTATAAAATTGTATTTTGAAGATCGGTTTTGGCGCATTTCTCCAATGTGGTATAAATTGTTCGGCTCAGAAAATGAGAAGGCTTTGGAAAAAGTTAAAATAAACTTGAGAAACATTTGCTTGGCTTATGAGTGGAAAAAACACCCTGGTAAGGTTTCCTTAATTTTGACAGAGAAACCCCATGAATCACTTCAAAAAGTAACTATTGATTCGTGGAAAGAACTTTCAGCAGAAGGAAATATTGAATTGTATTACACAAAAGGAAACCATAGAACTTTATTTGAAAAGCCTGATGTTCAGTTTGTTTCAGAAAAAATAGATGAAGCGATTACAGATTAAAAAAGTCAAAAAATGTCGATTAGTTCTGGTGAACCCTTAAGTATTTCGCAAGGTCATATTCATATTTGGTCAATCAGCGCAATTGATGATATTCACAAGCTAAATGAAATATCAAAAATTCTATCTAAGGATGAACTTTTAAAAGCGAGTAAGTTTCGTTTCAATAAAGATCGTTCAGTTTATATAACGGCACGTTTTTTATTGAGAAAGTTAATAGGAAGTTATTTAGGTATAGCACCTAAAGAAATAGTTTTTGAGTACAGCGAATTTGGAAAACCATCGTACTTAAAAAATGTTGATTTAGATTTTAATGTTTCGCATTCGGGAAATCGAATCATCATCGGATTTTCAAAAGAATACAATTTAGGAGTTGATATAGAAAGAATCAAAAAAGACTTTGATCCCTTAGAACTAGCAGAAAATGTTTTTTCTGATGACGAAATAAGAGCGCTATCTGCAACTAATGATTCAGAAAAATTTCAAGCATTTTATCGAGGTTGGACGCGTAAGGAATCTTTTATAAAAGCAGTAGGCGAGGGGTTGTCGTATCCATTAAAATCATTCACAGTTACTATTGATGACGATGAAAATGCAAGCTTTATTACAATAAATTCTACACAAGAATCACAGCAGAATTGGCAACTTCATTCATTCATTCCGGCCAAAGATTTTATTGCAGCGATAACAACAAATGGTAAACCAGTTCATATAGAATTTTTCGATGCTAAAAATCAATTTATATAAAATAAATACTAGAAGTAGTAATCATTTCATATTTTATTAATTCCTACTTTTACGCCATGTTAACAGTGTAATTTAAAATGTTTCCCATGAAAAAAATAGTTGTTTTTATAGCTCTTATTTTTGCGATAGCTGCTAAAGCTCAAGTAGTTGATTCCACGGCTGTAGTACAAGATAGCTTAGCATTACAAGCACTTGATTTAGAAGCTGAAAAAGAAAAAATTGAAAAAATAGAAGCGCAGGAGAAAGCACAAAAGAAAGCCGAAAAAGAAGTTGCAAAAGCCGAAAAAGCACAAAAAAAGGCAGAAAAGGCTCAAAAGAAAGCTGAAAAAGAGATTAAGAAGAAGGAAAAATTAGCTGATGCCATTTCTTCGAAAAAGAAAAGTATTGCAAAGGAAGAAAGTAAAATTGATAAGCTCAATGTGAAAATAGCAAAGGGTAGACAAAAAGGTAAGCTTTCACCCGATGATATTAATAAAATGAATATTAAGATTGAGAAATCAAAAGTTAAAATTGCCAAAGAAAAAGAAAAGCTAACCAAGCTGGTAAATAAGCAATAAGTTCTTGATTTATAAGAGTGTTTTGTAACAATTCAACAAATTGTTCGTCATATTAGTAGAACAACCTATAAAACACAAATCATGAAAGTAGAAAATAATAGTTTATTAGCTGCAACGCATTTAAGTCAATTGCTTGACTTTGTTACCGGAATTGGTGGTCTAATTGTTCCATTAATAATATGGTTTACTCAAAAAGACTCCGTTCTAGGTATGGATGAAAATGGCAAATCAATAATCAATTTTAGAATAAGCATGTTTATTTATGTGCTAGTTTGTATTCCATTAATATTATTTTTTGGTCTTGGTTTATTGGGCTTTATGGTGTTAGGTATTCTGTACTTTATTTTCCCAATAGTAAATGCCATTAAAGCGAGTAAAGGCGAAGATCCACATTACCCGTTAAGTATGAAGTTTATATAAAAATTTTACTAACTCGAACAAAAAATCCGTCAAGGTTTAAAACCAAGACGGATTTTTTAATTTTTATATATTTTTTACTAGCCGTTTAACATAACTGGCATCACAAGCATTGTAACAATTTCGCCTTCATCAAGTCCGTCAGCTGGCGTTAAAATCCCCGCTCTATTCGGTAAACTCATTTCAACAGAAACTTCATCAGCATTAAGGTTATTCAACATTTCAGTAAGAAATCTTGAGTTGAAACCAATTTGCATATCATCACCTTGATACGAGCATGTTAAGCGTTCTTCCGCTTTATTACTGTAATCAATGTCTTCAGCAGAAATATTCAATTCTGCACCAGCAATTTTAAGTCGAATCTGGTGTGTTGTTTTATTTGAAAATATTGCAACTCTACGAACAGAACTTAAAAATTGACTTCTTGAAATTGTCAATTTATTCGGATTCTCTTTCGGAATAACTGCTTCGTAATTAGGGTATTTACCATCAATTAATCTGCAAATTAGAATAGTGCTACCAAAAGTAAATTTTGCATTACTTTCATTGTATTCAATTGTAACATCATCTTCACTACCACCTAAAATACCTTTTAATAAATTTAATGGTTTCTTAGGCATAATAAATTCAGCAACCTCAGAAGAAGAAACATCTTCTCGTTGGTATTTCACAAGCTTATGTGCATCAGTGGCAACAAAAGTCAAATTTTCTGGAGAGAATTGAAAAAACACGCCGCTCATCACAGGTCTTAAATCATCATTACCCGCTGCAAATATTGTTTTGTCAATTGCAGTTGCTAGAATATCACCCATAATAGTTGTAGTACTCGGGTCAGCTAATTCTACCGCTTTCGGAAATTCTGCGCCATCTGCATATGCTAATGCATACTTACCATGATCTGAGCTAATCTCTACGGTATTGTTATCAGCAACTACAAATGTAAGTGGCTGTTCAGGAAATGTCTTTAGTGTATCTAAAAGCAAACGAGCAGGTACAGCAATGTTACCTTCATTATCAGAATCTACATCAATTACAGAACTCATCGTTGTTTCAAGATCTGAAGCCGAGATAGTCAATTTATCTTTATTCAGGGCGAACAAAAAATTATCTAAAATGGGTAGCGTATTGCTATTATTAATAACGCCTCCTAAAACCTGGAGTTCTTTGAGTAAGTAAGTACTTGATACGATAAATTTCATCAGAATGATCTAGTTTTTTGGCTTTTTTCTCCTAAGAAAAATTAAACATTTCGAGGTTTCAGTAAGTTAAAATACGTCCAACCTAATCACACAAAGATATTTGAATTGTATTTTTTTATGAAACAAACTTATCAACATTTTAAGCCTATTATTTCACTCTAAATATAACGATATTTACTAGTGTTTACTATTCAGATAACTAATGGTAAGCACTGTATTTATTGTAAATACACCGGTAAAAGTGTTAGGATGTTAATTGCTTTATAATTCTAAAAAAGCTTAGCTTAAAAATGAATGTTTATAAGTTGCTATTCCGATTTTTAATAGATATGCACTTGTACTCTCTTTAACTTCTTATAACCTAAATTAATAAATCACTACCAAAACATCAAAAAGCAATGATAAGAAAAACTAAAGTTTGTCTAAACTCCAAACTTCTGGGGTGTCTGCAAAAAATAGTTTTGTTCGTGACCAAATAGCTTTGAAATATTCAGAATTACGATAATTATTTAAAGCCGATTCGTCATCCCAGTGGCTGTATGTGAAAAATACCTGCGGATTCGACTTGTCTTGATACAATTCTAAAGAGATGAATCCCTCAAAATCCTTGATACTTTCTTTATGCACTTCAAAAATTTGCAAGAAATCAGGAATGTATTCAATTTCAAATGTCAGTTTTACGATGCGTACTAACATTATTTAAAATTTATAGAAATAGCATCTAAATACTCAAGACCTAATAAAGACGATGCGCTACCGCCAGCTTTAGGATTGCTTTTATAAATTGCAATTTCAATGTAGCCCGAAGAATTATAGATGGCCAGTAATTCACCAGCACCTTTTCGACGGTTTTTCTCCAACGAAAAATCTACAATATCACTATATTTTTTATAAATTTTGGTCAGAACTTTAGCTCTAGCTTGAATTTCAAAATCACGCCCTTTTCTATATGCCTCAAAAAAGTTTTTATGAATATTGGTCACTACATTGCCGTAATTATCAATATACAATACTGAGCCAATAATTTTATTTCCACTATCGGTGACACTTGGTGATAAATCACGTACTTCATGCAATTCCTTAATCGGTTTACCAACAACTTCTAAAGTACCACCTCTAGCGATATGACATGCAACACGAACAAAAACTTCATTTAAAGGAAAAGAGCCACTATCGGCATTATGTATAGCAATTTCTACAATTTTAGTTGGAGGCGCATCAGATTTAAGTAGGTCTAGAATACCATTATCGGCACAAATAAAATAATGTCCGTTTAATAATGCGGCTATATGCCTTGTCTCTTCTGTAATCTCAGAATCAACACCAATAACATGTACCGTTCCTTCAGGAAAATGCTTGTATGAATTTTGTAAAATATAAGCACATTCTTGAATATTAAATGGCCCCACATTATGTGAAATATCAACAATATTGGCGTCAGCCAATTCTTTGTAAATAGCGCCTTTAACAGCACCAACAAAATGGTCTTTTAATCCGAAATCTGTGGTAAGAGTAATAATTGCCATACAGCAATGTTGATATGTTTGTGGGTAATCAGACTAATTTTTTACTTAAATTTGTTCAACAAAATTATAACAAAAAAACAGCCTTCCGAAATTTATCTTTTTCATTAATTCAAAATTAATAAACTCTTTGAACGAACTAGAATTAGAACTTACAGAAATAAGCCCAAGAGATTTTTTTGGTCAGGGAAATGAAAACATCAATTTAATAAAGAAATACTTTCCGAAACTTAAAATTGTTGCACGTGGTAGTAAAATAAAAGTTTACGGCGATCAAGAATTGTTAGAAGAATTTGACAAACGTTTTCACATGCTAACCGAACATGTATCTAAATATAATAAGATGGATGAAAATGTAATCGAACGTATTTTAACTAGTGATGGAAAGGATGATTATGAAACTCCGGAACAGAGCGGTGAAACTTTAGTTCATGGTGTTAGCGGAAAATTAATAAAAGCTAGAACAGTTAATCAACGTAAATTGGTAGAAGCGGCCAAGAAAAACGATATGGTTTTTGCTATTGGGCCCGCTGGTACAGGCAAAACATATACAGGAGTTGCATTAGCTGTTAAAGCACTGAAAGAGAAGCAGGTAAAGCGAATTATTCTAACAAGGCCTGCGGTAGAAGCTGGAGAAAATCTTGGGTTTTTACCTGGCGATTTAAAAGAGAAGTTAGACCCTTACATGCAACCGTTGTATGATGCACTTCGTGATATGATTCCGTCTGAAAAATTAGTGCATTATATAGATAATGGTACCATTCAAATAGCACCAATGGCCTTTATGCGTGGGCGTACTTTAGATAACGCCTTTGTAATTCTTGATGAAGCGCAGAATACAACACATGCACAAATGAAAATGTTCTTAACCAGAATGGGTAAGAATGCTAAATTTCTAATTACAGGTGATCCAGGTCAAATAGATTTACCTCGACGTATAATTTCGGGACTAAAAGAAGCAATTTTAGTATTGAAAAATGTACAAGGTATTGAAATCATTTACTTAGATGACAAAGATGTAATTCGTCATAAATTGGTAAAAGAGGTAATCACAGCATACAAAAGTATAGAGCACGAAAGTTAAATTAAAAAGGATTCCTGAAGAATGGGTAATACAATTACAGATACAAATTTCAATTTTCCGAGTCAAAAAAGCATTTATAAAGGTAAAGTTCGTGAAGTTTACACCTTAGCTGACAATCTTTTATTAATGGTAGCAACCGATCGTTTGTCTGCTTTTGATGTAGTGATGCCTAAAGGTATTCCGTATAAGGGTCAAATTTTAAATCAAATTGCAACCAAAATGATGGCTGCAACCGAAGATATTGTGCCAAATTGGTTGCTAGCGACTCCAGATCCTAATGTTGCTGTTGGGCATGCGTGCGAACCTTTTAAAGTTGAGATGGTAATTCGAGGGTATCTTTCAGGCCATGCGGCAAGAGAGTATAAGGCAGGAAAACGGATATTATGCGGAGTAGCGATGCCTGATAATATGAAGGAGAATGATAAATTTCCTCAGCCTATAATTACCCCTGCTACGAAAGCTGAAATGGGAGATCATGATGAGGATATTTCAAGAGAAGATATTCTTAAGCGGAATATAGTTTCTGAGGATGATTACAGTATTCTTGAAAAATATACAAAAGCGTTATTTCAAAGAGGCACCGAAATAGCCGCATCAAGAGGATTAATTCTTGTGGATACCAAATATGAATTTGGAAAAACTAGCGATGGAAAAATTGTATTGATTGATGAAATACATACACCAGATTCATCACGATATTTTTATGCTGAAGGGTATCAAGAACGACAAGATAATAACGAAGCTCAAAAACAATTATCTAAGGAGTTTGTTAGACAATGGCTCATAAAGAATGACTTTCAAGGTCTTGAGGGTCAAAAGGTACCAGAAATGTCTGATGAATATATTGAAACTGTTTCTGAACGTTATATTGAGCTTTACGAAAATATTACGGGAGAAACTTTTGTAAAGGCAGATATTTCTAATATTCAAAATCGAATTGAACAAAATGTGTTGAAGTATTTAAATGATTAAACAAGCGCTACTTCAATAATTTCTTTACACTAAACTTAGGTTTCTTTTTTAGTTTTTCAATTATTTTAAGAAAGGCAATTGCTGTGATATAACTATCGCCCAAAGCAGTATGACGGTCTCTTTTTGAGATATCAAATTTTTCAGCTAATTCATCTAAAGAATACTGTTCTTTTCTTGTCAGTAATGGCGAATTGATTAATGTTTTTTTATAGAGTACGGATGTATCTAGAAATGTGTTTAGCAATTTAGGAAGGCCATGTCTTTCAAGCGCACAATTAATCATATTTTTATCAAAACCAACATGGTGCGCTACAAAAACAGAGTTGCCAAGAAAGCTTAAAAATTGTTGTAATGCCTCTAATTCAGATATGCAATTGGGGCCTTCATTTCTTAAAATACCATGTATTTGTACATTCTCAGCGTGATAAAAATGTTGGTCTAAAAATATCTCAAAACTATCTTGAACTGCAATAGTGTTGTTTTTTATTGACAATGCTCCTATGCTAAGTATTCTGTCATTTTCATAGTCAAATCCCGTAGTTTCAGTATCAAGTACTACAAAACGAACAGCATTGATATCATCTGGTTGTGGTTCATTAAAACTTTTTGCATAGGTATGCCAAAAGTCAGGCAGGTGTACATCTTTTTTTCTCTTTTTAAAAAAGCCCATTATCCTAAAAGATTTGCAACCATGAAACGTACTTTAATAAGCTCTTGCAATTCTTTAATTGTTTTAAAAGTTCTTTTTAATTTAATTTTTTCTTCTTTGCTTAATGTGTCTAATGCTATAAACCGACCCGAATCATTATGTAGCAAACCTTGTTTTGTTCTAAATTTTAACAATGCTTTTGTCGCATATGAGCAGGCTAAAAAAAGTTCTTGCGAATTGGGCTCCAATTCGGCTAAACGTTCAAAACGTTCTGCGGTATTGTTTATTGATTTTATTTTATGCGAAAGAATAAGTAAACGTGCAGCATCAACCAAAGGCATTAAAGCTCTTCGTTTTAGGTCGAAAAAATCTTTGTGTGCACCATCGTCTTCTACGAGAAATGATCTAAAGAATCCGGAAGGAGAAGGATTTTGGAGCGCACCACTTGCTAAATGTCTAAAAAAGATGGGGTATGTTGATGTCTCCTCAAAAATATGTTCGGTCAATTGGTCAATTAATTCCTTTTCGCCATAAACTAAATTATAATCGAAGAATATTGATGACAAAAGAACTTCTTCAGGTCCGGGGTTAGCAATCCAATGCGATACTGCAGTTTTCCATTGCGATAAACTTAGGCACCATTTAGGGTTAGAACCCATCATTTCGGCTGGGCAGTATTCATACCCTATTTTCATTAAACCCTTAGTGATATGTTTTGCTAGTTTTAGAAAATACTTGGTGGTATTGGCCAATTCTGATTCTTCAACATCTTCAAAAATTAGCGCGTTATCTTGGTCTGTATGCAGTAATTGTTCGCTTCTACCTTGACTACCCATACTAATCCATGAAAATTTCACCGGAGGCGGTGAAGACATTCGTTCTAATGAAAGATTGGTAACTTGTTTAACACAAGCATCATTGAGCTCTGAAATAATTCTAGAAGTCAAGGTCATCGGAATATTTTGATCCAAATAGCCTTGCAATAAATTCATAATACTTTTACGTATTAATTTTATCTTTTTAATCTTTCTAGCCCTTTTAATTGCTTTCATTAATACCGCAGGATTATTACCTAAGGTCAACATTAAATCATGCTTAGAAAGTATGCCAGCAGCAGCTGTGTTTACAGTGCCATCTTCTGTGAGGCATAAATGACTAATATTACTTTTCATCATGGCCATTTGTGCCTGTGCAACTGTCATTTTTTTTGGGTAGGTAATTACAGGCGAAGTCATTATTTCAGAAGCCTTTGCACTAATAGGTAACAATCCGGTTGCTACTTTATTTCGAATGTCTTTATCTGTAATAATACCAATTGGCAATTTGTCTTCTAGAACTAACATTGCGCCAACTTTTCTTTTGGTCATCCGTTCAGCTAAAGATTGAATAGTAGTGGTTTTGGTACAACTAACTATTTTTTTAGAATAAGTGACTTGTTGAAAATCAAAGAGAACTGTGTTTGTAGGTGTGATTTTTGGTGCTACAGAACCACTAACCAGTTGACCTTTTTCTTTTATGGAATACGGGTTTCTCGTGTTGGACGCAAAGCTTTCGATTAGAAAATTTCCAACATCCTCATATTTTTGGGTGTGCGGACGAAAGGCATTTAACGGTATCGCATATAGAATGCTCTCTTCAAAAGCAAAGGCATCCATTTTATAATTCTCGTTGGCTATAAGAGGCCGTAATCCGAAGATATCACCTTCATCACATTTGTCAAGTAACGAATTGTTTTCTTTATTGTTTAAGATAACTGCACCCTTATGAACCACGTAAAAACATTCATGAGGCGCCTCATCCGTTTGAAAAACCGCACTGCCCTTATCGCGATATACTATAGAAACTTCTGCAGCAAGATTTTCTAAATCTGTTTTGTCGATGGCATTAAAAGGAGGGAAGCGCCTTAAAAAATCAGCTACACGAATAGATATGGTATTGTTCATATCGCAAATTTAAAGAATTAGATGGCCACTACAGTTTAGAGTTGATTGTAAACAAAATATAAAATATTGCATATAAAAATATAGGTGATACATAAAAATATTTATTGAAATTGACTTAGATTAAAAGAACCTTTAGCGAAAAAAAACAAATAATATTTGCTTGCTATTTTTGTACCCCTTGCGTATTTTCTTAAAAGCTATTCTAATTTGAGATTCAACAGTTTTTATTGAAATATCCAATTTCTCGGCAATTTCTTTGTTTTTGTAACCTTCTTTTTTACTAAGTAAAAGAATCTCTTTGCATCGGTCAGGAAGCGAGTCAACTAAACTCATTACCATTTCAATTTTCTCTACTTTATCTAAGAGTAAAGAATCGTCTTCAATTATTTGTTCTTGAAGAACTTTGTGTTTAAAAGACACCAAAGAATGCTCAATTCTTTTATTCTTACGAACATTCTGTATGCTAGCATTATATACCGCTTTATATAAGTATGATTTTACTGAGGTATTAATTTTTAGCTCTTCTCGCTGGGTCCAAAGCTTAATAAATATACTTTGTACAAGGTCTTCTGCATCAGGTAGCCTAAGTGAGAATTGTAATGCATACACACATAAAGGTCTGTAATGCAAATCAAAAAGCATTTTTAAGGCATGGCTGTCGTTTTGTTGCACTCTTGCCCAGATAGCTTCTTCATTCATTTTCACACATCATAATTATTTGATACTGTTCGCAGTTCAACGTTAAAGTAAAGATTGAAAAGTAAGAATAATATATTATTCTTTAATTAAAACTTAAACTAACATACTAATCATTCTTGTAAAAAGCCTATAACACTAAAAAACAATACTCAGCCTAGAAATAGAAGTCCGAATGTACATTTTTTAAAGGAATACCAAATGTGGATAGTAAATTCATTTTTACCCTCTATTTAGTATAACGAGATGTTTTATTCCTAAAAACAGATAAGGTTAGAATTCGAAACCTAGCTAACATTTTTTTTGCAAAAAAAAAAGAAGAAGTTATCTACTAATTATTAATTCTTCTAATACAGTAATTAAACGAATAATGTAAAAGTTGCCCTATATATAATTAATAATTAAAAAAAAATGAATTTTTTTTAAGGGTATACTAGAAATTAAGCGTCATAACTAAAAATATAGTAAATAAACATTCGGTGTATTGAAAAATTTAATAATAAAATTTATTTCGAATACCATTACATCTGAAGAATTAAGTACCCTTCAGAAGTGGTTAGAAAATCCTAAAAACAAGGATTATTTCAAAGAAATGATTAAAACCAATCAAAGGTTAGATTTTGCCTATAGAGAGATTGACGTAGAAACTGCCTACCAGCGTATTATTAATGCAACTTCAGAAAATAAAGTTGAATCTAAGAAAGGTTATGGTCAATTTTTAAAATATGCAGCAATAGCAATACTATTGCTTTCCACATCCTTTGGTATATATACCTATGTAAGCAATAGCGACAAAGTTAAAAATGTAACAACACAACAAATTGTTACCACTGACACTGAAATTGTTTTAGAGTTAGAAGATGGTAGTTTGAAAGTTCTTGATGAAAGTAAGAAGGCCATAATTACGAATAACAAAGGCGATAAAATTGTAAAACAAGAGTATAATAAACTAAAATATTCTTCTAAAGCCAATACAACTAATAATCTGGTATATAACAAATTGATAATTCCATATGGAAAGCGATTTGTAATAGAGCTTTCAGATGGTACTATTGTTCATCTTAATGCTGGCACAAAATTGCGTTATCCTACGGTTTTTTCAGATAATGGCAATAGGGATGTTTATCTAGATGGAGAGGCATTTTTTGATGTAAGTGAAAATAAAAAGCAACCTTTTGTGGTTCACACAGAGCAAATGGATGTTCGTGTTTTAGGCACAAAATTCAATGTTTCTAGTTATGAAAATGAAGAATCAACTTCTACCGTATTGGTTGAAGGAAGTGTTAGTGTGTTAGGCACGCAGGATAACAATGACGATGAGGGAATAATTATATCCCCTAGCCAGCAAGCGCTTATAGAAAAAGGATCTTTGGTAGTTCAAGATGTAGATATCCAAAAGTATATTGCTTGGATGGATGGTACACTTTATTTTGTGAACGACCGGTTTGAGGATATTATAAAAGAACTCGAGCGTAATTACAATGTGAAAATTATGAATAATCATCAAGTATTGAACAGTGTTCGGTATACTGGTAATTTTCAAAATAAGACTTTATCCGAAGTTTTAAATGTCTTTAAGAGGAATACAAAATTTGACTTTGAATTTAACGGTGATACTATTGTAATAGCACCTACTTTACATATGAAACAAAATGATTAAAAAAAAGAGTAAATAACAAATCAAATACTGCCTATGAATTAAACACATCTTAAATCGAAAAATTGACAGAACACAATTCGATTTAAAAACCAACCGACTAACAGTTGCCAACCAACAAAAAAATCAAACTAAATTATGGAAACTACCAAGATTAAGAAGTGGTTTGAAAAAACAACTTCGCAATTAAATACGAAAGTGAAGATTACTTTCTTTTTTCTATTAACTGCGCTATTTCAGATGAATGCCAATACTGGCTATGCGCAAATTACCAAAATCTCCTTGAATCTTGAGGAAGTAACTCTAAGAGAAGCTTTTGACGAAATCGAAAGTAAAACTGCTTTTCGCTTTTTTTATAAAAATCAAGATTTACAACTAAATCGAAAGGTTACCTTAAAATTGAAGAAAAAATCAATCGATGTTGTTTTAGATAAACTCTTCCATAACGATGTGGTGACATTTGAGGTATATGATACATATATCGTTCTAAAAAAAGCTTTACCTGTTGTTGATTCAAAAGAAGAATCAATTATGAGTCCAGTTGATATTATGCAATCTCAGGTTAATGGAGTTATACTAGATCAAAACGGAGTACCCTTGGGGGGCGCCAGTATTGTTGAAAAAGGCACTTCAAATGGTACACAATCTGATTTTGACGGAAATTTTGTTCTCGATGTTGAAGATGATGCTATTTTGGTAGTTTCTTATATTGGTTTTGTAACCAATGAAGTAGCGTTAAATGGGCAGCAGAGTATAAACATAACACTTTCTGAAAATACAGCTGCGCTTGAAGAAGTAGTAGTGGTAGGCTATGGCACCAAAAGAAAGAAAGACATTATTTCTGCAGTATCTGTAATTGATCTTGAAGAAGTTGCAGATGTGCCAGCAGCAAATGTGTCTAGAATATTATTAGGTCAGGCACCTGGTGTAAATGTAGCATCTAGCTCAGGACGCCCTGGGCAAAATCTTGATATATCAATTAGAGGTATGGGGTCATTAGGAGCAGGAAACGATCCGCTTTGGGTAGTTGATGGGTTTCCTCTAGAATCTTCAGATGGTTTGAATCCGACAGATATTGAATCTATATCCATATTAAAGGATGCCGCTTCAACCGCTATATACGGTGCAAGAGGTTCAAATGGCGTAATTCTCGTTACTACTAAAAAAGGACGAACAGGCAAAACTACTGTAACATTAGACGTAGCAACTGGTTTTCAGAATGTTCCTGAATCACGTAGGCTAGATATGATGAATGCCGTACAATTTGGAGAGTTTCAAAAATCAAGTTGGATTGACAGATATATTGCAAGTAATGGAATGGAACCAGCTGAAAGTGAAATTCCAGAAGGTATCCGTAATCCGGAGAACAACACGATTTCTACAGATTGGATGGATGAGATATTAGCTAAATCTCCATTATTCAAGAAGTACGACCTTTCAATTGCTTCAGGTAACGAGAAGACAACATCGTTAATTACTTTAGGCTATATGAATCAAGATGGAGTTGTTATCAAAACAAATTTTGAACGCTTCAATGTTAGGGTTAAAGTAGATAATAAGGTTACTGATAATATTACTATTGGTATGAATTTATCTGGCTCAAGAACAAATGAAAGAATTATTGGTGCAGGAACTAGACATACGCCTGTCGGACTTGCTTTATGGGTAGATCCTAGAGAACCTGTTTATAATGAAGATGGAAGTTTTAATGCCTACTTGGGTGATAAGGATACTCCTGGTGATTTAATTTTTAATAGTGCCAACCCTGTGCAAATATTGCATGAGCAAAAAACAACTCAGAATACAAATCGAATACTAGCCAATGGTTACGCAGAGTTCAAGTTTTTGAAAGACTTTACATTCAAATCAACCCTAAATGCTAATATTGTCAATTCTAGATATAATCAGTTTACACCATCAACTTTGTCTGGTTTTTCATGGAATGAGCCAGCACCAAATGATGCTGATCTGTCAGAACAATATATGGAAACCTTTAATTGGTCTGCGGATCAATTGCTTTCCTACGCAAAAGTATTAAACGATATTCATAGCTTTAATGTGTTGTTGGGTTATACTTCACAAGAATCTACAGTTAGGTCAATTGACGGCGATGGTACAAAATTCCCAGATGATGATATTCGATTTCTACAACAAGCAGAATCTTTATCAGCGGAATCAGCAGAATCTAGTTGGAGTCTATTAGCATATTTTGCGCAGCTTAATTATGATTATAAAAACAAATATTTAGTTTCTGCTACCTATAGAAGGGAAGGAAGTTCAAGATTTGGATCTAATAATAGATGGGGTAATTTTCCTGCGGTTTCTGCGGGTTGGAGAGTTTCCGAAGAAGCACTTTTACAAAACGTATCATGGCTGACTGATTTAAAATTACGTGCTAGTTTTGGTGCTACAGGAAACAATGATATTGGTAATTACCCAAGTTTATCAACACTTGGATCAACGAATTATATTACGGGTGGAAGTTTTCAAGCAGGTAAAATATTAAACTCACTTTCCAATCCAAACCTAGGTTGGGAGAAATCCAAACAGTTTGATTATGGTCTCGATTTAACCATGTTCAACAACCGGCTTAGCTTTGTAGCGGAGTATTATAAGAAAACTACGACAGATATGCTATTGCCAGTGAATATACCGGTTATCACAGGTTTTGAAACCACCTTTACAAACATTGGTAAAGTAGAAAATACTGGTATTGAATTGGGATTGAATTATAAAACAAATATTACTGAAGACTTAAAGTTCCGTAGTAATTTCAATATTTCGTTTAATAAAAACAAAGTACTTGAAATAGATGGTGATAATGACGAAATTAGATCTGGTGGTATTTATGGATCACATCATGTTTCTCAGGTAGGCAGACCAATAGCTATGTTACATGGGTTTAGAAACCTTGGAGTGTTTCAATCTCAAGCAGAAATTGATGCTTCACCTACTCAAGATGGTGCCGTGCCAGGTTCTTTTAAGTATTTTGATGCCAATGGAGATGGTGAGATTACCTACGATTTTCAAGATTATGTCGAGATCGGAAATCCGCATCCAGAATTTGTTTATGCCTTTAATATGGGGCTAGATTATAAAGCTTTTGATTTTAATGTAGTATTCACCGGTGCGCAAAACTATGAAGTTTTTACTACCATAGAACACACTACTATGAATGTAGATGGGGTTTTCAATGTAGAGACGAAAGCAGCAGATAGATTTAGGTACACTACCATGTCTGGTGATGCTGGTCCTACTTCCAATTTTTGGAAATGGGAACGTGAAGGGAACAGTTATTATATTTCTGATGCAAGCCATGTATGGCTAAGAAGTTTATCCTTGGGGTATACCATTCCTATAAATGAAGCCTCCTTTCTTGACGGGGTTAGAGTTTATGTAAATGGAGACAATCTTCATCTTTTTTCGAGTTACCCATATGGTAATCCTCAACCAAATGATCGTGGTGGATTAAGGCCTGGTGTAGATGAAACACCTTATCCTTTAGCTCGTACAATTTCTCTCGGGGCAACATTGAAATTTTAATAAATAAAAAACTAAACAATGAAAAATATAATCAAGATATTTATAAGTTTATCGGTGGTTTTTTCCATGTTTTCTTGTAGCGATGATTTTTTGGACAAACCAAACCCTAATCAATTAGGCGAAGGAAGTTTCTATGCAAATGAAAAACAAGTCACTCAAGCTATTATGGGTGTTTATGGTCAATTGCAGAATATTACAAGTGATCAATGGCTTTATAGCGAGATGATTACAGATAACACCACTGTTCATTTTGATGAGGGTAATAGGGGAAATGCACCTAATATAGAGTCTTTTGAATACTGGCAATATAATTCTGGTACCGGTAGAATGTATGACCTTTATAGAGATAGTTACAACGCCTTAGGCAATATAAACCTAACCTTATCAAAGCTTGAGGAGGCAGACATAGATGCCGTTGCAAAGACACAGTTTGAAGGCGAATTGCGATTCTTTAGAGCATATTACTATTTTCTGCTAACCCAGTATTTTGGTGATGTGGTTCTAGTAACCGAACCTTTAAACGATCCGTCAGCTGCGTTTGAGTTAGAGCGTTCTCCCATTTCAGCAGTGTATGATCAAATTGAGAGTGACCTTGCTATTGCAATAGCAGCTTTACCTCATCCAAATGCTGTTGATGCTTCAGATTTAGGCCGAGTAACTAAAGGAGCAGCACTTACCCTTTCAGGCAAAATATGGTTAACAAGAAAAGATTATGTTAGAGCCAAGGCAGATTTAGATCAAGTAGCAGCCCTAGGTTACAGTATATTAGATAATTATGCTGATGTTTTTGATCCAACAAACAAAAACCATAACGAGTCTATTTTTGAAGTTCAATTTCAAGGAGGAAATGATTTAGGTGAAGAAAGTGGATTCATATATGATTTTTACCCCAAGTTTTCTAATGGAGAGGTTACAGGATTCTCAGGAATAAGTGGCGGTGGATGGAATATTCCTACTTTGGATATTATTGCAGCTTATGAAGAAGGTGATGCGCGAAAGGTAATTTCGTTAAGTGAAGGGTATACAGATATAAATACTAGTGAATTTGTAGCCATTCCATTTATTGAAAAATACCATTACGAACATTCAATACAAGGTCGACCTGATAGTAATTGGCCAATATACAGATATGCTGATGTATTATTGATGCTTGCTGAGACAATCAATGAACAATCTGGACCAAACACAGAAGCTTATGGTTATCTTAACAAAATTAGGGATAGAGCAGGTCTTGATCCACTTTCAGGGCTTTCACAAGATCAATTCAGAACCGCTTTACTACATGAAAGAAGAATTGAATTGGCCTTTGAAAATCATCGTTGGTTTGACTTAAGAAGAACCATGAGTGCCACCGAACTTGTCGCCTTTTTAAATGCTCATGGAGCATCGGAAAAAGCTAACCAAACGACACCAAGAGGTTCAGTAGGGTTTTCGGCAGGAGATTATATATTTGATACCCATGAAATATTATTTCCTATTCCAAATAGAGAGCGGGTTGTAAATCCTAATTTAGGACAAAATGACGGCTATTAGGCTTTAATTATACTTATAAATTAGTATTTTACTGTGTGTGATTGTTTCTAAACCTTTTAAGGTGTTGTGCATCATATTGAATTGTCATTTTTCAGGAATGAAAGATTGATGATGATAGAATAATATTTGTAAACATATGGAGAGTTTTAATTGGATATTACAGCTTTTGGGTCGTTTTCATTCCCTATTAGTGCATTTTCCTATAGGTTTGTTAGTAGTTGCTTTGTTTTTTGAGCTGCTGACATTAAAAGGAAAACGGCAGTCGTTACGTGCAGGTATTCATCTTATGATTTTTGTAGGTGCTGTATCAGCGGTAGTTGCAGCTATGTTAGGCTGGTTGCTTCGTACCTATGATGATTATAGTGGAGAATTAGTGACTAATCACCAATATTTGGGTATTGCTACCGCGGTTTTAGCTGTAATTACTGCGGTATTGTTGCGAAGTACTTTAAAAGGAAAGTTCTCAAATTATCGCACCTATCGCGGTGGTCTAATCGTTACGGTAATTTTACTTTCTATAACAGGGCATTTAGGTGCTAGTTTAACTCATGGTGAAGATTATTTGACCAGTGTATTTCCAGGTAATACTGATGTATATGATGACGCTAAAGGTTTAGCCTTGTTAAATGAATTAAAGAATTCAGATTCAATTACTATTGCGCAACAAGACAAACTCAATCTAGAGGTAAGAGCAATTTTTGCTCATAATTGTTACCAATGCCATAGTGAAAACAAACAAAAAGGCGAATTAATTCTTGAGAATAAAGAAGGGGTATTTAAGGGAGGAGAATCTGGCAAGGTAATCGTCGCGGGTAAACCAGATGAAAGCGAATTATATAAGCGTATCACCCTTTCACCCGATGATGATGAAGTGATGCCTAAAAAAGGGAAGGTACTTAAGGATAATGAAATAGCCTTGATCAAACTATGGATTCAAAATGGAGCATATTGGTCAGATCAAGCCCTTAAAGTATTCCCTGAAGCGACTTTAGCGTTAGAAAAACCAGATTTGCCAAAGGCGGAAAATCAAAATCATCCAATTGATAAATTAATCGATGCTTATTTTGAAAAAAATGATGTTGACTGGTCATCAGTTGTTGATGATAGAACTTTTATCAGAAGAGCATATATGGATGTTATTGGCCTACTTCCAGAACCTGAAGCAATTGCCGAATTTTCAAGAGATTCAAATCCTAATAAAAGAACTGCGCTCATTGATAAGCTTTTAGAAGACACGCATAATTATACTCAAAATTGGTTGAGTTTTTGGAATGACTTGTTACGAAATGATTATAGTGGAACAGGGTTTATTACCGGCGGAAGAAAACAAATAACAGATTGGTTGTACACTTCTTTGGAAGAAAATAAATCGTATGATAATATGGTTAAAGAATTGGTCAATCCTACCGAGGTGTCAGAAGGCTTTATTAAAGGAATTGAATGGCGGGGCGTAGTAAATGCTAGTCAACGTACTGAGATGCAAGCTGCTCAAAATATAGGTCAGTCATTATTAGGTGTAAATGTAAAGTGCGCATCATGTCACAATAGTTTTGTTAGTAATCTTACATTGGCAGAATCGTATGGTTTTGCATCCATTTTTGCTGATTCGGTGTTAGAATTAAATCGTTGTGATAAGCCATTGGGAAAAATGGCAACCGTAAATTTTCTGTATCCTGAATTGGGTGAGGTTGAAGCGGAGACCATAAAAGAACGCTTATTAAAGCTTTCTGAAGTTATGGTTAAACCTGAAAATGGTAGATTATATCGTACAATTACCAATCGTTTGTGGAAACAAATGATGGGGCGTGGTATAGTTGAGCCTGTAGATGAAATGGATAATACCCCTTGGAATTCTGATTTGCTAGATTGGTTAGCATCAGATTTTATAGAATCCGGGTACGATTTAAAACATTTGATGAAGCAAATAATGACATCAAAAACATATCAACTACCAACGGCTCATTATGAAAAATTAGAAGACATAAAATCTGATTATGTTTTTAAAGGTCCTATTCTTAGACGAATGAGTGCTGAGCAATTCTCAGATGCTGTGAGTCAAATTATAAAACCAATGTATGCTGCTGTTGCATTTAATCCTAAAGGTGAGGGATTACCGTCTTCAAGAATATGGCATCGTGAAATAAAATTTGACCGAGATGTATTGCCAGAGCCAGGAAAACGATATTTCAGAAAAACATTTGAAGTCAATCCAAAAACCATAACTGAGGCAAAAGTTTTAATTTCTGTAGATCATTCATACACACTTTATATCAATGATAATAGCGTGTCTGATGGTGCTGATTGGAAGAAAGTTGATCGCTTAGATGTTTCAGAGTTTCTAAAAAATGGTGAGAACATAATAGCAGTAGAGGGCTCAAATGAAGGTACTATTGCCAACCCTGCCGGAATATTATTTTCGATGAAAATAGTATATGCTGATGAAAGTGAACAGATTATTAGTTCTGATAAGACTTGGAAAAGTACTGATGAAAAACCAAATGATAAATGGACAAACATTGACTTTGATGATAACGAGTGGAAAGAAGTGCGTAATTACGGTACGTCAAATTGGGGTAAACTAGTAGCCTTTTCATTTGAAGATCAAAATGGTGAATTTGCTAGAGCAAGTCTTGTACAGCAACACCCATTTATGAAGGCATTGGGCAGGCCGAGTAGAGAAAACGTAGCGACATCAAGAGACGAACAGGCTACGCTTTTACAGGCATTAGAACTTACCAATGGTGAATTTTTTAATAACGTCTTAGAAGAAGGTGCGGGCTTATGGTTAAGAAGGTATGGCGAAGACAGTGAAAAGATTGTGAATGAACTTTATCGGCAAACATTAGGACGTCAGCCTACCAAAGAAGAAGAGAAAATATTACTGGCGGCATTGGGCGACCAACCCAAAAAAGAAGAGTTACAAGATATATTCTGGTCTACATTGATTTTACCTGAATTCCAATTTATAAACTAGAGATGGCGATGGATGAACAAAATACACGTAGAGATTTTATAAAGAAAATGGCATCAGCAAGTTTGGCTGCATCAGCAACCAGTATTCCGTTGGCTAGTTTTTTAAGTTCATGCAAGGGTAGTGTACCTAAAATTTCTTCCACAGCTGACACTGTAATTTTATTATGGATGGCAGGGGGTATGGCTCACACAGAAACCTTCGACCCTAAAGCATACGTTCCCTATGAAAAAGGAGTAGAAAGCAAAAGGGTTTTAAGTACTTTTCCAAAAGTACCAACAGCTGTTGATGGCCTCGATTTTTCTGAGGGATTAGAATCAATAGGAAGTGTAATGGACAAAGGGGCGATTATCCGTTCCTATAAATCAGCTGATTTAGGTCACATATTACATACTAGACATCAATACCATTGGCATACCTGTTATGAGCCTCCACAATCAGTACAAGCACCTCATATTGGTGCGTGGATTGCAAAAGAACTCGGCCCATCTAATCCAGTAATACCACCATTTATTGCCATGGGACAACGGTTTACAGTGGGTGAAGCAGAAGAGTTGAAAGCTTTTCATTCTGCTGGTTTTTTAGGAACTGAATATGGTCCGTTTTTAATTCCTGATCCATCGGGTGGACTTGACAGTGTACGTCCGCCACAAGGCATGTCAATCAAGAGGTTTGAAGCGCGATACAAGTTGTACAAAGAATTGGCCAATAAAAGTAAGGTCATGGAAAACGGTAGCGACTATCAAAGAGAATCATTAATGCGTTCGATGGAACAATCATATCGCTTATTGAATTCACCTGAGGCTAAAGTTTTCGATTTATCAGAAGAACCAAAAGAAGTTTATGACACTTATAATACAGGGCGTTTTGGATTGGGTTGTCTTTTAGCAAAAAGATTAGCCATGAACGGAGGCAGGTTTATTAGTGTTTCTACAGAATATGAGCCATTTTTAGGATGGGATACTCATGAGAATGGCCATACACGTCTAGTAAAGATGAAAGAACTTATAGATCGACCAATTGCCCAATTGGTGAAAGATTTAGATGAGAGTGGTCATTTAGATCGTACATTGATTATATTGGCTAGTGAGTTCAGTCGTGATGCTATAATGGAAGGCCGACCTGGTGAACAAGTAAAAGATCAAGTGCCACAACCTGATGTTATAGAAGATGAGAAGTTTTATGGAATGCATCGACATTTTACGGATGGAAGTTCGATACTATTGTGGGGTGGAGGCGTTGAAAAAGGTTTAGTGTATGGAAAAACAGCAGATGAAAGACCTTGCTCGTCCATAGAAAATCCGGTGGTAATTGATCAGGTGCACCAAACCATTTATCATGCCCTTGGTATGCATCCTGAAACGCAGTATACTATCGAAGGGAGACCCTTTTACACCACACCAGATGGACATGGAAAACCCATTATGGATTTGTTTGGTAAACCCATGACAAAAACAAAAGATCAAGATAAAGAGGTTTTGGCCTCATAGTGCTACATGAAATTAAAATGCTTAATGACTAAATACCTTTACCTACTACTAATCCCATTATTATGGTCTTGCCAAGATTCAAAGAACAATCAAATAAGTTTCAACCGTGATGTCAGGCCCATTTTAAATGATAAATGCCTTAGATGCCATGGTGGTGTCAAGGCTAGTGGTCAATTTAGTTTGCTTTTTGAAGAAGATGCATTTAATGAAACACAATCAGGTGCACCAGCAATTGTTCGTGGTAATCATTCTAAAAGCCAATTGTACAAGCGCATTGTTCATGATGATCCAGAGTTGCGAATGCCTGTTGATGCCCCTCCGCTTAGCGAAAAAGAAGTAGAAATTCTCGTACAATGGATTGATCAAGGCGCTAAATGGGAAAAGCATTGGGCCTATATTCCACCTAAAACAGATATTGAACCACCTGAGATTGACAGCTTGTCTTGGGCCAATAATAAAATCGACCAATTTGTTTATGCTAAAATGCAGGAAAAGGAATTGTCTCCTTCGCCTGAGGCTGACAAAGCAACTTTGTTGAGAAGATTGTATTTAGATCTAATTGGTATTCCTCCGACTATAAAAGAAGTTGAAGCATTTATGGCAAACAACTCTGCAGATGCTTATGAAAAAGAGGTTGATAAAATAATGGCTTCACCACATTTTGGTGAACGTTGGGCAGCGATGTGGATGGATATGGCTCGGTATGCTGATTCTAAAGGTTATGAAAAAGATTCGAATCGAGAAATATGGAAATTCAGAGACTATGTAATTAATGCTTTTAATGAAGACAAGCCATTTGATCAGTTTTCAATAGAACAATTGGCAGGGGATCTTTTGCCAAACCCCAGTGAAGAACAATTAATAGCAACGGCTTTTCATAGAAATACATTAGCAAATGATGAAGGCGGTACTGACAATGAAGAATTTAGAATAGCTGCGGTAGTTGAGCGCGTAGCAACAACCTATGAAGTTTGGCAAGGTACTACAATGTCATGTGTTCAATGTCATAGTCATCCGTATGATCCTTTTCGACATGAAGAGTTTTATGAGTCTATGGCCTTTTTTAATAATGCTCGCGATAATGATTCCTATTTTGAAGAGCCCAAACTTTTTACCTATTCCGAAGAAAACAAAAAAGAAGTAGCATCACTTTTAAATTTTATTGATACCGAGCTTTTACCGGAAGATGCCGCTCCGAAACTTCCGTATTTACATAGCGAGAAAGAAGCGGTTTTAACCAGATTAGGACATCGAATGCGTGAGGCAGAATCATTTTATGAATCGAGTCCTTTTATTGAATTGGATGAGAGCCTGAATTTACTTTGGCAAATACAAGATAGTTCATGGGTTAAGTACGATAAAATTGATCTTAAAAATATTAATGAAATTGGCTTTTTCGCATCTGCAACAATTGGTTATGCTGGTGATATCTCAATCCATCTAGACTCACTAAATGGAAAAAAAATAGGAGGTGTTAAGATTACCAGAACAGGAGCAACAAAAAAAGGGTATGAAAACCGGAATAATACCCGTGAGTTTAAGGCATCAATTGATGCGGTTGAAGGAAAACGAGATGTTTACTTACGGTTTTTTAAAGGAGAACGATTTGATGGTCATCTCTTCTTTTTAGATAAAATGAGGTTTTATGAACGAGAACCTCGCATGCAACTATACAGTGCTGATTTTCAGAAAAAGCTAGAGAAACTTGCCGAAATGCCCACTACTTCAACACCTATAATTGAAGAGTTACCACAGGCAGAATCTCGTAAAACACATTTGTTTGAACGTGGTAGTTGGTTAAGTTTGGGGAACGAAGTAGAACGTGGTATTCCAAACATTTACGGTCAAGAAGAAGCAAAAGAACCCAAAGATCGTTTGGCATTTGCACAATGGATGATGAGCACAGAAAATCCATTAGCTGCACGTGTAGCGGTTAATCGTTTTTGGGAACAACTTTTCGGATTTGGATTGGTAGAATCAATGGAAGAATTCGGTACACAAGGCGAAAAACCAACACATCCTGAATTGTTAGATTGGATGGCGGTTCGTTTTGAGACTAAGCATGAATGGCAAGTAAAACCATTTCTTCGTGAATTGGTACTTTCTGCAACGTATCGACAATCATCAGATGCCGATGTTGACAAAATTGAAAAAGACGCAAGAAATCAGTGGCTTTCTCGTGGATTTCGAACACGCTTATCTGCAGAACAAATTCGTGATCAAGTTTTAACTGTAAGTGATTTGTTAAATCCTGTTGTCGGCGGGCCTAGTGTTGTGAATAGTAGTGTAGATGGTGGTTGGACAGGAGTGCCTGATTGGGCCATTAAAGGTGATTCAGCGGAGTATCGGCGATCACTTTATACCTTGTGGAAGCGTGTAACCCCACCGAATGAAATGCTAACTTTTGATAGTCCGGATCGATCTGTTTGCGCTTCTCGAAGAATTCGTACGAATACCCCTTTACAAGCGTTAAACTTATTGAACGATGAAACATTTTTTGAAGCATCGAATGCACTAGCGACACAAATGTATGAGTCAGATGATGACATTGAAAAACAGTTGACATTCGGATATTCAAAAGTAATGGGTCGGTCAATAAGCGATAAAAAATTAAAGCTTTTAAAAGAACTCTATCTAGATGCGCAATTGCATTTCAAAGATGAAACAAAAAGCGTTAAGCTTCCGGAAGCAGCAGAAGGAAAATTTGGAAATGAAAAGAATAATTTAGCAGCGTTAGCGATTGTTGCCAATGCCATGTTGAATTTAGATGAATTTATAGTAAAAGGCTAGTCCATGGATATTTTAAACGAAGCACATTATAGACAAAGTGAATATAACACTCGTAGACATTTTTTAAAAAAATGTGCAACAGGCATGGGTGCCGTAACTTTAGGGTCATTAATGGGCGGAGCAAATCTTTTCGCCAATAATCTATCGGCTCCTAGTGGCGGTGTAGGAGTGCCACATTTTGTACCTCGAGCAAAACATGTAATATATTTACACATGGCTGGGGCGCCTTCACAACTAGAACTTTTTGATTACAAACCTGAGCTTCAAAAGATGAATGGGCAGTCATGTCCACCTTCTTTACTTGAAGGGAAACGCTTCGCTTTTATACGAGGTGTACCTCAAATGTTAGGTCCGCAAAGTACTTTTAAACAATATGGAGAATCACGCACTTGGGTTTCAGATTACTTGCCAAAATTTGCAGAAGTAGCCGATGAGGTTACGTTTCTAAAATCAGTACATACCGATGAATTTAATCATGCACCTGCGCAGTTTTTAATGCAGACGGGTTCGCCACGAACGGGTCGCCCCAGTATGGGTGGTTGGGTTACATATGGACTTGGTTCACCAAATGAAAATTTACCAGGTTTTGTGGTTTTACTTTCTGCAGGAGGACCAACAGGAGGGAAGCGGCTATGGGGTAGTGGATTCTTACCAACTGTACATCAAGGTGTGCAATGTAAATCTACAGGTACTCCGGTACAAAATCTAAAAAATCCGAAGGGTGTTGATAGTAAGATGCGAAGAAAATCTGTAGAAACTATTAATAAAATTAATGAGCTGGAATATCAAGAAGCCCAAGATCCAGAGATTTTAACCCGAATTTCGCAATATGAAATGGCGTATAAGATGCAGACTTCGGTTCCGAAAGTGATGAACATTGATGATGAACCAGATTACATTCAAGAGATGTATGGAGTTACTCCAGGAGAAAATTCATTTGCAAACAATTGTCTTTTAGCACGTCGTTTGGTAGAAAATGGTGTTCGCTTTGTGCAGTTATATGATAATGGATGGGATATGCATGGGGCCGGACCTGGTGGTGGCGTTGGTGATGGCTTAAGACGAAAATGTAAGCAAATTGACCAGCCAATAGCAGCACTTCTAAAAGACCTTAAACAAAGAGGAATGCTAGAAGACACATTGATTGTTTGGGGTGGAGAATTTGGACGTACGCCAATGATGGAGGCCCGTACTGGGAAGAATTTTCTTGGGCGTGATCATCATAATGAGGCTTTTACGATGTGGATGACCGGCGGAGGAATCAAAAGAGGGCATACCCATGGTGAAACTGATGAAATAGGTTATTCTGCAATTAGCGGTAAAGTACATGTACATGATATTCAGGCAACCATTTTAAATCAATTGGGGCTAGATCACGAAAAGTTGACCTATCGTTTTCAAGGACGAGATTTTCGACTGACAGATGTTCACGGTCATGTTATTAAAGATATTTTGGCTTAGAGAAGATAACAAGAACTGGAATAAAACTTTTCAAAGGATGTATTGTTAGCAACTGCTAATTTTTCTTACTTGACTTTGTCAATGGGTTATAGCGCAAGCATAATTGAACCCAATATTCTAAATCTTCTTGCAAAACTATTTCATCGCTAGAAACAAACACAAAAACTTTCATTGCACGTCCTGTAATGTTAAATTCAATACAGCTATTCTATTGTAAAGTTTTTTGATATTCAACTTCTCCAATTCTTGCTATTATTCTAGTAGTTCCTTCGTTTTTATCAATAACCAGTCCAATACACATTTTGCCATCAACTATAAAACACAAACCTCCCATCATTTTTTTTCTTCAAATGAAGTTTTCTTTTCGTTTAAGGCTTGTATAATTCGGTCTGCTAAAAATTCATCATACGCAATTCTCTATGATTTTATCGCATTGTTTAGATAATCATTTAGTGGTTTAGCAGTATGCCAATAGCTCATAATTTCATGTATTAAATTATCGCTTGTTATTAGTTTTGTTTCTTTTATTACACACAACGTGTTTGTATAAGAATAGTTGCGGGTTTGTATGCGAGGATTTTCCGAAGGAAAATCAGACGTTACAAACTCGCAACGACCTTTGGTTAAGCACTAAACCGCAATTATTTTTATACAGTGTTGTGCATCAGGCTTTTTTATATCTAAATTAAATTATTCAGTTCGACGTATTATAAATCCATTTTCAACTTTATCAAATCCAATTTTAGGATAGTATTCCATTGCTAATGGTGCGGAAAGCAAAATTAATGCAGTTTGTTTACCTATTTCTTTTTCTGTCAGTTTTATTAGTTGCCTTCCGATTCCTTCTTTTTGGTATTCGCTTTTCACAGCTAAATCCGACAAATAGCAAGCATAACAAAAATCAGTTATTGAGCGTGATATTCCAATCAGTTCATTATTCAACCACGCGGTTATAATCAAATTAGAATTTTTATACATTTTAGTAATTCGGTCGCTATCTTTTGTCGGTCTTTTGATTCCCGAACTATCATAAACCTCAATTATTTAAGATGTTTTTGGAACTATTCCGATTTTAAATTCTATATTTTTCATTTCGATTAGTCGTTTTTTTAGCTTGTGCACAACGGTTTTGTATATGAAAAGTAGCGGGTTTTTAAACACTAACTCTTCGGTTTATAACCGACCTTTATTTTATTATTTATCTTTCGTTTAAGCACCAAAACCGCTATTTTTTATATACGTTGTTAGTGGTAGCCTTTATTAATCTATTAGCCGCCTATGATAATTTATTTGTCCAAGATGATAAGTCAAATGTTTTATTAAATGAACTAGTAAGTATTCATTTGTTTCTACTTTGGAAAACTTCAAAATTGGATAATCGTTTTTCAATTCTTCGTTTGTAATAGATAACAGTGATTTTTTAACCATTTCTAAGGTGGTATTTATACTGTTAATCAATTCAATTCTTGGAACTTTTTTTTGAGTAAATTCAAGTTCTCTATTCCTAACATAGTTTGTTTTTCCAATTTCTTTTCCAATAAAAGTGTGTAAGTTCCCAATTAAATGCAAAGTTAAATTTCCTGCTGAATTAGAGATGCTTTTTTCTATTCGCCAAATATTCTCTTCATTCTTATAAAGTTCTATTTCAGTGATTAAGTTGTTCAGGTCACTTTCAAAAAAGGTTATTAACTCGTTTTTATTCATTTGTAAAATCTATTAATTTTCATTAGTATTTAAGACTTATTTATCTCGAAGTGTAAATCAGATTCTGATGTTGTGTAATTACCACTAACGGTATTGTGTATGATTAGTGGCGTGTTTTAAGCACCTAATTTAGCAAATACAAACCGAACCTGCCAGCCGGCAGGCTGGTAGAAAATCCGCGTGAATTTTCGTAAGTAGGCTAGTACTAGCAATGAATTATACATGTTGTTGTGCTTTCGTTATTTTTGACAATCTATTCTTCTAAGGACAATTCCTCTATTAAGCTAGAGGCAGAATTTAATGCTCTATTTAATTCCCTAATTGTTCCCTTTAAATTAACACAATTGAATTTTGTAGCAGAAATTAAATTGCTATCTTCTAAAAGCTGATTGTAATCATAAGGAACAGCATATTCTCCAAATTCCCATTCTTCGAAATTCTCTCTAAGATAAGGTAACCAATAAGTCTCAAATTCCATTTTGTCATCTTCGAATTCACGATAGACACTAGGTATATCCTGTTCGTAATATTTAGTTAAGCCAATACGAAGATTTTTGTCTAATGAGGATGAAAGGTTCATTTCTTTTAATAATTCATATCCTTTTGAAATCGAATAAAAGGTACGAGCTAAGTAAATTCGTCCAAAGTCAGTGCGCAAATTTTCATTATAACTATCGTTCAAATCCAATGCCTTGATTACTCTAAGCTGAGCCTCTAAGTCTTTAGTATGAGCTTCGAGTGAAAATTCTAATTCTGCCTTATCCTGTAGCAAATCATCTTTAATTTCAAGAAGTACATTGTTAATTGCAATTGTTTCTTTTCTGTTCTCATTCTTGTTATTTATGGCTAATGCAATTAAAATTCCGATAACCACAAGTACAATCTCACCAATTGCATAAATCAGATACTTACTAAATTTATTTTCAGAGAGTAAATTTTTTCTAATTTTTCTAAAGAATTTTATCATTGGTTAGCGGTTTCTGATAATGAAGCACAACGGTCTCGTATAACCGTCAGTTACGGGTTTTAAGTTACTGTTTTTCGATTAAGCACTGGCGTTAGCAATTCCGAGTGGATTCGGACGTAGTCGAATCCGCCGTAATTGTGGTTATACATTGTTGTACAACGTACTTTATTTTTCATTATCGATAAACCAAGGTTGTTCAAATTCCGTTGTTTTTTTCAATTCCTTTTCTAATTTCTCTCGGTCTAATTCCAATTCCGAATATTCTGCTCGTTCGTAGAGTAGGTTATAAGCTGATTGATTAAGTCCGTATTTTTTTAATTTATAAAAATCAGATTCCGCTTTTTTAGAATTCAGATTTTCGTTTTGAAATTCAATTTTTAAAAGGTCAACCAATGTGTCATTTACAAACTGGTTTTCATAGTTCAGCTGTCTTTCATCTAATTTCATTGAGTTGAATTCTCGGATTATTTCATAAACGATTGAGTCGTTTTTCTCCGTTTTTCTGCGATTCCAAAATTCAGCGTAATATTTGGTTTGTATTCCTGGTTTATTATAAGTCAATTCCAGACTGTCAATTAAATTCTGGAAATTTAAATTCCTTGAATTAAAAATTCGTTGTCGCTTTTAAAAATCAGGTTTTCGAGTTTGTCGTAACCAAATTTTTTAAATGATTCGTGAACCATTTTTAGATTTTCAGGTTTTTTAATCCACGAGTTTTTTGTCCAGTCTCCATTTCTCAAATCGAAGAATGAAGTTTGGTTTTCTGCATAAAATTCCAATTCAGATTTCTTATCGTTTTTACAAGACAGAAATAAGAAAATCAGAAGTGAAATTGTCAGCAGTTTGTTCATTTCGGGTATGTTGTACAACGGTCTCGTATAACCGTCAGTTACGGGTTAATATGCGTTAATTTTCGGTTTAGCACTGACGTTAGCAATTCCGAGTGGATTCTGACGTAGTCGAATCCGCCGTAATTGCGGTTATACATTGTTGTAGCACGTTTTTTAAAATGGTAAATCGTCATAATCCTCTTCTTTAGCTTTTTCAAATGATTTTAGACTTAATCCATCCAATTTATATTTCCACGCTATTTCATTAAAAGGATTTAGAAATCTAGTTTCTTTCAGGTTTTCATTATCAGTTATTTTGTCCTGTAAGTATTCAACTTTTTCTTTCGGTAAATCTTTAATTTTCCTCAGCGCTTTTAGTCTTTCAATTCCTTGATTAGCCGTGTTTGAAAGTAAAATTAATTCTACAAGAGTATTCAAGTATTTAGTTTTTGTCTTCTCGTTTCTAGAAATAATTTCAAATATTCCTTCTGCTACTTGACCTACATTTTTTCCGATTGCTTGAAATCCTTGATATTTTCCAATAAATCCATAAGGGTCAAGTCCTCGGCGAATAGGTATAATTAATACATTTCTACCAACAGCAACTCCAACTTCTTGGTCAGTCCAATTACTTTCTTTAAATCCTTCCATTAATACAGCACAAAAAGCGTCCATTGAAAATAGTCCTTTTTCTATTTCGTCCTGCCATTGTTTTGTTGGTTCAATATCTTCGTGTGCTACAAATGATGAAATTCCATATTTTTCCAGTTCTGCTTTTAGAATTCCAATTGTTTTTTTAAAACTTGCTAAATGACTAACAAAAAGTTTAAAATGTCCAGGTTTCCAAAATGTCGCTTCACTTTCTTTTACTTTAACAGGAATTGAAGAAACAGCTTCGTGTTCAATTCCTAATTCAGATGCAATTTCTAATACAATTTCATCTTTTACTTTCGGTAAAACTTCCTTAACATAAACGTATTTACTGTTGTAACTTGGTTGGTGGTCAGTTGGTATTCCGTAACTTTCAAAATAGCCATCAATTTCGTTGAACTTCATTCTTTCTTGAAGTTCTCTTCCGATTTTATCTATTAATTCTATTTTTTGCAGTTTCTTCATCAAATGTGCTACAACAATTGGCTAAACGTACCTAGGTACGTTTATACCTTTTTTAGTATTACTAATCTAAGGGATTTTTAATGTTTCTGAAAGTAATTAAGGGTACTTGCACATATTTTTTTATTGTGATCCCACCAAGTATGTAATTGTAAATAAGTCAGTTATTCTACTTTTTATTGTGATATAGATTCTAGTTAATACTATTTTCTCAATTGATTAGCGTACTAATCACATGTGATTTGAGTCAAAATTAAATGTTATAAAGTTCATCACTTTTTACAATCATCTCTAATTTTAACGGTACTAAAAGAGCATTAATTAATTCGAATAAATTGTTCAAGTAAGAGACAAGAACTACTTGCCAATTTTTATAAATAAAGATCTATGGAAAATGAGTTTGCAAAGCATGAGACCGATTACATTCATCGTTATGAAGCAATTGGGTATACCAGTCAATATAGGGTAGTGGACAATCGTTTAGAAGAATTCACAACAAAAAAAGCATACACACCTGAAGAAGTAACTATACTTAAGGAACACCGATATGAAGGTATGAGCAACCCTTCAGATATGTCATTGCTTTATGTGATAGAAACAACAGATGGCGGAAAAGGAACTATTCTTTCTAGTTACGGAGCCAAGGCGGACACATGTGTTCATGAATTTATGACGTCAATTCCTGAAAAGAACATAAAAGATGAAAATGTACTACCACCAGATGCTGATAATAATTAGAGTAAAATCAGTGTTTTGAAGGTTTAGAAGTATATAATATTTAAGTTTTGACCATAAAAAAACGGCTTGTGTGTACACAAACCGTTTGTTTTATTGCTTTAACAAATGTAGCGAGAGTGGGACTTGAACCCACGTCCGCCTATGGCGGATATGAATCCTCCACGCTTATAAATAGTTTTTACGAATCCATGCCCTTCCAGCACCAGTTTTAAAGAATTTTTCTCTTTTTAAAGCATCACTTTTATTATTGAAAAACTCAACATGTACAACCATCCAAGGTCTGTATTTAATGGTGTACCCTTTAGTAGCAAGTGAGTTGTGCGATTTAAATCTATCAATTAAATTGGTAGTAAACCCTTTGTAAAATTTGTCATACTTTTTAGAATACAATATATAAACGACAAATTCATCCATAGACAAAAATAAAAAAGCTCCCCGTAAAGGGAGCTTTTAGTAGCGAGAGTGGGACTTGAACCCACGTCCGCCTATGGCGGATATGAATCCTCCACGCTTATAAATAGTTTTTACGAATCCATGCCCTTCCAGCACCAGTTTTTAAGAATTTTTCTCTTTTTAAAGCATCACTTTTATTATTGAAAAACTCAACATGAACAACCATCCAAGGTCTGTATTTAATGGTGTACCCCTTAGTGGCAAGTGAGTTGTGCGATTTAAATCTATCAATTAAATTGGTAGTAAACCCTTTGTAGAATTTGTCATACTTTTTAGAATACAATATATAAACGACAAATTCATCCATAGACAAAAATAAAAAAGCTCCCGTAAAGGGAGCTTTTAGTAGCGAGAGTGGGACTTGAACCCACGGCCTCCGGGTTATGAATCCGACGCTCTAACCAGCTGAGCTACCTCGCCATTGTTTTTAAAAACGGGTGCAAATATATAGTTTAATTTCATCTTCATCAAAAAACACCAATTAAAATATTCTTCATTAAATATTTTTTAATCATTCGGTTTTATATATATTGCCCATAGAAACACAACTGTTTACATGGACGATAAAATAAAGTTTGAAATTGAATTTGTAATACAATCATCTCCCCAATTGTTATACACCTATTTGTCAACGCCTTCAGGGCTTTCAGAGTGGTTTGCTGATAATGTTAATTCACGTGGTGAGATATTTAGCTTTATTTGGGATGGCTCTGAAGAGGATGCAAAATTATTGAAACGAAAAAGCGATGATTTTGTAAAGTTTACTTGGGTAGAGAATGAAGATGATTCGTTTTTTGAAATGAAAATCATTGTTGACGAGATTACCAAAGATGTATCATTATTCATTACTGATTTTGCAGAAGAAGATGAAGTTGATGAGGCAAAAATGCTTTGGGAAAATCAAGTGTCTAGCCTAAAACAAGTATTAGGTTCAAAATAAGAAGTTACATTATTGAAGTATATTTGGTCCCGATAAAAATTCGGGACTTTTTTTATGGTAAATTTTAACGGAAACATCGTAGCAACTACATCAGAATTATTCGGTACTCAGAATAGAGCACTGCGTTATGGAGACGCCCTAACAGAGACTTTAAGGGTGGTTAATGGTAAAGTTATATTCTGGGAAGACCATTATCTAAAACTCATGGCTGCTATGCGCGTTTTACGTATGGAGATACCTATGAGTTTTACTATGGAGTTTCTTGAAGATGAAATTCTAAAAACCATTCGAGAGAATGAATTGGAAAATAATACAACGCTTGTAAATGTATTTGTTTTTAGAAATGTAACCACTAATAAAATTTTACCCGAGACCAGAGAAGTCGCCTATTTTATTGAAACAAAAGCTTCTAATATTTTAGAATATAGTTTTCAAGATGATTTATATGAGGTTGAATTATTCAAAGATTTTTATGTTAGTGGTGATATGCTCTCTACAATCAATACCACCAATAAAATTCTAAATGTTGTAGGAAGTATTTTTGCTGATGAAAATGATTACCATGATTGCTTAGTGCTAAATCATAATAAAATGGTAGTTGGCTCATTAGTGGGCAATTTGTTTTTGGTAAAAGCAAACACCATTAAAACGGCTCCGTTAAATGATGGTTCATTAAATACCGTAATTAGAGATAAAATAATTAAGATTAGTGCTGATACAGAAGATTTTGTTTTTGAAGAAGCCTCTATTTCGCCATTTGAACTTCAAAAGGCAGATGAACTTTTTATTGCTACAATTAAAGACGGATTAATACCTATTACCAAATACCGAAAAAAAGAATACACTTTTTCAGGTACTACAAAGCTGTTGGGTAAATTGAATGAAATGGTAAAACTAGGATAGCAATAAAATTGGCTAGTTTAAATTTGGATTTTCCGGAGCATTGGACCAAATAAGATAGTTACCCCCTAATTGTTTCATTTTTTCTTTCCAGAAAGCATCTGTAGATTTTTGAATTATCTCGCTTTCATATTCGTTTTTGACAACAATCCAAGACTTTGAAGAAAGCTCTTCATTCAATTGAAAAGAAGACCAACCAGAATAACCCAAAAAGAAACGTATATCTTTCTCGGTAATTACTTTAGTATTAATTAAGTTAATGGTAGTATCAAAATCACCGCCCCAATAAATACCATCTGAAATTTCAATACTATTGGTAATAAGGTGCGGTACTTTATGAATAAAATAAAGGTTGTCTTGTTCAACTGGCCCACCATTATACACTTGAAACGGAATTTCAATTTCATTAACCAAATCTGTGATTTGATATTCTAATGGTTTGTTTAAGATAAACCCAACTGATCCATCTTCATTGTGCTCTGCTAAAAGAACAACAGAACGGTTAAAAGAAACATCACCTGTTAAGGCTGGTTCGGCAATTAATAGTTGTCCTTTTTTAGGCTTTATATCGACCATTTCGGTTTTGATTTCAATCTAAAATAAGATAATTCTTATTAATACCAAAGTAGTACAAAAAAAAAGCGTCCGCCAAAAAGGCGAACGCTTCAATACTATAACTGTAAAAGACTAGTTTACTGAATTAGCCAAATCAGAACCTGCCTTAAACTTTACAACGTTTTTAGCAGCGATTTTGATAGTCTGCCCAGTAGAAGGGTTTCTACCTTCTCTTGCATTTCTTCTAGAAACTGCCCAAGATCCGAAACCTACTAGAGATACACGGTTACCACCTTTAAGAGATTTTTCAACATTTCCTAAGAAAGATTCCAATGATTTTTTTGCTGCTGCTTTCGTGATGCCAGCATCAGCTGCCATTGCATCGATTAATTCTGTTTTGTTCATAACGTAATTAAATTAATTGTTGTTAAAATTATTTACTACTTACAAATTTATAGCGATTTGCTTCGGACGCAAGTAAAACGGGGGGAAATTGGCTTTTTTGTTAATAACTCAGGGCGTTTGTTGATAAAGTAGGCTTTTTTTTACACTCATAAGGCCAATAAAGACAGGGGTTTAGCCAACTTTGGCATTTTCTGACAACTTTAAACCGTTCAATAATGCCGCTACAGGCATCCTTTTTTTGCCTGGTAACTGTATTTCTTCAAGTAAGATGTAACCCAAATCAACAGCTATTTTAAGCTCCTTTTTTGTGGCAATTACCTTACCAATTTCATTAGAATGAGATTCCCTTAGCATAGAAGCTTTGTAAATCTTAAGAAAAATAGTCTCACCATTGGTTGTAAGATTTGTGTGCGCTGTTGGGTACGGACTCATACCTCTTATATGATTGTGAATTTCATCAATACTCTTATGCCAATCAATTTGACAGGTCTCTTTAAATATTTTATAAGCAGATTTTATTTCATCATCAACAACTTGTTTTGTAGTCGTAACTTTATCTTCAGCAATTAAATTAACGGTTTCTAAAGTAAGGTTTGCACCTAAATTCATGAGTTTATCATGTAGTTCACCCGCTGATTCATTTTTACCTATGCTAATTTCTTTTTGTAGGATGATTTCACCTGTATCAATTTTATCATCAATAAAGAAAGTTGTCACTCCTGTTTTAGATTCTCCATTTATGATTGCCCAATTAATAGGAGCAGCACCTCTATAATTTGGTAATAACGATGCATGAAGATTAAACGTACCATATTCTGGCATTTGCCAAACTACTTTTGGTAACATTCGAAATGCCACCACAATTTGAAGATTAGCATTTAGCGTCTTCAATTCTTCTAAAAACGATTCGCTTTTCAGGTTTTTAGGTTGAAGAACTGTCAAATCATTTGCTAAGGCATATTGTTTTACGGCTGACTGTTGCAATTTTCTACCCCTACCAGCAGGGCGATCCGGAGCTGTAATTACGCCAACTACCTCATGATCACTTTTATTAATAGTGTCTAAGGTGGTTACCGCAAAATCTGGAGTTCCCATAAAAACAATTCTCAGTTTTCTCATTTATTTAATTGGTATTCGTTTATTGAATTAATTGTGATTTGCTCTTCTTCTAATAAGTATTGTATACTATTAAGAATTATATTTTGTTGAAGACCCGTTATTTCTATTAATGTTCGTGATGATTTATTTCCAGTTTTTAATAGACCGATTATTATTTGGTTTATTTCAAGGTTAATATCCGCACTCACATTTGCAGTACAAATATCGCATTTTCCGCAGTCCTTTTTTTTATCCTCATTAAAATAAGAAAGTAACATTCTGTTTCTACATACTGAAGTATTCTGAACATACCGTAACATACTATACAGTTTCTCAGTTTTAATTTTATGCAATTCTTCTACCTTTCGGCTAAACATATTTATAGTACTATCATCTTCACGAGGTACTAAAAAGTTTATTTCAAGATCATTGTCTTGAGCCTTGTATTCAATTAGAGCATCTTTCTCTAATTGCACCAATACTTTAAGTATTAGGGCCTCTGGCTGGCTTGTTTTTTTAGAAATTAATTGTGTGTTTATTTTAGTTTCAAAATCAAAAAGGCCACCGTAAGTTCTTAGCAGCGTTTGAATTATGGTGACGGTGGTTTTAGAACTTCGATCTAAATAGTCAAAAAGCATATTTTTTGAACCTATAAATTTTACTTCTGATTGCTTTGAAAAAGATTCGGATAATGCTAATACAGAATACTGATCTAAAATTCGAAGTACATTAAATGTTTTTAGCGTATTAAACTTATAGGTATTACAGAAGTTGTATAGGCTAAATTGAAAGGCGGTTTCAACCCATTCACCATACGATATTTGAAAATAGTTGTTTAGTTTGTTGTAAACCTTTTTTATGAATTGCGTATCAGGTAAAACACTTAAGAATTGAGAACTTACATAGGCTTCATCAGTTTTATTGGTTAACAAAACAGCTTTTGAGGCTTGACCATCTCTTCCAGCTCTTCCTGCTTCCTGAAAATAGTTTTCTAAACAATCTGGAATTTGAAAATGAACGACCAATGCAACATCAGGTTTGTCAATACCCATACCAAATGCATTGGTTGCTACCATAACTTGCGAAGTGTTTTGTAACCAATTATTTAGCTTTTTCTTTTTTTCATTCTTGTTTAATCCGCCATGAAAAAAATCGGATTTAAAGCCATTTCCATTAAGATAACGAGTAATGTCTACAGTAGACCTTCTCGTTCTAACATAAATGATGATACTTTTTTTTGTCGCTGCACATAATTGTTTTAGTTGATATCTTTTATCTTCAGTTCTAACAATTTGAAATGCAATATTATCTCTGGCAAAAGAATCTTTTACTGTTAAAGGGGTATCAAGGTTGAGTGTATCAATTATATCTTTAGACACTTGTTCAGTAGCAGTAGCCGTTAGTGCTATTATAGGTGTATCAGGTAATACAGATCGCAACATACCACATTCAAGATATGCAGGTCTAAAATCATGCCCCCATTGCGAAATGCAATGCGCTTCATCTATAGCTATGAGATTAATATTCATAGCTTCGATTCTTTTAAGAACTAGTTCTTGTTTTAAACGCTCAGGTGATAGGTATAAGAATTTGTAATTTCCGTAAAGGCAATTGTCTAATAAATTGATGACTTCATCTTGTGAAATTCCACCTGTTAGCGCTAGGGCTTTAATACCTTTATTTTTTAAGCTTTCAACTTGGTCATGAATGAGTGCAATTAATGGGGAAATAACAATGCACATACCATCATTCAAAAGTGTAGGTAATTGAAAACAGAGTGATTTACCACCCCCAGTTGGTAGTAATGCTAAAACATCACGTTTTTCTAAAACAGCAGAAACAACTTTTTCTTGCGATCCTTTGAAGTTATCGTAACCCCAATATTGTTTTAAAATGTCATGAGGGTTTTTTTGCACCTTTTAGTTATTAGCTTTTTTAAGAATAAAGTCAATTCTATTTTCAATACTATCAAATGGAACTTCAATAACGTTGTGCCCATAATCGGTATAACTTTTTCTAAGATAATCTTGAATTTTTAAACCAACCTCAAAACTTTCAAAACGTTCTTCATCAGTAGCAAAAATTTCTTTCCACATGGGCAGTAAAAAAACCAAATCATATTGATAGGCAGCAGCGGCATCAATAAATTCAGATTTTAATTCTTGCTGATAAAAATTCATATAGGCCAATACATCTGGAACTCCACGATCAAAGAATATTAAATTTTCATTTATTTTTTTTGACTTTTTATATTGATCTGTTCGCCCGTCTAATAATTTTCTATTAAAGTCTAGCGGATCAGCAACTGAATTAATTGGGTTGGTTTCTAAAGAAGCCAAATCACCTAAATCTTTTGCTTCATTAGTTAGTTCTCTAATGTATTCATGAAAACATATATATCCTAAGGATTCTATACCTTGAATAACAGATGTTTTACCCGTTGCGGGCCCTCCGGTAATCACAATTTTTTTAGAATTCAATGAAATACTTTTTTACAAAGAAATGAAATAGAAAACGTAACCCCTTAGTAAAACAGTATTTTGAGTAAAAATCTATCGTATAATTAATCCATAGCCATAAATCAAAAACACTTTTTTATCGAAATGCTTACTCAGTACAATCATAAAATGAAGTAATCCTGTAAAAATGGGTTACCTGTATAGCTCAATAATAGCTGTCAAAATATTATATTTGTAAAAAATTTTGCATGGATACTGGTAAATCTGAAGAATTCTATTCGAGATTAAAGACCCAACTTTCAGAAACTGCAACATGGCCATCAATTTATCTGTATAAATTTATTGTACCATCGGATCCCGAAAAAATCGAACAGATTCAAAATGTTTTTGATAATATGGGGGCGGTAATTGAATCTAAAAAGTCTAAAAAGGGCAAGTATACTAGTGTTTCAGTGACCGTAAATCTTAGTAGTCCAGATCAAGTAATAGAAAAATATAAAGAAGTAGGTAAAGTAGAAGGAGTGATATCTTTATAACAAACGGAGAATTTATCTTGTAAATATTTGATTGAAAATTAATCAAAGGCCGTTTCTAATTGACGTATCAAGGTTTAGAAGAAATTCATAAATCACTATAAAATAGTTTCACCCGCATAATTTTGTTATTTTGCCAACGTTATACTAATACGCTGAAAAGCTTAAACAATACAATTTGAATTTAGTAGATAATATAGAATATAATACAGAAAGATCACATTTAATCATACCCGAGTATGGTCGTCATTTTCAAAAAATGGTAGAACATGCTATTTCTATTGAAGATAGAGATGAACGTAATAAGGTAGCACAAGCTATTATAAGCGTTATGGGGAATTTACAACCGCATTTACGAGATGTGCCTGACTTTCAACACAAGCTTTGGGATCAATTGTTTATCATGTCTGATTTTAAATTAGATGTTGACTCACCATTTCCGATTACAACAAAGGAAATGTTACAAGAGAAACCAGAACCCTTAAGTTACCCTCAAAATTTTCCTAAATATCGATTTTACGGTAATAACATCAAACGTATGATTGATGTTGCAGTATCTTGGGAAAAAGGAGATATGCGTGATGGCTTAGAATATGCCATTGCCAACCACATGAAAAAATGTTATCTCAATTGGAACAAAGATACCGTTGAAGATAAAATTATATTTAAGCACCTTATTGAATTAAGTGATGGTGCTATTGACTTGGCTTCAAAGGAAGAGAACCTTACTGAAAGTCAACAATTTCTTAAAAACCGTTTGAGTAAGAGTAATAGTCGCAGTAGCAATAGTCACTCAAACAAGAAAAATCAACGAAATAACAACAATAACCGCGGTAAAAAACGGTATTAATACCTCAAATCTTAGATGGGAACGTTTAAAATTGAAGGAGGCCATCAGCTCTCCGGTGAAATAACGCCGCAAGGAGCCAAAAATGAAGCCTTGCAAATTCTTTGTGCTGTACTTCTTACAGCAGAAAAAGTAATCATCAACAACATACCTGATATTGTAGATGTAAATAAACTAATACAATTACTTAAAGATCTTGGAGTTAAGGTTGAAAAGTTAAGTAAAGGTTCATATTCATTTCAAGCAGATGCTGTTAATTTAGATTATTTGCAATCTGCAGATTTCAAAAGAGATGGTAGTGGATTACGTGGTTCAATTATGATGGTTGGTCCGTTATTAGCAAGATTTGGACAAGGGTATATTCCGAAACCAGGTGGTGATAAAATTGGACGAAGACGTTTAGATACCCACTTTGAAGGTTTTATCAACCTTGGCGCAAAATTCAGATATAATAAAGAAGAATATTTTTATGGTGTAGAAGCTGAAAAGCTAAAAGGCACCTATATGCTTTTAGATGAAGCGTCGGTGACAGGTACGGCTAATATTGTAATGGCTGCTGTTTTAGCAGAAGGTGAAACTACCATTTACAATGCAGCATGTGAGCCTTATTTACAGCAGCTTTGCAAAATGCTCAATAGAATGGGTGCTAAAATTTCTGGCATCGGTTCAAACCTTTTGACCATTCAAGGTGTTGATTCATTAGGCGGTACCGAGCATAGAATGTTACCAGATATGATTGAGATTGGTAGTTGGGTTGGTCTTGCAGCAATGACAAGAAGTGAACTCACTATTAAAAATGTTAGCTGGGATGATTTGGGTCAAATACCAACTGTTTTTAGAAAGCTAGGCATTGAAATAGAGCGCAGAGGTGATGATATTTACATTCCGCAACAGAAAGATGGATACGAAATTCAAAACTACATTGACGGTTCTATACTAACTATTTCTGACGCACCTTGGCCAGGACTAACACCTGATTTGTTAAGTATCATTTTAGTAATGGCTACTCAAGCAAAAGGCGAGGTACTTATACATCAGAAAATGTTTGAAAGTAGATTGTTCTTTGTCGATAAATTAATTGACATGGGGGCTAAGATTATTCTTTGTGATCCTCATAGAGCAGTAGTTATTGGCCATAATTTTAAATCTACTTTAAAAGCAACAACAATGACTTCACCAGATATTAGAGCTGGTGTTTCATTATTAATTGCCGCCTTATCAGCAAAAGGAACTTCTACCATTCACAACATCGAACAAATTGATCGTGGTTATGAAGATATTGATACAAGACTAAGAGCAATAGGAGCGAAGATTGAAAGAATAGCGTAACTATTTTTCAATTAAAGTTCCGTCTGGATATAAAGCAAAACGGCCTTTGTCACGATCATGAACATGGTCAGGATAAGGCCAAGGCCAACCTCCAAATTGCGTTAGACCGTATTCTTTCATAGTAGCGTGAATCTCTTCTTCGGTATTCATTACAAACGGACCGTGTTTAACCACAGGTTCATTGATAGGTTTACCTTGTAGTACAATAAAATGAGCGCTGGTATCACCAGTTTTAATTTCTACATCTGAACTTGGGTTTAAAGATACACCATGATTTTGTGCAACCTTCTCATTAGAAATATGTACCTCAGAGCCTTCATAGAAATATAAATTTCGAGATACTTCAGTTAGCGCTTTAGGCAATACATAAGTACTATTTGCCTCAATATGAATATTCCAAATTGCTACTTCATTCGCTTTTTCTATAGCCCAAGAATCCGGTGCTGGCTCGGGTGCAATCGTGTTTTTATAATCACCAGCAATAACTTTTATAGTAGCCTTGTTTTCTTCTACTATTGGAATATCTTCATGCCACAACATTTTAAAATGTGGATCAACAAACTTACCTGAAGCTGGTAAATTCAACCATATTTGAAATAACTCTAAGTGATTCTCTTTATCTTTATTTAGTAGTGGAAACATTTCAGAATGCTGCACGCCACGCCCAGCAGTCATCCATTGCACATCACCTTTTCCGAATCTTCCGGCGGCTCCTAACGAATCAGAATGATCACAAAAACCCTTATTCACAATGGTAATTGTTTCAAATCCACGATGTGGGTGATACGGGAATCCAGGAATAGTAGTGCCATGATACATTCGCCATCCATCTTTAATGGTAAAATCGTTACCTAAATTTCGATTCTCTAAAGAAGTTGCTGGTCCCATTTCATCATTACCCTTCGGATAAGAATCTAAATGATACACTGAAAATAAAAATGGATCTTCAGTCTGCCACGGAAAAGCCAATGGATATATTTTAAGAATGGCATTACTCATAAAGTTTTGATTTTGTGATTCGCGGTATTCTGATCTTACCTCTTTGTTGTTTGCAAAACATAAATTTCCTTCATCTTCATCCATCTAATTTTATATTTAAATAGTTGTAAAACAAGTATAAAATTTTGGAAACTACCTAAGCAGATAAGTGTTTGTAAATCTAATTAAAGATAACAATTTTCTTTTATTTTAAGGCCTCTTTGTACACTTGAAGACAACGTTCACGAGCGGCTTTATGGTCTACCATTTTCGCAGGATATGTTAGATCTTGCAAGTCAGTAACCCATTTATTTATATACTCTTTTTGTTTGTCAAATTTATCAACTTGGGTAATAGGGTTGAAAATTCGAAAATAAGGAGCTGCGTCAACACCACTACCAGCTGCCCATTGCCAATTACCAACATTGGCACTTTGATCATAATCTAATAATTTTTCAGCAAAATAGGCCTCTCCCCATCGCCAATCGATTAAAAGATGTTTGCATAAAAAGCTAGCAACCAGCATACGAACTCTGTTGTGCATATAACCAGATATATTTAATTCACGCATGCCGGCATCTACCAATGCATAACCAGTTTCGCCATCACACCATTTTTTAAATTCCGCTTCATTGTTACGCCATTCAATGCGATCATATTTTGGTCGAAATGCCTTTTTTGTAGTATGTGGAAAGTGCCATAGAATTTGCATGAAAAATTCCCTCCAGATCAGTTCATTAAAAAAAACTTCATTCTTTTGAGCAATAGCTTTTTTAACCATTTGTCGAATTGATACCGTACCAAAACGCAAATGCGGACCTAACCTAGAAGTGCCGTTTTCTATAGCCGGAAAATTACGTGTCTTTTCGTAATCTTCAATTAGGGTAGGGGTTACGGTATAATTTTCAACTTTAATAGTAGATTTTTTAAAGCCGATACGTTCAAGTGTAAGGTTAGCCGACTTCTTGTGATTAACTAAGTTGCTAAAAAGAGGTTTAGTAGCATATATTTTTAATGCTTTTTCTGCTTTGAACTTTTCTTTCCACTTATTTTTATATGGGGTGTACACAACATAAGGGTCGCCATCTGCTTTAACAACCTCGTCTTTTTCAAAAATTACTTGGTCTTTGAATGTTTTAAAATCGATATTGTTTTGAAGTAAAAAGTTCTTGATAACCTTATCCCGTTCAGTAGCATAAGGTTCATAATCAACATTGGCATAAACCTCTTGAATAGTATAGTCATTCACTAATTTCTTAAAAACTTCTTCTGGTGTGTCATGAAATAAGGCAATTGTACTTTCATGTTTTTCTTGAAGTTCCGATTGCATTTTTTGCAAGGTTTCATGAATAAATGAAACTCGCGCATCGTTTTTATGTAATTTTTTTAATATCTCTTTGTCAAATATAAATATTGGCAAAACAGGATATTCGCCTTGCAGTGCTCTATAAAAACCTGCATTATCATTAAGACGTAAGTCCCTTCTGAACCAGAATATGGAAACTTTTTCAGTCATATTAATTATTATTTAGAGTGCTAGCACCTCCATCTACACCAATGATTTGACCAGTCATCCAACTACTTTTTTCACTTAAAAGAAAAACAACCATATTCGCTATGTCATCAGCTTTGCCTATTCTTTTTAATGGATTTAGCAATGCGTTGGCTTCTTTTTTTCTATCATTATTCAATAGACGCTCGGCTAACTTTGTATCAGTAAGTGAAGGAGCAATCATGTTTATTCTTATTTTAGGTGCATACTCAGCTGCCAAAGATTTTCCAAAACCTTCAATAGCTCCCTTAGCAGCAGCAATACTAGTGTGATATGGCATTCCTTTTTGTGCTGCAACAGAACTAAAGAACACCATACTTGATGCGTCAGCCATCTTCGGAATTATTGATTTAACTATTCTAACCATAGAGAAAAAGTTAATCAGCATATCAGCTTCAAAAGTTTCTATTGCTAACATTTTAAATGGCTTCAAGTTAATACTACCGGGTAGATATACGAAGCCATCAATCTTGTCTGGTAAAACATTTACATCTAGTTCTTCAGAAATTGCGTCAAAAGTAATATGCGTTATATCTAAATCTCCCAAATCTTCTTTAGATCTAGAAGCTACAAATAAATTATAATTTTTATGTAGCTGATTAACAACCGAACGACCGATTCCGTGGGAACCACCTATAAGGACTATATTTTTTTTCATTTATATGGATTTAAATTCGAGTATTTTTTGATGCGTATCTAGTGAACCAAATAAACTTAGTAGCTTTTCTTCACGATAAGAAAATATTTGTTTCAATTGTTTTTTAACTAAAATAGGATGAGCCAATTGCCCAAGTATACCCAATGGTAATTTGTAGTCAATTATGTCTTCCATTTCAACTCCACCATCAACAACTTTAATAAAATGTTTATGATGCCATAAAGCATATGGGCCAAAACGTTGCTCGTCAACAAAATACTCACCCTCTTTTACATGAGTTATTTCAGTTACCCAACGTGTCGAATATCCACGAAAAGGTGAAACTTCATACTGAATTATTTGTCCTGAATACATTGGCCTATCTAATCCAGAAAGAATTGTAAACCCCATATGATCAGGAGTTATAACTTTCAAATTATCAGGATTAGAAAGAAAATCCCAAGCAGTTTTTTGTGTAATTGGAAAGGCTTGTTTTGAATATAGTTGATATAATTTCATACGACTACTTTTTACAAAAATACAATATTGTCTAATTATATTTATTAAAAGTTGGACAAAATATTGACTCATTTGATTTATAATTGAGCAGGAATAGATAAGTACGCACTTATTTAAGTTTTAATTAACAATCGTCAGATGGCATTCTATGTAATTTCGCAAAAACTTAAAACACTATTAAAAATGAAAAAGATCACACTATTATTATGTGTCGCTATGGTTTCTTTTACCATGAATGCACAAATTGAAGCTCCAGCTCCGAGCCCTTCATCAACTTTAATTCAAAATGTTGGTTTAACGGATGTTACCGTTGAGTATTCACGCCCATCTATGCGTGGTAGAACTATTTTTGGCGATTTAGTTCCATTTGATAAAATATGGAGAACAGGTGCCAATGCTAGAACAAAAATTACATTTAATAAAGATGTAACTTTTGGAGGAACAGCTGTAAAAGCTGGTTCGTATGCAGTTTTCACAAAACCAAGTGCAACATCATGGGAAGTTTATTTATATGATGAGCCGAATGCAGGTGGTACTCCAAAAGTATTGGACGAGTCTAAGGTTGCAGCAAAAGTAACCTCTGAGGTTGTTCAAATGCCAATGTCTATGGAAACCTTTACAATTATTATAGATGATTTATCAGATAATGGAGCAACATTAGGATTTCTTTGGGAGTCTACGTATGTGCCAGTAAAGATTGGGGTTGCTACAGATGAAGCAGTCATGAAAAGCATTGATAAAGTAATGGCGGGTCCGAATGCAACAGATTATTATTCGGCTGCTGTATACTACATGAACTCTGGAAAAGATATCAATAAAGCTAAAGAATGGATTGATAAATCTATGTCTATGACTGAAAAGCCAGCTTTTTGGCAACTACGTCAGCAGTCTTTAATTTATGCTAAATCTGGAGATAAAAAAGGTGCTATTGCTGCAGCTAAGAAATCTTTAGAAGCTGCTAAAGTAGCTGGTAATGATGATTATGTAAAAATGAATACTGATTCTTTGAAAGAATGGGGAGCTAAATAAGACTGACTTAGCTTAAAATAGAAAAAGCCCTATTTGCGACTTGCGAATAGGGCTTTTTTATTTTTAATATTTTATGGCTGATATAAGTACTTGCCAAATATCGTCTGTTAGATGATTTTCTTGCTTCAACTCTTGAGCAGCATCTAGCTCATTATTGAACAATGAAAGTGCTAATTGGTTTTTTGCACTTTCATTTTTTAGCTTAGAAACAGTTTCAGATAATGCATCGACTTTATTTAATTTCTTTAGAGCTAAAAGACCAAATAGATGATCGACATCTGAATTTGCAATATTGTCATTTGTATAATCAACGATGTTTTGTAAAAGTTCACTCTTTTTAGAATTCTCTTCTAGCGCCTCAAAACAAATTGCAAGTAAATAATCTTGTATTCGCTCATCAGGTGTATGTGGTTTACCAACACCAATATTTTCAGGCCATTTTTTTGATTCATTTAAAATAGAAATAGCTGATTTATATTTTTTACCCGCAATTAATTTTTGGGCAACACTCAAATGCGCACGCTCATATATTTTTCTACTTTCACTAGCATGCTCAAAAGGTAACACCTGAATGTTTTTCAAAACTTTAATTACTTCAGAAAAACGCCCTGTATTTAATAATGCCTTCGCATGTGCCAATTCTATATTATAATTTCCTTTAAACTTTTTGAACGCCTTTTTAGATAAAGCATAAGCTTCATCATATTTCTTATTATCTCCTTGAAAAATTATATTCTCTTCCCATACTTTCCAATCAGACGCGGCTAATTTTAATGCCTTTTCATAATCTTTTGCACGACTTTCAAAACTAGAATCTTTTAAAAGGGTTGCTCTAAATCTGTATACTATATCAGAATCAGGAATGTCACCCAATTCCTTTAGAAGCGTTTCACCTTTATCTCTGAGGCCAACTGCCAGATAGTTTTGAGACAAATAATATTTTAGTTTCCATGAATCATAATTTGAAACAGCCCATTCTAAAACCGGAATAGTCTCTCTTCTATATGGAAAAACCAAATTAGGACGCGCAGAAATTGCTTCGTTCATTAAGCGAGCACTTTCATTTTTATTTGAATCTTTCTGAAGGTAAGCGGCCCAAATTGAGTTTTTTACATTGGTTTTGTTTGATAATAATGCAAGTAATGCCTCGGTGTCAAAACCAAGTTCATGATATCTAATTGCAGAACTAAGAATGGTTTCTTTTTCAAATTCATTTAGCACTTTTTTGGTCTTCAATGAATCCATCGGCTCATTAAAATTATCAAATCTAGCTTTCTCTAATTTAACAAATCGATTTAATGGATCTACTTGATTAAAAGCATCGGTATAACTTTTAAAAGTTTCAGAATCGTTATTAATTCGAGCTAATACTAAAAGTACCTCACGAGCATTTACATTATATAAATTAAAGGTTAAGGCTTTTGCAGCATACATCTTTGCTCTATCATAATTCTTTTGTTTCAAATAAATTTCAGCCATTGTTGCATAGGCTACAGATCTATATTTTATATCTCTAGCAGCCCAACCTAATGATTCAATAGCATTTAAAGAATCATCAGTTGCCTTGTAAGTAATACCGGCGATATAATTTGCACCAGAATTATAGGTGTCCATTTTAAGAACTGAATTGGCTAAATTAAGTGCAGCTTTATAATTTGTTTTTCGGTATTCAAGTTCAGCTAAAGCATTCAAACCAGCACGATGAGAAGGATCAATTTTTATTAACTCTGATAATTTTGATTCCGCTAGAACATATTCACGATATTCTAATGCTTCAACACCATCTTGAAATAGTTGCTCAGTTTCTGATACTTTTAAATCTGCATCAGGATAAAAAGGTCTTTTAATAGAATTTGCACCCAGTGTATTTGTATAATATAATTCAGTACCTAAGACAGCCACCTCAAACTTATCGGTTGATTTTACAGGAAGTTTTTTTGTATAAACGTCCATAGTATTAAGATTTAGTCTTTCAGAAAAAACAATTTCGTTGTTCAGCTTTAACTGTAGTTCTTGCGTTGTTTTTTGCAATACATTTAAACCAATAGTAGCAGTCCCATCTTTGAATTCTACATTTAAAACACCTTGTTTTGATGCGTCTTCCATTCCGCCAATTTCTTTATATGGAAACCAAATCTCAGACCAAGTATCCATAACATAGGGGTCAAAACCAACCTGACTTATTGGGTTCACTTTTCCTGGGGTATATTGGTCAAAAAGTCTACCTGCTTGAAATTCTATGTATTGGCCATCATTATCTGTCAAAAGGTCTTCCCATATTCCACCACTTCTTGATAAACTCCAAATCCATAATTTTTGACCTGGCATCTCTTCATAAGGCGCCCAGGTACCAAAACCAAAATTTTTATCATGGTAATATCCGCCAAAATAATCATTGCTTTCTCCTACAATATGATATGATTTATCAGGGCCAAAGTCATTGTCTTTATACATTGCGAGATTTCTTCCTTCTTCATCAATAGGCCATGGGTGGGCATCACCACTATGCCCAACGTATTTATTTCCGGGGATAAAAAATTCAAGGTCATTAGTACCTACCGCAGCACCAGTCATCCAATTATAATAATTTTCGGTGAGTGGAGAAGCATTATACCAAGAAGCATTAGTTTCAAAAAATGCTTTGTCTTTTTCTAAACGAATTTCAACGGTCCATCTTGTTTTTGAAGGAAGGTCAGTATTACCAACAATACAGCTAACACTACCATCTGCATTTGTTCTGGTCAGATAATCAACAGTAGTTGCAGTTGCAGGATGATGACCAATTATGCCAAAATTAAACTCTATACCGCCCGAGGTCCAAGGGCCACGCATGGCGATATTTCTGAATTTTACAACCTCATTTTTGTATAGAAACTCTTCACCAGTACTCTTTTCAATGGCACCCCATATTTTTCCGCCAATTTCTGGTAAAATGTAGACTTTAATGTAATCATTTTCTAGTGTGATTACCTTCCAATCTTTCATTTTAGAGTCATGTTCGTACTCTTCAAATTTGAAATAGGGAAAAATTTTCGGGTTTTCAGTTAAAATTGGTACGGGGTTAGGCTTATGAAAACCATAGGTTGGTAAAGAAAGTATTTCTTCTTTTATAGTTACCTCTTGGGCTAAGGCATTTGTTGTTATTAATAAAATACCAAATACAACTAACTTAAAAACATTACAATTCAACTTCATATACTAATACTTATTTAATTTTCTTTTTTATAAACTTTTACAGCCGCATTATTTCTAGCAAATAATACCATCTCAATACCGCTGTAATTTTTAACCGAAATAATATCTCTCACTTCACCATTTAAATTCAATCCACTTTTCTCGTTTGTAATTGCTGAAAAATTTCCTTGTCCATCACCCAGTAAAATGTCTCCCTTGCTGGCATCATATCTACCATATTTTACTCGATTGCCAAAGAAATTTCCTGCTAATAAAATATCCAGGTTTCCATCATTATTAAAATCGTTTGGAAGGATACTATAAATAGGAGCGAACTGGGCAACATTGGGTAACGGTTTCAAATCAAACTTGTAATCACCTAAGTTTTCTACATACGAACTTGAAAAGTTAACAGCTTTAAGCACCTGAGCATCTTTCAATTCTTCAGTTGAAAAAATATCAGTTATTTGAGCTTCTGCATAATCAGAATAATTAATGTACTTAGCTTTTAGTCCACTAAGCTGACCTACTAAATCATCTTTTGACCATTCTGGATATTCTTTCCCCATTTTATATGAACATAAAATTGGATCAATGGATCCATTGCCATCAAAATCTTTTGCATATACGCTAACGGGTTCTTCTGGTGAAGCTTTTAATTGGGAGTTTAAGCCAAAGTTACCTAGTACAAAATCTATATCACCATCATTATCAAAATCAGCAGCTTCAATAGTATTCCACCAGCCTTCAGAATTCAAAATGTTTGTATTTTCAAGTTCTTTTAATTCGCCTTTATTGTTTTTAAATATGCGAATTGGCATAAACTCACCAACTATAATTAGATCTTTCTGTTCGTCATTATCAATATCTGCCCAAACTGCATCCGTCACCATACCTGGGTTTACCAGTGCAATATTTACTTCTGCAGTAGCGTCAGTAAATTTTCCTGATCCATCATTAATTAGAACATAACTTCTAGGAGCGGTAGGGTATTGACCGGTAATAACTCTGCCACCAACAAATAAATCTAAATCACCATCATTATCGATATCACTTGTTACAACACAAGATCCATTTGTAAGCATTGTTGGTAATGCTTTTTCTTTTTTTGTGAATTTTCCATACCCATTATTAAAATAGATTCGGTCTTGTAATTCTGGAGAACCAGGTTCATATTCATTACCAGCACTTACAACATATAAATCAAGGTCGTTATCATTGTCAGCATCAAAAAACAGTGCTGCTGTATCTTCGTATTTTAAATCATCTTCAAATGAAAACTTAGAGTCAAGAAATTCTCCGTTTTTTGATTGAAGCATTAGTTTACCGAGACTACCTTTTGCTCCACATATGAATATATCTTCTAATCCGTCATTATTTACATCACCTTTTGCAATTTTGGGTCCCTGTGTAGAAAGCTTATGTGGTAATAATTGTTGTCTTTTAAAATCGACATAGTTGTTTTCATTATGTTCAGCGATTAAAGGACTATCAGCGGAAACATCGGTAAATAGGGTAGTGTAGGGGCTGCTATTTTTTGAGGGAACATTAGTAGCATCAGCTTGATTAAGTTTTATTTCTTTATTGGCCTTAATTCTTTCTAAAACCTGAACTTTCGAATCAGGCCATATAATTTCAATTTTATCAATTTCTTTAGCTTCACCCAAACCAAAAACTAAATTAAAATCCACAGAAGATTGATAGCCTCTAGTTGGCATCATTTCTTGACTTATAATTTTGTCACCGATAGTTAATGAGATTTTGGCACCAATACCAAAGGTGTTTTCATTATCACCTTTAAGTTTTACTTTAAGAAAATTAGAATTTAAATCTAGTTCACTATTATTTCTATAAACAAATGGTTCTTCATCAATATTGTTTACCACAAGGTCTAGGTCACCATCATTATCTAAATCGGCATATGCAGCACCGTTTGACAGTGATTTTTGATTGAGCCCCCAATCCGAATTCATTTTAGTGAACGTTAAATCACCATTGTTTTTATATGTATAATTTTCTTCAATAGTAGGAGGAACTTTTTCTAAGAGTTCCATTATAGCAATTCTTTGTCCTGTTTTATTTTCTTTAATTTTTTCTTGAACCGCAAAGTTCATAAAATCCATATTCGTATAATCACGTTTATACCCGTTTGTTATAAAAAGGTCTTTATAACCGTCGTTATTTAAATCTGGAAAAAGTGCACTCCAGCTCCAGTCTGTATTTGAAATCCCTGAAAACTGTCCAACTTCAGAAAAAGATTCTCCTTGGTTGTTAACCTGTAGCATGTTTCTCATGGTTTGGTTGTAGAAGCCAGATTTAGCTAATAGACTATACTTGTCGTAATTGTCTGGACCAGAAACCATTTTCTGTCTGTCATTACCTTCAGGTAACATGTCTAAGGTCATTATATCTGTGTACCCATCATTGTTTATATCTGCAATATCGGAACCCATTGAAAAGAGAGAAGTATGTCCAATAAACTTTTCTAAACTTTCGGAAAATGTTCCATCTTGATTATTAATATATAAATAGTCTTGTTCGTTATAATCGTTAGAGACATATACATCTGGCCAGGTATCGTTATTAATGTCAGATATTGCAATGCCTAATCCGAAACCTAAGACATTAGAAATTAATCCAGAAGCATCACTTACATCTGTGAAATTGCCATTTTCGTTTTTATATAGTTTATCTGAATAATCATTGTTTTTCTTATTTTTCAAAGATGCTGTAATTTGACCAAAACCAGCATATTCTTGAGTTGAATGATTTAATACATATAGGTCTAAATCACCATCTTTATCATAATCAAAAAAAGCGCCTTGTGTAGAATAACCAGAATCTGCAATGCCATATTCCGCAGCACTTTCGGTAAAAGTAAGATCCTTATTATTAATAAATAATAAATTTTTTCTTCTTTCTGGATCTTTTGCGGCCGATCTACAAACATAAATATCCAAGTAACCATCAGCATTTACATCTGCCATTGTTGTTCCCGTATTCCATAAACCATCTGCAAAAACACCGGCTTTTTTCGCAACTTCTTTGAATTCGAAATCACCTTGGTTGATATAAAGTTGACTGCCAACCATATTGCCAGTAAAATAAATATCTGGAAGGCCATCATTATTTAAGTCACCTATTGATACACCGCCGCCATTGTATAAATATCCATACTCCAAAACATTGAACTTTTCGGTTTCTTTTAATAAATTTTTGAAGTTAATTCCTGTTGTATTACGAGACAATAATGAAAACTGTTTGCTTTTATCATCTGTAGTACAAGAGCAGATAATTAATGCAATAAGTAAATAAAAAAATCTACTTTGATATATTAATGATTTCATTGTTAAGATATTTTATAATACAATACTATTTTGGTGCATATAATAAACAAAAAACACCAATAAAAAGATATTGGTGTTTTTCTATAAATTTAAATAATGGGATTATTTTTTATCCCACCATAATTTAATATTGTTCTTGTCAGAACCCAATTCGGGGCTAGCAATAGCAGCATCAACCCCTTCGCTACTTGGAGCAAATGAACTTGTAACATAAACCATTCTTCTTACAATTTCGTTAACAGCAACATCTGGGTTTTCAGATTGAATTCTAGCATACTGTTTTGGATAACCAGTTCTTCTCAATTCAGCCCAAGCTTCCCATCCGTTAGGATAGATAGCCAACCATTTTTGAGTGATTATTTGCTCAAGTTTCTCTTCATCACTACCGCCAAAAGCAACAGGAATCGTTGCAACTGGTGCTGCACCCACTTCAAATGGACTTGGAGTATTAGTACTAGCGATATAAGCATTTATGGCAGAATCATCAGCAGCAGATTGATCCATTAAAGAGGTGCGAATACCCATTTCATACAATTCTTGAGCAGAACCGCCCATTGCCCATCCTGCTAAAGCACCTTCAGCTCTTAAGAAATATACTTCAGCGGCATTCATTACTTCTATGGGAGGGTTTATTCCACCTCTAGCAACATCTACAAATTTAGTACCAACATCTGAATGACCTGCATTTTTACTGGTTTCTAAGCTAACTTTTGTTTGCCCATTTAAAAGACCTTCATAAGGGCTTCCATCACCATCTGAATCACCATCTACGGCTGGTTGAAAATATTCAGGTAAACGCGGATCTTCATATCCTTCTAAGATACTCTCCATAGTTGCACTCATTCTATATTCACCCCAATCAGTAATAGTTTCTATAGGGTTACGGTTTGTATCATCTACTGATACATATGCATTATCAGAGTTAGCAGTAAATACACCAGCAGCAACCGCTTTTTCAGCTTCAGATTTTGCTAAAGCTGGATCAGCATATTTAACTCTTAGTGCTAAACGTAAGCGCAAGCTATTTGCAAACTTTAGCCATTTAGCTCCGTCTCCAGAATAAACTCTATCACTACCACCGTAAGAATTTCCACCACCTGCTAATTGAGATACAGCTTCATCTAGGGTAACAAAGAAACTTCTGTAAATAGATTCTTGAGAATCATATGGTATTACATCAAGTTCAGTATTCCCGAATTCAGAGTAAGGTACTGGTCCCCAATAATCAGTAATTCTTTGATACGAATGAACTCTCCATATCTTAGCCATTGCATTACCGACTGCATTACCAGTTTCGGCAGAAAGATCTTCTACTAATTTCAATTGTGGAGCTGATTCTGCATAAAAAGAAGTCCAAGCTAAATCGGCCCAACGGCCTACTTGTACATATCTATCAGAATCAAATCCTGAGGCGGTGGTAGCATAGTATTGCGCCCAAATATCAGAAAATAAATTCTGAGATATTTGAAAACGCCAATGTAAGCCATTTACACCAGTATATTGCGCTTGTGCAAAAGCCTGGCCTTGTAAAACAGGACTCTCAGATATTTTACCAATATCTAACACATGCGGATCTGTATTTATTTCTTCGAAGTCTTCGGTACAGCCAACACTTAGGAAAGCTAAGGCTACACCCAGACTAATTTTTGTTATTATATTTTTCATGTTTTTTCTTTTAAAGTTACAATTTTTTAAAATGCGAATTTTACATTGACCCCTAAACTACTCGTAGAAGGTGGAGAAAATGATTCAAAACCATCAGCATTTGTATTCGTGTTAATTAAGACTTCTGGATCAAAAGAAGCATTGTTTTTGATAAAAAACAAGTTTCTTCCAACCAATGATACTTTTGCACTTTTAAAAGGGCCATTACCCAATAAGGATTGAGGTAAACTATAACCTAAGCTCATTTCACGCATTCTAATATTAGAGGCGTCCTCAACAAAAGCTTCACCTACAGGTGAGTTTCTACCACCAATTTTTGCCCAAAACTGTTCTGAATTAACAGAAATATTATTGGCACTTCCATCAGCTTGTACCACATCTAACTCAGGGAAAACATTTGTTCCAAATACCAAACTACCGTCACGACCGGCTACAGTACTTTGCAAAGCACCGTCAGATGCCAAAATAGCATTTGTTACTGAACCAACTTGACCACCTTGACGCATGTCAATTAAGAAACTGAAGCTCAAGTTTTTATATCGGAAAGAATTAGTTATGCCACCTAGCCAATCAGGATTATAGTTAGCTACTAATACGTCTTGACCAGAAGTAACTTCAGGAGTACCATCAGAAGCTACTAAAACTTGACCGGCATCATTTCTTGCAAATCCTCTTGAATAAACGTTACCCCAAGGATCACCAACTACTAATTTGAATTGTCTAAAGAAATCACCTCCATAAGATAACTCATCTAAACCATCAGATAGACTTAATACTTCACTTGTATTTTTGGAGTAGTTAACTGTAACATCCCAATTAAAATCTGAAGTACGTACTGGTGTACCAGTTAAAATAAACTCAATACCTTTATTCTGTACATCACCACCATTAATAAATTTTGTAGAAATTCCACTTTCAACAAGTGCAGTTTGTCTAAATAATTGATCAATACTATTAGACTTATAATAAGTGAAATCAATTCCAAGTCTATTGTCTAAAAATCTAGCATCTACACCAAACTCGAATGATTTAGTACGTTCTGGTTTAAGATTCTCATTTGGTTGTGTTGTTTGTAATTGTACAAATCCGCCAGCAACAAGGTTTGCGTTTCTTGAAATATTATATGGATCAGTATCGTTACCTACTTCTGCATAAGAAGTTCTTAGTTTTAAATAAGAAATTGCTTCAGGTAAGGCAACTAAATCTGAAATTACAGCACTAATACCAGCAGAATAATAATCAAATCTTCTATTTTCAGCAGGTAATGTAGAACTCCAGTCACTTCTATATGTAAGATCCAAAAATAAAGCATCTTTAAATGCTGCCTGACCAAATCCATAAAGAGAATTTACTTCTTTAGTAGTAAATTCTTGAGTTGCTGTTAAATTCAATGCATTAGTTACTGCAAAGATATTTGCAGCATTTAAACCACCATTATCAGTACGAACCCATTGATATTTAGTTTGTCTATTATTACCACCAAAATTAAGATTGAATCCGAAATTTTCATTAATTTCTTTTGTATAGCCTAAAAGAAAATCTGTATTCCATTCATAATTTGTTTGATTTCTCGTACTGTAATTACCATTATCAGCGATTATGTAAGAATCATTAGACAACTTATCTTCTCTAGCTTCTGATCTTTGATCTAATGAAGTTCTAATCATTAAATTTAAATTATCCGTAAAGTTGTACTTTAACGAGGTATAACCTATAATTCTATTGGATATAATTTCTTTTAAGTTCTCGTTTATAGTCCAATATGGGTTAGCACCGCCATTATCACCTACTTTCCAGTAATTTTGCCTTACATTACCAATTGCATCAATGTATTTATAATTTTCTGCATCTTCTGTTCTAATGTTTCTCGGTAATCGATATGCATGTCTCCATGGATTAGAGAATGATTCACCTGTATCTAAAGAGTTAAATAAATCTGTACGTATATAATTAGCCTTAGCACTTAGAACTAATTTGTCTTTAATAAGATTGTTGTCAATTTTAAAAGTAAGATTGTGTCTTTTTAAATCATTATCAGCAACTATACCATTTCGAAGTTCATGTGTGTAGCCAAAAAAAGTTTTAATTTTTTCATTTCCAGATCGAATCGAAAGATTGTTTGCTAAATTAAATCCAGTTTGCATGAAATCTTTAACGTTATCTGCTTGTGGACTAAAACTGTAGGATGTTGCACCTAAAGGTTGCCATCCAGCGACTGTTGACCCATCTAATGCAGGGCCCCATGAACCTGTTGAGTTTGGATTATATATGCCAGCACTACCTTGGCCATATTCATTTTGATAATCGTATTGAATATTTCCTTTTTGAGCGGTAATTGTAGAACTTACAATAATACTCATTCCTCCTTCATTACCAGACTTAGTAGTAATGATTATTGCACCGTTGTTTGCGCGTGCACCATACAATGCAGCTGCATTAGCACCTTTTAATACATTTATTGAGGCAACATCATCAGGACTAATATCTGAAATATCACCACCTAATGGCACGCCATCAACTATATACAATACTTGACTACTTCCCGCAATAGATCTGTTACCACGAAGAACTACTTTAGACCCACCACTAACACCATTACCTGATGTTTGAATAGAGAGACCTGCAACTTTACCTTGTAAACTATTTACTAAGTTTTGCTGTGGTCTTGCTTCATCGATACCTTCAGCATCGATACCTTGTGTGGCATAAGTAAGCGATTTTTTCTGTCTCTCGACACCCAATGCAGTAACAACAACTTCATCAAGTTGACTAGCATCTTCAATTAATGCTACATTCATTTCACTAGAAGAACCCACAGTTACATTCTGGGTGCTCATACCTAAATAAGAAAAGACAAGTGTATTGCCTTCTTCAGCTTCAATAGAATAATTTCCATCGAAATCCGTTTGCGTGCCACTTGTAGTACCTTGTACAAGTACATTTACGCCTGGCAACGGTGATCCATCAGCAGCATCGGTAACCGTACCTGACACTGTATTACTTTGCGCCAGTAACGGGTATGACCCGAATACCAACACCAAAAACAATAATAATCTTTTAATCATAATAGGGTGTTTTGAGTTAATTAAAAATTAGTTCGTTTTTGCTAAAAATTAAAATTTCTGTTATATAATTTTAACCTTACCTTAACAAAGCGGTTAAATTAATAAAATTTTTGATAGAACAAAGCTTTTTGAGGTTAAATGTGTTCGAACACATTTTTCTAAAAATTTAAGTGTTGAACTATTTAGCTACTGTAGTATTTTACATTTTCAGCAGTAATTATATCAATTGGGAGTAGTTTTTTTTCAGGTATATTTTTTCCAAATAACAGGTTTTCAGCAAGATAACTAACTCCTAAATAGGCTTGTTGATATGGTTTTTGATGAATTAAAAATTCGATTTGACCACGTTTTAAAAATCGAATATTGTCTTTTAATAGGTCATATCCCACAATTACAATTTTCTTATTTTCTTTTTTTAATATGTCAACAATGAGATAAGCCTTTGAATTTGTAACAAATACAGCAGATATCGCCTCATGACTTGCCATAAATAATGAAATCTCATCATTTAGATTAATACTCTTTTTATTATTAATACTATAGGATACTATTTTCTTAGAGTCTTTATATTTTTCTTTAAAATAATCTCGAAATCCAATTTCTTTATGACGCATATGAGTTTCTTCATCAATATGAATAACAGCTATTCTAGAATCTTTATCTGTAACTTTATCTATTAGACTGGCTGCAACACGACCACTTTGGTTTAGGTCTTGACCTATAAAATGTTCTAAGCTTAAATTATCTATATGATTATTAAAAGATGCAACCTGAATTTTATTCTGTTTACAATATTGAAAAATCTTTAATGATTCCTTATGAAATACAGGAGCCAAAAGAATGGCATCTGGTTTAGATTGTACTACTAATTCTACCTGTTCTTGAAATGATTTAACCTTCTTTGGATTGAAATAGTATTTGTCCAAAACAAGTCCGAAAGGTTTAAATTCTTGAACGGCTTCATCTACACCTTTTACTGTGGGAAGCCAATAACTATCTAGTGTAGCATCTGGTATTAAAGCAGAAATTCGATAGACCTTGTTATTTTTAAGACTTCTTGCTATTAAATTGGGTTGGTAATCAATATCGGTGACTACTTTATTTACTCTTTCCTTGGCGTCTTTTGAAACTCTTCCTCTATTATGAAGTACTCTGTCTACCGTTCCTTTAGATACGCCAGCCAATTCAGCAATATCTTTAATAGTGTATTTTTTCTCAATCATTTCTAAAACAATGACACAATTAATTATAGTCTTATCGCACTAAATATAGCTAAAATTAAAAAACGAAAATTTGAGCGGACCAAATAACTAGCAATGCAACTGTAATAAGATATAAATTTAAGTAGAAGTAATAGGTGGCTTTTTTAATAAGCGATCAAAGCATTCAAATAATAGAGCTAGACTTATAACTAAAGCTGAACCAATAAAATTAAGCCATAAATAGCCTAACTTCTCTTGACCTGATGGATATATATGTATAAGATTATAATACAGAACGATAATTAAAATTTGAGTAACCAAAGCCGCAAAGAATACGGCGTTACCTTTCACAAATTTGAAAAAGAAAGCCAGTAAAAATATACCCAATACATTTCCATAAAATATTGAGCCAATGATATTGACCAATTGAATTAGGTTGTCAAATAAGCTAGCAACACAAGCAATAAAAATTGCTATTACACCCCATAGAAGTGTAAAACCTTTTGAGGCTAAAACATAATGTTCATCAGACTTATCTTCTTTTTTATTACGTTTATATAAATCTAAGGCCGTAATAGTGCCCAAAGCATTAAGCTCTGATGCGGTTGAAGACATTGCAGCTGATAAAATCACTGCTAATAGTAATCCTATTAATCCCTTTGGTAAATTGTTTAGAATAAAATGAATAAAAACATAGTCTTTATCATTTGTTTCAGCCACACTATCAGCTTCTTTGATTAATGATTTCGCAACAGCTCTATTAGTGCTATCTTTTGAGTTGATATTTATTATTTCAAGCTTAGCTTGCATAATAGCATCATATTCTTTTCTAGAGATTGCAGCTGAAAATTTATCTTGAGCCATTTTTTTATCAACTCCCAGTTCTTCATGTCGCTTATTGAGTTCAATATATCGCGGAGCTACATCAGAATTCATAACTGCTTGCGTAGCAGCTGGATTGAAATTTAAGGGAGCAGGATTATATTGATAAAATACAAATACCATGACACCAACTAGTAGAATAAAAAACTGCATTGGAATTTTAAGCATACCATTAAACACTAAACCCAATTGACTTTCACGAATTGACTTACCTGAAAGATAACGTTGAACCTGACTTTGATCAGTACCAAAATATGCCAAAGCAAGAAATAAACCTCCGGTAATACCACTCCAAAAAGTATAACGACTTTCAGTGTTAAAGCTAAAATCTAATATATTTAGTTTGTCACTTGCACCAGCAATTTTTAAGGCCTTACTTAAATTAATATCGGCAGGTAAAGACCCAAGAATAAAAAAGAAAGTGACAAACATACCCAACATAATAATAAACATCTGTTGCTTTTGAGTAACACTTACCGCTCTTGTACCGCCAGAAACAGTATAAATTATTACTAATATACCTATGATAATATTTAGGGTACGAAGATCCCAGCCCAAAACTGCGGAAAGAATTATGGAAGGAGCAAAGATTGTAATACCAGCAGCTAAGCCTCGTTGAACTAAAAATAAAATTGCAGCTAAAGAACGAGTTTTGAGATCAAAACGAGTTTCTAAAAACTCATATGCGGTATATACTTTAAGTCGATGATAAAGTGGAACAAAGACCAAGCAAATAATTATCATTGCTATCGGAAGTCCAAAATAAAATTGAACAAAACCCATACCGTCATGAAACGCTTGACCTGGGGTAGATAAAAAAGTTATGGCACTTGCTTGTGTTGCCATAACAGAAAGACCGATAGTCCACCATTTTGCTTGGCGACCACCACGAACATAGTCATCAACATTTTTGCTGCCCTTTGTTTTCCACACGCCATAGCCTACTATAAAGAGTAGGGTAGCACAAAGTATTGTCCAATCAAGAATGCCCATTTATATTGTTGATGTCATTATATAATAAAAAATAAGAATATAAAAGATATTCAAAATCAAAACCAAAGTGTACTCCTTTTTCCAAACAAATTTATCGTCCATGGTTATCCTTTAACTTTTGGTTCTTTTTCTACTTTTTCTTTTCCGATGGAAAGCATATTTGCAAAGAGTTTGTAGGCGCCAGAAACACCTGCGGGTAATTCTCTAAAAAAGCTTAATCCTGTATAAATGTAATTTCCTTTGCCATAAGGTGCTACTAATAAACTTCCCTTTTTAGCACTCTCTCCTTGATCTTTCATTGAAAGAATCGGTGTAAATTCTTTTCCCCATTCATCGGGAAAATATAATCCACGTTCTTGAACCCATCCATCGAAATCACTTTGATTAATCTTATTAGGAAAATTAACAAGCGCATTATTTTTGGCTATGATTTCTACTGCTGAGTTTTCATCAGTAACACGATCTCTAGATAATTTTAACTTGTATGGCGCAATATTTTCGTAGGCTTTATCCCATCTGCCTGCAGTATTGTATTGAATAATTAAGTTACCACCTTCTTTTACAAAATCCAGCAAATATTTCTGTTTAAATTTTAAATCTGGTAACACATTATAGGCCCTAATGCCAACTACTACCGCATCGTATTTTTTCAATGTTCCGGTGCCTATTGAATTTACATCAACTGTATGAACGGTATAGCCAATCTGTTCAAGGCTTTGCGGAACTTCATCTCCGGCACCAACTATGTATCCTATATGTTCACCAACCTTTTCAATATTTAAGCGAACTACTTTTGCCTCCGAAGGAAGTAAAACAGATTGCGTAGGTATATGATCATACGCAATGGTAACTAATTCTTTACTAATTACATTATCGTCAATTCTAATAATCGGAGATATAAAACTTTCGTCTTCGTTTTCAGGAGGCGTTAATATGAAATTAATGGTTTGTACATCACCTTTTTTCTCAATAGTGAAAGGTTTTGTTTCTTGGTCTACTTTCCATCCTTCAGAAAAACAAAACTGTACTTCTCCTTTTAAGTTATTTGCATGTGCTTTAATGGTAACTGGAATTGTTTTTGGTTTGCCATCAGCAAAAATCAATACCTTATCATTAAAAGCGGCAGTGGCGACGGGCAGTATCTCAAAAGGCTGATATATTTCACCTTTATCTCGTTTCGCATATCTATGAATAACGGGCTTGATAAACGAAATTTCTTGACCATTAAAATCAAGAACAAATTCCATTTGAACCGTGCGAGGGGTTTCAGGTTTACCAATAAGGCTCTGATCATCCACTTTATACATGCCCAAGCTACCTTTTTCATTTAACCAATACGGACTAGTATAAGCAGCATCTGAAGGAATCTGAATTTCTAATTCATAATTATGTTTTTCATTTTCTTTTAGAAGGATATTTTTATTATCCGTCATATTTAGGTAAGGAATATTTAATGATTTTAAGGTAATAGCTGCATTACTTCTATTTAAAACTTCTACAGCTAAACCGGCATTGCTTCCCGGATTCGCAATAGGATTATTTGCAGAAACTTCTAGAAATAAGCCCGTAATTTCTAGAATAATATTTTTAAGTTCTTCTGATTTTAAATCTTTCCAATGCTCATTTTTAATGTCTTGCAATAAGTTATATGCCTCAACTAATTGAGGAAGGTGTACTGAGGGATTCTTAAAATCGAAATTATTTTCAACTTTGGTTAAAATTTCTCCTATCGCTTTTCCTCCTTCAACTCTTAACCAGCTCGTATCAATACCGTCAAAAATATTGGTTTTATCAAGTGGCATATCGCCTTTGAGTAATTCTACATATTCATTTTCAGAACCACGCGTATTTAATCTACCAAAACCTTGACATAAATGTTGGCTACTAGCCATTGATGCAATTTCATTATTTGAAAGTCCTAATGAAGGATAAAACACACCTACATCCATACTAAGCATTTTAGACTTGTCAGCTTTTTCAAATTTTTCTTCACTACCATAAAACCACCAAGATGTGTTGAAGAAAAGGCGTTTTGGCTGCCAAGTTTCAACATGCTTTAATTGTTCTTTATATTGCTCGGAGTTATTAGTTAAATCAAAAGCTTCAACACTCAACATAGCGGAGGAAGTATGGTGCCCATGTGTGCTGCCAGGTGATCGGTGATCAAATCTATTTATGATAACATCAGGCTGAAACTTACGAATTGCCCAAACCACATCACCTAAAACATCTTTCTTATTCCAGATTTTGAGCGTTTCATCTGGATGCTTAGAATAACCGAAATCATTAGCCCTAGAGAAAAATTGCTCTCCGCCATCAGTTCTTCTTGCAGCCAAAAGTTCTTGCGTACGTAAAACGCCTAATAGTTCTCGTAATTCAGATCCAATTAAATTTTGACCTCCATCACCTCTGGTTAACGAAAGATAACCCGTTCTTGCTTTTTCATTGTTAGATAAATATGAGATTAACCGTGTATTTTCATCATCAGGGTGAGCAGCAATGTATAAAGCAGAACCCAAAAAATTAAGCTTTTGAATACTGTGATATATTTCTGAGGACGATGGTTTTGAAGGCGATTGTGCCTTCGTATTTTGGTTGGTCAGAAGTATTCCTAGAAAGAATACCAGAAATACGCGCATAGGTAAATCATTTTGTAGTTACCCAAAGATAGCAAGTTTAACAGGCTTTAAATAATAATTAAAACTTCTTTAACAGGTTTTTATGGTTAGGCTTATGACACTATTTACCAGACCATTTTTTCCTTTTAATAAAATAAACGGTACCAAGTACTATTAGTAACATTACACCAAGAACTATGAAGTAGCCATTTTTCGATTTTAATTCTGGCATATTTTCAAAGTTCATACCGTATATGCCCGCCAAAAAAGTTAATGGAATAAAAATTACAGAGAAAATTGTTAAGGTGCGCATAACCTCATTAAGTCTATGGTTTTGTATGCTAAACATCAAATTTATTGAGCTTTCTAAATGTTGAAGTTTATGATCAATTTCATCAGTAAGCATTTTAACCTGTTCGCGGGATTCGTCAAAATATTTTTTATTGAATTTTTCAAACTCAAAAAGTTGCAAATGACTTAATGCTTCGTTTAAACTAGTAGAAGCTCGCTTTATTTGATACAGTTGTCGTTTTTGATTTTCAACCAATCTTGCAAATTCTGGTGTGGGCCGTACATCATCAGGATTATCTAACCCAATATTATCTTCGTTTAGTTTTTCAAAGGCAGAATAATAATTATCAATAATTGCCTCAATAAGTAAGAAAAATAGATAATCAGCACCCTTCTTTCGTACTACCCCTAAGTTATCTCGCAAACGTGATCGAATATGTTCAAAATGATCACCATAAACCTCTTGTACTGACCAGACATAATTATCACCCACTATAAAAACTAATTGTTCAAACTTGACTTCTTCTTTATCTTCTGAGTAATATGGAGATTTTAGCGTTAGAAAAAAACATTGATTAAGTTCAATTACTTTATTTCTATGGTTATTGTCAAGAATTAAGTAGCTTAAAAATTCATCAATACCATTTTGGGCAACAATCTTTTTAATTTGGTGTGCATACTGAAATCCGTAAATATTTAGCCAACTTATTGTATCCGGACTTTCTTTAATGTTAATACTTTCAAGACCAGTTAAGTTTTTTAATTCTGAATGGTTGGCATCATACCGAATCAAACTAAAATCAGAAAGAAATTCTTCTAATTTTACTTCTTTATAATCGCCATATGGATTGGCTTTGCGCCGATTTTTTCTTCTCATTTGAAAGCTATTAATAGCAGTAATAAATAGAAACGCTAAATATCATAATCAATATCCTCATCAAAACCAGCATTCTTTTCAATAAGCACCACACCTTTTTGTAGCAGTAAGTTGTTTGGATACGTTAGTAATTCTCCATTATCTTTTCTTAAATGTAAGTGGAAAGCAGCTATATCAAGAATTAATGCTTCTTCAGAGAATTCTGAGTCGTGTACTTTAATACGATCTCCGATTTTAAAAGGGTACCAAAAAAACAAAATAATTCCGGCTGTTACATTACTGAGAATAGACCAACTAGCAAAAAGTGCCACACCAATTACCGCAAAAATTGACGACATAACAAGGCCTAGTTCTTTAAAATCAACACCCCATATAAAAATCAATATAATAGCACCAATTGCAACAAGTGAAAATGAAATGTATTTATTCACCATTTTCGTGCGGATCAAATTCTTATCTCGTATTTGACCAATTCTGTTTATTGCCTGGGTGACAATAAAGCGAAGTAGAAAAATAACAATAATACAAATAAGGGTTCCTAAAAGTTCAGATTGATTCTCTTCAAAAAATACTTTCATCATAATCCAAGGCTGTCTCTAAGTGGAAGAAATTCGTTTCGATTCTTTTGCCAATATGGGCTTTTAATTGTTTTGATTTTGGTGGCAGTTGAAGTCATTACTTTTTTACTATTTCCAAAGCCACTTTCAAAAGTTTCTGACCACCCGATAATTGCATATGGAAACCTAGAATCAAAATTTATCTTCACTTCTCTTTTCAGTTCTGGGTAATTAATTTCATAAGTTGAAACCAATCCATTATCAGTTAAAGCTAAATTTGCATTATAAGCTTTTAATTCGCTGTGAGACAGTCTGATATGTTCAAAAGAAGGAATAACTTTAAATTCACCAACCGGTAGTTCTTTAGGGTTGATTCTCAGCTTATTCCACAGTTCATTTTCAAGAATATTTTTTTCAAGATTTATCGATTGATCCGCCTCATTTTCGAAATATGAATGTGACATTATTTCAAACTTATCTCTGTTATTTAATTGCGAATAAACTTGACCACACCATTCTTGAGATGAAAACGAAAGCTTTATTGCATGACTATTATCATACACAGGATAAAAGCTACTACTCATTATTGAATAAGGGTAAATACCTGTCAAATAATTTTTAGTAGCATTCAATTTTAGAACAGGAATATTATCTGGATTATTACCATCAGCCTTTGTTTGCTTTTCTGCTAAAAAGGGTTCGGTAACATAAATAAGTACAGCTGTACCTTCGCGCATTTCACCGTAACGTGCTTGTTCTAATTTATAGGAAGTAATCTCTGCTTCACCAGCATACCAATAATCTTTAAAGGCATCAGAAAGTTCTTTTTTAGGCAAAGTTGTTTTTGAAACAACTTCGCTATGTGCTAAATCTTTGGTATCCTCTTTTTTATTCGCATTACAAGACTCAAAAGTAGAGACGATTGCTGCTAAAAAAACCAACGATAATTCTAATGTAATCCACTTTTTAAACATAATATAAAGTTACTTAAAAATCGATCATTCAATTAACTCATTAAACATTTTATAAACTAAATGAGTGGGTAGGCCGACTACGTTAGCATACGAGCCTTGAACTTCCTCAATTGCAATCAAGCCAATCCATTCTTGAATACCATATGCTCCCGCTTTGTCATAGGGTTTATAATTTTCAATATAGTAATCTATTTCAGCAGTTGCTAATTCTTTGAATTTCACCTTAGTTGTACACGACTTTGTCAGTTGTGTAGTTGATAAATTAAAACATACAGAGGTTATTACGTCATGCCATTCACCTGACATAGCATTCAACATGTTAAATGCTTCTTGCTTGTCTTTTGGTTTTCCTAATGCTTGATTATTATACCAAACAATAGTATCTGAAGTAACTACAATTTGTATTGGTTTAATTTCAGATAAAAACGCCTTTCCTTTCAATTCAGCCAAATAATCAGTTATTTCACTTGCTTTTAGGTTCGGCGGATAAATTTCTTCTATCTCCTTTAATTTTATTTTAAAATCAATATCGAGCTGTCTGAAATATTCTTGTCGTCTTGGGGAGCCTGATGCCAAGATAATTTCGTAATTTTTGAGCTTTTCTTTTAGCATTAACTTAGTCGTTTTTTGCACTAAAATTTCCTTCCCAATCACCACGTACTTTTAGTACCTGCTCTATTATGTCTCTCGCACAGCCATCACCGCCATTTTTATGCGAAACATAAGCTGAAACATCTTTTACTTGGGGCACCGCGTTTTGAGGGCAGCAAGGTAGAGCAACCATTTGCATGGCAGGTATATCAGGCATATCATCACCCATAAAAAGTACATTTTCAGGCTCGATATTGTGGTTGTTGAGATACTCATCTAAATGTTCTGCCTTTAAATGTGCATTCATATAAAAATTAGTTATTCCAAGACCTTGCAAACGAATTTTAACACCATTATTATTTCCGCCAGTAATAATGCAAACATTATATCCTTTCTTAACAGCAGTCTTTAAAGCGTAACCATCTTTAACATTCATAGAGCGCAATAATTCACCTTCATTTGTGATAAAAACAGAGCCATCGGTTAACACACCATCCACATCAAAAACAAATGTGGTAATATTATTTAAAGAAGCTTTATAACTTTTGTCCATAGGTATTTAGAATTGATTCAGTTAGTTGTTCGTAAATCTTTAAGTGATTCGGATTTTCAATTAATTTTTTATGCTCCTTTATCGTGTTTAAATCATGTCGTCTTGCAGGGCCAGTTTGTGCATCAAAAGGGGAAACTGTTTTTATTTTATCAACCGTTTCAAGAATTAAAGGTTTCATTAGGTCAAAAGACAAATTATTTTCTTCACAAATTTCTTTAGCGATATGAAACATATGATTACTAAAATTATTAGTGAACATCGCTGCTAGATGTAAAATTCGCCGTTGTTCAGATGAAACTTTTTGAACAGAATTAGATATTGAATTTGCTAACTTTTCAAGTAAAATATATTCGTCATCATGCACAGCCTCAAGGCAAATGGGTACTAAGCTGAAATCAATTTTCTTGTCCTTTGAAAAGGTCTGTAATGGATAGAATACAGCTTTTCGTTTGTTTGGTAACTCATGAATTGAAGTGCAACCAGAGGTGTGTGCGATTAAAGTATCAATACCAATCAATTTTTTTGCAACTTCAATTATAGCTGAATCACTAACTGCAATTATACAAATGTCTGGTTGATCTATTTTTGTTAATAAATCATCGCGACCGCTATATATAGTCAACTCAACATTTTCAACACTTTGAAAAGCATTTGCTAGATGATACGATACATTACCACCGCCGATAAGTGCTACTTTAATCATACTACAAAATTAGGTATATTTTTATGCTTGACAACTTACTATTTTCATAACTAATGTCTTTAAATTTCTTTTTCTATTTTTATAAAAAACAATTTAAACGCAGCAGTATGAAAAAGGAGAATGACAATGAAATAAAATCACGAAGAGCATTTATTAAAAAATCAGCTTTTGCATGTGCAACATTTCCTTTTTTGACTAGAGTAGGAGGTATGACTTCTTTTAATAACAAACTAGAAAGTACTAGTAAGATGAATAGTATAAAAACAAAAAGTATTATTGGTGGTTATGGTGATTGGGCAGCCGGATTAGTGAAAAACATTCCGGAATTATCCTTTAGAAATAATAAATGGAAAAATGCAGATTCATGGAGAACTTCTGCGCTTCAAAAAGCCAATGAGTTAGTTGCTGCGCCAAAATTAAATTTGGTTTCTGAGGTTACAGTTCGTAAAAAATATGTTTATGATGGGTTAGAAATTGAAGAGATTTCTTGGCAACTTTCCAACGGAAATAGTAGAACTGAAGCTATTTTGATGAAGCCTGCTGGCGTAAAAGAGAAATTACCGGCAATTTTAGGTTTACATGATCACGGTGGTAATAAATATTTTGGGAAACGAAAAATAACTCGTGTTGCTGATGAAGAACATCCGTTAATGGATGATCATAAAAAGCAATATTATGAAGATATTGCCTGGGCAAATGCAATAGCAAAAAGAGGATATGTAGTATTGGTTCATGATGTGTTTGCTTTCGGAAGCAGACGTGTGCTTTTAGATGATGTTGATGGAATAACTTGGGGAGATGCCGAAAATATGGGGCTTACAGATGAAAACCCGGAAGAAGAAAAGAATATTAAAATTTACAACAATTGGGCGGATAAGCATGAGCATGTTTTATCTAAATCACTTTTTTGTGCTGGTACAACTTGGCCTGGAGTCGTACTTGCAGAAGACCAAATGGCATTAAATATTCTTGCGAATAGATCAGATGTTGATGAAAATAATATGGGCTGCGCCGGATTATCAGGTGGCGGACTTCGTACCAATTATTTAGCAGGGTTAGACCATAGAATAAAATGTGCAGTCAGTGTTGGCTTTATGTCTACATGGAAAGATTTTTTAATGAATAAAGCTTTCACACATACTTGGATGCTATATGCACCATTGCTTTCACAGTTTCTTGAATTTCCAGAAATTATAGGCATACGAGCCCCATTACCAACATTGGTATTGAATAACAATCAAGATCAGCTTTATACCTTACCTGAAATGAAAAAAGCAGATGAGATTTTAGGTGATGTCTATAAAAAAATGGGAGTCTCTGAAAAATACAAAGCCAATTTTTACGAAGGCCTTCATAAATTTGATAGTCAAATGCAAACAGATGCCTTTGATTGGTTTGATCAGTGGCTAAAGTAAAAACAGTTTCTATTAGTACTATAGTTTTAAACTAGAATTTTTCGATTTACTATTTTTAGTTTGTCCTCAACTTCTAATTTTTTAATAGCCCTAATTACAGTTTCTACACGTAAACCGGTTAGTTCTGAAATCTGCTTTCTAGTTAAGTTAATTTCAAAATCTTCAGTAGTTTGATCTTGTTTTTTTAGGTAGTTTAATAATGTAAGTATTCTGTGTTCTGATGAATGAACAGATACCTCTTTCATAATCATTGATTTATAATGCAATCTATTACTTAACACCTGAGTTAATTTCAAATGTATATCATGGTGTTCTTTTAAAATCTCAAAAAAAGAATCCTTTCTTAGTCGAAATAAAGTGCTTTCTACTGTGGCCGCAGCGTTTGCGGGAAATGGAAAATCACAAAAAATAGGTGGTTCACCAAAACTTTCGCCTTTACCAAACATACCTTGAATGAACTCTTTTCCATCTTCACCTAAATTATACATTTTTACTTTTCCTGTTTTTACCTGATAGAAATAATCAGCTCTAGACCCTTCTAGAAATACAATTTCATTCTTTTTATAAAACTTTTCTTCAGCTCCGTAATTCAGTAATATTTGTTTAGATATCATTCACGTGTATATGATCCAAATCATAATTTAATTAATATAATCTACAGAAATTTGTCAATTAGTGTCTAAAATAGCAAGTTAAGTTTAAATTAGCCTACATGAGCAAAAGTGAAATAACGAATAAATCTGAAGTTTTTCAATTGGTAGATACTTTTTACAATAAAGTTCGTGCTGACGAATTAATAGGTCCTATTTTCAATGGAATCATAAATGATTGGGATCATCACTTAGAACATCTAACAACATTTTGGAGTAATCAGCTATTTATTGAGCGTGGCACATATAAAGGTGACCCAATTTCAGCACATATAAAAGTCGATGATTTTGCTAAAAATCAAATTAACGAGCAACACTTTGGGCGTTGGTTAAATTTGTGGGTTCAAACCATTGATGAACTATTTGAAGGTGATAATGCATTCATCTTAAAAAATAGAGCTAGAAAAATGTCTACACATATACATCTGAGTATTTTTTCAGCCCGTGAAAATTAGGGAGATTTTAGCATAATCTCACCCTTTAAATTGATAAAAACCACCTATTTTTGCCGAGGCCAACTACAAAGCATTCAAATAGATGATTTCGAAGCTCAAGAATATAATTTTCTCTACAAGATTAACAGCAGTTCTATTCATAGTTTTTGCCACAGCAATGGCGTTTGGCACATTTATAGAAAGTAAATACAGCACTTCTACCGCTAGAATTTGGATTTATAACACATGGTGGTTTGAGGCCATTATGGGAGTGTTTATGGTCAATTTTATCGGAAACATTAAACGGTATAATCTTTTGCGCTGGAAAAAGTGGCCCGTATTATTACTTCATATTTCTTGGGTCTTAATTATTGCAGGTGCCTTTGTGACAAGATATATCAGTTATGAAGGTCGTATGCCAATTAGAGAAGGTAAATCTGAAAAGATATTTTATTCTGATAAAACGTATTTAACAGCTTATGTAAGTAGTGCAAGCGGCGATGTTCAAAAAACCTTGCAAGATGATTTAATTGTTACCCCTGAAGGATTAAAATCTAGTTTACCATGGAGTTCTGATTTTAATGGTAAACCTTTTTCAATTTCGTATGTTGATTTTATAAAAGGAGCTAAAAATGGCTTAATTCCGGATGAAAACGGACAATCTTTTTTGAAAATTGTAGAAGCCGGCGATGGTACTCGACATGATCATTATTTAGAAAACGGAAAAGTTGCTAGTATTCATGGTGTACTTTTTTCATTAAATGAATATACTGATGGCGCTATCAATATCACTTCTTCAGATAGCACTTATACCATACAATCACCATTTGAAGGTAATTTTATGCGAATGGCTGATCAGTTTAAAGGCGATGTGCAAAAAGATAGTTTGCAACAATTGCAATTGCGTTCATTGTATGCTATGGCGGGTATGCAATTTGTGATTCCTGAACCGGTTGTTAAAGGTGTTGAAGGAATTATTGAAATTCCTGAAGCAGAAAAAACGCAAATGGATTTAGATGCACTTGTAGTTGAAGTTACCGTGGGTGATAAAAAAGTGCAACAAAAATTATTAGGCACCGCAGGTACCGCAAATTTTTCTGATAAAATTTTAGTTGATGATTTAGAATTCACAATAGGTTATGGTTCAAAAGTATATGAGTTGCCATTTCAAATAAAGTTAAATGATTTTATTGCTGAAAAATACCCAGGCACAGAAGCCGGCTACGCGTCTTTTATGAGTAAAGTAACAGTTGAAGATGATCGTACATTTGATTATGATATTTTCATGAATAACATTCTAGATCATAAAGGGTATCGATTTTTTCAGTCTAGCTTTGATCAAGATGAAAAAGGCACAATATTATCTGTAAACCACGATCAATGGGGAACCGGAATAACTTATTTAGGTTATTTTTTACTGTACGCTGGTTTGATGGGTATAATGTTCTTCGGTAAAACTAGATTCAAAGATCTTGGTAAATCGCTTGAAAAATTGCAGTCTAAAAAGGCAAAATTAACAGGCATTTTAATCTTTGCAATGGCTCTGAATGTTACTGCACAAGAACATACCGCAGATGATGGGCATGACCATTCGGCAGCGCCAACACAATTACAAATAGATTCAGTTTTAAAAGCAAATATTGTACCGGTTGAACATGCTGAAAAATTTGGAGCTTTAGTTATACAAGATGAAGGTGGAAGAATGAAGCCTATCAATACTTTTTCATCTGAATTACTTCGTAAATTAAGTCGCAGTGAAAAATTTCATGGCATGAATGCCGATCAGGTATTTTTATCTATGATGATTAATCCGCCACTTTGGTATAATACTGAATTTATTATTTTAGACAAGCACGCTAAGAATGATAGTATTCGTCATATACTAGGAGTTCCTGAGGGACAGGAATATGTAAAAGCACTTGACTTTTTTGATGATAAAGGAAGTTATAAATTAGAACCTGTACTTCGCGAAGCAACGACAACAAATAATCCAGATGCTTTTGAGAAAGATGTTAAACAGGCGCATACGCGCGTAAGCCTATTAGATCAGGCATTAGGAGGACAAATCATTAAGATTTTTCCACTGTTAAATGATGATAATAACAAGTGGATTTCATCCGTAGAATTTAACACAGGTAAATATGTGGTAGGTGATTCGTTGTATTCAAATTTCATCAAAAATTCGCTGCCTTATTATTTAATGACGCTAAAGCAGGCGAAAGAAACTGGTGATTATTCGCAAGCAGATAAATTACTAGCAGCTTTTCATCAAAACCAAAAGAATCATGGTAGTGAAGTATTACCGTCTGAGGAAAAAGTAAAAACTGAAATTATTTATAATAAATTAAATATTTTCAAACATTTATACCGTTTGTATGGGTTGGTTGGGTTTCTACTATTTGTTGTATTGGTACTACAAATTTTTAAGAATCGTTCAATATGGCGCATGGCAATTTTTGCTTTAAAAGGAACCATCGTCATTTTGTTTTTGTGGCATACAGCAGGTTTAATTCTTAGATGGTATATATCTGGCCATGCACCTTGGAGTAATGCTTACGAAAGTATAATTTATGTTGCGTGGGCAACCATGGGTATTAGTATGTTGTTTACCAGAAAAAGTAATTTCACCGTAGCAGCAGGTGCCTTTGTTACTTGCTTATTACTTATGATAGCAAATTGGAATTGGGTTGATCCTGCAATTTCTAATCTTGTCCCCGTTTTAGATAGCTACTGGTTAATGATCCATGTTGCCGTTATAGTTGGTAGTTATGGGCCGTTAATTGTTGGTGGTATCATTGGCATGGTCTGTCTACTTCTTATGATTTTAACAACCAAGAAGAATAAAGAACGTATGGAAGTCAATTTGAAAGAATTGACTATTGTAAATGAATTATCACTTACAGTAGGCTTAATTATGTTGACTATTGGCAACTTTTTAGGTGGCCAATGGGCAAACGAAAGTTGGGGTCGTTATTGGGGTTGGGATCCCAAAGAAACATGGGCGCTTATATCAATAATGATTTATGCTTTTATAGTTCACATGCGCATAGTGCCAGGCTTGAGGAGTAAGTGGTTATTTAACTTTTTAAGTTTAGCTGCTATTGGAACTATAATGATGACCTACTTTGGAGTTAACTATTATTTAGTAGGCTTGCACAGTTATGGGCAAAGTGGGGGAGCTGCTATTACACCAGATTATGTTAAATTTATAGTTCTAGGTATAACCATATTTGGTGCAATTAGTTACTGGCGTTATCGTGTGAATTACCAGAAAGCATAATTATTTACCGCCATTAGCTTTTAAATCAGCCAAGCAAAAACTGTCAAAACTTGGTATAGTTCCACCGCTAATCATATTAACAAGTCCTTCACCGGTTTCAGCCGTCCAATACATCAGGCAATCTTCTGAAGTACAATGTCTGCCATGGGCTTCATCTTGATGCTCATTTTGCATTGGAGTACCAGCGTTAACCATTCCCATTATATGTCCGAATTCATGGTTGAGTACCGTGCTTTCAAGAACCGTAGCGGTTGGCGCAAAAGGTTGTCCGCTAAATTGTTGTACGGTTTCTTCAAAAATAATAAATGAAGTATTTCTGTATGCTACGCCTAAAACAGATCCATTCTCAGTATTTTCAGAATACTCGCCATCTAAAAACAAACCAAAAACAGTCAATTCAGAACCGTTGTTATATTTGGTACGTATTTGATCTTCAATATCCCTGATTTCAGTTATTGTATATACATCTTGGCCTGGTGATGCAATCATTTTAAGTTCAGTTTCAATGCCACCAGGTTTGTTGAGTCTTTCAGAAAGAAAAGTTTCAAAATTTGAAATTGTGTTAGTCGTAGGTTTAAAGCCTTCAACATAAAAGATATCTATCATTAAGCTTTGAAACTTTTGTGCTGATAGCAAATCATTAGCAGAATCACCAACATTTTTCTTATTTAAGCTTTTATCAATGGTTTGCGATTCTTCTTCACTAGCTTCTGTATCAGAATTGTTACTGTTATCATCAGAAGAGCATGAAACGAGTATAATTGATATAAATAGTATTGATAGTTTATAATATTTCATAACGGGGGTGTCTAAAAGATAAGCCTTTACTATACAACGATTTATTTTGAAGTGTTATTGCAAGTTTTTTGCCATGAATGAGATATGTTATAATAAATATGCTGAATAAACATAATAAATACCGTTAACACGACGCTGAGAAATATAATGGGTTAGGGGTGAAATTCGTAACTTTACTTTTTAAAAGTTTGTATCGCATGAATAAGAAAACAAAAGGTGTTAATACCATATGTACACATGTTGGCGAAATAAAGGATGAGCAATTTAAAGGGGCAGTTTCTCCACTCTTTATGAGCTCTTCGTATGCCTTTCAAGATGTTGATGTTAAAAGGTATCCAAGATATTTCAATACTCCGAACCAAGAAGGTTTGGCCAAAAAAATTGCAGCTTTAGAAAATTGTGAAGCCGGATTGATTTTCGGAAGCGGTATGGCTGCCATAAGCACCGCTGTAATGGCTTTTCTTGAGGCAGGTGACCATATTGTGCTACAAGGCGACATTTACGGTGGCACGTATAATTTAGTAGTTGAACAATTTAATAAATTCGGAATCGAGTATTCTTTTTCTAAAGGAATGCAATCAGATGATTTTGAGAAATTAATCAAGTCAAATACAAAGGTAATTTACATTGAAACGCCTTCGAATCCGTTATTGAAAATTACAGATTTAAAAATGATATCCGCGCTAGCGAAAAAACACAATCTCATTTCAATGATTGATAATACATTTGCAAGCCCGATAAATCAAGTTCCTGCAAATTTCGGTATCGATATTATAATTCATAGTGCAACAAAGTATATGGGCGGGCATTCTGATATGTGCGCTGGTGCAGTAGTCTGTTCAGAAGAGCACATCAATAAAATATTTCACTTGGCTAAAAATTTAGGAGGTAGCTTAAGCGATTATACAGTTTGGCTTTTAGAACGAAGTATGAAAACCATGGGCATTCGTGTAAAAGCTCAAAATGAAAATGCACAAAAAATGGCAGAATACTTGGATGCTCATAATGATATTAATACGGTTTATTATCCAGGGTTAAAAAAGCATGATGGTCATGAAATTGCAAAAACGCAAATGAGTGGTTTTGGTGGTATGATGTCTTTTGAATTAAATGATGGTTTAAATGCAGATTTATTTCAAAAAACGCTTCAATTAATTAAACCTTCCATGAGTCTAGCGGGAGTAGAAAGCACTGTGCTTTCGCCTTCTGAAACATCACATGCATTATTAGGAGCAGAAGAACGAAAGAGTCGTGGTATTTCTGATGGATTAATTCGCTTTTCAGTAGGCATAGAAGAGACAGACGACTTAATTGAAGATATAGAACAAGCCTTAACTAAAATAAAAAACGCATAGCATTAGTTTCATAATACGAACGAGTAATAGATTTGATACTTTTGTAACCTCACTAAGAAAATAATAATGAAATTAGATATTTTAGTTTTCGGTGCTCACCCTGATGATGCTGAATTAGGTGCAGGCGCCACCATTGCCAAAGAAGTTGCAAGCGGTAAAAAAGTTGGCGTTGTTGATTTGACAAGAGGAGAGTTGGGTACAAGGGGTTCAGCTGAAATACGAGACCAAGAAGCTGCTGTATCTGCTAAAATTTTAGGTCTTTCAGTACGTGAAAATATGAGGTTCGCCGATGGGTTTTTTGTAAATGATAAAAAGCATCAGATGGCGGTAATAAAAATGATTCGAAAATATCGCCCAGAAATAGTGTTATGTAATGCTATAGATGATCGTCATATAGACCATGGTAAGGGAAGTAGCTTGGTAAGCGATGCTTGTTTTTTAAGTGGATTACTGAAAATTGAAACATCTTTAGACGGAGAAAAGCAGGAGCAATGGCGACCAAAAATGGTATATCATTATATTCAATGGAAGAATATAAAACCTGATTTTGTAATAGATGTTTCTGGTTTTATAGATAAAAAAGTCGAATCAATAAAAGCATATGGTTCACAGTTTTATGATTCAAATAGTGATGAACCCAAAACACCAATTAGTAGTCAAAACTTTTTAGATAGTGTTACGTATCGTGCTAGAGATTTAGGGCGACTAATAGGGGTTGAGCACGCAGAGGGTTTCACTGCTGAAAGACAAGTAGCAGTATCGAATTTAGACAATCTTATTTAACTAGCTTTGGAATACGTCTTTGGAACGGCTTTTTTAGATTTAGTAAGTGTAAAGTAAAAAGAGGTGCCTTTGTTGAGTATACTTTCTACCCAAATTGTGCCATTATTCTTTTCAATCATCTCTTTACAAAGTGAAAGCCCCAGGCCAGTACCTTTTTCATTATTGGTACCGTATGTAGTGACTGTTGAGTTTTCTTCAAAAATTATTTTTTTGGTTTCATCATCAATGCCAATACCAGTATCTCGTATTGAAATCTCCCAGTAATCCGTTTTTTCAATTGCTTCAATAGTAATAATGCCACTTTCAGGTGTAAATTTCAATGCATTACTTATCAAATTACGAATTACAATATCAATTTGATCACCATCTGACCAAGCCATAGTATTTGGAGGTAGACGACTAATCATTTGAATCGATTTATTTTCAGCAATTTCAGATAAAAGCTTAATATTCTCATTTACCAAGGTATCAACTGAAATTACAGAAGGCTTTGTTATTAGGCCATTCATTTGACTTTGTCCCCATGAAAGAAGGTTATTTAAAGTGAAAGAAATATTATCAATGTCATTTCTTAGTTTAGGAATAAATTCTAAAAATTCTTCTTGGTTCATTTCACCATCTCTAAACAGTTTTAAAAGACCTTGAAAAGCTCCTATTGGGCCACGTAAATCGTGTCCAATGATAGAAAACAATTTATCTTTTGTGGCATTTATTTCACTAAGCTCACTTTCACGTATCTCAAGGTGATTTTGTTTTATATTTAATTCAGTGTTCAGACCTCTTTGTATTTTTTCACTTCTTTTTATTAATATAGTAACAGCCAAAAAGATTAGCAGAATTACAACGGCTATATAAATATAATTTCTTTGTTTGGCCAATGACCGTTCATTTGATAGATTCCACTCCGCTTTTTGTCTTTCGTAATCTACCTGAGTCTTTAACATGGTTAGACTTTTCTTGTTCTCACTTCTTGACAACATATCTGATACACCTTGATAAATTTCATGATATTTTAGTGCAGTAGTAAAGTCACCTTTATTCTTACTTAAGATGTATAAGGTTTCTGCGCATTGTTCAATACCTTCTTTGAAATTTATAGCAGTAGAATATTCATATGCTTTAAGCGCATAACTTTCTGATAAGCTGTCTTGCATTGAGCCAAGATAGGCTTGTGCCATTCCATTTAGCAAGCTTATTTCACCACGTGTGTCATCAAGTTTTTCATGTAACATTTCACTTTGGCTATACCAGTGCAATGCCCATTTATACTTTTTTTGCTTTAGATAGGTTTTTCCTTTTATTTCATATGCATAGGCTAACCAATCTATAATTTGAAGACGTTCAAAAACTGATATACTTGTGTTTATATTAAACATTGCATAATCGAGCTCACCCATATCAGCATATAATGAAGCCATATTACTTAAGGTTTCAGCTGAGGAAACCTCGTTTCGTAGGGATTCATTAATTTTTTTGACTTTTTTATAAAAATCTAAAGCATTATTATAATCTTTTTGTTTTACATATAAATCGGCAATGTTCTCATTCATTATAGACAACATTTTCAAGTCTTTTAGGTCTTCAGCCTTTTCAATTCCTTTTAGAAATATTTCTAATGCAAGTGCATAATCACCAGCATATGAATATTCAGAACCAAGATTGTTTTGTATTTGCAACTCTAAATTAAAATTTGAAAGCTTATTCGCTAAAACTTGTGCTTCTCTAAAATTTTTAATTGCCAGTTCTGAATTGCCTTTATCAGAATAGAAATTTCCTATACCAATAATTGCCCTGCAATAACCATTTGAATAATTTATTTCATTACTATAAGTCTTTGCTTTAAGTGATAAATAATACAGACTATCAGTTTTATAGTATCGAAATTCATCACCTAGTTTATTAAGAAGGTTTATATACACCGTATCCTTAACTGTAAAAGTTGAACTGCTTTTAAGGCTATTTATCTTACTTCTTAAACTGTCTATGTTGTGTTGTTGCGCAGAGAGTTCTGTCCATGACAAAATAGCGGTCATCACAAAAAATACAAACATGTATTTTAGGTGATTTCTACGCATTTTAATAACTACCTTGATTTGGGACATTTCAAGCTTTACTTAAGAAGTAAATTTAATCTGAGAGTAGAACGAATAATAATTTATGTTGTGAAATTGCGAAAAATGTTTGTTTGAGCGAGAAAATGATGCATTTTGTCGATGTTTTATATAATCTTGACCATGACTCGATCTTATAAATACCTTAAAAGGCTCAAAAGCTAAAAAATAGTAGAAATATCGATTTTTTAATTTGATAGATTAGTTAAAAAAATTACATTTGCACTCGCAATAAATGGTGGTTGTAGCTCAGTTGGTTAGAGCATCGGTTTGTGGTACCGAGGGTCGTGGGTTCGAGCCCCATCTTCCACCCAAGAATAAAGCTTCTTAGAAATAAGAAGCTTTTTTTGTGGGACTGTTCTAAGTCAGGGTATTACCGAAAACTTTATCAAAAAAAGTGCCTTAATCATTATGATTAAGGCACTTTTGGTATTAAAATCTTAAGTAAAACTACTCGGTTGCCTTGTCAACAAGTAATTTTTCGTCTCTATTTGCAATTTCCCAAGCTGTATGAAAAATTAAACGAGTTCTATTTTCTAGTAAATCATAATTTATTTTATCAGGTGTATCTCCTGGTTTGTGATAATCATCATGTGTACCGTTGAAATAGAATATTATTGGAATATTATTCTTAGCAAAGTTGTAATGATCACTTCTATAATAAAAACGGTTGGGGTCGTTTTCATCATTATAAGTGTAATCAAGTTCAATATTCATATATTTTTCATTGATTTCCTCTGAAAGGTCATGCAATTCGGTACTTAATTTGTCAGAACCAATTAAGTAAATATAGTTGCGTTCACCAACACGTTTTGGATCAATTCTACCAATCATATCTATATTTAAGTTAGCTACGGTATTAGCTAAAGGAAATATTGGGTCAAAATCAGTGTAATATTTAGAACCTAAAAGTCCTTTTTCTTCACCAGTTACATGAAGAAACACAATAGAGCGTTTAGGGCTTTTTCCATTGTCTGCAGCGTCTTTAAAGGCTTCCGCAATTTCTAATAATGCAACTGTGCCTGAACCATCATCATCAGCGCCATTATTAATTTCCCCGTCTGCATTAACACCAATATGGTCTAAATGCGATGAAATAACCACATATTCATCAGGCTTCTCAGATCCTTTTATAATCGCTACAACATTTTCAGTTTCAATTTTCTGATTAGCACCAGATAGATTAAGGCTAATCTTGGCCGGTATACTTTTTGACTCCGTATTTGAGTCAATGTCACTAACTAAAGTTTGTGCTAATTGCTTGTTTAATACCAAATAGAAAAACTCACTTGAATCTTCAACCAATGTCATTTGACCACCATCATTATTCTTCATATAATCAAAATAACCTTTATATCTTGGGTAGTTCAATTCATCAAGAAAGAGCATTCCTTTTGCGCCTTTGGCTTTAGCCACAGCAGCTCTTTTACCAATAGCCTCTGATCTATTACTCCATTTAGTAGGTTCAAGGCTTCCAGATAACTTGTAGGTACCATCTGAATTCATTGGCTCACCAAATTTAGCGAGTATAATTTTTCCGTCTATATCAAGCTGGTCATAATCAGAATAACCATCTTCTTCTATTCCATATCCAACATAAACAATTTCATCGAAATCTCCTGTGGCCTTTGTAAAAGTTAAAAAAGACTCACCAAGGTTATATACATTATCGTTAATAGTGATTGAACCGGACGGTAATTCTGTCATTTCAAGTGGAACATCTTGAAAATAGCCCTTTTCTGGTCTTGCCGCAGGTATCTTAAGGCGTTCATATTCAGCTTTTAAGTATTCAACAGCTTTCTTTTGGCCTGGCTCACCTGTTTCTCTTCCTTCATATTCATCTGAGGCATAAATGTATAAATGCTCTTTTAATTCTACCTCTGTAATAGTTTCTGCGTAGCGAATAGAATAATCTACATTAGCGTCTTCATTATTTATATCAGAAGCCACTTTTTGCGAAGAGTTGCAAGACATTGCCAAACAAATCGCGAAAAACAATAATTGTTTCATTTTCTTTATGTTGCGTTAAAAATCGCACAAAAATAATGAAACTGAATTTAAAAAACTGATAAAGGTTCATTTTGACTACTTACTATTGGAGTACTTTAAATTTTAAATTGTTTCTGAATTCTGTTGGTGTGACTCCTTTTAATCTTTTGAATTTTCGATTAAAGTTCGAAACTGATGAGAACCCCGACATTTCAGCTATTGCTGCCATTGAGTAATTGTATGGGTTAACTAGCAATTGACATGCATGTTCTATTCTTAATTCAATTACAAATTCAAAAAATGTCTTATTCGTTCGCTGTTTAAAAAATCTACAAAAGGCATTTGGGGTTAAATGAATTATGCTTGCCACCTCCTCTAATTTAATTTGAGTTTGAAAATTATTTATCGCAAAGTCAAATACCAAACGCATACGTCTACCTTCTTCTTTGGTAATTCTCTTTGGTTGAATGAAATTGGTAAGCAAGATAGAATCTTCTTTATTCAGAATTTGAATAAGTTTAAGAAAATGGATGAATTTATCTATACCAATTGAATTCGGAAGCTTTCGTATCATTTCATGTGCGATAGTATTATTTGAAATCAACTTAAAACTTGGCGCAGATACTCTGAAAAATTGTTTTAATTCAATCATTTCAGGTATTTCAAGAAATATTTTACCTAAACTATCTTTTGTAAAGAAAACGGAAATCATATGTGAAGTTCTTGCTTGCTCTGAACTTTTAAATAAATGAGGTGTACTTGCCCCAATGACGAAAATATCTTCTGGTTTGAATCCATATACACTATCAGCAACTATTAGTTTTCCTTCACCTTTTACGATGTAGCTTATTTGTATTTCATTGTGCTGGTGCAAGTGTTTATAGAACAATTTAGATTTGTCTACTTGCACAAGTATGCTGTTATTTGCTGATTTAGGTATTTCAAAAGAATGAACTTTCATTTTATAATATTAGGCATATTTTATGCTATATAGCGAAAAATATAAGTCTAATTGGGTAGAATAGTATTAATACTAGGTAAAATTGAATTAATACTTTAGTAGTGTTGCTAGTATTTTTGTTTTTTAACAAATTTGATACCTATGAAATTTAATTGGGAGGGTGTAATGCCCGCAGTTACAACAAAATTCACTTCAGACGACAAATTAGACCTTGAAATGTTCACTGTCAATATTAACGCACAAGTTGAGGCAGGTGTTCATGGTATTGTTTTAGGAGGATCTTTAGGCGAAGCTAGTACTTTAACGCAGGATGAAAAAAACCAATTGACAAGAGAAACGGTCAATATTGTAAAGGGAAAAATTCCTGTTATAATGACCATTGCAGAACAAGCTACAAGCGTTGCTATTCAAGCAGCACAAGATGCTAAAGAAAATGGTGCAAGCGGATTGATGATTTTACCACCAATGCGTTATAAGTCAACAGATATTGAGACCGTAACCTTTTTTAAAGAAATTGCCAAAAGTACAGATTTACCTATAATGATATATAACAACCCTGTAGATTACAAAATAGAAGTTACAGTAGCTATGTTTGCCGAATTAATGGAGCTTGAAAATATTGAGGCTGTAAAAGAATCTACAAGAGATATTATAAACATAGGTCGATTACGCAACCGATTCGGAAATAATTTAAAAATTTTAACAGGAGTTGATCCATTAGCATTGGAGAGCCTATTAATAGGGGCTGACGGATGGGTAGCTGGTCTAGTTTGTGCATTTCCAGAAGAAACTGTAGCCATATATGAGCTAGCAAAAGCAGGTTATGCAAAAGAAGCTACCAAAATCTATCGCTGGTTCTTACCTTTGTTAGAATTAGATATTAGTCCGCAATTGGTACAAAATATTAAATTAGCAGAAGTTGCTACAGGTATTGGTACGGAAAACGTTAGAGCACCAAGATTACCATTGGTTGGTGAGGAACGCGAACGTGTTTTATTGGTTATATCAGAAGCAATGAAAAATAGGCCAAAATTACCGGATTATAAAAATTTGAATGCTGTACCAACGGCATAACCTAAGAAATAAAGAAGAACATGATTACTGGAAAAAACTACATCGGCGCTGCACAATCAGCTACAGGAAGCAAAACATACAAAACTTTTGATCCTAAATTAAATCTTGAAACGGAATGGACATTTACGGAAGCAACGGCTGAAGAAATTGATAATGCAGTTTCAGAAGCTTCTAGTGCTTTTAAATTATATAGTGCCACTTCAGCGACAGAAAAAGCAAATTTCTTAAGAGTTATTGCTCAAGAAATTGAAGCCTTAGGAGATACATTGATTCAAACTTATATGAAGGAATCAGGTCTGCCAGAAGGTAGGGCAAAGGGTGAGCGTGGTAGAACAATGGGGCAATTAAATGCATTTGCCGCATTATTAGAAGAAGGATCTTGGGTAGACGCTACGATTGACACAGCTCAGCCAAATAGAGAGCCAATGCCCAAAGTGGATCTACGTAAAATGTTGGTACCCATAGGACCAATTGTTGTTTTTGGATCCAGTAATTTTCCATTTGCGTTTTCTACTGCAGGTGGTGATACTGCCAGTGCACTTGCAGCTGGTTGTCCTGTAATTGTAAAAAGTCACCCCATGCATGCAGCAACTGGTGAAATGGTAGCATCTGCAGTTTTAAGAGCTGTTGAAAAATCAGGTATGCCAAATGGCGTATTTTCAAACTTAAATAGTAGTGGAATCGAAGTAGGCCAACAATTGGTTATGCATCCAAAAGTTAAAGGTGTAGGTTTCACTGGTAGTATTAAAGGCGGAACTGCATTATATAGATTAGCAAATCAACGAGATGAACCAATTCCAGTATTTGCTGAAATGGGTAGTATTAACCCCGTTATAGCTTTACCATCTGCTTTAACAGAAAAGGGTGATGATTGGGCAAAAAACTATGCTGGTTCTATAACTTTAGGTGCTGGACAGTTTTGTACTAATCCAGGATTAATATTAGGTATTAAGAGTTCGTCTCTTGATAATTTCATCAAAGTCTTAGGCACATCTATCGAAGAACTAGAGCCATTTTGTATGTTACATCCTAACATTTATAATGGATTTGAAAACGGAAAAAAAGAACTTTCAAGTCAGGGTGGGGTGGATGTTGTAGCAGAATACAGCGCCGAAGCTGCTCCTAATTATGCCAAGCAAAAAGTACTAACTGTAAACGGTGCTAATTTTCTAAAGAATACTAAACTACATCAAGAAGTTTTCGGACCATTTTCAGTTGTCGTGCGTTGTGAAGACGCGACACAATTGGCTGAAATCATTGAAAAACTTGAAGGACAACTAACAGGTACCATTTTGGGAAGTAAGGAAGAAATTTCTTCGCATAGTGCTATTGTAACTGCATTACAAGGTAGAGTAGGGCGTATTATTTTTAATGGTGTGCCAACTGGTGTAGAAGTTTGTCCATCAATGCATCATGGTGGTCCTTTTCCTGCAAGTACTGATAGTAGATTTACTTCAGTAGGTACATCAGCTATTAAGCGCTGGGTGCGACCAGTGGCTTTTCAAAATTGGCCACAAGAAGCTTTGCCAGCGGCATTGAAAAATGACAATCCGTTAGGGATTAATAGATTGGTTGATAGCAAGTTTACGTACGATAAAATCTAAGTCTCTGATATAAATTACGTAAAATGGCGGTTAACACTTTTGTTTGTATTGATGCACACACTTGTGGCAATCCAGTACGGGTAATAAAAAGTGGTGGCCCTGAGTTAAATGGTACCACTATGAGTGCTAAACGCCAACATTTTATGCAAGAATTTGATTGGATTCGTAAAGGACTCATGTTTGAACCAAGAGGACATGATATGATGAGTGGTAGTATTTTTTACCCTCCTGCAAATCCAATTAATGATTTTGGAATACTTTTCATTGAAACCAGCGGATGTTTACCAATGTGTGGTCACGGAACCATCGGGGCAATTACAATTGGCATTGAAGAAGGCCTACTTAAACCAAAAACAAAGGGAAAAGTACGCATGGAAACTCCTGCAGGTTTAGTAAAAATAGACTATAAACAAACTGGTAATAAGGTAGATTGGGTTAAGTTAACCAATGTAAAATCATATTTAGCAGCATCAGATTTAACAGTAAAATCTTCAAAGTTAGGAGAGTTAAAATTTGATGTTTCCTATGGAGGAAATTTTTATGCAATTATAGATTCTCAACCTAATTTTACGGGAATTCAAGACTATTCAGCTAGTGATTTGGTTTCATTAAGTGGAGAAATCAGAAATAAAATAAATGAAAAATATACTGATGAATTCATCCATCCAGAAGATGAAACTATTCGGAATGTAAGTCATATTTTATGGTCAGGTAAAACCATTTCAAAGGAGGCTACCGCTCGTAATGCGGTTTTTTATGGGGATAAAGCTATTGACAGATCTCCATGTGGAACTGGGACTTCCGCCCGAATGGCACAATGGTTCGCAAAAGGAAAATTAAAAGTAGGTGAGCCATTTATTCATGAAAGTTATATTGGTTCTAAGTTTGTAGGTAGTGTAGAAGCAGAAACAACTCTTTTGGGCAAACAAGCAATTTTACCAAGTATACAAGGATGGGCAAAAATTTATGGTCATAATACCATAACTATAGATGATGATGATCCTTATGCTCATGGGTTTCAAGTAATTTGATATGGGTAAAAATGTAGTAATTATTGGTGGTGGAATTATTGGGTTGTGTACTGCATATTTTCTTCATAAAGAGGGGCATAAAGTTACCGTAATTGATAAATCAGATATTAGCTCAGGTGCATCTTTTGTTAATGCTGGATATTTAACGCCGAGCCATATTATTCCATTGGCATCTCCAGGTAAAATAGCCCAAGGCATTAAATGGATGTTCAATTCAGCTAGTCCCTTTTACATGAAACCAAGATGGGATGTTGAATTCTTTAAATGGTCATGGTATTTTCATAAATCATCAACAAAAGCTAAAGTTGAAAAAGCCATCCCCGTAATAAAAGACATTAATCTTTTAAGCCGCGATTTGTATGAAACAATAAAGACATCAGGCGATTTGGGTGATTTTCATTTAGAACGCAAAGGTTTATTGATGTTATATAAAACAGAGGCATCATATCAACATGAAATTGAGGTTGCTAAAAAAGCAAGTTTTCTAGGCCTTGAAGTAAATGAATTGAATTCTTCCGAATTAAAGAGAATTGAACCGAATATTGACATTGATGCACAAGGAGCAATTCATTATGAATGTGATGGTCATATGTCACCACAAGAATTCATGCCTAAAATATTGAAATATCTTCAAGATTCTGGGGTAGAAGTTAAAACGAATGAAGAAGTTATTGATGTTGATTTTGAAAGGGATTTAATTGAAAAAATTATAACAAATAAATCCTCATACACGACGGATGAAGTGGTTTTAGCCGCGGGTTCATGGAGCGGAAAACTATCAAAAAAGCTAAACATAAAATTACCTATACAAGCGGGTAAAGGGTATAGAATTAATGTAGAGCGAGAAACGGGCATATCTATGCCAGCTATTTTAATGGAAGCAAGTATGGCCGTAACACCAATGAAGGGTTTTACACGTTTTGCAGGTACAATGGAATTCTCAGGAATTAATACTACAATTAGAAAAGAACGCGTACAAGCTATAGCTAATGGTGCACATAGTTTTTATCCGGGATTAAAAATAACTGACTCTGAAATTTCTCAAGCCAAAACGGGCATGCGACCAGTTACCCCTGATGGTCTGCCTTATATTGGTAGAAGTACATCTTATCGAAATCTGATTTTTGCTACAGGTCATGCAATGATGGGGTGGAGTTTAGGTCCAGCCACAGGAAAATTAGTAACAGAAATTGTATCTTCAAAAAAAACTTCAATTGCATTAAATGGTTTAGAGCCAGAAAGAAAATTCTAAACGAAGCATTACATTGGGAATTATATTTTATTGATTTAAAAAAGAAACAGCCGGATTTTCACCGGCTGTTCATAATATTGTATTTATTTAATCTCTTGAAAGAATACTCAAGATGTACCAAAACAATAGCATTAATGAAGCAAATAAGCCCAATGAGGCGGCTACATATTGATTGGGTTGATACTTATGTATCAGATTAGAAGTTTGATATAATATTGAACCTGATGCCAAAACTACCATACCTACACTAAACCATAAGCCTAGATTGAATCCAAAAATTGTTCCGGCTATAATTAGTCCGAGTGCTATGAAAAATCCAATTGTTAAGGCAGATTTCAGAAATGAAAAATCCTTCTTTGTTAAAAATACTATGGCCGAAAGCCCAGTAAACATTGATAAGGTTAAAATTGCAGCTTGATTTAATATATCAAAAGCTCCTTCACCACCCATCATCATTGCAATAAAAATTAGGGGTATAAAAATAAAGGCTTCGGCTATAATATAAAGAATAAGTCCGGCATAATGTGTATTCACATTATCGCTTCGCAAGGCTAGTCGTTCAGCATAATTTGTAATAAGCATGAACCCTCCTAACATAATTAACCAACTATAACCTTGAGTCATTGATAATGCAAAATCAACAATGACATCAATTTGAAAGAAAAGTGTTTCTACAAGTATAAAGAGTAATACTGAGCCCGCTAAATGAGCATAAGTCTTTTTATAAAAAGCTACTCTAACTTGATCAGAAAGTTGACTAACTACTTCTACTTGAGGTATTTGATTGTTTTCCATGATTCTAAATTGAGGTTTGAGCTATTTTTAACGCTTACGTCCTAGGTAAAATTGTTTTTATTAGATGAACAACATTTTTATTCGATATGCCCGTAATTGTTGACCTTAAGCCTTAAATAAATCGGATATTATTGAGTATCTTACCTGCTATTTTTAATACACATGTAGATAATGAGAATACTTTTTACTATAGCTCTTTTATTTTGTGGTTCACTCATAGCACAAGAAAAGTCTGCAAAATCTGAGCAGCCTAATATTTTATTCATTTTGTCTGATGATCATACTTCTCAAGCTTGGGGTATTTATGGCGGCCTGCTGAAAGATTATGTGAAGAATGAAAATATTAAACGAATGGCACGTGAAGGTGCTGTTTTAGAGAATGCACTTTGCACCAATAGTATTTGCACGCCTAGTAGAGGTGCAATTCTTACGGGGCAATACAGCCATGTTAATCAGGTTTATACACTTAGTGAGCCTTTACCAATAGGCCATCCTAATATTGCAAAAGAGTTAGGTAAAAATGGATATCAAACTGCTGTCATCGGTAAATGGCATTTAGTAAAACAACCTGAAGGTTTTGATTATTTTAATGTTTTACCAGGCCAAGGAAGATATTGGAATCCGATATTAAAAACTAAGGAAAATTGGGAAGACGGTTATAATGCGTCTTCAGGAAAAGAATATAAAGGGTTTTCTACGGATGTCATCACAGATTTAACCATAGAACACTTAAACAAACGAGATACTTCAAAGCCGTTTCTAATGTACTGTAATTTCAAAGCAACCCATGAGCCCTTTGATTATCCGAAACGTTTCGATTCATTATATGCAAATATTGAAATTCCTGAGCCAGCATCATTATTTGATTTTGGAAAAGAAACTACAGGAAGAACGTTTAAAGGCCAAAAACTTGAAAATCTAGCAATAAGATGGAAAAAAGCCACTGAAGATCCAGAGAATTTCTGGACGGACTACCCAGGTTTGCCTTATCCGTTGGATGGACTGGATAGTATTCAAAAAAGAAAAAATATATATCAGAAATTAGTTAAAGATTTTATGCGTTGTGGTGCAGCAATTGATGATAATATTGGAAAATTATTAGACTATTTAGAAGCTGAAGGCATTGCAGATAATACAATTGTTATTTATACAGCCGATCAAGGCTATTTTCTTGGTGAGCATGGCTTTTTTGATAAACGTTTGATTTATGAAGAATCATTACAAATGCCTTTTGTTATTCGGTATCCTAAAGAAATTAAAGGAGGCCAACGCATTGATGATATAATTTTAAATATAGATTTTGCACCATTATTGGCTGATTATGCAGGTGTCGAAAAACCTGATTATATGCAAGGTGAAAGTTTTAGAGAAAATCTAAAAGGTAATACTCCTGATGAATGGCGTACAAAAATGTACTATCGCTATTGGTTACATCACCCAGATAGACCAGCTCATTTTGGCGTAAGAAATGAGCGTTATAAGTTGGCTTTCTTTTATGGTCAACCGTTGGGAATGCGAGGTACTGATAAAGAAATTACCGAACCCGTTTGGGAATTTTATGATTTACATGAGGATCCAAAAGAATTACACAATAGTATCGCCAATCCTAAATATGCTGAAATCATTGCAGAAATGAAAATAGCAATACAAGATGAGCGTACTAAATATGGAGATACGGATGAGAATCATCCTGAAATGGCTGCTATTTTAAAAGATGCTTTTGGTGGAAAATAAGTTATTCAAATAACGACTTAGCAATTCCAATTTCTAAACCACGTAATTCTGCAAGTCCACGTAATCGACCTATAGCAGAATACCCAGGATTCGTATGTTTTCTAAGATCATCAAGCATAAGATGTCCGTGATCAGGCCGCATTGGTATTTGCCAATCAGACCTGCCTTCTTGTTTACGTCGTTGTTGCTCAATCAAAACCCTTTTTACTATGCCATACATATCTACATCACCTTCTAAATGATTGGCTTCATAGAAATTACCATTGCCGTCACGTTTTGTACTTCGCAAATGCAAGAAATGTAGTCGTTCAGCAAAACGCTCAACAATATGTAAAAGATTATTATCCGCTCTTGCACCAAGTGAACCTGTACAAAGTGTAATTCCATTACTAATAGACGGAACATTTTCAAATATATGAGCGTAATCAGCTTCAGTACACATAATACGTGGTAAGCCTAAAATGGCAAACGGTGGGTCATCTGGGTGAATACACAGTACCACTCCGGTGTCATCTGCAGTCGGAATTACTTCAGATAGAAAAGCGACTAAATGTTGCCGCATCTCTGTTTCTCCAATATCAGCATAATCATCTAATTTGGCTTGAAACAGGCTTAAATCATAACCATCTTCACGCATTGGATAACCATCTGCAGAACCCGGTAATCCAGCAATTATGGTTTTTACTAAATCCTTTTTATCAATTTCTGACATTCCCTCAAAAGTACTTTTAGCATCTTCAATTTGAGAAGTAGAATAACTTTTTTCAGCATCTGGCCGCTGCAGCATGAAAAGATCAAAGGCAGCCAAAGCACTGAATTGAAACGCTAATGCCTTAGACCCATCTTCCATTTCAAGAAACAGATTTGTACGTGTCCAATCTAAAACTGGCATAAAATTATAGCACACAACACGAATATCGCATTTTGCCAAATTCTCTATGCTAATTTTATAGTTGTCAATATAGGTTTGATAGTTGCCTTTTCTAATTTTAATATCCTCATGAATCGGTAATGATTCAACTACAGACCATTTAAGCCCAGCAGCTTCTATGGTTTGTTTGCGGTGTAAAATTTCATCAACAGACCAAATTTCACCCGTTGGTATATGATGTAGCGCTGAAACTACGCCCTCAGCACCAGCTTGTTTAACATCTTGCAAGCTCACCGGATCCGTTGGTCCATACCAACGCCATGTATGTAGCATTCTCATAAGTTTTAGATTTTATACGCCGCTAAATGCACTAAAGCCACCATCAACTGGTAAAACAACGCCTGTTACAAATTTTGCTGCATCACTACATAAGAAATGTATAGCACCGTTTAATTCATCAGTTTCACCAAATCTTCGCATTGGCGTGTTTCTAATAACAGCTTCACCTCTTTTTGTGTAGGATCCATCTTCATTGATTAAAACGGCTTTATTCTGTTTTGCAATAAAAAAACCAGGTGCAATAGCGTTTACACGAATACCGTCTCCAAATTTTATAGCCATTTCAACAGCCATCCAACGGGTAAAATTTTCCATTGCAGCTTTTGAAGCAGAATAACCAGGCACTCTTGTTATTGCTTGTTCAACAGCCATTGATGAATAATTAATAATCACCCCTTTTTTGTTATCAGCCATTGCTTTCCCGAAAACAATTGAAGGTAAAACAGTACCGTTTAAATTTAACTCATTAACTTTTTGAAAGTCAGACATGTCTAAGTCAAATATAGTTTTGTCGTCAGGAATAGTAGCCCCAGGTAGGTTTCCACCGGCAACATTTAATAGGATGTCAATACTACCAAATTTTTCTAAAATTTCAGCTCGTGTAGATTTTAAGCGCTCTTCAGAAAGAACATCAGATTCAAATGCCACAGCTTCGTTAGGTAATGATTCAATTAAATCGGTTACTGAAGATTTACTGCGCGAAAGTAATGCGAGTTTAACTCCTGCATTTGAAAGACATTTGGCAACAGAACCGGCTAAGGTGCCACTGGCACCTGTAATAATAGCAACTTTGCCTTTCAAACTAAATTGATCACTCATAAATTATTTTTTAAGGTCGAAATATAGGCAATATATTAGATTTATATAGTTATTTTAATGCCTTTGACTTCATCTGAAATATTTAAATTGCTACATTTATAACTTAATAATAAGTAAAATAGTCCATGAAACTTTATAAGACCAACAACGGAGTATGCATTGAATTGAATAATAAATTTTTTCAAAAAGAGACAGATAATTGGGATGCTTTTATAAATAGAACAAATCTCTATGATATTCTTTTAAATGAGGTAAACAATTGGGAGAGTTGTGATGGACCAAGTTCAATACAAGCACCTATTGAAAATCAAGAAATTTGGGCCTCAGGTGTTACATACATGAGAAGTAGAGATGCTAGGATGGAAGAATCTAAAGATGCTGGTGGAGGCACTTTTTACGATCGTGTTTATGACGCAGATCGCCCAGAACTTTTTTTCAAAGCCACAGCAGCTAGAACTGTAGGGCCAAACGGAACCGTAAGAATCCGTAAGGACTCAAAATGGAATGTACCAGAGCCTGAATTGGCATTGCTACTAAGCTCAGAAGGTACTATTGAAGGATATACTATCGGAAATGACATGAGTTCAAGAGATATAGAAGGGGAGAACCCTTTATATCTACCACAAGCAAAAACCTATGAAGCCTGTGCTGCACTAGGGCCTTGTATTTATTTATCAAAAGAACCTATTGATCCAGCGTCATTAATTACCCTTGAGATATTTAGAAATGGAGCAACTGCTTTTAAAGGTGAAATTCCATTAAGTAACATGAAACGTAAATTAACGGATCTTGTAGGGTATCTATTTAGAGAATGTAATTTTCCTAAAGGATGCTTTTTAATGACAGGTACAGGTATCATACCACCAGATGAATTTACTTTACATATTGGTGATGAAGTACATATTACTATTGATAATATTGGAACCCTTGTGAATACAGTAGGGCAGTAGTGTTCTACTTTAAAAACCTGGGTACAAGAGGCAAACTAGTAACACTGTTTTATGTTGCTAGTTTTTCTTTTGCTTCAGCCCTAGTTCTTTTCAAATTTATTTTTTTAACCAGCCATTCAGGGTAGTCTGAATCATCTTCAGCATCAAAAAGTTGTATTTTTTGCGAATCATCAGGTGTAATAAGATCTTTTGAGGTACATCCTAATATTTTAGCTGCTGTATCAACACCTGAATGTGATGCACCTGCTACACCATGAGAAAGCACACTTGATCCACAGAGATATAGGTTTTGAATTTCGCTTTTACTTTTAAAGGCAAAGGGACCTATATTCCAAATGCTTTTTTCTGTACCATAAATACTACCGCGTGTGGTATTAACATAATATTCATTAGTTATTGGTGTACCTAATTCTAATTGAACAATATGTTTTGAAATTCCTGGAACTACTTCTTCTAATCCCTTGAGCATTTTTTTAGTCAACAATTCTTTGAAATCTAAATACTCTTGTGAGCGTTGTTCACTTTCATTTTTAAACTTTTCAAAAGGCGTATAGTCTACTAAAGTAATAGCTTCTAAAGTATGATACTTACCATCATAACTTGATGGGTCTTTTAACGAAGTGCAACTTATAAACATACCCTCAAAAGCATTATTATTCGAAAGATCAGATTTCATCATTTCGGCATAGAAGGCATTCTCATCACGGTTCGGCATTTTCCATATATTACCAGAATCTAATCCCGCTTTGCGTAAATCATAATCTACCGTCATAAACAGCATTAATGAGGTGCACGAGTATTTTGTTTTGTTGAGTTTCTTTAATAATTTTTTACTCAGATATTGCTCACCAATTAATTTTTTATAGGTGATTTCAGGATCTGCATTTGAAACAATTTGATTTGCATACAGTTTGCTACCATCTTCAAGTTCAACACCTATTGCTTTTTTGTCGCTTCCTTTATCAATGAGAATTTTCTGTACACCACTTTGCGTCCACACTTCACCATTATGTTTTTTAATGGCATTGGTCATTGATTTAATTAATGCACCACCGCCGCCCATTGGGTAAAAGCCCCCACTAAAATAATGTGTCATTAGACCTGCATGCATAAGAAAACTAACTTTATCAGGAGCTAGCGCATGATCACCACACTGAATATTTAAAATCCGCTTTAATAATGGGTCTTTAATATGCCTATTAATAATTTTATTTAATGTGAACGGCGCATGTTTGCCCATATGTCTGGTCTTGTATGGCATAAATAGTTTATTCCAAAAACCTTTAATATGGGGTATCATTTGAACTTCTTCGCTTACAGTTTTAATGAGATTTAAATAGGTATGAATATTCTTTTTTTCCTTCGGAAATTTTTCTTGTAGGCGTTCTATTAGAAGGTCAAAATTATTCGGAAAATCAAAGCGTTCTTCACCCAACCAACAATGTTCATAGGCATTAGGATTCATACGAAAGAAAGTCAAATCATTTGCGATACCTAATCCTCTGTACAAATTATTGGTAGTTTCACCTTCTTCAAGTAATCCCACGTAATGCACACCAGGTGTAAAACGGTGTCCGTCTAAATAAAAGCTATGACACCAGCCCCCTGGTACATCATGCTTTTCAAGCACCAATACTTTTTGGCCTGCTTTTGAAAGACAAATGGCAGTGGCTAATCCACCAGCTCCAGCACCAATGATAATGGTATCCCATTTGATTGCCTTTGAAGAAACTTCAGCTCTACTATTTTGGTTCTCATTCATAAATATAGTTACACCTCAGTTTAGAAGATTGAAGTTAAATTGAACTTCGATTTAAAGAAATACCTAGTTTTTTGTCAATGCGGTAGCTATAGCTTTTTCAACCATAGGCTCCATAACCGAGTAGCCTTCAGGAGTAGGATGTACTTCATCATTAGCGTACTTTTTCGGTAAACCATTTCGTTCATCAGCCATTGCAGAAAAATAATCTAAGTAAACATGTCCGCTTTCCTTCGCATAAGCAGCAATCATTTTATTAAGTGCCGGAATTTTTTCGTTCGGTTTTAGACCTGGTCTCCAAGGATAATCAAAAGCTGGAAGTACTGAGGATAATACAACCTTAATATTATTTGCTTCAGCTGCTTCACACATGGTCTTAATATTATCTAGAATCTGCTCTAAAGTCATCGGACCCGTATTACCTGCAATGTCGTTAGTGCCAGCTAGAATAACAACCACTTTCGGTTTTAAATCAATTACATCTTGTCGAAATCGCAACAACATTTGTGGTGTTGTTTGTCCGCTAATACCACGATTGATAAATGGCTTGTCTTTAAAAAATTCTGGGCGAGAATTTATCCATCCAATTGTTATTGAATTTCCCATAAAAACAACTCTATTTTCATAAACAGATGGAGCACCAATTGTCATATTATTTTCTTGAAATTTTTTAAGATTGGCCCAATCATCTTGCGCCTGTGAAGTAGAAACCAAAGTTAAAGTAAGGACAATAGCCAACAAACTCTTTTTAAAATTTTTCATTATTATCGTGTGATTTAATTTGATAAGTTGATTGTCACAAATTACTGATTACTTATTAAATAATTAGAAAGTATAGTGAGTTTTAAAGAAATTATTTTGCATTAATACTTTTTTAATCCTTCTAAGTTTGCACTTAATACTTCTTTTACGTCAGCAATCTCAACATGACCAAGAATACCGAAATCCCCTTTATAACCATTTTCTATTAATTGATCAATCATTTTCATTTCATAATCACCGTCTCCAATTGTTAGTATTTTAGGACCACCTTTTCTTAATCCATTTAAGTTTACACTCCATAAATAAGGCAACATTGTATTTACTAAATTCGGAAATGAATCTATCTGATGATGTGCATGATGAAAATTATAAATCAATCCTAAATCTTCATTGGGTAAGGCTTTAATAATTTTTATTTGATTTTCTGGCTCACCAAACCAATCACCATGATTATACAATGCTACTTTACAATTTAAGGCGGCAGCTTTTTTACTTAAAAAAGCAATCATTTTAGCCCCTTTTTCTACTGCTTCAGCATCGGACAAACCTTCAAAAAAATTGGCGTTAAAACTAACCCAAAATTGTCCTTTATAGCCAACTTCTTTAACGACATCGAATAGCTTTTCATTTGAATCACTTAATTTTTCAATCGTGTTTGAATTATTATCAATCCATAGCCAAACAGAAATAATATCTACATTATTCTTCTTTGCTAATTGAAGTTCTTCAGCCATTTGAGGAAGATGCTCATCCCTCCAATCATAGGCATACTTGCCAATGCCCAGTTCTTTTAGCATTTCAATTCGCTGCTTTGGTGATCTTTTTAAACTATCATAAGGTACTATGCACCAAGCATAAATTTTATCAGTGTCTATTTTTGAAATCTTTGAATTTGATTTGCATGAAGCAAATAACAGTAAGATTACCGTAAGTGTTGAAATTAGTTTTTTCATAAAGCAGTATGTTTAAAAATTCTCAAAAACCCCGAGACCGAATAATGCAAAATCATATTTTACAGGATCTATTGGATCTAATTTTCTTAGGTTAGTATCTAGTTCGGCTAATGCTTTAGCATCATTTTGTTTTCGCTTTAATAAATTTAATTTTCTAGCTACATTGCCTGAATGAACATCTAATGGGCATGATAACTGTGAGGGTTGAATACTTTTCCATATACCGAAATCTACATTAGTTGAATTATCGCGAACCATCCAACGCAAAAACATATTCAGTCGTTTTGCTGCTGACCCTTTTAAGGGGTCACCAACATGTTTGGTAGTTCTAGACTGATGTGGTAATTCAAAAAATATTTCTTTGAATTTTGAAATTGCTGTCTGCATTGAACTCGGTTCAGAATTTAGACTAAAAGCTGTTTCTAGGCCTTTATGGTTGGTGTAAATATTTTTAAGGCTATGAATAAAGTAGGCAAGATCTTGTTCATTAAACGTACGATGCACGAAACCTTGAATTTTTGCTAAATCAGATTGCTCATGATTCATGATAAAATCATGCGGTGAATTACCTAACATTTGCATGAGTCGATTTGCATTCGTAATGATGCTCTTTCTATTGCCCCAAGCAATTGTTGCAGTTAAAAAAGCACTAATTTCAATATCTTCTTTTTTAGAAAACTGATGTGGAATTTGTATTGGATCGCTCTCTAAAAAGGATGGCATATTATATTGTACAACCTTTGCGTCTAAAAATTCTTTGAGTTCTTTTTGATTCATTCTGTAGGAATTGGTAAATCTAATGCAGTTGCCAATAAGAGCGGCCCTAAAAGAATAAGATTATATGTGGCGTGTAACCCAATTGCCCATAGCAAGCCTAAGCGTACGCGAATAAAACCCAACATGGCACCAACAACTATTTGAGGTAATACCAGTAGAGGTGCTAATATCAAAATAGTGGTTGTGATTTCAAAGTTAGTGATATGATAAAACCCGAATACTAAAGTTAAAGCCCAGAAGATAAATTTGAAGTATGGTTTATCCTTAAAAAAAATCATAGGTCCTCTAAATAATAGCTCTTCGCTTACCGGAGCTAAAACTACAGCAGCGAAACATAAAAAAGGCAACGAATATTTTTCTAAAGCATCACCAATTGCATGCTTGCCTAAATCAAAACCAAAAACAGGTTCCAATAATCCGATGACTAAACTTAAGCCAATATTAACTACAAGAGCATAAATTAATATTTTAAAAAAAACCTTTTTACGATAATTGATATCAGTATTTTGATCTTCTTCAAAAACTGGTTTTTTCAAAAATAGCAAAAGACTATCTACAATTTCAGACATTATATGTTGTCTGAAATAGTTTCTACAACCGCAGTATCAGTATTTGTGATTAGGCCATCAACCATGGTTAGTTTTCGGTCGGCTAAATCTGCCAATTCAGCATTGTGTGTTACAATCACAAAGGTCTGGCCAAATTTATCACGCAATTCAAAAAAGAGTTTATGTAAATTATCAGCGCTTTCAGTATCTAAATTACCACTGGGCTCATCGGCATAAATAATTGATGGATTATTTATCAAAGCCCTAGCAACGGCTACACGTTGTTGTTCACCACCAGATAGTTCGTTGGGTTTATGATTTGTACGCTCTGACAGTCCTAAAAAAGATAGCAATTCAAGTGCTCTTTTTTCGGCATCAGCCTTTGAAGTGCCTTTTATAAATGCAGGAATGCATACATTTTCGAGCGCAGTAAATTCAGGTAATAACTGATGAAACTGAAAAATAAATCCGATGTGTTCATTTCTAAAACGTGCGAGTTCTTTTTCTTTTAAATTAGTAACTTCAATATTGTTTAAAACCAGTGTGCTTTCCTTTTCATTCGATTGCTTGTCTAGCGTACCTAAAATTTGAAGTAGCGTAGTTTTTCCGGCACCAGAAGCACCAACTACTGAAACTATTTCTCCAGATTTTATATGCAAATCAACACCTTTCAGTACTTGAAGTTTGCCGTAGTATTTTTGAATGTTTGAAGCTTTAATCATCCATAGAAATTTTAAGTTTTGAAAGTACTGAAAGTGGTAGACATAGCAAAATTTGTGTTCGCTACAAACTTCTTTTAATTATTGTAATTTAGTCACGAATTACACGACATATTCGTTTTAACATAGGTATAGTTAATCATCTAAAGAGATTAAATGGCTCAGTACAGGAATTTTGAAGAATACAATATAGAAGCTACTAATGAAATCAAAGATCGTTTTTCAAAGATAATTGATGAGTTAGGTGAAGATGTTACCAGAGAAGGTTTATTGAAAACTCCAGAGCGAGCGGCAAAAGCTATGTTATTTTTAACGCAAGGTTATGAGCAAGATCCTGTTGAGATTCTAAAGGGCGCCATGTTTAAAGAAGAATACGATGACATGGTAATTATAAAAGATATTGAAGTTTATTCGCTTTGTGAGCATCATATGTTACCATTCTTTGGAAAAGCTCATATAGCGTATATTCCGAATGGACAAATTGTTGGGTTAAGTAAAATTCCAAGAATCGTTGACGTTTTCGCTCGAAGGCTACAGGTACAAGAACGCTTAACTCATGATATTTTGGAATGTATTAATACTACTTTAAAACCACAGGGAGTAGCAGTTGTTATTGAAGCTTCACACATGTGTATGATGATGCGTGGTGTTCAAAAGCAGAATTCAGTAACTACAACTTCTGGCTTTCGTGGTCAATTTGAGAAGATAGAAACACGTAACGAGTTTTTGAAATTAATAAGTTCGGACTTGTCGTAAAGTTTAGATCAGTTTTAATACCGAGGTTAAAAGCATAGTTTTCAATACATAATATTCTGGCATCTTATTTGCTTTTATTTGTTTTGAACACTAACTTTAGATTTATGTCAAAAGAAAAAGACAACAAAACACGCAACCTATTTCTTGGTTTATTATTAGATGCTGTGGGTATGGCTTCCTATTTTATTCCCGGTATCGGTGCTTTTTCAGATATTATTTGGGCACCAATTTCTGCTTGGATTATGACCCGTATGTATAAAGGTAAAGCAGGGCAAACTGCTGGTGCAATTACTTTTTTGGAGGAGCTAATGCCAGGACTTGATATATTACCAACCTTTACAATAATGTGGTTTTATACGTACGTATTCAAGAATGCAAAACAAAAGAAAAAAATCATTGATATTGATCCTGATTAATATCAAAAACAACGCTTAGTCTACTATCATACGCATAAAAATTTGCTAAATTTATGCTATGAATTTTAAACGTAGAAACTTTCTAAAGAAAGCCACTTTGGGTTCTTTAGCAACCGTAATAGGTGCAGATATTGTTTATGGTGAGTTAATGCCAAAAAACTATAAACCATTAGCACTGCAAGATCCAGACCCCTTTAAGTTATTTCATAAAGATGCTGATATGACTGTGCTTAATAGTAAGCCATGGAATATAGAAGCGAAAGCACATTTATTAGACGATAAGGTTACTCCAAATAAATTTATGTTCATTCGTAATAATGGTTTGATTCCGGAAAATATAGATGCTGAAAGTTGGACCTTAACTTTTGATGGAGAATCGGTAAAAAACACCAAAACCTATACTTTAGCTGAATTAAAATCAAAGTTTAAGCAATATTCGTATCAGCTAACACTAGAATGTGGCGGTAATGGTCGAAGCGAATTCAACCCACCAGCAAAAGGGAATCAATGGACGATTGGTGCGGTTTCTTGTGCTACATGGACGGGAGTTCGTTTAAAAGATGTTTTAGCTGATGTTGGAATAAAAGACGATGCAAAATATATTGGTTATCACGCAGCCGATGTGCATTTAAGTAGAGATCCCGAAAAGGAACCTATTTCAAGAGGAGCACCAATTGCAAAAGCAATGCAAGAAGAAACTCTATTGGCTTTTGAAATGAATGGTGAGGCAATTCCGCTTGCCCATGGTTTTCCGTTACGCTTAATAGCAGGTGGATGGCCAGCCTCAGTTTCTGGAAAATGGCTAAAAAGAATTAGTATAAGAAATATAATTCATGATGGTGCAAAAATGGGGGGTAGCTCTTATCGCGTGCCATGTAAACCAGTAGCACCGGGTGAAAAAGTAAAAGACGAAGATATGTGCATCATTGAATCGATGCCTGTAAAATCTTTAATTACTTATCCCAAAACAGGTGCAATTTTGTCTGAAGGGCAAAAATTAAATATTCGCGGTCATGCATGGGCCGGTGAGCTTGAAGTGTCAAAAATGGAATACTCAATAGATTTTGGAAGCACCTGGCATTTATGTACTTTAGAAAAACCAGTCAACCGCCTTGCATGGCAACATTTTGCTGCAGCGATAGAATTTCCTCAAAAAGGATACTATGAAGTTTGGGCGCGAGCCACAGATTCTCAAGGTAAAAGTCAACCCATGCTTTTACCAGGTTGGAACCCTAAAGGGTATTTAAACAATGCTAGTCATAGAATTGCAATAAAAATAGCTTAGATGAGTGATAAAAACACCACCGAAAAACGGATTAGAAAAAGCTATCGATTCTTAATTGTGATTTGTGCAATTGCTTTAATTGCTGGAATAATTGCATTGTATTTTGGTGGGCCGACTGAAGAAACATCAGAAATAGGTGATGATCCAAGTGAAAATTTAGAATCTGATATTAATCATTCAGGGTTTATTGAAGATGAAGGCGTGCAAACCGTTATAAATAATTGCACTACATGTCACGCTGCAGAATTGGTAACGCAAAATAAAATGACAAAGGAAGGGTGGTTGGCCACTATTCGGTGGATGCAAGAGTCACAAAATTTATGGGACCTTGGTGACAATGAAGCTATCATTTTGAATTACCTCGCTAAAAATTATGCCCCTGAAGATACCGGGCGAAGGCCTGCCTTAAAAGATATAGAGTGGTATGCTTTAAAGTAGATTTATTATAATTCTTAGCTGTCACACATCAAAAAATACTTACTTGAAAATACTTACTTGGAATTGCAATGGCGCATTAAGGAACAAAATAGAATATTTAGATTTCTACAAAGCTGACATATACATTATTCAAGAATGTGAAAACCCAGCAAAAGCTAAGCATAAGGATTATTCTGAATGGGCATCAAATTATCTTTGGATAGGAGATAATAAAAATAGAGGAATTGGAATTTTTGCTAAGTCGAACATAACTTTAGAAAAACTTGATTGGTCCGATACTTATCAAAATCACAAGGTAAAGCACTTTTTACCTTGTTCTGTAAATAGTGATTTTATTTTATTAGCTGTATGGACTCACAACAATAATTCACCAACATTTGGATACATCGGACAACTATGGAAGTATCTTCAAATTAACAAATCAAGATTAAAAAATTGCTTCGTTATTGGTGATTTTAACAGTAATAAAAATTGGGACAAATGGGATAGATGGTGGAATCACTCAGATGTTGTTTCTGAATTAAATGAAATTGGAATTACAAGTTTATATCACCAATATTCAAATGAAAAGCAGGGAGAAGAATCTAAACCAACATTTTTTCTTCAACGCAAAATAGAAAAGGCATATCATATTGACTATGTTTTTACAAGTTTAAAATTTGTAAATCGTTTAATACAATTGGAAATTGGAGAAGTAAATAAATGGATAAAAATAAGTGACCATCTGCCAATAATTTGCACCTTTGACAACTAATATTTTGAAATTTAATGATTACAATAAACGTATTAGATTGTAAGTTTTTATGCTGTTTAGTGACAAAAATTCTAACAAATAATACTCACGGTTTTGGAAAAATATGTTGACGGATTTATCGCTTCAATTTCAGGAAGTTTTAATTGGACATTGAAGTCAATTCTTTTTGAGGTGCCGTGGTATACCAATTTTTTCTGGGGAATTGTAGTCATTTCACTAATTGTTTATGGTTTAGAAATCTTATTTCCATGGCGAAAAAATCAATCTATTATAAGAAAAGATTTTTGGTTGGATGCTTTTTATATGTTTTTCAACTTTTTTGTGTTCGCAATAGTTATAAGTGGCTTTTATAAAATTCTAGAATTATTTTTTATTGATTTAGGACTAACAATGAATAGCCTCGCCATAATAGATCTTTCAACTTTGGCCAGTTGGGCGCAATTACTGCTGTTTTTTATAGTACTAGATTTTGTACAATGGGTGACACATATAGTATTGCATACCAATAAATTTCTGTGGCAATTTCATCAAATTCATCATTCTGTAAAAGAAATGGGATTTGCAGCGCACATGCGATACCACTGGATGGAGAACGTTATTTATAAGCCTTTAAAAACACTTGGAGTTATGTTATTGGGTGGTTTTGAACCTGAGCAAGCAATAATAGTCCATTTTATTGCTGTTTCTATTGGTCATCTAAATCATTCAAATATCAAACTAAGTTGGGGACCCTTAAAGTATATTATTAATAACCCAGTAATGCACTTGTACCATCATGCTTATGAAATTCCGGAAGGTAAAAATGGAATTAATTATGGAATAAGTTTAAGCCTTTGGGACTATATATTTAAAACAAATTACATTCCTGAAGATAGTGGAACTATAACTTTAGGATTTCCCGGCGATGAAAAAGTACCACCGGGTTTCCTTAAGCAATTGTTTTATGGTTTTCGTAAAAACAAAAACTAGTTCAATTTTAAATATACTATTCTACAGTTACTGTAAAAGTTTGAACAACGTCGGTCTCACCACCTGCATCAGCTAAGGTACCATCGTTCGGTTTTTTAGGTTCATGACGTAATGTAATCTGTAGTGTTCCAGTTCCAGCTTCTCCAGTAGTTAAAGTAAACGCAATTCCAATTGGATTACCATCAGCATCTTCGTCATTATATGCTGTACTCGCAACTGAGCCAGAAGTAACAAAGATAAATTGATGTTCATCTGCTTCTTCTGCAACCTCTTCCGTTATATCTTCAGCTGGAGTTTCAGTTTCATTTAATAATTCAATACTACCACTATATACAGTACTTGCAGTTAAATTTCCTGAAACTTCTACCACAGGGTCATTAGGGCCATCACCATCTAAATCTTGCGATTGTAATGTAATTGTAGGTACACCACTTGCAGATAAAGTAACGTTCATGGTAGTTATAATTTCCTCCTCATTTACAACTTCTGGATTTTCATCATCATCTGAGCAAGAAGTAAGACTTGTGAAAACAATTAAGAATGTAGTCGATAAAATTGTGCTGTTAAATATGTTCTTTTTTCTCATTTTAGTTATTTGTATTTAGTATTTAAAATTAAATTGTACTATAAAATTGCGACCCAAATCGTCGGCGAAATATCGCTGACGATTTAAATAATCACGGTACGCTGTATTTAATAAATTATTGACCGTTAAACTTACTTGCAATTGATTTTTTTGTCCAATAGGAAATTGCATTTTTGAGTAAGCGGACAACAGGTGATAGGCTGGGGGTGTAGTATTTATTTGCAATAAAACATCTTGTTGTTGTTCTGGTGAAAAAACGATAATGTCTTCGGGAAATTCATTTTGACGAAATACATAATTACTCTCCAGTGAAATTTCAAAATCAGACCATTTTGGTCGATTAAAAGAAACTTTATTCCGAAAATTAGCTGCAGGAATATTTATCAAGGCCTTGTCAAAATCTAAATCTTTGCCTTTCACCAATGAAAATTTATGACTTGTACTCCAGTTCTTCCAAAAATTAGAATAGATGGAGGCGTCAAAGCCTACAATTCTAGCCGTTGTTTGCCTGTATGACCAAACTGGAAATGCCCCTCGAAGCGTAAATTCAACCCCTGTTGGTTCCAACAAAATGAAATCACTTAAAAAATTTACATAGGGTTCAAACGAATAAGCCCATAAATCATAATCAGCTTCTTTGGAAACTGAAAACTTGTGTGAGGTTTCACTTTTTATTCGCAAATCACCCAATTCAATTCGAGCCGCTGAGTGATGCAAACCGTCGCTAAAAAGTTCAGACGGGTTTGGCGCACGTTGGCCAAGAGCATAATTAAATCGAAGAGTTGATGAATTATCAACCTGATATTCCATTCCCAAGGTGCCAGATAAGTTATGATAATCAAATATTGGGTTTGTAAGCAACTGTGTACCCAAATCATCAATTACAATATCCTGAAATTGTTCATCATATCCACGTTCTTCCCACCGCGATGTACGGTAGAATTTCTTGGCATCAATACGATTATAATCATAGCGTAAACCGCCATCTACAGTTAAATTATCGCTAAAACGATACTCTCCAATAAGAAATAGTCCAACGTCATATTTCTTATAATCAGGTATCAATCTTCGCACACCGGTATCTGGATTTGCAAAATTATCTTGATACCGCCCCATTACACCAGTATGTAGCTTATACTTATATTCTGAATCCCATTTAAAGTCACTTGAAAATGTATGTGTGGTTAAATCAAGGTCAATAGATGCTTTGTTTGCATCATCACCAACACGAATGTCATACTCAAACCTTCTGTTTTTTTGAAAATCATATTGCACATTCAACTTGCCTAAACCTTGAAATCTTTTATAGAAATTAAGACTTCCGATATGATGTGCCACTTCTTGTCGTGGACTTTCAATATCATAAGTGAAGGATTCGATAATTGCAGGTTCTTGGCTGTTAATACTTTGAATTAAGTCATCAACATTACCAATATGCGAAGCTCTTAAAATTGCTAAATCACTTTCAAAATAAGAGTACTTTACATTAAACCCCCAATTGAACAATAGTTTTCCAAAATTAATTTTACCGGCCTTTTCTTGACTAGATGTATTAGAGAGAATGTAATTTGGAGCTTCTCGATCTCCTAGACGCTTTAACGAACCTTGCCCTTTAATAAAAAAGCCATTTTCAAAAACCTTTGTAAGTTCAGAACTAATATTACCACCCCTGCCATTGGTAACACCATTAATTACGGTTTTACCAAATAAAGTATCTTGTTCTTTAAATTTGGGTTGCTCAATGACAATAACACCCCCAATTGCATCGCCACCATATTGTAGCGCTGCTGCTCCTTTTATCACAGCAATTGAGCCAGAACCATTGATATCAATATTTGGTGCATGTTCTTCGCCCCATTCCATATCTTGCATTCGAACACCATCATTTAGAACAAGAACTCTACTACCATTTAGACCATGAATTGATGGTTTAACAATATTAGCACCGGTATTCAATGATGAAACTCCATTGATTTCTTTAAGTGCATCACCAATACTTTGGCTACTATATTGTTCAATAGTTTCGAGTTTTAATGTTTGCTCTAATGCTGAATTAGTTTTATTCTGAATACTAGAACCAACAATCTTTACTTCTTCAAGTTCTTCTAAATGATGTTCTAAACTTATTTCTTGATAAGTATCACCATCAATTAAAACGGTAATTAATTTCGTTTTACATTCTTCATGATAGACCTCAAGTTCAATATAGCCATCACATAGGTTTTCAATTCGAAATTTACCATTCAAACCCGTAACAACAGATTTCGTTGTTCCTGTAAGTAACACGGTGGCATTATGCAACGGTGTATTATCGTGAAAGTCGATAATTTCACCTAATAAAATGGAGTTGCAGTCTTGCGCATTAATGTTGCACGCAGCAATAATTGCGAACAACGCGATAGCGTACGTTCTCATAATTAATAAGTATAAATGAAATAGAAATTATGCGCCAAATTAAAGGCTCATAAATAGGGGGTAGGAACTAGGAGTCAGTTGGCGGACCTCTTAAAGAGAAATGAAGTTTTTGATATTTACTTAGGAAAAAATAGTTTGAAAATTGCTTTTCTTCTATTGGTGTAATTATACTGTAAGGGGTATTGTATTCAGTAATTACAAATTTTGTAGTGAAATGAAATTTTTGGTATTCGCAATTGAATTCTGCTTCATGAAGGTGAACAGTTTTCAAATCATCACAATCGATATCAACATGTTCATATAAAGCATGCGATAATTTTACAGCAACAGGCAATTGTAGCGCGGCAACCAAAATAAGTGCAACAATACTTTTAATAAAATTAGTGCTGGAACTATCCATAGCGCAAAAGTAACCAATTATTTGAATAGAAACCCAAGTCCCATACGACTTAACATTTTCTTCTCAAATTCCCAGAAAAATTTAAACTGACCTAAAAGCCATCCGTATATTACTAATAGTATTTGATAAAAGGGAAATATCAGAAGTATTCGTAGCAGCCAGTAAAGAGCTCCACCAAACCAGGCATTTGCAAATGATTCCCTATTCAAACCAATCCATTCTAAAAAGGGCTTAGCTACAAAAACAGCAGAAGACCCAGTAATTGAGAATACGATAAAAATGATGATGAGTTGAAAATTTGAGGATACACCCCAACGTTCTTTTAGTTTTTCCATAGTTTTTACTGCGCTGCAAATATATCTAAATACGTGGTAAAAATGGACCTAAACGCTGTCTGTATTTTCTTTGAAAGTAAATAAAGTAATTATATAGTTTATAATTTACTTCATACCCATAATCAATATGTGGACTATAATCAATTTGCAATTCATATAATCTTGAGTTGTATTGTTGCGGCTGCAATACTCTTTGATTCCAATTGGTAACATAGATTTGATTTCTATTCTCTAGATATGATTGTGAATAATAGCCTTCTGGTTTTGCTATGCTTAGAAGCCAAGAATTAAATCCGGGTTCAATAATTATTATTTCATATTCTGTTTCTTCATTTGCTATTTGAATAGTATCGCCGACTGTTTGGCTAAAAACAGCTTTTTCTTCATCTGAAATATCAGGAAGGTTTTCTGCTTTTTTTGTGGTGCCACAGCTAATTACAAAAATTACTAGTGCGGTTGTCATTAAGAGTTTTATAGTCTTTTCCATAGTTTTAAGATACAAAAAAACCGTCCACCAAAAAAGGAAGACGGTTTTGTATTATATATGAGTTGGAGATTTATTTTCCGAAAAGTCCACCTAAAAGGCCACCAATTCCTCCACTTTTTCCACCTAGAGCCATAGACGCTACGTCATCTAAGATACTACCATCACCATCTGAATCAAGAAAAGATTCGATAAGTGATTGTTGTTTATTAGCCGATTGTCCGCCACCCATTACGCTTCCTAATAAGTCACCAATACCATTAGCATCGCTTACATTACTTTGCTTAGTTTGTTTACCTAAATAACCCATTAATAATGGAGCAGCTACTTTAAGAATTGTTCCAATAGTGCCAGCGTCCATACCTGACTTTGAACTTAATGCATTTTCAACCTGTGGTTGTTTACCACCTAAAATATGACCTAAAATTCCAGCGCCATCATCCATAACAGATTGATCTACACCGCCGCCAAAAAGGCCACTTAAATTATCTAAAATTCCGCCGTCATGTTTTCCAGAAGAAAGTGCACTCATTAATCCTTGAGCACCTTCTGGTGTTGCTGCATTTTTTTTCATTGCTCCAAGCAATACAGGTAATGCCATACTAAGCACGCTTCCTGTTTGATCGGTTGACTGGCCTGTTTGACCTGCCACACCGCTTATTAATTGTTTACCCATTGGGCTACTCAATAAATCTAATAATCCTGACATTATAATTAGTGTTTAAAATTGTATGCGTAATGTACAAAAAAAAATAAATAACATTCTTTGAGTACCAGCTAAAGTTACTTTAACAACGCAGTAATTTGATTAGCAAGTTCTGTGCCAATTCGATCTTGTGCTTCACCTGTTGCTGCACCTATATGTGGTGTTAATGAAATATTTGGGTGCATTAAAATTTTCATCTCAGGTGTTGGCTCAGATTCAAATACATCTAAACACGCAAATGATAATTTATTACTTTCTAAGGCATTGATAAGTGCAACTTCATCAAGAACGCCACCACGAGCAGCATTTACAATTGCAGCCCCTGATTTCATTAAATCAAATTCTGATTTACCAATTACATATTCTTTTTGAGCAGGTACATGAAGAGTTATAAAATCTGCAGTTTTCAAAACATCCTCTTTTGAAAGACTTTTAAAGTTGAAGTCAATTGATTGTCCATTATAAAATGACAATGCTAGTGAAGCCTCATCCATAAAAGGATCATGATATATAACCTTCATACCAACACCAAGAGCTACTTTAGCAGTGGCCTGACCAATACGACCAAAACCAATTACACCAAGTATTTTACCTCTTAGCTCACTACCTTTTGCATAATTCTTTTTGAGCTGCTTAAATTTAGTGTCACCATCTAAAGGCATGTTTCGGTTTGCATCGTATAGAAAGCGAACACCGCCAAATAAATGTGCAAAAACCAACTCAGCAACAGACTCAGAAGATGCGGCTGGCGTATTTATAACATGTAGGCCCTTTTCTCGAGCATAGGTTACATCAATATTATCCATACCAACACCACCACGACCAATCAACTTTAGCGAAGGGCAACTATCAATTAAGTCTTTACGAACAGTAGTTGCACTTCTAACCAATAAACCAACAATTTGGTTTTCATTGATAAAATTTACAAGCTGTTCTTGAGCTACATTGGTAGTTAATACTTCAAAACCTTCATTTTGCATTGCATCTACACCTGTTTGTGAGATGCCGTCGTTGGCTAATATTTTCATTTTATTTTGATTGACGGTTATTTGCTGCTACTATCAGTTCTAAAAACTAATAGTTGACAACATTGAACAATTATCCTTTTCTTTCCATTTCACTCATTACATCAACTAATACGCCTACACTTTCTAATGAGAGCGCGTTGTACATTGATGCACGGTATCCACCAACAGAACGGTGTCCGTTTAAACCATTGATGCCAGCTTCTTTGCACAGCTTATCAAATTCCTCTTTCAATCGTTCATCAGTTAAAGTGAAAGTAGCATTCATATTAGAACGGTCTTCTTTTTTTGCATATCCTTCAAAAACCGGATTCAATTCAATCTCAGAATAGAGCAATTGTGCTTTTTTGTTATTGATTTCTTCAATAGCACTAATACCGCCAAGATTTTTAAGCCATTCTAATGTTAACATAGAAACATATACAGGAAAAACAGGAGGCGTATTAAACATACTGTCTTTGCTAATATGTACTTTATAATCTAACATAGAAGGTATTTGGCGCGAAACTTTACCTAAAATATCTTCTTTAATTACAACCAAAGTGGTTCCTGCAGGGCCCATATTTTTTTGAGCTCCAGCATAAATTAAATCGAATTGTGAAAAATCTAAAACTCTAGAAAATATATCAGAGCTCATATCACAAACTAAGGGCATGTTTACGGTAGGAAACTTTTTAATCTGTGTTCCAAAAATGGTATTATTTGAAGTTAGATGTAAATAATCTAAATCATTAGGTACAACATAACCTTTTGGTATATAGTTGTAATTTTCATCTTTTGAAGAGCCAACTTCAACAACTTCACCAAACAATTTGGCTTCTTTTATTGATTTATCAGCCCAAGTACCTGTATTTATATAGCCCGCTTTTTTCTCAAGAAGATTATAGGCAACCATTAAAAATTCAGTACTAGCACCGCCTTGTAAAAATAAGGCTTGGTACCCTTTACCTTCAAGACCCAATAATTCTAGGGCTAATGCACGGGCATTGTCCATAACCTCTACAAAGTCTTTGCTACGGTGTGAAATCTCAATTAGGGATAATCCCAATCCATTAAATTCGATTACAGCTTCAGAAGCTTTCTTCATTACTTCTTTTGGAAGGACACATGGGCCGGCACTAAAATTATGTTTTTGCATTTTATGCTAAATTAAGTTCAGTTACTTGATTTTTTTTAAGAACCCTAAAGGTCTTAAATTTCTAAGGAATTTGCGGTAGCTTAAACCAAGAATTATGTTATGTTTTTAACAGGAAGGCAATAGTATCGACTCCGTCTGCATAATCATTAAGTTTTGGCGTCTGTGTTTCACCAAAAATTATCTCATTGTCTAAGAAATTTGATGCTACAACACATTGCAAATGTTCTTCATCGTCTATCAACCGTTTTTTTAATGATTCTTCAGAAGAATAATACTCATAATTTAATGATGCAATAGGGGAACCATAACTTTTATCTTCCTTAAGAATTAAAAAGCCATTATCTAAAATAGCGAAATTACTCATTAAATATACCGCCTTGTTATAATCGTAATTATTAGCGTATTTATTCTGATTTACAATATCGCCAAAAGGAAAAATTGCCTTGAACAGAATATCAAAATCATAGTTCTTAGGCACAAATAATTTAGATACAGAACGGCAACCTAATCCGTAATAATGAAAAATATCTTTTCCTAAGGCTTCTAATTGCGAAGTAGTTTCATCACCCTTTATAACGGCAACAGAATTTCTATTTTTCCGAATTATATTGGGTTTTTTGCTAAAATAATATTCAAAATAACGAGAGGTGTTATTGCTTCCTGTGGCAATAACAACATCGAAATTCTCTAGTTTACCATCGCTAAATTCAATTTTATCCTTTAAAGTAGGTTCTTTTTCAATTAAAAAGCTTGCCAAAAAGGGTACTAATACTTTATCACTATCTGATAATTTTACAAGTGCTTTATTACCTGTAATTAGTACAGAAAGAAAATCATGAAACCCTACCAGCGGAATATTTCCGGCCATGATAATAGCTACAGTTTTCTGTTTGGGTGTTACATCTACTTCTGAATTATTGTATGTTGAGAGCCAAGCTGTTAACTCTTGTTCTGTTAATAAATCTGCCCAACTTTCAATAGCTAATACTACATTTTCTTTAGTAAACCATCCGTTTTTATGCCCAGCGAGTATGATAGTTTCTTCAAGTTTTTGCGACCAATCATCTTCATTGGCGGTTGACTCGAGAAATGCTCTTAGAAAACTTCCAAGAGACGCGAAAGCAATAATTGTTTTATTAAGGTCGTTCATATATTTGCGATAGATCTTTCTAGACTTTATCTTTGTAATTGCAAAATGCAAAAGTAAGAAGGTGAAATCGATTTTACCTACTTTTTAAGATTCTGCTGAAAAGCGAATTTCAGCACATAGAAATAGAAATTATGGCTATAATAATAACAGATGAATGTATCAATTGCGGGGCCTGTGAACCAGAATGCCCTAATACAGCAATATATGAAGGAGCAGATGAGTGGCGTTATTCAGATGGAACTTCATTAAAAGGAGACGTTGTACTTACTGATGGAAAGGCTGTAAACGCTGATGATGTTCAAGAACCTATAAGTGACGAGGTCTACTATATTGCACCTGACAAATGTACTGAGTGTATGGGCTTTCATGAAGAACCACAATGTGCGGCAGTTTGCCCAGTTGATTGTTGTATTCCTGATGAAGACCATGTAGAAAGCGAAGAAGTTTTACTTGGAAAGCAGGCATTTATGCATCCTGAGGGATAAAATAGTTTATAGACTAAAAATGTATAGTTGTACTTAAGAATTTAAGTTGTAACATACTTTTTTTTTAAACTCTAAAAATAAAAAGGGGAATTTCTACTTAGTAGAAATTCCCCTTTTTAAGTAAGTATTACTTTCTATTTCAGTGTAAAGTTCACACGTGCAAATAAGAATCGACCACCAATTCCGAATTGCTGTGCTCTTCTAGACCAATCAAAACGACCATCACTTCTATTACCGAAAGCAGCGTCAGCCATATCTGGATAAACATCAAGTAAGTTATTTGCACCAACGGTAAACGTAAGGGCAGGAAACACTTTATATCCTAATGAAAGATCAGTAACTACTTTAGTGCCAAAGACTTGTTGGTTTGCAACTGTAGTTGTTGCTTCAGTAACTTCACCAAAATAAACGTTACGTAAAAAGACAACAAATTTCTCTGAAGTAAGGCTATTTGAAAGATTAATCTTTGTTCTTGGTACAGCCTCTTCTAAATAAACACGGCTATCTTCAGGAAAGTATGTATCTATCAAACCTGCATTTCTTAAAACGTCTGAAGCTTTAATATCACCAACTTTTCTTGTTTTTGAGAAAGTACCTGCTAAATCTGATTTTAACCTCCATTTATCACTAAGCGTAGCTTTATGTGTTAAAACCACATCGACTCCAGATGATTCTGTATCAATTGCATTTGCAAAAAACGCAGCTGCTGTCGCATTAGCTTGACTTAATAAATTATCAAGCTCTGTTCCTGTCCCAGGACCACTAAATTGACCTGTATAAACAACTCTATCATTAATACGAACATAATAGCCATCAACAGTAAGAGTTAAGTTTGCATCAGGCATCTTAGCTGTAATACCAGCACTAACACTACTCGATGTTTCTTGCTTTAATTGAGGAATACCTAATAAATTTGCAGCTCTACTATCATTAGAGAATGTACCAACTTCTTGTGGATTACCATTTTGATCAAAAATAGTTGCCGTAGCATTAAAGTTAATTTGATGTAATGAAGGCGCTCTAAAACCAGTATTAAAAGCTGCACGTACATTTACATTATCACTTATCTTATATCTTGAAGCTAATTTAAAATTAATGGTAGAACCAAAATCACTATAATTTTCAAAACGAGTTGCGAAACTAGTTAAGAAGCGTTCAGAGAAATCAGCTTCTACATCAATATAACCAGCAACACTACTGCGACCTCTAGACAATTCATTTTTAGGTCCGAAACCAGGAAAAACTTGCGATCCACCAGGTCTTGAGTTTCCAAAGAAATCAACTGAAGCACTTTGCGCAGCAGAAGTGATAGCAGTACCATCAGCAGTATATTGTTGATATGACGCAGGTTCACCAGCAACTATTTCATAATTCTCAACTCTATATTCACCACCAAAAGCTACATTCAGACCATCCATGATATCATCATAGAATTGATTGATATCTAGATTAGTAGTATTCTGAGCAAAAGAGAATCCACCTGCATCAAAAGTAGTAGGCGAAGAACTTTGTAATGAAGCATTGAATGTATTACCTATAGTAAAATCAAAAGCATTCTTTCCGTACGTATTACTGAAATCTACATTCCATTCACCAATTTTACCTTTAATACCTGCAGAGAAAGATTTATCTTGAATTGCTGAATTAATTTCAGGTAAAAAACCATTTATATAAGCAGGAGTAAAAGTTCTACTTTGGTTTGGCAATCGATAAAAACCTGCTGAATTTCCAGTTCTAGAGCTGATACCTGCAAATGAGTATATTTCGGTACCATTGTCATCAAGTGGCAAAGCAAAGTTTGCAAAAAATCGACCACCACGTACTGCTGATTGCCCAACACGCATGTTGTAATCACTTCTTTGTTGTCCTCTAGCTGATAGCTCCGAATCAGTCGCATCTGCACCTAATACAGTTCTTAAATCTTCTTTGGTAGTTGCACCATTTAGATTTATACCAGCACTTTGCGAATATTGAATAACATCAGCAACATCATCATCAAGTAAATTAACAGTATTGTATCCGTCAGCATTCGCAACACGCTCAACTACATTATAATTGTTAAATATAGAACCTTCCCATTCTTTCATTCGACTATAATCTTGACGAACATCAAAATCACCAGAAAAGTTAATAAAACCACCGCGTTCACCTATACCTAAACCATAACTTGCAGCGAAGTTTGTAGTTGCACCATCAACACCACCAGTTTGATTGTTTGCATGTTTTGCAAAATTAGCACCTGTAGTAATTGTTGTTGTTAGTTCATTAATACTCTTGTTAAGTACAATATTTATAACACCAGCTATGGCATCTGAACCATATTGTGCTGCTGCACCATCACGAAGTACTTCTATACGTTGAATGGCAGAAGCAGGAATCGCATTTAAATCAGTACCAACACTACCACGACCAAAAGTTCCATTTACGTTCACCAATGATGAAGTATGTCTTCTTTTACCATTGATTAAAACTAAAACTTGATCCGGTCCTAATCCTCTTAAAGAAGCAGGGTCAACGTGATCCGTACCATCAGAAATTGTTTGTGTATTTGATGTAAAAGAAGGTGCCACGTAATTTAATATCTGATTTAAGTTAACTTGTGGCGCAATATTATTTAACTCTTTGATGTCAATAACATCAACAGGTACGGTACTTTCAGTAGCAGTTCTATTTGGGTTTCTAGAACCTATAACAACAGCTTCTGCTAATTGAACACCTTCTGATAATACTGCATTAACCGTAGAGCGACCACCAATACTTTCTTCAACAGTGCTAAACCCGATATAACTAAATACCAATGTAGCATCATCGCCTACAGTAATTTCATAGTTACCATCAAAATCCGTAGAGGTACCATTTGACGTACCTTTTTCTACAATATTTACACCTGCTAAAGGTTCGCCATTTTGGTCAGAAACTAATCCGGTTACTGTATTTTGAAGAACAGATAAATCATTATTGGTTGAAAAGTTAATAGCCTTAATCGTTTTTACTTTTGCAACTTTAGTCCTCTTAACCTTCTTTTTATTGACCACGTAATATTTATTTCCTAAATATTCAAAGTCAAAATTAGTATGTGACTCCAGACGATTTATAATTTTACCTAGTGAATTAAATCGATATTCTTCTGGATTTAAATTAGCGCCAGAGATAACTACTGGATTGTACGTGAAAAACACTTTATGAGTTTCACTGATATCATCAAGAAAATCAGCAAGTGCCACTGAATTCTCAGATTTTAATACGTTTTTATCGGAGGCTGCATTGGTTGATATTCCTGTAAACAGGAATGCCATAAGCAGCACATTTAATATTCGTTTTACATTCATAACGTTCAGTTTTAATTATTTGAGTTTTTAAAGAGTATGAGTTTATTGTCTTTATTGACAATTTGGGTTCCTGTCGATTTTTCTATTGCTGACAAGCAAATTTTAAGATTTTGATTGGGTATTCCCCCAGTTAATAATTGATGTTTAAGTTCTTCATCATTAAATTCAATAACAACACCGTAGGCATGCTTAACGTTTTTCATCACTTCTTCTAAAGTGATATTATTAAAAACATAAGTGTCTTCACGCCACAAAGCATAAGGCAATTCTGTTGTTAATTTTTGTTGTGATATCCTATTATTTTCTTTAGAGAAAGAAACGAGCTCCCCTGGTACCATCTCTGTTGTATCACCATTATCTAATACAAGGTGAATAGAGCCTTCATCTAACAAAACATCAGTCTTTTTCTCGCGCGTATTCACATGAAATTGCGTACCATAAACCTCTACTTTTAAATCTTTAGTATTGACCCAAAATTTAGCTTTGGTAGCTGGTATAGACTTAACCTTAAAATAAGCTTCTCCCTTAAGCGCTATATTTCTTGTATCTTCTTTGCTGTATTTGATTTCTGAATTTCCGTTTAAAACAACAGAAGTTCCATCAGGTAGTTTTAAATTGATAATCTCACCGAAGCCAGTTTTATGAGTTACTTCAGAAGAACTATTTAAGGCAATATTCCCAAAAACGATGACAAGTAATCCAATAGCAGCAACAGCTGAATATTTGATAAACTTAGCACGGGGGTTTCTGTTAATGGGAATCACCTTCTTAGCATCTTCAATTTCTTTTTTCAATGATATTTGCGCAAGAACAGCATTAAGTTCTTTATTAATTTTTTCTTCGGGAAGTATATCCTTCTTAAAGGCAATACCAATAATAATATCTCTGGCGGTGTACACAGTTTCTATTGTATCAGGATGCTCACGAATCCATTTCTCCCAAAATGCCATATCGTTTTGATTAGACTTTTTGGCCCAATTGTTAAAGGAAGAATCTTTTAGTAAAATCTCTAGAAGAGATTGGTTGCATTTGCCCATAATATAAGTGCTTCATTAGTAAAGAGAACTACCAAATGAATTTATACCCTATTTTTTTGAAGAAATTTTAATTCAGGTTGAAAACCTGCTTTATTTCATGCTTTTCTAAGTGATGTCTCAGTTTAGTAAAAGCTTTTTGTAATGTATTAAGAACACTCTGATATGATATATCCATTACCTCTGAGATTCTATTGGTAGGCAATTCACTATAGTATTTGAGATAAATGGCTTCTCGTTCTCTAGTTGACAAACTATTTAATAATATAGCTACGGCTTCCTTTCTGATTTTGGTTAATTCTTGCTTAACCATTAACTCTTCAGAAGAAAACTCAAATGCGGTTGAATTCTCTTGGGCCAAATTTAAGTCGGTATATTTTCTTTCCTTTTTTAGGCTCTTTAAGAGTGCCCTTCTAAATGAAACAAAAAGATATGATTTTACATGTTTTACAGTACCAAAGGTGGTTCGATTATCATATAAATAGATAAAGAAGTTTTGAAGACAATCTTCTGTAATTTCAGAATTGCTAGAAATTTTTAAACCATAATTATGAAGTGGATCATAAAACAATTTAAAAAGTGTTGAAAAAGCGTTTAAATCGCCTTCAACAAATAATAACCATATTGCCTTTTCTGATGATTCGTTCATGTAAGAATTTTCTCAGTATTTACAATATAGCATAATTTGTCATAACATAATTAATTAATAATCAATTACTTTCATCGTTAACGTTAACAGAGTAAAATAAAGGTCAATCAATCATAATATTATGCATTTTTATAATAAAACAATTTAATACAAACGGCTATCTTTGCGCTCAAATTAGAAATCAAATGAAAGCAGGTATCGTAGGATTACCCAACGTTGGAAAATCTACTCTTTTTAATTGTCTCTCAAATGCGAAAGCTCAGAGTGCAAATTTCCCGTTTTGTACTATTGAACCAAATATTGGTGTTGTTAATGTACCAGATTCAAGATTAGAGAAGTTAGAAGAATTGGTAAATCCAGAACGTGTATTACCAGCAACAGTTGAGATTGTTGATATTGCAGGTTTGGTAAAAGGAGCCAGTAAAGGCGAAGGACTTGGTAATCAGTTCTTAGGCAACATTAGAGAAACCGATGCAATCTTACACGTACTACGTTGCTTTGATAATGATAATATTGTTCATGTTGATGGTTCAGTAGACCCTATTAGAGATAAGGAAACCATTGATATGGAGCTGCAGCTAAAAGATCTTGAAACGGTAGATAAAAAGTTAGAGAAAGTTAAGCGCGCCGCTAGAACTGGAAATAAAGAAGCTCAGAAAGAAGAAGCTATTTTACAAAAAATAAAGGAAGGCTTAGAAGCCGGAACATCAGTTCGTGCTATTGAAATAGCTGAAGATGATCGTCTTGAATTTGTATTACCCTTGCAGTTTATTACCGATAAGCCAGTAATGTATGTATGCAATGTAGATGAAGATGCAGCTGTTTCTGGTAACGCTTATGTTGATAAAGTAAAAGCTACAGTTGCCAATGAAAATGCAGAAGTAGTAGTTTTAGCCGTTGGTACAGAAGCAGATATTACTGAATTAGAGACCTATGAAGAGCGGCAAATGTTTCTTGAAGATTTAGGTCTTTCTGAACCAGGATCTGCAAAACTAATACGAGGTGCTTATTCATTACTTAATCTTGAAACATATTTCACAGCAGGTGTAAAAGAAGTTCGCGCATGGACAATTCCTGTGGGAGCAACAGCACCTCAAGCTGCCGGTGTAATTCATACCGATTTTGAGAAAGGATTTATTAGAGCGGAAGTAATAGCTTATTCTGATTATGTGACTTTTGGTAGCGAAGCAAAGGTTAAAGAAGCAGGTAAAATGCGCGTAGAAGGCAAAGAATATGTTGTAAAAGACGGTGATGTCATGCATTTTAGATTTAATGTATAATTGATAAGTGCGGGTTTTGAACCTCGTATTTATAAAATAAAGTAGCCTTTCAATTTTCTTTGGAAGGCTATTTTTGTTTCATGATTATACAATCATCTAAAACAAGTATTGGAATTTTATTTGCAATTCTAGGCGTTGTACTATTTTCAGCTAAGGCCGTGATGGTTAAACTGGCCTATATATATAATGTTGACCATTTGACTTTGTTATTATTTCGGGTGGTTTTCGCACTACCTTTTTATGTGCTTATTGCCTTAAATTTAAAAACACCACAACGCGCACAAGAAATAAAATCTAAAGATTATTTGTGGCTAATAATTTTCGGTATTTTGGGTTATTATTTGGCAAGCCTTTTTGATTTTATGGGATTGCAATTTATAAAAGCTGGCTTAGAACGAATTATACTTTTTATTTATCCAACAATAGTAGTTTTGCTCTCTTGGGTGTTCTTTAAAAAGAAGCTATCTAGAAATCAGTTCATAGCTATAATAATCACTTACATTGGTGTATTGGTAACCTTTTGGGATGAAATAGGTATATCAAGTGATAGCATTTACTGGGGTGGATTTTTAATTTTCTTAAGTGCATTTACCTATGCAGCCTATCTTGTTGGTAGCGGTTGGTTGATTCCTAAATTTGGCGTTTTGCGTTTCACTTCGTATGCAATGATTGTTTCAACACTCTGCATTATAATTCATTATGCTGTTGTTTCTGATTTCGATTTATTTAACTATCCAAATGAAGTATATTATTTAGGATTAGCAATGGCAGTTTTTTCAACACTACTTCCTTCGTTTTTAGTTTCTGAAGCCATTAAGCGTTTGGGAGCCTCTACATTTTCAATTTTCGGAAGTTTGGGTCCTATTTCTACCATAATTTTGGCATTCTTCTTTTTAGACGAACGTATTACCTATCTACAAATTTTCGGAATGATGATTGTCATAGCGGGCGTTACATTGGTTTCTTTAAATAAAAAGAATAGGTTAACGAAGTGATTGTTGGCTTGTAACTATCAACAATCCCCGCATTTTCTTTGTTAATTACTTTATAACATAGGGGTTTTATTTTTTTTGAAGTAATCTTATCTTAGCCACTCTTTCAAAGGAAATCCCACAAATGGCTGAAAACACTCAATATACTGAAGATAACATTCGTTCGCTCGACTGGAAAGAGCATATTCGTATGCGTCCAGGTATGTATATCGGCAAGTTAGGCGATGGTTCGTCTGCTGATGATGGGGTATATATTTTGCTTAAAGAAGTCATTGATAACTGTATTGATGAGTTCGTAATGGGCTCTGGTAAAACCATTGAAATTCGAATAAAAGACGGACTTGTTAAGGTTCGTGATTACGGTCGTGGTATTCCATTAGGAAAAGTAGTTGATGTTGTTTCAAAAATGAACACTGGTGGTAAGTATGATTCTCGTGCTTTTAAGAAATCAGTTGGACTGAACGGAGTAGGTACAAAAGCCGTAAATGCTTTATCTAGCTTTTTTGAAGTACAATCTTCTCGTGAGAACAAAATTAAAACCGCTGAGTTTAGTCAAGGAAATCTTATTTCTGAAGTTGGCCCAGAAGATTCTTCGCAACGAAAAGGTACAAAGGTAACTTTTAGGCCAGATGAGGCTATCTTTAAAAAGTACAAATACCGTAATGAGTATGTAGAACGTATGTTGAAAAACTACGTATATCTCAATCCGGGTTTGACCATAGACTTTAACGGAGAAAAGTTTTATTCAGAAAATGGATTAAAAGATTTACTGGAGGATAATAACAATGTTGAAGATTTTCTATATCCAGTCATTCATTTAAAGGGTGATGATATTGAAATAGCAATTACACATAGCAAAACACAATATAGTGAAGAGTATCATTCGTTTGTAAACGGACAAAACACAACACAGGGTGGTACCCACCAAACTGCTTTTCGTGAAGCCCTAGTAAAAACAATTCGCGAGCACTATGGTAAAAATTACGATCCATCTGATATTCGAAAATCTATTATTTCTGCGATTGCGATAAAAGTAATGGAACCTGTTTTTGAAAGTCAGACAAAAACAAAACTCGGTTCTACTGATATGGGTGGTAATTTACCAACAGTTCGTACCTATATCAACGACTTTGTTGGCAAATATCTCGATAATTATTTACACAAAAATCCGGAGGTAAAAGATGCTTTGCAACGCAAGATTATGCAGGCAGAGCGTGAGCGAAAAGAATTATCGGGTATTCGGAAACTGGCAAAAGACAGAGCTAAAAAAGCGAACCTTCACAATAAAAAATTACGCGATTGTCGTATCCATTTAGGTGATACCAAAAAAGATAGAAATCTAGAAAGCACCCTTTTCATTACTGAGGGAGATTCTGCTTCAGGTTCTATCACAAAGTCACGTGATGTAAACACTCAGGCTGTATTTAGTTTAAAAGGGAAACCTTTGAATTCTTACGGATTGTCTAAAAAGATAGTTTATGAGAATGAAGAATTCAATTTATTGCAAGCAGCTTTAAACATTGAAGAATCAATGGAAGACTTGCGATACAATAACATTGTAATCGCCACTGATGCTGATGTTGATGGTATGCACATTCGACTATTGCTGATTACCTTCTTTTTGCAATTCTTTCCTGAATTGATAAAAGACAATCATTTGTATATTTTACAAACACCTTTATTTAGAGTTCGGAATAAAAAAGAAACGATTTATTGTTATAGTGAAGAAGAACGTAGAAGTGCTATTGAAAAGCTAACCGGTAAACCCGAGATTACCCGATTTAAAGGTTTGGGTGAAATTTCACCGGATGAATTTGTACATTTTATAGGTACTGATATTCGCTTAGAACCTGTTATGTTAGACAAGGCTATGTCTATAGAAGAGCTATTGAGTTTCTATATGGGTAAAAATACACCCGACCGTCAAAAATTTATTATTGAAAATCTAAAAGTAGAGATTGATTTAGTTGAAGAAATTCAATAAACACAACAAAACACGTAGTTATCCTTTATGGAAGAAAATGAAGAAGAAGATTTGAACCTACCTAATGAAGATGAAGGTTCTTCTAATGCTGATGAAAGTTCACCAGTAGAACAGCGACAACCTTCTGATGCCATAAATGAACTTTCAGATGAAGAAGACGATGCCTTAACTAAGGTTACGGGCATGTACAAAGAATGGTTTTTAGATTATGCTTCGTACGTAATCTTAGAGCGTGCCGTACCTGCAATTGAAGATGGATTCAAACCGGTGCAGCGTAGAATCATGCATGCTTTAAAAGAACTTGATGACGGGCGTTATAATAAAGTAGCGAATGTTGTTGGGCATACCATGCAGTATCACCCCCATGGTGATGCGAGTATAGCTGATGCCATGGTACAAATGGGTCAGAAAGATCTTTTGATTGATACTCAGGGTAACTGGGGTAATATTCTTACTGGGGATAGAGCAGCAGCATCAAGATATATTGAAGCTCGACTTTCAAAATTTGCATTAGACGTTGTTTTTAGTCCTAAAATTACGGAATGGCAACAATCGTATGATGGGCGTAAAAAAGAACCGGTAAATCTACCGGTAATGTTTCCGTTATTGTTAGCACAAGGTGCAGAGGGTATTGCAGTTGGACTTTCAACCAAAGTACTTCCTCATAATTTTATTGAACTTATAGATGCCTCAATCAAGCATTTAAAAGGACAACGTTTTAAAATTTATCCAGATTTTCTAACCTCAGGTATTATTGATGTTAGCAATTATAATGATGGTCTTAGAGGTGGTAAAATTAGAGTGCGTGCTAAAATCTCACAACATGATAAAAACACCTTGGTCATTAATGAGATTCCCTATGGTACCAACACATCTTCCTTAATTGATTCCATCTTAAAAGCGAATGAAAAAGGGAAGATAAAAGTTAAGAAAATAGAAGATAATACAGCAGCAGATGTTGAAATATTAATTCATCTACCTTCTGGTTTATCCCCAGATAAAACAATTGATGCCCTGTATGCTTTTACGGCCTGTGAATCGTCTATTTCTCCATTAGGTTGTATTATTGAAGACAATAAACCACTATTTATTGGCGTAACCGAAATGTTGAAACGATCTACAGATGCAACAGTAGATTTATTGCGTCAACAATTAGAAATTCAACTAGGTGAATTGGAAGCCCAATGGCATGCAGCATCACTAGAACGAATTTTTATTGAAAATAGAATTTATCGTGATATTGAAGAAGAAGAAACGTGGGAGGGTGTAATACAGGCAATTGATAAAGGATTAAAACCACATACAAAACATTTAAAAAGAGCGGTTACTGAAGAAGATATTTTACGATTGACAGAAATCAAAATCAAAAAAATATCCAAATTTGATATTGACAAAGCCCAAGAATTCCTTGATAATTTAGAAGAGCGAATTGCCGAAGTAAAACATCATTTAGCCAATATAATAGATTATTCAATTGCTTATTTCAAACGTTTAAAAGATACCTACGGAAAAGGACGCGAGCGCAAATCTGAAATAAGAATTTTTGATGATATAGAAGCTACAAAAGTAGTAATGCGAAATACCAAACTTTATGTAAATAGAGAAGAAGGTTTTGTGGGTACATCTTTAAAAAGAGATGAATACGTTACTGATTGTAGTGATATTGATGACATTATTGCTTTTACTCAAGAAGGGCAAATGATGGTTACAAGGGTTGATTCAAAAACCTTTATTGGCAAGAATATTATTCATGTTGCCGTATTCAAGAAAAAAGATAAACGTACCATCTATAATTTGATTTATAGAGATGGAAAAGGTGGTGCCACATATATCAAGCGTTTTAACGTTACCAGCATAACGCGTGATAAATTATATGATGTTTCAACAGGTAAGCCAGGTTCAGTGGTATACCATTTTTCAGCAAACCCCAATGGTGAAGGTGAAGTTGTCACTATTAATTTACGACAAGTAGGTAGTGTTAAAAAACTAAAATGGGATTTAGATTTTGCTGATGTACTTATCAAGGGTAGGGGTACTAAAGGAAATCTAGTTACAAAATATACTGTTAAGCGCGTAGAACTTAAAGAGAAAGGACTTTCAACTTTAAAGCCAAGAAAACTTTGGTTTGATGACGCGGTTCAGCGTTTGAATATTGATGAAAGAGGGGAGTACCTAGGCGAATTTACTAGTGAGAATCGCTTATTGATTGTCAAACAAACAGGTGCCGTTAAAACGGTTATTCCTGAGTTGACACTTCGCTTTGATGATGATATGATTATTTTGGAAAAATGGAATCCGAAAAAACCGTTGTCAGCAATTTACTGGGAAGGTGAAAAAGAAATCTATTATGTGAAGCGATTCTTAGTGGATCATCCTGATAGAGAAGACAATATTTTAACAGATCATCCCAAATCATATCTAGAAAAAATCTTCACAGATTATCGTCCGCAGGCTGAAATAACTTTTGCTAAAAAACGTGGTCAAGATCGCGTAGAGAATTTGATTGTGAATTTAGAAGAATTTATTTCTGTTAAGGGTATTACCGCAATGGGTAATCAGTTGACAAAAGATAAAGTTTTAGAGATAAACGAGTTAGATCCTTTGCCCTATGAGCCCCCCGTTGAACCTAAAGCGGAAGAAATTGAAGTTGTTGATGAAGAAAAAGTTGATGATGGTACCTCTAAAACAGCTGAATCTAAAAAGTCAGATACTCCAAAAAAAGATAATAATGAAGGTGATGATGGAGAAGGCCAAATAACCTTATTTTAAACGACCTCAATGATAAAAGGTTTTATACAAGAATTTAAAAATTTTGCTGTAAAAGGTAATATGATTGACATGGCCATAGGTATCATTATTGGTGCCTCTTTCAATGCAGTGGTCAATGTTTTGGTAAAAAAAATTCTGATGCCACCATTATCATTAGTAACAGATGGTGTTCAATTTGCGAACAAAAAGTGGGTTTTACGAGAAGGAACAGAATTGGTTGAGGAAGTAGCTATTGGCTATGGTGAACTTATAGAAGTATTTATTGATTTTACCATTGTGGCGTTAACTATTTTTGTTTTACTGAAAGGAATAAACAAATTTAAAAGTAAAGCAGAAAACCCAGAAAACACTGAAGTAGAAACTCCTAAAAATATTGCCTTATTATCAAATATTGAAAAGTTACTAATTGAGCAAAACGAACTGCTTAGAAGTGAAAATAAATAAAAGAGACCTAATTAGTTTTAATAATTACCTTTGCAGAAATTTGTTTAAATGGATTTAACAAACCCCCTTATTTACGGTGCCCCATGTTTCATTGCTTTTATATTAATGGAAATTGCCTACAGCCATACACACGATAATAAAGAACTTTATGTGTGGAAAGATTTTATGGCCAGTGGCGCCATGGGTATTGGTTCTGCTATAATTGGTCCACTATTAAAAGTTACCTTACTAATTGTTGTATTCAATTTTGCCTACGAATTATTTAATCCAATGGTAGATGGGGTGCGTACAAACATCATGGGATACAAATCATTTGGATTTGAATGGTACATATTTTTACTATGTCAACTAGCTGATGATTTTACATACTATTGGTTTCACAGAGCCAATCATGAAATTAGAGTATTGTGGGCTGCGCACATTGTACACCACTCGTCAGATCACTTTAATTTAGGGACTGCCATACGTAATGGCTGGTTTACTTTATTATACAAGCCATTCTTTTATATGTGGATGCCCGCCGTAGGCTTTCCTGTTGAAGTTGTAATTTTTTGTTTGGCTATTGAGTCTTTTTGGCAATTTCAATTACACACGCAATATGTGCCCAAAATGGGATGGATTGAAAAAATATTCAATACTCATACCATGCACCAAGTACATCATGCACAGAATGTAGAATATTTAGATAAAAACCATGGTGGGTTCTTAAACTTTTTCGATAAGATATTTGGTACTTGGAAAGAGCTTGATGATGATGTTGAAGTAAAATTTGGTGTTATTCATGCTCCAGATTCGCACAATCCACTAGTCATACTTACACATGAGTATAAAGATATTTGGAACGACTTAAAGAAGTCTCCAAATTGGTGGCACAAGTTTATGTACATTTTTGGCCCTCCAGGTTGGAGTCATGACGGAAGTACTATGACGGTTAAACAACAACAACGTTTGTTTAAAAAACAAAAAACTCAGAATCCTGCAGTAGCCTTTGAGCGTCCGAATTAATGATATTTTAAGACCTTCTTCGAATTATTTAAAAATTTGAACGGACTTAATAAAAGTACATAACATCTTATTTTTCTCATCGCATTATTTTAAAGGTAAATTATGAAAGATATTTATTCGTAATTTATATCTTTAGCGTCTGTTCTACTAAAACTACATAGTCATCCGAGTCTTTCTTAAAAGACTTCTCGTTATAACGAGAGTGCATCGCATTTGAATTATATAATTCTAAAAGAGCGGATGCTCTATTTCCAATCTTATATTTTTTTAAAAAATCAAATCTTTATTCAATTGATTTAAGCATCAATTGCCTTTGGAGTACTGCGTGCATTTAAAACTTGCTATGTGGTTGTCTAAAGAAAATTATATTCTAATGCGCAGTAAACAGTTAATAAGTAGAGAAATAGAACTATTCTACACCAATGCATCAGAGGAAACCAGGCTAAATAAAGGAATGGGACTCTATGAATTTGAAAGGATAAAAAAATTAATAGATAAATACATAACCTCACCAAACCTTACCCTAATTGATGTTGGCGGTGGTACAGGTAAATATTCTGAATGGTTGGCAAAAAAAGGTCATAATGTTCATATGGTTGAGCCAGTAGAGAAACATGTTTTGATAGCTCAAAACAGAGCGAATACACTGAGAAATAAATTTACAGTCCATTTAGGTGAAGCTAAAACATTGAACTTTCCAGATAATTTTGCTGATGTAGTTATACTTCATGGACCTTTGTATCATCTTCAAAAAAAAGAGGATAGAGCAGCCGCTATTGGTGAAGCAAAACGAGTTTTAAAAAAGGATGGTATCATTCTAGGTTTTGCAATAAATTATTCCGCAACAACTTTAGTAGGCCTTTTAAATGGACTTATTCATAAACCGTCTTTCTTTGAAATGTGTAAAGAAGAATTAAATACAGGCATTCATAATCCACCACATAATTTTCCATGGCTTTTGGCCGAAGCCTATTATCATAGGCCCGATGAATTAAAGACAGAATTTGTAGAACAAAACTTAACCTTTATAAATACCTATGCAGTTGAAGGAATGGCTTGGTTAGATAAAAATTATTTCACAAATATGTTAAATGATAAAAAGAAGAAAACATTACTTGAACTTGTTCAAATTACTGAGAACGATAGTAGCCTTTTGTCATTCAGTCCACATATGATGATAGCAGCAAAAAAATAAATTATGAATAACAAAGAGAAATACTACTTGGCATTGAAACAAAATAATGGTCGTTTAAATGAAATGGACCTTGGTGAATCACTCGGATTTGAAGATGAACGTACAAGACAAATTATTGTAGAACTTATGGAGGAGTATAGAATTGCCTACCTACAAAATGGAAATTGTAATTATAGTCTTATGAAAGGAGTTAGGGGAAAGAATAGGAAGAACCTCTTCTGATTAAATTGGTAAAGGAATTAGATGTCTCATATCTAATGAGTACCAACGCATCTGGTTTTAATTTTGATTTTCAGATAGCTCATTCAAAACCTTAATTGCTTTGCTTGAGTCTTTTTTATCGATGAAAATATGGTCATGATAGTATCCGGCTATTACATTACAGCTAATATTGTTTTTTGCCAATTCCGTTGAAAATATTGCTGTTAGACCAACCGCATCAAGAGAAGAATGAATATTTAAGGTAATCCATGAAGCTATATATTCGTAACTTAAGTTTAGTTTATCTGCTTTCTCTTTCTCAATAACAATGGTAGTCCCTTCTTTTTCTTTGAATTCACAAATAGTATCTTTTCGGTCAATTGTACGTACATCTTTTATTGTAGAAAAGATATAATCTCCATCATTAAGCTTTGGCGTCATTCCTTTTAATAACTCAGACAAATTTGTTTCTCCAGACATTTTCTATTTTTTTATACGTTAAAATCGCAATATAGAATACAAATCTCCATACTGTTTCAACGTTATTAAATTATATGTAATTTATAAGTATTGAAGGAAAATATGCAATGTTCATACAAATAGTTTTTGAAGAACTTTGATAAATTAATCCTTTCTAGTTTTACTCATTTTTGTGAAACAACTTGAGGTGAAGGGTTTAGCCAATTATTGATTTTTAAGTGTAGGGATAATTCTGTCTTGTAAAACTCGCCAAGTCGACTTATCAGGCATCGCATTAATATTCCAGCCATTAAAGACGATTATTAAATTGTATTCAGGTGCCATCATTACATACTGACCGCCATAACCGTTGCCCCCATAAATATTAGATTCACCTTTATTATTATATTCCGGAATCCACCATTGATAGCCATACCCAGTATGATTACCCCAGTTAGGTTTTACGCCTTTTACTATAGGGCTCGTTGATGTTGTAACCCAACTTTCAGATACAATTTGGTTGCCATTCCATTTTCCTTTATTCAGAAACAACGAACCTATTTTTGCCAAATCTTCTGCACTTAAATATAAACCGCCCTCGGTATCAATTTCTCCATCTGGAGTTTCTTTCCAATAGTAATCAGTAATGCCAAGTGGCCCAAATAATTTTTCTTCAGCCCATTTTTCAATTCGTTTCCCAGTTATAGTTCTAACAATTTTTCCTAACAGAACTGTGCCACCTCCGTTGTATACAAATTTTGAACCTGGTAACGTATCCATAGGCCTGCTTAAAACATAATCTATCCAGTTGTCACTAGATTCTAGCCTAAAACAGTCATTTGTGGTATCGTTATGGTCGGTTTCTTCATTCCACTTTAAACCACTCCGCATGGTCAGTAAATCTTCAATAGTTATATTTTCTTTTCGTTTATCTTGAACTTTATTTTCATCTTTATTCAACAATGGCATTGCCTTATCAGCAACCGAATAATCTGGATTAAAATCTAATGCAATGCCAAATAGGATAGCCGTAATGCTTTTGGTGACGGACTGTAGCGTGTGTAATTCGGTTTTTTTGTAGTAGGGATGCCAATCTAGATTGTTGAAATTGTATTGATGATTGGTAGTATCATATTGTTGAACAATGGTTTCATAGTCTTGCTCATACTTAAAATCGGCTAATACTTTTTCATTTTGAATGATCATAAAACGGTCAATTAATCCGTAATCTCCATTTTGTATCTCTGAATTAATCGAATCGATTACTATGGAAAGAATATTTTGGGATGTTGCGTTTTGTGTGTCTTCAGCAGATTTTTTATTTTTTGTGTTACAACCTATTACCAATATGATTAACAAAATTGAATAGGGAAGTGTTTTAATCTTATTAATAAATGAACTCATACTTTTTAGTTTTAGTTGGATGTAACGTTTTTGTGCTTGACAAATAGGGGGGAAGGCTCAAAAGTTATAATAGTCTACGGCAAATTTTAGATCTACGTAAACCAAAAATTCTCATATACCCTTATAAATTATAGTTTCTTATTCTTGTTTCAATTGCAGCAACATTTTTTTTCCATTTTCATTTGCTGGATTCATTTCAATTGATTTCTCATACATTTTAATGGCTTCTGCGTTTTGATTTGAGATCATTAGCGCTTCACCATAACTATCATAGGTATTAAAACTTTCTGGAAATAGAATTGTATTTAATTTAAAAACTTCTAAAGCCTTATTTAATTCTTCATTTCGTAAAAAGGAATACCCTAATTCATTTAAATCATGTTCTGAACGATTATTAACCTTAGCTTCAATAGCTAATTCAATAGCATTATCTAAAGCCTTTTGCAATAGTCCATTTTGTTGGTTTGTATCAAGTGTTTGCGCGTATGCTTTAATGATGGCATTTATCACTAGCGAAGGATTATCATCATGTATATTATGACCACTACCTTCGGCGATAAGTTCAACTCGATTGAGTTCTGCAGCAACAAAATCTTTATGAGCTTTTTTAACCAATGCCCAATACCAGTCAGGATAACCTGTGTTAATGGGCGAAGTAATATCTATAACAGAAATGTTCGAAGGAAAATCAATTGTACGCATTAGGTTAACAACTTGCGGATAGGTTTTTACAAGATAATAGATACCTAATGTTTCAGGAGTTTTAGGAGGGGCTTGCTCTGCAGTCATCATTTTCAGAACATCATCAGTATAATGATCTACCAAATTAGCATCAATATGTACAACATATTTTACTTTGTCAGGATGACGTGATGCATAAAGCGTGGTATAAAATCCGCCGTATGAATGTGGTACCAGAATAATTTCATTAGTATAACCCAGCTTTGAAAGGCCCGTTTCCAGTTCTTTAATTCCATTTAAAATACCAAAATCTGAATCTTTTGTCAAATTTGGATTTACTTCACTTTTTCCAAATCCAGATCGGTCATAGGTAATTAATGTTGTACCCGTAACCTTATGAATTCTTTCTAAAATGTTATCCCAAACAGAACCATCACTACCTGCGCCCGATTCAAAAAGAATTGGAGTTCCTTCTCCTTTCATTATTTTGAAATGCATTTTGTGCCCCCCAAGGTCAACTAGGGTATCTAAGGTCTGAGAATACATTGAGAATGATAAAAAGAAGATGACTAAAAATTTAAAGTCGAAATGTTTCATATGGTCCGTAGTTTAAAAGCTAAATAATGTTCAACCTATTTAAGTATACTAATATAAAAGAAAATAGCGGCTCGAGTTAGAACTTCATCCGCTATATTTTATAAATGGTTGAGTGTTCGTTTTCGAACACCTTTATTTAATGCTATTTTACAACAGTAGCCTCTAATTCTATTTTTAATGTTTCAAAAAGATTTTTTACTTCTAATACAGTACTAGCTTGTTTTATTTCATGTTTAGCTATCCAATTTTGGAAAATATCAAAACAAGAAAATAATTCGGCTGTTGAAGTGGTAAATATGTTTAATCTGACAATATTTTTACATTCATACCCGGCTTCATTTATTACTTTCTCTACGTTTTGTATCGTCTTCACTAATTGGGTTTTCATATCATCTGTACTTGACTTTCCATCTGAATCAATTGCTGTTTGACCAGAAACATAAAGTGTTCCCTCAACTTTTGTTACTTCAACAGCTTGTACATAACTTCTTTCATTCTGCCATTGCCAAGGGTTGATTATTCTTTTTTCCATCTATTCTATTTTTTAATTTGTAATACCACTACAAATATTTGAAAAGGAATATTATTTTAATGTGACAAACATCACAATAACAAAAAGCAAAAAAGATTAATGAGAAAGTCGACTAAGAGTCTCTCGTGAAACACCTAGATAAGAAGCTAAAAGTGTTTTAGGTACACGTTGAACTAATAATGGATACTGTTTGATTAGTTGATCATACCTTTCTCTAGCATTTGATGTTAGAAAAGATAGAATTCTATGTTGTGAAGCAATATGACCTGTGTTCGATTTGTTTAGAAAGAAACGCTGCATTTTAGGAAATTCAGCTGATAGCTTGTGGTAATTTTTAAGGCTTAATGAAAAGGTGATGCTGTCTTCAATACTTTGTAATGACATTTTAGTATTAGCTTCTGAAAAATAAGCTGAAAAATCACTTTCCCACCAATCTTCCAATGCAAATGAAACAATATGCTGTTTCCCATCTTTATCATCATAAACCAACTTTAAAAGTCCGGAAATTATAAAATAGCAATTCTTTACTTTTTCTCCTTTTCGAAAAATGAAATCATTTTTATCATATTGCTCAGCTGAAAAATGTGATAAAACAAATGAAAACTCATCATCTGTAAGCGGTATTAATTTTTCAATATGTTCTCTTAATATTTTTTTCATAGCGTGAAGCGCTTGTTATAGACATAGTTTTCATTTATTCACTTTTGTTTTAAGAAATCTCCATCTATAATTAACAATTTCAGGCCTTCTTTAGTAATTGAACGATGAGAGCTCAATCCATCAGTGACAACATACGTCATGCCTTTTGTTAATGTTACTTTTTCTCCATTTTTTAATTCACTTATAAAAGTACCTTCTAAACATTGTACGATATGTCCTTTTTCACACCAATGGTCAGCAAAATAATTCTTAGAATACTCTACAATACGAATTCGTAATCCGTTATATTGTGTTGTTTGCCAATGGGCCATTCCAGTTTCTCCTTTATGTTCGGTTTTGGGAACATTAGACCAGTCAATTGATTGGAAGGGAATATTTTTATTAACCATGTTTGTATTTATTTTAATTCTCGAATTATATACTTTGTTATAAGCTGCCTTTTTATTTAATTATTTTATTGCATATACTGTATAGGCAACTCCACCTTCTATACGTCTTCCTATTCCATCTGCGCACGAAGCTAAAACTTATTGTTTTGCTTTTTCTTTCTTTGTCCAAAGCTAAATAAGAATATTTCGCTAACGTGTAATTTTCAAATTAGCGACTTTATAAATATACACAGACCTTTTTATTTAACACTAAAGCCCGCATTTTGTTTAGGTTTTGTTGTGTGCAGTGCTTTTCCCATTGTATTGTTTTGGCGGTTTTATTTTTCACAGTTAATCTGAAGTTTTTAATAAAAAGTCCAAATGTAAATATGTCATTTTATTGTGAGTGAATATGACAATTATTCAGAATTATGACAAAATTTCATAGAATATTAGAAAAAAATTTTGAAGAAAATCCTTTACTCAATTTTGGTACTCTATTTGTTTAACAAATAACGAAGTCGTGTACAGATTTCAAATTTGAAATAATGTTTAATTTAAATTTTTAATTATGAACAATTTAGCAACTGTTCCTAAAAATGGAAGTTTAGCGAACAGAAATTCAAATCAAAACTTCCCAACTGTATCAAACTGGTTAGAAGATATCTTTAACAGAGACCTACCATCAGTATTTACCTCAAATTTTAATACTGGCATTACTTTACCGAAAGTAAATATAAAGGAAACTGCCGATGCCTTTATGGTGGAAATGGCGGTTCCAGGTCTTAAAAAATCAGATTTCCAACTTGACCTCGATAATCAAGTGTTATCAATTTCTACGGAAACGAAGGAAGAAAGTGAACACAAGGAAGAAAATTATACTCGTAGAGAGTTTGGTTATTCCTCGTTCAAAAGAACCTTTAATTTACCTGAAAGTGTAAATGATGAAAAGATTAATGCGAGCTATGAAAATGGTATTTTGAATATACTTTTACCAAAAAAAGAAGAGGCTAAACAAAAGCCTGCCAGAAGTATTAAGATTTCATAATTGTTTCACTAAATTTTAGAGTAAAATATTGAGAAGGATGCTGATTTATTCAGCATCCTCTTAATAATTTGTTTAATTCTTTAATACTATATAGTTATGCCAAGAATTTTCAAATCTGGAGATTGGGTAAAATTAAAGGAAAACTAACTGCTCCAAAAATGCAAGTTTTCAAATATGATCCAAAAAAGGATTCAATACTTGGATTAGTAGATAATGATACTTTTTTGAAATGTGTTTGGTATAAAAGTGATGAAAGAAATTGTAAAGTGTTCCACCAAAACAAATTGATTAAAACCATAGAAACTGGTGGGCTGTTCAGAACATTTCTACCAACACCTAAATTAAGTTTAACTTAAAATCTAAAGTGATGAAAAATTTTATTTTATTATTTATGGTGGGCTTGTTAAGTATTAGTTGTAAAGGACAAGAAAATGAAACTAAAAAAGTTGAAAAAGAAGAAAATAAAACTAAAATAGTTGAAGAGCCTAAAGGCACTTGGAAAGTTGATAAGGAATTTGATGAAAACGGAAATTTGATTAGATATGATAGTATTTATTCTTGGTCATCCAATGATAAGCTCGATAATCTCTCATTGTCAGATAAAGATAGTTTGATGCAATCGTTTAAATCACGATTTTTCTCAAACTATTCAGGATTCCAAAATCAAGGATTTGAAGATGTTTTTTCTAAAGATTCACTTTTCAGCGAACATTTCTTTAATGATGATTTTTTTGGAAGTAATTTTGGTAATGATTTTATGGACATTGATAAATTAAGGCAACAAATGATTGCAAGACAGAAGAAATTTTTAGAAAAATATCAGGCAGAGTTTATCAAACCTGAAATAAAAGACGAAAACTAAATAGTTTTCGTCTTTTATTCTTTTTAGTTCCGGTGTTTTTTGCATTACACAAAATGGTCTTGCGCTTAACGCTGTGGTGACCGCGGTCTCTGACCGCATTTAGGTCAACATGGCGTTTAGCGCGTGTTGGCAGTAGTGATATTTACTTTTCTCTTTGGTATGTAAATTATTCATTTGCATAAAGTACTGTTAGCGTCCTGCTCATGCTTGAGGGCATGACTGTCATATGTGATTCATGCTCAAAAATTTGCCAGCTCAATTCAATGTTTTCATAATTGATGTCTTGCAAATGCTGACTAAATCTTACCATAGTCGGTATCTCCATGGCACTTTCTTTTTCACCAACTGAAATAAAAATCACACTAGGCGGTATTTCCCATGTTTTATTTGTTTTAAATTTTTGTACGGCCTCTTTCAAAAAATTCTCATTATCCCACCATAATGAAGGACTATTTAATCCAAAACGGTTAAAATATCCATCGGAGTTAACAAGGCAAAAGCTTGCGAATAATCCACCAAAGGAATGTCCGGCAATTCCTCTATTCTGGTTGATTTTATAGTGTTTTTCAATAAGTGGAGTGATTTCATTTTTAATGCACTGAAGAAATTTTTCTGCGCCTCCCGAAATCAATTTTCCCTCTGGGATACCAAATTCTTTTTCCGCTTGTCTATCATCCAATACATCTGAATTGGGTGTATAGTCCAGGTGCCTGTTAGTGTACCAACTTTTCCTGTCATTTCCAGAATGAATTCCGACAATTACGACATCTTGAATCATCCCCATTGCGCTCAACCTGCGGTTGATTTGATTAAAGGTCGGGAAAAAATAAGCTCCGTCTAAAACATATAATACGGGATACGAAAGTGTGTCTTTTGTGGAATAACTTGCAGGAAAGGAAATGTACAGTTGATATTCGTTACCCGTTATGTTAGAGTGTAGTACATGGTCGGGTTCTAGTAACCTTTTTTTAGGTTCTAACTTTTGCCCAAACAAGAAATTGCTGAAAACCATAAACAGTATAGTATATAGCAGATAAATTTTAGTTTTTGAAATCATGTTCATTATGTGTTTATAGTTTCCCTCATTACTACCTACGGGTTTCGGGCTTATTCGTAAGGTTTGTGTATTTTTATAAAGTCTGCAAAATCTTTTGCCCCGAAGCGTCGGGGTTGCTCTGGACAAGAAAAATAAATCAAAACAATAAGCTTTAGCTTCGTGCTAAGACAGAAACAAAAAGTTTCCTTGTACTCGTTACTTCCATAGCTTAGACGTATTGTTTATAGGTTGTTAGTGAGTAGTTTTTTATTTATACAATCTCAGCTAGATTTTTAAAACTATTGATTATATAATTTGGTTTTTGTTTTTCTAATTTTTCCCTCGTGTTGTTTCCATAAGTAACTCCGCACGTATCGACATAAGCCCTTTGTCCCATTTCAATGTCAAAAATTGTATCGCCAACAACTAAGCATTCATTCAATTGATAGTTATACTTATCGATTATGAGATTTACGATGTCAGGTGATGGTTTTTTGTTTTTTGCATCCTCTTCTCCACCTACAAATAAAAAAATATCATAGATGTTTTGCTTTTTTAGAATCTTAATTAATGCAGCTTTTCCTTTACTTGATGCAACAGTTAAATTTATTCCTTTATAATGAAAATCTAACAAGGTTTCTTTTACTCCATCAAAAAGAGAAATTGTGTCGATTACAATTTCATTATATTGTTCACGATAAATCAAAGTCGCTTCCTCAATCAATTTTTCGTCAAGTGAAAAGGCTTTTTCAAAGGTAGTTTTCAGAGGTAACCCTATCAAACTTTCTATTAGATTTTCATCAACGTTTTGGATATTAAAACTATGGCCAACAAATTTCATAGTCTGTATAATGCTTTCTTTTGTGTCGGCTAAAGTGCCATCAAAATCTAGAATTAGAGTTTTATATTTCATTCTGATTTACATTCTTGTCAAATGTGCTACAACGTGTTTGTTTATGATTTCGTTGCGTGTTTCAGCAACTAATTTAGCAAATACAAACCGAACCTGCCAGCCGGCAGGCTGGTAGAAAATCTGAGCAGATTTTCGTAAGTAGCCTAGAACTAGCAATAAATTATATACGTTGTTAGCCTTTCGTTATTAATTTCTTCTAATTCGTTTCAAGTTTATTTAAGTGAGCTACCATTCCATTTTTCATAACAATCAAAGATGTAATTTCATTCAAACTATCTCTTATAAACTCTCCTTTAAGGTAAATATCAGTCTGACCAAATATCTTATCTTTTTTTTCAAAATAGAAATAATCCATATCTTCAAGATCTCCATTCATAATGCCCACTAGACCATTGTCTTGTATCTGAATTTTATAGTTTAAATCTGGAATTGGACCATCGTACCCATCATACTTTACAACCTTAAAAGTACCTACATATTCATTTAGTTGTGCCCTTGTTAGATGAACTAAATTATGTGGTATAAAATCGGGAAGCGGTTCATTACTTTCAATAAGTGTGTTAATTTGTTTGTATGCGTTAATTGCATTTTTTCTAAATATAGTAACATCATTTGTCAAGTTTATCCAGCCAGCATTTTGGTATAGATATACATCATTTTTATAGTAAGGGTCATTTAGGAAAAAATCAATCATCTCATCTTCTAATTGAGGCTGACCTAATCTGTAATACCAATCTTTACTTTTGGCTAACTCGTCCATCACTCTATCTGTAATCAAATCCAATCGATTATCGAACTTGTCTATTTCGTATTTGTTATAAATATATATTTCGTGTAATGGCTCAATAATTGCTTTTAGCTTTTTCGGAACATTATCAACATTTTCTATGAGGTTGATATATCCATTTGTATGAATTTTCATGTGGAAAGCGTCCATAATAACAAATCTTAAAGCATTTCTATTATCATTTTTATAATCATCATAGGTTAGTTTATCTGCTTTTACTAAGTTGATGATTGAATCTTGTGTTTTATAATAGGCAATTAGTTCGTCCGATTTTTGAATATCTAGTCCTAAATCATGTTGTACTTCTTTTAAAATAGAAACAATCTTATTTTCGGTTTTCCGCTGTTCGTTTTTATTATTTATTTGAAGCGCTATAAGAATACCAATAATAACAAGCACAATCTCGCCTATAGCGTACAGTATGTATTTGCTGAATTTATTTTCTGACAGTAGTTGTTGTCTTATACGTCTGAAGAATTTAATCATGTTTAAGGATTTTAAATCTTCCGCAAGCGGCTATCTCCACCAAATGTCTGCAGGACATTCGATTTTGCATTGCAAAATTTTGTTTCGATACGCTAAAGAATTTTATCATTTGGTTAATGGTTGATCGTAATGAAGGCTAACGTGTTTGTATATGGTTCGTTACGTGGTTTAAGCACCTAATTTAGCAAATAAAAACCGATTAGAAAGTCCGTGAGGATTTTCGTAAGTAGGCTAAAACTAGCAATAAATAATATACGGTGTTGGCAACTGGCTTTTATTTAAATAGCTTATTTAGTTCTGTAAATATTATCTAAAGGTTTGTGATGAAGAAGTCTTTATTCATTGCAACTTTTTTCCAAATAATACCACACCTAATAGACCAGCGACTCCTAGAATAGTATACATTTTCCAAGGAAAGTAACCTTCTAATTTTGCAGACCTAGGATTTTTTTTAGGATAATAAACTTTCACTTTATCACCTATAGCATATTTTTTTACTTTGTTAGCTGAGCCAGCATAAAGTGTGATATTCTTTCCTTCTGAAGTAGTAAAAGTATAAATTGGAGAGTGAGTTAAGCTACTACCAGTACTACTTTGCTGATTATATGTTGCTGAATTATAGTCTATTATAGTTGCTTCAGTAGTTTCTCCGTTTATATAAATTAAATAGGTTGCTACAGATTTCCATATTGCAAAAATTAACATTATGCAGCATGTAATAAATAGAAAAATATTTAAGTAAGAAGCGTTTGTTTTGAGCATATTAACTTAATTTTTAAAATATCGTTTCATCATTACAATTGTTCTGTTAAATTCTTGAATAGTAGGTTTTTCTTTAGTTTGTTGCCAACGTTTATGTATATGGAAAGTTGCGTGTTTGTATGCGAGGATTTTCCGAAGTCAAATCAGAAGCTAGCAAACAAAGCAACTAACATTGGTTAAGCACAAAACAGCAATTTTTTATATACTGTGTTATGGGCTGGTTTTATTTTGTCCAACCAACAGTTTTTTTCCATTCCTCAATTTCCTGTTTTCTTTTTTCAAAGTCTTTCGGTGGCGATTGTTTATTATTTTTAGCTTGTTTTCTTATAATTTTAGTTTTTTCTTCAATTGAATTAAGTCCAATAGATTTTCGCCTTTGATTCACTTTTTTCAAGTCATCAAAAGTATTAGGGCTCAATTCTCCGCTTACATCCCAATCAAATTGAGTTCCATAAAGTTGTGGTTTATTCTCAAAAACTGCTATACGGTCAGTCAAGTACGCTAAATTTTTTGAATTGGCTTTATTTTGATGAACAGCAATTTCTAATAATTTCACACATTTTTTCATAAAATTAGGTTGTCCGATAGAATGTTGTATTATTAACCAAGTTGCTTCATTTGCTTCTTAGCCAACTTTGTCAAGCGTTGGATAACCTATTTTGTTTATTATTTCATTTAGAGTTTTGGCATTTTTGTTGTGAATTTCAGCCATTTCTTTATTGTAGCCTTCACCAAGTTTTCCACTTTCAATTAGCTTTTCACGAAATTCCAAATCAGCATTTTTCAGTTCGATTATTTTTTTTGCAATTTCGTTGTAATTCATTCTGCTAATTGTGTTGTGTTCAACTTGCCCATAACGTCTGAGCTAAGCGTAGTGCGGGGGTAAGGAAACTTTTCGTTTCCGTCTGCGCACGAAGCTAAAGCTTATTGTTTTGATTTATTTTTTTCTGTCCAGAGCAACCCCGACACTTCGGGGCCAAAGATTTTGCGGACTTCATAAAAATACACAAACCTTTCGATTAAGTCCGAAGCCCGTATTGTTTATAGGTTGTGTTGTACCACGTTATTTTTAGAACGTTAAGGGTAACGCAAATCCGCCACCAAAAAGACCAACTGATTTATTCACATAAGTCGCAGGTTTGTATTCCGTTAAATTTTCTAATAGTTGACTTATTAATTCTCTTTTATCCTCAGGAACTTCTCCACGTATTTTGGTTTCTAATTTTCCGTTTATGTCAACATTTAATAGAATGCTTGCTCGTCCTTTAATTCGTTTTAGTTCCCTAGAATTTTTTATTTCCGCTCTAATTAATTTCATGTAATTAGGATTCAGTTCCTTTTTGTTGATTATGAGGGGAATAAATTTGTCTTTGTACAGAAATTTTGGAAGTTCATCGACATGGAATAAAAACATTTTTTCAGAGTACTTAAGTCCTCCGCATTGCTCTTTAATCAAGTCATACGCTCCAAAGTCGCCCAGCGAGTATGATTTTTGGAGTAGTTCACATGCCTTAGATTTATTCCCTAAATTCAATTCAGTTCCAGCTAAATTGTAAATAGCGTCTTTATTCGTTGAGTCAATTTTAATTATGGATTCGTAGTTGATTTTTGCATTTTGAAAATCAGAATTTTCAAAGGCATCGTTACCTTTAATTAAGAGTCTTTCAATTTCAGATTCCTGTCCGAATAAAGGGCAGATTGAAAATAGAATAATTAAGATTAGCAATTTTTTCATAATGTGGTACAACGGTTTAGCTATGAACAGTACGGGAGCAAACTAGCGTTTACTTTCCACCTCGTACATAGCAAAATCTTTTTGTTTTATTTTTCTTTTCCTGTCTAAAGCAACCCCGATGCTTCGGGGCCAAAGATTTTGCGGACTTTAAAACAAGCTTAAGTCAATGGAGCATCATAGGACTTGCCACACTATTTGCAATAGTTGATATAAGTCACAATTATTTCTTGGTTATATAGTGTAAATCTTTGGAAGAATATTCGTCCCAAAGAACCTCCAGTCTTTGTGAAGTTTTCTCGTCTACTACGTTTGTTGTCGCCCCGTTAATTTTATTTCTACTAATTATTGTTGGAGAAATAACGCTTTGTCCATTCCAAGTTTCTATGAAATCAAAGCCGAATATATACTTTTGGTATTTTTTTCCTATGTTTGGAAGTATCATTATAGCTTCTCTTTCTTCACTATTTTTTCCCTTTGTAAAAATAATCAATGGGCCTTTGGATTCGCGTCTTAAACCTTGCATTAAATATTTGTGAATTATTCCGTCATTATCATCTACTTTAATTTCTGTACTTAAAATTCCTGGTGCTAAAGAGGATGAAAAATTCATATTATAATAATTCCAAAATTTTTCTCCATTTTCATTTATTGTCAGATAATAAACATGCCAATCAGTTTTAAATTCTCTAATCAAATTTTCATCTGAATGAATTTTTGATAATTGATTTTGATTCAAAATATTCAACACCGAATCAAAGAAATCTTTATTTTTGAAGTGCGAAATCACTCCACTTACGGCTGTACCAAATAATGTACCCCCTAGTGCTATTAAAAATTCTCCAAAAAAACCATTATCAGGGGTCATATAAATGCCCAATCCAATTGTCGTTAATGAAAGTAGAATTAGAATTGAATTGACGACAGTATAAATACTAATTTTTCGTTGTTTCATAATATTGAATAACGGCTATTTTAACTTTAATATTCCACAAAAATAACTCGTTAGCTCAAAAAACTAAAAAGTCTCGTGGTGTGTTAAGTATTGTACCTACCTTATTTAAATAAGATTAATTATCTGGATTAATCACCTAATTTAGCAAATACAAACCGAACCTGCCAGCCGGCAGGCTGGTAGAATATCTGGAAGAATTTTCGTAAGTAGGTGAGAAAAGACAATTACTAATACATAATTTAAGTTTAATTCTTAAAACAACAAAAGTCAACTAAAAATTTATATTACATATGACGACAGGTTAAAAAGGCATTAATATACAAACTACCCTTTCTTTTAAATTCCACCTCTGAACCCAGAAAATTCGTATAAGTTCTAGGTTTTAAGAATGGGCGATGTTCTGTTAGATAGGCCTCAAAGCGTAAATAGTGCTTCGCTCTAAAAGGATCATGATATGGTTTTGGATCCAATATAAATTCCTCTGCTGACTCCCATGTAAATTCACCTACCCAATCATTTTGATTTTCTCCATATAATAGCCACCAATTTGAACCTGGCGGCTTGTCTAGTTCATATAGCATAACGGTCGTACCCTTTATTAATGATCCAACTGATGTCCCTGCACTAGTAAGTTCGTAATCTTCTTCATTACCCAGATAATTGTTGTGATTTAGACTTCCAATTTGGGCGTAAAATAGTACCAAGACATTACCTTTCTTAATTCTTATAACGTGATAATCGCTCTGTTCGTAACATTGGATACTATTGAAATTATTAATTTCAGATATTTCCGTTCCTGGATATATCTGAAATTTTGGCATTCCTATAGCTTGCCAATCAATATATTCTATTGATTGACTTGTTAAAAATTCTTGTTGACCAGAGATAGCAAAACTCAATAACTCATTAACACCACCATATTCCAACTGGTCATAAAAAAAATTTCCCCATGCTGTGGATTTATATGCAAAGGGGCATTCGGTACAGCTAAATTTAATGTGGTCAGTAAAACTTACCGAAACAGTTCCATCAGCTTTAATTGCAAAAAATCGTATTGGAATTATATCGCAAAGATCTCTTATAAATTCGCAATTGTCCAGTCCAAGTTCCAGATCTATTGATAACGTATTAAGTGGGTCTCCTACTTCAAGAGTAGGAAATAATACATACGCATTTTGCTCATCACCAATACTAAAACCGATACCATTAACCTGACTTCCGTTATTTACATAACCCAAACCTAAATTTAAAATACCATTTTCATCAATTATAGGATCTCTATCCGGGAATGCAATTAAATCATGATCTGTTTCGAAAGAAGAAACGTCTCGTACCTCTAAATTACTATTGTTATTTAGTGAAACTAATATACTTTCTATATACTCATCTTTTGTAAGAGCCATTGAGTCTTCAGTCTCATCTCCTTCATTCTCATTTCCTACATTCTCATTTCCTTCAATTTCATTTCTATTAGTCTCATTTTTTTCAATTTCATTATCATCACAACTACTAGTGATGAAAAAAGTAAATACACACAACACATATACTATAAATCTCATTATTTTGAAATTAAATTAGAAAACTAGAATGAATAATATTTTAATATCAACAAGTATAATTAAATGTAATGACTTAAAAAATACCCATTAATAGGTATTTTTACTTCGATATTATTATTTGTTTTCCTTTCGTTGGCAATCGTCAAATTTTGAAATTTGGCGACTTTTCAAAAATGCCCAAACCCTTGTGTTAGCAGAGACTTTCGCTATCTTTTTATATACATCTTAAGTTTGCTTCTTATTATATTGAGAGGAATATTAACGAAATAATTAAAAAAAAATCACAGATAATTAAAGAATAATTCGACGGCTATACCAAGAATAAAACTAGCAGTTACACCTATTAACGATATGCGTCCTAATTTAAATGTATTAGAAAAAGCAAGCCATAGTGCTATTAATGAACAAATTGCAAAAAGAACCATCGCATAGGTAGGTACAATACTAGTAAAAAGTCCGATGGTGTTAAAAATTGGATCTAACAATGCAGTAAATCCAAATAATGCTAAGGCAAAATTGGATTTAGGATGTTTATTAAAAAGATAAATGCCCGCAATTAATAGTTCAATACAAATGGCAAAAGGACCAAATTGGCCATAAAATGCCTTTTTAAAATAAGGTTCTAACCCAATTGGAAAGTCAATTTTTGTGTAAAATATGACTCCAAGCACAATTGCTATGATTATGAATATTGTTGCAATAATCTTTCTTGTTTTCATAAGAATTTATTAATGTTTTTTCTTCTCTTAGAATGTTTGCCAACGATTTAGCTATGCGTAGCGCGGAGGTACACTGGTCAATTTCAGTCTGCACACGAAGCTAAAGCTTATTGCTTTTATCCATTTTGTTAAAGCTTTTCGGCTACTTTATCATAGTATTTTTGTGTAACAACCTCAGTCCAAGTTGTTGGTTGTCCACCACCATATAAGGCCAAATAGGTTACATCACTTAGCTTTGTGGAGGAATGCCAATGTTCAATGTCTTTCTCACATTTAATGATATCTCCTTTTTTCAAAATTACTGGCTCATTTCCTCTCTCCTGATAATAGGCTTCACCAGAAACAATTATTAAAACTTGTGCAGAACCATGCTTATGCCAATCTAAGGTTGAATTGGCTTTAAAAGTTGCTTTTGTAATATTATAACCTAATTCATCGTCATTGTGAATTATAGCATTCAACCAAGCTTCTCCTATATAATGAGTATTTGGTGCTTTTGTTCCCTCAGCTAAATAGGAAGATACCTTGTAATCTGAGTTTTGGGAAAATACAGATGCCGAGGCCAAAATGAATAGGAATAAAATTGATTTTTTCATTTTCTTAAAGTTTATATTTCTTGTTTATTCAGAGTTTTATGCTTGCGCATTACGGTTCGTATTTGACAAGAAGGGGAGGTAAAGAAACTTTTCGTTTCGGTATATTACTTAGCTAAATATAAATATTTTGCTTTTATCTTTTCTTTTACAAACACCATATTTTATATTTAGCGACTTCATAAATATTCTAAAATTGAAATAAAAAAGAGTAAAGTTCACTTTTTAATGGTGCTACAATGGTCTGTGTATGGTGACGTAGCATCACGCAAGGTGCTATGCTCTAAACATATTGTTAGCTATATTTTATAAAATACATTTCCAATTCTCCTTTTCCTTTAGCTTGAATTTTCTCCCTGGTATAGCAACTGATATCATTTTTGACAAGCTGGTAGGTTGTTTCTGATATATTTATTTTGCCAGGCTCTCCTAACGATTCCATCCGACTTGCCGTATTAACTGTATCTCCAAAGAGATCATAGTTAAATTTCTTCTTTCCAACTACGCCAGCCACTATTGGTCCCGAATGTATCCCAACTCTCATCCTCCATTTTATTTCATGTTTCTTATTTCTCTCCTCCAGATAGGATAGCATCTGTTGTGCAGCTTTAATACAATTAAGGGCATGATTTTTAACCGTATCTTCAAGACCACATGCAGCCATATATGCATCCCCAATTGTTTCAATTTTTTCAACTCCTGCCTCCTCAACAATCTCATCAAATCGGCCAAAAATATCATTGAGTTCATTGACCAAAGTGATTGCCGGAATGCTAGCTACTAACTCAGTAAAGCCTTTGAAGTCAGTAAACAGAATAGTTACATTTTTGTGCCTTTTGGGCACTGTTTTACCAGTTTCCTTTAGATCCCTTGCCACATTTACAGGAAGAATATTATGCAGAAGATCATCTGATCTTTTTTGCTCAACCCTCAATGACTCTTCTGATCTATCAATCAGCACAGACAAAGTCCAAGCCATTGTAAGGCAAATCAGTCCCGTTGTGCTGATGTTAAATATTTGCAGAAAATACGGGTCAAGTACATCATAGTGAGGATTAAAATTGGATTGAAACGTAACCGAAAAAATCAGAGTCAAGACCCCCAGCATACTGAAACCGATAGCTAATTTCCGCGCACTTTTTGGGAAAGTCATGTATGGAGTAATTATTATGATGAAACAAATGACCCAAACCCCTGACGAGTAGCCTAACAAATAAAGAAATAGAATAATTCCAATATATGACGTAACAGTAAACCAAGTTGATGCCAATACCCGCCAACCTTTGCCATTGAATATTAGAACGAATGAAAACATCAATGCTAACAATCCATTGCTTCCGTAAAGTATTGGGGAATCTGTAATGCAAAAAGCAGTAATCATCCATATTACCATGAACAAGATCCCAAGGATAGAAGCGATATTTGTTATACGCAGATACCTATTCTCGGTTATAGAAAACTCCTTATTAGCACCAATATCAACTATGCTTTGGAAAATTGGAGTTTTGCTTTTATCACTATTGGGCATTATGTTCTAATTAGTTGACTATTTTCAAATTATAGTTAACGTCCGAGTTAAGAGTGGGGCGGAAGTAAGGAAACTTTTCGTTTCGGTTTAATACTTAGCTAAATATAAATATTTAACTTTTAGTATAAACGTCAAATTTTATATTTGGCGACTTCATAAATATACACAGACCATTTGATTCAGCACTTTTTGCCCTATGTTTTTTATACTATGTTATCTTCCTTTTTCTTTTCTTTCCAATCGGTTTTTAAATATTTCAAAGCGTCTTCTAAAGCCTTTTTTGAAGGTTTAGGATTAAAACCTAATTCTACTCTTGATTTACTGATATCATAATCTTGCTTTAAATCATAAAACATGTCTAAGTAATGTCTTTGTAAGAGCGGTTCTTTTCCTGTAAGCTTACTACTAAACTCCATTAGACCAGCAACGGAGTACAATAAACATTTTGGCACTTTTTTAGGCGTTTTTAATTTTAGTTCAGGATATAGTTCTGATGCTATTTTTACAGTTTCTTGTAATGTTGTATGCTGCTCATTAGATAAAATATAGCGTTCTAAATTTCTGCCTTTTTTCATTGCATTATACATACCATAAGCTACATCTTTTACATCAACCCAATTTAAAGTTACATTGGTATCTACAGGTATTTCTCCATTTAAAACTTGTAATACAAGGTTGTTAGAATAGCTTAATTTATAAGCTTTAGAACCAATCATAGCAGAGGGTAAAACAAGAATAGTTCTGATGCCATATTTTTTTCCTAATTCTAATGCTAGTTTATCAGAATCATTTTTAGAATTGTAATACCAATTTCTTCGGTCTTTGTTATATCCATTATCCACATTGGCGGGTAATTTTGTAAAATCTAAACTAGCTACTGAACTTACATAAACGATATTTTTAATGCCACATTCTTTCGCAATGTCAAACACATTTTGAGTGCCTTGCATATTATTATCATAAATTTCAGTTTTGGGGTTTTTGGCCCACATACTAAAATTAGCAGCCACTGCATATAAGTTTGTAACGCCTTGAAATGCTTTTTTTAGAGATTCTCTGTCGGTAATATCAGCTTGAACAACTTCGCAGTCTAGTGCTTTAAAAGGTTCAGTGTTATTAATGTTTCTTACAGTTGTTCTTACTTTTTGCTTATCAGAAAGTAAAAGTCTAATTAGGTTGTTTCCTAAATGTCCATTTCCACCAGTTACTAATGAAATTTCATTGCTCATAATTCTTAAATTTTGTTTGAGCAAATTTCAATACCTTTTAAGAGGTTAGAAATAACATTTGTTAGAAAGCGATTTGCTTTCTGATACGACTTAAAGATTGCGGTTCCATTCCTAGAAAAGAAGCGATATTGTCGACAGACACATTTAAAGCTAGATTTGGGTGCTGATTCACAAATTTAAGATAGCGTTCTTTTGCAGTTAAAATTTGAAAATCTTTAACACGTTCTAGTTTACAACTTAAATGTTCGTTGGTTACTTCTTTAACAAATATTGACCAGAATTTTGTTTCTTTTTGTAAAATGTCAAAATCAGGTTTTGAAATTTTTATAAGATTACAATCTGTGATAGTTTCATAATAATCTACGGATGGTGTTTTTGTCATAAAGCTATCTAAAGATGTAAAAAAATCTTGATCACTTACAAGATGCTGTACGACAATCTTTCCGTCAACATTTTGATATCCTTTTACAATTCCAGAAGCTAAAAAATAAATATATCGCTCAACTTTTCCTGCTTCTAAAAGATTAGTTTGAGCTGGAACTTCTTCTGTAACGAAATGATTTTTGATTAATTCAATTTCGTTTTGTGTTAAGGTAATTTTTGATTGTATGTAATTAATTAGATTTTGCATAGTTGATTGGTAATGGTATATACGGTTTAGGTAAAGCTTATTGCCTGCCTGCCGACAGGCAGGTTTGGTTTAATTTTTTCTTGCCCAAAGCTAAATCTATTCCCGATACCTATCGGGATTAGCAACATCATAAAAATACACAAACCCTGGTATTAAGCCTGAAGCCCTTATTGTTTATGGGTTGTGTTGCAGTATTAATTACTTATTTGATGCTTATACGAGTTTCTTTTAGGCCTTTTTCTTTAAGGTAATCACTTAATTCTTTAGCATCTCCAATATTGGCATGATGAAGTAATGTAAAACCATGCGGACCTTTAGCAAATAATAATTCAGGATATACCTCCAATGTAGCTTTTACTAAGTCAATTTTCCCTAACATGGTAAGTGTAAATAAATTGACTCTAGCTCCTTTAGAAATAAGGTAATTGGCAATTTCTTTATTTCCTAAATGCGCGGCTCCTTCAATTGCCTCTTCATAATCTGAATTACCCCAGTCATAACTAGCATATATTAAGTTTGGATATTCATCTAGCATTTCCTTAACTAAAGGCAAATTTTTATGTCCGGCAACTACAAATTCTTTAACCAATTTTATATCTAAAGGTTGGGGTTCTTGAGGGTTCTGAGCAAATGAAAAGGTTGGCGCAACGCCTGCTAAAACAATTCCTCCTAATGAATTTTTAATAAATGTTTTTCTATTCATGGTTTAGATTTTAATTATATATGCTAAAATCAGTACTTTAAGCTTAATACGCTTTAAGAAACATATTTCTTAAGATGAAAAGCTATTTATTAAATATGTTACCACGGTTTGTGTATGATTTCGTTGCGTGTTTCAGCAACCAATTTAATAAACAAATACCTGCCAAAGCAATTAAGTATTCAAGGTGTTGGCATTTCGTTATTTTTTAGGGACCAAATACTTTTAGCCATTTCGTTTTATTTTTTCTAAAAAGAATTGCCCCAATAAGTAATATTAATATAGTAGCTAGACCGACCATTCCAAAAAAAGGAGCTTTAGGAATTCTTGTTAAAATTTCAGCACCAAATGCTGAATAAAGCCCAATTACAGACCAATACATAAATGAAAAATGCCGAAGTTTCCATGTGTTTGTTGGCTTTTTGGTCCAAATAGGAATCATACCAAGTAATATTGTCAATAAACTGAAAAGAGTCGCATAATGAAAAATCCCCCATGCATTGAATAATCTATAAATCATGAGGGCGGTTAAAATCAGAACCCCCATACTAATTAAATATAGATACCCCATTTTCACGTGCAGTTTTGTTCCTTTTTTTAGCATTAAAACAAGAGTTCCGAATAAAAGAGCACTGCAAGATGAAATTAAATGAATTAATCCTGTAGAATCGCCAACTAAATTTTCCATCTATTGATTACGTTAACTATTTGAAATTCAAAAATCCAATTATTTTTGAGAATCAAATATTTTTTAAATCTGAAATGTAGTTTATTAAGGATGAACGGTTTTTTAATGAATGCCAACTGTTGGTGTTAGAATAGAAACGGATTAAAACGCATACCTTTTGGTGTATGAACGATTGTGAATATAAAAAAGCGCGTTGTTTAAGCACCAAAGCTGCTATTATTTTTTATACATTGTTACCTACTGCGATTTTTTCAGAAGTTTCTTTATGTTATTTTGTTAAATGTGGTTTTTGTAAGTTCGAGACTACCATTCCACAGGTCTTTTTGAAAAATCTTGTTATAAGAATCAACAGATGTTTTGACTACTTTCCCATCCGAGAAATATATTCCCTTCAAGTCTTTGTACTTTTCAGAATACGCAAGTTTTGCTAAATTTTTTCCTGCTTGAGCTGGTGTATGTATGTTGCTTTTAAATAGGGTCAAAACTGGGAATACGTTTTTCCATAAAAATCGCATAACAGGTGAATAAGTTTTGGCAAGTCCTGTTCCTGGTGTCATTCCTGGGTCATAGGCATTTACCCTAATGTTTGTTTTTTTTAAGCGCTCTTGCAATTCATATGTGGTCATTATGTTACACAATTTTGAAGTAGAATATCTTCTTTGTCCAACAATATTTTGTTTTTCGGAAGTTTCTTTTGAGAAAGCAAGCTCTTGAACACTGGTATAAATTGGTGGTTCTATTGGTGTTTTAAGTGCTGGGTCGTGTGTTTCGCTAGATGTGAATGTTATGTGTCCATTATTTTTCATAAAAGGAAGTAATTGCATAGTCAAAGCAAATGCTCCGAGGTGATTTACACCAAATGTCTGCTCAAATCCATCTGCCGTATATTGTGTTTTGCCAATATTCTGTACTCCTGCATTATTTATCAAGATAGAAATTGAATTGTTTTTTTCTTTGGCAAATGATATAGAGAACTTTCTTATAGATGCTAAAGAAGCCAAATCTAATTCCAAGCATTTTAGGTTTTTATGACCAGTCTTGTCTTTTATTTTTTCTATTATGTCTTTTCCTGCTCTAATATTTCTGGCAGAAATGATAATTTGTTCGTTTTTGGCAATTTGAGCCATTTGTAAGGCACATTCAAATCCAATTCCACTGGTTGCTCCTGTAATAATAATTGAATCCATAATTTTTTGATTTCTATTAAAATGATGAAGCAAAGTTCAGCACTTCGAAAGCAAAAACTTTTGCCATTTGGCAAATAATGAATTCATGTATATTTAATTCATTTTAAAGGTTACATGGAATTCGTACCGAAAGCCTTCGGTGCTCATTTCAGATGCTTTTTCGAATCCTGCTTAATGATGATTGCGTGATTCCTAAATAAGAAGCGAGATAGGATAGCGGAATTCTGTTGGCTAAATTCGGAAACTTTTCAAGAAAATTTAGATACCTTGTTTTGGCATCTTCGGCTAACATAGGACTTAGTTTATTTACCTTTTCAACCAATGCTTTTTCTGTTATTTTGTAGATAATTCCGTCCCACTGAATGATAGTAGCTGACAAATCGTTGAGTGATTCTGTAGAAAATACAAGTAGTGTACAATCTGTTACAGCCTGTACATATTCTGAAGAGGGAATTTTTTGATTGAAGCTGTTTATGTCTACTGCAAAATTGTTTTCATCAATAAAGTATTTGGTTATTTCATCCCCATTGCTGTTGTAGTAACATACACGTAAAATACCTTTTTCAATAAAAGCTACTTGTTTTGGTATTTTTCCTGCTTCGGAAAAGTAATCGCCTTTGTTTAACTCTAATACCTGTGCTTTTCTCTTTATCAAGTCAATTTGCTGTTGATTTAGCTGCCCAAATTCCAATAGATAGTTTATTAATTTGTCCATAGTCACAAAGATTGTCATTACATTTTATTCGGAATTTGTCAAATGGCAAAAAGCTTGATTGGTTTTTGTAATATGTTATTGTACGGTTTTTCTGGTTGCTGGTAACGTGTTTGTATATGGCTTGTTGCGGGTTTACGTACCTAATTTAGCAAATAAAAACCGAACAGAAAATCCGAAAGGATTTTCGTAAGTAGGCTCGAACTAGCAATGAACTATATACTCTGTTAGCAACAGTTTTTTCTATTTGTTCGTTAAAGTTTCTATAATAACTTCTAATCTGTCCAAGGCAGAGCCCCAACCATTGTAGAATCCCATTTCTTCTTGTTGCTTGCAATATTCAGGTGTAGCGTGAATAACGCTAAAAGTAAATTTTGTTTTATCTCCATCTGCTTCAAAGTAGGTTTGAAGCTCAACATTTTCTGTCATAGGTTTAAAATCGGCAGAAGTAATTATTTTCTTCAATTCTTCAATTTCCTTATATGTTCCTTCTGATATAAATTCGTTACCATCTGGCATAGGCATTGAGTATTTCCATTTTCCTCCAACTTCAAAATTATGTTCTATAACTTTAATATTCATGCCATTTGGTGCCCACCATTTTAATATGTGTTCAGATTGTGTCCAAGCATCCCAAACTAATTTTATAGGTGCGTTAAATATTTTCTCAATTGTTAGGGTTCTGTTTGCTAAATCCCTCATTTTTTTTCGTTTTTTGTTTGTATTTGATTTATATAGTTTTCAAAAGAATCTATTCTGTCTTCCCATAACTTATTGTACTGTTTTATCCATAAAAAAGCTGGAATCAATTTTTGAGGCTGTATTATACATAATCGCTCTCTTCCAATTTGGTTGAAATCGATTATTCCACATTCGCTTAGTATTTTTAAATGTTTAGAAATAGCAGGTCTGCTGATTTCAAACTTTTCTGCTACTTCGTTTACACTTAAAGTTTTAGTTGCAAGTAATTCAATAATATCTCTTCTAACAGGGTCTGCAATTGCTTGGAAAACATCTCTTCTCATAAATAGCGTAACTGTTCGGTTACAAATATATATGTAATCATTCGGTTACGCAAATAAATAACTGAAAAATAATTTAGTTATTGATTTCGGATGTTTGAGTGATAATTGTTGCTAACGTTTTGTGTATGGTTAGTTGTGTTGGCAAGAATAAAATAATAAAAGAAAACGAACCACAGGAGAATCGGTTTGAATTGCCGAATAGGGGAGAACCCAACAATTAATTATACAGGCAGTTATCTATCGTTTTTCAATTCTAAGATTTTAACCACTTTATTTCCAAAATTCTTAATCAATAATTCATTCAGTTCTTTATCGTTAATACGACCAACTTTGTCAGGATTGATGTCAATGAGAAAATCGCGGAATTTGTTGAGAAAATCATCTCCGAATTTTATATAGAGTTCTTTAGCTTTAAGATAGAATTGAGTTTGATACCAACCATAGTTCTGTCCTTGTTTTAACACTTCAAAGTAATCTTCTTCAAATTGTTCTAAAGATTTGAATCTTAATTCTCCCCATTTGTTTGCATTAATTAGAAATTGTTGATACACATCCATACGATTGAATACATCTTGTGTTTCCAAATTTTTGGCAGCTGCTACTTGGCATAAGTTTCCAAATATTTCATTCAACCAATGTCTTTGAGTACCATTTTCAGTTCTGAAAAATTGATATAAATGACCTAGTTCGTGGAGTGATAATGCATCTCGATAAAATAAATCTAGATTTAATTCTTTGCCAAAATGTTGTTTTAATGTTCCTAATATCGAATCTGGTAATTGTTTTAATCCTTGTTCGGCTCGCATTGCCATTACAGAATTATCTAAACCCAAAACAATATTTCCTTGATAATGGGCTTGTGGCATTCCAGGAGGAGGAGAAAAAGCATATTTGTTCCAGTTAGGGTTGTCAACAAATAATACTGCAAATTTTAAATCTTCATCAAATATTTCATCAAAAAAAATCTTTGCTTCCTCAAGATTATTTATGGTACTCTTAATATTCTCTGGGTTTTCAGCAGTACATAATATTTTAAATGAATTTGAAAAGTCAATTTTATATAACCCTTCATGTTTTGTTCTATCTATCCATTCAGAACTGACTTGTTTACACGAAGTAACTAGGATTATTAAAACAAGTATATAGATTTTCATAATGTTCATTCAAATGAATGCCAACGTTCTTGTATATGTATCGTAGCGCATAAAAAGATACTAACTTTTCGGATAAACACAGAGCCGAATATTTATATTTTGTTTTTAATTTATCTATTCTAAAAAACAAATCCAAAAGATTTGGCGACCTTATGAATATATACAGACCTTTGCGTAAAAACCTAAACACCACATTAATTATAGGCATTGTTGGCAAAAGTTATTTTCAGTCCAAGAAGATTTCCAACAACTTTTCATCTACTACAAATGTATTGTCTACCACATCAACACCACTTAAGTTACCCCAGTCACAACAACCATTTCCTTCTTTTAAAAATTCATAAGAGTATTCAATAAGTGAACTCTTAAAACTTAATTTATGGTTACCATTTATTTCATTTTCTGGATAAACAATTAATATTCCGTCTCTAACGAATAAGTCAATTTGCTCATTTTCATTACTTGTAATAGAAAAGTCGTCTTCTGTAAGCTGTTCTGTTAAAACAATATTTTCCCCATCATTTTTTGAAGTTAATTTTACTTGATAATTAACCGCTTCGCATATAACAGTGGAGCAATCTTCATTTTTGTTCTCACAATTAATTAGCACAAGACCAACGAAAAATATCAATAACCTATTCATAGAAATTAATAATTAGTGTTTTTGTATAAGATGGTTATTGCCAAAATGGTTGCTTTTAATTTTTGTTAACGGTTTGCGTATGAAACGTAGCGGGTAAAACGACGCTTACTTTTTGGATAACAAAGAGCCAAATTTTTTATTTTATCTTTTCTATTTTAAAAGCCAAATAAGAATTTCGCGGTCTTTGTAAATAAGCTCAGACTTTTCAATTTAGTACTTAATAGCTATGTTTTTTACACAGCGTGCAGTTGGTTTAATCTTTATCATATTCTGTTAATGAAATTAAGTTTCCATCAGGGTCTTTAAACCAAGCAATTTTTGCTTTACTCGGAGCAATCCAAATACCCAATTCATCTTGGTCGAAATAATTATATCTTTCAAATTTCACTCCTTTTTTATTTAAAGATTTTACTTGAGACTCTATCTCTTTAATTTTAAACCCTAAAACTGTAAATGGGTGTGGATTAAATTTTTCAACAACTGTAATCCTTAAAAATGCTCCTTTTCCTTCGAACTCTAATGCGTAAATATTTTCAGATACTAATTTTAGTCCTAGCGTATTTATGTAGAATTGTTTTGACTGTTCTGTTTTACTGGTTGGTAAGAAGGCTGTTATTGTTGGTTCTTTTAACATATGGTTTTATAATCTGCTATTTGTTGAGCTATCGAATACAAGTTCGATTTGACTCACTTGCTTCTAACGTTTTGGTTATGGCAAGTAGGGCAGGTACGCCGTCTGCGATGGCAGCGGGCGAGTTTATGCGCTGGCATAGTTTCCGTCTGCGCACGAAGCTAAAGCTAATTGTTTAGTTTTATTTTTTCTTGTCCAAAGCTAAATTTGAATATTTCGCTAACGTATAATTTTCAATTTTGCGACCTCATAAAAATACACAAACCTTTCGATTAAGCCCGAAGCCCGTATTGTTTATAGGTTGTGTTACCCATTGTAGTTTTCCGTCTAATTATTCCAGACTGCTTTAGTTCTATTAAGGCGAAGTGGATAAAGGAATTTTAAATTTCTCTTTTACCAACAATAAAACTCCAACCGTAACTTCAATAGATTCAAATACTAAAAAATTAATTTGAGTTGGGCTCAAGAATCCAACCATTATACTTCCCACAATGCGAAATACAATAAATGACCCAATAATGATAGTTGCTAGAAGAGCTGAATAAATCCAAGTCCCACTAAGGTATTGCAACAATAAAATGGCAACACCTATTCCTGTCATTAACCCAGTATATATGAGAATAAACGCGATTTCTCCATCTGAATTAATTGCGTTTAAGTCAATTCGTTTCAGTTTAGCAGGAACATCAAACAAAATGGAAAGACCCGAAACTAAAAAATAAAGAGCCATTAAGTTTGTAAATAAATATCCTAGTTTCTTTTTCATGTTCTATTTTCACTATAATGGGTAACGCTTGAGCTAAAGCTTATTGTTTAGTTTATTTTTTCTTGTCCAAAGCTAAAATTGAATATTTCGCTAACGCGTAATTTTCAATTTTGCGGACTTCATAAAAATACACAAACCCAGTGACTAAGCTCGAAGCCCGTATTGTTTATAGGTTGTGTTGTAAAACGTTATTTCCCTTTGAAGAACTCAACTTGAAATTCGTGTTCGCCCCAAAATACTTTTAATACAATAGATTTTTCACGATTTGCAAGAATTTCATATTTATACTTATCTCCAGCAGTACTCAATTCCTTTTTTAAAGGGTCGTTACTTTCTTTAAATTCTAATTCAAAGTTGCAATCATCTTGCCAATTTATGACCAATAATGAGTAAGTCCGTCCGTTATCCATCCTTTCTAGAAACATATTCTTAGAAATTGTTACATGAGTTGTGTCAGGAACGATATTTGTCTTATTAGTGAGATAATAAAAATCTCCAGATTTTAAATCATCACAAGTCAAATTAGCCTGTTTTACTATTTTCTCTTGTTCTTCTTTTTCTTGATTAGAAAATATTCCAATGGCGTAATCGCAATTCTTTAACATTCTGACTCCAACCTTATTTCCAAGGTCTTCGGTATCGATATCCGAAAATGCTTCAACTTTATAGACTTCTTTTAATTCCTTCATATTTTTTACAAGGAGTTCCTCAAAACAGGGTTTCATTCCAGAAGGGCTTTGTACTTTTTCCCTTTCTAAACATTTACATAGTTTCCGTGAAAATTTATCGTAAACATCTTGTGATGAAGAGGATATAGGAATTAGATAGATTATAACAATTATTAGGACGTGTTTGAAAGTATGGTTCATTATAATGTTTTACAACGTGTTTGTGTATGATTTCGTTGCGTGTTTCAGCAACTAATTTAGCAAATATGAACCGAACCTGCCAGCCGGCAGGCTGGTAGAAAATCCGCGAGGATTTTCGCAAGTAGGCGAGTACTAGCAATGAATTTTATACGTTGTTGTGCTTACGTTATTTGTTTAGTTTTTTTTGAATGAATTCTATATTATGGTCTGCATTCAAAATCAAATTATTTAATCTCTCAATTGTACCGTTATATCCACTAATCTTAAAAGCAAAATAAGCTTCTGTCATAATAAATATATCTGGAACCCTATTTACTATTTCTAAATCCTGCTTTAATTGTTGTTGATTTTCTAGCCTTAACAGTAATTCAGCAATACCTCCTTGCATGGTTACATTCTCTAAAATATTTCTGGCACTATTACTTAAATTATTAAAGTTCTTTAGTGTTAGATTTTTGCTTGAATTGTACAATTCAAGATTGTCACGTAGAGTAGGGTCTATTAAGTTTAAATCTTCAGTGCTCAATAAAGATTTAATGGTGCTTGTTTTAAATTCTAATACTATGACTCCCCAGTCATTTTTTTTCATCGCCTCAAAAGCCTCCATTAGGTTTAAATCGGGTTTGTTATAGTACAATACGTAATTCTCAAATTCTGCTATGGAAGAGTTCATTTCTCGGATTTGATTCTCAGCATAAGCCTTATCTGCTTGAAAGTCTTCAATAAGTTTATGGTAATAACTTTGCCTAATTTTATCCAATTTCCTGTTTTCATTCCAATTGTTAACTCCTAACGCAATCAAAATTCCAATTACTACGAGAATGATTTCTCCTATTGCATAAATCAGATACTTACTGAATTTATTTTCAGAAAGCATTTTTTGTCTAATTTTTCTAAAGAATTTTATCATTGGTTATTGGTTTCTGATGATGAAGCACAACTGTTAGGCTATGGCAAGTAGGCGATTTCGAAGCACTTTATTTTCAGTTAAGCACAAAATTTGATACGAGCCACAAATCTTGAATTTACTACTATTTCGCCTATTTTTTATATACATTGTTGGCGGTACTTTGTTTTTTATTGACTACTTCTCTTGATAATTAATCATCCAATTGATTCCAAATTTGTCTGTAAAGCTTCCGTAATACGCACCCCAAAACATATCTTGAATAGGCATTTCTATTTTGCCACCAATAGAAAGTTCATCAAACAGTCGTTGGGCTTCTTCTTTTGAATCGGGTTCGAGTTGGATATGCATATTATTTCCTTGTGTTAGCGTGAATCCCATTTCTTTAGGTGCGTCAGTCCCCATTAAAATGTGTCCGCCAAGTAATGGTAGTTCAATATGTAAGACCATCTTTTTTACGGGTTCTGCAATGGGCGGGTGGTTGGGGTCGGCAGGAAGGTCTCCAAAACGTTTGATACCGTTGATAAAATCTGTTTTAAAAACTGATTTGTAGAAGTTGAATGCTTCTTCAGTGTTCCCCTGAAAATTTACATAACTAGATACTCTTGCCTTATTGTTTGATTTGTTTTGTTTGCGAAGTTTGAATTGTGCCTCAATGTATTGGTCTAGGTTTTCCATAGCCATGGTAAAGCCTTCTTTAAAACCCATTTCAATAATCTTTTCTAAGTCCGCAAGACTATCGTATTTGGCCCTAATGGTTACAAGGGTCTTTTCTCCATTTTCATTGAACTCATTTGTCCATTGGGTTCTGGGCATATCTGGATTCGCTATTCCGTTTTCATCACAGAATGCGTCCAAACCTGAAAACATTGACTGATTTACAATTTTGATGTAATCATTTTTGCACCAATGACATTCTTGCGGATTTTTACCTTCGGTGTTGTACATTTCATAAAGCCACATTCCGCCTTCACGAAAATCCATTGATTTCGTTCTTGTTTTATAGGGTTTAGGTGCCCACCATAGGTCAAGAATTTCAGGGTTTGTCCAAGCTTCCCATACCAATTCCAAGTTTGCTGCAAATTCTCGATTTACATTGACTGTGTTATTTTCTTTGTTGACTATGAAGTCAAATTTTAAGTTTGGGTTCATTTTCCTTTTGATTTTAATTGTTCTAAAACGGTGTCCAATTGTTCAAAGCGTTTAGCCATTAGCTGTTTAAATTGCTCCAGCCATTTTTCTAAGTCTTTCATCTTGTCTGCATTTAAGTGATAGTGAATTTCCCTGCCTTGTTGTTCCTGTCTGAGAATTTCACACTCCGTAAGAACTCTCAAATGTTTTGAGACTGCTTGTCTGCTCGAATCAAAATGATTGGCTATGGCATTGGGCGTCAAAGCACCAACTGCCAAAAGCATAATAATGGCTCGTCTTGTTGGGTCTGCAATTGCTTGAAAAACATCTCTACGCATAATTATAGGGGTTTATAAACCATTGTAACAATGTCGCAATCAAACTTTTGTACATCATCAAGATTAAATTTTTGCATTTCCGTCAATTCTTTAAAAATGGGCATTCCGCTACCGATGGCAGCAGGGTTTACAAATAAATGTAACTCATCAATAAGTTTGTTTTTAATGAGTGCAGAAACAAACTCACCACCACCATAAGCAATAATGTCTTTGCCTTGCATTTGCTTTAAATTATTAATTTCTTCGACCAAGTCGCCTTTAGCAATTTCAGTGTTTTCCCAAATTATTTTGTCAAGTGTTTTAGTAAATACAATTTTTTGTGTTGAGGCATACTTAATACCTCCTTCATATTCAGGATTGTTGGGGTCTTTTGCAACATTTGCCCAATGTGGAATAAAACCTTCTGCCAATTTTCTTCCCAAAACTATTGTATCTACAGGTTCGGTTATCTCTCGAACATAATTTGTAATGTCATCAGTCCAAGGAAACTTCATCCAATCCATTTCTCCATTTTGTCCTGAAATAAAACCGTCTATGGTCATTTGGACTTGTAATTTTAATTTTCTCATTTGTTTGAATATTTTTAATTACGAAACCAATCGGTTGCAAATGTATATGCAACTTTTCGGTTTCGCAAATTATTTCTAAGAAATTTTATTGTTTATATTTAATTTGTATCGGTGTAGAGGTGTCTTTTTCAATGACTGCCAACGTGTTTGTATATGGTTTGTTGCGTGGTTAAGCACGTAATTTAGTAAATAAAAATCGAATAGAAAATCCGCGAGGATTTTTGTAAGTAGGCTAGAACTAGCAATAAATTATATACAGTGTTGTGCTTTCGTTATTTATTTAATTCTTCGTTGATTAATTCAGATAATTCTTTTGTGGATTCTAATAAATATTGCAGATCCTTTAATAAGTTCTTATCTGTAAAATCCCTTAATTGAAAAGTTCCATTTATGATATTAATAGCTGAAATAATATCTTCCTCCCTAATTAATTGATTCAATAGTTTGGGATTTATATTTAAAATATAATTTATAGGTCCAAGACCAATTGCTTTTTGCCCATCCTTTAAGTGAACGTCATTATTCCCAGATATAGTTTTAATAATTCCGTTTTGAGTAGTTCTCAAATTTAGTAGAGCATTCCTAATTTGATCTGGCATTAATTTAATGTCTCCCGTAGATATTAAAGATTCTATTGTGTTTGTATTGAAAGTATAATAACCAAATTGCCAATCAAGTGTACCAATAAGAGGTATCACATCATTGATACTTTCAGCTTCAGGTAATTTTTCTAAATACTTTTGATATTTCGAAAGACTCGAATCAAGATATATAATATTTCTGTTAATATAAATAGTGTCCTTCGCTAAATCTTGTACAACCTGCTTATAGTAATTATTGCGAATTTTTGAGCTTTTTCTATTTTCATTCCAATTATTAATCTGTAACGCAATTAAAATTCCAATAACAACAAGTATAATTTCACCAAGAGCATATTTCAAATATTTTCCAGTTTTACCTTCTGAAAGCAAATTTTGCCGAATTTTTCTAAATAATTTTATCATTGGTTACTTGTTTGTCATAATGAAGCACAACGGTTAGGCTAAGGTTCGTTGCTGTGATTCGTCCGAAGGACAATCCAGCCGAACCTAAAGATAGCCTTTTGCGCGTGATTTCCGTTTAGGAAATCCGCAAGCAATGAATTTTAGCCATTGTTAGCTGCTGTATTTTTTTATTCCAGTCCTGATTCTGTAACTAATTAAAAGTCCGATTGTAAATGTGGTGAGTAGAGTGCATATTACAAATGCGATTACTGCAATCAGCCCCACTTTCCATTCGTTTTCCGGACTTAGAGCAGCAATTATGCCGAAAACAATCCAAATTATTAGGTTGATCGAAGCCGAGTATTTGAATGAAGTTAAAAGCAATTTATCTTCATTGTTGATACTTTTTTTTGCTACAATGGCCCCTACCCATAATGAGAGAACGAATGATATGACAAGTCCGGCAATGGCTCTGGCAAAGGTGGTTAACATTATTAAAGTTAACAGCCCCTCTCCCGAAAACATTGAAGGAAAAAATATTGTGAATGCGATGATGCCAAGTCCGAATGGCAAACCAATTAGATAAGAATTAAGCAAACTCAATTTCAATCCCTTATCCATGTGTTTTTACATATTGCAGCTAACGCTCGAGCTAAGAGTAGTGCGGTTTTAGAGAAACGATTCCCATTGCGCCACTACGCTTAGCAGAAGCTTTTTGTTTTGTTTTACTTTTTTCTTTTCCAAAGCAAAATCCTAAAGATTTTGCGACCATCTAAAAATACATAAACCATTCATTTAAACCCGAAGCCCGTATTGTTTATAGGTTTTGTTACCTGTAGTTTTTTTAGTGTATTACTATCGTTTCGTGATATGAATTACACCAATCGATGACTTTTCCTTTGTCATCTAACTCAATATGATAGTTATTCGCACGCCTTTCGTAATTTTCGTAAACGTTAATAAAGAACCTTTTTGGATTTTTAACAGAAACCATTGGATAGCTTATAAATAATTTAGGGTAACTACCTCGTCCATTTTTCCTGATTTTAAATTGTTTTTTGTCCATCTTGCTAAAGTCCAATTCAAATTTGTCCGAATCTATATTGTTCTGTCCATATGCAGTCTCATCAACTTTTTTTATTTGATTTTTAAAAACGGGATTTTCAAGACATTCTCCTTCCGCAAAATAGCGATTGGAGTCTTGAAAATCCATATAATATCGATAAACACTAATTCTTTTTTTTACCGGGTTTATTTTTAGAATTTCCATTCGATAAAAGTCAAACGCACTTTGTTCAAAAAAAGGCAATTCCGATTGTGCGAATCCAATTCCGATTCCCAAAATCCATAAGGTCAATATTTGTAGAGTGTTTTTCAAAATTACAGGTAACGGTGAGTATATGGCGCGTTTCAATGCGCTATATACATTGTTGTAACACGTTTTTATTTCAAATATTTAAGTAGAAATTCTATTTGCGCCTTACTCGATTTATCAAATAGTTCACTAGGATAATATAGTAATCCAAAATGTCCTCCATCAATGTCTAACCATTCTTTTGGTTGATTGATATGATCAAATACATATTTAGTCACTTGAGGATTAGCACCATTCATTTCATCATCGGTCGCAACAACCATTAATATTGGAGCCTTTAATTTATCTGTAAGTTGACCAAGGTTGAAGTTATCTGGAACTTCAATGTTTGAAAATGAAACTATATTCTTCCAATTAGTACCAAACCGACCACCATATTCTATAAACCAATTATATGCTGTTAAATCGGTCAATACTGAAGGTGTTCCTAATTGGTCAATTGAGACAATTGGCATTTGCTCTGTAGTTGTATGCGGTAAACTCTTAATGTCGTCAAGTAGTAGCGTTTCTTTCGCAAAAGAATATGAACTACGGTCTTTATCTTCTATTGGTATTTCTTCACCAAGTGCAGGAATCATCATAATTACAGCTTTAACTCTTTCGTCCATTGTACCTGCTAAAAAAGCCTCTCTAGAGCTCATACTTGCTCCCCAAACGGCAATTTTATTGGCATTGATCTCAGGTTGAGAAGAAATAAAATCAATTGCATCAATATAGCCTCTGGATTGTACCCAAAAATTAATTTCTTGACGTGGTTCTCCATCGCTTATTCCTAGATTTCTGTGGTCATATAATGCAACAGCGAAACCTGCTTTGCTAAATTTCTCCGCATACTTATCGGCTGTCATCCCATTAATAGTAGTTGTAAATCCATGAGCCATTATGACAACAGGGCTTTTATCCGACTTAATCTCTGGTAGATATAATCTCCCTCTTAACATTGCTCCCTGTGACTTGAATTCAATGTTTCTATACATAATTTTGTCAGCTGTATTTGGTTCAGATGCTTCCACAGGTTTCTGATTATGGGTGCAGGATAAAAATGTCCATATCAAGATTCCTAATAGATTTTTAGATATTCTTATCATTAATGTGATTGTTTATAAAAATAACTCTCCTTTTAATTGATAGTGTTCTGCTTTGCTGTCATATCTTTTTAATACTCGTTTTGCATTATCAGGTATATATGCTTTTTCATAATTTTCACCAGAAAATATTTTTACTGAATCTATTGAGTCAAATTGAAGAACGAGGAAAAATTCTACTTCATCGTTCATTTTCTTTGTGGAAATGCTCACTTTTTCCAATCCGTCAACACCATTCCTTTTCACTGTAGGAAAGACCTCATTGATAAGCATATCTTCATAAATAGGTCCATTTTCTATTGTGGTCCAGCCTTTCCAAGTTCTTATAATTTTTATACCATTACTCATTAATCATCAGTTTTAAAAAGTTATTAAGTTATATCTCCTTTAATGTGTTACAACGGTTGAGCTATGAACAGTACGGGAGCAAGTTAGCACTTGCTTTCCGCCACGCACATAGCGAAATCTTTTTGTTTTGTTTTTTCTTTTCCTGTCCAAAGCAACCCCGATTCTTCGGGGCCAAAGATTTTGCGGACTTCATAAAAATACACAAACCTTTCGATTAAGCCCTAAGCCCGTATTGTTTATAGGTTTTGTTGTAAACAGTATTTATTTTTTTACTTTCAATAGATAGCTAATAATACCGCCAATAACAATCAATAGCCAAATATTGAAAGGTCCTTTTATAATTTGCAGAAATAGATTTTGATTGATTATAGTTTTCTTTGGATTTAGACGAACTAGTTCATGGAATATTGTTCCTTTGATTTCATACTGAACATTTTCCTTTGTGGTAAATGTTCGCCAGTCTCTTTTAGACTCCTCGTAGGTTCCGTTACCAATTTTTTTTTGAGACAGAATCCTCCCATTTTTATTGAACCAAATCTGTTCATTCCCTCTTGCAGTAGTAATAAGAATTTCTTCATGCTCGGTCAGGTTCATTGTAAATGTTCCGCCATATGCCTCTAAATCCCAGTTCTTAAGAAAATTTCCATCCTCGTCATAGACCTGAACTTTCTCATAAAAACCGCTACCAACATATATATTATTTTCTTTATCTACTACGAATCCTTTAATATCTCCCAAAGGGATTTCTGTATTTTCATTATAAAAATAAGAGCCGCTCCAAAACCCTATAACTCCGACAATTGCCAAAATATTAGAAAAAACACTTATAATTTTCTTCATATTGTTTACAACGGTATCGTATAAGAATAGTAGCGGATATTATTGCACTAACTTTTCAGTTAAACACAGACATTTTTTATATTTACTTACTTTAGTTTTAGCGATTAAACCGCTATTATTTTTATACTATGTTAGCCACAGTTATTCTTTGTCCCTAATTTTTTTCAAATTCTTGTAGTACTCTGGTATTCTCCAATCATTGTTCTTATTTCCTATTTCAGCCGCCTTTTCATAATGCTTTTTAGCAGCCTTATAGTCGCCATTTGCTGCATAGAGGTCACCAAGTGCATTTTGAAGCTGTGCATTAGCCGGATATTTATCAATTGCGAATGACAATATTTCCTTTGCTTGTTCCGAGTTTTCATGTTTGAGGTAGAATTGCGCATAATCAACTAAATGTGGCGCGAATGATTTTTCCAAAAGACCATCATTTTCGAAAATTGTAAATAAAGAATCAAACCATAGATAATCATTTTCGGAAATGGCCACAAAAGTTAGATTTCTCCTTGTGGCATGTTTGGAATCGTCATCATTTGTTATATTCAGTTGTGCCTGTCTTTTCTCATAAAATGTTTTAATATAATTTATGCCGCCGAGTTGTTCAAATTCCGCTTTACTCTTAAAAGTTAAGTAATGATAAAACTTATAGTATTCCTTGAGTCCATCTTGAAGAGTTCGGTAGGCACACATTTCATGAGTTGATTCATTTATAACTTTGTGATGCCATTTTAGGCCTTTGGGTCCTTCCTTTTTTAAGAGCGTTTTTAAAGTTTTGGTGCCATAAAAAACAGGATAGTCTAACTCTCCCTCACCTATATACAGAAATGTATTTAATTTTTTGTTTTCGTTCAAGAACCTTTTTAGTGATAAATATTCACTTTCAAGGTTTTCAAAATATTCACCATATAATGGAGCGGGACTTGCAGCTATATGGGCCGAAAACAATTCAGGTTTTTGAGATAAAGTTTGAATAACAAATCCCCCAGTAGTTTCCCAGCCAAACAAGATTCGTTCATCAGAAGTCCTATATTTTTTGTCGATAAATGTAATTAGGTCCGATTCAATAGATTTCAAGAAAGAAGAGGCATTTTCTCTTCCCCAATCCCATCTGTTGTCATTATCTGTTGTGATTCCAACTATAATGAACTCTGGAGTATGCCTAGGACCATTACGATGTGTGAGCTCAGCCCGAATACTCAAAGCATGAGGAAAAAACCATTGTCCATCAAGGATGTAAAGGACTGGATACAAATCCTCCGAATTATTATAATTCGTAGGAGTAGAAACTTGTATGTGTAAACGCTGCTTTTCTAAGAAATTTGATTGTATTTCATAGGCTTTCCCAATTATAATGTCAGTAGGAGCGGTTTGGGCAAATAGTTCTCCCAAACCTATAAATAACAGTAAAAGGCAAAATTTTAGGTAAATTTTCATTTTATTTTGATTGTGGCTAACGGTTGAGCTATGAACAGTACGGTAGCAAACTAGCGTTTGCTTTCCGCCACGCACATAGCGAAATCTTTTGGTTTTCTTTTTTTCTTTGTCCCGCTAAAAAGCAAAATCCATAAGATTTTGCGGACATCATAAAAATACACAAACCCAGCGATTAAGCCCTAAGCCCGTATTGTTTATAGGTTGTGTTGGCATTAGTTTTTTCCTGTCTTGTTCCACCAAAATATTAAATAAATCAAAGTTGATTGTAAAATAGCATTTAATATATAATTCAAATATGGATGATTTGAAGATATGAGAGGAATTTTATACCCAACCCAAGTTAAAAATCCGATTACACCAATCAGTATTATGATTCCAGCAATAGAGCCTAATACGTTTTTCAATTCATTATGAGGGTAACCTCTAAATGGCAAAATTATAAGCATAATTATTAGAATAATGAAAAAATAACCAGATGTCAAAGTCATCCAAAATAATGAGCGAATGGGTTTGTTTATAGTATTATCGTTTTTAATAACTGGACTTTTAATTTCGGTTGTGTCCGATTTTTTGAAAATATTGATTTGGTTCAAATCTAAATTCCGTAATCGGTCAGAATAGTGCTTTCTTTTAAAAATGCGATTTTCTAACTCAATCAGTTCGGCTAATTTTAGAGAATCTGTTTTATATATTTTCTTTAGGTTGTCAATTGATTCTAATTTTTCAATTTTATTATCCAGATGATAGTCGTAAGAGAAATTAAAATAGTAATCAGAAGTAGTTAAAACAAAAATAGAAATGATAAATATAGAAGTCCTTAAACCAAAATGGATAGATTTATTTTCAAAAAATTTAAGTATTCTTTCTAAAATTTTATCCATTTCTCAAATTAATGCCAACGTTTAAGCTATGGCAAGTAGGGCAGGCAAGGAAACTTTTTGTTTCCGTCTGGTCTGCGAGCCAGAGCTTTTTGTTTTGTAATTATTTTTTCTTTTTTAATTGCCAAATCCAAAAGATTTGGCGGACTTAGTAAACACGCCCAAGCCATTAAAAATAGCACTTTATGCCCTATTTGCTATAGGTATTGTTGGCAAACGTTATTCTTGTTTCCATCCTTTATAGGCAATGACTATTCCGAATAAACATAGACCTATTCCAGCTATCCAGTTGTTTTCTTTTTCGTATTCGTTTAAAAATATTATTTTGCTTTTTTCTGCATTTGTTAGCATTGTTATTTTCTTTTTTCCTTCTACCAAACTGCAAAATTTATGTCCTGTTTTTTTATTAAAAACCTTACCATTGAATTTAAGTTTTGCAAATCCACCTCTACGTCCAATTCGCTCGCAGTCCGGAGGAGATTCTATAACTTCAACCATAACTTTTCTTCCCTCAGTGGTTATGTCCATTTGAGTTTTAGCTTTGTTCATTGCTAACAGTCCAAATAACAGAATAAAAAGTCCGCCAATTATCAATCCATAATTGGCGATAAACTTGATTATTGGATAGTAAAAATCGGAATTCAGTCCTGATTTCATAATGTTTGCCAACGTCTCGGCTATGGCAAGTAGGGCAGGCAAGGAAACTTTTCGTTTCCATCTGGTCTGCGAGCCAGAGCTTTTTGTTTTGTAATTGTTTTTTCTTTTTTAATTGCCAAATCCAAAAGATTTGGCGGACTTAACAAACACGTCAAAGCCTTTAAACATAGCGCTTTATGCCCTATTTGCTATAGGCATTGTTGTCATTAGTTTTTTCCACGTTCTTATAATAATCTCCCGATTCCCATTCTCTTTTTCCAATATATTTTCCACAATAATCATAGCGTTCAATATATTCGTTTTCTCCTTTCCGGTTATATCTGAATACCCAAATTTCGCCATTCTTTAGCCTTACCCTCCGAAATCGAATGTCCTCTCCAGAGTCCATCGTTTTCATAAAAGCAGATTTTCTTACTAAGACTACCTCTTCGTTTTCATCAAAAACTCGGTCGATTAAAATAACTTTTTTGTGTCCCAAGTCCCAGAAAAGAAACTTACGTTTTTTCTCAATGTGTTCCGTTTTTAATGTCACGTTTTCGATTCCACAATTCCCGTTTCCAATTGCGTTTTCCACTTCATATTCAGATGCGATTTTTTCATCTGTCGGATTTACGAAAGAGCATAGCAAAATAAATCTGGCTAAAATTTTGAAGTTAATTTCTATTGCTTTAAAATTAATGACAACGATTTAGCTAAGCGTAGTGCGGAAGCAAGGAAACTTTTCGTTTCCGTCTGAGCACGAAGCTAAAGCTTATTGTTTAGTTTTATTTTTTCTTGTCCAAAGCTAAATCCATAAGATTTAGCGACTTCATAAATATACACAGACCTTTCGATTTTGCCTTAAATTCAGCATTACGTTTAGGTTTTGTTAGGCATAGTTTTATTCCCGTTCTACTGACGTTTCCCATCCGTCATATTCTCCGCCATACTTCTGTGCTACGATTCTCAAATTAGAGGTAATTGGATAAATAGAATCAATATCAACATTGTCTATTCTCCAAACTTGTAATTCATAAGGTAGAGTAGTTTCTTTATTGATTCCAGCATTTTGGACTTTGAAGTTAGATTTAGTTAATTCTTCTTGACATTTATTCATTTCTAATTCTTCAGAAAAATATAACCAATGGTCAACCCGCCTTGCCTTTGTTAGTTTGTCTCCGGCCTCCTCCAAATTCCGCAATACAGATTGGTCAGCCATATAATTTTTAATTTCCTCATTTGGATATAAAAAATCTCGATAATAAGTCCATTCTTTATCTTCTTTAACATTCAGATAAAATTTATAATCGGGATAATTGTCTTTGTAGAATTTTTCAATTTTTGAAATAATATTTTTTGGCTCCTTAATGTAGAAATACTCCAGTCTCTCATAGTTAAACATAAATGAACCGACTAATATAAATTCCGTTTCCCCTTCTACAATTTCGATTAAATCATCGGCGACTTTATGTAAAACACTAAAAGTTTCATTTTCAGGGAAACCGTTTTCTTTAGAGGTTTCATATGTAAGTCCAGTAACCAAGACATAATCATAATGTTCAATTGGCGTATAATCGATTAAGTCCATTCTCAAAGTTGTAGAACCTGATTTTCCATCTTCATATGTAGCCATATAAGTGTCCCAACGTTCTTCTGAATTTTGTGCATTCATTATTGTAGTAGAAAATATAAATATCAGTAATATTTTAAGTAGTATTCTCATTTTTTAAATTATGCCTAACGGTTGGGCTCGTATGTTTGTTTCTTAAGTTGAAGATAAGATATTTAGAATAATGAATTAGTTTAAAAAGGAAGAGTGATTTCGTGGTTGGGCTAGATACTAAAAAGAGATATCGTCGCTTAGGTTTTATACTCTTCCTAAGCTAAAGCTTTTAAATTTATTAGCTTGGATAATTAATAATAGGCTTAAATAGGAGGGACAGCGAAGTCTCGGCTAGATACATTGATATGATATCGTTTCATAGGTTTTCCGCCCTTCTATAATTTTCTTAGAATCTGAACAGTACCTAGATCCTAAAAATGCAGAGATCGAATCAAATGCGAGCAAAGATGATAAAGAAAGTTCAAGCTTTAAATAGATGATATGGCAAAGCGTTTAAAACAAAGTTTAGGTATTGATGTTTCTAAGTTGAATTTATCATTGTCTCTAGGTTTTCTAACAGATAAGTTAGATAAGGAATTCATATCCCATTCAGATGTGTCTAATGATATCTCCGGTTACAAAGAGCTTTTAAAATGGTTAAGAAAATCA
>NZ_JAFBGM010000002.1 GCF_016811105.1 Aurantibacter crassamenti
TGCAAATTTTGAAACAAAAAAGCAGCAAAAGCATAAAGCCCTTGCTGCGCAGGATAACAATTTGATTACTCAACTTGTTTCCTAAATTTTAAAGAAAAAACTTGTTTTTTGACACAGTACCTATGGTTTCGTTGCGGAATCGTCCGTTAGGACATTCCGAGATAACCAAGCCATCATTGCAAGATAAGAATTTCCGTTTAGGAAATTCCGCCGCAATGAATTATAGCCGTTGTTGCCATTAGTTTTTTATTCCGTTTATAAAGTTTTCTAATTCAGTTTCGCTTAAAGTATTTTGTTCATCATCAACTATGTAAAATGTCAAAACGTAGTCTCCAAATTCCAAGTTCAAAATTCGTAAACGGGATAATAGTTCTGAATTATTACTTTTACTTCTATGAATAAACCAATAATTTTCCGAAATCGAGCCGTTGATACCATTAGTAACTACTCTTTTAACGTTTACTCTCCGATTGTTTCTCGACTCAACAAGATATTCCGCCCACATTAATTCATATTTCGTTATACTCCGAATGTTGAGATTTGAACTTCCTTTCAAAACGTAAACATTGTATAAATAACAGGCTATAATCGGTCGTTTGTTTTCTTTGTCCGATAGTGTGAAAATTGGTTCAAAAATAGCTTTTTCAAACCCTTCTCCGTCTTTTTTGCTTAATTCCGTATTCTCTGGAAACTGATAATCAGCAATCAATTCCTGAAACTTGGTTTTATCTACAACAATAAATTCATCAGAAAATTGAATTTCAACTCCTATTGGGTCAATTTCAATTCGATTGTTTGAAACTTTGACTCTAGGTTCAAAACTGTTTTTCCGATTTTTAATCTCTTTCGTTAGGTTCATTTCAAATTAATGGCAACAATAGGCTAAACGTACTATTACGTTTATTCCTCTTTTATCATTAGTAGGTGAATACTATTCTTCAGAAGAAACTTCACCAGATTTTGCCTTTCTATTTTTGCTCATCCGAAGATCAAAAAATTCTACCATTAATGAGAACGCAATAGCAAAATACAAGTAGCCTTTAGGTATAGTGCCTACTTCTTGGTTAAATACAACTAAGTGCCCAATGTGTGACGCTTCTGCAATGAGCATAAAACCTATTAAAATAAGAAAAGATAAGCCCAATATTTGTATTGAAGGGTGTTTGTTTACAAATTCACCAACAGGGTTGGCAAACAACATCATAATGATTACTGAAATAACCACAGCAACAATCATTAAAACCAAAGCATCATTCGGGTCTTCGGTTATACCATTGGTCATACCAATAGCAGTAAGTATTGAATCAAAAGAAAATACTATGTTGATGACCATTATTTGAATAATAGCCTTGTTCAATGTATTACTTCTAGATTTGGTTACCTCACGCTCATCATGGCCGCGATCTTCAACTTTTTCATGAATTTCTTTGGTACTCTTATAGAGTAGAAAAAGCCCACCTGCAAACAAAATCAGTGCTTGAATACTGATGCCACCTGAGATCCAACCGCTGTCAAAAACCCAAAATGGCTTACTTGCCGCAGTTAACCATGTGATACCAAATAAGAGTACAATACGCATGGCCATGGCTAAAACAAGTCCAATATTGGTTGCCTTCTTTCGATGATTTTCAGGTAACTTACCTGCAGCTATTGAAATAAATATAATATTATCAATACCCAGAACTATTTCTAAAAAAGTTAATGTTACTAGGGCAATCCACGCGTCAGGGTTGGCAAAAATCTCAAACATTGGTTAGTTGGTTTTAATGGCGGTTCCTTTAGATTTAGTTTTGTTGTTACCAACAATGCTAAACTCAAATGTATAAGAATTATCGGTGGTAGTCAATATTTTAATATGTACCGGCTTTTCTTCTGCCATGTTTTTAGGATTTATTTTCTTAACAATGTATTCGCAATCATTAATCCACCGAACAGTAGAACTATCTATTTTTCCTTCATAATATTCAATACTTAAATCATCATGTCGCGTAAAAACACCTGTTAGCGCAACACTATCAATCATGTAATCAAAAGTGAACTTTCCGTTTTTGTAATCCTTGCAATTTCTTTCGGGTTGATAACATGATGTAAAAACCAATAAAACCAGTATGCTGAGTGTGTATCGAATCATAGTGTAAAAATAATGAAAATTGCAGCTATTGTTTAGCTTCAGATTGAAACTTAATTAAGAATTTATAAAGTGCAATTCCATAAATTAGGGGCATAAGTTTATGATAAAAGTTTATCTCTGTACCTTTGTAGATATTATTAAAATGAGCATGCTAAACAAAGCGGAGTACGAAGCATTTAAAGTTAAATCGGTAACGGGGCGTTATGTAATTAATGATTCTATACTAGATTTTCTATCACAATTGAAAGCACCTTTTAAGGTAGAAACTATTGGAAAATCAGTTCAGAACAGAGCTATTAAAAGTGTAGAAATAGGTACGGGCGCCAATCGTATTTTTATGTGGTCTCAAATGCATGGCAATGAATCTACCACGACACGAGCAGTTTTAGATTTGCTAAATTATTTTGCTACAGGAGCTGAAGTTGTTCAGCAGCTACTTGAGAAGTGTACTATTAAAATTATTCCGATACTTAGCCCTGATGGGGCACAAGCATACACACGAATTAATGCAAATGCGGTAGATTTGAATCGTGATGCGCAAGATTTAACGCAGCCAGAGAGCATTGTATTGCATAATATATTTAAAGAATTCAAGCCACATTTCGCTTTCAATTTACACGGTCAACGTACTATTTTCAGTGTTGGTGCGACTAACATACCGGCTACAGTTTCTTTTTTATCACCCTCAGTTGATGCGACTAGAAAACTTACGAATACGAGACAAACGGCCATGCAGTTGATTGTGGCCATGAATGAAATGCTGCAGAAATTTATACCTAATGGGGTTGGGCGTTATGATGACGGTTTTAACTTGAATTGCGTTGGTGATACATTTCAAAGTCTAGATTGCCCAACAGTTTTGTTTGAAGCAGGCCATTATCCTAATGATTACGATAGGGAAGAGGTGCGCAGATTAATTTTTCTTTCATTAGTTACTGCGATTTCAACTATAAGTGATGCTTCTATTTCTAAATTCGATTTTGAAGATTACTTTGAAATACCTGAAAATGGCAAGCAATTTTTTGATATCCTCATAAAAAACAGCCACTTAATAAATTCAGAATTTGAGAAAAATACTTCGGTTGGAATTTTATTTAAAGAAGTACTGAACGCACGTAAAATAGAGTTTATTCCTACAATAGAACAGGTAGGTGAGCTATCAACTTTCTTCGGACATCAGACTTATGATTGTTGTAATGAGCAAGATTTTTTGAATTTGAAAAGCCAAGAACAAATTTATTCTTTACTTAACAATTATTTAAGATAATATTGCGAAAAACTCGTTTTGTTGCACTATGCGCATAAAAATGACGAATTAATTAAATTTTATTCCATATTTTACTATTTTTGCAAAAAATAATTCGATTATGGCCAAAGTAAAATTGGACGAAATAGATCACCAAATTCTCGATATGTTAATAGATAACACGAGAACTCCATTCACAGACATTGCAAAAAAACTTTTAATCTCGGCGGGTACAGTGCATGTACGTGTTAAGAAAATGGAAGAAGCAAATATAATTAAGGGCTCTTCATTGACCCTAGATTATATTCAACTAGGATATGCATTTATTGCTTATGTTGGAATTTTTCTTGAAAAAACACACCAAACTAAATTTGTTTTAGAGCGTTTAGAGCAAATACCAAATGTTACTGTGGCTCATATAACTACTGGTAAGTTTAATATCTTTTGTAAGATTAGAGCAAAAGATACAAATCATGCAAAAAATATCATTTTTAAAATAGATGATATTGATGGTATTAGTAGAACCGAAACTATGATTTCTTTAGAAGAAAGTATCAATGACAAAAAACGTCTGATGCATACAATCTTCAATGAATTGTAACAAAGTTTAATTATGAGAAAGTCTGAACTAGTTGTAGGTGACTACCATACTTTTTATCAGACTTATATTGACACTTTGGGCGATGATGAGCTTATAGATGTGCATCAGCGACAGTTTCAAAATTTTCCAAAATTCATAGAAAGTATTCCTGATGAAAAATTAGGTTATGCGTATGATCGGGGGAAATGGACCGTTGCTGAAGTACTTCTTCATGTAATAGATACTGAAAGAATATTTCAATATCGGGCCTTACGTTTTTCTAGAGGCGATAAAACACCATTACCAGGTTTTGAACAAGATGACTATGTGCCAAATTCTTTAGCAAACCGTCGTTCAAAAGAAAGTTTGATTGAAGAATATAAAGCAGTGCGTAAGTCAACTATTGCCTTATTCACTAGTTTAGACAGGCCTACATTAGAAATAAAAGGTGTAGCGAGCAATGCTGAAATGAGTGTAGCTGCAATGGGCTTTATTATTTCAGGGCATCAAAAACACCATAGAAATATACTTAGAGAACGATACCTGTAATGTATTAATCTAATTCAGTTTCTTCTTCAGATTCAGTTTCAGTGTTTGAATCATAATCCATATCCGAAGATTCAACCTCTTCTAAAACACGTGAAGAACTAGCTTCAAGCTCTCTTTCAATAGTATCATCAAAAGTTGAAATGAAATTCGCAAGACTTTTACTGATTTTTACTAGGTACAAAGTTTCACTAGTTTGAAGTTCAACGGCTTCTACATACTCACCATTTGCGTTTTGAAATGAGATAATGTCATCGTCACCATACCCATCTGGGTACGTTTCAATAAGCAATGCTGCTAATTCGTGGTCTAATTTTTTGTAATCAATAAGTTTACGTAACATAGTAGGTTTGTTTTGTACTGACTTTTAAATCAGTGGATTGGTATTATTTGGGATAAAAGAGACAAAGTCAATAATACTGCCTTAATCTCTAACTTAAAACTAAACTATACTTTTTTAGCTTTGGTCTGAGCAAAGAGTTGTCAATGGCAATATTTAGTATATGAAGTTAAAGAAGTTTGTAGTAAGCGAAAGCTTCATGAAACAAATCTGCATTAATTTTAATATCAATAGTGGCTTTACCAATACTTTCAAGTAGTACAAAATTGATGTTTCCGTGTGAATTCTTTTTATCAAATTTCAATAGAGACAGAATAACCTCAATATCTTCTTTTGAAAAGCTAACTTTCTCATAACGAGACATAAAAGCTTCAGAAATGTCATCTAAAGCCGCTTTTGATAATCCGGTTTGAGATGTAGACAAATAGGCCTCTAAAATCATACCTATGGCAATTGCCTCACCATGTAACAGTGTTTTTTTAGTATCATCTTCAAGAAAATGCGATTCTATTGCATGGCCTAAAGTGTGGCCGAAATTTAGAATTTTGCGTAAGTTTTGCTCCGTTGGATCCTGTAAAACAACATCATTCTTAATTTGAACAGAATCGTGTATAAGTTTTCCGATATCATTAAAATCTGAAACATTCTTCAATTCTTCCCAATAGGATGCACTTCGTATCAATCCATGTTTTAACATTTCAGCAAAACCGCTTTGTAATTGACATTCTTCTAATGTTTTCAAAAATCGTGGGTCTACTAAAACCATTTCTGGCTGAATAATTACACCTATTTGATTTTTTAAAACACCAAGGTCTACTCCGGTTTTACCACCTACAGAGGCATCAACCATTGCTAATAATGTTGTAGGTATATTGATGAAATTGATACCTCTCTTAAAAGTAGAAGCAACAAAGCCGCCCAAATCAGTTAAAACCCCACCACCTAAATTGATAAGTAAACTTTTACGATCAGCATCTAAATTGCTAAGGTCATTCCATACCTGTAAACATGTTTCTATGTTTTTGTGAATTTCACCTGAAACAATACGTAGAACTATATAATCGAATTCATTACGTATTTCTGTGTTAAATATTGGTAAACAATGTTTCTCAGTATTCTCATCAACTAAAACAAATATTTTGGAATACGAATTTGATGAAATATGTTTTCTTAGTTGATTAAAGGCTTCTTCATTAAAATGCACTGCAGAAGATTCGGTAACAATAGACTCCATCAATATTTAATTTTGATTGTTTCTGAGGATGTTTCTCTCGATATAAAGTGCAAAATAAAGGTAATTTATTAGCAAAAAAATATATTTTCTGTCTTTATCTTTAAGGTGTCAATAATATTTTAAAAATGGAGCAAATTTTTGAGAATACCGCAACAGCTTTCGCCCTAAAATCGGATTCTGAACTAGAGCGTGCTTATTTTTTGTTTAAGATGATAGCTAATGAACCCCTTGTAAAAATGGGCACTTTAGTTACCAACTTTGCTATAAAAGCACATTTGCCCGTTGAGGGATTAATACGAGCTACGGTTTTTGATCATTTTTGTGGAGGTGTTACCGAAGAAGATTGTTTGCCCATAGTTGATAAATTGTGGTCTAAAGGCGTACATTCTGTATTAGATTATTCTGTGGAAGGAAAAGAAATTGAAGACCCTTTAGACAATGCCTTGCACACCATTCTAAATATTATTGATTTTGTGAAGGAAAAAGAGGCAATACCCTTCGCTGTTTTTAAACCTAGTGCTTACGGAAGAACTTCATTATTTAAAAAGGTAAATGCCAATGAAAAACTTACCAATGATGAGGAAGCTGAATGGAAACGTGTCATTAATCGTTTAGAGAAAACATGCAAGAAGGCCTATGATCTAAATGTTTGTCTGTTAGTTGATGCTGAAGAAAGCTGGATTCAAGATGCAGCCGATACTTTGATAGAACGTATGATGAAGAAATATAATAAAGAAAGAGCCATTGTATACAACACCTTACAAATGTACCGGTGGGATCGTTTAGATTATCTTAAAGATTTACATGTACGAGCAAAAGAACATAATTTTAAAATAGGAGTGAAGGTGGTACGTGGCGCGTATATGGAAAAAGAAAGAGAACGTGCTGAAAGAAAGGGGTATGCAAGTCCGATTTGTAAGGATAAAAAAACAACAGACCATAATTATAATACTGCCATTAGCTACAGCATTAAGAACTTAGATTATATATCAATTTTTGCAGGTACTCATAATGAAGAAAGTTGTTATCAACTAATGCAGTTGATGCAAACGCATGGCATTGCCAAGGAAGATGCACGGGTAGGTTTTGGTCAGCTTTATGGTATGAGTGACCACATTTCTTTCAATCTTTCAAATGCTGGTTACAATGTCTCTAAATACCTTCCATTTGGGCCAGTACGTGATGTAATGCCGTATTTAATTCGTCGTGCTGAAGAAAATACCTCGGTGGCTGGGCAAACATCAAGAGAACTTGATTTGCTCAAAAAAGAACGGAAACGTAGAAAAATTTAAAAAAATAGGGGTGAGCAAGTATTTCTTAATTATTGAATAGATTCAATAATTATTTTTTCAGTGCAATTTTTTACGGTCAGTGTTTTTTGAACCCCGTCTATTGAATTTTCAATAAGATATCTTTTGCAAGGTTTTGTTTTGGTTTCGCTCTTTCCGAAATTAATCTCACCTTCTCTAAAAAACTGTTTTATTTGAAGAGTATCTATTTCGTTATTTTGAATCATAGCCGATAATTCATCAGAGTAATTTACCGATTTAGACCGCATGTCTTTTAATGCTCTGCAATTGGGAAAATAACAAAACTCAACTCCAGTTTCATCAGCCTTTTTCCGTAAGAATATAGAAAGGAAAATCAATCCTATTGATAATCCGAAGAGGTAAAACCCCAAACGTTTTATGAATGCCATTTTAAAAAATCAAAAAATTGATGTCACTGTATTTAAGGTCGTACCAATCACCAACAGCTTTACTAGTTAAAATACCGTGATACATATAAAGTCCGTTTCTAAGTCCCTTATCAAAACGAATTGAATTTTCCAATCCACCTTCTTCTCCCAGCTTGAGTAAATACGGTGTGAAAATGTTACTAATAGAAATTGAAGCTGTTTTAGGGTATCTAGAAGGTATGTTGGGCACTGCATAATGAACCACACCAAATTTTTCAATCGTCGGTTTATTATGAGATGTTACTTCACTAGTTTCAAAGCAACCGCCCATATCAATACTAACATCAATAATAACCGCTCCCTTTTTCATGTTTTCAACCATTGTGCTTGATACAACCACTGGTGAACGGTCATGACCTCTGATGGCTCCGATAGCAACATCACAACGTTTTAAGGCCTTCATTAAATTTTTTGGTTGAAGCGTAGATGTGTATACAGTCTGTTTTAAATTGGTTTGAATATTCCGCAACTTTGTTATTGAATTATCAAAAACCTTAACATTAGCACCAAGACCAATTGCGGATCGTGAAGCAAATTCACCTACAGTACCTGCACCAATTATAACGACCTCTACAGGTGGTACACCACTAATATTACCAAACATCAATCCGTTGCCATCATTGGTAGTAGCCATTAACTCAGCAGCAATAAGTACAGAAGAAATTCCAGCTATTTCACTTAGTGAACGCACGGCAGGAAATTTTCCGTCTTCATCTCTAATGTATTCAAACGCAATAGCCGTAACTCTCTTTTTAGCTAATTCTTCAAAATATTCTTTGCATTGCGTTTTTATCTGCAAAGCTGAAATAACCACAGCCTGCGGATTCATTAATGCAATTTCAGCAATTGAAGGCGGCTCTACTTTTAAAATTAACGGACAAGAAAAAACTTTCTTGGTATCATTGGTGACTTCTGCACCAGCTTCGGTATAATCTTTATTCGAAAAATTTGCGCCTTCGCCAGCACCTTTTTCAACTAAAACACGATGTCCATTACAAGTAATCGCATTTACAGCATCAGGCGTGAGACAAACACGTCGTTCTTTATTATGATTTTCTTTGGGAATACCAATGAATAATTCACCTTTCTGTTTTAATACTTCAAGCATTTCTTCTTGAGGAAGCAATTGCTGCTTGCTAAAAGGTGAGCTGGGCTGGTTCATATAAACTGTTTTCAGTACCTAAGAATGGTCATTAACAAATTTACAATAATTAATGAGAGTATGTTTTATAAATTGTTCTGAAACTGTTGAAACCATGCTTCAATTCTACGTGTGCTTAATTTTCTATTAATTATTTCGAACAATGTATTATTTTTTAATTTCTCTAATTCCTCATCCGTAGTAGGTTTGTAACTTTTTTTCTCTTTCAGCATTTTCAGTTCTGCTTCCATAGCGTCTAAATCAATACCATTGACATATTTATCAATTAAACGCAAACGTATATAATACACAAACGGAATAACTAAAGCACATACCGGTAATAACCAAAAAATATTCTGTGTATCAACGTAATTATCTTCTGAAAATACAGCCTCAAATAACTGAAAGGCATACATGGCAATGGGTATTATTAGAATATGATACCACCAACTTTTTGAAGAAAAAAACCAAATTAAGAGTAAAATTAACGGAATAATTTTACCTGAGAGAAACCATATATAGGTAGACACATCGGCAAAACCATTACTACCAATATTCAAACCAAATATAGAAATTGTGGCATCTGGCTCTTTGGGTAAATAATCATATACTTTATACAAAAAAGGTGTTATTGCAATAAAGAATACAAAAATTGATTCTATAAGAATTTTCTTACTAGCACTAATTTTATCTGAATTATTCGACATCTCCGTTCATCTTGTGAATTTCTAACGATTTAGTCAGAAAAAAAGTATAAAAAAAAGCAATGAAACATTGCTTTTTAAGATATTCTAGAGAAGTTTAATACTGCTCGTAAGGTTAATTTCCAGGTTTTGGCTTCACCTTATCCTTACGAATTCCAACTTCATAAACTTCATCGTCTTGTGCAGAAGTATTTGGTTCACACGAAACAGCAACTAATGTTAGACACGCTAACATGCCAAAAATAATTTTTTTTGCATTCATTTTCAATACGTTTAATAGAACTCGTGGATACAAAAAAGTAGATAAGAGTTCAAGATTAATTTAGGGTTCTCACTTATTTCAAAAGTAGAAAAAAAAGGACTACAAAAAAGCGGTTTTCCTGTTAAAATACAGCTGAAGACAAAGAATAATCAATTTTAAGGTGTAGAAATAGACGTGTACATCAGAAAAAACAGTAAATCATAAGTAAATGCCCTTAAATCAGACACATTCTTAATTGCAAAATATTACTGTAATTCTATATTTCGAGTTACATCATCAATGATATCAATAGTAATATTTGTGGATTCATCTGGTAAATAAGAATTTATTTTTTCTGGCCATTCAATAAAAATCCATACATCTTGACTTAGGTAATCTTCAAAACCTAAATCTAAAGCCTCTGTTTCATCTTTTAATCGGTAAAAATCAAAATGGTAACCTAACAATTCACCATCTTCTTTGTGGTATTCATTTACAATTCCGAAAGTAGGGCTGTTCGCTACAGTGCCACCGCCCAATTCTTTAACAAGTGACTTTATTAATGTTGTTTTACCGGCACCCATTTCTGCATAAAAACAAAGAGTTTTAAATGCTGAATTTTGAATAATGCCTTTGGCAACGCTATCGATTTGATCTAAAGAATATAATAGCTGCATTGATTAAATCATTAATAATTAAACATAGAAAGAAAAAAATTATCAATATAATGCTATTAGCTAGCAATGATATATTTTCTCGAATATTGAACAAATTTAGCTATTCTATTTACAAATTAAATACAGAAAATTAATTGCATTGTGCTTAATAAGCACCAAGATTTTTTTCACACAAGTAGTAAGCCATATAGATATGCTTTAGCTTTAAAATAATCTTTTAGTATTGTTCTAAAAGCTATCCGTAAAATTAAGTATACTATTAAATCATAGGATTTCTTAACTTTAAGTATTTTAGATTTAATTGGTGAAACCAGTTTTATAATTTTAATTTCTTTACAAAGTATTCTATAATGAAATTTAAACTGCAATTTGTAACTTATTTTATTACAATTTTCTTAGTATGTTTTGTGATGGGTTGTATTTACAATAAAGGATTTTATTTTGACTTAATATATTCGCTTATAATTCCATTAATCACTGCTGGTTTGGTATATTATTTTGTTAAAATTCTTAAAAAATAGTATCAATTTTGAATACTTCTAAATATTCTTTGAATAAGTATTCACCTGTTCTTTTTTTTAGTATTGATTATATACGGTTATACGATTGCAGAATATATATCTAAAATACTTGGAGCTAGTACGTTTACCAAATCCTTTCATGATTTAGATTCATTGCGCTTATGAAGCGCAATTTTAATTGCACCAGTGTTGGAAGAAATTGCATATGATATAAATAAGCAAAAATCTTTTTTATTTAAACTAAAATGAACATAATAAGTCGATTGAATACTGTTGAAGATAAAAGATGGCTCTTATTATTTTATTTTATTGTAGCTCAAATTTTACTTTTTTCAAACAGTATGTTATTTGAATTTTTAGTCTCTCAATTCGATTTGAATACAGGTTTTGAAGATGAACAATTATTCAAATCAAGTCAAGAAAAATATACAATGGCACTAGTTTATGGTCCCATTATTGAAACACTGATTTTTAATATGTTTTTAAATGAAATAATTTGTAAATTTTTAAACAAGTATGCAACGATAATTATTTCTTCATTAGTGTTCGCAGCAATTCATTTTTATAGTCTTTATTATGTATTTTTTGCATTTATTGGGGGTGTAGTTTTAAATACTTTATATTTTTATTGTAAAATCAATTGGTCAATGTATCTGGCATTTTTTGTGACTTGGTTATTACATTTTAATCACAACCTGATAGGAATTATACTCAACAAATGAAAAAAGACACTGTAGTCACAATACTCATAGTAGTAGCAATATTAGGCACATTCTTAAATCTTAATTTCGACAACTTCTTTGACTGGAAGGAAAATGGATTATATTTGGTGCTATTATTCGCGTTATTGTTGATTCTGTTTTTGTCCAGAAAAAAATAATTTTTTTTGAATTCTTTTGTGAATAGAAGTTAAATTATTGCATATCCGTAATTATTCCAAATTCATGGAATAATCCTTTTTTTAAATAAATATTAAAGACTTAGATATGGATATTTATTTAGGATCTAAAACTACAAAAGGAATAATCATTTCTTCTAAAGAAACACCACCATGTTGATAGGTATTACGATAATAACTTACATAGTGATTGTAATTATTAGGATAAGCGAAAAACAAATCATTTTTAGCAAAAATATAAGAACTACTCATATTTATACTCGGTAAGTGAATTGATTTTGGGTCTCTTGCAGCAAGAACATCTTTATCGTCAAAGGTTAAGCTACGCCCTGTTTTATAACGTAAATTAAGACTCGTTTCTTTGTCTCCAATTACTTTTGAAGGATGTTTTACATTAATAGTACCGTGATCTGTGGTAATAATTAATTTCATGCCCATTTGCTGTGCTTGTTGAATAATTTCAAGCAATGGTGAATTTTTAAACCAACTTTGAGTCAATGAACGATATGCTTTATCATTAGAAGCTAGTTCTTTTATAACTTCCATTTCAGTTTTTGAATGCGAAAGCATATCCACAAAATTATAGACAATAGCAGTTAGGTCATTGTCTTTTTGAGACTTGAAATTTTGCGATAAATGTTTCCCTTGTTTTAAGCTACTTATTTTGTGGTATTCCCATTTAATGTCTAAACCAAGGCGCTCAATTTGTGCACCCAAAAATTTATCTTCAAACAGATTTTTACCGCCTTCATCCGTATCATTTTTCCACCACTCCGGATGTCTTTTTTCCATGCCAAGTGGCGTTAGACCAGAGAAAATTGCATTTCTCGCATATTGAGTTGCCGTCGGCAAAATACTGTAATACGAGGTTTCTTTAATTTTTTTATAAAAGTTAGTTACGGTTTCTTCAAAAGCAAACCATTGGTCATATCTTAAATTGTCTACAACAATTAATAGCGTAGGTGTTTTTTTTAGTTCAGGAGCTATCCAATTCTTAAATAACGTATGAGACATAACAGGGCCATCATGACCGTCAAACCAATCAGCATAGTGTTTGTCTACAAACTTTCCGAATTGTGCATTGGCTTCCACTTTTTGCGATTCCAATATTTCAAACATCCCGCTATCTTCAATTTCTTCTAATTGCAACTCCCAATAAATAAGCTTTTTATAAAGTTGAGCCCATTCTTCAAAATTATTTACCATAGAAAGGTCCATGGCAATTTTTCGAAACTCTTGTTGATAGTTTGATGTAGTTTTTTCAGAAACCAATCGCGAATGATCCAGGTTCTTTTTTAAGGATAATAATATTTGATTTGGGTTTACAGGCTTAATCAGATAGTCTGCAATCTTAGAACCTATTGCATCTTCCATAATAGACTCTTCCTCGTTTTTCGTAATCATTACTACCGGAATAGAAGAATCCATCAATTTTATTTCACTCAAAGTTTCTAAGCCTGAAATGCCGGGCATATTTTCATCAAGAAAAACAATATCCACTTTATTATCAGCAAGAATTTCTAAAGCTTCTTGTCCGCTAGGGCAGGTAATGCAATCATAGTTTTTTCCTTTTAAAAAAAGGATATGAGGCTTTAGCAAGTCAATTTCATCGTCAACCCAAAGTATAGTAATCTTGTTCATTTAGTAAGTATATTTGCTGTAAAAAGCAATCATATTTTGGCGAAATACAATAAGTTCAAATCCGCACGTTCTGGCGGGCAAGTTTTCAATGATCCAATTTACGGATTTATTCGAATACCCAATGATCTCATTTATGACCTAATCGATGACCCGTATTTTCAACGTTTGCGAAGAATTTCGCAAATGGGCCTTTCATATTTGGTATTTCCTGGGGCACACCACACGCGTTTTCATCATGCTTTAGGTTGTATGTATTTAATGCAAACTACCATACAAGCCCTTCGTTTTAAGCAGATTGAAATAACAGAAGATGAAGAAACTGGTTTATTATGTGCCATATTGCTTCATGATATTGGCCACGGACCGTTTTCACATACCATGGAACATAGTATAGTTGAGGGTGTAAATCATGAGCATATTTCGTTGTTATTTATGGAGAAACTCAATAAACGGTTTAACGGAAGTTTAACTACCGCTATTCAAATTTTCAAAAAAGAGCACCCAAAAACGTTTTTGAATCAACTTGTTTCTAGTCAGTTAGATATTGATAGGTTAGATTATTTAAAACGTGATAGTTTCTATACAGGTGTAGCCGAGGGTAATATTAACGCAGAGCGATTAATCACCATGTTAAATGTGGTTGATGATAAATTGGTAGTTGAAGAAAAGGGAATTTATTCAGTTGAAAAATTTTTAATGGCTCGCCGATTTATGTATTGGCAAGTCTATCTACATAAAACATCATTAGCTGCAGAGCAATTATTAATTCGAATTTTTACACGTGCAAAAGAACTGACAAAATCTGGATTGGAATTACAATGCAGTGAGCCCTTACGTTTCTTTCTAAAAAATTCAATTGGTAAGGCCGAGTTTAATACAGAAGTTTTAGAATCATTTGCATTGCTTGATGATGTTGATATTATTTCAGCTTTAAAATATTGGCGCAATCATTCAGATTTTGTGTTGTCTGAACTTTGCGCAATAATAATTGATAGAAAGTTGCCTAAAGTGACTATTTCAGATCATCCAAAACCAATTGATGAAATTGATAAAATATTAAATGGTTTTGCTAAAGCAAACAACCTTAGCAAAGAAGAAGCTGCTTATTTTGTTTTTGAAGGTCAAATTAGCAATCGTGCTTATGACTTAGATGAGCAAAGAATTAATATTTCTAAAAAACAAGGAGACATAATAGATGTTACAGACACATTAGATAAGATGAATTTAGAAGCGCTATCAAAAGCAGTTGTTAAATATTATTTTTGCTATCCAAAGAGCCAGCTTAAAACAAACTAAGTCAGGTTATTATAAATTGCTGCAAGATGAATCTTACAATGTTGATTTAACATAAAAAGAGACGAAAACAATTTATAACATACAATTAAGATAGTTTCTTATTACTTTTGTTTCACAACGATCAATATAACTGAACTCATATTGGAATTTACGGCAGGTCAAATTGCAGGCATTTTAGAAGGTGAGGTTGATGGGAATCCAGAAATCGCCGTTCATAAATTAGCAAAAATCGAAGACGGTGAAATAGGCTCTCTGACTTTTTTGGCTAACCCTAAATACACGTCGTTTATATACTCCACCAAAGCATCAATAACCCTTGTAAACAAAGACTTTGTTCCAGAACAAGAATTGACTACTACGTTAATTAAAGTTGATGATGCTTATCATTCTTTCTCAAAATTATTACAGTACTATAGTGAAGTAAAAGTATCTAAAGTGGGCATTGATACTTATGTACATAAAACTGAAAGTCTAGTTCATGGCAAAGACCTTTACATAGGAGCGTTTTCATACATAGGTGAGAATGTGACTTTAGGTGATAATGTAAAAATACATCCGAATGTATATATTGGTGATGATGTAACAATTGGTAATAACGTAATTGTATTTGCCGGAGGTAAAATACATCAAGACTCAATAATTGGTAATGATTGTGTAATTAATAGTGGTGCTATAATAGGGGCTGATGGTTTTGGCTTTGCACCAGATGGAAAAGGCGGCTACACAAAAATTCCACAAACGGGTAATGTTATTTTAGAAGATAATGTTGATATCGGTGCAGGTACTACTATTGACCGAGCTACAATGGGATCAACAATACTACGTAAAGGTGTTAAGCTTGACAATCAGATACAAATAGCACATAACGTAGAAATAGGAGAATATACCGTTATCGCAGCACAGACAGGCATAGCTGGCTCTACTAAAATTGGCAAACACTGTATGATTGGTGGTCAAGTGGGTATAGTTGGTCACATAACAATTGGCGATAATGTAAGAATACAAGCGCAAGCTGGCATTGGTAGAAATGTAAAAGATAATGAGATGATACAGGGTTCACCAGCATTTAATTATGGTGAATACAGTAAGTCATATGTACATTTTAAAAACCTACCAAAAATTGTAAAACGAATTGATAAACTCGAAAAAAAGAAATAATTGTGAGTAATACCACAAGAAAGCAAAGAACAATATCAAAAGAGATAATCTTAAAAGGTGTTGGTCTACATACCGGAGAAAATGTCACTATGAAATTTATGCCTGCTCCTGTAAATCATGGGTATAGGTTTAAAAGGGTTGACCTAGAAGGTTCTCCTATTATAGAGGCGGATGCTAATTATGTTGTTAATACACAACGCGGTACCAATCTAGAGAAAAATGGTGTAAAAATTCAGACGTCTGAACATGTATTGGCGGCTTTAGTCGGTATGGAAATTGACAATGTTCTAATTGAATTAGATTCATCTGAACCTCCAATTATGGATGGCTCATCAAAGTATTTTGTTGAAGCTTTAGATATTGTAGGTGCCAAAGATCAAGATGCTGACTTTGAAGAATACATTGTTAAAGATGTAATTACTTTTAGAGACGATTCTACTGGTAGCGAAATAACGGTAATTCCTTCTGACGAATACCAAGTGACCACAATGGTAGATTTTGGCACCAAGGTTTTAGGAACGCAAAATGCAACGTTGGAGACAATTTCTGATTTTAAGTCTGAAATTGCTGATGCTCGTACATTTAGTTTTCTTCATGAATTAGAAGCATTATTAGAAAACGGTCTTATTAAAGGCGGAGATTTAAATAATGCAATTGTTTATGTAGATAAAGAGATTTCAGAGACTACAATGAAAAAGCTTGAAAAAGCTTTTGATAAGAAAAAGTTATCTGTAAAGCCAAATGGTATTCTTGATAATCTAACACTTCACCAACCAAATGAAGCTGCAAGACATAAACTTTTAGATGTTATAGGTGATTTAGCCTTAGCCGGAACCCGTTTTCGTGGTAAGGTGATTGCTAATAAACCGGGTCATTTTGTAAATACGCAATTTGCTCAGAAATTATCTAAAATAATAAAGCAAGAAAAACGTAATAATGTACCAACATATGATTTGAACAAACCACCATTAATGGATGTTGTTCAGATTATGGATACATTACCACATAGACCGCCATTTTTGTTGGTCGATCAAATTTTAGAGCTTTCAGATACACACGTAGTAGGATTGAAAAATGTTACTATGAATGAACCTTTTTTTGTAGGCCATTTTCCAGGTGCACCAGTAATGCCAGGCGTTTTACAGCTTGAAGCGATGGCGCAAACAGGAGGTATATTAGTTTTAAATACCGTACCTGACCCTGAAAATTACCTAACATATTTACTTAAGATTGATAAGGTTCGGTATAAGCAACAAGTTGTGCCTGGTGACACACTTATATTCAAACTAGATTTGATGTCGCCTATTCGTAGAGGCCTCTGCCAAATGCATGCAAAAGCATATACAAACGGAAAACTAGCTTCGGAAGCGGAGATTATGGCCCAAATAGTTAAAGTCAAATAAAACCAGAATGAATCAACCCCTAGCTTATATTCATCCCGGAGCCAAAATAGCAAAAAATGTAGTTGTAGAACCATTTACTACAATTCATAATAATGTTACAATAGGTGATGGTACATGGATCGGTTCAAATGTCACCATTATGGAAGGCGCTAGAATCGGAAAGAACTGTAATATTTTTCCGGGAGCGGTAATTTCTGCACCACCACAAGATTTAAAATATGATGGTGAAGAAACTACTGTAACTATTGGTAATGGCACAACAATTCGAGAATGTGCTACAATACATAAAGGCACTTCTGATAGACATAAAACCGTTATTGGTAAAAATTGTTTAATAATGGCGTATTGCCATGTTGCTCATGACTGTGTTATTGGTAACAATTGTATTTTCTCTAATAATTCAACCTTAGCAGGCCACGTAACAATTGGTGATAATGTAATTTTAGCAGGTCTTGTAGCTGTGCATCAATTTGTTTCTATCGGAAATCATGCTTTTGTTACGGGTGGTTCTTTGGTACGTAAAGATGTCCCACCATATGTTAAGGCGGCTCGTGAACCTTTATCATATGTTGGTATCAATTCAATAGGGCTACGAAGAAGAGGTATTCCATCAGAGAAGATTAGAGAGATTCAAAATATTTATCGCATATTATATCAAAAGAATTTTAATAATTCACAAGCAGCTCAAATAATAGAAGCTGAGATGGAGGCGACTCCTGAGCGAGACGAGATATTACAATTCATTAAGAATTCGCAACGCGGAATTATGAAAGGCTATTTTAGCACAAATTAATAAAACATGGCATCTACATCAGATATTAGAAAAGGACTTTGTATTCGTTACAACAACGATATTTATAAAATTATTGAATTCCTTCACGTTAAACCAGGCAAAGGTCCAGCCTTTGTGCGTACAAAATTAAGAAGTGTATCATCAGGTAAAGTTCTTGACAACACTTTTTCTGCTGGTCATAAAATTGAAGATGTTCGTGTAGAAACAAGATCGTACCAGTTTTTGTACGCGGTTGATCAGACGTATCATTTCATGAATACCGATGATTACAATCAAATTGAACTCCAAAAAGATACTTTAGATTCTCCAGATTTATTAAAAGAAGGCGAAGTAGTTACCATTCTTTTTAATACGGAAGATAGTATGCCACTTTCTGTTGATATGCCAGCAAGTGTTGTACTTACGGTTACTTATACAGAACCTGGAGTAAAAGGAAACACAGCCACAAATGCAACCAAGCCAGCTACGGTTGAGTCAGGTGCGGAAGTAAATGTACCCTTATTTATCAATGAAGGTGATAAGATAAAAATCGATACTTCAAATAGTTCTTACATGGAAAGAGTAAAAGAATAAGTACTCATTCTACCCATTGAAATAAAAAGTAGCAAATGAAATTTCCAACCACTTATACACTCAAGCAAATTGCAGAGATTCTTGGGGTTGAATATGTTGGTTCTGATGATTTTGCAGTTCTTGGCATGAACGAAATTCATGTAGTTGAAAGCGGGGATATTGTTTTTGTTGACCATCCAAAATACTACGACAAAGCCTTGACATGTAAGGCTACAACGGTATTGATCAATAAAAAAGTTGATTGTCCTGAAGGAAAAGCACTTTTAATTTCAGAAGATCCTTTTAGCGATTTCAACAAATTGACACAGTTTTTTAAGCCGTTTGAAAAATCAGTAAATTCAATTGCCGCTTCAGCCAAAATAGGTGAGGGTACGGTGATTCAGCCTAATGTTTATTTAGGAAATAATGTAGAAATCGGAGCGAATTGTTTAATTCACGCCAATGTTGCAATATATGATGGTTGTAGTATTGGTGATAATGTTACGATTCATTCAGGATCTGTATTAGGTTCAGATGCTTTTTATTTTAAGAATAGGCCAGAAGGTTTTGATAAATTAAAATCTGGCGGAACCATTGTTATTCAAAATAATGTAGAAATAGGAGCAGGCTGCACCATAGATAAAGGAGTAACAGGTAGTACTATAATCGGCGAAGGCACCAAGTTAGATAATCAAGTTCAAGTTGGGCATGACACAATAATTGGTAAAAAATGTTTGATTGCTGCACAATGCGGAATAGCAGGCTGTGTAGTCATTGAAGATGAAGTAACCCTATGGGGCCAAGTAGGGGTGACTAGCGCAATTAGAATAGGTAAAGGTGCTATTGTATTAGCACAAACCGGTATTTCAAAATCATTAGCAGGTGGTAAAACCTATTTCGGTAGTCCTGTTGAAGAGGCTCGTAAAAAATTAAAACAGATGGCTGATGTGAAGAAAATTCCATCAATTTTAGAAAAATTAAAACAACAATGATTAAGTAGGCTTTGCAATTCAAATCAAAGCTATATTTTTGTGCAGCGAAAAAAAATAAACCACAGACCCTATGAGTGTTCTAGTAAATAAAGATTCAAAAATAATTGTACAAGGTTTTACCGGTAGTGAAGGTACTTTTCACGCCGAACAAATGATTGAATATGGTACCAACGTTGTTGGTGGTGTAACTCCGGGTAAAGGAGGTCAAGAGCATTTGGGCAGACCTGTTTTTAATACTGTTGTTGATGCAGTAAAAGAAGTTGGTGCTGATACCAGTATTATTTTTGTGCCACCAGCATTTGCAGCTGACGCTATTATGGAAGCAGCTGATGCGGGTATAAAAGTTATTATTACTATTACAGAAGGTATTCCTGTGGCAGATATGGTTAAGGCTGCAAATTATATTTCTAGCCGTGATTGTAGATTAGTTGGTCCTAACTGTCCGGGTGTAATTACTCCGGGTGAAGCCAAGGTTGGTATTATGCCAGGTTTTGTTTTCAAAAAAGGAACTGTAGGTATAGTTTCTAAGTCAGGAACATTAACCTATGAAGCTGCTGATCAAGTAGTACGTCAAGGATTAGGAATTACAACTGCAATTGGTATTGGTGGTGATCCAATAATCGGAACAACTACTAAAGAAGCTGTTGAGTTATTGATCAATGACCCTGAAACAGAATGTGTTGTTATGATTGGTGAAATTGGCGGTCAATTAGAAGCTGATGCTGCTAATTGGTACAAAGCAAGTGGAAGTAAAAAACCAATTATTGGTTTCATTGCTGGCGAAACAGCACCTGCAGGTAGAACTATGGGGCACGCTGGTGCTATTGTTGGTGGCAGTGATGACACAGCACAAGCCAAAAAACAAATAATGCGTGATTGCGGTATTCATGTGGTGGATTCACCTGCTGAAATTGGCAAGAAAGTAAAAGAAGTAATGGGATAATATTCTCAATGCTATAAAATAGAGGCCATCGGAATTTTCTTTCAGATGGCTTTTTTTCTTTTATCTATCGAAGAACATAACTTATATTTGAAGTACTGCTTGAATATTGACATTAAAAAGAGTTAAAATGAAACTTTTAGAAGGAAAGAATGTAATTGTTACCGGTGCAAGTCGCGGTATTGGAAGAGGAATCGCTGAAGTATTTGCTGCACATGGTGCAAATGTAGCATTTACATATAGTTCAAGTGAAGCACCTGCTTTAGAACTAGAAAAAGAACTTACTGCAAAAGGCGTAAAGGCTAAAGCATATAAAAGTAATGCTGCAAGCTTTTCTGAATCCGAAGCTCTTGTTGCTAAAGTTTTAGAAGATTTTGGAGGAATTGATGTCTTAATCAATAATGCAGGTATTACAAAAGATAATCTTTTAATGCGTATGGCTGAAGATGATTTTGATTCAGTAATCGAAATCAACTTGAAGTCAGTATTTAACATGACAAAAGCAGTTCAGCGTACATTTTTGAAGCAACGAGCTGGTTCAATCATAAATATGAGTAGCGTTGTTGGTGTAAAAGGCAATGCTGGTCAAGCAAACTATGCCGCATCAAAGGCTGGTATGATTGGTTTTACCAAATCAATAGCTTTAGAATTAGGATCTAGAAATATTCGTTGCAATGCCATAGCTCCTGGTTTTATTGAAACTGAAATGACAGGTAAGTTAGATGAGAAAACAGTACAAGGTTGGCGTGATGCTATTCCGTTGAAAAGAGGCGGTTCACCTGAAGATATTGCAAATGCTTGTCTATTTTTAGCATCAGATCTTTCTGCATATGTTACGGGTCAAGTTTTAAATGTTGACGGTGGTATGCTTACTTAAATAAGAGTTTAGTGTTTTGAACATTCTATTTCTAGGATCAATGCACTTAACTTTAATCAAAAAATTTAATGGATATCCAAACAGTACTCATAATAATCCTGGCGGCAATTGTGTCATTAGGGTTGGTACTGTTTCAGTATTTTTATAAATCTAAAAAAGCTGGTAAACTTCCTATAATTCTTTCCCTGCTTAGGTTTGTAACTTGGTTTTGTGCATTTCTGCTACTGATTAATCCGAAGTTTAGCAAAGACGAGTACACAATAACAAAAGCCAATTTGTTAGTACTTTCAGATAATTCATCATCAATTTCAAAGTATAGAGAACAACTTCAAAATTCAGTTAACAAGTTAAATGAATCTGATGAAATTACTTCAAAATTCAAATTGAACGCTTACAATTTCGGTTCTAAAATTTCGACTACTGACACCTTATCCTTCACTGAAAAAACAACTAACATTGCAAATGCACTAAATACATTACAAGAGATTTACTCGAAAAATGATGTGGTTGTATTACTCTCTGATGGTAATCAAACTTTTGGTACTGATTATGTCAACGCTTCATTAAATTCTAATCTAACAGTATATCCTATAGTGATTGGTGACACAACACTTTATGAAGATATTCGTGTTGATCAAGTCAATGCCAATAAATATGCCTTTTTAAAGAATAAATATCCAATAGAATTATTTATAACCTATGAAGGGGGTAGCACTATTCTTAAAACAGTTACTATTTCTTTGGATGGAAAAAAGGTCTTTAGTGAGAATCTTAGACTTTCGAGTACTGACAATACTAGAGTAATTAACACATTATTAGATGCTGGTTCGGTTGGTGTTAAATATTTAGAAGTAGCTGTTTCAACTATTGATGGAGAACGAAACATCACGAATAATAAAAAAAGTTTGACTGTTGAAGTTATTGACGAAAAGACAAATATCGCTATTGTTTCAGATATGTTGCACCCTGATATTGGCGTTTTAAAAAAATCAATAGAGCGGAACGAGCAAAGATCTGTTGCAATTATAAAGCCTTCCGAAAAGAATTTAGATGCCTATGACATTTTTATTTTGTATCAGCCAACAGCAACTTTTAAATCAATATATGAATACATCAATACAAAGAAAGCCAACATCTTTTCTATTCTTGGACCAAATACCGATTTAAGATTTGTTAATGGAATACAGAAACAATTTCGCATTGAAGACAATTACCCAATACAAGAGATTATTCCTGTAAAAAATGAAGGTTTTTCGAAATTTGATATTTCTCAAATTTCATTTGATGATTTTCCACCATTAGATTCCGATGTGGGTCCAATTGGTATTAATGGCGAGCATGAAACCTTATTAAAAATGCAAATTAAAGGAGTTTCAATGGCATCACCTTTATTGGCAGTATTAACAGACGGAGAAACAAAAAATGCTTTGTTATTAGGGGAAAATATTTGGAAATGGAGAATTCAAGATTATCGAAATAATCAAAGTTTTCGTGATTTTGATGAATTGATAGGCAAGCTTATGATTTATTTATCTGATAATAAATCTAAAGAGCGATTAACTCTAGATTTTAAATCTGTCTATGAAGGAAGTACTGAAGCACGAATTCATGCAAGTTACTTTGATGAAACTTTTGAGTTTGATTCAAATGCAAGTTTAGTTTTACATTTAAAAAATAGTGATACTGATATAACTACAGATATTCCTATGCTCTTAAATAATGGGTTCTATGAAGCCGATTTAAGCAATCAGTCTTCAGGAGAATATCAATTCACAGTATCGGTAAAAAATGAAAATTTATCTAAATCAGGTTCATTTAGAATACTTGATTATGATGTAGAACAACAGTTTGTTTCAGCCAATGCTATCAAGCTCAAACAATTGGCAGAAAATAGTGAAGGTAAACTCTTTTATTCAGATCAAATAGACGAGCTTATCAAAGTATTGACGGGTGATGAGCGATATTTACCAGTACAGAAAAGCATTAAAAAAATTGTATCTTTGATAGATTTCCGAATATTATTGGGTTTCATTGCTTTTGCACTGACTTTAGAATGGCTCATTAGAAAGTATAACGGACTAACATAAACACTATTTCAATGGATAAATTACCAAAAATTGCACTACCAGTTATTTTCGGGGCAGTACTGCTTATTATTTTAATTTCTAAATCTGCTGTCACCATAAATTCAGGTGAAGCCGGAGTACTTTATAAGACATTTGGGGGTGGAGTAGTTACGGATGAACCACCGCTAGGAGAAGGTTTTCATGTGGTTGCACCATGGAACAAAGTATTCATTTATGAAGTAAGACAACAAGAAGTTTTAGAAAAAATGAATGTACTATCTAGCAATGGTTTAGATATTAAATTAGAAGCCTCAGCTTGGTTTGAACCAAAAAGAGAGTTTTTAGGAAAACTTCACCAAGAAAAAGGTGCTCAATATATTCAGCGAGTACTTTTACCAACTATTCGTTCTGCCGCAAGAAGTGTAGTAGGTAGATATACGCCAGAGCAATTGTATTCTAGTAAAAGGGATGCAATACAACAAGAAATTTTTGATGAAACTCAAAAAATTGTTGAGGGAGAATATATTCAATTGAACGAAATTTTGGTGCGTGATGTAACATTACCACCAACAATTAAGGATGCAATTGAACGCAAACTAAAACAAGAACAAGAGTCGTTAGAATATGAGTTTAGGCTTGTTACCGCTAAAAAAGAAGCTGAAAAAGTAACTATTGAAGCACAAGGTAAAGCGGATGCAAACAAAATTCTAAGTGCCTCATTAACTGATAAAATTTTGCAAGACAAAGGTATAGATGCGACTATTAAATTAGCAGAATCGCCAAACACTAAGGTTATTGTAGTTGGCGGAGGTGATTCAGGGCTTCCTTTGATACTAGGAAACAACTAAAATTGTTGCGATTAGCGCCTCTATATCTGAAAAATGTTCAAATTTGAACTTTTCTTTTGTAGAATCTAAAAAACCTTTTACATTTACATTGTAATGAGAAACAACAATACACATCATCATTTTTATTTCTGCGCTCAAGCGAGGTAAAAATGTATTGTAGTATTACAAGATAATTTATAACCCGTTTGAGAAATCAAGCGGGTTTTGTTTTTAAACCAATTTGCCTTTCTCAAACCTAAAAACAATAAAATGACCAAAATTAGAATTGCCATTCAAAAATCAGGACGGCTCAATGAAGATTCTTTACAAATATTAAAAGACTGTGGTATCTCAATTGATAATGGAAAAGATCAGTTGAAAGCTTCATCAAGAAATTTTCCATTAGAAGTTTTCTATCTAAGAAACGGTGATATTCCTCAGTATTTAAGAGATGGAGTAGTTGATATTGCAATTATCGGAGAAAATGTACTGATTGAAAAAGGTGACGATATTGAATTTGTTGAGAAACTAGGTTTTTCAAAATGTAAAGTTTCGCTTGCTGTACCAAAATCTGTAAAGTATAATGCAGTACAAGATTTTGAAGGAAAACGTATTGCTACTAGTTACCCGAATACTGTTCGTAACTATTTAGAGTCAAAAGGCGTTAAGGCAGATTTGCACATTATAAACGGTTCTGTAGAAATTGCTCCTAATATTGGGCTTGCAGATGCCATTTGCGACATTGTGTCAAGTGGAAGTACATTGTTTAAGAACAATTTGAAAGAAGTTGAAGTAATGCTTAAAAGTGAAGCAGTACTTGCAGTATCGCCCAAAATATCAGAAGAACGAAAAGCCATCTTAACAAAGATGCAATTTAGAATTAAGTCGGTTTTGAAGGCACGTCAATCAAAATATGTTTTGATGAATGCCCCAAATGATAAATTAGATGAAATTCTTAAATTATTACCGGGTATGAGAAGTCCAACTGTTTTACCTTTAGCAGAAGAAGGATGGAGTTCGGTTCACACCGTTATTAATAGTGATACCTTTTGGGAAGTTATTGATGAATTACGAGTTGCAGGAGCAGAAGGAATATTAGTTTGCCCAATTGAGAAAATGGTGGTGTAAGGCACCGTATTGTTATTTCAAATTAGTGAGAGCCTAATTGATACAAAGTTTATGAAAAAAATATATAAACCTGAAATAAAGGATTGGAAAGATGTTTTAAGACGTCCTACACAAACGGTATCAGATATTGAAGGAACTGTTAATGCAGTATTCTCAGAAGTACAAGAAAAGGGTGATAATGCGCTTAGAAAATTTACTGAACAGTTTGATGGTGCTGTTATATCAAATTTTGAAATATCGGAGAGTGAAATAGCAGAAGCAATTGCTTTAGTGCCTGAAGATTTGAAAGATGCAATTCAATTGGCTAAAACCAATATTTTCACTTTTCATAAGGCGCAAAAAACAGAAAAGGTAGAAGTTGAAAATACAAAAGGAGTTCGTTGTTGGCAGGTAAAAAGACCCATACAAAAAGTAGGGTTATATATTCCCGGTGGAACAGCACCCTTATTTTCAACCATTTTAATGTTAGCAGTACCAGCATCAATTGCAGGTTGCAGAGATGTAGTATTGTGTTCACCTCCAAATAAAGAAGGAAAAATAAATCCGGTAATACTTTACACAGCTAGTTTATGCGGTGTTTCAAAAATTTATAAAGTTGGTGGTATACAGGCGATTGCTGCAATGACCTTCGGTACAGAAAGTATTCCGCAAGTATATAAAATATTTGGGCCAGGAAATCAATATGTTACTGTTGCCAAACAAATTGCAACTAAACATGGAGTTGCTATAGATATGCCAGCGGGCCCAAGTGAATTGTTAGTTGTGGCAGATGATTCAGCAAATGCCGCATTTGTCGCTTCCGATTTATTGAGTCAAGCAGAACATGGTGTTGATAGTCAAGTGATTTTAGTTTCAAGATCAGAAGCGATGATTGATGCTGTAGAAACAGAAATTGAAAGCCAGCTAAAAGATTTACCTAGAAAAGAAATTGCTGAGAAAGCAATTGCAAATAGTAAATTGATATACATTGACAATGATCAAACTGCTATCGATTTTATAAATGCATATGGTCCTGAGCATTATATTATTTGTGTGAAAAATGAGAAATTATACATTGATAATATTTTGAATGCTGGTTCTGTATTTATTGGTAACTACACACCAGAAAGTGCAGGTGATTATGCATCAGGCACCAATCATACGTTGCCTACTAATGGTTACGCAAAACAATACAGTGGTGTAAACCTTGATAGTTTTACGAAAAGTATGACCTTTCAAAAAATAAGTAAAGAAGGAATTAAAAATATCGGAAATGCTATTGAATTAATGGCCGAGGCAGAAGGCTTACAGGCACATAAAAATGCAGTGACATTACGTCTCAACAGTTTAAAAGAATGAATTTCAAATTAGAAAATATAATTCGCGAGAATGTGAAAGACTTAAGTCCGTATTCTTCAGCACGAGATGAATACGTTTCTGATGGCTCTGCTATGGTTTTTTTAGATGCCAATGAAAATCCGTATGACAATGGAGTGAATCGGTATCCGGATCCGCAACAACGGAATTTAAAATTTATTCTTGCAAAACAGAAAAATATAAAAGCGGCTAATATACTTTTGGGTAATGGTAGTGATGAAGTATTAGATTTATTATTTAGAGCTTTTTGCGAACCTAAAATTGATAATGTAATTACCTTACCACCGACTTATGGAATGTATAAAGTTTTATCAGGAATTAATACCATTGAAAATCGTGAAGTATTATTAACAGAAGATTTTCAACCCAATGTTGAAGCGATTTTATCAAAAGTTGATGCGCAGACAAAAATGATTTTTATCTGTTCACCAAATAATCCAACAGGTAATAGTTTTAGCGAAAATTCAATTTTAGAATTGCTGCAAAAATTTAATGGTTTGCTGGTTATCGATGAGGCTTATATTGATTTTTCATCAAATGAAAGTTGGGTAACTAAACTAAAAGAATATCCTAATTTGGTTATAACACAAACCTTATCAAAAGCATTTGGTATGGCTGGTATTCGATTGGGAATTTGTATTGCATCCGAAGAAATTATTGCAGTATTAAATAAAATTAAGCCGCCCTATAATGTCAATGAATTAACACAAACACATGCATTAAAGAGGGTTTCAGACGAATATCGTATCAGTTCTGAAATAAATGAAATATTGAATCAGAAAAAGATTCTTATAAAAATGCTTCCAAATATTCCATTCATTACTAAAGTGTATCCTTCTGATGCCAACTTTTTATTGGTAAAAGTTGATGATGCTGACAAGCGATATAGTCAATTACTTAAAAGAGGGGTAGTGGTAAGAAATAGAAACAATCAACCTTTATGTGAAAATACGTTACGATTTACAATTGGTAGCATTGAAGAAAATATAAAACTTGTAAAAGCCTTAAATAATATTGGTGATGAGCAAATCTAATGAGCAATTAAATAGCGGTAAAAGGGTATTATTTATTGACCGTGATGGTACCATGATTAAGGAAACCGTTGATGAGCAAATTGATGCATTTGAAAAAATGATCTTTTATCCTAAGGCATTTACATTTTTAGGAAAAATAGCAAAAGAGCTAGATTACGAATTGGTAATGATTACCAATCAAGATGGACTTGGTACTGATGTTTTTCCGGAAGATACATTTTGGCCAGTTCATAATTTTATTATGAAGTCATTTGAAAATGAAGGAGTAGTTTTTGATAAAGTATTTTTAGATAGAACTTTTCCGCATGAGAATGCAAATACTAGAAAACCCGGTACTGGTTTATTAACTGAATATTTTTCAGAAGATTATGATTTAGCAAATTCGTTTGTGATTGGTGATCGATTAACAGATATGGAACTGGCTAAAAACCTAGGCGCTAAAGGAATTTACATCAATGATGAAACAAATCTAGGTACCGGAGAAATTACAGTAAAGCGCGATGACCTTAATCAACACATAGCTATTGAAAGTAATGATTGGGAAAAAATATATGAGTTTTTAAAGTTGAATGATCGAAGCGCAGAAACGCATCGAAAAACCAATGAAACTGATATTCTAATCAAATTGAATCTTGATGGAACTGGTAAAAGTAAAATCGACACTGGTCTCGCTTTCTTTGATCACATGTTAGATCAATTGGCTAGACACGGTCAAATGGACATAGAGATTAAAGTAGATGGTGATCTTGAAGTTGATGAACACCATACTATTGAAGATACGGCAATTGCGCTGGGCGAAGTATTTAATACAGCTCTGGGCAATAAACTTGGCATAGAACGCTATGGTTTTTGTTTACCTATGGATGATTGTCTCGCTCAGGTTGCCATCGATTTTGGTGGTAGAAATTGGCTCGTGTGGGATGCTGATTTTAAACGCGAAAAAGTGGGTGATATGCCAACTGAAATGTTTTATCATTTTTTTAAATCATTTACAGATGGTGCAAAGGCGAATCTTAATGTGAAGGCTGAAGGCACCAATGAGCATCATAAAATAGAGGCAATTTTTAAAGCATTTGCCAAAGCCATTAAAATGGCAGTAAAAAGAGATGTAGAAAAAATGGTTTTACCAAGTACAAAGGGAGTTCTTTAAAATGAAGATAGTTATAATCAATTACGGTGCAGGCAACATTCAAAGTATCAAATTTGCAATACAACGCTTAGGGTATGAGGCTGTTTTAAGCAATGACATAAATGAAATTAAAACCGCTGACAAGGTGATATTTCCTGGAGTAGGTGAGGCCAGTAGTGCCATGTCTAAATTGTTAGAAAGTGGTTTGCACGATAGTATTGCTGATTTAAAACAACCTGTTTTGGGTATTTGTTTAGGTATGCAGTTAATGTGTAATTCTACAGAAGAAGGTGACACTAAAGGTTTAGGTATTTTTGATGTGGATGTGGTCAAATTTTCGAACAAAGTAAAAGTGCCGCAAATAGGATGGAATCAAATCAACAACTTGAATTCAGGCTTATTTAAGGGTGTATCTAATAAAGCACATATTTATTTAGTGCACAGTTTTTATGCGCCACTTTGTGATGAAACTATTGCTGAAACTGATTATGAATTAACATATAGTGCGGCTTTGCAAAAAGATAATTTTTACGGCACACAATTTCACCCAGAGAAAAGCAGTACTGTGGGCGAAAAAATATTGCGAAATTTTTTAGAAATCTAATCGAATATAAATGAGAATTATACCCGCAATAGATATTATAGATGGTCAATGTGTGCGACTTTCAAAGGGCGATTATAACACGAAGAAAATATATAATGAGAATCCGTTAGAGGTAGCTAAAGAGTTTGAAGCTGCTGGTATTCAATATTTACATTTGGTTGATTTAGATGGTGCTAAATCGAAGCATATTGTTAACCATAAAGTTCTAGAGCAAATAGCATCAAAGACAGCATTGAAAATTGATTTTGGTGGTGGTTTAAAAACTGATGACGATTTGAGAATTGCTTTTGAATCAGGTGCTAGTCAAATAACCGGAGGTAGTATTGCCGTAAAAGACCAAGAAACATTTACATCGTGGATAGAAAAATACGGAGCTGATAAAATTATTTTAGGTGCTGATGCCATGGATGAAAAAGTAGCTGTATCCGGTTGGCAAGAAGAATCAAAAGAAGAATTAATTCCGTTTATACAATCGTACCAAGAAAAAGGAATTGAATATATTATTTGTACCGATATTAGTAAAGACGGAATGTTAGAAGGTCCATCTTTTGATTTATATAAAAAAATTATTCAGTCAGTTGAAGGTTCAAAAAAAATAAAACTTATTGCATCTGGTGGTATTTCAACCTTTGATGAATTACCAAGACTTGCCGAGATAGGTTGTGAAGGAACAATTATTGGTAAGGCGATTTATGAAAATAGAATCAGCTTAAAACAATTAGAGAACTATATTTTGTCATTATGAGTATGGAAGAAAGAATAGTTCAAGAATTGGTAAACAATTCGTTATACCGATTAGACGAGAGTACTCGTATGATTCAGAAAAGTCTTAAAGAAGTTTCAGAAGACGAAGTATGGCAAAAACCCAATGAATCTTTAAATAGTATTGCTAACTTGATTTTACATTTATGTGGAAACATTTCGCAATATATAACATCATCGCTTGGTGAAACAGAAGATATTCGAATACGTGATTTAGAATTTTCTGCAAGTAACAGTATGACAAAAGAGGAGTTGCTGAACAAACTTGAAGATACTTTGGACATTGCCAAGCGAGTTATTTTTGATGCTAAAATTGAACAACTTCTTAAAGTAAGAGCTGTTCAAGGGTTTTCATTTTCCGGAGTTGGCGTAATTATACATGCGGTAGAACATTACTCATATCATACAGGACAAATCGCCTTTTGGGTAAAACAACTTAAGAATAAAGATTTAGGCTTTTACGAAGGAACAGATTTAAATATAATCAATACATAAAATAGTGCTTGCAAAAAGAATAATTCCTTGTTTAGATATCAAAGATGGCCGTACCGTAAAAGGTGTCAATTTTGTTGACTTACGTGATGCAGGTGATCCCGTTGAGTTAGCTGAAATTTATAGTAGAGAAGGCGCCGATGAGCTAGTGTTTCTTGATATTTCAGCAACCGAACAGAAACGAAAAACCTTAGCTGATTTAGTTTATCGTGTGGCAGAAAAAGTAAATATTCCGTTTACAGTTGGTGGCGGTATTTCTTCAGTAGAAGATGTTGACATTTTGTTACAAAACGGTGCCGATAAAGTTTCAGTGAATTCATCAGCTGTTAAAAATCCACAATTGATAAATGACTTGTCTGCTAAATTTGGTTCGCAATGCATTGTAGTTGCAATAGATGCCAAACAAATTGATGGCAAGTGGATTGTTCACTTGGTAGGCGGTAAAGTGCCAACAGAATTAGATTTATTTGAATGGGCAAAAGAAGTAGAAGAACGCGGAGCTGGTGAAATATTATTCACCTCAATGGATCATGATGGCACCAAAGACGGTTTCGCAAATGAAGCTTTGGCTAGATTATCTGTAGAACTAAATATTCCTATTATAGCTTCAGGAGGCGCAGGAAACGTACAGCATTTTAAGGATACATTCATCAATGGAAAATCAGATGCAGCTTTAGCAGCAAGTGTTTTTCATTTTAAAGAAATAGCAATCAAAGATTTGAAAGAGAATTTACAGGAGAATGGAATTCCTGTGCGATTATAAATTAGGTACCAAAAAAATGGAAATAGATTTTACTAAAAATACAGACGGACTCATACCAGCAATTATACAAGATGCCACAACAAAGAATGTTTTGATGTTGGGTTATATGAATGCAGAAGCGTTTGAAAAAACACAAGAAACAAAAAAGGTTACATTTTATAGTAGATCCAAAAAACGCCTATGGACAAAAGGGGAGGAGAGTGGTAATTTCCTAAATCTAGTTACTATAAAAAATGACTGTGATAATGATACGCTTTTAATTTCTGTTAACCCCGTTGGTCCTACTTGTCATACAGGTTCAGATACCTGTTGGAATGAAGAAAACTCATCAAACTTCGGATTCTTTTCACACTTAGAAAATGTAATTGAACAACGTAGAACTAGTTCTGATGGTAGTACATCTTATGTTGCTTCATTATTTGAAAAAGGTATTAATAAAATAGCGCAAAAAGTAGGCGAAGAAGCTGTAGAAACTGTTATTGAAGCAATGGATTCTAATGATGATCTCTTTTTATATGAAAGCGCAGATTTGTTATTTCATTACTTAATGCTACTTCAAGCAAAAGGCTTTACCTTAAAAGATATTGAAGCTGAACTACAAAAAAGGCAGAAATAGAAATCACCTATTTATTTGAGTTTAATATTTGTTTGTAGTTGTAGAAATTATGAACTTAATAACGCTTTGAATAATGTATAGAAATTGACCAAACCAAAAACCTAAATGAGAGCGCTACTATTTTTTTTCATTCTTTTTATCAGTATTCAAAATACATCTGCACAAGAATATCGTAATCTTTTAAGTAGAAATTATTCTTATGACACCATTCAAAAGCATATTGTAAAAGATCAGTCTTGGGTGCCGTATCCTGATTATAAAGAAAGAGAAAAATGGCAAAAGATTCCGCAAAACCTTAGAGAAGCCTATATAAAAGAAGGTGAAGATTATTTAGAGTATGATTGGAAATATATTCCCGTTTCTCACTATTTAGAATATACAAAAAGTGGTAGCCGTACCATTATGGAGAAACCCTATCGTGAAAACCTAAAGGCATTTGAAACATTAGTGCTTGCAGAACTTATGGAGGGCAAAGGCCGATTTTTAAAGAATATTATTAACGGAATATTCTATTATAGCGAACAGACCTATTGGGGCAATTCTGCGCATTTAGGCCTACAACGTGTGGGTGCAGGAATACCTGATGTATTAGAACCTACCATTGATTTAGGGGTAGGTAAAGTTGCTGCAAATTTAGCATGGACACATCATTTTCTAGAAGATGAAATTAACGAAGTCAACCCCTTAATTTTAAAAAGATTGCGATTAGAAATTTATGAAAAGGTGTTAAAGCCGTATTATACTCGAAGTGATTTTGGGTGGATGGGCTATACCAATGAATCGGTAAACAATTGGAATCCTTGGTGCAATTACAATGCACTAAACTGCATAATGCTTATGGAAAAAGATTCTATAACACGAGGCGTAAATGTTCAAAAGAGTATGCTTTCTGTTGACGAGTTTCTAAATTATTATAAAGATGATGGTGGTTGTGAAGAAGGACCTTCTTATTGGAGTCATGCTGGGGGAAAGTTATTTGATTACCTAGAACTTCTCTATAATGGTAGCAATGGAAAAATTGATATTTATAATGAAGAGTTAGTAAAAAATATTGGCTCTTATATTTATAAGGCCTATATCAATGATGAATATTTTGTGAATTTTGCGGATGCTTCCGCCAAATTAAAATCTAGACCAGGTACAATTTATCGTTACGGTAAGCGAATGAATGATACGCTAATGAGTGGCTTCGGTGCTTTTTTAGCGAACAAGCAAGATTTTGGTGCAACTCCTTTTAAAGGAAAAATAGAACTAGCACTAGACAATTTGTTCAACGTAAATGAAATTAAAAATGCCATCGCCACAGAACCTCTGATAAAAGATTTCTATTTAAAAGATACAGAAGTAATGGGCGCTCGTGATTTTAAAGGCAACAACAACGGTTTTTATTTTGCGGCAAAAGGTGGGCATAATCGCGAAAGCCATAATCACAATGACGTTGGTAGTTTTATTTTATATTACAATGGCGAGCCAGCACTAATTGATGTTGGCGTAGATACCTATACCGCAAAAACATTTAGTAAGGATCGATATTCAATCTGGACAATGCAATCAGGTTTTCATAACCTACCAACAATTAATGGTGTCGATCAAAAAGATGGATTAGAATTTAAATCGAAAAACGTTACCTATAAAACAGAATCTGACAACGTATATTATTCGGTTGATATTTCTGGAGCATACCCCAAAGAGGCCAAGGTAGACAAGTGGCAACGAAGTTATACGCTATATCGTAATGATAAATTTGAAATTGCTGATTCATATTCACTTTCAGAGAATTTAGGAAACACACAACTCAATTTTATTGCAGCACTAAAACCTAAAATTACAAAACCCGGTCTTTTATATTTAGGTCAACGAAAAGAAGGTTTGACATTACAATACGATCCTAAAATTTTGAAACCAACTATTGAAACAATTACTATTGAAACGGCTTCAAGATTGTATCCGATTTGGGGGGAACAAATCTATCGAATACGATTTAAAGTGCTGAGTACGGAAACTGTTCAAGAATTGAAAATTGGTGTGCATCCTGTCAAGTAATAGGGAAGTCTACTAATTTTAATCACATCAATTTCTATTATTAATTTCAGAAGCACCAGATAATTTTTTGTGCGTAATAGCTGCAGCACCTTTAAAATTTAATTCACTAGCACCAGAGGCATCAATATCAATTGTTTCACTTATAGAAAGATAGGCGTCACTTGCACCAGACATATCTATATTTAAACGTTCAACTTCAAGATCATAATCTCTAAGATCACTACTGCCTGATAAATCTGCATGAAGTGAACCAACATGGCCATATATATTTGCAGTTGATGCGCCATTCAAATCTATTATTAATCGATTCGCATCAACTTCTCCTAAAAAATCAGATGCACCTGAAAGTTCAATTTTACCATTTTCAACATTCCACATATTCTCTAAAGTAAGTCGTGATGCACCTTCCATATCAAATTCATCTACATTCTTGGTGGTGATATATGCATTTAAAGTAGCATTACCTCGAACATGAGTTAACTTCTTCATACGTATTATCAAACTATTGCCGTCTCGTTTTACAATAATTCGATTGTGAATATTATCATTAGCCTCTATTCGAACACTTTCTTCTGTTTCAGAAAAAGTTACATAGGTATTAAAGGCATTCGATACTTTAACTCTAGAATAATCAGGAATTGAATATTCCAAAGAGGTTACTTCTCCTGAAGCACGTATACTTTCGTGATCGCAAGAATTTAAAAATAAGAGCGCTAAAATGAACCCGAAAAATAGTGTTACTTTTTTCATGATGTTTGTTTTTATTAAGATTGATGATTTACTATTACCTATTTGGCTTCCAATAGAAATTTGTTGGAAACCATTCCACAGCAGTATTATCTTCTATTTCTTGTTTTAAAAAGACTTGATTATCTTCTGTGAATACATGTTTTGTTTTAATAATTTCGTGAAATTGACCTGACGATAAAGTATTTTCCATTACTTAATATTTTTTTTATATCGATTTCTTCCCATGTTGAAAACACCCACTTTAATACCTAACCCAACTGAGTATCCATTTAACCTGTCAATAGGACTTGTGGCTAGTTTGATAGAATTTGAGAATCTATATTTTATACCAGCTTCTAATTGAAGATAACGAGACACATTAAAAAGGGCATTTATACCTGGTTCAAGAACAAAAATTACATCGACATCTTCATATTCATTATCAATAAAATCGTCTTCAAAATATTCGTGATCTTCTGTAACATATCCAATACCACCCACGCCTAAAAGTAAAGGAAACGATAAGTTCACCTTCTTCTTACTAAAAAATATTGGCTCTAAATGCAGTCCGCCATAGGCGCCAATTAAATCATTGTCTACAGTACCTTGAGTAATAAAATTTTGCTCAGAGTAAAATACATTAGCTGCAAAACCTATTTCAAATTGTTGATTCGCTACGTAAGCAATTTTTAATCCTACGAAATATGAATCTTCCTTCTCAATTTCTCCAAAATGTGTTGTAAGTCCGAGGTAAACTCCATGCACAACGTTATTGCGATCGTTGAACTCTACAAACTCTTCTGCATCAGAATCGTCTTGCGCATTACATAATACACCTATAAATAATGCTAAAAAAAGTAAATATGACTTTTGAATTTTCATTATGGATTTTTTGATTTTTGATTGATACTATAAAGACAAGCAACTTCTTAAAAGGTTGCACCTTTGATGAATGTTTTTTTAAAAAATTGTGTAATTTTTAATTTTTTAGCGAAACGAATGGCTAGATTAAAAACCATAGGTTAGTTAGAAACTTTCTTTTTGTAGCGGTTTCGTCCTAAATTAAAAACACCTACTTTAAGTCCAATTCCTGCAGAAAAGCCACTAATTCTCGAAACTGAATTTGGAGCTAAGTCAATCTCACTTGAAATTCTGTAACGAACGCCTGCCTCTAATTGCAAATACCTTGAAACATTAAATAATATATTGACTCCAGGTTCTACAACAAAAACAATATCTGAAGTTTCGATGTCTTCATTATCATAATCAAAATCATCGTTTTCAAAAATATCGCCATCAACATAACCAATAGCGCCACCGCCTATCATTACAGGAAAAGATAGATTTACCCGATGTTTACTGAAAAATATTGGTTCAAGATGAAGGCCTAAATAACCACCTATTAAGTCTTCATTTTTTGAAGATAAATTACCTTTCAGATTTTGTTCCGAGTAAAAACCCATTGTAGAAAGACCGACTTCAAACTGTTGATTTGCTACATATGCGACTTTTAATCCTGTCATATAGGTATCTTTTCCTTTTATTTCTCCGTAATGCATGTTTATGCCAACATAAACCCCGTGAACCACATTTTTGCGATCATTAAACTCAACATAATCTTCGTCATCTTGCGCAAAACTTTGAAGACCAATTAGTAAAAATAAAATGAGTGATATTAATTTTTGAAAGTTCATTTTGAAGGATAATTTGGTTGATTCATTATTAATGACAACAGAAATGATTAAAACGTTGTCTTAAAACAAAATAAATAGTTCTTTTCTTAAGACTGTAATGATGGTATTTTGTTACAACAGGTTTACAATTCTTTTAATAAAACCAGACCTTTACTGCCGGTAATTGAAATATTACCTTGTGTACCATCACCATAGTGCGCTTTAATTTCACGTAGCTTTTTACCTTTATCTAACATCTTAGATTTTATATTCTCAAATGATTTAGGCATGCGCACCAAGCCTTCTTCTAGAGTAGCCTCAAATTGGTGCGAAAAGTTTGAAATATTTAAACTTATTTCTGACGATTCTTGTTCTAAAACAATATCTGCTTTTGGATTACTAATTTTAGCAACCCTAAAGTCTGCAATTTTTAGAGAGAGATCTGCGTTTTCACCTAGTCGGTCTAACTGTGCTGTTGTAAATTTTAAACTACCGTAAATGGTACCCACTTCTTCTATTTTCAAATCATCTTTATTTGAATAAATTTCTAGTGAACCAACAGTTTTTAATTCAATATCAGTACCGCTGCTATTAATTCTCAAGTTTTTTGAATCTGTCAAATTGAGACCACCATTTTTAATATCAATGTTGCCATAGTTGATATTATTGGCTCGTAATTTTCCGTACTTCATAGTTACATCTGCTTTGTTCAAATTATTACTTAGAAACAAATCACCGTGTTCTATGTTGGCATTTAATTTTCCTTTCCAATCATCAATTAAAACATCACCAAATGCATTGGTCACTTTTAATTCCGCTTTTACAGGCATATAAATGGTATAATCTACTTTAATATTACTGCGATTAAAATCAAATGGAATTGCATCTTCAAAAAGCTTTGCAAAGAATCCGCTATTCTTTTCAGCAACTTCATACATAATTGAAAGAAAATCACCATTATGCTGAATAACTGGGCGAATTCTATCAAGCAATTCTTTTGCATTATCTCTTTTTCTATAGTGTACCGTAATATCTATAGCAACAGAAACTTCTTCTTTATCCCATCCGTAGACATGAATATCTCCGTATCTATTTTCTAGTTCTAGTTCACCAGCATGCGAAATTGCATACGATTTTGATATCTGTTTAGATACTTTATCTTGGGCCGTAGCAACTGACTGCCCTAAAACCAACACAAAGGTCAGCCACAGTAGTTTTTTACAAAGTGTATCCATAATCTTCTTCTTGTATTTTAGAATCGTTTATCTGCTTCAATAGCTTTTCAATAAGTTCAATGCGTTGTTTGTAATTAGATACAATGGCTTCTAAGACCAATTCATTATCTAAATTCTTATGCATTTCCAATTTCAATTGTTCATATTCGGTATCAAGTTCATCCATAAAGGATAGAAACTCAGCCTTATCTTCATCAGATAAGTTTGGATTATCTTGTACCAATTGTACTTGATACGATACCAATCCTTTATAATGCACATCAATATCTAATAATTCTTTAGATGCATATTGTTCTTCTATTGCGGCGTTTGAATTCAAAACTTGGAGGCCGATAAAAACAGTAAGGCCTACCAATAACAATAGGGTAGCGGCAACACGCAACTTAGCTGATCGCCAAAGTGGAATCACTTTTGGTTGGTCAACATCAAGTTCTTGAGAGATTTTCGCCCACATTTTTGAGCGATCTGCTTTTTGATCATCAAACGCTGATGCATTCTCTCGTATATGTTTTTCAAAATTGTCCATTACAATTCGTTTATTATTTCCAATAATTTCTTTTTGGCACGATGATATTGTGATTTAGAAGTAGAAGTAGTTATACCTAAAACTTCACCAATTTCAATATGATCATAACCTTCTATCAAATACAGGTTGATAATCTGTTTATATCCAGAAGGCAGCTTACTAATTCCTACTTTGACTTTTTTCAAGTCTACGGCTTCGGACTCTTGTGGAGCTTCATCTTTTAAATGAAATTCATGTTCCTCCATTGGTACAACCGCGATACGTTTTGCTTTTAAGTAATTGATACTTTTGTTGATGACAATACGCTTGAGCCATGCACCAAAAGTGCTTTCGTAGTTAAAACTGCTCAGATTTTTAAATGCGGATACAAAACTTTCTTGAACAATATCTTCCGCGTCTTCTTTATTCCCTAACATTCGCAAACCAATATTGTACATAGCATCAACATATAGCTCATATAACTCATATTGTGAGCTACTTCGGCCAGACTTGCATTTTTCAACAAGTGCTTGATGCGTATAACGGATATCGGTTTTCAATGCTTTGGGCTGGTTTTAGCCTACTCAATTACTTAAATACACTATAAAGACAATGCAAACTTAAGATAGTTGCATGAAGATGAAAAAAATGTGAATTTGACCTAGAGTAATGAAATACGATGAAATGTTGCGTTGGTTACTCGTATAGCTTTGTTATACTAAAGTAAGCTGATTTTATCAATCTGCTTGAGTAGCATCATCCCATGTATCAGTTCTGAAAGATGATGCAGGTAAAAGATTAGTATCAAATAAAGTACCAACAACCCAATTGCGCCAGGCGTATCTAACAGCTACAGGGTTTTTTACTTTATCACTGATAACAAAAACGTTTTTTCGTTCTACTATTTCGGCTTTGGCCGGATAAAAGACTTTATCATCTCCTGCAATTTCAAATCCTGCCAAATCATCATACGCGTACAAGCCTGTTTCAGCATTTTCAAACTTTAGAACTATTCCATTTTCCTTTACTTCTAGTGATTCAAAAATAGGAGCCGCATAATCAATTGTCTCATAGCCATATGTTTGATGAAGTGCATTAAACAATAATCTATCAGCTACTTCCTTTTTTTTAGGCGGATGAATACAAAGATCATCACCAATATCCATAGTAATTGCAATACCTGAATTCGGAATTAAATCTAAACATTGCAATTGTGTTTCACGTATAAATGAACTATTATCAACCGTTTGAAATACATCATTATCACCGTATAAATAAGGAGCTATTTGCGCATAATAAAATGGAAAATCACCAATACCCCATTTTGCTCGCCAATCTTTTACCATAGCTGGAAAAAGCTTTTTGTAAACTTCAGGTTCTTTCCGGTTAGACTCTCCTTGATACCATAATGCACCTTTAATTTTATAAGAAACCAATGGGCTAATCATTGCGTTATACAATGCAGTCGGAATATGATTTGTATTCTTTGTAATATCTACATCATTTAGATTAATATTTTGATGTTCACTAATTGCCTCTTTACTGAGCCAAGCCTGCACAGAACTACCTCCCCATGAAGTGTGAATCATGCCTACGGGGCAATCTAATATTTCTTGAAGTTGCTGGCCAAAGAAATAGGCTATTGCACTAAAATCTAAAACACTTTTAGGCGATGCTTGCTGCCAGCCAGTAAATTTTTCAATATCATCTAACGGAGTCTTTGAACCAACTCTATCAACAGAAAAGAGTCTTAAATTTGAATTATTAGAATTTGCTGTTGCTAAATTGGTACCAAATGTGGGTTGCCCATTATAACCCTTTATAGGCTGTTGCATATTCGATTGACCTGAACATAACCAGACCTCTCCGAACAGCACATTTTCTAATGTAATTTCATTTATAGTTATTGTTTGCGCCGCTTTACTATTTGTCGTTTTCACTTCAACGCGCCAATTTCCACCTTTGTCAGCATGAATAATAATCGGCTCATTTAACCATGAAGCATTAATGGTAACTTTTTCTTTAGGTTCAGCCCAGCCCCATAATTCAATTGTAGTATTGCGCTGTAAAACCATATTTGAAGACACAATAGCAGGCAATTTAATAGCTGCATTAATTGATTGTAGTGTTAACAGGTTAAAAACAGCTAAAAAGGCAACTATAGTAATTCTTCTCATCATGGTATTTATTTCTCGATTGATATTATTAAATCTATCCTGAAGCGATTAGGCCAAAGACCTTATAAAAATACACAATCCCTTTTAGTAAGACATTACTTCTTTAATATATAGACCATTAATCAAAAACATAATTTTTGTTAATTCTATAAAAACTAAAGGTTTGATTATATGGTATTATTTATACTAGGAGCAAATACTTCAGGTGTTGAGCCCAGTGGTTTTTGCCCCATATTAGGCCCTACAAATTCTTAGGCGACAATACGTCTGACAACCATTTTATACTACGTACGCCAGTCATCGGAAATGCGGTTTGATGACTACCTTCGATTACAATATGCGCTATGGATAGACTCTTATCGTTTCTATTTTTCAGAAGAGTTACAAATTCTTTAACGAGTTCGCTCAACTCATTTTCAAGGGTACCATTGAAATAAAAATGTTAACATTCAGACTGTTCGACTTTGATAGTGAATCAGAAAGCTTTGAAAGATATGGGATATTGGTCCGAAGTGATGGGCTTCCAAGAATGTAATTTTTAAATGAATTTGGTTGAGTCAATACTATATATGAGCCAAATAAACCACCAAGTGAATACCCAAAATATGTACGGTTATCAGGATCTGTTCGATAATTGCTTTCTACATATTGAATCACATCATTACGAATAAAATTTAGATGATTTCTCGCTTCTCCAAATTGATACTTGGCTTGTTTTTCAGCGCTGTTTGATTTTTTTATCGAGTAATCCCTAAATCTGCTTTTATAAGGTTTCGTATCCATCAAATCTTTTTGCCATGAAATTCCAACTAGAATAACATCTTCTAACATGTATTCTGTTGAACCAGATAATAATTCCACATGCCACATCGCATCAGTAAAGTAAATCACAGGGTGTTGAATGGCATTGTTTTCTGAATACCCCTCTGGTAGCTTAACATAAAGTTCATATTGCCTGTCAGTCTGCGTGTCCTTTATAGGGATTACCTGTATACTAGGAAGTTCTAAAGACAATCTTTGTTCTGTTTTTGTACCATTCTTTGCCGAATCTTCTTGAGCAAAGACAGTATTCACAATTAGAAAGATTGTCAGCATTATTATTGTGCTTGATTTCATACTCTCTTTTTATGGTCTCAGGTTTTCAATAAACTGTGCATCTACCCAGAAGATATCTACATTCTCGTAGTCGGGTGAGCCTACATTTCTGTTGAAGAAAAGATATTTTCCATCAGGTGTTACGAACGCGGTAGACTCCCAAGCTTCTGTATTTATCTTATCTCCTAAATTAATAGCCTCGCCCCATGAATCATCTTTCTGTCGGAAGCTAATATAGAGGTCAGAATCACCGAAACCGTTCTCCCTTTCGCCATCCCATATAATATAAGACTCATCAGGGGCAATGAAGGGGTGGGCATTAAATTTGCCATTGTTAATCTCTTTGGGAAACGGTATTGGTGTCTCGTGCTTCCCATTAATGAAGCGAGAATAACGAATAACACCATCTCCATCGTCAGAGCCTACCTCATCAAAAACATAGGTTCCTTTTGTGGATGATGTAAGCCGCATAATACGAAAGTCCTCGAAATAAGAACCGAGGCTTTTTACTTCTGACCAGCCCGTTTCAGTGCGTTCCATATATTTCTTTCCCAAATGTATGGTTTTACCATCAGGAGCAAACACTGGTCTGCCTGTTCTGGGCATCACATATGATTCTTTCCATCGATTATCTGTATTTTTAAAAACAACCAATGCGTGCTTTTCATAGCTACCGCCATTCCTATTAAAGTAAAACTCTTTTAAATCTGGCGAAAAGAATCCACTCAGTTCGCGATGCTCTGTAGTAACAATTCCGGGTGCGAAAGGTTCGGCCATTTTACCAGGTGGCTTTTGTCCCATATAGGGCCCAGTAAGCAATGGAAATTCTAATGAATCATTTTCTTGAAGAGCAATTGGCCTTACCTTATCAATGACCTCTGTGCTGACCCAATAAATATTGGCGAGACCAACTTTTCCTTTTCTCTCAGCTCTTCCAAAGAATAGATATTTACCATCTGGAGTGATGGTGGGGTTTTTTTCGCTAAAATCAGAATTTACTGCTTTTCCCAAGTTAATGGGCTTGCCCCATGTACCGTCTTGATTCTTGAAACAGACATAAACATCATTGTCTTTTCTACTTTCATCTTCTTTGTTTCGAGCAGTTACTAATACATAATCTTGAGATGGCGAAATGCATACATGATGACCAAATTCGAGGTCTAGTTCTTGTATCACGGGAAATTCACAGTTTTTGTTGGGCGCATAATATGGTTTTCTTGCTGATAAGTTGAAATAATACAAGTCTCCATTTTTAGCTTGTTTTGGGAAAAATACCAAATCGTCATTTACAGGAGAATCGAGTAGAAGCGCATCGCTCCAAGAATCTTCAAAACGGTTTACGTACCAAATTTTTTCATCCTTAAAAATAGAATCCACAGCGGTAAAATAAATCCTTTTGCCATTAGGGCTTACGAATGGGTGTAACTCTTCTTTTTTCCTTCCTTTGGTAAAGTTTGCTCTTTTAATGGGAGTCCATTTATTGTCTTCAAGTTTTGAAAAATAGATAGCTGTTTCTTCGTTTTCATTATTAGCTCCAAAATAGATTTCTTTTAAATCTGGAGAAAAGGAAACAGCACCTTCGTACCTTCCATTAACTGAAACAATACCTGGAGCGAAAAGTTCAGATGTTAAACCTGGGGGTTTTTGACCAAGATAAGGTCCTTGAAGGAAAGGAATTTCTTCTTGACCAACAGTATTTTCACCCATAGTTGGGTTTGAATTCTGAATAAAAGCAGGTAGAACTCGCTCTGCGATTATTTGCAGGGTTTTGTTATCTTGATTATGAGCAGTAACCACAACCATCAAATCAAGTTCTTCAATTAGAACAATAAATTGACCACCACCGCCTTGTGCAGAGGTGCTGTAATAACTTTTATTGCCATGTTGTAAATCTGCATTCCACCAGAAATAACCGTACCCCTGATTAGAGACATCTTTTCCTCCTCCAAAGACATCATCATCACCAGTAGTGAGAATCCTGCTGATTGCTTTGGCAATAAATGCTTCGGGAATCAACTGTTCACCATTCCATTTGCCTTTATTAGCTGTTAAGATGCCCAACTTAACCATATCACGCGAAGTTATGCTTGATCTACTCCCCGCATAGGGTAGTCCGCTAAGGTCTTCCGTACCCCAACCACTGTGCACTATACCTAATTTATTCAATACTTCATTTTTAATAAAATCTTCCACTTTGCCAGGTACAACGGTATTAAGTACTTGCATCACCAAGGCAGGATTGTAATTGCCATATAAAAAATGCTGAGACTCCGGCGTAATGGGCGCACTATGTTCTAGAAGGGCTTGAATTTGTCCTTGGCCTTTTAACTTAGAGGGGTTTTTCTTGAATGCTTCTTTTTGTTTTTCACTTATGCTAAGCCCTCCACGCATCGTAAGTGCCTTATGCAACGTTATTGTCTCAACACCGGCAACAAACTTTTTTGTGTCTAAACCTTTGAAAAAACTAACCAAAGGTTTATCTAAATCAGCCATAGTCAAATAACCTAGCTGAATAGCACGACCTAGCGCCAGACTTGTATAGGCCTTGGTAGCCGATGCTTGCGGATGTGGCAGATTAACACGACCACGTAAATAATAAGATTCAAAAAGAAGCTTGCCCTTGTGGGCAATTAGAAAACTATCAAAATTACCATGTAAACTATCGGCAATTTCTTGGGCTAGTTTAAGAACCATTGCTTTATTACCTCCATCCACTCCTAATTTGCCTAAAGGAATACCGTCTTTTCTATCTTTTGGAGCAGTATCGATAAAAGGTTCCTTAAGGTATGCGATTTTCCAAAATGGAGCCTCAGACCCACTAATTGTTTCATTTATTTCTGCAACTGTAGCCTCTGGTGCTGGACTATTGTTTTGTTGGGCAAGGCTAGTGCTTGTTTGTATGAGAAGAATTAAGAGTAGTAGTCCCGTTTTGTTTTTCATGTGCGCTTACTTATATATCTTACAAAATATGTTTTTTTCTTGCTTGCATGCCATCAAAACCTTGCCAACTGCTCTATACCATAATAAACTGCACTAAAAAGCCATTAATATTCCTTAGCTTGTATAGATAAATCATTGTTAATGAACTTAAGATTTTTACTTTTCTTTCTTTTGATGCTGATGCTTGAGCCTGTATATGCTCAAGACCCTGTTTTTAAGATTCATTCCGTGAAATACAAAATTGGTGATCAGGCAGACTGGTCGGCCAAAGCTTTGAACGATGCTCATTGGATACGAAAAGCACCTAAAATACAAGACAATCAAATACTGTGGTATCGTTACTCTATTGATATTCTAAAAGCGCCAGAATCACTACGCCAATATGGTATACAATTGGAAGCCTATGGCGAATACGAGATTTTTTGGGATGGTATAATGATTGGAAAAAACGGAAATCCGGGACAAGAAGGTGAAATGCCTTCTGAAGGAGAACTTTGGACTACGTTTAGCATTCCTAATCATCTTTCAAATTCCGGTAATCATGTTTTAGCACTACGAGCGAGTCTTCACTATTTTCCGGACCATACAAGAATTGATGATTTAGAGATTGACTATTATGATGATTTACTGACCAGAGGTTCAGTTAAAAACGCATATATGCACATTTTTGCAGGTGCATTTTTAATTACCTCTCTTTACTTCTTTTTTCTATTCCTTAGCAACAAAAAAGCATATTCAACTCTTGTTTTTAGTATATGTTGCTTTCTTGTGTTTGCGCTAACATTAACGGTTTATAGCAAAGGATATATACCTATGCATTACAGTTTACACGTAATTAGATTACAAATTATCAGCACTTTTTTATTGGGAATTTCATTTTTGATACCGTTCTATTTTTCTATGCAGTTTCCATATCCTAGGCAAAAAATAGCACTTTTTATATATGGAGTAATACTGTTATCTATTTTCTTTCTTAACCACCATGCTTTTGATTTTAAAGCGTTCAACATGGTGGTGAGTATGTGGTTTTTTTCCTTTGGAATAGTACTCTATGGTGGTTATAAAAAAATTAAAGGTGCACGTCTTGTACTGTTAACCTTGCTTTTGTCTCTTGGAGTTTATTTTGCAACTAGTTTTAGCATTAGTCTTTATGTAGGTCTAGGTCTTATTCTTTTGGGGATGTTGTATCTGCTTTCCATCAATATAAAAGAACAACGATTGGCATATGAAAATTCACTCGTTCAATCTTCACGCCTACGTTTGGAATTATTGAAAAAGAATATTCAGCCGCATTTTCTCATGAACACCTTAACCTCATTAATAGATTGGATAGAAGAAGCACCAAAAAAAGGCGTTTTATTTATTGAAGCTCTAGCAAAGGAATTTGATTTAATCAATCAGATGGAAAATAAAACCTTGGTGCCTATTTCACAGGAAATTGAACTTTGTCGAACTCATCTTGAGATTATGAAATACCGTAAAGAAATAAATTATTCATGGATAGAGGAGGGGATAGACTTTGAACAAAAAATACCACCCGCAGTTTTACATACCCTGTTGGAAAACGGAATTACGCACAGCCTTCCGTTAGCAGATAATAGCATCAAGTTTAAACTGCTATTTGAGTCGAAAAGTGATTATAATTATTATACGTTTTTAACGATTGCTACTACTGTGAAGGATACAACAAATAGAATTGAAGAAGGCACTGGATTGAAGTACATAAAGGCACGACTTACAGAAAGTTATCAAACTAAATGGGATTTTAGTTCCGAGCCAACAAGAAACGGTTGGAAAAATGTCATTAAAATATATTCTTAAGTAAAATGAACATATTAATTGTTGAAGATGAAGCTAGAATAGCCAAAAGGATAGAACGTATGACACGTACTATTTTTGGTAGCGCTTTACAGTCAATTACACTAAGCAGCTCATTTCAAGAGGCGTTGCATTATATTGAAAATAATGTCCTCGATTTTGTACTTCTAGATTTAAATCTTAATGGTGAAAACGGTTTTGACTTACTGACCACATCGGTTTCTAAATCGTTTCATACCATAATAATCTCTGCCAATAAAGACCAAGCAATTACTGCTTTTGAATATGGCGTTTTAGATTTTGTGCCAAAGCCCTTTAATCAAGAACGATTGGAACAGGCTTTTAACCGAGCAACAACTAAGGAAACTTCAGAAGGTCATGAGCTCAAACTTTTGGCCATCAAAAAAAGAGGTAGGGTACAACTAGTACCTATTGAAGAATTACTCTATATCAAAGGAGCTGGCACCTACACAGAACTCTTTCTTAAAAATGGAACAAAAGAACTTCATGACAAATCACTTGAAAAACTAGAGCAGTTGCTGTCGCGTACATTCATACGTATCCATAAGTCTTACCTAGTAAAAATATCTGAAGTAAAAGAAATCATCGTAAAATCTGGTAGTAAATATTGGGCTGAGCTAAAAAATGGGGAGCTAATTCCCATCGGGAGAACAAAATACAAAATCCTTAAAGAAAGATGGCTTTAACTACCAACAACAATTCTTTTCTTTAACAAAACCCACTTAAAAACATAAAACAAAATACATAGCCATGTAAAGGTGGTTAATACACTTTTTATAATTGTAAATGTACTTGATACTGCAACAAAATAATTTGAAAACTCAAAGCTTTTTGTAATCATTAATATGATGCAAATATTTTCTAAATAGTCAAATAGCATTGCAAAAAAGGGAAGAATTAACAGGATTGAATTAATTCTATTATGATTTGTTTTGGTAAGGCGGAACAAACGAAATAAAAGACTACTTAAGAACAAGGCCAACAAAAAGGGGTACAGTACATCTAGCACGGATAATTGTGGAAATAGATAGAGGTTTATAGTTTTGTCATTCATGGCATTAACCATTAAGGTAGCGTCTGAAAATGAATAACCAAAAGTTTGTAAATCAAAGGCTTTTGTGCCAATTTCCTTGTTTATTTTTGGAAAAGTATAGGTCATCATCAATACTAAAATGAGATGACTTGATAAGAACAAAAACCATATGTTTTTAACTGTAGCTGTTCTAGATAATACCTGGTGTAATAACTTCATTGTAATTCGTATTTGGTTAAAAGACAAAGGTCTTTATCCCAAAACAGAAATCCATTAACAAATGATAAGCATTACGATTGTGTTCGTAATCTACTTAATGAAATAGTAGTAATTCCGAGGTAAGAAGCAATATCGGCGTGAGCAATACAATTCTCAATATTTGGATATTTTGTTCTTAGAATTTGTAATCTACTTTTCGCAGGAAGGGATGCTAGACCAATTTCTTTATCAACCTTTGCCATCAATTCATTTCGTAAAACTGTATTACCGAAATGTCTAATTTCATGGTCATCAATCATCAATTGTTCAAATTTTTCAGCATGTAGGGTTGCCACTTCCATTTTGGTTAAGAATTTAATATTTAGAATGGATTGTCCATCTTTATTTCGTGTCGTAAAAGGAGATATTATTGAATTTGACATAAAAAATGACAAGGTAATTTCTTCACCTTCCGGATTAAAAAGGAAACTTTTGCAAATACCATCAAGTACAAAATATTCGAAATTATCTCTTTGACCAACTTCAGTGATGAAATCCCCTTTTTCAAGCGTAAGAAATTGAACTAAATCTTGAACTTTTTCAATAGCCCTACTTGACATAGGCGTAACTGAATCAATTATAGGCTTTATTTTATCGTGCATTATTCAACTCTATTAACACAAAAGTGACAATTATAATTTCTACAAAATATAAGGAATGCGTTTTAACATTTCTAGAATTCAATAAACGCCTCTAATATGCTTATGAACTTTATTTGTATAAAATTCTTCCAAATCTCGCATTAGTTTTTCAGGCAATGCAGTTAAATTACTAGTTGCTGCATTTGCATAAACATGGGTAGGGGAGCTGGCACCCGGTATAATACTGGATACCTCTTTATGATCTAAAATCCAGCGAAGTGACAATTCAACCAAATTCATATCTGCTGGACATAACTCTTTCAATTCATCTGACAATTGAACACCAGTATCAAACGGAAGTCCCGCAAAGGTTTCACCAACATTAAAGGCTTGACCATCGCTATTAAAATTCCGGTGATCATTTTCAGAAAACGTTGTTTTGCGTGTAAACTTACCGGAAAGCAAACCACTGGCTAGGGGTAAACGCACAATTATTCCGACACCTTTTGCATAGGCTTGAGGCAACAATTCTTTGGTTAATTTTTGTCTAAAAATATTATATATTACTTGTAGTGACTGTAATCCTTCTTGTTCAAGACATAGTAAGCCTTGTTCCACACTTTCTACGCTTGCACCAAAATGAACTATTTTCCCTTCATTTTTTAAATTACGTAACCAATTAAAAATTTCACCTTTTTTTAATTCTTCAGTTGGAATACAGTGTAATTGCAAGAGGTCAATACAATCTACGTTTAAGCGTTTTCTTGAAGATTCTACACTATCGCGTAAGGCTTGTTCGTTATAATTATCAGGAAAAACATTGGAGCTACGGCCAAATTTAGTCGCAATTTTAATGTTTGCATTCGAACTTTTAAAAAATTCTCCAATAAGCATTTCACTTTTACCATCACCATATACATCAGCAGTATCAAAAAAAGTCACCCCATTAGAAACAGCTTCAGTAAGAATTTCAAAAGCTTTTGTTTTCTCTATTCCATCACCCCAATTGCCACCAATTTGCCAACAACCCAAGCCAACTTCACTTACTTCAAATCCATTTTTACCTAAGTTTCGTTTTTTCATTTTAACTATTATACGATTTTAGTACTAAAAAATACATCCTTTTTATTAAGCGTGTATAAGGACTAGCTTTACTATTTTATTTATTATGTAGTTAATTTTCTGCATGTTTATTCTTTTCATAAAGTTCAATGGCCTGCATATAATTTAATGCACCTTTCATTGATAAATCGTTTATAAAACCATCAAGTTCAGGGTGATTAATTTTTGTCCATTGCACTAAAGAATCTCGTTCTTTTTGCCAAACATTCCAATTAGCATCGATATACTCAAAGTCTTCAATTTTTGAGATTTTACCAGAAGTAAAAGAGATTGCGAAACGACAGGTAAGGGGATTGTTTTTTAAAAAAGCATAACGCAATGAACGAGATGCAACTGTGGCAATAATCTGATTATTTTTTTCTTCTAATTCAAGTATTTCATAGGATGGTTTAAAAATGGAATCCCATTTAAACTGTTCATAAAAACTATCGGGTGTAAAAGGCATTATAAAATCACCCCCAACAACGGTAAGGCTATCATCTATAAGTGCTTTTATTTTATTATAATCTCCCGAATCAAAAGCTTTATAATATGAAGTGACGGTTTCTTGATGGGTGATTTTTTTGTTTTCGCATCCCGTAAAGAGATACATTAACAAAAAAATGAATACAATATTTTTCATAGGTCAATATGTAATTACTGCTCAGCGTCTGCCAATTTCTTTGTATCTACAAATTGCTGAAACCCAGTAATTTTTCCTTCGCTATTTAACATCCATAAATGTGCTGCTTGCGCATTATAGGCTTTACCTGTTGCATTTACTTTAGCATCATAACGAAGTGTCGCCAAAACTTTATTCTCACTCATATTGTGGATTTCAATATCCTTTAAATTAAAGTACTCATGGTTAGCACCAAGACGCGCAAAAACTCCATTTAAAATAGCATCAGGCCCAACATACGGATTACCATCTGCAAGCGAATTACTTTCTGCTTCGTTCCATTCAATATTCGAATGCATTAACCCGAGAACTGCTGGTATATCTCCTGTTTCAAAACCCTTATACAGATTCTCAATAACTTGAATGTTTTGGTTGTTGTCCATGATGTTTTATTTAGTTTTTAGGTTTTAAGCAAAATTGAATATATCGCTCTTGTTTGATTTTTGGTTTTAGCGTTCTAAAAATACACAAACCTATCGAATAGCAGTTACGTAAAATTAATTATAGCTGTATCATTTATTTCATCACAATTAGTGCTGTTATTTCAGAAATAAACCTTGTACCAGAATTGTAGTAATAAATTCAAATAATCATAAAGTTTTTATACAAATAACGACTACTAAATTCGCATAAGCATGATTGGTAAAATAGTATTCTTAGCATTTTTTTTAAATAGGCGAGTTTGAAAAAGATTATTACTTTTGCAAAAGACATTAAGTTGTCAAAATACATTGTAACAAGAAGTAAGAATCATATAGCTTTTTATATAGTTTTAATGCTTAACCAGCACTTCAGACCAATACCTCTATCCCCAGAGAATAAACTGTAGTAATCCTTTTAAGTAGTGATTATATTTATATTGCATCATCGTAAAATTGCATGAAAAAAATTGCTATTATCGGTTCAGGATTTTCGAGTTTATCAGCTGCTTGTTATTTAGCACAAGCAGGTAATGATGTCACAATATTCGAAAAAAATGAAGCCATTGGTGGTAGAGCTAGCCAATTTAAAAAAGACGGATTTTGTTTTGACATGGGTCCCACATTTTATTGGATGCCCGATGTTTTTGACCGCTTCTTCACAGATTTTAATCGCAAGAGATCTGATTACTACGAACTTTCAAGGCTAGACCCAGGGTACAAAGTCTATTTTGAAAAAGACGATGCTATAGATATATCTGTAAACCTTGAAATGCTTTATAAGGCTTTCGAAAAAGAAGAACCGGGTAGTAGCAAGTTTTTAAAAAAGTTTCTTTCAATGGCAGAGTTTAATTATAATGCTGCTATGGATGAAGTTATTTATCGTCCGGGAAAATCTCCATTAGAACTCGTAACTTTTGCAACGGCCAGTCGATTAAATCAATTCGTTACTTCAATTAGTAAAACCATACGCAAGAATGTTACCAGTGAACGCTTAATTAAGATACTAGAATTTCCGGTTATTTTTTTAGGGGCTAAACCACAAAACATTCCCACATTCTATTGCTTTATGAATTACGCTGATATGATTTTGGGAACTTGGCATCCAAAAGGCGGATTCTACAAAGTTATTGAGGGTATTGGTAAATTGGCGATTGAATTAGGAGTGCAAATAAAAACAAATGCATCCGTACAAAAAATAGAGGTTGATAAAAATAAAGCAACGGGGTTAATTGTTAATAAGGAGTTCTTGGCATTTGACGCAATTGTTTCTGGGGCTGATTATCATCATACAGAAACATTATTAGATGCACCCTATAAAAATTACAACGAAAAGTATTGGGAGAAAAAAACATTTGCGCCATCTGCGTTATTGTTTTTTGTTGGATTCAATAAAAAGTTGAAAAACCTAAATCACCATACTTTATTTTTTGATACCGATTTCGATAAACATATTGACACTATTTACGGTGACCCCTCTTGGCCTAAAGACCCTTTGTTCTACACTAGTTTTCCTAGTATCACTGATAATACAATGGCTCCCGACGGAAAAGAAGCTGGTATTTTTTTAATTCCATTGGCTCCGGGGTTAGAAGATTCTAATTCAATTCGTGAAAAATATTTTAATCAGATAATCAAACGCATTGAAAAAATCACCGATCAAAGTTTGATTGATACTATACTTTTCAAAAAATCGTTTGGTGTAAGTGACTTTGTTACAGATTATAACGCTTATAAAGGTAACGCCTACGGATTAGCGAATACGTTAATGCAAACTGCGTTTTTAAAACCGAAAATGGAAAATAAAATAGTACGAAACTTAGTGTATACCGGACAGCTTACTGTACCCGGACCCGGAGTGCCTACTACTATTATATCAGGGAAGATTGCGGCAGATCTTACACTTAAGAAATTTAAAAATAAGTAGATGAAGGAGTTATTTGATAAGGTATCATTTAAGTGTAGTAAAATTGTTACGCAAAATTATAGTACATCATTTTCTGCAGGAATAAAATTGTTTGACAAATCAATCCAAGAAAGCATCTATAGCATTTATGGTTTTGTTCGTTTTGCAGATGAAATTGTTGATACTTTTCACGATTACGATAAGGCTACTTTGTTTTCAGATTTTGAAGAAGATTACTACCGAGCAATTAATAGAGGTATTAGTCTTAATCCCATACTTAATTCATTCCAATTAACTGTTCGTAAATACAATATTGATGATGAGCTAATTCAAGCGTTCTTAAAAAGTATGCGAAGTGACCTATCAAAAAAAGAATTCAATGACCAAGAAATTAAAGATTATATCTATGGATCAGCAGATGTTGTGGGTCTAATGTGTCTTAAGGTTTTTGTAAATGGTGATGATGAACGTTATGAAGCTTTAAAACCTGCTGCCATGCGTTTAGGTTCTGCTTTTCAGAAGGTAAATTTCTTGCGTGATATTAATAACGACATCAATCAATTGCACCGAGTTTATTTTCCGATATTAAGAGACAACGAACTAAATGAAGACGTTAAGAAAAAGATTATTAAAGATATTGACGAAGATTTTAGACTAGCATTAGAGGGAATAAAATTACTGCCTGATAATTCAAGAAACGGAGTGTACGCTGCCTATTTGTATTATAGTAAATTGACGACAAAGATAAAATGTACACCAGTTGAGAAATTATTGAATGAACGAATACGCATACCAAATAGAATAAAAGTGTGGGCTTTAATTTCTATTTACACAACCAAAAAATTTGCACTGGCATAGCGCATACGAAAATCTCATACTATGTCGCTTTATTTAATCATACTACTTGTTTCACTCGCTGGGCCTCTAGCAATGAGTTTTGAAAAAAACCTTAGACTTTATACGCGTTGGAAATATTTACTTCCGGCAATTTTTATAACAATGGTAGTTTTTGTTGCCTGGGATATCATCTTCACCGATTTAGGGTATTGGTTTTTTAACCCCATGTATAATTCAGGTATTTATATAAATAAACTTCCATTAGAAGAATATCTTTTTTTTATTGCCATTCCGTATGCTTGTGCGTTCTCATTTTACGCAGTACAATTTCATTTCCCAAAATTTAAATTAAATGCGCAATGGACTAAAATTGTAACATATTTGATGGTATTCGGTTCGCTATTAATTTCATTATTAAATAGAGACCTTAATTATACCTTCATTAATTTTCTTTTTTTACCAGTAGTACTTCTATTAAGTTATTATTTTGCTAAAGAAGTAGTACAATATTATTTAGCAATTTATCCGATATTATTGATTCCTTTTTTTATTGTAAACGGTATCTTAACAGGTACAGGAATTGAACAAGCTGTTTTTGATTACAACCCACAAGCGATTTTAGGAATTCGTATTTTTTCAATTCCCATAGAAGATATGTTTTATAATTTTTCGTTGCTATTATCACCATTAGCGCTTACTCATGTTTTAGAAATGAGATCTAAAAAAAATAAAAACGGATGAAAATTGCAGTAATCGGTTCTGGAATTGGGGGTATGGCTGTCGCTTGCCGTTTAGCTTCAAAAGGACATGATGTAACTGTTTTTGAAAAAAATGCTTCTCCCGGTGGAAAAATTGACGAAATTAAAATGGGAGGGTATCGGTTTGATACTGGTCCGTCTTTATTTACATTACCCGAATTAGTAGAAGAATTATACAGTGCAGCAGGTGAGACAGTACCTGCAACTTTTGCTTACAAAAAACTTGAGGTGTTGTGCAAGTACTTTTACAATAGTGGTGAACAACTTGTAGCATGGTCTGATCAACAAAAATTCACTGATGAGTGTGTTGAAAAACTAGGTGAAGATCCTTCAAATATATCTAAATATTTTAAGAAAGCTTCATTGATTTATAAAATCACAGCAGATATCTTTCTTTTTAATTCTTTGCATAAGGCCAAGAACTTATTGAAATTATCGGTTTTGAAATCGCTACTTCAAGTACACAAAATTCGCTTTTACAAAACCATGCATGGTGATAATAGTAGTAGTTTTAAAAGTCCGTTGCTTGTTCAATTATTTGATAGATATGCAACCTACAATGGTTCTAATCCATATAAAGCACCAGCAACATTAAACGTCATCGCACATCTCGAAAATAATCTGGGTGCCTATTTTCCAGATAACGGCATGTATTCAATTGTACAGCACATTTATGAACTTGCAATAAAACATGGGGTACAATTTAATTTCAATGCATTAGTAACATCCATCGATATAAAAAATAAAAAAGCTGTTGGAATAACTGTTGGTGATACAGCAATGACTTTTGATCGAATCGTATCAGATTCAGATATCAATTATGTGGTGAACAATTTGATGGATCACCCTCAAAAAAAGCGAATAGATAGTTTAGAACCTTCTTCCTCGGCATTGGTATTTTATTGGGGGATAAACAAGGAGTTTCCAGAATTAGATTTACATAACATTCTTTTTAGTGCAGACTATAAAAAAGAGTTTACCAATTTATTTCAAGAAAAAACGATAGATTCAGACCCTACTGTTTATATTTTTGTCAGTTCAAAAATGGTACAAAGTGATGCCCCAAAAAATTGTGAAAACTGGTTTGTGATGGTAAATGCACCTTCAAATTGTACGGCAGATTGGGACGAGTTAATTCGCACAACGAAACAGCATATTATAAATAAAATCAACAAATCACTTAATACAACAATTGAAGACTATATAGAGCATGAGAAAATTGCTTCGCCAATAACTATTGAACAACAGACGTTTAGTAAAGGTGGAGCGCTATATGGTAATTCTTCTAACGCTATGTTTACAGCATTTTTAAGACATCCAAATTTTCTTAAAAGTGTTCAAAACTTGTATTTTGTTGGTGGAAGTGTTCACCCCGGTGGTGGAATACCACTCTGTTTAGCGAGTGCTAAAATTGTTGCAAAAGAAATACCTGCGGTATAAATGAGTCAGATATTTAAATATATAGTGAACGAGGGTCTGCCAATAACATTCATAGTTTTTTACTGTGTAGGTTTGGCATTATATTTCTCCCCGCACACGCACCATTTATTTATGCTTATTACCCCATATACTTTAGTTTTAGTTGCTATCGCAATCTTTTCACATCATAAAGAATGGAATACAACTACAGTTGCCGTTTTAACTGGCATATTTGTTTTAAGTATTCTAACTGAAATAGTTGGAGTAGCAACTGGTAAGATATTTGGAGTTTATGAATATGGTGAAGGCCTTGGTGCTAAAATTGCCGATGTACCTATTGTCATTGGTCTCAATTGGGTTTTCTTAGTGTATGCTTCTAATAGTATTATTTCTAAATACACATCCAAAAATATTTTAATAACCATAGGCGCGGCCACGTTGATGTTACTTTATGATGTGGTTCTTGAAAAAGCAGCTCCCTTAATGGATATGTGGTTGTTTTCAAAAAACACGCCGCCAATAAATAATTATATCGTATGGTTTCTTTTAGCTTTACTATTCAATTGGGCTATTCAGAAGTTTAAAGTAAATACACAAAACAAACCTGCACGCTGGTTGTTTTATAGCCAACTCGGATTTTTTATTATTATAGTATTCACAGTTTATATTAAGAAATGATACGAGCCAGGCATACTAAATTCATGGTGAAATTTTCTTCTTTTTACACGAAGGTTTTAATTTCAATATTTTTTGGAGGAATTAAGTATTCTGGACACTATGAAGAAAAAGGACTTCCTATTCTCATAATCAGTAATCATTTCTCATTTTACGATGGTTTTATTCAAATTTTACTAAACCTTAAAGTTTTTAAGCGAAGACTTCATTTTATGATGCTTGAGAAAGAACTACGTAAAAACATTTGGCTAACTAAAATCGGAGCATGTTCTATAAGTAAAGGCAAGCGTTCTAGTTTAGAGAGTCTCGAATATGCTGTTGAAGTATTAGAGGATCCAGAAAATCTCTTTCTGTTTTTTCCACAAGGAAAAATTCAAAGTTTATATACGCGAGAGTTTACGTTTGAAAAAGGATTGCTTTCTAATATTTTAGAAAACAAAAAAAGGGAGTTTCAATTGGTTTTTAATATCAACCTGATAAAGTATGGTACCAATATTAGACCAGTTATTTATGCCTATTATGAAACACAGCACATCACTGCTGAAACCGATGCTGAAGCTGTAGAAATAGCATTTAATCGTTTTGCAAAAGCGTGTTTTACAAAACAAGGAGCCTAATGATTTATTTCTGCTATTTTCTGATTGGTTTACTTGGTGTTAGATTGCTAGTAGCGATTGTTAATTATATATCGTTTTCTTATTTGCCAAAAGTAGTTTCAATAGCATCGACCCCAAGTATTTCCATTTTAATACCCGCACGTAATGAGGAAGAAAACATTGGCACCTTATTAGAGCAATTGTCAACACTAAATTATGGCGTTCTTGAAATCATCGTTTGCAATGACCATTCAGAAGATAATACAGTAAGTATAGTAAAACAATGGGCAACACGTAACCCTTCTATTAAACTAATACATGGACAGCAACTTCCAAAAGGTTGGTTAGGAAAGAATTATGCTTGTCACCAGCTATCACAAGTCGCTACGGGTGATATTTTACTTTATTTAGATGCAGACGTTAGCGTAAAAAGTGATCTTTTAGAACGTAGCATTAGCCATTTTCAAAAACACGAATTGCACTTGTTATCTATATTTCCAAAGCAAGTAATGCTATCTTTTGGAGAAAAAATATCAGTTCCGTTAATGAACTGGATTTTATTGAGTCTATTACCACTTTCGTTAATTCGAAAGTCTAAAATGGAAGCCTTTTCGGCTGCGAATGGACAATTCATGATGTTTAATTCCGTTACGTATAAGGCAATATGGCCACATGAAAAATGTAAGTCGCATCAGGTAGAAGACATTGCAATTATGAGATGGTTTAAAAAGAATAATTTGGCGGTCGATACACGTTTAGGAGATAATGATATTTCTTGCAGAATGTATGTTGCACTAGATGATGCCATTGAAGGGTTTACAAAAAATATATTTCAATTTTTCGGGAATAGTGTTGTTACAACGATTGCTTTCGGAATTATAACTACAGCAGCACCATTCATCTTATATTTTTATATGGGTTTAGAGTGGGTAATCGCATATCTTTTGGGTATAGTGTCAATTCGAATTTTTGTAAGTTTGGCGAGCCAACAATCAGTATTACAAAACGTATTATTCGCACTCCCACAACACCTTGTTTTTCTTGGAATAATAATCAAGGGACTCATTAATAACCAACGGAAGAAATTATTATGGAAAGGCCGCAATATATTACAAGATTACTAATTGTAATCTTCACTATGTTGGTTTCAACGCAATCGGGTTTTGCTCAAAGTCCGTACCGCGATTCTATTTACAAAGCGTACTCGCGAGGTAAAATGGATAAGTGGTATCAACTAATGAATACTTGTGAGAAAAATGCAAATCAAAATAATTTAGAAGAGCAATTAGAACTACTCAGTTATTACTATGGGTATACGGCTTGGTTAATTGGTGCTGAAAAAAATGATACTGCAGAAGATTATATTGAGAAATCAGAAAAAATTATAGATGCCTTATTAGAAGAATCACCAGAAAATGCAACATTACTAGCATATAAAGGCGCTTACATTGCATTTACTATTGGAATATCAAATTTAAAAGCCATTTACTTAGGTCCGAAAAGTGTTCGGTATATAAACAAATCCATAGAATTAGATCCAGATAATATTCAAGGAAATATTGAAAAAGGAAACTCTATGTATTATCGACCATCAGCTTTTGGTGGTGATAAAACAGAAGCGATTGAATATTACATAAGGGCCGTAAAAAGTTTTGAAAAACAAGGTTTGGTGGTTAATAATTGGATGTATATAAACACGATGACGGCATTAGGACAAGCATATGAAGCTACCGACCAAATTCAGAAAGCCAAAGTATGCTATGAAAAAATAATTCGCATATTTCCGAATTTCATGTGGGTTGAAGATGAACTCTATCCTGATATGCTTAAGCGTCACAACTTATAATAACCCGCAGAAATTCACATGAATTTTATACTTCATAAATTAATGGTAACCCGTATAAAACGCTACATCATTTTGGTGTTTGTATGTAATACTATTGCTATTGGTGCACAAAACACTCCAGGTGATGAAGTTAATTTAGATAAGATTCCGCCCCGTATTATTAGAGCTTGTTGTGCTTTTGGTTATGATTTAAAATTATGGGGAGTGCCCTTTGTAAATATTGATCAGGTAATTAGTATTGATGATTTGGGTGCGCATCATTATATGAGTAATAAGAGTGAAGGTATCGGAACAATTTATACCAACAAAGGTGGTTTTATAGATGTTGGTCACTTACGCGATCAAATTGATTGGACACGTTATTTATACACAATCATTTTATATAGTAGAGGTAAAGGGGAAATAGTTATGCCCTTACGAAAAGAAGCAGGCCGCAAAACTTTATACCTGAATATACCTGAACAGTTTGATGATAATGACTGTATGCTATTAGCAGGAAAAATAACTTACGATTTTTCATTGTGGCATGAAATTTCTACGTGGTATGGTGCCTCAACTGTACCATTGATGTCTGAGAAATTTTCGAGTTTTTCGGTTGAAGATGTTTATTCCAATTTATTGGGTATTCATGTCGGCATGAAAGCCTTACAATCCAACCTTCCTTTTAATCAAGCGGCAACAGAAATTATTGCATCCTCATTAGACAGTTTAGCCGTGGTAAAAACAGCACAAGAAACCTATGATGCGTATGATGCTGTAAAACAACTATGGTATACTGATAAAAAAAGAATACCGCGTAAAAGTATAACCTTAAAACGTGATCCCGACGTGCTTACATCTAGTCGCCCTTGGTTAGTACCGAATAATTCAAATGGGGTAGGAGACCCTGTTGTTTTAGAGGTTCCGCTTATAACCACCAAAGGCGATTTACTAACTAACTATTATCAGTTTACTATTGATTTAAATCATAGAATTCCTGTAAAAGAAATTTTTCCGGAATACGAAAATAGTCGCATCAACCAAGATGATTTTGGTGTTTTGCTGACTAAAATTTCGAATGAATTACAAATCATGGAACAGAGTACCTTGGCGGAAAACAAAGAATATCTTCAGAAATAGCGGATAGCGTTCTATATTGATTTAAACACCCATAAATCGTTTTTAGGCAAAGGAGCTTCGAAGGTCTGGGTTTCCTTAGAACCAGAGATTTCGTATGTTAATTTCCATGCATGAAGACAAATAGAAAGTGGTGCATATGCTTGGTCAGAACCATATTTTTTATCTCCAATAATTGGAAGGCCAATATTTGCTAACTGGGCACGTATTTGATGAAATCGACCAGTTTTTGGCTTAATTTCTAGAAGATAACCAAAATTATTTTGACCAATTACTTGATAAGAAAGCATACAGCTTAGCGTATTCTTTGATTTTGATGGCGCTATATCTGCTCTTTTTTCTTTGTTATTTTTTATGAGAAAGTTTACTAAGTTTCCCTTGTCTTTTGCTGGTTTATTTTTGACAATGGCTAAATAGGTCTTTTGAACTTTATGGCTACTAAATAGAGCATTAAATGCCACAAGAATACTTTTTTTCTTGGCAAGAATTAATACCCCACTAGTTACACGATCTAACCTGTGTATGATACCTATATAAGGCTTGCGTTTTTGTGTTAAAAGGTGATTGAAAACTTGAGTTTCTACGGTTAGATCTTCGTAGGGGCTTTTTTCACTTATAAGGCCGGCAGCTTTGTTTACGACAATAAAATCACTGTTTTCATGTATTACTTCAAGCTTTGGCATTTTGCAATTTTCCTTTTCAAATTTCAAAATAGTAGTACTACATTCAAGACTTAAGATGCGATTTGGTTCGTTAAGTTTTTGCAACTTAAAATAAAGTCTGCGTGTATGTTAGCTTCGCTTCTTTTTCGATTTGTGTTTTCTTTTTCGACGAGAATGACTTGCAGGTATCGCATCATCAAATGTGTTTTTGACGGCCGCAGGCTTAATGCTTTTCCAAGACTTATTTTCTTTTTCAGGCACTAAAACATCAACCAAATCTTTTCTGCCCAATTTATTCAAGGTATTTCTAATCCAATCTTTATTGCTTTTTTTATACCAAAAGAAAAAACGATGCTGTTCATCCTTTTCTTTTTTAGATTTTGGAGTTTTAGTAGGTTTTAAAGTATATGGATGATAACCGCTATAATAAATAACCGTTGCAACAGTCATTGGAGTGGGAGTAAAACCTTGTACTTGTTCTAGCTGAAAGCCTAATTCCTTAGTTTCCGCAGCGAGATTCGCCATATCTTCTACTTCACATGCAGGATGATTCGAAATAAAATATGGAATGAGTTGAAGCTTTAGGTTTTTCTTAATATTGATTTTATCAAAACGCTCTTTAAACTTATGAAAATATTCAAAAGACGGTTTACGCATCAATTTTAAAACAGGATCTGAAGTATGTTCTGGAGCCACTTTTAGTCGACCAGAAATATGCTTTGTCATCACTTCTTCCGTATAGTCATCCAATTCTTTTGGGTCCGCATTCTTATTGAATTCAGGTACTAACATATCATGCCGAATACCACTACCAATAAACGATTTTTTTATTTTCGGATGTTTGTCTACGGCCTGGTATAACTCGGTTAACGGTTTATGAGAGGTATCTAGATTACTACAAATAACAGGCGAAATACATGAAGGCGCAACACATTTATCACAAATGGATTGTACTTTCCCTTTCATCTGGTACATATTAGCTGAAGGGCCACCAATGTCTGAAAGATATCCTTTAAAATCGGGCATGTTAGCAACCTTGTCAACTTCCTTCAATACAGATTCTTGACTTCTACTAGCAATAAATTTTCCTTGATGAGCAGAAATTGTACAAAAACTACAACCTCCAAAACAACCACGGTGAATGTTAATTGAAGTCTTAATCATTTCATACGCAGGAATAGGCCCACGCTTATTATACTTTGGATGTGGTAAACGAGTGTACGGCAAATCAAAGGAAGCATCAATCTCCTTTTCGGTCATTGTAGGGTATGGTGGATTTATCACCAATGTTCTGTCTTTAACCCCTTGAAATATACGTCTTGCCTTAAGCTTATTAGATTCTTGCTCTATAACTTTAAAATTAGAAGCAAACTTCTTCTTATCCTTTAAACAAACTTCATGCGATTCAATTTCAACATCTTCCCAATTTTTGTTTTTAGGAATATTTTCATCTTTATTTACTAAAAAAGCAGTTTGACTGATGGTTCTTAAGCTTGAAAAAGGCACTCCTTTTTGTAATAGCTTAACAACTTCTCGCAAAGGTTGTTCTCCCATTCCATAAACTAACATGTCTGCCTTTGAAGTCTCTAAAATACTTGGCAATAGTTTATCACTCCAATAATCGTAATGCGTTACTCTACGCAGAGAAGCTTCGATACCCCCAATTAAAACTGGAACATCTGGGAATTTATCTTTTAAAATGTTAGAATAAACTGATGTAGCGTAATCGGGTCGAAAACCTTTATCACCATTTGGTGTATAGGCATCTTTATCTCTACGTTTTTTGCTGGCCGTATAATTACTCACCATGGGATCCATACAACCTCCAGTAACTCCAAAAAATAATTTTGGCGTACCTAATTTTGTAAAATCCTGCAAATCATCAGTAACACTTGGTTGCGGAACAATAGCCACTTTTAAGCCATAACTTTCTAGAATACGACCAATAACAGCTGGTCCAAAGGAAGGATGATCCACATAAGCGTCACCGCTAAATAGAATAACATCTAATTCCTCCCAACCCCGAATTCTTACTTCTTTGTTCGTTGTTGGCAGCCAATCTGTAAGTTTGTTGATTTGCATATTACTGCAAAGGTAAGGCTAAATTCGTTTTACAAGCCTACGCTAAAGTCCATCTACACACCAGTTTGGCATAATATCGACCTATTACATCGTATTAAGAACGCATTTTGTGAAAAGGTTAGGTATTCGGGTGGTGCATCTGCCAAAAATTGTAACGTAGTTCACTTCTGAATTAGTACCGATAGTTATATAGTGGGTTAACAATGCGCAGCAAACGAATAAACTGGTACAGTACTGGCCATAAGGCGTTTTACTAATTTTTAGATTTAGGTGAATGCTTCTCCTTATTCTTTACAAAGATCAATTTGTTTTTGCTTTTAGGGTTTACTCTTTGTTCAATTTCAAAGTTTCCAATTGATTTAATTAATGGAGTTAACTTTTCAAATCCATAATTTCTTGAATCAAAGTTGGGTTGTTTTTTTTGAAGTAGACTACCAACATCTCCAAGAAAAGCCCAGCCTTCTTCGTCTGATAAATCAGATATAGTCGTAGAAATAAGCAAAATAACTTTTGGTGTAATATTATCGATACTCACTTTTACATTATCTTTTTGACTAAGGTTTTCCTTCTTTTCAGTTTGCTTTCTAATTATTTCAATATATATGAATTTGTCACAAGCAACAATAAATGGGTTTGGTGTTTTTTTCTCACCTATTCCGATAACTTGCATACCAGCTTCTCGCAATCTGGTAGCTAGTTTTGTGAAATCACTGTCACTTGAAACAAGACAAAATCCATTTACTTTTTCAGAGTATAGAATGTCCATTGCATCGATAATCATAGCGGAGTCCGTTGCATTTTTGCCAGTAGTATATGCATATTGTTGAATTGGAGTTATTGCGTTTTCGAGCAATAGGTTTTTCCATTTAGACAAATGAGGACTAGTCCAATCACCATAAATTCTTTTAATGGTAGGGTTTCCATACTTAGCTATTTCCTCCATCATTTCTTTTACATGAGCAGATGGAATATTGTCGCCGTCTATTAATACAGCCAAGTTTGAATTTGTATTCATATTTAAGGTATTACTCATAGCTATATTTTAATTATTTAAAACGGTTTAACTAAGTATCGCATGGAGGCGAGAAAACTCGTCAGCTCTTGTGCGAAGTTATTCTTTTGCTTTTTAAAAATACGCAAACCCTAAAGATGTATTAATTTCTTAAAATTTGTAAAACACATTTTTACTCGCGTACAGGAATCATATTTGAAGTGTCTACTGGAAAACTATCATACTTGTTGTATAGCTTTAAATATTTCTCTGGATTGATGGGTACTTCGTTCAGTGTTTCATGCAAACCACTAAAAAAACCTTCTCTTTTTGATGATGGATTAAATATGAGCATGAGCTTAACTTCTTCGTTGGTATCATTTCTAAATCCATGCGGTGAAAATCGTGGTGCGTATGCTACAGCACCTTCTTCAGCCTGAAATTCGCCATCAGCGGTTTCAAAAGTTAATACACCCTTGATTACAATAAAGGTTTCATCCATGAATCTATGGTAATGCAATTTCGCACCAATTGACATGGGTGCCAAAACAATTTCATAAACACCTAATTGGTCGTTTGAGATTTCACTTGTGATTTTAAAAGTAAATGAGTTGCTGCCAATTTCATAGCGTTTTCCTTCAGTAGGTTTTACCAAAAGTGCCTTGTTTTCTAATTGGTCATTGAAATAATCTGTTTTCATGTTGCTACTTTTTAAATATTAGCTACAAAGATTATTTTTATGTCAACGCTGTACATTTACATATGTTGATAAACTACCCTTTAGCTAATTCACCTCGAATTCTACTCAATTGCGTGGGTGTAATTCCTAAGTAAGAAGCAATATGATATTGGGGAATATGTTGTTCGATATTGGGGAACTCTTCTTTAAAAATTTGATATCGTTTAGTAGCATTTAAAAGTACAATTTCAACCTCTCGTTGTTCCTTTTTTACAAATTGATATTCAGCATATATGCGCATCATTCGTTCTAAATCAGGGTGTTTATCATATCGCTCGGTTAAACATTCGTAATCTATCTCCCAAACGATGCAATCAGTTAATGCTTGTTGAATAATCTGATTCGTTTTTCCTGAAATCAAAGAAGAATATGCACCAATAAAACAAGGCCCAATAAAAAAGTGTTTGTTATATTCTTGGCCTTCTTCATTTCTATAAAAGGCTCTTACAATTCCAGTTTCGATAAAACCAATTTTTTGAGCTACAATACCAGCTTTAATAAAATTCTCATTTTTTTTAAGTTTTTTCAACTTAAAAAGTGGTTCGAGAACTTTTACTATTTCAACACTTAATGGCGAAATGGTATTGATATAGTTAAATATTTCTTTCACGTAATTTTAAATTGATCTAGGCCTAAGCGTTATATAATACCTTAACAAATGAGCATTTGCTTTTAATCACGAATCGCCAAAGGTTTTTGTTTTATATTATTAATCAGGATTCTAAAAATACATAAACCTAGTGAATAGGAGCGAGGCTAATGATTCATTGATTTTAAACCTATAATTTTCATTTTGTATAGGCATTTAAAAGTGCATTGATTTTAGCATCGTTTAGTTCTAAACTTATTAAAAATACATATGCCTTATTCGAAATATACTTGTTTTTGTTTTCAAGAATACCGGCAACGGCAGTATATGTTTTCGCGTCATTTACACTGTGTTTCGTATACAATTGTAACAAATCATCTAATTGCTGCCCATTTAAATTCGGCAATAAAGTCCTAGATGTTTGTATAACTTCGACACTCAAAAATGGAGACTCTTTCAACTTTTTAATTATTGCAGATTGAATACTATGATTTGCATTCTCGTAGCTAGCAAACAATCCGTTTTGTAAGGAAGCAGATTTTAAATGATTCGTGATTATCCCATTGATAGCCGTATAGGATAGATAAAAATCATCTCCTGCAACGAATTCCAATAGCCTTGTCTCTAATGCTGGAGTTAATTCTTTTAACTTATCTATTCTTTGTAAGGCCCATTCTTTATCAGTAACATCTACGCTGTTTAAAATTCGATTTAGTAAAGAAGGTGTTACTTGTTTTTCTGTAAATTCTGAAACAAGATCCATAGTAGATCCATTTACGGTATTCCATAATTTATATGTAGTGAAGGCTGCACCTTTTACAACCATATTTGCAATATTTTTAGAAGTAGCACCAGAATGGGCATCTACATTTTTGGAATTTTCAGGTTGTTCTAGTAATTTTTCAAAAGACACTTTATCTAATGGTAATGACTCATCAGCCAATATCGAATGTAATTTTTGATACTCAGATTCAGAAAAAGGGTCGTGATCATATTTACTTAAAAATTCACCTTTAGGCAATTCAAACCCTAAATAGCGCCCTGTAATATTCCAATAAACGATAATATCTAAAAGTCTACAAGCATCATCATCACAGACTTCACCTTTCACTTGTTTGTAATACTGTAGCGGTACAGCATCATTTGATTGGCGTAAAAAAATAATTTCTTGGTTACTAGAATCTTTAAACGAAACAACCCTAGTAGGTTCGTCTGCAGCACTTGATTCAATGGTTGCAACTTGCATATATTTTATGTGCTTTTTTTCTTTTAAAAAAGAAGTCAGCACAAGCGATAATAAGCCAATAGCTACAAAACGAAAAAAATGAATCTTACTCATTCTTAATTTTTCTAAGCGTGAGTAGGAATAATGGCGCCATGCTTTTTCAATACATCTTTCACTTCATTGTAATCTAAATCCGCTGGTGAAATTCCTTTTTTATTGGCCAATACTGCCGCAACTGCAGCAGCCTGACCCATACCCATACAAGACGCCTGTACACGTAGTGCAGAATTTGCCAATCGGTCACTACTCACACAGCGCCCAGCAACCAAAAAGTTTTGACTTTTTTTCGGAATTAAAGCACGTAACGGAATACTTGCCACCACATCTGGCTTTAAAAATTCTTGATAAATAGATTTGCCATTTCTATGCAAATCGATTGGGTAAAAAGAATGCGAAATTGCATCTTCAAATACTTTTCCAGAGGTATAATCATCCTTATTCATTTTATATAAGCCATCTATTCGATAGGTTTCACGTACGGCAGTTTCTGTTTTTAAATCTACTAGTGTTAAATTTTCACAACCTGGTAAAACTTTTAACTCGCGCACCAATTTCAGTAGTGTGTTTCTACCTTCATTATTGGCTATTGTATGTGTTGCCGACGTAGTAGAATCTGCGCCCGGAACATACACATAACTATAGGGTACATAGGTATGTTCGCTACTTGTTCTTTTAGAATTTTCGAGCATGTTTTGTCGTAAAACTCTATGGTATTTTTTCGGAATCTTGGTCATATCCAACGAATTGTAATCATAACCACCCAATCTAAAAATCAATGATCCCGGTTGGGTATCATCTTCTCGTAACACATCATACCCAGCCATAGAGGCAATTAAAGCATTACCCGTACAATCAATTATTTGATTGCAAATTATGGTTGTTTTGGTTCCTTTACCAACACTTTCAACTATCCATTTTCCATCGTTAAATTCAATGCGTGTTGGCGATTCATAATACCGAATATCCACTCCGGCTTCACGACATTTTTCTTCAGCCAATAAGGTATATAAAGAAGCATTTATGGTAACCTGATGTTTCCAATGACTATCCGGAATTTTAGAGAAATTAGGTAATTTATCCCCATTCAGTTCCACACAATCCATCACCAATTCCCAACCAATTCCACCTATAATTTGTTTTCCCCAAGCATGAAATATCCCAGGAAAAGAAACACCCCCCGTAGTTGTTGTACCACCTAACTGACTACCGCTTTCAATTAAAATAGTTGCTGCACCAGCCCTGCCTGCCTGAATTGCTGCAATACTACCAGCAGAACCACCACCAACTACTAAAATATCTGTAGTGATACGTTCTTCTTTTACGGTATAAGGTGCTACTAGTGATTCTCCTTTAGCTAAAGCTGGGGTTACCATTCCAAGGGAAACTGCGCCCATGGATTTCAACATTAATCGTCTCTTCATGTAAAAATTTAAATTTATTAGTTCTGAAGAATTAGAAATACATTGAACCCCTTTTTCTTCAGATTCCTAAAAATACGAATACCCAGCGAATAGGAGTGTAGCTTGAATTATATCTTAGCCTTAAATCACCTACTTTTATTATTCAGCTTCTATTGAACTATAAATTTTACCTTTCCAAAAGAGCTTTTTTGAAGACTCAACGGTATTATCAAAATTAAAATCAAAAACTGCTTTTAACGTTCCTGTTTCAAATAATTTTTTATCAATTTTAATAGTACCCTTTTCAAGTGGAAAAACATGATGAACTAAATCTCTAATACTATTAAAATCAACCCAAACAGAACAAGAATCATTTTGTATTTCAAGAAGTAGACTACTATTTGTAGAAACATTATTTGCCGATTTCCCCTTAATAATTCCACCACTAGTTCTCTTAAATTCTATAAAATCTGTTCCCGAATATTCATACATTTTGTTTACAGAATGTAGCGAGTGAAATACATGAGTGGTATCAATTATGGAATAGAATGCTTGTAATGAATCTTCATAAATTTTACCCGATTCATCTTTCATTTGGTCAATAACTGTTGGACAATCGCCATCACAACTTAATTGTCCATGTGCGTTTCTGTAAATAAATTCCGGATAACTCCATGTATCCTTGAAAGAAAAATCACCTTCCAAATTCTCAAGCCACTCAATCTTTAGTTTCCGATTTGCGTCTGTCTCCTTTACCGTTGTTTTGCAAGAAAGTCCTGTGAGGACTAAAAACAATAGTATTACAAATTTAATTTTCGTTGAGTTAGCAGGGAAGCCAATTTTCATAGTGTTTTAATCAGTAAAAGTAACCCGAAATTTAATTCCAGATTTCATTAGATTCGGTTAAAACAATGGGAGCTTTATCTGTGACTAATATTGTATGTTCATGCTGGGTTACATATCCGCCTTTATTACCAACAAGCGTCCAACCATCATTCAATTCTACAGCAACAGTTGAGTTTGTTGCAATAAAAGTTTCAATTGCAACTGTGGTATTTTTCTTAAATCGTTCGCTGTTACTTCTAACTTTGTAGTTTAAAATATTTTCAGGTGCCTCGTGCAAACTTCTACCAACACCATGACCAGCCAAATTCCGAATAACTTTAAATCCTGATTTTTTAGCTTCGGTTTCTATTAAATATCCTATTTCAGAAATTTTCACTCCGCCTTTGATATTGCTAATTGCTTTGCGTAAAATATTTTTAGACGCATCTACAAGCGGTTGATGTTTATGTATATCATTACCAAGCACAAAAGAACCCCCATTATCAGACCAAAAACCATTTAATTCTGCAGAAACATCTATATTAATTAAATCGCCTTCTTTCAATATTTTATGTTCTGAAGGTATACCATGAGCTGCTTCCTCATTTACACTAATACAAGAATAACCAGGAAAACCATAGGTTTCGTACGGCGCAGATTTAGCGCCATAGCTTTTTAAAATAGCCCCTCCGTAGGTATCCAACTCTTTAGTTGACATACCAACTTTAGCATATTCTCGCATCAATTTCAATGTTATTGCAACAACTTCACTGATTTTTTTCATTCCGATTAATTCGGACTCTTTTGTTATTGACATTTGTATATTTTATCTAATTAATTATTAGTTACGTTAGCTTTTGGTTTTTCGTTCCGTAGAATTATCCAAATTAAGACTGAAAAAGCTACTGTTACTAGTGTGAAGAATTTCTCAAAATTGGTTTTAGCAAAGATGTTACCGATAGTATTCAGTACAAATAAACCAAAGAATAGCCATAAAATAATATTCACTAGTTTCATGGATATAAATGCTTTTACAAACGTTCCTTTGATTAAAAGGATAGCCATCAAAAATAGATTTACGAGTACAGAAATAGTTTCAAAAACATACATTTCCGAATCACTTTTTAATCGGCCACCCCAAGTATTTTCATAGGGTACTATTTTTAGTAGAATACACACATGAAAAAGAAATACCGCTACCAAAAGATAGAGCATGATTTTTATTGCAGTTTTTGGATTCATTCTTTTTTTAGGATTTTGTATTGAAGCACAAAAGGAAAGATAAGTTAATAAATCTTGCGTTGTTGTTAGCACATTTATGAGTGACTAATTTTCTTTAAAGCTTCTAAAAATAAGCAATCTTAGCGAATAGGAGTAGGGCATGTAAAAGTATTAGGCCTTAGTAATTTCAATAATAGTTTAAAATTCATACTCGGGGTTAAGCTTTCTTGGAATTGGTGCATTTGTTTCCTCCCACCATTTTTTAAGATGTCGCAATAGTTCTTTCGTTTTCTCAGGTTCATTTGTAGCAAGATTATTTCGTTCACCAATATCTTGCGTTAAGTCATAAAGTTCAACTTCATCATTTTCAAAATAATAGTGTAGCTTCCAATTTTTATACCGCACCACAGAACCAGGGCGTGTTCTAAATAACGAATCACGGTTTTCATTATCATGCACATTATAAGCTTCTAAATAAATCGGAAAATGCCAAAACAATGGGCGGTCTAATGTACTTTCTTTTTCTTCTAAAATTGGTGAAAGACTCGTTCCATCCAATTGTAGTTGATTTATAGGAATTCCGGCAACTTCTAAGATTGTCGGAAAAATATCCAAATTAGTAATAGGCACATCACTTGTAGCATTTACACGTATCTTTTTATGCATTACAAAGAAAAAAGGTTCACGAATACCACCTTCATAATAACTACCCTTACCCGCTCTTAAAGGCTGTTGTTTGGTGATACCATAAAGGCCACCATTATCTGAAGTAAAAACAAGAAACGTATTTTCGAACATTCGCTTTTCTTTTAATTTGGATATCAACAAACCAATGTTTCTATCAAGATTTTCTACCATAGTGGCATATGCTTTATTTTCTTGTCCATTCCAACTCGGTTTTTGCTCGTATTTTTCTGATAACTCATGTACAGGTTGTATCGGGGTATGTACAGCATAAGGCGCGTAATACAAAAAGAATGGATTTTGAACAGTATCTACCACGGCCAATGTTTTCTCCATGATTATATCTGTTAGATGCTGATTTGTTGCACCTTCAATTGAAACATTTTTATAGGGCGGATAGTAACTTTGCGGATGACCATTATGGCCGCCACCAATATTTATTTGAAAGCCAAAATCTAAAGGGCTTTCACTCAAATGCCATTTACCAGCGTGACAGGTTATGTAACCATTCTGCTGTAATATTTCAGGAATTACCGTATGTTCTTTCGCTAATGTAATGGTGTTTTTGGTAGGAATAATTTTCCGATGTTTTGAAGCACCTCTTTCTGATGAATTCACTGTATAAATTCCATGACGGGGTGTCCACTTGCCTGTTAGCAGAGAAGCTCTACTTGGGGCGCAATTTGCAGAAGCTGCATAACCATTGGTAAACACCATACCCAAGCTGGCTAAATAATCAATATTGGGTGTCTCATAATATTCACTACCCATAAAGCCAACATCTTTCCAGCCCATATCATCAACGTTTATGATGACAATGTTGGGTTTGCTTGCTACTGTAGTTTTGGTGCTACAAGAACCAAGTAAAAGTAGCAGCACAGTATGAATTAAAATTTCGAATTTCATGGCTGTGCTGTATACTTTTTTTTAATTGAATACTTTTCAAAATTACTACCTGCGATTGAGTACTAAGATAATTTATGTACTACTAATAACCATCTTTTTTTTCCTAACTCCAACTATTAATAGCCAGAGGCATATTCCTATTTCACCAATACTACCTGGTTTTGTGATATAATCAGAAATAATAGTGGTACCATATTCTGGGTAAAGTAATGAGCCTACAAAATTTATTACATATCCAACACACCCAAACATTAATAGTGCACCTAATATTTTTGGTAAAAAACCTGATTTATATACCAAATAACCAAATGGGAATAGCCACAATCCCCAAAAAATTGCTGCTATTTGATTTCCTGCATTATACGTTTGTAAATAGACTAAAACCTGCTCTTGTATGTTTTGCAAGTTTGCGCCATCAATATTTTTAGCCTTATCCAATAATTTTAAAACTAAGAACTTGTTGTTAAAATTCAATAATGATATAGGCACGCTTACAACGGATAAAATAACCATAAGACCTGCAATATTCTTATTAATTGTATTCAATAATTTGTACAGTGCAAATGGTAATAAAAGAAAAGCCGTGTAGCATAGTAGTCCACTTAAAATACCAAAACGGAATAAAGTTTCATTTGCAGAAATATTGTTAAATGTTATTGCTGCGCTTTTCCAATCAATAAGTTTTGAGGGTATATATGCCAAATTTATAATACCTGTTACCACAACAATTAAATATAAAAACCCTGCTAATCTTGCTTTTTTTACACTAGTCATTTTAAAATTGTATTTGGTATTAGTTTATTTTCATTAGCTATTTTTTGGCCATTTAAAGGCTTTCCACACTATAATTGAGGTGATTATACTTTCTACAATAGCAAGAAAAACATAAAATGATTTCCAATAGGATAAAGATGTAAATGCTATCAACAACATAATTAATGTATACACAACTCCGAAAACCATATTTAAAACTCTATTAACTTTTGGCTTTAATAAAACTGATAAACAAACCATTAAGGCCGGAATAACTAAGACTAAGGTTGCTGTAAATAGTTTGAAAGGTGTGTTCAGGTTGTTTTCGCCACTTATAAGGCCTTCTACTTTATTTGGTGCATAAAGTAAAAAGTAGTCGCCATAAACGTAGCAGAACATTAAAGATGTCCATAGAAAGGCAAGTTTTATTTTAATATTGATTTTGAAATCAACAAAGTCTGTAGGGTCAGATATTCCGTTTTTCATTTCTAATCTTTTTCTACTAGACGATTATTAGAAAGAAGTGTTACGGTTAGGTATCGTTTTTTTAAGTCTTATACCAAAATATGGCATAGATTTAAATAGAAATTAATTTAGGTTTAGTTCAGACTGGGGTAATTTCTAGTAGATCCGGAAGTAGTTGATTCCACTAAAATTGCGGTTATTAAATATTGTTCAGATTTTTTAATTCAGCCATAAAAGAATTCCAATAAAAGAAATCATTGCGAAAAGGATTAAAACCCCGTAAATAATTCGTTCTCTTTTACGTTCAGCTTTAGTAGTCTCACGAATCAGCTTTCTAAATTTGCTTAGTTCTTTTTCAGGAACAGTTTTAAAATTTGGCTTTTCTGGTTTTTTCTCAGTCGAGTAAATACCTTCACGATTATTTTCTTTGAATTTCGCTCTTTTAGATGGACGTTGTGCTCGGTTTTGTTTCAACCGATTATTCATATCCTGAACGTGTCCTGCTCCAAATGCCATAGTATATATTTTTTAAATTGAGTTTCGATACTCAACTAGCGTACATAAAGCCTTGTTTAACCCTTAGTTATAGTATTAAAGTTAATAAATTTTTGGTTAAGTACAAGTCTATGTAAGTACCAATGGATTCAGTAAACCTGATTTTTTTATCAGTCCGTTTACAAATTGAAGTTTAACCTGCTATTTCTCTGTTTAGGCTTACTTTCTTTTCAATTCGTAAATGTAACAAGCCGTTTGATTAAAAAGTCTTTCTTCAATAAATTCAAATCCTAATCTTTCGTAAAACCTGTGTGCCTTTACATTTGTTTTTAAAGGGTCAATTAAAATTCCGTCAATCATTGAATTGTCAAAACATTTTTTGATGGCAAGTTTCATCATTACCGTTCCGTATCCTTTGTTCAGATTCCGCTCTTCCCCAATCCAAATGTCTATTGCCCTTTTGTTAGGCTCAACCTTTCCCCAATACTTCGTTTCTTCCAAATACGGGTCAATTATTTGTATAAAACCTATCGGAATTCCATCTAATTCAGCCATCAATTGCGCTCTCCAATTGGGGTTTCGCTTAAGCTCAATTTCCCAATTCCATTCATCATCTGGGTCACAATCAATAACATGTTGTTTTGTATCCCAATACCTTAATAATGCAAGGTCATTTATGTCAGCCGGTCTTAATTTTATCACAGCATCAGTTTTTTAGCTTTCTTAGGTATAACTATCAGTTCTAAAATTCTGAAATCTATAAATATTGCAGAACAATGCGAATGTCCATAGAAAAGCTAGTTTAATTTTTATATTGAAATCAACAAAAATATATACAGAACTTGATATAAAATCTACACGTTCGTAATTATAATTGGAAGTAGTTTATTCTCTTTTTTCAAAGGGAATTATTTTTCCACTCTCAACATAATTTTTTAATCCATTAAGTAACATGGCCCAGCAAAATGATGATCTTTTATAATGTGTATTACATTCTGGCCATCCTATATGCCAAAACTGAATATGAATTTTACCCTTTTTTTGCTCCAAATCGAAGCCAAAAGAAGTAGGATTCCAATCAGCATCAGATTCTGTCATTTTGATATGAAAAGATTTATTTTGATTGACTTTAATAACTTTTCCATACCAATTGTAGTCTGGTGTAAAGTAAAAATTGTACACCTCATTTTCTTTTGGAATTCCTGTGCATCTATTTGGCCACCAATTAATTAGATGTTCTGGTTCGGTTATGGCCTGAAATACCTTATCGATAGATTCGTTAATTTCCAAATCATGATATATAGAATAGCTCATGCGCTTGGTTTTTTAATGCCTAAGATTAAATATTTTTCAAAAGTACTTCTAACACCCTTGCATATTATTAGTTACGTTTGGTACTCTAAAATAGTAAAAGAAATCGAGCCAGTAGGAAATCCACTAAGGTGGTCCGAGTTCACACAAAGCAAGCAATTAATACTGCAGGGTATTGTGCTTTGGCTAATTACACTTTTTGTCTTTTAATAGTTCTATAGGTTCTTGTATTTCTTGCTTTAAATTAGAAAAATGATGTTTCTGCCTAATTTGCATACCCAAAATAAAAACTAGATTATCTTGAAATTTTATGAATATCGGGTGAGTAGGGTCGTTTGACCAATTAATTTTCGGCAATAAGGCAATATGTTCATCATCAAGTTCTCGCTTTACATATTCAATATCTTGATACCCTAATTCAGTTATATACTCATAATCTGTATATCTTTTAACAATTTCATTCCTATTTTCTTTTAGTAAATTTAAAGTGGTGTTCAAAAATGTACTGTGTTCAATCAGTCTGTTCTTTAATTTAATATCTGTTAACAGTTTTAATTGTCCCGAAGATGTTAAATCTTCAAAAGTAATGTTACTAGGTACAGAAACATCTTGTCTTAAAGCAAATACAAATTTATTCAGGATTTTACTTCTATCATTTGGTATGTTGTTTAAATCTTTTATAAGCTCTTTGGTGAGTTTTATTCTATTGGATGTCAGCTCATAATTTTCATCAATTAACTTCTCATTGAGTTCAAAGTCATCTAAAATTCTACAGTAATAATCAGCTTCAGTATTCTTATTTTTCCTGTTTTCATTCCAATTACTAATTGATAGTGCGATTAAAATTCCAATAACGACAAGTACAATTTCTCCGAGTGCATATATTAGATACTTACTGAATTTATTTTCAGAGAGCAGTCGTTGTCTTATATGTCTAAAGAATTTTATCATTAGGTTATTGGTTGGTCACGTTGTAGGTAACGCGATTGTCTATGGCTAATCGCGTAACTTAGCAACTAAATTAGCAAAGAAATCACAGATAGAGAATTTCAGCGGAATTTTCCCAAATTGGCAGTAAGCCAGCAACTTAGTAAATACGTCTTAAGTTTGATTCTCTTTAAATTATCACTCTTTTTTTAAATGTCTCTTCCTTAGATTTTCTGCGTATTCAATAAATGAGCCGTCAAAAAACTGTTTATTCGGACTTTTTAATAATGCTCCAAAACCGGGAGAAAGTACCATACCATTAACTAATGATTTTCTAGATTCCCAATTTTTTTTACTTAACATTTTGTTTTCGTTCTGTAAAAATAGATTCTCAACGTGCCGTATTTCCGCAGCAAATAAGTGAAAACCATGATTATGTTCTTCTTCCGTTAATGCATCTGGATTTCCTCTGAAAGTTGAAATAATTCTTGCTGATTCTTTAGAAGAACCTAAACTTAGCAGTATATTAATATCTAAGGCAGCAATCTCATGAAACGTTGAGGCTTGTGTTGCTTTTGTATTACTCCTAATTTGTAACCCAACAAAAACCAATGAAATAACGACAGCAAATGCTGATATGATTTCAGCAATCAATGCATATTCTTCAAGTATTTCTTTCATATTTACGCTACTTTAATTCTTTAATTAAAAATCCAATTCATTAATTTTCTGGTGGTAATTTTTTTCAGATTCTTCATTTTAAAATTACCCACACGGCTTGGCTACTGTTGGTTGCTGCGCTTCTTCAGAAGCTTTGGAGCAACCGTATCTAAAGATAGCATTTTACTCATAATTTACGTTTAGGAAATCCGCAAGCACCGAATTTTAAGGTTATTCGGGCAAATTGTTTTTATTATTTTTTAAGTACCTATCTAGTTTCATTTCTAAAGTTTCCTCTATCCTTAAAATAAAAACTACAGCCCACAACCTGTTTTTTGGAATATTAAAATCAAATTGCGCATGATTTTTCGGGAACCATTCCGCAGAATCGGCCATAAGAGATCCTGCCCCTTCAAACTCTTGCTGCAGGAATTTGAAATATGGGTCGTTTTTACCAATTTCCTTTAAATAGTCCATGTATTTGCTATTAGACTTTACATTCAACATTTTAAAATTATCAAGATTTCGATAGATTGTGTCACCCGTATTTATCATACTCATCTTATAGCCAAATCTCCAAATAGTTGCGAATTGAATCGGATTAAGACTTTCTAAGAATTCATATTTTTCAATATCTCCAAATGGAATTATATATGCTTTAGATCTTGCTATTTCCTCAAAAAATAGGTGGTAGGCTTTATTAGTATCTGTTATATTCTTTCGGTTTAAAACCATGTTGTCCACATAAGATATCATTGATTCCAACCCTTTAATTTCGGTTACATTAAAAAATTTGACTAAATATTCATCACTCGTTAAGTCAATATTTTTTTGACTCCAAAGTTGGGATGAAACCAATATAAATGAGATGATAACTATAAATTTATTCATGGTTTTAGTTTTATGCGAATTTATTACAACGGTTCAGCTTGTATCTTAATTTCTTAAGTTGAAGATAATATATTTAGAATAATCAATTCATCTAATCCATTCTCTTATAAACATTCCGATTATGTTTTTCCATATAAAATTCAGGATTAGCTAATGCAGTAAATCCAAACTTTTTATAAAGCCATTCAGCGGTATCAGTTAATAAAATCCATCGTCGTAATCCTTGTAGATTAGGGTGCTCCATTATTTCATGCATCAACCATTTACTTAATCCCTTTCCTCTATATTCCTTTAGCACATAAACATCTCCTAAATATGCAATAGTTGAATAGTCCGAAATTATTCTAGCAAAGCCAATTTGTTTGTCTTTGTAATAAAGTCCGAAATTCAATGAGTTTTCAATAGATGTTTTCAACGTATCCAATGGAATACCATTAGCCCAATCAGTTTCATTAGCAAGGAAATTGTGAATGCTCGTAATATCTAATTTATTCGTGTCCGTTGAAATGGTGTACTCATTTCTATGTGCTTCTCTTATTTTCAATTCAGTTTTCTTAATTAATACTAAGTATTTAGCTCCTGGAATTTCACATTTTAATGCAGACTAATGACCCGCGTTACAGTCCAATTATCATCCGTTTTTTTCCAAATCATAATAAATCTACTTCCTTTTGATTTATTTTCTGGTGTTTTTTTGTCATTAAAAGTATGATACCCTATTTCAACAGCTCCGTAATCTTTTATAGGATAAACCTCGATACTACCTTCAATTAATGTTCTAGTAACTTTTTGGCAAATATTTTCTTTTAGGGCTATTAAAAGTTTTTCTTTTGAAGTAGAAAGTCCTCCTTTATCATGAAAAAACTCTAAATCTTCCGAATACAGAGCAGTTTGTGTATCCATATCACAGGAATTGTAAGCGTCAAATAGTTTTTTATCCAATGCTAAAATCGTTTCATACAATTCTTGATCGGCGGGCACATAGGTTCTTCCTAATATATCATTATACGTTTCTTGTGAATATGCCAGTGAAGTGTGAAATAGCATTATTGAGAAAAAAAACAAGCTTACTTTTTTAAAAATCATATCATTTTTAATTTAGGTTAATGGTTACTTATTCGTGCAGCTAAGGGTAGTGGGAGTGAAGAAGCACTAACTTTTGTACAATGCACTTAGCAAAAACTTCAGGTTTACTATTTTTCTCGATTAATTTAAAACCAAAATCGGAAAGATTTTGCAACAATCTAAAAATACATAAACCTTTCGAGTAAGCGCGATGTTGATATTATTCATAAATTGTGCTACAGCTATCAAAATGCAAATAAGTAATGCATATATAATTTCGCTATCTTGAATAAAAATAAAAAATGACAATAAACTCGAATGCCGGCTATAAAGCAATTCAACTATTAATGTTTTTTTGCTTTACGTTTATCAGCTCACAAACCAGTGCCCAAGATAGTGAAGCAAAAAGCATAAATGAAAAGCTTGAAGTGATCCGCAACTATCCATTTGATATGCCGTTTGAGCGAAGTGATATCAATCTCCTTAACTGGCAGTATTGGCCTTATAGCCGTTATGCAAGTCATCACCCACGAGAGTTTATACCCATGGTTACCATCCACGCTGATCCTGAAGCAGCAGCACTTGAAGAAATAAAAAATGACCCCTTCAATCTTATGGCGCTAAAAGTTTCTGTTCCTACGGACAAAGATGTGTTAGTACCAGATCTTCTGAAGTCAATAAACATGAAAGGTTTTGCAGTGATGCATAAGGGAAAACTAGTTTTTGAAACCTACGGTCAAGGCATGCAACCACATGATATTCAAATTTTACAATCTACTTCTAAAACATTCACCGGCATGTTAATCCATAAGTTAGCAAGCGAGGGCCTATTAGATTTAAGTGCTAATGTGGACGAATATTTACCTGACTTGAATGCTGATGTTTTTAAGGGTTCTACGCTGCAAAATATGCTTGATATGGAAGTGGGGTTTCCTGACTTTGGTAACTATTACAAGACAGAAGATTTTGGCTTTATGAGTGAAGTTCATATGGGGCTGAAGCCAAAGGTGCTAGGCGTTGAACATCGTTCAACCTTATTATTTATTCAACAGTTTCAAAAACCAGCGTTCGCAGCTGGTAGCAAATTTTCATATAATGATATGAATACTCAGGTGTTGACCATGGTTGCTGAGCAGGTTACAGGTAAGCCATATGCACAGCTGATGGAAGAAAATTTCTGGCACCCCTTACAAGCCCGCTATGACGCAGCTATTTCAATTGATGAAGACGGCAATGCAGGCGCTAGCTGGGGTATGGCAATAACACTAAGGGATGCTGCTCGATTTGGCCAAATGATGTTAAATAGAGGCAGTTTTAATGGTAAAAGGATAATCCCCGAGAGTTACTTTGAAGCAACATATGACCAACCCCCTACAGAACCCTTATCGCCTTATTTCGTACTTGAACAACATGAGGATTACAGAAACCAAGTCTGGATGCTACGAGACGATGGTTTGATGCATACGATAGGTTCATTTGGCCAGTATATTTTTGCGGATTACAAGAACGAAATTGCCATAGTTTTCATGGCAAATTGGAAGCATACGAGTCACCTAGAAAGCAAAGAGCATTTGATCCGAATTGTCAGAGCAGTAGGCAAACAAATTAATCGTTAACTACGCTATTACAGGGTTCGTCACCGCTTTATTCAGTGCTGTTTTTTTCTTTGTTCTGAATTATACACAGTGCAATACTGCGTTTATTTCATTTTTGATGTAAATATATCTTTAATTGTATTTAATTCTTTTTTGTATTTCAAATCTGTTCGTGATGCAAAATATAAGGTGTTTTCCGTTTTTACTTTTCCTTCCCAAACTAAACTTATTTCGTTTTTTAGAATTTGCTCTTGACATAAAAAATCTGGAACTAATGCAAGTCCGTTTCCATTGTTTAAACATCTTATAATAGAAGTAATATTTGGTAAAATATAGTTTGGTTTAAAAGCAGGTTTTTTATTAAAATTCTCAAACCAAAAACGTCTAAAATGTTCCATTTCGTTTGATGAACTATACCAGACATTTTGAAGTAGTTCGTCTTCTAACTCGTTTAAGTTGTTAGATTTTAGGTGTTTTTGTATTGTCGTAAAATTCGTTTTATTTCCTGCGATTAAAACGATTCTTTCTTTAGAAAACGGAATATACTCAACTAATGATTTTTTTTCATTCTGTATTTTAGGTGTGATTACTAAATCTAAAATGCCGTTGTTTAGATCTTTTATTAAATCTGTATGTGATCCAAATCTAGCTACTAGGTCAAAGTCTAGTTTCGGAATTTCGGGTTCAATAATTAGTTGAAACATTTCTGAACACATTCCAATATTTAGCGATGGATTTTTTTCTTGCGTTGTTCTTTTAAAATGCTGTTCAGCTATTTCAAGTTTTTTTAAAGATTCAATGATATATTCATATAAAAATTTCCCATCCTCTGTTGGAATCATTTTTCTCGAAGTACGTTCAAATAGTTTTTTGCCCACATAAGCCTCTAAAGCATTTAAGTGTACACTAACGCCGGGTTGAGAAGCATATAAAGCAATCGAAGCTTTCGTTAAAGTTCCGTTTTCATATATTTCTTTAAATGTTCTATACCATTCTAAATTCACCATAACTATTAAAATATTTATACAAAGGTATGATTTGTATTATTTTTACAATAATAAGTATTGCTATAATTTTGCCTCAAATAAAAAAGAGACAAATGAAAAATATATTTATAATTAATGGCGGTCATCCATTTGCACATTCTGGCGGAAGATTTAACGAAACACTTTTCAATACTACTATTTCATATTTTGATACGCTTGAACAATTTGAAGTGAAGTCTACTCAAGTAGGCGAAAATTATAAGGTAAAAGAAGAAGTTGAAAAATTTAAGTGGGCAGATATAGTAATTTATCATACGCCAATTTGGTGGTTTCAAATACCGTTTGGATTCAAAAAATATATAGATGAAGTTTTTACGGAAGGTCATCAAAACGGAATTTATGTAAGTGATGGAAGAAGTAGAAAAAATCCAGACATCAATTACGGTACAGGTGGTTTAATGCACGGAAAAAAATACATACTTACGACAAGTTGGAATGCACCTAAAACCGCATTTACGTTAGAAAATGAGTTTTTTAATCAAAAAAGTGTAGATGAAGGTGCTATGTTTGGGTTTCACAGAATGAATGCTTTTACAGGAATGGAATTATTAGCAACACATCATTTTCACGATATGGAAAAAAATGCAGATGTTCCTTTTGAGTTGAATAATTACAGTACTTTTTTAAATGATTTAATGACTAATTTGTAATTATCTGGTTTGGCATCGAGAAGGCGGTATAACTGTCTTGAATAATAAAAGTAGGGTAGTTGTAATCAATAACTTTTCGGCTTAAGCCAAAGCCAAATTTCTATTTTTTTATTTAATACCATCCCAATAATGTCATCAGTCCGATAAGGATAAGTCCGATCGTAAATATTATCTGCAATACTAAAATGGTCAAGAGCGATGCTCTTAAATATTTTTTCTTGTATGGAAGTCCTTTGAACGGAAATAATGCCACCAAAGTCCCAAGTATAAAACCAAGAATATTATACCCGATTAAGTTAGCATTTAAGGCAGTCAGAAAATAATCAGTCGTACTTTTTGGTCCTTTTATTAATAGTCCGAATAGAATGGCATTTACTACTATTAGTATTAAAATTCGAATGAGAAATTTTTTTATGTCCGTTTTCAGACTTTCATCAAAGTTCTCTGTAAGTCCTGCGTATAAGGTTTCTGGGTTTTCCATTTTGTCTTTTTCTAATTGACACAACGATCTTGTAAAGGGCTCGTAGTGTGTAAATTATAAAATAATTTTTAGAATATCACTGAACAGAATTTTTATATTTTGGTTTTTCTTTTTTTTTTGAGCAAGAATTGAATATTTCGCTGACACGTAATTTTCAATTTTGCAGACCTGCCGGCCGGCTTCATAAAAATACACAAACCTTTCGATTAAGCCCTGAGCTCGAATTGTTTATAGATTGTGTTATGCTTAGACTTTTTTCAGTATGCTATTTCAACATTAATTGAAGCACCTCCGTTTAGTTTCTCCCAAGTTCCCAAGCTACTTTCTCTTCTATATCCCTTTCCTTTAGTCAAGATACCGCCTAAATCCACTATAGTTGGATTGTTGAAATTAGGTATGAATTCTATTCCGATGAAAAAGTCTTGTGTAATATAAATGTCGCTGTTATTCAAATCAATTCGTATCCAATCTGATTCTCTTTCAGTTGGTATTTCTTGTATAATATTTTTTTGTATTATTTTTTTACTAGGGTAATTGTCAACGTTTTCATAAAAGTTTATTCTAACCTTAACTCCGTCCACTTTTGACCATTTCCTGATATTGAAATTTACAGCTTTAACTTTTGCTTCTTCAGTCGGCACTTTAATGAGTTGAGCTAACTCAATAATATCGGTACTTTTTGAGGTCACTCGCGTTGAAAGTAGTCTGTTGTATGACTTAACACCTATTTTTCTATTTTTAATTTTTTTATTGGAAACAACTACTTCGGAAAGTACTGTAGTTTTTGGTTCTAAGAGTATAGTCTGATTTTTAAGGTTTTGAGCTAGAATTTTAACCGAATAATAGTTTATGTGGCTTACCGTGACACTATCGGTTTTATATTCTTTTGGAAGTCTCAAATTGAATTTTCCATTCGAGTTTGTAATTGTCCCTTGATTTTTATTTTGGACACCTATATTAACAAATTCGATAGGCTCTTGATTTTCAGAATCGATAACAATTCCGTTCATTACAATTTCCTGAGAAAACGCTTTAGAACTAAATAGTTGAAAAATTATAAGAATATAAAAAATTGTTCGCATTTTCAAGTTTAAGCATCACGCTCGAGCTAAGAGTAGTGCAGGAGTGAAGTAGCATTTACTTTTCCAAAAGGCACTGCGCAAAAGCTTTGCGTTTTTTTTTATTTATTGTTTCAAAAGCAACCCCGACGCTTCGGGGCCAAAGATTTTGCTGACCTGCCTGCCGGCAGACTTCATAAAAATACACAAACCTATCGATTAAGCCCGAAGCCCGTATTGTTTATAGGTTGAGTTGGTAGTAAATTTTATTTCCACATATGCTCAAAGTCTGTTTGACATTGCTTAGTCCTCAAAAAATGCTTTAATGTAAGCGCTGGTTTCATCTGGATATTGAAAATGCGGAGCGTGGCCAGATTCTGGCATGACAATGAGCCTCAATGTTGGTGCGTTCCCCAGCATTGGATACCAGTTTTCTAATGCAAATGAAATATCATTATCGCCAGATAGCACCAATATAGGAATGTTACTATTTTGATATGCTGCTCTAAAATTATCTGTGTCTTCCGCAATCGCGGTTTTTGAGGCAAAATACCGATTGAACACTTCTTGAGTTGAAGGCACTTTACTCAGGTCAAATCTTGCTGCAATTCGTTGTATAGCATCTTCTGCCGCGACTTTGCTCTTTTCCGAATTCGATTCAAAAAATAGTACTAGAAAATCGTCATCTGTATTTACTGGTTTTAATGCTCTTTCAAAAAATTCTTTCTTAAACGGCACTTCATTTTTTCCAATGGGATTAGTACCAATTAGAACAGTATTTACTATTCTTGATGGATGTAGAAACATGGTATACTGTGCTACCCAGCCACCATAAGACCATCCTAAAACATGAAATTTTTCTATCTCTAAATAGCCTGCAAGTTTTATAACATCATTTGCTACGTCTTTAATAGCTAAAGGTAATTCTCCTTCAGAATAACCTATGCCGCAGTAATCAAAGGTAATAACGGTGTGGTGCATAGCTAATAAATCGAGAAATAGGGGGTCCCAAGTGTCTAAAGTTCCTCTAAATCTATTTAGTAAAATTAGGGGTGCTCCGGCACCAAATTTTCTGTAGGCAATTTGATTGTTATCAATCTTTGCAAACTTCGTTTGAACTGTAAGTGCGCTTTCTTTCATAATTATTCTGCTATATTTGTAATTCACTTGCATTTTACAAGTGTAAATATAAATCAATATACTTGCATTTTGCAAGTGAATATATATTTTATTTTATGAAAGCACCAAAAAGAAGGTCTCAATGCCCTATAAGTACGTCACTTGAAGTTTGGGGAGACAAGTGGTCTTTATTGATTATTAGAGACCTAATGTTTAATAAAAGATATACCTACGGAGATTTTTTAAAGTCTGAAGAGAAAATTTCTACTAATATTTTAGCGGCTAGATTACTAATGCTTGAAAAGAATGATTTGATTGAAAAATTGGAACATCCTGATAGTAAAGCCAAAGTATTATATCAATTAACCCCAAAGGGTATCGATTTAATACCGGTAATTGTAGAAATTAATTTATGGGCAGAAAAGTACTTTAGTTTAACAGCCGAAAAGAAATCTTTACTAAATGAGATAAAATTAAATAAGGAGAAATTTATAGCAACGACAATGAATAGTTTGCTTCAACCCTAAATACGGATTATTATATTACAATTAAATAAATAAAGAAGCCATAGACGAGAGCAAACTCATCTATGACTTATGTCCTTAGTTGGAGTAGTAATTTAATGTATTGCTTCATTAACAGATTTACTATCTACAAACTGCTCAAAACTGACAATCTTGCCATTTTTTAGTTTCCAGATATGGGCAACGCGTGCTTCAAAATACTTGTTCGTTTTTTTATAGGTGCCAGAATATGTGCCGTAAGCAACTACTTTGTCGTCATTTGCAATATAATCTTCAGGAGCAAATTTATAATCAATCCACTCGCTACCTAAGCGCTGAAAAACATTTTCGGTCACACTTTCTAAGCCATTATAAGTTCCTGCATATGGAAAGCCTTTAGCTTCTGTCCAACTAATATTTTTAGCAACATGTTTGGCCAAGTTTTTACCGTTTTCTTCTGAAGTTTTACCTTCATAAGTACTTTTTATGATTTCTAAATTTGTCATTGCTTCTTGTTTAAATGAACAACTTGACACTACTAAAAGCAATGCCAAGCTGATAATTATTACAAATCTTACCATTTCATTTCTCCTGTGTTCACTTTTGCTCCTAGTACTAAAGCTGTTTCAAAAGTTAAATTTGGATATTTTGATTTTATCGTTGCCATCAACGCTTCAGAAGTGGAATTACTTTTTAAAGCTTCTTCATAAAATTGAATGTAATTCTTGGTATGGTTTACAGCATCAATAGTAAAATCTGAATTTGTATTTGCGTGCGCAGGAATTACTATTTCAGGTTTTAAATCACTTATTGTATTTAAAATTGAAATCCAGTTACTACGTGCCTCTGTTGTTTGTGCATCTGCCATCCATACATTAAATGTTGTGCCAAAAACATTAATACCACCTAAAGCTGTTTTTATTGATGGAATCCATACAAAGGTTCTTTTTGGGAAATCATCTAACCCAATGATTTTCAATTTTTCACCTTCTAATTCAATAGAATTTCCTTTTAGAACTTGGGGTAAAATAACGTTAGATGTAATTTTATCGCCTAATTTTTCGCCCCAAACCTCCAATTTCTTTTGAGCTGTTGCTTTAATATGTTCTACTGTTGCAGGCGATGCATAGGCCGTAACCTCTGGAAAATATTTTTTGAATACTTCTAATCCGAAATAAAAATCAGGGTCGCCATGAGACACGTAAATAGTAGTTAAGGTTTTACCTGAGTTTTTAATTTCTTGAGCAACCTTTTCGGCTTCTGCCAATGTAAATTGTGCATCTATTAATACGGCATCGTTTTTACCGGAAATAATTACTGATGCCACACCAAAACTATTTTCTGATGCGTTGTAAACTTGAAGTTTAAATTTGTTTGTTTGTATTGTTTTAAAACTTTGTTCTTGTGCGTTCATTTTGAATAAAATTAAAATTGTGAATAATGCTGTTGAAATAATCGATTTCATTTTTCTGTCTTGTTTTAAATGATGATACAAAGGTGCAATGGATACCTATCACAAAACATTGAACTAGTTCAATAAATGAATTTTCAACTATTTTTTACTAGCGATTTTTCGTCTAATTTTACTCAGAAACTCATGGCTTATGCCTAAGTAAGCGGCAATCTGCACGTTGGTTAATCGTTGAAAGAGGTTGGGGTATTTTTCAATAAAATCTATATAGCGTTGGTCAGCAGTTTTGCTCAAATTATCTATAATTCTTCGTTGTAACGCGATATGCGTTTTTTGAGTCATGACTCTAAACAGTTTTTCTATTTTGGGAATGTTATTATAAGCAAACTCTTTATCTTTTTTTGAAATTAATAATACTTCACTATCCTCTAATGCTTGAATATAAAGTTGTGAAGGTTTTTCATTAGTGAAACTGTCTATATCAGTAATCCACCAACTTTCTTGAGCAAAATAGAGTACTTGTTCAAAGCCATTACTATCTATATGATATACTCTGAAAAGTCCTTTTGTAACAAAGCCTTCAAACTTGCAAATCTCTCCTTCTCGCAGAAGGAAATGCTTTTTTAGAACTTCCTTATTGTTAAATAAGTTGCAAAAATTTTCTAGCTTTTTGTTAGAAAGCGTAATATGGTTTAAAATATTTCGTGTTAATAACTCTGTCATTTACAGTGTTTTGCTATAATTTGAGCTAAATAAAATACATTCATCTTAAATTTTAAAAATCAATTTTTATTTTTCAATAGTGGAGCAATTGTATTGCCAATTAATTCAATAGATTTCATTAAATGCATATGCTCTGAAACAGCGTCCATTTGAAAAGTAACTCTTTTTAAACCTCCTAAAGATTCGCTATGTCTCCATATTTTTTCTGCTATCTCATTTGGTTCGCCAACCATTAGTGCCCCTGTTGGCCCGTTTTGAGCATCGAAACCGGCTTTTGATACAGGAGGAAAGCCTCTTTCTTTACCTATTTTATCAAACATTTCTTTGTAGCTAGGGTAAAATGTTGAAATAGCATCTTGTTTTGTTTTTCCAATAAAACCAATAGAATGCATTCCTACTTTTAACTCACTTTCGGTAAAACCTGCATTTCTTCCTGCTTCTTTATAAATATCAATCAATGGTTTAAACCGGTGAGTTTCGCCGCCAATAATCGCTACCATTAAAGGTAAACCTAACTTACCAGCTCTTGCAAAAGAAGCCGGAGTACCACCAACGCCGACCCAAATGGGTAATTTTTTCTGTAATGGCCTAGGATAAATTGCTTGGTTATTTAGTGCTGGTCTAAATTTTCCTGACCAATTTACTATTTCATTTTCTCTTATTTTTAAGAGCAAATCTAGTTTTTCCTCAAATAACTCATTATAGTCTTGTAGGTTTAACCCAAATAGAGGAAAAGCATCTGTAAAAGAACCCCTACCAGCAACTATCTCAGCTCTTCCTCCCGAAATTAAATCTAGTGTAGCATAATTTTGAAATACTCTAACAGGGTCAGAAGCACTTAATACAGTTACAGCACTACCTAACCGAATATTTTTGGTTTTAGCTGCAGCTGCTGCTAAAATTATAGCGGGAGCTGAATCTAAAAAGTCTTTTCGATGGTGTTCACCTATCCCAAAATAGTTTAAGCCTACTTGGTCTGCTAATTCTATTCGCTCTAGTAATTGCTGTATTGCTTTTGCTTCACCCATCTTATTATTAGGTGAAGCTGCAAAACTATCTATTCCTATCTCCATGTTCTATTTTATTTAATAAAAGGCCTATTATTTTAAATATGCTGTGTAAACAACTGGCTTTTAATAGTCAATTTTAATCTCTAGTTATCGTTATACATTCTTGGCTTTCGTTTGACCCATTCCCTTATAAACATTTGGGTTATGCAATCTGCAATAGCAGTTGGCGTGTGGGTCCATTACCAACTATACACGAAGCTAAAGCTTACTGTTTTGCTTTTCCTAATCTACGCGAAGATTCGGAACACGAAAATTTATGTAAAAGTAGGCTAGAGGCAATTAATTTCGGTGTGGTGCTCTCGTTATTTCTCTAGTTCTTGTTCAATTTCCTTTAGTATGGTTTCTATTTCCGTCTTAATGCGACCAAAAAACCGCGGTCCATTCGTGGCATTAGCGATCAATCGATAACCCAAAAGGTAATTTTCAAATTCAATTGATTCGAACAACAGCTTGTTATTTAGCTTTTCGGAAATCGACTCGTGCTCAAAATCCATAAATCCGATATCCAATACAAATTTCCGTATACTTCCCTTTTCATAAAGAATAGTGCGTAATTTTTTGTCTGTGAATTCTGCACCATTGATCTGGTTGTTTAAAAAATCTAATGAACTATCAAAAGAAGCTAAGTTTTGTCGTAAGCTTTTATTCAAAATAATATTGAGCTTACCTGAACTAATGATGTCATTTAAAACGCCTGTTGCCGGTACATAGCTAATTTCACTACCGACAATAGGGGCGAACTTTTGAGAAATTAGTTGACTATTGACAGTGTCAAGCACATTTTTGTCAAATAAAGTCAATAGATAATCAAGTGATGCTATTCGATTTTTATTTTCTTGAATAGAGGCATCTATTTTATGTAGGTTCGTTTCAAATTCTGATTGTAGCGATACTAAATATTCCTTTTCTAGACTTCTTTGTTCGTTAAAATTATTTCTATTATTAATCTGTAAAGCGATTAATATTCCAATCACAACAAGTATAATTTCTCCAATTGCGTAAAGCAGATATTGACTAAATTTATTTTCAGAGAGCAGTCGCTGTCGTATACGTCTAAAGAATTTCAGCATTGGTTAATGGTTGGTTATAATGAAGCACAATGGTCTTGTATATGGTTTGTTGCGTGTAAATTATAAAATTATTTTCGGTTAAACACAAGCCGAATTTTTAAATTTTACTTATTATCTTTTTTAATTTAAAAGCCAAATCAAAAGATTTGGCAGACTTTGCAAAAACACCTATCCATTAGTGTTAGCAACCACTTGTGCAATTTTTATAAACATTGTTAACCGACGTTATTTTTTTTCAGTTTCCTTTATTTGATTTAATTCGGACTCTTTTATAGTGTCTTTAACTTTAAATTTTGATTCAATAACAATTTCGGTCTTCGGTTTATTTTCTACTTTATTATTTCTAAATGACATATTAATAGTCGAAATGAAAAAAAGCACGAAGAATATTAAGCCATTTCGAATCAATATAAATGAAGCAAATGTAAAGTTTGATATTTTTATATTTATTAAATCGTTTAAAGACTTACTTTTTATTAATTCTCTTAATAGGAGAGAAGGTTTTTTTTCTTTTTTAATAACAAACTTATTTTCTTGAAATTCAATAATGGTTTGATGAATATTAAATTCTTTAATATTTAAAGTTTGAAGAGCACGAATACCACTTATTACAAAATGGATAATACTTAAAACTATAAATATTATCGGCAATATATGATGAGTATTTTCTTTTATATAACTCAGAGAAAAAGTTATAATTGTTATCGCTAATGTTATAATAAATAATAAAGATTTTGCTTTATCTTCCAATTTGATTTTTCGTTCAATTTGTTTCTCAATTTCTGTTTTTAATTTTAAAATATATTCATCCTTTTCTTCCTTAATTTCTGAAATATCAATTTGTGCTTTTTCTTGTTTATGATAGATTTCAGAAACCTTTTTATTACAATAATCAGCATAAAAACCTGGAATTATTTGATGTTTTATAAATTTCACCATATCTAATTCTTATTCAAGGAATTAACAATTAATTCATCAATTTTAAATCCAGTGTTTTGTTGAAGCCAAGACCATTCGCCTGTTGGGTTAATTTCAATAAAATAATAATCATTGTTGTGGTAAATCAAATCGATGCCCCCAAATTTCAGATTGAATTCTTTTAAAAATTGAGAACACAATTGTTTAATTTTTTTAGGTAATTCTATTATTTCATAGCTTAATTCATTCTTATATCTTCTCCAATCAATATCAATATTTTCATTATCTTTTTTAAAAATTTTTACGGCAATAACCTTGTCTTCAATAACTGTAACTCTAATGTCTGTTTTCGGCACTAAACCTTGTTGAGTGAAAAATGGTGATAAAAACTTATTTTCTTGAAGTTTCTTTGTTTCATATAATTCGGTATAAACAAAACCTTCTTTTTCGTCCAAATTTATTATTGCTGTATCAATAGATTTAACCGCAATGTATTTTGTGTCTAATTTTTTAGTCAGGTTTGAAATCAATGTTTGCGGCACTTTAAAGCCTATTTTATTCGCAATAAAAAGTTGGTATGGTTTTATTTCAGCTTTGTAAATATCTACGGGATTGTTTAACCAATTTATATTTTCGAAAACGCAAATTGAACGAACAAATGCAGTCCATTGACTCCTTATTAATTGTTCTTCATCGCTTATATTATCTTGAAATATATCTCTTAAAAAAGTAGGTGCTCTATAGTATACAGATTTTAAATTTTCATAGGAGATAGTAAATTCAATATCTTTAAAACTGCCTTTAATAATTGGAATGATTGGGTTGAATTCAATTGTGTAATCTTTTAATTCATCCCTATTGATTCTTAAATATGGAATCTTTTGCTTATTTAACTCAACTGAAATAAAATCACTCGAAAAGTCATACCTATTGGATATTATTAATACTTTCGGAAATAGGCTTTGTTTCATACTTATTGACCCTTGTTATCCTCACCAGTTTCTATGTCCAATTTTTTTGTTGCTTGTGCTTTAAAATCCTTGGAGTTAATTAAAAGTAAATTGTTTAATTTACTCTTCCATGCTCCAAGAATATAATCGTATTCATAATCCTTTGGAGGTGTTATTTCTTTTCTTTTTTTATAAACTAATGCTTTTTGAAATAATATATGTTTCATTTTTCTTCATTTTTCAAATGTACTACAAAGGTCTCGGCAATGAGTAATTAAATGGGTTAGCACACAACTTTGCAAATACACACCAAGTTGGAAGTTCCGCAGGAATTTCTATAGTAGGCGAGTACTAGCAATGAATTATACACCGTGTTATGTAGCGTTTTTTAGATTGTTGTTATTCTAATTCGGTTATCCCAATCGTGGTCGTCAGACTTAACTAATTCCGCAAACAAATAAACGTCTTCTAGTCTATTCCCATCTTTATCAACCCAACGACATTTCAATTCATAGGTTTCAGGTTGCTTTCCGACAACAATCATTTTAATTCTAGTATTTGATTTATGGTAAACTCCTTGACCAATTTCAAAATCTTCAAATTTGTATTCTCTCATAATTACATTTTATAAAATTTTATTAGCATCAACATCGTATCCAGCTGCTATAAGTTCTTTTACAAGCTTGAATTTCCACATTTTTCCATCATCGATTAAATTGTATAAAACTCCGTGCAAGTCGCTTGGTAACTCTACACCACTTTCGTAAAGCGGGAAGACACTACTTCTGCCTAATTTCCCAATAAAGTAACCCATTTCTAAAATCACATTTTGTCTGGCTCTATACTTATCTTTTTCTTCTGTCTTAACTTTACCTAAATCATCAGCTGTTAATAAAATCACTGCAAATCCGACATCCGAATGCATTTCAAATTTTTCAATTATAGTTTGTCCTTGATTTGGTTGCTCCGATAGAATGATTGGATTTAGTCCAAGTTTTTCTATAGTTCTCGCAAGGTCAGTTTTAGTGTGTTCATCGTGACCGTGTACAATAAATATATTATTTGTTTGTGTCTCTTCAGTTTTTTCAGCCATTTCAGTTGGTTCTTCTAATGTGGATTTTAGTAAATCTGACTTGCCTAATAGTTTTTTTAGATTAGTCAATTTAACGTCAACACTTTCTTTAAAGTTGTCTAATTTACCTTTTGGTCCTTGAGCTCTTTTACCAAAACCAATGAACATCGCACATTTGTCGTATCTGTCTTTATATTCGTTATATTCATTATTAAATGACTGTTTTAGATATTCGGAATTATAGTCATTCCAATGATTAAAATGTTCACGATTTTTATCGAAATCCGATTGTGTTTTGACTTCAAAGTTTAAGATTTCTTGACCTTCTGCAATTCTTTCTTCAAGTTTAGAAATAAAGTCTTTCCTGTGAATGATTAGTTCTGTTGGTGGTGGTGGTGTATATTTTGCAGTTCGTTTTGCCATATTGTTTAAATATTGTTCAGTGTTTTTCTCAAATGCCACATAACGTGTTTGCATAAGATTAGTTGCGTGATTTATTCACTAAACTTAGCAAATACAAACCGAATAGAAAATCCGCTAGAATTTTCGTAAGTAGGCTTGCACTAGCAATTAATTTTATACGTTGTTAGCCACAGTTTTTAGTACGTTGTGTTTCTAAAGTCCAACCATCTTTTTAATTCAGATTCCTTTAAAGGATGATTTTCAGAATATTTTGAAATCATACTTTTATACTTCGCAAATTGAAAAGAATCAAGTCTCGGATTTGCAATAATATCAAATTTTAAATCCTTTAATTCGGGTAAAATAAATTTTAGTCCTGATAAGTCTAAAATTTCTTTCATAAACCCTACAATTCTGTATTCTGTTTCGTGTTTAAATGCGATGTGTTTTCTAAATGCCGAAAATTTTAATAAAGATTCCTTTTCTTTAAAAAGCATCTTATCATAATTTTGATATTGTACTGTTCCTGCAATTAGTAAATCGATTTTTGCGGTTTGGTCTTTTTGTAATTTTATCGATTCTTTTATTAGTTTTTGAAAATATTCTTGTTCAAACCTTAAAACGAATCCTGATTTTCCATAAATATCCCACATTGCAAATGATTCAACGTCATTTAAAATCCAACAACTAACAAATCTGTGTTTCTGCTTTTGGTCAAGAGATTTTTGTAGATGTCTTAAAGCTAATATGTTATTCCTAATCATCTCGTCCCATTGACTATCGGAAATTTCTGGGTTTGCATCATCAGGTTTTGAAAGCGTTTCACTTCTGACTTTTAACTCATTAATATCGTAAGGTTCAATATTTTCAAGGTTGTCTTCGAATTTGTCTAAACGAGCAAGATAGATGCTGTTAGTTTCAAGAAAATCAACAAGTTTTTCAATTGTTAAGTATCTATAAACATACTTTTCTTTAATCTCTTTTGTATGATAAGTATCCCATTTCATTCGATTGCAGTCGGTTTTTGTCAAATTGTGCCCAACAATAGGCTAAACGTACTATTCCATTTAGCTATTTTGTAGTCCTCCTACAAATCTAATGCTTTTCCGTTTCTAAAAAAACCTACTTATCAGCAGTTATAAACAGGCGCAGCGCAGCTCAAATGCCTAAATACGAATTTCTAATATTTAACTTTTCTTAAGATAGTTTAAGGTGTTAAACCTACTTTTCTGGTTAATTTTGCAGCCCAAATAGGGGCCACAAAAAATAAAAAGCAATACAGATGCAACCCTTGGTTTTTTGAGCTGTCTATAAGCAGACAATCATTAAACAAACATTCAAAAAACAATCAATGCAAAAACAATCAAAAATTTTAAAGCTATTGGCCCTTGGCTTTTGGCTATTGGCTTTTTCTTTTTCCAGCTACGGTCAAAAAGACTACACCCTTAGCGGTACCATTACTGATAAAAGCAACGGAGAGACCTTATTTGGGGCCTCTATTTTTTTACAGGGTACTACCATTGGGGTAATTACCAATGAATATGGGTTTTATTCACTAACGGCGCCTGAAGGTTCATATACCCTAAACATTTCTTATTTGGGTTTTGATGAAATTAGTCAGGCCATTACCTTAAATCAAAATCAAAAATTAGACTTTGAAATTTCAGAGTTCTCTACCACTTTAGAAGAAGTGGTGGTTACGGCTGAAGAACCTGAGCGTGCACTGCTACGCAAACCAGAAATGAGCGTTGCCAAAATGAATATTGGTACCGTAAAACAAATGCCCGTAGTATTGGGCGAGGTTGATATTTTAAAGTCCCTACAAATGCTTCCGGGGGTGACCAACAATGGCGAAGGTACCGGTGGTTTTCATGTACGGGGTGGCGCTGGTGATCAAAACTTAGTCTTGCTAGATGAGGCTATTATTTACAATACCTCACATATGTTTGGTTTCTTTTCGGTGTTTAATGCAGATGCCATAAAAGATGTAAAACTATACAAAGGTGGTATACCTGCTCGTTTTGGCGGTCGTGTATCTTCGGTATTAGATGTGCGCCAAAAAGATGGTAACAACAAACGTTTTGAAGCTACAGGCGGTATTGGTATTATTTCTAGTCGTTTGGCATTAGAAGGTCCGCTATTTAAAGAAAAAGGTTCTTTTTTAATTGCGGGCAGACGTTCGTATGCCGACTTACTATTAAAGGCTGCAGGTGAAGACAATAGTGTAAGTTTTTATGACCTGAACTTAAAAACCAATTACAATATAAACGCTAACAACAAATTATACCTGTCTGGGTATTTTGGTAGAGATGCCTTTGAATTGGGAGATAATTTTTCGAGCAGTTATGGTAACTCCACCGGTAACCTGCGTTGGAATCATATTTTTAATGAGAAACTGTTTTCAAATTTATCGGCGGTTGTTAGTAAATACGATTATGATTTAGGTATTACCGCTGCAGAATTTGATTGGATATCTTCCATCAGTAATTACAATTTAAAGTATGATTTAAAATATTATTTCAGCAACAATTTTAAGTTGGACTTTGGTGCGAGTGGTATTTATTATGATTTTAACCCAGGGCAAATTATTCCGACTTCAGATACATCCGAAGTGAATCCGTTACTTTTAGATAGTAAAAAAGCTTTTGAAAGTGGCGTGTATGTAAATGCGGAACACAAACTTTCAGAAAATTTAACCGCACAGTACGGTTTGCGTTATAGTGGGTTTTCAAGATTGGGCGGCCAAGCTATGGTAGATTATGCCAATGACCAACCCGTAGTGTACAATTCAGCATTGGGTATTTATGAGCGTGGCACCGCAGTAGGCGAGACCAACTATGAAAAAGGTGATGCGATAAAAACCTTCGGAAATTTTGAACCCCGCGTTTCATTGGCCTATACCTTGAATGAAAATTCATCATTGAAATTGGGCTTTTCTAGAGCGGCACAATACATCCATTTATTATCGAATACTTCTTCGGCAACGCCTCTAGATGTATGGACGCCCAGTGGAGAATATGTTAAACCGCAATTATCAAATCAGTATGCCTTCGGATATTTCAGAAATTTCAAGGATCAAGTATATTCTATGGAAGCCGAAGTGTATTATAAAAACACCGACAATAGAATTGACTACATAGATGGTTCTGAGTTAATAGGACAGAATACGATTGAAACGGAAATCTTAAATGGTGAATCGCGTGCTTACGGATTAGAGCTTTTATTGCGTAAAAATGAAGGTGATTTCACGGGATGGATTGCGTATACCTTATCAAAATCTGAACAACGCACACCCGGTGGCAATGCTGGCGGATTGGGTATCAACGATGGCGCTTGGTACAATACACCCTATGATAGAACACATGATATTTCAATTTCTGGAGCTTATAAATTGAATGACAAATGGAGTTTTGGTACCAACCTAGTTTTTCAAACTGGACGCCCAGTGACCTACCCGAATGGGCAGTATGAATATGAAGGTTTATCAATTGCGAGTTATGCGCTTAGAAATTCAGACCGCTTGCCAGCCTATCACCGTTTAGATCTTTCGGTGAATTATAAACCCAATCGAAAACCAGAAAAACGATTTAAAGGCGAATGGGTTTTGGGTATTTACAATGCCTATAACCGCAAAAATGCGGCTTCCATTTCTTTTGGTCAGAACATAGAGTCGGGTGCTAATGAAGCAACCAGAACCGCAATTTTCGGAATTGTGCCTTCATTAACCTATAATTTCAAATTTTAAGAAGATGAAAAACTATATAAAACTAACAGTACTATTTGTAGTAGTTGCGTTCGCATCATGTAGCGATGTTATTGATGTACCCGTACAAACAGCGGAAACCCGATTGGTAATTGAAGCATCTTTAGATTGGGAAAAAGGAACAGCGGGCAATGATCAAACTATTTCTTTACGCACGTCTACACCATTTTTTGAAACCAACACTAACACGGCCGTTACCGGTGCTACCGTAACCGTAACTAATGATGCTGACAATTCACAGTTTGTATTTGTTGACCAGAACAATGGCGATTATACCACAGATGAATTTGTGCCGGTTTTGAATCAGTCGTTTACTTTAGAAGTTATTTATAACGGAGAAGCTTATACTGCTACCGAAACTTTAAATCCAGTCCCAGAAATTTTGAATATTTATCAGGGCATAGAAGATGGTTTTAGTGATGAGGATATAGAATTACATGTTGTTTTTCAAGACCCACCTGAGGAAGGAAATAATGTATTTTTTAAGTTTCAGAATCAAGGTGATTTGCTACCTACATTAGAAATTGGTGACGATCGATTTGTAAATGGAAATGAAATTGATTGGTGGATCGAACTGTTTGATGATGAAGAAACCGATGAATTAGAATCTTTTCAACCCGGTGATATTGTGGATGTAGAAATGTCAGCGATTTCAACGCCTTATAAAGACTATTTAGAAATATTGATTGGTCAGATTGGAGGCTCAGGACTATTTGAAGCTACACCTGTTGCGGTAAAAGGCAATTGCGTGAATCTAACCAACCCTGAAAATTATGCACATGGGTATTTCAGATTAACTGAAGTGAATAAGTTCAGTTATACCTTTGAATAAAAATTGATTGTAGTGTTTAAAGTGGATTATTTCTTTCGGGGGATAATCCACTTTTTTTGTGCTACTATTTATTTTTTCATCGGGAAGACTTTGAAAAAAGTAAGACAACGCCAAAGCCATTCTAACGGACCATAATAAAAATAGCGTAACCATATTTTGCTGCCCCAAACTTGAATTCCGATTAAAACCAATGCAATTAAAAAGGTATACAAATTCGTCAGTTTCCCAAGATAACCAAGTCCCCAACCATACAACAAAAAAGTTCCAATAATACTCTGCAGCACATAATTAGTTAATGCCATTCTACCGTATGGTGCTAAATTCTCCAATATTTTTTCACCCTTTATTTTTCGGTAAAGCATAACAAATAAGGCTATCCAAATAAAGGTCATGGCCATATTTGAAATTTCAAAAGCAGTAAGGCCTAACATAGATAACCAAGTGTTGAATTGTACATTTTCACCCAACATAGAGAATATAAATGCCACTAGCCCGAATGAAATTAGCAGAATTACAGAAGCCCAGATAAGTACTTTTTTAGTCAACTTTTTTCGTTCATTAAAGTTTTTAAAGAATTCGCTACGGCCGGTATATAGTCCGATTAAGAAAAAGGCAAACGTATAATAGCCTCTACCGAAAAATCCGAATTGATATTCAATTTTATTTATATGTCCGCTAATTGAATTTGCCTCAAAAACATCTAAAAGCGAACCATTTTTAATAACCTCATAGTATTCCAGAACCCAAGCAGCCCCTGGATCTATAATAAACGGACCACCAAAAATACGATCACCACCCGTAATAGCAAAAATCACATATCTACCCAAACCTAAAAAAAGTAGCGCAGCCAAACCTAAAATCCATTTGTTTTGAATTTTATAAAACGGAATTAAGAAAATACCGAGAAAAGCATAAATGGTTAAAATATCGCCACGATAAAAAAGGCTGTGCACATACCCGATACCTAATAAAATAACAAGTCTCCATAAAAATCGAATGCCATAATTACCACCTTTTTTGGCTCCATTATCCATTTGAATAAAGAAACTTAAACCAAACAAAAAGGAAAATAAGGCAATGAATTTTCCGCGAAGAAAAAAGGAAACGGCACCATCAATAATACTGTCAATAGCAGAACTATTTACCGCAGTTGTAAATTCAGTGGGTTGAATAGAGCCAAAATAGTTTTCAACCATATGGCAAATTAAAATTCCGGCTAAGGCAAGCCCTCGTAATGAATCAATAATGGTGATTCTTGGTGTTTTTAGTGTACTCATGCTGTAAGAAATATGAAGAGGGAACAGCGATTATTTGTTTTTGAAAGATACTAAATAAAAGTTAGTGAAAATTGTTGTTGCTTGTATACCAACGCATTACCACCAAACCACAAAGAACTTTTCAAAATCAGTAGTTGATTTTTTCATCCACACCATGGGTGCTTTTTTTTGTAGCATTTGAATGGTAATAGCTTCAATTATATTTTTGCGTGAGGTCCATTTTGCCTTCTCATGGGGTTGCATAACCCATTCCGATTTAGAAGGAATATAAAATTGAAAAGCTCTGAATTCTTCCCCTTTAAATTCATCTAACCGCAGCCAATAACCACAAATACAATCTTGATTTAATGGATGCATTGATGTACTAGCAGCACCATACTTTTTAAATACTTGGCCTTTAAAACACGTTTGATGTTCAATGTTTGTATGATCGATACCAATTTCTTTTAGTGCATGAGCCCCTTCAACCGAGTGTAGTAATTGATATTGTTTGTTTTTTATTTTTTCCATTTTAGCGAAAAAGGCATCCCGCTTATTTGGCCCAATTAAACTGTGAATAGGTTCTGTGATATCCGGATTCATGATATAAAATTTATACGTCAACTCTACATGAATAAATTGTTCAGTACTTACATCCTTTAGTATAAAATCAATTTCACCAAGCGTTTGTTTATCCTTATAAATAGGAAGATTATGTACTAACACCTCATAACGCTTTGAGTGGTCTAAAAACTGTTTACAGATATATTCAATTTGATGGCCCAAACGGATATTTTGCGGAATAGGAGTAGGGGAGAAATCAGTTAAATCAATAGTAGGAAACTCAAATTGATGCATGCCAAATTGGTCCTTAGCCCATAGGGGTGGCGTGTTTAAGAATCCGGCACATTGTTTTTCAAGAAAATGGTTTTGCATGTAGTAAACTGAGTTTGTTAATTTACAGCAATTATACCGACCAAAGCAACTGTACACTACTAAAATGACGAACGTTAAGTTTTCCTAAAAAGGAACTTAGACAAATTCAAATGTCTTAATTTTAATGTATGACAATGACAAGACAAGGGTTTCGGTTTACACCTTATGAGGCTCCAGAGCAAACGCCATTCGAAAAACTTTTTGATATTTTTCAAGAGTTAATCACACATACATCAGGCGATTTTGATGAGGCCATTGATTGGCTTCGCGAATTAGATAAAGAGTATGAATTAACGACTGATGCCTATACCATTGATGACTTTATAGAAGAGTTAAAAGAAAAAGGATTTATTCAAGAAGAATTTGAAGATGACCCTGATGGTGCAGGTGAAGATGGGGAAGAAGGCGACGAAACCAAAAAGGGGGTTATTTCAATTACCGCCAAAATGGAACGCATAATTCGCCAACATGCATTAGATCAAATTTTTGGTAAGCTAAAAAGGAGTGGTGCCGGGAATCATAAAACAGGAAAATCTGGTCAGGGTGATGAGCATACCGGTGATATGCGCGAATACCGCTATGGCGATGGTCTAGAAAACATATCAATGACCGAGAGCTTGAAAAATGCGCAAATTAATCACGGTATTGGTAGTTTTCATTTAGATGAAAATGATCTGGTAGTTGAAGACACGCAGCACAAAGCTCAGATGAGTACTATTCTGATGATTGACATTAGCCATAGTATGATTTTATATGGTGAAGATCGTATAACGCCAGCGAAAAAAGTTGCCATGGCTTTGGCAGAATTAATTACCACGCGCTACCCAAAAGATACTTTAGATATTTTAGTTTTTGGTAACGATGCTTGGCCCATATCTATTAAAGAATTACCGTATTTGAAAGTAGGTCCGTATCATACCAATACCGTTGCTGGTTTACAATTGGCGATGGATATGTTGCGAAGAAAGCGGAATACCAACAAGCAAATTTTTATGATAACCGATGGTAAACCCAGTTGTTTGCGATTACCCGATGGTACCTATTATAAAAACAGTGTTGGCTTAGATGATTACATTGTTGAGAAATGTTACAACATGGCGCGGCAAGCACGAAAGTTACACATACCGATTACGACTTTTATGATTGCGCAAGATCCTTATCTGATGAAATTTATTCGTGAATTTACAGAAGCCAATAAGGGAAAAGCCTTTTTTACAGGTTTAAAAGGATTGGGCGAAATGATTTTTGAAGATTATGAAAGCAATAGAAGAAAACGATTGAAGTAACTGAATTAACTATAAGTCTAAATAGTAGACTAAAACAAAATGGGTACACACAATAGGACTTGGTATCAGAAAAAGCGAACATGGTTTCTATTGGTGTTTTTAATTTGCTTGGGTTTATTTATTTCAACTTTACCTAAAGAATTACCGCGAAATCTGGCCTATTTGGCAAAGGCATATGCAGAACCCGAAATAGCAGAAGGCGCATTGGCAATTGCTAAAAAGGACCCTAAAATAATTGCTTTATTGGGCGAGTTAGAACCTATGCACACATTTGATATGATAGAAGGTTCGGTTGGGTATTCTAAAACAGGAGATTCTGTGGCCATAACCATTGGGGTACGAGGCGATAAAAAAGAGATAAAGATTCGTTCTAATATGGACGTGTTAGCAGAAAAAATAAATGGAAAATGGGAGTATCTGAATATTCAAGTGCGGGTTAAGAATCCGATAGAACTAAAACAAACAATTCCTATTTTAAAAAAATAATTGCAAAAAAAGCTTATGAATTTGAAACATACAGAGATTACCACATTAAAAGAATTAAAAAAGGCGGGGTATCAAAGCAAGAGCATTAAAGATGAATTGCGTGATAACCTTCGCGAAAATATAAAAGCAGGTACAGATAGTTTTAAAGGAGTTTGGGGTTATGAAGACTCCGTAATTCCAGAGCTTGAACGCGCAATTCTTTCACGCCATAATATTAATTTATTAGGATTACGAGGGCAGGCTAAAACAAGACTTGCACGGTTGATGGTGAATTTGTTGGATGAATATATTCCGGTAGTGGGTGGTTCTGAAATTAACGATGACCCACTGGCACCAATGTCACGATATGCAACAGAGTTAATCAAAGAAAAAGGTGATGACACGCCTATTACTTGGCTGCATCGTGATGATCGGTTTTATGAGAAACTAGCGACACCTGATGTTACCGTAGCAGATTTAATAGGTGATGTAGATCCGATAAAAGCAGCAAATTTAAAATTGTCATATGCTGATGACCGTGTGATTCACTTCGGAATGATTCCGCGTGCGAACCGATGTATTTTTGTTATTAATGAACTGCCCGATTTACAGGCAAGAATTCAGGTTTCCTTGTTTAATATTTTAGAAGAAGGTGATATTCAAATTCGAGGATTTAAATTGAGATTACCACTTGATTTACAATTTGTTTTTACAGCAAACCCAGAAGATTATACCAATAGAGGCAGTATTGTTACGCCTTTAAAAGATAGAATTGGATCGCAGATACTAACGCATTACCCTGATGATATTGAAACGGCTCGAAAAATTACAGAACAAGAATCGAAATTAGATCCGCGACAAACCGATGTGGTATATGTACCAGATTTAGCAAAAGATTTGTTAGAGCAGATTAGTTTTTCGGCTCGTGAAAGTGAATATGTAGATGCTAAAAGTGGCGTAAGTGCACGAACAAGTATAACAGCATTTGAAAATTTATTGAGCACCGCAGAACGCAGGGCTTTACTAACCGGAGCTGATAAAACCATTGTTCGTTTAAGTGATTTTATGGGTGTAATACCAGCCATTACAGGTAAAATTGAATTGGTGTACGAAGGTGAGCAAGAAGGTGCTGATGGTGTTGCAGAAATCTTAATTGATGATGCGGTGAAAGTATTGTTTCCGTTATATTTTCCACCGATAAATAAATTAGAACGTAAAGATGCGGTAACGCCTTATGACAATTTATTATCCTGGTTTTTTCAAGAAAGTGAAGGGTTTGAATTGTTAGATGATTTTACCGATGAAGAATACAAACGAGCATTGGATGGTATTCCGGAATTGAGCATTTTAATAAAAGAGCATCAACCCGATTTTCCGAAAGAAGATATATACTTTTTAAAAGAACTTTTAATTTGGGGCTTAGTTGCTTATAAAAAGTTAAGCAAACAACGATTTGCAGAAGGCATGCAATTCAATGACTTGTATGGCAATTATATTAGTGGATTGTAACAAATAAAAAAAAGCCCTTCGAATTATCGAAGGGCTTTTTTCATAGCAATTAATTCCCCTTAGGCTTGTTGATAAGATGGAAGGTTGAAAATAAATGAACTTCCTTCTTTTGGTTTACTTAAAACTGTAATGGTGGTATCATGCAATTCCATGATTTTCTTTACAATTGCTAGTCCCAGACCCGAACCTTGTTTTTTAGCACTTTTATCAACTTGCTTATAACGGTCGAAAATAAATGGTTGTTCATTTACAGGAATTCCGGTACCGGTATCTGTAATGTTTATTTCAATATTCTTTCCTTCTTTTTTTAGGGATAATGTTACTTTACCCTTAGGCTCTGTATATTTTAAAGCATTCTCAATCAGATTTTGAAGTGCACGTTCAACAAGGCTAACATCAGCAAATACCATGCAATTTTCTTTAGGATTTTCAAGCTCAAGACTAATCTCCTTTTTCTCGGCCAGCACCTTAAATTTTGCAATTAGATCATATGAAAGTTCTGTAATTGAAAAGGGTTCTTTAACCGGTACAACCTGTTCAGCTTCAAGCTTAGAATACTCAAACAATTGATTGATCAGTTTTGAAAGTCGGTCTACGTTATCATGTGTAATTTGTAAATATTCGTCTTTTTCAGTTTCGGTGAGTGTATCCCTTTTCATTTGAAGGGTTTCGATATATCCTTTTAAAATAGCCAAAGGCGTACGTAAATCGTGCGACACATTTGCAATTAGTTCTCTACGAAGTAAATCAACCGATTGCATTTTATCCATATTGCCAACAATAGAATCTGCCATTTCATTAAATGAATTGGCAAAAATGGCGATATCAGATTTATCAGGATTTTCAATTCTAGCGTTTAAATCACCCTCTTGAAACTTACGAACGGTACTTGTAATTAACCGAAGGTTTTTCGTTAAAAACCAAATAGCCAATAAACCAATAATTGCTGTAAACAACATGGCAAGAAGGGTTGCGCCTGTACCCAGCTTCGCAAAATACTGTCCCAGTAAATTATCACTTACCTCTTGAAATTTTTTACCCGCAAGTACGATGTACATAAATCCATTTCTGCCATCAACGGAGTAGGGAGCAGCAGAAAAAATCTTCTGTTCTTTAATATCTCTAGGATCATCACCTAAAACAAATTCATTGCCTTTTGTCGCTATAAAAGTTTTAATAGGTTCTAATGATACACTTTTAGTTGGGGCACCTGCATCATGATCCAGTACCACAGAATACAAAATTTCACCAGTTTCATTGAGCAAATACACTTCGATGCCTTGGTTAACGGCCATCATATCATGCATTAAATCACCAAACAATTCTTTATTTACACTACCATCTTCTAAAAATGGTGAATCATTCTGAAACTTCTCTGCTATTACATGATTTGCAACATCAGCATTCAAACGCTGTGTTGTTTCTTGATTATGTTTATTTGCAAAATAGCTTGCAATAAAAATATAGGAAGCACCCATGAGTAGCACCAAAAGAATAAATGCGGCCCAAAGTTTCTTAATTAATTTGGGTGTTAAAGTTTTTTCTACCGAGCTCATAAAACAATATCTTCATTAAATTTATACCCAACACCCCAAGTGGTTAAAATAAAAGTTGGGTTCGCCATATCAGACTCAATTTTAGCACGTAAACGGTTTATATGTGAATTAACGGTATGTTCATAACCTTCAAAATTATAACCCCAAATAATATTCAGTAATTCCGTACGTGTATAATTCCGACCAGGGTTCGAAGCCATCAAAACCAATAATTCAAACTCCTTAGGAGAAAGGTCGATGCGCTGCTCATTTAATAAGACCTTTCTTTTTTCAATATTAATCTTCAAACCTTCAACTAAAATGGAAGCAGAATCTTTAATACTTGACTTTTTCACTTCCGTTCTACGCATCACCGCTTTAATTCTAGCCAAAAGCTCTCGAATACTAAAGGGTTTGGTGATATAATCATCAGCACCAATTTCTAAGCCAAGCACCCGATCTATTTCTTCAGATTTAGCCGTAAGCATAATAATAGGCGTGTTCTTACTTGCCCTAAGCCGTTTGCAAACTTCAATACCATCCATAGAAGGTAATGTTAAATCAAGAATGATAAGGTCATAGTCATTCTCTAATGCCATATTCAAACCTAGAGCACCATCTGTAGCTTTAGAAGTGGTATAGATTAAATCAGTCAAGTGAATTTCCAGAAGTTTAATGATTTCTGGATCGTCTTCTATTATAAGTATTTGCTTCATAATTAATTGATTACGAAAGAAGTTAAAAAGTATCACATAGGTATCACAAGCATCTCATAAAAGATAAAAGGTACATTATTATAATAAAATCACATGCTTTAGGAAGTTAAACTAGTAAAAACACCTGTTTTATAGTCGAGAAGGTCACAAAACCCTAACAAAGCTGCTACAGAAGTTTACTTTTTTGTGACTCAGACAAGTTCTTAGAGTAGTTAGTTTGTAGAAATAATCTTAAAAACAATTGAAAATGAAAAACTTTAGAACATTTCGAAGCTTACTCGTGATTGCAGTAATTGCATTACTTTATTCTTGTGATGAAGATACGCCTATTGAAACTGTCGCAGAAACGCAACAAGTTGAACCGGAAGCAAAAACAGAACCCGAATCCGTTGCTGAAGAAGAAATTGCAATGGAAACCGAAACAATGTCATTTAACATTACCATTAAAAATGTTGTTCAATATTTAAGTGCCACCGTATTTAATATGGATAATACAGCCACCGAACCCGGTCCTGTTCCTGATGCGGGTTGTTTTTTTACTATCGATCTTAAAGCTGCAGCCCCAGGAGGCAGAGTTAGTTTTGCTACCATGTCAGCAGCATCTAATGATTGGTTTTTTGCGCCAAAAGCCGAGGGAATCGCCTTGTTTGAAAATGGTGCACCCGTAACCGGCGATGTAACAGATCAAGTCTATTTGTGGGATGCAGGAGTAGAAAAAGAGGACCCGGCCACTTTTACCACAGCTCCGGATGGCGCTACTGCAGGTGAACCTGACCCAGATAATACGGTACGCATTGTAACTACTGATGTAGCCAAATTTATTAGTGTATATCTTTCTTATAATGAAGAAACCATGACATTTTCATTAAAAATTGAGAATGTAAGAGGTAATAAAGTAGAAACAGATCCTATTATAATTACTCCAGGTATAGCGGTTGTGCATGCACAGGATAATGCTTTATTTGAACCGGGATTTCCTGATGCAGGTCATGGTCTAGCAGAAATTGCATTAAGAGGAAACCCAACTCATATATATGAGTGGCTAACCGCAACATGTGATTCAGGATCACCTTTACGTTTATCTTCATCATTTACTGTATTAGCGCCAGGTATAGTTTATGCATTTAACGATGAATCAGACCCAGTATTTACACAAGGAGAACAAGCTATGGCGGGTAGTGGAATTGAAGAATCTGCAGAAGATGGTAATACAAGTGTTATGTATGATTACATTACAAATACGTTAGCGCTACCTGCAGCTCAAAGTAATGAAATGATGCCTGTAGGACCAGGCGGAAGTCTAACTTTTACATTAGAAGCGCCCGTAGGTTCTAAATTAGGTTTTAATACAATGTTTGTATTTAGTAATGACTGGTTTATGGCTACAAATAATGCAGGCTATCATTTATTTAATGGTGATGGTTCACCAAGAACTGGAACAGAAATTACACAACAGGCCTATTTGTATGATGCGGGTACCGAATATGATCAACCAGTAGGTTTAGGTATGGATCAAGCACCTTTTCAAGCAGGACCTAATACCGGAGCGGCAGATGATAACAATAGCATTAGAAGAGTAATGGAAATTGATGATGTACAATTCGGAAAAGGTAGTATTCAATCTTATGAAGGCGTTGTAGGTCATCCAGATTTAAGAGGCGGTTACAACATAGTAGCGATTAGTATTGAAGTAAATTAATTGAAACATAATTATACTGAACAAATAAGGCCTTGCATGTAGCAAGGCCTTATTTATTTTACTAAGAATAGTATTGTTTTTTATTATTCCCAAGAATCAATGTGATTCATATCATCAAACTCGTAGGCACCAACCTTATCTTTTCGATATTTAAAAGCAAGCAATGTTAATCCTATTAAGATGATATACAATGTCAATATTAATAAGCCAACCGGAATAAAGGTTCCTGGTATAACGTGGTTTTCATATTGTCCGTAACTAAATAGTATAGCCAGAGTATCAAAAAATTTGAACACATACACCACACAAATAGCGTATAATGCATATTCTAAATTTCGCATTTTGGGATCTGCAATTTCCTCCTCTTTAATTTTAAACCACAATACATATAGAAATCCAAAATGAACTAAAGTTAAAGCTGGAAAAATATAGTTGTCAAACTTGAAGAAGTAAAACTGATTGGTGTACAATCCATAAAAATTGAAAACAATTAATAATGCCAAGACTGCCAAGGTCATTTTTAATATCCGCTTCCAAGGAAATATACGTAAAATTGAATTCATAGTAATTAAGTTAAGAGGCTTGGGGAACCCTATTGTTCAATTTAGAAAACGTGTCCATATTTCGTTTATTTTATTTTTTCGACAAAGCGCATAAATGTAAGATTTCATACTAAAGTAGTACTATTTATCGTCTGAAGCCTATTAAATAATTAAGTGAAAATTGAAATTTATGTCAACCAATTTTTTGAGTGCGCCAATTTAGCGAATATTACCAATGCTACCGCAAATATTAAGATAACAATAGGTAACCATAATGCTTCAGACCCATAAATTTCAAAGGTATTACTAAGAAAAGCGATATATACCTGTTGCGCAATTACACCCAATAGCGAAATCAATATAATAGGTCTAGCAATTTTTTTTCGCAACAATAATAAAATACAACCAAGAACACCACCCCATACAGCAATTGCGTAAGCCGCTGTAACCCATGCTGGTCTTGATTCATGAAGTTCACGTTGTGCTTGTGTCATGGCTGTGAGGTCTTCAACTGATATATAGGCATCTGCTAAATAAGCAAAAACACCCATTAAATTCCATAAAAGCGCTATTACACTGATTACCCAAAACCAAACTGGTGGTCTTATTCGTGAAGTATTTTCCATCATTTGGTCTTTAATTTATAATTCTTCCTACAAAATACAAAAAAAGAATTAGTTTCGATTTTACCCAAATTCAGTTTTTATGAATAAGAAGTACAGTTATTATTTAATTCGAATACAGTTTCTTGGTTTTCGCTATAGCGGATGGCAAAAGCAGCCAAATCAAAAAACAGTTGAGAGTATGCTTTTAAAAACCTTAAAATTTATCTTACCTGAACGAAAGCTTAAAATACTAGGTGCTGGTAGAACAGATGCAAAAGTTTCAGCATTGAATGCTGCTTTTGAACTTTTTTTAGAAGGAGAGCCCCTAACCGATATAGACGCCTTTAAAACTCTATTCAATTTAAACTTACCATCTGATATAAAGATAATTAGCATAACAGATCGAATTAAAGACTTTAATATTATAAAGGATGTAAAATCAAAAGAATATGTATACTTATTTTCTTTTGGAGACAAGAATCATCCTTTTGCAGCACCATTTATTACAAACGTTCAAGAACAGTTAAATCTTGAATTAATGCAGCAAGCTGCAAAACTCTTTGAAGGTCTAAATGATTTCTCGGCATTCACCGTAAAACAAGGAAAAGAAAAGGATAATATTAGGAAAGTCACTTCTTGCTATATTATTGAGAATAATTTATTGAAAGCTAATTTTTTCCCAGATACAAGTTTTGCATTACACATTGAGGCAGAAGGTTTTGTTCGCTATCAAGTACGAATGATTATGGGCGCATTAATTCAATTGGGAAAAGGTGAAATTGACTTTGCCACAATAGAAGAATCATTATCACAACCAAGCAATGTTCAGTTCACCTATGTTGCACCTGGATCAGGTCTACTTTTAAATCAATTAGACTTTAAAGACGAGAAAAATTAATCGAATAGGTTAGAGGAGAGGTAACGATCACCACGGTCGCATACAATAGACACAATTGTACCTTCAGTTAATGTTTCTGCCAACCGCAAAGCTGCAGTTGCCGCGCCGCCACTACTCATTCCTGAGAAAATACCTTCTTCAATAGCTAATCTTTTCGACATAGCAATTGATTCATCTCTACTAACTTCTAAAACTTGATCTACTTTACTTTTATCAAATATTTTTGGCAAATATTCTTCTGGCCATTTTCTGATTCCGGGTATGCTACTACCATCTGTAGGTTGTACGCCAACAATTTGCACATTACTATTTTGCTCCTTTAAATAAGTAGAAGTACCCATAATAGTACCTGTGGTGCCCATTGCTGAAACAAAATGAGTGATTTCACCTTTGGTATCATTCCAAATTTCAGGCCCTGTAGTTTTATAGTGTGCTTTCCAGTTATTATCATTCGAAAACTGGTTAATCATATACATACCTTCTTTAGCTACTTTATCCTCTGCATAATCGCGTGCACCCTCAATACCAGCATCTGCTGATGTTAAGGTAACTTTTGCACCATATGCTCGCATGGTTTGCACCCGTTCTTTGGTTGCGTTTTCAGGCATTACCAGTTCAATATCTAGTCCGTAAATACCCGCAATCATTGCTAAAGCAATTCCGGTATTGCCGCTAGTCGCCTCAATCAACTTTGAATTTTTGTCAATTGAACCATCATCGAGTCCGCTTTTAATCATATTAAATGCAGCACGATCTTTAACACTACCACCAGGGTTATGTCCTTCTAATTTGAAAAACAATCGAACATTGGGGTTTTTATTCAACACTTTTGATTCAACCAAAGGTGTGTTTCCTATTAAATCTAATATAGAATTAGGCATGCGGCATTGTTTTAATTTTTATTTCTGGCGTATGAAAAACGGTGGAATTAGCTGGTACTGAAGCCGTAATCCATGCATTTCCTCCTATAATACTATTTTCACCAATTACAGTTTCACCACCTAAAATAGTAGCATTTGCGTAAATAGTAACGTTATTTTCAATAGTTGGATGCCTTTTCGTTTTCTGTAAATGTTTAGCGACATAAAGTCCACCTAAAGTTACACCTTGATAGATTTTTACATTATTCTTGATAATTGCAGTTTCTCCAATAACCACACCTGTACCATGGTCAACATGAAATGAACTACCAATTTGAGCACCAGGGTTTATATCAACACCAGTTTGTCTGTGTGCATATTCCGTCATTAACCTAGGTACTAATGGAAAACCTGCTAAATATAATTCATGAGCCAATCTATAAATTGCTATTGCGTAAAAGCCAGGATAGGCCATATATACTTCTTCTATAGACAAAGAGGCTGGATCACAATTAACCGTGGCTTCTGCATCAAGATTGAGACTTTCAAGTACTTCAGGTAATTTAACAACATAATTCTCCCACAGCTTTATACAAGGTTTATCAACCTCCCAGCATGCTAATTGTACAAGAGCATCAAATTCTTCAGCTAACTTATCTAGATTTTCATCAACGGGAGTGTCAATATCAAAAAGCGTGTAAAAAAGGAGATTCGTAAAAGATTCAACCTTTTCTTTTAGGGCGAAACGCAAATTAGGTTGCTTCTTGTGTTTGTTAATACTATCAATAACTGACTGCCGATCCATAAAATTTATATTGTATTTCAAAATTAACTATAAATTCAAAACATATCTCTTGAAAAGGTTAACTTTAGCTAAAGAATGCTTTATAACAACAAAAAAGCACTAATATCTTATTATAAAATCAGTTTAGACGCATGAATAATACAAGCCTTACGAGTGAAACCTTTAGCTTTTTAAAACAACTTGAAAAGAACAATAATCGAGATTGGTTTGCTGAGCACAAAGCCGAATTTAAAAGGCATGAAGCAGGTTTTAAAGATTTTATGTCGGGCTTGAATAACAAAATAACAGTTCATGATGAAATTGAAAAATTAAAGGTTTTTAGAATTTATAGAGATGTTCGATTTTCTAAAAATAAAGCACCCTACAAAACAAACTTAGCAGGTTCATTTACACGAAGCGGAGCCAAGTTAAGAGGCGGGTATTATGTGCATATAGAACCAGGGAAAAGTTTTATTGCAACTGGGTTTTGGCAACCCAATAAGGAAGATTTATTGCGGATTAGAAAAGAGTTTGAAACCGATGCAGATGAATTTAGAGCCATATTGGCTAACAAAACCTTACAAACACAATGGGGTGACTTAGTTGGTGATGAAGTAAAAACTGCACCAAAAGGTTTTAATAAAGAACATATAGCAATAGACTTAATTAAAAAGAAACAATACATCTTCACTAAATATTTTAGCGATGACGAAGTATTATCAGAACATTTTTTAGAAGATATTAATAGTGCATTTATTGCCATCAGGCCCTTTTTCGACTTAATGAGCAACATTTTAACCACAAATTTAAACGGCGAATCTTTACTACGGTAATACTTCTTGAACTTCAAGCAATTGCACTTGATCTTTTAACCGTTCAATGACCATTTGCATCATACGCTTATTTAATGCTGATGAATTTTGAATGTATATGCTATATTCTTCAACAGTGAATTGACCAATAATCATTCCTTTAATGGCGTTTCTAAATTTGATGTCTTTTTGAATAGCATTTTCAATAAATAACAATCGTTTTTCAATTGCTAGTTGGTGAAACGAATTCTTATGCTTTAGTATATAATTTCTAAAAACCGCTACCAATAGCATGTTCTGCAATTTAATAACTGGTCTTAAAGTGGAATTCTGAAAATTTTCATCAAATGTCATGGATTCAAATATTTTGACATTTGTAATTTCAGGACGAATATTCAGTAAACTTTCGGTTCGATTATTCATTTTTGCTGCAGTTTGTTAAAGATACCTAATTCGCTATTTATTTTTAACATCATACCTTTTTGAATTTTAACCGAGTTATAAACAATTGGTGCAACTATATGATTTTATGTAGTTTAATAGATTAATTTAAACTATTGATTTAAATATTTATAAGTCAACTAGCCAATATCCAAAATCTTTAAAAGCGACAATAATTGCATGTTTTGTTTTTAAAAGAATAAGTTACCCACCAATTACACTAAATTTACAAACTCAAATAACAAGTATAATTTTATAAAGAATACTGCATGAGATTTCACACAAGAAAATGGGTTAAGCCAGAAGATTTAAATGCCAACGGCACTTTATTTGGTGGTAAATTATTAGCATGGATAGACGAAGAAGCAGCTCTTTACTGCATTGTTCAGCTTGAAAACAAAAAAATAGTTACCAAATACATGTCAGAAATAAACTTTGTTAGCGCTCCTGTTCAAGGAGATGTTGTAGAAATAGGCATAGAAATTGTAAAATTTGGCAAAACATCATTGACTTTGAAGTCTGAAGTACGTAACATGATGACCAGAGATACTATTCTAATGGTAGATAATATAATTATGGTCAATCTAGACGCTAGTGGAAAACCTGTGCCACACGGCAAAACTAAGGTGGAATTTGTTAAAGACCGTTTAGCTTAAACTACTGAACCTCTATTTTCGTGGCAACTTCTTGTACATCATCTAAAACTCGCAATAAGTTGCCACCCCAAAGTTTTGCTATTTCAGCTTCAGTATAACCACGTTTTACCAGCTCTAGTGTTACATTAAATGTCTCAGAAGCATCTGACCAACCCGCAATACCACCACCACCATCAAAGTCAGAGCTAATACCCACAAAATCAACGCCAATAAGCTTAACCATATAATCTATATGATTAACTAAATCAACAACACTTACTGCCGGTGGAACATTGGTTTTATTAGCAATTATCTTTTCCGCAATTTTAGCTACTTTTTGTTGATTATCTATAAATTCTTTGTGCTCAACCTGAGTCAATGAACCAAGTTCTTCACTATCATACCATTCAACACCTAATGAATCTGCAACCCGAAGATTCATTGATTTTATGTAGGCAGCGCGTTTATCAATTTTTTCAGAATTTAAATATGCATCTAAAGCAACAGCCTGCACAACACCACCATTCTCTTTAATTAATAACAATTGCTCATCATCAAGGTTTCTACTATGATCACAAAGTGCTCTTGCCGAAGAATGAGAGGCAATAATAGGAGCCTTTGATAATGCTACAATTTGCTTCATTGATTCCTTAGAAACATGTGAAACATCAATCATTATTCCAACTCTATTTAGCTCGTTAACAGCCTTTTTACCTAATTTACTTAAACCATTATGTAACCATGAGTTATTTTCTTCACCCGTGTGAGAATCACAAAATTGACTATGTCCATTATGAGAAAGTGAAACATATCTAGCACCACGATTGTGATACTCTTCAATGTTTGATAAGTCATCGCCCATTGGGTAAGCATTCTCTACGCCAATCATTGCAACTTTCTTTCCGTTAGCATTTAATTCTTTTACATCTTTAGAATTCAGTGCTAAGCCAATTTTGTCTGGCGCATATTCTTCACAAAGTCGATGAATTGCATCAAACTTTGCCATTGCGTTTTCTTGAGCTTTCTGATAACCAGCAGCGTCTAAACTTCCTTGTCCGGTATAAACAATAAACCAAGCAACATCAAGTCCGCCTTCTTGCATTTTTGGTAAATCAACTTGGGTTTTAAGGCGTTGTGAATAATTAATACTATCCGTAAAATTACTCACATTAATATCTACATGCGTATCAATTGTAATTACTTCATTTTGAACGCGTTTAGCTATTTCTTCTAAAGTTTCTTTTGCAATGTTGTCTTTAGAATTCTTTCGTTGATTACATGAAACAATTAAAATTAAACAGAAAAATAGTACAGGATATCTCATTTTAACAATTTTAGACCTACAAATAAAGCCAATTGACAACAGAAAACAGGGTATAGGTAACATTTTATTGTTAGTGAGGCATTAAAACGAGATTTTTGGTAAACACACAAGCTAAACCATCAATGTTTACTATAGGTGAGAGCCACCTAATTAAAAGCAACTATTTTGTTTGTACTAAATTCATTTAATCAAGTCCCCCTTGAAAACTAATAATTTACTTTCTCTGTTGAAGCGAATGGAATCCACATTGGGTGAATTTTCATTCGATGAACTAACCTCACAAGAGGCAACATATCTTAAGGATTCATTTCAGTCTTTTAAAAACGATTTACAAAATAAGGTAAATGGTCATGAGTCCATACAAGTTGATGTTTCTGAAAGAGCTGAATCAAATGAACCTAATTTCGAGAGTAATTTAATCGCTAACGTTAGTCATGAAATCAGAACACCCCTCAATGGCATTATAGGCTTTACTGACCTTTTAAAAGAAAGTCAACTTAATACAGAGCAATTACTTAATGTAAATGCAATTCAGAAAGCTTCCAATACTTTACTCGAATTAGTTAATGAATTGCTTGAATATTCTAAACTGGCTTCAGGGAAAGAGCAATTTCAAGAAATTGATTTCAACATATTCAGTTTGACAAATGATGTTATATTCTTATGCAATACGCTGATAGTCGATAAAAAAGTAAATCTCACAAGTGCGATTAAAAAAGAGATTCCCAAATTTTTAATAGGAGACCCTTCTAAATTAACCCAAGTATTGCTAAACACCATTGGTAACGCAATAAAGTTTGTTGATGATGGTGAAGTATCATTGAACATTTCAATTGCAAAGCAGTCTTCTGACAATATTCGGTTACAATTTGAAATACAAGATAATGGCATAGGCATTTCACAAGATAAAATAAATCAAATATTCAACCCATACGTTCAAGGTGATGCAGACACTTCCGCTAGATATGGTGGAACAGGTTTAGGACTAAATATAGTGCAACAAATAGTTAAAAATCTTGGTGGCACCATTTGTATTCAAAGTAAACTTGGCATTGGCACAACTGTACAATTTGAGATGCCCTTTAGTATTGGAAATCAAAATTTACAGCCAATTGTCCCAAAAAAAACGAAAGTCAATTCTAGCGCATTAGAATCAGTTAGCGGATTAAATATTTTGGTCTTTGAAGATAACGAGCTGAATAAGCAACTTATGCAAAAGAGACTGGATATATGGAACTGTAATATGCACATAACAGAAAAACCAGAATTTGGAATTAATGTTCTTGAAAACCACGCTATTGATTTAATACTAATGGATTTAAGAATGCCAATTATGAGTGGTTTTGAAATTACAAAACTGATAAGAACGCATAACAGCCTTCGAATACGTCAAATTCCCATAATAGCAGTTACAGCCGACTACACAATACAAGATCAAGAAAAATGCAACTCGTTTGGCATTAATGATTACTTATTAAAACCATTTAGTCCTGAAGAATTATTAGCTAAAATGGTAGTGTATAAAAATGGGTATAATATGCCTAAAGAAAATAAGAATAACACACAAATATCTAAACAAAATTTAATTACAACTGACAAACCAGTTGACCTAACAATATTATACGATCAATGTGATGGCTCTTTAGAATTACTAAAAAATCTTATAAGTATTCTTAAGAATAATGTTATAGAATTTAAATCAAAAGCCAAAGCAAGTATACACGATAAAGATATTGCTGCACTTGCTTTTTCAGCACATAAAATAAAAGGAGGGGTGGCTATGATTCAAGCTAATATACTATTGAAAACTATTGTTGAAATTCAAAATGGTTGCACTGAATCACCTGATTTCAAACATCTTGAATTCTTGTTATCACGTTTTAACATAGACTACATTGATATTGAAAAGGCCATTGATATGGCTTTTGATAAATTGAACAGCAACTAAATGAAAAATCAAAGTAGCGTACTATTAGCCGAAGATGATGAGCTTTTAGCAACCCTAATAAAACACCGGTTAGAAAAAGGCGGATATCAGGTTATTTTAAATCGTGATGGAAAAGAAGTGAAGGAGCATTTAAATATGTCAATACCAGACATCATTATTTGTGATATAATGATGCCGTATTTTTCTGGAATGGAACTGATTGACTTTGTACGTAATGAGTTGAATTCAAATGTGCCAATAATTATTATTTCATCGGCAGGAAACGAAGAGAATGTGCTAAATGCCTTTGAGTTGGGTGCCAATGATTTTCTTTCAAAACCAATTAGTCCATCTGAGTTATTAGTACGTGTAGCTAAAGAATTAAACAAAACCAAAAGAGCTGATTAATTTAGATACATACAATGCATTCATGCTTTTTGTAGCACCCAACGTGCCTACAGACCTTTTATGGCATTTCACGCTATTCTTTGTAGTACTGTGCGGGCTATACTTTGTGTTTATTTTCTTTTTTCGACGTAAAATATCATTCAATACTAAAAAAGTACAGCAAAGAAAAAAAGAACTAAGCCCAATGATAGTTGAATTTCTTTTTTATGAAGAAAACGTTTCTATTGCAGAAGACACCAACTACGCCCATCTAAAAAGTGAAATTCGAAATCTCTTAAACAATCCATTCAATCGAAAGGTTTTAATTGATGTGCTAATGGATTTACGGAAAGACCTTTCTGGTAATACGTTAAATAATCTATTTGAATTATTTCAGAGTTTAGGTCTTCATCATGATTCGTACAAAAAATTGGAGAGTTGGAAATGGCAGACCGTTTCAAAAGGCATTTTAGAACTAACACAATTACATGTTGAAGACTCATATGTATTCATAGCAAAATTCATTAACGACAAGAGGTCAACAATAAGAAAACAAGCTGAAATCGCCATTATTACGTTAAAAAACGAGGGAGTAAACTATTTCTTAGACACTACTACATATCGCATATCTGAATGGCAACAGCTTAAAATTCTTGAAGTACTTAAAAACAAAACAAACTATTTACCACCCAGCTTCAATCAATGGTTACTGTCGAAAAATAAAGATGTTGTTCTTTTTTCTTTACGATTAATGAAGGTATACAACCAAACCGATGGTAATAAAGCTCTAATAGAATTATTGAAACATAAAAACGCTCAAATAAAATTTGCAGCGATTAATTGCATTAGTGAATTTCATGTTGTTTCAGCAATTGAAACATTAAAATTAGTATTCTGGAATAGCTCTGTAGATATAAAAATTGCTACGCTAGATGCAATTGCATCATTAGGTTCTTCTGCTGAGATTGAATTTTTTAAATCCGTTGGCGTTAAAGAATCGAATTTCAATGTAAAAAGTAAAGCACTGTCGTGCATAAATGTCATTTCACCAATGAGTGTTTTACCTACTTCTGGTGTTCAATCAGTTGATAAGTTTAAGATACCTAATGATATTGATAATGAGACATTAACCGAAATAAATATTGATGTAATTGAGCATACTACTCCACAAAATGAAGACATAGTCACTATAAACGAATCGCAAAGTGATACGGCCAAAACAGCATTAAAAAAGCAGACAAATATTGATAAGTCAAGTATTCAAGAAGAGTTGATTTCGGAAATTCAAGAAGAGTTGGTTTCGGAAGATGTACACTTGAATCAAGACCATATTAACGAGAATGTGGAATTACCCTTAGAAACTAAACCATTTGCTGCGGACATTGATTCTGACATAGAAGGTTTCAGTATTGATTTTCTGCCATTAGTATTTACAGACGAAAAAACAGTTAAATCAGAAAAATATATTCCCAATAAAAACATATCCGATTCAAAACAAATTGAATTATCTGAGTTAGAATTAATTTTTGAAGAAGTCTCATCTGAAGAAATTAAGGTTGAAAATGTAAACGAAATTCTAATCGATGAAATAGATGTTGCTTTCATTCCGATAGTAATTCCATCACAAGAAGAAATAAATTCTAAACAAAATCAAGAAAATGTTAAACCGCTCAACCCTTTAAATATCGACGTAATCTATTCAGAAATTATCATTGATATTAAAAAGGAGAATAAAAAACCTGCTGAACCACCTAAAATAAAAGCACAGCAGAAGACATTGCGCAAAAAGAAAAAAACAGCCCCAAAAGTACCAACCTCAATACAAGATATTACAATGAAAAACATCAAGAATATTGAATGTAATGCTGTTGAAGTAGACTACGATAGAAAAGTAACAGAAGAAATTGATAATGATGTTTTTGATTCCGATTTGTCATTAGAGATACCAAGAGAGCTAACTACCATTGAATGGATTTTAGCAGAAAATGAAGCGCAATCTGAAATGAAACATAAAATCAAAACGATTTTAAACCAACAAGATAAAGCTTCTTTTAAACTTCCAAAACCAAATATATTAAGTGAGAACAGTATTAGTACAATGGTACTTTTAAATGATATAGAGGCTTTGGGTGATGAACGTGAAATCCCCTTATTAAAAAATTTACTGCTTGATGAGAAAGAACCGATACTTCGAGAGCAAATAGAATATTTACTCATTAAAATATCGAAAACCGAGGTTCTAAAAAGAGAACCAATAAAACCTGACACCGTGGTTTATAGCGTTTTTGAAGAATACTTTGGCAGATTAGACATTCAGTCTAAATTAATATTACTAGATGAGATTAGTGCGGTAGGGGATGAAAAAGAAATTCCTTTTTTAAGGCGAGTAGTTGAATCATCAAAAGCGAAAGTACACTTAAAAGCTCAAAAATGCTTAGAACAATTAATTGCACGATTACTAAAAGAAAAAGAGCAAATAAATACAGAAATTTTAAAAAGCAAATCGGTCATAACAGCTAAAACTGAAATTAAAATATCAAAAGAAAATAGTCCAAAAATAAGTGAAAAACCATTCAGCATTTTTGAGATTGATTTTGATATTACTAGAGACAATTAGACTTAATAAAGCAAGGCAAAATATAATTTACAAGTGGATAGTGAAGTACTAAATATTTTTCTTGATTACCTGAACATCGTTTTCTTGGTGTTCACAATCGTGCTATTCACTGGCTATGCGGTAATGTGCTATTTAGCTACTAGAAACTCATTACACTATAAACACAAGAATAGTTTTGGTGACCTATCTAAAGTGATGGCTTCACCACTTGCACCAAGTATTACAATTATTGCACCTGCCTATAACGAGGGATTAACAATTGTAGACAATATTAGATCCCTTATGTCATTACGTTATGTTGACTATGAAGTAATGGTTGTAAATGATGGCAGCAAGGATGATACACTTCAAAAAATGATTGATGCTTATGATTTGGTTCAAATTGAGCAAGAAATTGATCCAGATTGGAAATCTAAGCCTATACGTGGCATCTACAAATCGAAACATCGTTCATTTTCTAAACTAACAGTTATTGATAAAGAAAACGGAGGGAAATCAGACGCGCTAAATACCGGAATGCATCTTTCAACTAACCGCTATGTGGGTTGTATTGATGTGGATTGTTTATTACTACCCGATGCACTTTTACATGTTGTAAAATCATTTTATCAAAGATCAGAAAAACGCGTAATAGCAGTAGGTGGCGTGATTCGTGTAGCAAATTCTTGCATTATTGAAGGCGGACAATTAGAAGAAATTAAACTACCTAAAAACTGGTTGGCCAAATTTCAATTGCTTGAATACACTAGATCTTTTTTATTAGGTAGAATGGCGTGGGGGCGTATTGATAGTTTATTAATTATCTCAGGAGCCTTTGGTTTTTTTGACCGTGAAATTGCACTTGCTGTTGGCGGTTATGATACAAATACCGTTGGTGAAGACATGGAAATCATTTTCAAGATGCGTCGTTATATGCATGATGAGCGATTACCTTATACCATAGAATATATTCCTGATCCACTTTGTTGGACGGAAGTACCAGAAGATCTCAAGATTTTAGTCAACCAAAGAGACCGGTGGACGCGTGGTAACCTAGAAACACTACAAAAGCATAAGGCCATGTTTTTCAATCCAAAATACGGACGGTTAGGCATGATGAGTTATCCGTATTGGTTTTTTTACGAGTGGCTAGCACCATTGTTAGAATTTACAGGTTTACTCTGCATCCTGCTTTTTACTTATTTGGGGATAATAAATTGGGAATTCTTTCTTGCGATAACAGCAGCTGTTTGGACCTGTTCAATTATGGTTTCATTCTATGCAGTTCTATGGGAAGTTTATTCATACAATCAATACAAACGAAAAGATGTGCTCTTACTACTAGTATTTGCAATAATTGAACCCTTAGTGTATCACCCAATAGTAACATGGTCAGCGGTTCGAGGTAATTATAAAAAATTATTTAAAATAAAATCAGGGTGGGGATCCCAAGTACGTAAAGGTTTTGCCAAAGCAAGTTAAAAATGAATACAAGTAATATACCTAGATATAACTTAAAGCAATTCACGCGAGTGATTATTGCCTTTTTTGCATCGTTGGTTATTCTTTCTGCTTTTCAGTATACCATACTTTATTTTAAAGATGTTATTGATACTATTTTTACGGTAAGTTTTTTACAAGCCATTGTTCATCATATGGGGTATTCAGCATTGGTTGCCCTTATTTTGGTTCCAATATTTAACTTCTTTGAAAATTGGAGACCGCAAGTAGGGTTTAGAATAGTCTCGGGCATACTACTTTCATTGCTAATTATTGAAACCATATTGATAAGCTACTATTGTACAACCTTTGTACCTTTAGGTGCCGATTTATTAGAATATAGTTTTGTAGCTATTAAAGAAAGTATTGCTGGTTCCGGCTATATTATATTTTTCATTTTAATTAGCATCCTACTGATTGGAAGCTTATTTCATGGCATTTATAGGATAACAAAAAAGGTATATCATCATATTGGTAAGATGTATCCTTTTACTATTATACTTTTCACAATGTTCATTGCCACCTTATTTATTGATGGCAAGCCGATAAATGAAAACAAAACACAATTTCTAGTTTTAAACCTATACAATTCAAACTTAGAAGCCAATGAATATGTAGCCGATGTGGCATATCCTCTGATAAAAAAACCAAATACTACTGATGTATTAGGTGAATATTTTAACCTAAAGGATGAAAAACCAAACATCGTATTTGTTATTGTTGAAGGCTTAGGTAGAGGTTTTGTAGGTGAAAACGCTACATACCAAGGTTTTACTCCATTTCTAGATTCGTTAGCCACACAATCTTTATACTGGGAAAATTGTTTGAGTACTACTGGTGAATCTTTTGGTGTTGTACCCTCATTGTTGGGCTCGCTACCGTTTGGCAAAAACGGATTCATGGAGCTTGAAAACATACCGAATAAATTAACATTGTTTAGTATTTTAAAAAACAATGGGTATCAAACTTCACATTATCAAGGCACAAACAGTGCGTTAAATAATCTAGACAAGTTTTTATTAAGTGAAGATGTAGATTTTGTTTTAGACAGATCCGGCTTTGAAGACACTTATGAACTTCAAGCAGAAGATGCAGCTGGTAATACCAAAGGCTACCCAGATAAAGAGCTCTATAAAAAAAGCATGCAAATAGATCGATCGAGCAATAAACCCAAAATGGAGGTTTATTCAACCATGACCGCTAGTGAACCCTACATAGCTCCAAAAAAAGAGTATTATATAAATGAAGTTCAAAAAACACTAAAAACTGGCCGTTATGAGAGTGATCAGGTTCAGGTAATTGAGAAGAATAAAAACATATTTGCCACAATTTTATATTCAGATAGCGCCTTAGAATGGTTATTTAAATCTTATAAAAATCAACCAAACTATGATAATACAATATTCATTGTTACTGCTAATCGTTGTATAACTGGCCTACCTCAAAAAAATGCCCTTAGTCCGTTTCATGTACCACTAATGATTTATAGTCCTATGTTAACATCAACAAAGAAGATGAGTTCAATCTCGTCTCATTTTGATGTAACACCATCACTTTTGGCATTATTAGATAATCATTATACTTTTAAAATGCCTACGCAAGTAGCATGGTTGGGTGAGACCTTAGATACGGAAACCGATTTTAGATCTACTAAGAACATCCCCTTAATGCGAAATAAAAATCAACTAAAAGAGTTTGTTAGTAATAGTCAATTGTTATCTGGTGGCACTTTATATACAATTGATGAGAACATGAATTTAAGTACATCACAAAACAGCAGTGCTAAAATAAAGAAACAGCTCGATAATTTTAAGGCCATGAACTTGTACGTAACAAGTGAAAATAAAATTTTACCCGATAGCCTTACAATTTTCACAGATCTGAAAGAACATTTTGAAGACACTGATATGGTGTGGTTAAATAGTGTTTATAACGGCAAGAATTCAGACAAAGGTTATTTAACGGCAAGAAAGTTAGCCTTTAATGAAGAATATGACAGAGCACTTCTTTTATGTAGATACATACTTTCTGAAGTACCAAGTCAAATTGATACAAGAATATTGACCGGTAGAATTAATGCTTGGAATGGAAATTATGATGAAGCAATAGAAATACTAAAAGGTTGTGCAAAAACAAATCCGAAGTATACTGATGTTTATTCAGCCTTATTAGACGTTTGCTTTTGGTCAGGAAATAACAAAGTTTCAAAAGAAACCCTAGAATTAATAAAACTGAATAAGGTAGATACAGCAGAACTGAAATCAAAAATAGAGCGAGCTCAGAAAAATCCTGTTAAGAAAATCGCTCAAGCAATTATCACACAAAGTATTAAAAACAACAAAACAGATCAAGTATCAACAAATTATGAAGATGAGTAAGCAAATTATACTACTACTAGTATTGCTAGCGATGGCTCTACCAATAAGTGCTCAAGAAGTAGCTTATAATGGAGACCCAGACCGCTCATTTTTTGTTGCGAGAGATCTTGCCTATGAAGGGCACAGAACAGTTGCGAGAGACACATTGACCAATATTTTAACCAAGTATCCTGATTATTCAGATGTTCGAAGCCTATTAGCCAGTACCCATAGTTGGGATGGTAATTATGAAATTGCTAGAGTTCAATTCAATAAAATCACGTCTGTTGACCGTTTAAACAAAGAAGCCTGGTTAGCAGCTATAAAGAATGAACTTTATGCTGAAGAAAGTTATTTAGCATTAGGTATAGCAAATAAGGCACTTACTTATTTACCAAAAGATCCACATATAGCTGTATTGCGTGATCGCGCTTTGAAAGATATCGAATCAAAACAAAACGAGGCAAACGCAAAATTAAAAGAGGCATTAGCAAAGACGAAAGAGACAGATATTTTAAAAAACAAAATATCAATAAACAACTCTTTTGATTCATTTGATGTCGTATATGACCCAATGATTTATTCAAGCATAAGCTACGGTCGTAAAACAAAGATTGGTGATTTAATTACTTCACTTAATTATTCAAACCGATTTGAGACGCACGGGCTTCAATATGAAGTAGACTTTTATCCAAAGTTCTCTGAAACCTTTTATGCATATACGAATTATGGTTATTCAAATTCGGCAATCTATCCTAATCATAGGGTAGGTGCTGAATTATATGCCAACCTACCAAAAGCAATAGAAGCTTCCGCTGGTATCCGTTATATAAATTTTGACAATGCCGATGCTTTAATTTATACAATGTCATTAGGCCTTTATAGTGGTAACTATTACTTTTCGTTACGCCCTTACGTAACACCGCAAGACACTGGTAAATACGGAGTCTCAGGTAGTTTTTTAGCCCGTAAATATTTAAAGAACGCTGACAACTATATTGGCGCATCATTCATAATGGGGTACTCACCAGAGTTAGAACAACTACGTGACGGCGAAACCTTATTGGCTGAAACAGTGTTGTATATTGAATCACAACGATTACGCTTAGAATACCAATTTCCTGGTAAAGTAAGTAGCAATATTTTTAGAACTAATATTGGCTTAACACGGCAAGAGCTCATTTTTGACAGCGATAATTACTACTGGTCATTCTCTGCAGGTTTAACATGTGAAGTGAAGTTTTAAAATCTGATCCGACGAATTGCAACAATATTCGATGAATTACACAACGTTAAAATACCGTTAAACGTGGCTCCCATAAGATATGTGGTTTTCACAACTAAAATTGAGAGGTTGACCACAATTTATTGTTTCGATTGGTGGTTCTTAATATGTTTACTAAACCAAAAACATAGAAACCCAAATCATTACCGTTTAGTCGGAAACAAAAACCCTCAATAATTATGCTTTACGATACCTACGGGGAAGAGTACCTAGACTTCCTACAAGAATTAAACGAAATTTTGAGTATTAACGAATTGGCTGAACTTGACTACATGTAGTTAATTTAAGGCCTTCAATCTAAATCAAAAATCATGGCAAATTTGAACCCAGACAACGCAGCTTATTTAAACTTCATTGAAGATTTAAATGACATTTTAATTGATTTTAATATCAGTAAATTGAGTTATTCTTAAATAGAATGAGTTGTACAAATTAAAAAGCCCCGACACTAGTCGAGGCTTTTTAATTTGTATAGAATTTTATTCTATCCTAAATAAGTCTTTAACAATTTGCTACGCGAATTATGACGCAATTTACGAATTGCCTTTTCTCTAATTTGACGTACTCTTTCACGTGTTAAATCAAAGGTTTGACCAATTTCAGCCAAAGTCATTGATTGTTGGTCTCCAATTCCATAATACAACTTCACAACATCAGCCTCACGAGGAGACAACGTCTCTAAAGCCCTATTAATTTCTGTATTTAAAGACTGTTGCATTAACAGCTTATCAGGCTTAGGTGATTCACCAGAACGTAAAACGTCATATAAATTTGAATCTTCACCTTCACGAAGTGGTGCATCCATAGAAACGTGACGTCCTGAATTTTTCATTGACTGTTTAACTTCACTAACAGTCATTTCTAATTCTTTCGCAATTTCTTCTGCAGAAGGTGGTCTTTCATGTGCTTGTTCTAAATAAGAGAAAGTCTTTTTAATCTTATTAATCGAACCAATTTTGTTTAATGGTAAACGTACAACTCTTGATTGCTCAGCTAATGCCTGTAAAATGGATTGTCTGATCCACCATACAGCATACGATATAAATTTGAACCCTCTGGTCTCATCAAAGCGTTTTGCGGCCTTAACAAGTCCTAAATTGCCTTCATTTATTAAATCGGGTAGTTTTAATCCTTGGTTTTGATACTGTTTGGCAACAGAGACAACAAATCTTAAATTGGCTGTAGTTAATTTCTCGAGAGCTATTTGATCACCAGTACGAATTCGTTGCGCTAATTCAACTTCTTCACTGGCTGTTATTAAATCAATTTTACTGATATCTTGCAAGTACTTATCGAGTGATTTTGATTCTCTATTGGTTACCTGCTTGATAATCTTTAGTTGCCTCATATATCTATAGTGTATTAATGTGAATAGTATTAGTTCTCATAATACGTCATTATTGCGTCTTTTCCAAGAAAGAAAGAGTTTTCTTATACATAAATTATGATAATATGTATAGATTATATACCGTTCGATATTTATTGACCCCAATCGTTTTTTAATACTATTTTTGAAACCATATTCAAGTACAAATGAGTAAGAGGGCATTAAAAAAATACTTAACAGAACTTCCAAAAGAGGATCTTGAAGAGCAAATGATGGATCTTTATTTGCGATTTCCGGTTGTAAAAGAGTATTATGATTTTGTATTTAATCCGAAGGAAGACAAACTTTTACAGCAAGCTAAAGCCAAAATATCTAACGAGTATTTTCCATTAAAGCGAAGAAAAGCAAAAGCTAGAAGATCTACAGCACAAAAATTCATCAAACACTTTTTAAAATTAGGGGTAGATACCCATTTAATTGCTGATTTAATGTTATACAACTTAGAAATAGCACAGACTTTTGAAATGGAAAAAAATGTAGCTGATTCTTTTTATAAAAGCATGCTGAACTCATTTGAGCAAGCAGTACAGTATATTTCTTTAAATGGTATGATTACTGACTACAAAGAACGTATTGCTAAAATTTATACCATAACACAAGAGCGTGAATGGTTATTTTCTGAAGGATTTTCAAAAGCACTTGACATTATTGATTAAACAGATAAATTAATGGCGATAGTAATTATAAGACAAGATAATAAAGAGCAGCTTTGGAAAGATGCCCTATTAGCTGCTGATTCAAAATTAGCAGTATATACCTATAAAGAAGAATATAATCCCGATGATATTGACATGGCTCTTATCTGGAAACACCCAGAAGGTTCATTAGCTGAATTTCCCAATTTAAAATGTATTGCATCAAACGGGGCAGGGGTTGACTATATTTTTGAAGACGACAAAGCTCCCACTCATTTGCCTATTACTAGGGTAGTAGACAAATTTTTAGCAGCTGATATGTCAGAACATGTTTTGGCACTTATTTTAGCTTATTTAAAGAACATAGAACATTATAAAGTTGATCAATTCAATAAAATTTGGAAACCCATTCAATACAAACGAATCGCTGATTTTAAGATTGGGATTTTAGGGTTCGGTACCTTAGGACAAGTATTAGCTACTGATTTGATAAAATTCGGGTTTAATGTACAAGGATGGTCAAATTCTAGAAAATCACTAGATAAAGTACAATCTTTTGCTGGGCAAGATGAGTTATCTGAATTTTTAGCTACAACAGAAGTATTAGTTTGCTTATTACCGTTAACAGAAGAAACTGCAGGAATACTGAATAAAGAACTATTTCAACAACTTCCAAAAAATGCATATATCATAAATGTAGCACGTGGCGGGCATCTTGTTGATGCCGATTTAATAGAAATGTTAGATAATGGGCATCTTTCGGGCGCCAGCTTAGATGTATATCATCAAGAACCACTTTCAACAGACCATCCGTTTTGGGAACATCCTAAAGTACATATGACTCCACATTATGCCAGTGTTTCTGACACCAATTCTGTTATACCTCAGATTCTTGAAAACTACCGCAGACTGCAAAATAATGAACCACTTTTGAACTTGGTTTCTAAGACTAAAGGCTACTAATTTTCAGATTTCGCAGCGAATCCTTCGTTCAAGCATAAATTTCTTTTATTTTTGCAAAATTGTGGCCGTTCCTAAATGTTCATAAGTCCACCTTTAAAAATTAAACCCCATTTGTTACTTGGAGATACAAAAAAATACATCTGAAAAGACATTATACGATTATCAGGCAGACGACCTTAATACTATTTTTGAGCATTTAGAGTCGTCTTCAGCCGCCGAAAACCTACTATATCAGTTGCCTACGGGTGGTGGTAAAACAGTAGTTTTTTCTGAAATCACAAAGCGCTATATCAGCCAGATGAAGAAAAAGGTGGTTGTATTAACGCACCGTATTGAGCTAAGTACGCAAACATCTAAAATGTTGGGTGGTTTTGGTGTAAAAAACAAGATAATCAATAGCGACGTCAAAGTACTTGATGATCAAGATGATTATATGTGTTTTGTGGCAATGGTTGAAACATTGAATAATCGTTTACAAGAAAATGCAATTGCACTTAAAAACGTGGGCCTAGTCATTATTGATGAGGCACATTACAATTCATTTCGAAAACTATTCAAGTTTTTTGAAGATTCAACAATTTTAGGGGTTACAGCAACGCCACTTAGTTCGAATATAAAGTTACCGATGAAAGACAACTATAAAAAGTTGATTATCGGTGAATCAATTGGATCTCTAATTTCAAAGAAGTTTTTAGCCAAAGCAGAAGTTTATAATTACGATGTTGGCTTACAGAGTTTGAAACTGGGTATTAATGGTGATTACACCGTTAAATCATCAGACGAACTATACGGAAATCAAAGTATGCTTGGTAAATTAATGACCGCATACAATGAAGTTGCAAAAGGTACCAAAACCCTTATTTTCAATAATGGTATAAATACGTCTCGCTACGTATATGATACGTTTCGAAAGGCTGGTTATAACATTCGGCATTTAGACAATAAAAATAGTGCGTCAGAACGAAAAGAGATTTTAGAATGGTTTCATGAAACTCCTGATGCCATATTATCTTCGGTAAGCATACTTACTACTGGTTTTGATGAACCAACAGTAGAAACTATTATTCTTAACCGTGCAACACGTTCTTTGACCTTATATTTTCAAATGATTGGTAGGGGCTCTAGGATATTACCAAATAAAGAATCATTTAATGTAATTGATTTGGGTAATAATGTTGCCCGTTTTGGTATGTGGGAAGCACCAGTAGATTGGCAAGAAATTTTCCACTTTCCTGATTTCTATCTTGAAAACATCAAGAATGATGAAGATATTGAACGTGAATTTGTTTATGAAATGCCAGTTGCACTTCGTAAAAAATTTAAGAAATCTTCTGATTTAAAATACGATATAAAAGAGGAGTATAAAAAGGTTTTTGCGCAAGGTTTAAAGTCTAAATTGGTCTTAGAACGCAGTATAGAGCAACATGCAAAGATTTGTGTTGAGAATTCAGAAGATGTATTTGATGCCCGTATTTTAGCAAAAGAACTTAAAGAAGAAATAGCATTTCGTGTACGCCAATATTCATATTGTATTATGAATAACACTAAAAATTACAAGGAATGGTTAGAAGAAGATTATGAGCGTAAATTACGCCTCAATATATCTCAAAAATTTGCCGCAAGAATGTAATATAGCAGTCGATTCAAATAACAATTAGGTTGTATTCAACTTAATTCTTGTCTTGTATGGTATTTTTGCAATTGACTCTTGAATTTACATTTTGAAAAAGCTTTTAATCATTACGCTCAATTGGCCCGCCCCAGAATATTCTGCAGCAGGGGTACGTCTAATGCAATTGGTTTCTTTTTTTCAGGAAGAAGGATACAAAGTTACCATTGCAAGTACCGCTGAAAAGCGAGAAGATTTCAGCTTTGATGCTGTGGAAACGGTAAATATTCTTTTAAATCATTCAAGTTTTGATGTTTTTATAAAAGAGATGCAGCCTGAAATGGTGCTCTTTGATCGATTTATGTCTGAAGAACAATTCGGATGGCGTTTAACTGAAAACACCCCTAATGCGCTTAAAATACTAGATACTGAAGATTTACATTCGTTACGTAAGTCACGTGAATTGGCTTTTAAAAACAATAGCATTTGGACATCTGAAATGTGGAAAGCACATGAGATGACCCAGCGTGAAGTAGCCAGCATACTTCGATGTGACATATCATTAATGATTTCAGATTTTGAAATTAAACTACTATCACAAGTTATACCGAATGCTGAAGAACTACTCTTACATTTACCTTTTATGGTGGCTACACCTGATGATAATGCGATAGCAGACAAACCTAAATTTGAAAATAGAAACGATTTTTTATTTATTGGTTTTGGTGGTCATGCGCCAAATGTTGACGCAATCTTATATTTAAAAAAAGAAATTTGGCCTATAATTCAAAGTAAGCTACCCAAAGTAAAATTGAATATTTATGGTGCAAACTTTCCTCAAAAAATAACACAATTACATAATACAAAAGAAGGTTTCATAGTACACGGATGGGCCAAAAACGCTCATGAAGTTATCTCGAATGCACGAATATTATTAGCTCCTATACGTTTTGGTGCTGGCCAAAAAGGCAAACTATTAGATGCAATGCTCTGTGGCACTCCAAGTATAACCACAACAATAGGAGCGGAGGGCATGCAAAATGATTTAGAATGGAACGGTCAAATTCTTGATGACCCTAAAGCTTTTGCTTATGCTGCAATTGAAGCCTATATGAATCAAGAAACTTGGATGAAGTATCAAGAAAACGGACAACAAATCCTAATTCAGAATTTTAACAAGAATCAACTAGAAAAAAGACTCCGATTTAAATTAAATCAAATTCGGAATAATCTCGATTCGCATAGAGATACCAATTTTATTGGTAAACTTCTACAGCATCAAACTATGGCAAGCAGTAAGTATATGTCTAAATGGATAGAAGCGAAGAATAAGTACTAGTCCGTTTACCTCATAATAGATTATGCTTATTTTATTTAAAAGTTCTAGTGTGATTTCACATAGATTCACAATAATTTTTATCCATTCATTAGCATCAAATTCCGTTACTTTGCATACCATATAAAACAAAATCCATGAAAACCATCGACTGGAAAACAGCAATCGATTTTGAAGACATTACGTATAAAAAGTGTAATGGCGTAGCTCGAATAGCGTTTAACCGCCCTGAAGTACGTAATGCTTTTAGACCTAAAACTACCAGTGAACTATACAAAGCATTCTATGATGCCCAAGAAGACACCTCAATAGGCGTTGTATTGCTATCAGGTGAAGGTCCATCAAAAAAAGATGGAGGTTGGGCATTTTGTAGTGGAGGTGATCAAAAAGCTAGAGGTCACCAAGGTTATGTTGGCGATGATGGAATGCACCGTTTGAATATACTAGAAGTACAGCGTTTAATTCGTTTCATGACCAAAGTGGTAATTGCAGTGGTACCAGGTTGGGCCGTTGGGGGCGGACATAGCTTACATGTTATTTGCGACTTAACTTTGGCGAGTAAAGAACACGCTATTTTTAAACAGACTGATGCTGATGTTACTAGTTTTGATGGTGGCTACGGATCAGCATACCTCGCAAAAATGGTTGGGCAGAAAAAAGCACGTGAAATCTTTTTTTTAGGTAGAAATTATTCTGCACAAGATGCCCTTGAAATGGGAATGGTAAATGCGGTAATACCCCATGACGAGCTTGAAGACACTGCATATCAATGGGCACAAGAAATTTTAGAGAAGTCACCAACTTCAATTAAAATGCTCAAGTTTGCTATGAACCTAACGGATGATGGCATGGTAGGGCAACAAGTTTTTGCTGGTGAAGCTACACGTTTGGCGTACATGACAGATGAAGCAAAAGAAGGCCGAGATGCATTTTTAGAGAAACGTAAACCTGATTTTGGTAAAAATAAATGGATTCCTTAAGTAAAGAATATAATCTAAAAGAATGTTTTATTCAGGAGGGTATTGCTTTTTAGATTCAGTAACTAGGGCATTAATGGCATCTGATTCTTGATGAATTTCTATATAATGGCCACCCCCAATTTCAGAAAGTTGTTTTAAAACATCTTTTTTAGAAATTTTGCCTTTTGGTGACAAATAATGAAAAGTTGATAGATAAATATCCTTTTCAAGGTTTTGTTTAATAAGGTTCGTAAGTTGGTTATCAATTTTAAACATTCCATCAGAAGCTAAAATGATTCGATTGTTTCCACCATGAACAAAGTTACTAACCGCTTCTCTATAAGCCAATTGCAACCCTGCCTTACCGTTGGATTTTCCGGATGCCTTGAGTGAATTAATTACGCTAGTTAATTCTTCTTTAGTAGTTATAGCACTAGTTTCAATTACCTTTTCAGCTTTTCCGGAATACGTAATTACTGTTAATTTATCTTGAGGTCGTAATACATCAATTAAATAGTTCACAGAATTTTTAAGCTTATCTAATTTTTCATGATAACGCATCGAAATTGATACATCAATCAATAGTACCATATTATTGGTTAACGCACCATCAAGTGTATTAAAATCAGTAGGGTCAAAAAGTAAACGTTTAATTCCTTCGGTGGTCAACCAAGTCGCATTCTCTTCAGGTAAATATATTTTCTCAGGATATATTACATTAAAAGGTGGTACTTCATTTACAATTTTCAAAATCGGTTGATCAGCCCGTTCTATGTAATTATTATATTTCTGAGCAATGCCAATGCCTTGACTATTAAAAATATCAATAAGTAATTCTTCAAAGCGATAAGTTCTATCATATAACCCTTCAACTACAAAAAGTTCTTCACCTTTTACATATTTTTCAGCCCATTGAAATATTAATTTTCCATGAGCATCAATAGCCTCACGATCTTCATTCACTGACGAATCAAGATATGGGAAATCGCCATAAGTATTCAATATTTTACGGTCTTCTAAACTAATATGAATATCATACTGTTGCTGCCATTTAGACAATGATTGTTCAAGTTTATCATTTCTATTTTGACCTAAATTAAAAATCATGTTTTTAGAAAGCATGACCATTTTTCTAGTTCTCTGTAAGGCTAGTGGCAGTTGTTCTTCTCCAAATAAATCAGTAATAGTACTATTGAATCCGTAACTTAAAATAGCTAAGGTTCGAATATTTTTTTCATAGGCATGTAATAATGAATAGGCTTGTTTAAAACGAATGTCTTCAAAAAAGTACGCCTTATTAGCAGTAAAATTCATCAATACATTTACAATAGTCTTCATTTGATTAAAGACTTTTTGATAGTGCTGTAACTCATTCTCTAATCGCTTGGCTGCAGCAACCGGTAAATTTGCTCTAACTATGGTTAAAGAATCATACTTTTTAGAAAGTATATTTAATTGTTTTTTGTGATCAATTGCTGTTCTACCATATGATAATTCTAAAGCATTGTGATTTAAAACTTCATCTTTATCTAAAAGTTCGGCATAGGCATTTAATGTGCTATTAAAAGCTTTTAGAGAATGCTGAGTAGCGTCAATATAATAACTACATTGATTGATATAATCTACGTGTAAATTAATTGCTTCTTTTGTAGTAGCATCTAACTCCTTTTGTGCATATGACAAAAATGAAATAAATAAAAAGAATGGAATTATATTCTTCAGCATTAACGAATTTTCAAAAAATAATGCATGAATCCAAAAATTCAACGTCCTAATGCCTATTTATGAGGTATATATGGGTATTTCTTGCTATAAATGAGGACAAAAATTCTATAAACTAAAAAGAGTCCCCTCTTACGAAAGGACTCTTTTACGAGAACACTATATGAAAATGAAAAATTAACTCCGTTTTAATTACATGATAAACATACCATGATTTACGAATCTATTTAAATAAATGTTGTGAAGTATTGTAAAAATGTGGTGTGCGTGTAGGAATATGTTGTGTAGGAATATTCCTACTAGTACTTTAATACAAAAAAGTATAATTTTAATCTAATTTATAGCCTCAGATAATTCACTTAATAAACTATTTGCATCAAAAAGTGGTTCTTGACCTAAACCAGTTCGAACTACAACTAAGTCTTTTGAAGGTATAATATACACGCGCTGCCCTTGGAAACCGTTTACTGAATACATATCACGGGGTACATCAGGATATTTTCCACCAGCATTTAACCAAAAATGAGCACCATAAACTCCATCTGAATTCATAGTAGGTTTGGTAACATAATCTACCCACTCAGGAGCAAATATTTGTTTTCCGTTCCAATTTCCTCGATGTAAGTAAAGTAGTCCAAATTTAGCCCAATCTCGTGTAGTCGCCCATCCATAAGAAGATCCAACAAAATTACCAGCAATATCAGCCTCTAACAGCATAGAATTCATTCCAATTTTATCAATTAATGCCTCATACGGATAATTGACATATTCTTGATGCGTATTAAAATGGTCTCGTAAAATACCTGATAATAGATTTGTGGTACCCGAAGAATAATTCCAAATTTCGGTTGGTGGTGCTATTGCCATTTTATTCAATTGAGCAGAAGGCATATCTGCTGTCATAAAAAGCATTTTATTTACGTCTGAAATACTTGCATAGTCTTCTTCCCATTCTAATCCGCTTTGCATCCGCAATAAGTGATTCAATGTAATATTTTTACGTTCATCGTTTTGCCAAGCTTGAATAGGAGCGGGCTCATTTATATCTATTTCATCTTGATAATCAAGAATACCATATAATGTAGCTAAAACGCTTTTTGTCATTGACCAGCCTAAAATTGGAGTTTCCGCCGAAAATCCTTCAATATATTCTTCAGAAATAATATGGTCTTTATAAACAACCATTACCGTACGGGTCATTTGGGTCTCATAGTTAGCAAGAATTTTTTTAATCGCTCGGTCTACGCGATCATAATCTACATTGGCAAAAACAGAATCTTTAATACCATTATTACCATACGGAAATGCTAAATCATTTTTTAAGAAAGTTCTTTTTGGCGACGGTAATTTTATCTCCGGATTATAATCTTCGGTAACCAAAGCACAACCCAATCCGTCTCTACATATACTGGTTCTAGGTACCAAACTATACACCGATGCCGTTACACTTGAACCCTTTACTTTCTCCAAATCTGCCAATTTAATTAAGGGCATATTATTATCATTCTCTAATATATCATTGTAATCACGATGTGAAATAAAATGTGTGGATGCCAGATTTTTGGCAGCAAAACCATTGATGAAATTTAGTTTTGGATAATTATAAAAAATGACGATAGCTAATACTATGATTAATGCAATGAAAATTCGCTTGAATAATTTCATAAATATGGAGGACGTTTTAAATATAATTTAGAACAACGAAGTTAATGAACTAGTAAAAAATAGATAGGTCTTTAGTACCTTTAAATAAAACAATCAGTTTTATAATTCGAATGAGTTGTTTCTGTGAAAGATTAAGCATGAAAAAACAGTGGATTTTAATAGTGTTAATTCTTTTCAGTCTGTTATCGTGCAACAATACAGAGTCGTACAGTTGGAAACCTTTAGAAGTGAAAACATCTGCCTATAATTCTGTTGCTGCTCAAACCGACCATGAACCTAATATTGCAGCTTGGGGTGACACATTAAAACCAGGAATGAAGTGTATTGCAGTTTCAAGAGATTTAATAGCTTTGGGGCTTAAGCACAATACCAAGGTAAAAATAGCAGGCCTATCAGGTATCTATCTTGTAAAAGATAAAATGAATGCGCGCTATAATAACCGCGTTGATATTTATATGGGTACTGATGTAAAACGTGCTAAAAAATGGGGGCAAAAAAAATTAAAAATCAAATACGCTATAGAAAAACCACCAACTGAAAATGCTGAAAACTAAAAATATAATTGCCAAACCATTTCAAATTAAAGCCACATTAATCCTGCTTGTATTGCTAGTATTCTCTAGCTGTTCAGGGCAAAAGAAGATAATTGACAAGCCAGTAATTTTTGACGATGAAAGAGTTAAGCTATCTCTAGAGTATTTAAAAGACCATTATGATATTCATCAAGAAGTACCTACGATAGACCCAAAAATGATTGTATTGCATTGGACAGTCATACCCACAATTGAAGAGTCATTTGAATTTTTTAAAAATGCTACTTTATCAAATACTAGAGATGATATTAGCAGTGCAGGATCCCTTAATGTTTCCTCACAATTTATGGTTGATCGTGATGGTTCAATTTATAGACTAATGCCTGAAAACTACCTTGCACGGCATGTAATTGGGTTAAATCATTGTGCTATTGGTGTAGAGAATATAGGTGGTACTGAAGACCTACCCTTAACGGAAGCACAGTTAAAGTCTAATATTTGGTTAGTGAAATATCTAGCTAAAAAATATGCTATTGATTATGTAATAGGACATTATGAATACACGCTTTTTGATGGTCATGAATTATGGCTAGAAAAGGATGATGGTTATCGCACTGAAAAAACTGATCCAGGTACAGAATTCATGGCAGAAGTGCGATCGGCTACAAAGAATATGAATTTCAAACCATTACCAAACAAACAATAATGAGGCTAACAATTTACACAATAGCAGTATGTTTTTTTACATTATCAGCTTACTCACAAAAAGCAGAAATTACGGAATCACTCTATGAGACCTATGAAAAATACAAAGAGCCTAGTTTAGCAAAAAGACGCATAAAACACAATGAAATTCAGCCATTACTTAATGCTGTAAAATCAGATTCACGTTTCACTGTTAAAAAAGTAGGCACTTCAATTGAAGGTAGATCATTATCGCTTGTGAGTATTGGTTCAGGTAAAACCAGTGTTTTTCTATGGTCTCAAATGCATGGTGATGAACCCACAGCAACGCAAGCCATTTTTGATATTCTCAATTTTTTAAAAAGTGATGATTTTCAAAAAGAAAAAGCAGCAATATTAAATAATCTTACAATTCACTTTTTACCAATGCTGAATCCGGATGGGGCAGAGCGATTTCAACGTAGAAATCTGTTGGGTATTGATATTAATAGAGACGCTTTACGATTACAGTCTCCCGAAGGGCAAACATTAAAAAAAGTGCGTGATAGTTTAGATGCCGATTTTGGTTTCAATTTACATGACCAAAGCAGGTATTATAATGCGGAACGCACTGATAAACCAGCAACAGTTTCATATTTGGCTCCCGCCTATAATTACGAAAAGGATATCAACGAAGGGCGCGGTGATGCTATGAAGGTCATTGTTTTTATGAATTCAATTCTTCAAAAATATGCACCCGGACAAGTAGGAAGATATAATGACGATTTTGAACCCCGTGCCTTTGGTGATAACATTCAAAAATGGGGAACCAACACCATTCTTATTGAATCTGGCGGATATACTAACGACCGCGAAAAACAAGAAATTAGAAAATTAAATTATGTATCAATTCTTTCAGCTATATATACAATTGCTAAAGAAAATTACAGAAACATTCCGTTAGAAGATTACGAGAAAATACCCGAAAATGATCGTAAACTATTTGATTTAAAAATTGAAAATGCTACTTATACATTATTAGGCAAAGAATATCTACTTGATATTGGCATAAACCAACTAGAAGTAGAAAAAGAAGGTAATAATGATTTTTGGTATAGTAGTAGAATTTTGGATCAAGGTGATCTCTCAACTTTTTATGGCTACGAAACCTTTAATGCTAACGGTTATAAAATTATACCAGGTAAAGTACACCCAGATGTAATCACTTCTAAAGAGCAATTAAATTTAGTAACATCTGACTATATATCGCTTTTAAAACAAGGGTATACGTTTGTTCGCTTGGCAACAATTCCAACAGAAATGATAGCTTCACCTTTTCCAATTCATATAATTGGTAAAAAATACGATTTACCGGAGTTCAAAATAGAAGTAGGCCAAAACCCTACATTCTTACTAGAAAAAGGCGGAAAATTAGAATATGCGGTTATTAATGGTTTTTTGATTAACCTAAGTAGTGCTAAAAAACAAGCTTTTAAAAATTCAAAACAAACCAAAAATGCTATGATTTATAGGTGATTTTTAAAAGCTCGCTTAAATCACTTAGATAAGTGACATCAATAACTTATAAATTAAAATATTCTAGAAGTTAAGTTTGGTATTAATACCCAAACTTAATATTCATATGAGGTCCATAAACAAATAACATTACTAACATTGTAACTAGCAATGAAAATATTGTAGAGAATAAAAAGATTGATAATGCCTTATACCATTTTGGCATTCCGTTTAATGAGCTGTTGCGTACAATTACGTTAATTACATCCATTTTTTTCATTTTTATGCCTGAAGAAATCAGACAAGGTTCAACTTCAATAGCAGTTCTTCGGATGTAGGTTCTCTAAATGATTTTGGGGTCATTCTCGGTAAAGAAACAACTTAGAAATCATACACCCCACCCGATATTGTATCAATTAGATGAAAGGTATGAAATAAACGTTCAGTGGAAATCACATGTAGGCAAAAACTTTCAAGAATTCTTCAAACAAGGTAATAAGACGTAATAAATAGCAGTACTACGAATGATACACTAGAAGTATCATTTTTTTATTATTTCACAATTAATCATAAAAAAAGCACCTAATTAGGTGCTTTTAATCGATTTATTTAGAACTTTTATTCACAACCACCCGTAAAGCCAGTTGCATTAAATTTTGTTTGAACAGCACCTTGTTTGCTTCCATTAACAACTTGAATGGCTAAGTTATTTTCACCACTACCATCGCGTTTTGGAGAACAATATTCGAAAAGATAAAAACTGTTTGCGCGCTGAGAAACTCGCTGCGAAATTTCATTAAAATTGGTTTCAAGTTCTTCCTTGTTACCAGCAAAAACGGTATAAGTTTTACCAATACTGGCTAAAACTTCCGCATCTATTTCGGCTCCTAAACCAATACTGAAAAAAGAAATATTTGGGTCAGCACTCTCCACTTTTTGCAGTGCAGCCGCTTCGGTATAACGTGAAGCTTGATCGGTACCATCTGTAAATATTACAACAGAAGCTGCACCAATTTTATCATCTTGTGTACTTGTAGCCAATAATTGACTGGCAATATCAGTTGATTTTATTACCGCACCGTATAAATCTGTTGAGGGGTCATTACTAATATCATCAGTAATACTATCAATAGCAGTAATCAAATCATTTTTTGAAGCAGTTAAGTCATTCAGCAAATGCAGCTCATCTTCACCGTCAAACCAATAAATAGCCATCTTCACTGATGGATTTTCAGTAACGGGCATCACATTATTTACAAAGCTAACAGAAGCAGTTTTTAACTCTTCAAGACTAGAACTCAAAACACTATTACTTAAATCAAGTACTAAAAGTGTATTGTTACTAAAAATCTGAGAATTCGGAGAAATTCTAGCATTCGACTCAGAAGGTGAAATAGTATTGAAACAATCGTCATTTCTACCTTGCTCATAAATTGTAAACTTATCAGCAGACAAGCCAGATACCGGTGCGCCGTCTGTATCAGACACTTTAAACAATATTGATATTTTTCCGGGTAGTGTAGTAAATTCTTCTTGAATAGATAAGACTAAATCGCTTTCACCGAGTTCTAAACAATCGTCAACGGTCGTTCCTTTACCTAATCCTTCTTCACCTTGGTTAATTTGAAAGTTCACATCATCATCAGCATTTCCACATGAAAAAAACATAGTAAAAACAAAGAATAGACTAGCTAATTTAAATAAGTTTTTCATTTTATTCTCGTTTGAGGTTCACCTAGCAGAACGGTCAAAATCCCTTTAAATTATAGGCTACCCCGAAAATATATGTTAAACCTTGTTAAATTTTATCATCTAATAATTAGTAACTTTCCGTTCGCTAACCATCAATTACATTTTCCAACCAATCTTATGAATAAGTTTTTTCTATTTTCTATTCTCTTATTTGGATGTTTATCCCATGCTCAAAAAAAGAATGAATCCTTTCAATTAAACATTAAAAAAACCAATCAAACCATACTAATTGATGGTAATGGCGACGATATTGCTTGGCAAAATGCAGACGTTGCAAAAGATTTTTATATGGTTTTGCCTATGGATGATGGGCCTGCGAATGAAAAAACTGAAATACGAATGACTTATGATGATAAAAACTTGTATCTATTAGCAACTTTCTATCATGGTAAAAAAGGAAATTACACGGTAGAATCTTTACGACGTGATTTTACATTCGGAAAAAACGATAACTTTTTATTGTTTATGGATCCATTTAACAATCAAACAACCGGATTTTCATTTGGTGCAAACGCCTATGGTGCTCAATGGGATGGAACCATGCATAGCGGAGGTAGTGTTGATTTAAATTGGGACAGTAAATGGATATCTAAAACAACACGTGATGACGAAAAATGGATTTTTGAAATGGCCTTGCCTTTTAAATCTATTCGATATGAAGAAGGGGTAAAAGAATGGGGTATTAATTTTAGTCGTTTAGATTTAAAAGCAAGTGAAAAATCAAGTTGGACGCCTGTACCTAGACAATTTCCGACAGCTTCATTAGCATATACCGGAACTTTAGTTTGGGACACACCACCGCCAAAACCTAGAGTAAATTTCTCGGTAATTCCCTATGTATTGGGAGAGGTTAATCAAGATCGAATCAATAATAAAGAACCAAAATATGAAGGTAAAGTTGGTGGTGATGTTAAATTCAGTATTTCATCATCTTTGAATTTGGATATGACGGTAAATCCTGATTTTTCACAAGTTGAAGTAGACCGTCAGGTTACCAATTTAGATCGATTTGAGTTGTTTTTTCCGGAAAGAAGACAATTCTTTCTAGAAAACGGCGATCTTTTTGCAGGTTTTGGTTACCCAAGTATTCGTCCGTTTTTCTCTAGGCGAATTGGTTTAGGCGTGCCCATTCAAGCTGGAGCTAGACTTAGTGGGAATCTCAACGAAAAATGGCGTTTGGGCGTTATGGACATGCAAACTGCCAGCGTTGAAGAAAGTGGATTACCAGGTCAGAATTTTGGAGTTATTTCCGTTCAACGAAAAATGTTTAGTCGCTCTAGTCTCGGTTTACTTTTAGTCAATAAACAATCTGTTAATTACCCGCTAGAAAACGACTCTATAAGTGCTTTATATCCTAAATACAATAGAAATTTTGGAATGGAGTATAACTTGGCTTCCAAAACCAATTTATGGACAGGAAAAGCATTTTTTCTAAAATCATTTGCTCCAAATAAAGAGGATAGCGGTATTAGCCAAGCAGCACATGTTCAATATCAAAATAAAAAATGGAATTGGAGAATTGAAGAACAATGGGTAAGTGATAGCTACACAGCCGAGGTGGGTTATATTCCTAGAAATGGGTATGTGAAATTCAACTCGTTTTTAGGTCATTTATTTTTTCCAGAAGCAGGACCAATTGTTAGCCACGGGCCTAAGTTAAATGGGTTTTATTTTTTTGATGAGAACTTTAAAGAAACCGACAATACTACGTATTTACAATATTTAATATCATTCAGAAACAGAAGCAGTTTAGACTTTTTTGTGTCACATGATTATGTTGAGCTATTATCACCTTTTGATCCAACTAGATTAGGAATTGCTGACCTAGCAACAGGTACAAAACATAAATGGAATGCTTTCGGATGGGAATATGCTTCAAAACCACAAAGCTTACTGACATACAGTTTCAATGGACGCTTAGGAGGCTATTATTTAGATGGAAATAGAACCAGCCTTTCAACCGAATTAGGTTATCGGTTTCAACCCTACGTTAGTTTAAAAGCCAATTTAAATTACAATCGCATAGAATTACCTGCCCCATGGAATATTAATGAATTTTGGCTTATTGGTTCAGAAGTAGATATCACATTTACCAATAAATTGTTTTTTGCTAATTTGTTTCAATACAATGAGCAGACAAAAAACTTTAATCTAAATTCAAGATTTCAGTGGCGCTATGCACCAGCATCAGATCTATTTTTGGTGTATACCAATAATCAAATGATAGATCCCAATATACCTAGAGATTGGGCATTGACATTAAAATTCACCTATTGGTTTAATAATTAACCAATTATGTTTATAAACTAAACTTTACACACATATTTTCAATAGATATTTTTAGTAACTTGTTGAAAGTAAATTTGTAATAAATTTCATAAATTAAATTAAAGAATATGCCAACGTATCAAGTTAATGTAAATGGCGGTACACAAACAGTAGATGTAAGTGAAGATACCCCCTTATTATGGGTGCTACGCGATCATCTAGATTTAGTGGGTACCAAATTCGGTTGTGGTATTGCCCTATGTGGTGCTTGTACCGTACATGTAGATGGAGAAGCTATGAGAAGCTGCTCCACAACTCTAGCCCAAGTGGAGGGCAAAGCTGTTACCACTATTGAAGGACTTTCTGAGGACGGTTCTCACCCGGTGCAACAAGCATGGAAAGAAGTAGATGTACCCCAATGTGGATATTGTCAAGCAGGTCAAATAATGACAGCTTCTGCCTTCTTGGCCAAAAATTCTAGTCCAACTGAAGATGAGATTAAAAACGCTATGCATGGTAACATTTGCCGATGCGCGTCATATACCAGAATAAATCAAGCTGTTAAAAAGGCTGCTGAAAAAATTGAATCTTAAAGCAAAAATAATATGTCTACTACAGAACAAAATAAATCTATAGCTTTTAGTAGAAGAGGCTTTATGAAAACCACATCATTAGCAGGTGGTGGTATGTTAATAGGGTTCAATTTATTTAACTCTTGTAAGCCGAAAGCTGAGCCAACAATTGATTTGGCTAATCTAAATTATAATGACTTCAATGCATTTATACAAATTGCAGATAATGGTGCGGTAACGATACATTCTCCAAATCCAGAAATTGGGCAAGGTGTAAAAACAGCTATGCCCATGCTAATTGCAGAAGAATTAGATGTGGCATGGAAGGATGTTTATGTAAAACAAGGAATATTAGATACTAAAAATTTTAAAAATCAGATTGCAGGCGGAAGTCAGTCTTTACGTGGCGCATGGCAACCGCTAAGGCAAACGGGTGCAACCGCCAGGCAAATGTTGGTTAATGCCGCAGCAATAAAATGGGGTGTTGATGCATCTGAATGTTCAACAAGTGAAGGCGTAATCACAAACGCCAAAGGAGAAACCTTGAGTTATGGGGATGTTGTCAATGAAGCTGCCCTTCTTGAAGTTCCAGAAGAAGTTACTTTAAAAGAAATAAGTGATTTTAAAATTATTGGTACTGAAGTTCGTAATGTTGATATTGATAAAATTATTTCAGGAAAACCGCTTTTCGGATTGGATTATAAGGAAGAAGGAATGGTTTACGCCACAGTACTACGGCCACCAGCTTTCGGTCAAAAATTAGAATCATATGATGACACAGAAGCTAAAGCAATACCAGGAGTTATTGATGTTATTAAAATTGGTGAAGGCGCAAATAAACTTTTGAATCATGAGAAACGAAACTGGACGGTAGTACTTAGCAGCACTGATAAAGTCGTAGTTATTGCCAATACAGCATGGGAAGCCATGAAAGGCAAAAAGGCAATTAAGGCAAAATGGATAGAAGAATCTACTCTTGAAAGTACGGAACTACACGATCAAAAATTAACTGGACTACTTGATGGTAAAAATTTTACTACGTTAAGAGAAGATGGCAATGTTAATAAGGCTTTCGCTCAAGCAGATGAAATTTTAGAGCGAACATATGAGTCTCCGTTTTTACCGCACAACTGTATGGAACCGATGAATTTTTTCGCAAATATTACTGCCGAAAAAATCCATTTGGTAGGACCAACACAAACGCCAGAATTTGTTGCACAAGGCGTGGCGGCTATGTTGGACCGCGATCCAAGTGAAGTGCATTTAGAAATGACAAGAATGGGTGGTGGTTTCGGCCGTCGTCTCTATGGTGATTTTGTGTATGAGGCTGCTGAAATATCAAATGCCATTAAAAAACCAGTTAAATTGGTTTCAACTCGTGAAGATGATATGACCACAGGTGTATATCGACCAGCTATAAAGTACAGAATTAAAGCCGCGGTCAAAAACGGAGAAGTTACTGGATATCATGTAAAGGAGGCAGCCATTAATAGTAATATGTATGGTCTAATTCCTAATTTCTTTCCGGCTGGCGCAATAGAAAATTATAAAGTTGACGTTGCTAATTATCAAAGCAACATTACAACAGGCGCATGGCGTGCACCCTATACCAACTTTTTGGCCTATGCCGAACAAAGCTTTTTTGATGAATTAGCAGAGGTTATGAAAATTGATCAAGTTCAGTTACGCTTAGATTTATTAGAAAAAGTGAAAGGTACAACAGATGAACGCATACAATATTCACCAGAACGACTTCAAAATTGTATTCGTACAGCAGCTGAAAAAGCAGGATGGGGCAAACAAGCCGATGGTGTTTATCAAGGTTTTGTCGCATATTATTGCCATAATTCGCATGTTGCAGAAGTTGCAGATGCTGTAATTGAAAATGGAATGCCTGTTATTACAAAAGTGACTTGTGTTGTTGATTGTGGAGTTGTTGTAAATAAACTCGGTGCAATGAATCAAATTGAAGGTGGCGTGATTGATGGAGTTGGTCATGCAATGTACGGTAGTTTTGGCTTTGAAAATGGAGCACCAACTTCTAAAAATTTCGATCGTTATCGATTAATTAGAATGAAGGAAGCACCTTTGGTAGAAGCGCATATGATTCAAAATGATTTCGCACCAACTGGTTTAGGTGAACCAACATTACCGCCTGCTGGTGGAGCTGTTGCAAACGCATTAAAAGCAGCTACGGGTAAACGAATTTACAAGCAACCATTTATGCAAGATCCTGAATTTTGGAGAACTCCAGAAAAAGAGATACTAGGATAATTAATAGAATTGATTAATTTTTTTATATAAATTATTGTTCTGAAATTATTAATCAAAACGACCACCTCTTAAAGTGGTCGTTTTTAGTTTATCATATCAATTATGACAAATAATAAAGAAATTGCAATTTTAATTTTGGCAGCAGGTGAATCTATACGAATGGGAGAGCCCAAACAATTGTTGCCTTGGAAAGAAACAACGCTTCTAGGAAATATAATTAATGAAGCAAAACTGGTTTTGCCATTAAATATCAATGTTGTTTTAGGTGGAAATTTTGATGCTATTAAGAATATTAATGAATTAAAGGAAGTTAATGTAATTTACAATCCAAATTTTCAACAAGGGCAGGGCACCTCGATATCCATTGGGATAAATGAAATTTTAAAAATTAATAACAGTATTAAAGCAGTTTTAATACTGCTTTGTGATCAACCGTTAATCACAAGTCAATACCTAAAGGAACTTATTGTCGCCTTTACTACCAATACTAAAGGAATAGCAGCTACAAAATATGATAATACACCTGGGGTACCAGCCATTTTCCATAAAAAATATTTTCAAGAATTAACCAATTTAAAAAAGGATAAAGGTGCCAAACACACTATTATTAATAATAGTTCAGATATCATACTTGTTAATTCAAATGGAAAAGAAGTAGATATCGATACAAAAGAAGATTATAGAAAATTAATTTAGAAGACTTGTTTTGAGTTATAGAATTTTATTTAGTTTTTTAATTTTTTCGACGGCCTTTACAGCGCAAACGGTGGTCCAAAAACCAAACATTGCTATTGCTGATAAAATTTATTTACAATTAAGTACAACAAATTTTACGGTTGGACAAACAATTTGGTATAAAGCAATAGTTACAGATTCTAAATACCATTTACCAAGTAAATCTGGTGTGCTTTATGTTGATTTGATTGATTCTTTTGGAAATATAAAAGAACATCAACTTTTAAAATTAAAAAATGGTATTGGTACTGGAGCTATATATTTAAAAGATGAATATTTAAAGGGTAGTTATTTAATACGTGCTTATACACGTTGGAATCTAAATTTTGATAACGCATTTATATCGCAATCACAAATTACAATTTACGATGATTTAATAAACGATAAATCAAGTGCGTTTAATGGACTAAAACTTATAAAACAAGATAGCAATAACCATGCTGTTGTAGGTAAGTTTATCCCTAAACAACTTGGGTTTAGTGATGAAGTAAAACTGCACTTAGATTGGACAGAAAATAGCGATTCCATTATAATTAAAAAAAGAGAAATAGGTGCTTCTTACCAATTAAATTATAAATTGGAAGGGAATCCAAATTGGATAAACTTAAGACTTAAAAATAAAGAACGCATTTCAGATGTTAAGACCTTAATTCTAAATGATTCTTTACTCGATGTTCAATTTTTTCCTGAAAGCGGACAGTTAATATCCGGCTTACCCAATAAAATTGGATTCAAAGCTGTTGGATTCGATTCTAAGGGAAAAAAAATACGTGGTACTGTTTATGACGATTCTGGCAATCAGATTTTGAAGTTTGAAAGCAATCATTTAGGAATGGGCTTTTTCACAATGGTTCCTTCATTTAACGCTACCTATACAGCTAAAGTTTCTTTGTTTAGTAACACCAAAATAAATACTATAAAAAAGATACCAACTGCAAAGCAGTATGGGAGTATTTTATCTATAAATAAGAACACCGATACGGTAAATGTAAAAGTATTATCAAATAATCTACAGGGTTATTTTTATATAAAAGTTAGCTGTAGAGAAAATGATTATTATTTAATTGAAGGACCACTTAGAAAAGGACAACTAAATACTGAAATACCTGCTAAAGGTTTACCACATGGCATTCTTGTTTTTACGCTTTTAAACGAAAGGCAAGAGCCCATAACAGAACGCTTATTCTTTAATAATAATAAAGAAAATAAACTTGCAATAAATGTAGAAACAATAAAAACAGCGTATCAACCAAGAGAAAAAACCACATTAAAGGTCCAGATAAATGAAGGTTCTCGTCCATCAATTAATACAACGCTGTCAATAATGGTATTAAATAAAAATCTTTGGTTAAAAGATTGTGAGAATATTAATTCGTTTTTTTATTTAAGTTCTGAATTACGTGGTGAAATAGAAAAACCAGGGTATTATTTCGATTTAAAAGCGGACCGATTTAACGATTTAGAAGCGCTATTACTAACTCAAGGCTGGCGTAATTATAAATATCCCATTAAGCGAAATAGTAATAAGTTTAATCAATTACAACGTGCATTAAATGTTAGCGGTAATTTATTTTCTACTAATAAGAAAAGAAAACCATTAGATCAAAACACCATTTCATTAACAACTTTTGGAAAAGAAACGACTATTTATTCTCAGGATACCGATAGCTTAGGAAGATTCAATTTCAATTTAGAAGATAATTATGATAATCGCCAAAGAATTTTACTTTCCGCAACTAAAAGTACTGATTCAAAAGACAAATTAAGTTTGGTATTAAATACCTTAAAAATCCCTCAGATTAAATTTCGAATAACTCCAAGAAAAGAAAATTTTGACTCTTTAGCACAAAAGGTGATTTCAGAAAAAATAAATAGGGATAAATCCCAGAAAGTATACGATTCATTAAGTGGAGTAACTCTGCTCGATGAAGTAATTGTATCAGATGTATTTCTACATCCTAACCGAAAAAAATATTATGAGAAATTCGGTGAACCTGATATAATCATTAAAGGAGAAGTTTTGAGGAAACAAGAAAAAGATTGGTCTTATGGTTTATTTAGTATTCTGCAATCCAACTACGGCGAACATATTAAGATTGAAAAATTTTCGGATGGATTTATGCTTGCACATATAAATGCTGGGAGTAAAGAGTCCACATTATTAGCTGTAGACGGACGATTGTTACAAGTGTTCGAATACGAAAATGTACCATTCATGCCCTCTGAAATAATTGAAGATATTGAGTTAATTAAGTATTCCAAAAACTTTAAGAATAAATATTTGCAAGTATTTCCGGATGCAGATCCTTTAAATGCTCCTGGAATTGGACACATAATTTCCATTTACACAAAAGGTGGGGTAGGTGTTACTGGATCAGGTAAACCTATCCCTGGTACATTAAGTACTACCATTGATGTTTTTACACCTATTAAAGAATTTTACAAACCAAAATATGATACTAATTCAACAAATAAAGGAAAACTACCAGATTTAAGGTCTCTAATTCATTGGGAACCTCTTATTAGAACTGATAGTCTCGGAAAGGCAAACATCGAATTTTTTAATAATGATGTACAAGGAGAGTACCTTGTCATTATTGAAGCCATTTCAGAAAATGGTAAAATTGGTTATCAAGAATTGAATTATAAAATAGTAGATTAAATAGAAGAAATACTTGAGCTTTACTTTATATTTAATTTTAGATATTTTTTTATTTGTTATATGCTATTTTTGAAAAATTGTGCATCTTCAAAAATTAATTGTTAATTACCAAAACAAACAGCATGCTTCTTAAAAAAGTAACTCAAACAGTGTTTTTACTTATTTCAATGGGTACAATTGCCCAAGAAATGAGCTTTGAAGAGTATAATCCTACATCCACTTTAGTAGTACCAACAAATGAGGTTAAAAGGGCCAAATTTCCATTCGTTGACATTCATAGTCATCAACGCGATATGTCAGCTTCAGCCTTAACCAAAATGTTAAAAGATATGGATGCTCTTAACGAAGGCCTTATGGTTAATTTGAGTGGAGGATCAGGCGATCGCTTAAAAAATATGGTTGAAAGTATTAATGCGAATTATCCCAATCGTTTTGCTGTGTTTGCAAATGTAGATTTTGATAATGTAGGTAAAGAAGGATGGACAGAAAACGCCGTTAAACAGTTAGAAGAAGATGTAAAAGTTGGTGCAAAAGGCTTAAAAATTTTCAAAAGTCTTGGACTACGTTATAACGATACAGAAGGCAAGCGTTTAGCAATAGACGACCCACGCCTAGACCCAATATGGGCTAAATGTGGTGAATTGGGTATACCAGTACTTATTCATGCAGCTGATCCAAAATCATTTTGGGATTCAATGGATAGTGATAATGAACGTTGGTTAGAACTTAAAACACATTCACGTAGAAAAAGATCAGCAACTGATCCCGCTCCGTGGCAACAAATAATTGATGAACAACATCGAATGTTTAAAAAACACCCGAATACCAATTTCATTAATGCCCACATGGGGTGGTACGCAAATGATTTAGCAAAATTAGGCGAATTAATGAATGAAATGCCAAATATGTATGTAGGTATAGGAGCGGTTATTGCGGAACTAGGTCGCCAACCAAAAAATGCAAATGCTTTTTTTACAAAGTACCAAGACCGCATATTATTTGGAAAAGATAGTTGGAAACCAGAGGAGTTCCCCACTTATTTTAGAGTTTTAGAAACTGAGGATGAATATTTTCCATATTATAAGAAATACCATGCTTTTTGGTCAATGTATGGACTTGGTCTCTCTGATGAAATACTTAAAAAAGTATATTACAAAAATGCTTTGAAATTATTACCCAATATTGATACAAGTGTTTTCCCAAATAACTAATCTAGTTTAGTTATAAGAGTTATAAGATGAATAATTGCGTCTCAATATAATCTTGCACAAAAATCCAATTCATTTTAAGAACCAAAGCCGCTGAAGGAATATTATTATCTTCTATTGCAGAAATAATTGCATCATGTTGATCATTTGAGTTATAATGAAAAGAATCATCCGCCATAAATTCTCTTTCGTAGAAAAATATGCGGCTCTTAAGATCTTTTAAAATTTGTTGAACTACTGAATTATTATAATTGGCTGTAAGCAGCCGATGAAATTCCATGTATGCATTCACACGCTCTAAGGGCTCATCAGTTTCTGAAATCAATGTACGCTGTTTTTTCAAGGCCTCTATTGTAAGCTCATCAAAAGTAGATTGTTCAAGTGCAAGTACTTCTAAATGCGCAACAAGCTCGTATAAATTCTTGGCTTCTTCATGATTCACTTCTGCAATACTAAATCCGCAATTGGGTATAGCCCTTACAATATGCGACTGCTGTAATTGCGTTAACGCTTCACGAATAGGCGTAACACTAACTTTTAAATCTCTTGCCAAAGCTGCAAGATTAATACGTTCACCAGGCACCAAAATCCCTAACTGCATCTGTTTTAGTAGATGTTCTCGTACCTCGTTACGTAAAATAATCTTTTTAGCCATGCTTCAAATATAATAAATCGTATACGATTTATAACGAGTTATACATACAGTTAGTATGCATGATACTTTACTTTCTCGTGTTATAATATGTTTATCAAATAATAACAATTAACCATTCATCGGTAAAACTGTTCATTCATCGAATAGACCTGAATTTTAAACAGGTCTCGGCACTAAATAGCACACAACTTCGTTTTTAATTTTGTAAACCAAAACTCTAGTTATAATGAAAGCAATGTTTATTAGAAAATCACTTTTAATTCTTGGTGCAATTACAATTTTTGTTAGTTGCAGTGATGATGATAAAAACGTAGTAGTTGAAGAGCAACAACTAAACAAAACGGATGTAAAAACAATTTTAGAAACTGATTCATATACAAAGTCTTTTGACAACATTATTTCAGAAGTATATATAAATAACGGTTCTTCAGGTAAAAACACGGAGTGTTACGTATCTGAATATTCTGAGACTGGATTTACCATCGAATTTGATAATTGTACAATAAACGGTACAGAAAACGTGACTGGTACACTTTCAGCAGTTTATACATCTACTGAAAATGAAATTGCATATACAGTTACTTGGAATGACTTTAGTTTTGGCGGTACACTTATTGACGGCACACGTAGTTATACAATTAATTCAGATGGAGAAGAATCAATAGGATTCTCAGCTACAAGTAATATTGAAGTAACATTGGCTGATGGTTCGATTATTAAAGAAACCGGTACAAAAGAAATCACTTTCACTTTTGGAAGCAGCTTAGAGACAAGCATTTATACTTTAAGTGGTGAATGGAACGTAGTAGCTGACGGACATACATATATAGTTAATGTGGATGACGTAGTAGAAGGTAATCTTTCATGCGCTTACTTAAATAAAGGCACTATGTCTGTATCTAAGAGTGGATTAATTGTTGATGTTGATTTTGGAGATGGCGAATGTGATGATATAGCCAAAGTTATTTATCCAAATGGTGATGAAAAAGAGATTTCACTAGACGATTAAAAAAACAAAACTTATTAATTAGCCTCGCAGTCCGTAATGATTGCGAGGCTTTTTGTTTGTTATTATTTAATAACAATTGCAATTCTAAATCAGTATCTATGCGGATTTAAGTTATATTCGAAGCTGATGAAGTCAATACAAATAGCAATAAAAATGAAATCATTTAGCATACAAGAAATCACTACTATTCTAGAAGGCACCTTAATAGGTAATACCAATCAACAAATTACCGGTCTAGGTGAAATAAAGGAAGCAACTAAAGAACAGCTTACATTTATTGGAAGTTCAAAATATGTTAAACTATGGCCAGAATCTAAGGCTGCGGCGGCAATAGTAAATGAATCATTAAATATTGAACAAGATGACTCTCGTGCACTTATAAAAGTTAAAAATGCTGATTTGGCAATGGCTAAGTTATTAGAAGTATTTAGTCCTGAAGGCCCCGTTTTCGATACTGACATACATCCATCGGCCATTGTTCACGAAACTGTTACAATTGGTGAAGGCACAAAAATAGGTGCAAATTGCTATGTTGGTAAAAACGTAACTTTGGGTAAAGGGGTGATATTATATCCTAATGTATCTGTTTTTGATGATACCACAATTGGTGATAACACTACAGTTTGGTCAGGTACTGTTATTCGCGAACGAACTCAGATTGGTAGCCATTGTATATTTCATAACAATGTGAGCATAGGGGCTGATGGTTTTGGTTATCGTCCTAGTGATGATGGTCGCGGACTGGTGAAAGTACCGCATATTGGCAATGTAGTTATTGGTCATTATGTTGAAGTTGGTGCTAATTCTTGTATCGACCGAGCTAAGTTTAGTTCAACTATTATTGGTGATGGCTGTAAAATTGATAACCTAGTACAAATTGGTCACAATTGTATAATGGGCCGTTTTTGTATAATGGCCGGTAGTAGTGGTTTAGCAGGATCTGTGACTTTAGGTGATGGTGTTATAATTGGTGGTAGTGCTTCAATAAAAGACCATACAACAATTCACACCGGCGCTATTGTGGCTGCAGGATCTGGTGTTATGAAAGATGTTCCCGCTGGCATGACCGTTTTAGGCTATCCAGCAGCGGAATCTAAAGAAAAGTTGAAGCAATGGATTGCTTTACGAAAATTAGCTCGAAATTAGCACCTACGTATAAGCCAAATATGTACAGAATTGAATACGCAAAAACACAATAAGTTATTAATAGTTCTAGCATTCTTTTCAATTTATGTAATATGGGGTTCTACATATCTACTAAATAAGATTGCTGTTCTAGAATTGCCTCCTTTTATGCTAGCTGGCTTTCGCTTTTTGGTGGCTGGACTATTAATCTTCGTTATTTGTAAATTTTCAGGAATCCCTCTTAAAATTAGTTTCAATCAGTTTAAGAACACCACTATTGCTGGCTTTCTATTTTTAGCCTACGGTAATGGAACAGTGGTTTGGGCATTGCAGTATATTGATACTGGTTTTGCTGCACTTGAAATTTCTGCTCAACCTTTAGTTGTACTTATCTTAATGCGTCTAATTCAGGGGAAAAAAATACAAACAATGTCAATTGTTGGCGTTTTTCTAGGCTTCATTGGCATCTATTTATTGGTAAGTCAAAAGGAAATTATTAGCCAAGAGAACTCCATATTAGGTATGGTACTTGTATTTACGGCCATGCTCAGCTGGGGCTATGGAAGTTTATTTGTTGGAAAAGCAAAACTACCATCAAATTTCTTTGTAAATACTGGTTATCAAATGTTTACAGGAGGTTTGTTAATGTTGATTATAAGTATTTTTACTGGGGAAGAATGGACATCACCTTTGGATTGGAGTGGAAATGTTCAATTTTCAATGTTGCTTTTAATAGTATTCGGAAGTATCGTAGCGTTTACCTCATTCAACTATTTATTACGCGTAGTATCACCCGAAAAAGTAGCTACCAATACGTATGTAAATCCAATAATCGCATTACTACTAGGTTGGTATTTTTTAAATGAACAAATTTCACTTCAGTCCGTAATAGCCGCTACAATTTTATTGACAGGTGTATATTTTATTAACACCAAAAAAAAGCTAACCTTATACTCCAGGTTTTTTAAGAAAGATTCTATTGATACGCTTTAAAATCTGTGAAGAATGTATTAAATTCAATCACTTATGAGAATACTGGCTTTAAATCTGTTGCTTGTTTTTGCGTTTTGCATTTTGTCATGTAAATCAGAACCTTCAATAAGTTTATTTAATGGTAAAAATTTAGAAGGCTGGCATATTGATATTCCTGAAATGGATACTGTACCAAGTGCGATAAACCCGTTCATAGTGCGTGATGGTATGTTGGTAAGTTTGGGCGTACCCCAGGGGCATATAATAACAGATGCTGAACATGAAAATTTCCGATTAGAAATAGAATATCGTTTTGCTGGTGTTCCAGGTAATTGTGGTGTATTGGTATATGCATCTACACCACGATCCTTATATGAAATGTTTCCTAAATCAATAGAGGTTCAAATGATGCATGAAAATGCAGGTGATTTTTGGTGTATCGTTGAAGATATTGAGGTAGAAAATATGCTAAAAAGAAGAGGACCTAAAGAAGAATGGGGCATTACAGAAGGCAAAAAAAGAAGAATTCTAAATCTCACTGATGGTTCTGAAAACCCAGTAGGTGAATGGAATTCAATGACAATTGAATGTGTTGGAAATAAACTCAAGGTTTGGGTAAATGGTGATTTTGTAAATTATGGATATAATGCAACGGCAAGCAAAGGTCAAATAGCGCTGCAAGCTGAAGGCTCAGAAGTAGAATTTAGAAAAGTAGTGTTAACTTCTATAAATGAGCTTAGTAATTACGGAGACAAATAATAGTAGATATGAAAAATAAAATCAAAACCGATTCTGATAAAAGTAGAAGATCATTTATTAAAAAGTCTGGCATTGCACTTGTGGGAGGTTCTTTGATTTATCCTTCTGGGATGATGGCTTTTAACACTTCAAATAATGACAAAATTAGAATAGGACTCATTGGTTGTGGCGGAAGAGGTACTGGTGCAGCATCTCAAGCTTTATCAGCAGACCCCAATACTGAGTTAGTGGCTATGGGTGATGTTTTTGAAGATCGATTAGATGGAGCATACAATCAACTTATAAAATTAAAACCGAATCATATAAAAGTAGATTCCGCTAATAAATTCGTTGGTTTCGATGCTTATCAAAAAGTGATTGACTCTGGTGTAGATGTGGTTTTATTGACTACACCCCCTGCTTTTCGTCCAGATCATTTGAAAGCTGCCATTGACGCAGGTAAGCATGCTTTTTGTGAAAAACCAGTTGCTGTAGATGCACCGGGCGTTCAGAAAGTATTGGCTGCAGCAAAAATGGCTAAAGAAAAAAAGTTAAATGTAGTTTCTGGTTTTTGTTTTAGACATGACACGATGAATCTTGAAACAATGAGCCGTGTTTTAGGTGGAGATATAGGCGAAATTAGAGCAGTAACTGCATACAGAAATGGTGGAGAACTTTGGTATAAGGATAGAAAACCTGACTGGACTAATATGACCTATCAAATGCGTAATTGGTACTATCAAAACTGGTTATCAGGTGATTTTGTTGTAGAACAATCAGTTCATAGTTGTGATTTAATCTCTTGGACAATGAACAATGAAATGCCAATTAAAGCTATTGGTAGCGGTGGACGTCAAGTGAGAACCGATAAGAAATACGGAAATATTTACGACCATTTTGCTACAGAATTCACGTATGCAAATGGAGCAAAAGCTAATCTTTTTACCAGACAACAAGCAAATACGCAAGGCCGAAATACTGTTGAAGCCTTTGGTACCGAGGGTGTTTCGTATTTAAATCTATATGGTAAAAGTGAAATAACAGGTAAAAAACCATGGCAATATAGAGGCGAACGAAATGATATGTTTCAAGCGGAACATGACAAGCTTTTTGCTGCAATACGAAGCGGTAATCCTATAAATGATGGTGAGCTTATGGCAAATAGCACAATGATGGGCATTCTTTCGCGCATGGTTGGGTACACCGGCCAAGAAATCACTTGGGAAGCTGCATTTAATTCAAAAGAACAACTAGGACCTAATTTTGAAGACTATGCTTGGGATTTCGAATTTGAGATGCCAGAAATAGCCGTTCCGGGTAAAACAAAATTTCATTGATTTTTTAAGCCAGCCAAAAAATGACAAGCAACAAAACGAACTTATTTATATTTATTTCAATATTACTTTTTTCTACGGAAGTATTTAGCCAAGAACCGGACATTATTTTCGGTACAGAAATAGCATTAGATGATTTGAACGATGGTCAGGTAAAAAACTCCAAGAACATCAATTGGATTAATGTGAATACAGAAGACGATACTTGGCGAATTGAAGATGAATTATTAATCTGTAAAGGATTGCCAATAGGAGTGATGCGATCTGAAAAACAATACGAGAATTTTATTTTAGAAGTTGATTGGCGACATATGGAAGCTGGTGGAAATTCTGGTGTGTTTGTTTGGAGCGATGCTGATCCTAATCCAGATTCAAGACTTCCGGGTGGAGTAGAAGTGCAAATGTTAGAATTAGACTGGGTTAATCTAAATACACGAGATGGAAAGAAACCGCCAATTGCATATGTACATGGCGAGCTATTTGGGGTTGGTGGGGTAACTACAAACCCAGATAACCCAAGGGGTACACGAAGTAAATCCATTGAAAATAGAGCTATAGGAAAAGGGGAGTGGAACAATTACAAAGTTATTTGCGTAGACGGAACTATCAAATTATCCGTAAATGGAAAATTTGTAAATGGCATTAGCAAATCAACCATTAAAAAGGGCTATTTATGCCTAGAATCTGAAGGTGCAGAAATACACTTTAAGAACTTCAAACTTATTGAATTACCAGCTGGCGTTACTTCTGAAGATCAAATTGCTAAAGAAATCAAATAAACTCCGGCCAGTATTGTTTGATTTTTTTTCTAAGATAGGTTACACTACGTTCCAACTGATCCATACCATCTACACCATCTTCAATACTAATCCACCCGTCAAAACCAACACGCTTTAATTCGGTAAAAATAGCATCGTAGTCATTAAGTCCTTTACCAATTTCGCCATGCCTTAATCTTTTTGCATACCCCACAGAGCCACCTTCTTCATTTTTAAGATCTTCAATGGTACCAGATAACAAATACCGATCACTTGCGTGCATTGTTACCACTCTATCTGATACTTTATATAGAAGTTCTAATGGTTCTTCGCCAGCCAAAAAAGTATTACTAGGATCATAATTCACACCAAAGTTTGGGTAATCTATACTATTTACAAGCTTACAGAAAACATCCATTTGTTGAGCAAATTCAGGGTATTCCCAAAAATCATCTTTATAATGGTTTTCAAGAATTAAGGTGATTCCTAATTCTTCTGCCAAAGGCAAACAAGCTTTTATACAATCTGCTGCTAATTGTACACCTTCATCAATTGTTAGCTCAGGTCTACGCTGCCCTGATAAAACACGGCAATATTTTCCACCGAGAATATCAGTCATTTGTATCCATTTGAGTTGCTTTTCAATTTCGTTGTTTCTAAAAGATTCATCAGGATGCGTAAAATCAGGAGAACAACACAACATTGGTATTACCTTACCATGACTTTCAACTTCCTTTCTAAAAATCGGCCAATTTGCTTCATCTTCCATCTCAAGAAATCCGGCATACCATTCTATTCCATCCACCTGAAGTTTAGAAGCTAAATCTATCCATTCAGAAACCTTCATCGTTCCATCTTTACAGAGTTGATGCATAAATGCTTTTGGAAATACTGCTAATTTGGGCATATCACTTTTGTTTTGTTGTACTGATTTAAAGATCCCCTTTTGGAGGGTTTCTGCCTATCATCGGAAATTGTTCAACTTCTATTACTTGACCACTAATTGGTCCGCTTTCATCTGATAATAAATAGATGGCAGCCATGGCCATTTCTTCTGGCTTAAAAAGTCGCTTGGCTGGAGCATATACATTTGGTAGATGTTCAAACCAATTTTCATTTTTACCTTGCGCACGTTGGTTAATCAACTCATTTTCAGTTAATACCCACCCTGGATTTATTTGGTTGACTCGCACGCCGTGCTCTCTGAATAATGAATCCCCTAGATTACGGCTCATGGTCATTAATGCACCTTTTGAAATACTATAAGCTAGCAAATCAGGCTCACCACTCCATGAATTAATTGAACCAATGTTTACTACACATCCACGTGTTTTCACTAATTCTGGTAAGGCTCTTTTTATAATTGCAAACGGTGCTAATGTATTTACCGCAAACATTTTTTCTAAAAACTCTACTGAAGTTGTACTAATATTTGAAGGTATTACGATGGCAGCATTGTTTACAACAGCATCTAATTTACCATAGGTATCAATAGTTTTTTGAATCAATTTATCAGCAGCATCATTTTCAGTAATATCTAAAGTATGGCTAACTATATTCGCGGAATCGCAGCTCTTAACAAGTTCTTGACCTAATTCATCTCGCAAACCATTAACAACTATCTTGGCACCTTCAGAAAGGCATTGTTTCACAATTGCTTTACCTATACCTGTATAACCGCCTGTAACTAAAATTACTTTGTCTTTTAAACGCATATATAATTAATTTGGTTTTAATACACTTTTAACCACTTTACCAGAATGCATTTGCTCAAACGCTTCATGCCAATCTGTAAAATTCCATACGCCACCTATAATGGGATTCACATCTAATCTTCCCGAAGCTAATAAGGATAGTACTTTTTCCCAAATAGGCCAATTATGGCTAAAACTACCCTGTAAACGCACATTTTTTTGAACTAATGGGTCTAAAGAAAAGTTCAGGGGTTTTGGTCCCCAGCCCACTTTAGTTATCTGACCGTTAGGGCGTACTAATTCTAGCGCCATTTTCAATGTAGCACTAACGCCTGCCGCATCAATCACGCAATCGACACCAAGTCCATCTTGTTTCTTAGCCCAATCATTAGCATCACCAATAATTACTTCACATCCGTATTGGGCAGCTATTTGAAGACGACCTTTGTCTTGTTCTAATCCAACCACTGCAACTTCAGCACCACATAACTTTGCCATAGCTGCACAAAGAATACCAATTGTACCAGGGCCAATTACTATTACTCGATCACCAGGATTAATATTTGAGTTAACCACAACTGAATTATAGGCTACCGAACAAGGCTCTGTTAAACAAGCTTGTTCAAAAGGCAGCTGATCTGGCACCGTATGTAAACATCTTGCGGGTACCTTTACAAAACGGGTCATTGCACCATTCACACCATAGCCAAATCCTTTTCGGGTTGGATCTAAATTATAAAGACCTTGACGTGACATTGGATTATTAGTGTCAATAACTGCTGCGGTTTCACTAACGACCCGATCACCTTCTTTCCACCCTGTAACATTACTTCCTAATTCAGCTATATGACCTCCAAATTCATGACCCAATACCACCGGATAATTTACTGGCCAACTATGATCAGAAGTCCATTGATGAAGATCACTTCCACAGACACCGACATTAGCCACTTCTAACAAAATATCATCAGATCCAATTACAGGCTTCGCAATTTCACGAATTTCAACACTTCCTTTTTCTTCAGCATAATTTACTACAGCAATGGATTTCATAGGTATATTTCTTGTTTTATTAATCAATCTTAAATTTCATCATATGAATGAATTTTTTCACATATCATTCGTAATGATCCCTCAAGGTCACCATCAGCAGTTTTAAAGGCATCTGCATCAATTGTCAGAGGCGCGCCCAAAACTACAAGCGGTGCACCATATTCTGGGCATTGAATTGCTTGTTCAAGTGATAATCCACCTACAGCCTGAACAGGAATAGTAACAGCTGCAACAATTTCTTTTAATTGATCTAATGGGCTAGGCATTCGCTGACCGTTTGCTGCAATACCACGACGTTCGTCATAACCAATATGATGCACAATATAATCGCACCCCAACCTTTCAAGACGTTTTGCACCTTCAATCATATCTGGGCAGCCTAAATTATCACCCATAACTTTTACGCCAAAATCACGCCCTGCTTTTACAACAATTTTAATAGTTTCTTCATGCGCTCTTGCCATAACCACAACATGTGTAGCACCTGCTTTCGCCATCATTTCAGTTTCTAGATAACCACCATCCATAGTCTTTAAATCAGCTACTATTGGTACATTTGGAAAAGCTTCTCGTAGTTTTCGAACACCATGTAAACCTTCAGCTAAAAGTAGGGGAGTACCTGCTTCTAACCAATCAACACCTGCTCGCATAGCCAGCGCAGCAGTTTCTAATGCTTCTTCAATATTGGTAAGGTCTAATGATATTTGAACAATTGGTTTCATACTTTACTATATTTTTAAATAACTATAAATTTGATATATGGTTATCTAGAAAAGTGATTCTAGAATCTATCCATGAATTAATAAAATTGATTTCTTCTTCGCTATATCTATAGGGCAAGTCTTCGTATAAAGCCTCTCGTTGATAAACTCCGTTTGATTTGAGGTACTCATAATTATCACCCAATAGCTTTTTTAAACTAGCTGCAGATAAATTCGACGTTTGTAAAGTTGCCCACCTACTTTTCAGTTCAGTAACAAATATTGGACTTGTTATGAGTCTATCAAACAATCCGTTAGATAATATAAAATCAGTATTGTCGTATCTTTCTCCAGACCATTCGTTGCCAAATGTACCGTCCATATCCCATGCTACAAATAAATAAGGCATATCTGTATCATAGCGGGCAGTATATAAGTTTTTGCCATTATTATCTTGAGCATAGGTAATATTCATAAAAAGGTAATAATCGACGGCATTTTGAATATCTAGCCAATTCTCAATCTCAGAATCAAAATCAGCAGTTTCACTGTTGACTACAAAATCAACAAATGATTGAATATTTGACCAATCAAATTCACCTATTTCATCAGGGTATTTCATTTCATAGCCGCTCCAATAAAACTCAGAATTACTAATTGGTTCTACACCATAAAAATTAACACCATCACCATGACTATCTCCTTTGTAAAGTTCACCTCGTATTACTTCATCGAACTTTTTTAATTTCAACTGCTTACGGTCTACTTTTTCACCCAAATAATAGACACCTCTATAGGCACCGTTTAAAAATAATTCACAATATTTTCTTTGGATTCCTAATACCGCTTCAGGTTCATCTTCGCTATAATTAAATCTTGCCATTTGAAGCCATAAAGCGTGCGATGAAAAATCTCGAACCCGTAAAGGTTCATTCCAAAGTCCGTCTAAAATCCAATCATCATCATCCCGAAGTCCAAGTAAGGACTCACTTTTAGTATCTTCACCATCAAGTTCTTCCCATAATTCAACGCTATAAGATTGTTTCGGAAAACTTTGTGAAAACCCACCTCTTACTTCAATACCTATATTACTTTGATATGGTTCTACATTATTTTCAAAAATGGTGATAGTGCCAGGTTCTTTGGGGTCATCAGGAATATCCGGAGACACGGTTGTAAGTGCAATAATCGGAATTTCAGTTCTATACAGTTTAAATGTACTATTAGAACTTGTAGCTGTGTATTCTTTGCCTAAGTCAAGTTTAGTATCAGCTGGGCTTATTACTAAAGTATCGTTATTAATTACAATTCTCGAAGTAAAATCAACAGCATCGCCATTATAAAGAATTAGCGAGTTCAAACTGTCAATAACATAATTCTGTTCGGATAAAGTTCCAACAATTTCAGGAACTAAAGGATCAATGTGTTCTTCAAGAATTGTATTCTCCTTTTTACAAGAAGAAATGATCAAAATGAATAACAAACAGGATAACCTAGCACAAAATTGTAGGGATGCAGATAATAATATTGGTTTTTTCATAACATTAAACGCAATGGGAGTAAAATTACTTTTTCAAATGAGATTAATAAACAAGATATGCGTCAATAACTTATAGAATTTTGACCTGAAAATTCAAAAGAAGTTACAGAACATCTAATACTTTTTGATACTTTACGTCAAGCCGATTTCTTGTTTCTTCTGTGATGTATTTTTTTTGATCTAACTGTTGTGGTTGATCTTGAGCGCAAAAATAACTATGAATACTTCGTCTATATTTATTGGTGTAATTTGTTGTACCCCCGTGCCAAACATGTGAGTTAAAGATATACACTGAGCCAGCTGGAGCTTGAATCAATACTTGATCTGGATGTGCCAAATTCACATCTTTCATAACTTCATTTGGTAGTAATTTTGATTTATGAGTACCTGGTACAATTCTGGTAGCGCCATTATTTTCAACAAAATCATCTAATAACCAAATTGTATTACAGACTTTATAATGTCCGTCTACAATAGAATTACCATAATCAACATGTAATTTTTGATGTCCCAGTCCAGGTTTTGCAGCCCTATAATTTAAAGACGATAATTTAAAATGTTCGCCAAGAACAGCAGTAATACCTGCTAAAACTTTATTGTGTGTATAGAACACATCAAAAATGGCTCCTTTATTCACCAAATCAGCTAAACGATCAGCACCTTCTTCTTTAGGATGTCGAATGTACTTTGATTCAAACAATTCAGAACCTGCATTTTCGCCTTCAATTTGGAGAAGTTCATCAATTTTATCATTAATCGCTTTCACTTGTTCGTTTGACAAAAGTTGACCTAATGAAACATAACCATCTCTATCTAGTGTTTTTAATTCTTCAGTACTTAGCATATTTTGTTTATAATGATTCACCTCTAAAGTAATAAATATCTCATTTCTTAGGCTAAAAAAAGAATTCTGAATATGTACTATATTTGAAGTACTTCAAAAGAATTCTTTTTAAGAAATCAATTTAAACATAACTCATGAGTAGAAGAAAATTCATAAAACAATCAGGTGTATTAGCAACTTTGGCAGTGCTCCCCACAAATTCTTTTACCATGATGCCAAAAAGTAAGTTTAAAATGGGGCTACAGCTTTTTACTATTCGTGATGCAATGACTATCGATCCAATAGCTACCTTAAAAAAGGTGAGAGCCATGGGTTATGAAGATTCAGAGTTATTTGGGTATGATGGAGAAAAAGGCACTTATTATGGAATGAAAGCCGTTGATTTTAAAAGTTTACTAGATGATTTAGACTTTACGGTAACTAGTGGCCATTATGACTTTTCTAGTTATTTTATGAAACCCTTTTCCGAACTGCTGTCTTATGTTGACCAATGCATAGAAGGTTCACATAAAATTGGTTCAAAATATATTACTTGGCCATGGTTAGCACCGGAATACAGAACAATCGAAAACTTTAAAATTCTCTCTGAGAAATTAAATAAAATAGGAGAGCAAGTCACAAAAGCTGGGTTAGGTTTTGCTTACCACAATCATGATTTTGAATTTACTGATCATAATGGACAAACCGGTTATGATATCATTTTAAAAGAAACAGATGCTGACTTTGTAAAACTACAAATGGATATGTATTGGGTAGAGCATTCTTCAAAACTGAGTCCGAGTGAATTAATTACTCAAAACCCAGGACGCTATGTGATGTGGCATATAAAGGATATGGATAAAGTTACACGTGATTATTCTGAACTAGGCAATGGTTCAATCGATTATGTTGACATGCTTTCTAAAATTGACAAAGATGCATTACAATATTACTATATAGAACAAGGAAGTAATTTTGCGCACAATTCAATGCAAAGTATTGCTGATAGTGCTGCTTATTTCAAACAAAATTTACAACAGTTTTTATAAAATTTAATTTCGGTGTATTAAAATAGAATCATGTGTTACGATATAAAAGCAAGTTTAGAAGCCCAATTAAAAAGAGCCGAAAGACTTGGTGATTTAAAGGCAATAGACGAGATAATAGAAAAACTAGCTCCGTTAACAGATTTACCTTTACATCATGTTTCAGGATTCAGTCATCCAGAAATATTAATTTATACAGACCGTTCACCAAATTATCCTGAAGTAGCCACTTGGGGCTTAGTACCTTCTTGGGTTACCCACGAAGAGCAGTTAAAAAAGATATGGAATTCAACCTTAAATGCCAGAGGTGAAACTATTTTTGAAAAAGCATCATTTCGCGAAGCAGCCAAACACAACCGATGCATTATTTATATAGATGGTTTTTATGAACACCATCATTTTAAAGGTAAAACCTATCCTTATTTTATAAAGAACAAGAACAATGAACCACTAGCGTTAGCTGGGCTATACACCGAGTATACAAACAATAAAGGTGGAAAAATGGTAACATTTACAATTGTTACTACAAAAGGAAATTCATTATTAAAAAGAATACATAATAACCCTAAACTAGAAGGGCCACGAATGCCATTCATTCTTTCAAAAGAAATAGAAAATGATTGGCTAAATACAGAAATAGGAGCGGAGTTAATTAATCAAACTCTAGAATTGATTCAAGAATATCCGACTGATAAATTAACAGCCCATACGGTAAATCGAATTCGAGGTAAATCATACCTTGGTAATGTTCCTGAAATTTCAGCACATTTTGAATATGAAGAGTTAGAATTTTAGAAATTAGTATGAATCGTTTTTGGGAAATTCATACTTTTTATTGACTTTTTAAGGATTACATAAATAAATCTTATCTCCCATTCTGGGGTGAATAAAGATGGTTTAAGCTATATCACGTTGACTTTTAAACACAACTTTTACACATAAAAAAAATAAAATTAATTGATATTTTATTTTTTTTAAGAAAAATCTATTCTTACTTTCGAAAAGTTAAAAATTTGTTAAGCCACTATTTTATTGCACTTGTATTTTAATTTATCTCAAGAAATCACCCATAAAATTAAAATATAGAAAAAGCAACTAAATAATTGACTTAACAATTTTTATCTATTTAAATAATCACAACTAACTTAATTTAACTTATTATGAGGAAAAATCGCTTAAAAAAATTAATGCCAAAAGCGGCTGGATATTTATTACCTGCGCTGCTATTTTTTCTGGGTATTACACAAACGTTTGCGTCGCTAACATTTGCAAGCCCAGATTTTCTTAAAAACAATATTTTACAATCAACTGTAACTGGTGTTGTGAACGACGAAGACGGTATACCTTTACCTGGTGCTAGTGTTGTAGTAAAAGGTACAAATCAAGGAGCTGTCACTGATTTTGACGGTAATTACGCAATCGATGTAGATTCAGATGCTATTTTAGTATTTAGTTACATCGGTTATAAATCTGTAGAAATTGCAGTTGCTGGAAATTCAACCATAAATGCAAATTTGGCAATTGATGCTGGTCAATTAGATGAAGTCGTAGTTGTAGGTTATGGTACTCAGAAAAAGAAGAACCTAACTGGTTCTGTAGGTATTGCTGATGCAGAACGTCTTGAAAATAGACCAATTACTTCAGCAGGGCAAGGCTTACAAGGTGTTGTGCCAAACCTAAATGTATCTATTAGAAACGGGGACCCAAGTGAATCCTCCGAGTTTAATATTAGAGGTTTCACCTCTATTAACGGTGGTAGTCCATTAATTTTAGTTGATGGGGTGCCAATGGATTTAGAACGTATCAATCCAAATGATATTAAAAGTGTTTCTGTACTTAAAGATGCTTCCGCTGCTGCGGTTTATGGTGCTAGAGGTGCTTTTGGGGTAATTTTAGTAGAAACAAAAAAAGGAAGAGTTGGTAAAACAGCTATTAACTTTAGTACGCAGCAATCATACGCTAAACCTATTTTCCATATTGATCCGGTAACTGACCCTTACGATCTTGTTACTTATTTAAACGAGGCTACGATAAATACGAGTGGACAACCTAGATATGATGACGACTACGTTGCTGGAACACTGCGATATTCTCAAAATCCTATACCAGAAAATGAATGGGGAGTTGTTAATGGTAATTTACGCTATTATGGTAATAACGATTACAATAATAAAGCAATTGCAGATTTTTCTCCACAGCAAACCTATGATTTTAGCATTAGTGGTGCTACTGAAAAGGCTTCCTATTATGTTTCATTCGGATATTTAAGCAAAGATGGGTATATCAACAACACGGAGAAAAATGAGAAATTCAAACGATATAACATCTTGATGAAAACCGATTATCAAGTAAATGATTGGTTAAATTTAGATTCTAAAATTGTTTATAATAATCAGAATAGTGACAAACCACATTTTTACAATTGGGATGTTAACATAAATACTGTAGCTAGAGTTACGGCTATAACACCTTTAGAATTCCCTGATTTACCTTTCTACCAAACTCCAGGAGATAGAGCTACATATGAACCATTAATTGGTGAATATTTTGGAACTTTTTTTCCATATTTAGAGGATGGAGGTCGTGATACTTTTAATGCAGGAGATTTATGGTTAACACAAGGCGTTACATTAGATCCAGCTCCTGGATTTAAAATCAGAAGTAATTTTTCATATAATTCCTTCAATAGAAACGATAAAGATGTAGCTAGTAAAATTGAGATAGTAAGTACTGATCTTAATGCGGATCCAATATTAACCAATGGATTGAGTGGCAATGATTACATTCAAGAATCCAATAATCGTAATGAGTATTATGTTTTTAATGCTTTTGCTGAATATGAATTTAATGCAGATAATGAAGACAAAGACCACTTTGTGAAAGCAATGATAGGTTTTAACCAAGAATGGGGTCACAAACGTTATTTCTCAGCTCGTGCACAAACATTAATTACACCTTTAATTACTAATATTAGTGCAACAACAGGAGCACAAACAACTGGAGGAAATGAGTCAGACTTTTCATTACGTGGAGCTTTTTATCGTTTCAATTATATTTTTAAAGATCGCTATCTTTTAGAGTTAAATGGTAGATATGATGGCACATCTCGTTTCCCTACTGATGACCGTTTCGGTTTCTTTCCTTCAGTTTCAGCAGGATGGAACGTTTCAGAAGAGCCATTTATGGCTAATACAACTGATTGGTTAGATCAATTTAAAATAAGAGGATCATGGGGGTCATTAGGAAATCAATCTGTTGAAGAGCAATATGGAAACTACCCTTATATTACAAGTTTAGGTTCTAGTACATCTCCTTATATTTTAGGTTCGGGAAGAACACCTTACGTTAGTCCAGGGGGCTTAGTAAGTCCATCGCTAACATGGGAAACAGTTGAATCTAAGAACCTAGGTATTGATTTAGCGATATTTAAAAATAAGCTAGCTGTAACAGCTGATTATTATACTCGCGATACTAAGGACATGTTAATGTCAATTGATTATCCTGGTTTGCTAGGTACAAGTGCACCAGCGAGTAATGCTGCAGATTTACGTACTAAAGGATGGGAATTATCAGTTACATGGCGTGATACTTTTGGCGAACATGGTAGATGGGGGTTAAACTTAGCTCTAGCAGATAGTCAAACAGAAATAACTAAATACAATAATCCTTCAGGAGCACTTTCAGAATATTATGTTGGTCAAAAAGTTGGAGAAATTTGGGGATATGAAACTGTTGGTATTTTCCAAACTGATGGGGCCGTAGCAGCCGCACCAGATCAATCACCAATTGGAAATAATTGGTCTGCCGGGGATATTCAATATGCGGATTTGAACGGTGATGATAAAATAGATAGTGGAAGTTCTACATTAGAAGATCCGGGTGACCGTAAAATTATAGGTAATACTACAGCTCGTTATTCCTTTGGCATTAACCCAGATATTAAGTATAAAAACTGGTCACTAGATATGTTTTTCCAAGGTTTGTTTAGAGATTATCTTCCTAACAATGGCAACTGGAACGCCTTTTACCCGAACAACGCAAATCTTGTAGAGAAGTATTACATATCGGAATCATGGAGTCCTGAGAATCCTAATGCATATTTCGCAAAACCATTAATCGGTACTTCTGATAAACGTAATATTTTACCACAGTCACGATATGTTCAAGACGCATCATATATTCGACTTAAGAATGTAACGCTTAGTTACAATTTACCAAGTACATTACTTGATGATTTAGGTATGACTAAAGCGCAATTATATCTTTCAGGACAAAATCTATGGGAATCAACAAAAATGCATAAACCTTTAGACCCTGAATCGATATTTACTGTGACGCAAGAGTATTATTTACAACGTATTTTAACCTTTGGTGTTAATGTATCGTTTTAATCAAAAGAATATATATACTATGAAAACAAATAAAATAAAAAATATAATGTGGTTTGCAGTTGCTCTGCTTGTAATTGGCTGCAACGATGACTTCTTAGAAAGAGCACCACTTGATAGTGTAAGTGATGGTACCTTTTGGTCCACTGAAAGTGATCTTCAGGTATACAATAACAATTTTTATGATTTAGCAAGACAAGATCACGCAGTACCAGCAATGATGGGTCACTCTGACGGTTTTAATAGTCATAAATATGGAATCTGGTATTTAGATGAGGCATCAGATAATATAACCGCTCAGCATAGTAGACATGATCGATATCGGTCTTTACGCGCTGGAATTCATGTAGTTCCTGATGGAGCACAATGGTATGGTTACACGGGGTGGAATTTTGTTCGTTCTTTAAACATAGGCTTACAAAATTATGACCTAGCCAATGTAGCTGAAGAAGTAAAGGATAAATATAGAGCTGAAGCACGACTTTTTAGAGGTTGGTTCTATGCTGACAAAGTTTCTAAATTTGGCGATATTACATGGATTGATGAAGAACTATCAACTGAATCAGAACAATTATTTAGTGCTAGAACGCCTCGTAATGAAGTTATGGCTAACGTATTAGAAGATTTGAATTTTGCTACTGCAAACATTCCAGAATCTTGGGGTGATGGTGGTAATCATGGTCGTTTAAATCGTTGGGCTGCATTGTTAGTAAAATCAAGAATTTGTCTTTTTGAAGGTACTTGGCAAAAATACCATGGCGGTACTAATAGTGAAATGTGGTTGACCGAAGCGGCAAATGCAGCTAAAGAGCTAATTGATAACGGTGGTTATTCATTGTATTCAACTGGTGATCCTTTACATGACTATAACGCATATCACCGTCAATTAGATTTAGACGGTAATTCTGAAGTTATTTTATGGAGAAAATATGATCCAGGTCAATATACAAATCACGTAATGTCATATTGGAGAGGTTACAATGGTGGTGCGACCAAGAGTATGGTAGAAGATTATCTTTGTACTGATGGTAACCCTATTACATTATCTGATTTATATGAAGGAGACGCAACCATTGAAGATGTTTTTGTAAACAGAGATCCACGTTTACGCCAAACTATTCTTCATCCAGAAGATCGTGAGTTTTATAATTTTGGGAATAGTGCCGACTTTACATATCCTCGTGTTACCGGTATGGTAGGAGGAGAAAAAAGTGCAACAGGTTACCAAATAATCAAAGTTTATGATGCGGCAGCAGCATATCGTTCTTATAATACGTCATGGACACCTGCAATAACATTGCGTTTAGGTGAAGCCCTATTGAATTATGCTGAGGCAGTAGCTGAATTAGGTACAATAAGCCAAGGTGATCTTGATTTGACTATTAATGCACTTCGTGATCGTGTGGGTATGCCTCACTTAGATATGAGTGCTGTACCAGTAGATCCTCGTTATACAGGTGACGGCATTTCTCCATTAATAGCTGAAATTAGGAGAGAACGACGTGTTGAATTGTTTATGGAAGGCTTCCGTTATGATGATTTACGTCGTTGGAAACAAGGTTCTAAATTAGCAAAGAAAGATTTCGGTATCCAATGGGACGCAGCTGCAGAGGCACGTTATGAAGGCGCAACAGTGGTAACAGCCGTAGATGCAGAATCTGGAAAAACCTATGTTGATCCTTATGGTGGTTCAGATTGGGCAACACCTCAATTTGATGAAAGCAAGCATTATTTGTGGCCTATTCCACTTTCAGAAATTTCGCAAAACCCAGATTTAGGTCAAAACCCTGGCTGGTAATTGTAAATAGTAAGTATTTATTAAAAGACAAGGCCATCTTTATGAGATGGCCTTTCTTTATTTTTAACTAGACCAAAGCAACTTATTAATCATTCACAAAACTGATTTAACAATGAGATCAAAAAAAAATATTTATTTAATAATTTTCGTGCACTTATTTTTATTCTGTTCAATACAGAATATTGCTGCACAAGAAACAGACAAACAACCAATTCCAAAACTAGACAATCCTATAAGCGTTCAATATTTACAGAAAAAGCTAAAGAAGAATGGTCCAAAATTGGTTTTAAATTCCAAGATTGAAAAAAATCTTAAAAAGCAACTTCAAACGAATCCAGTAGTTAAAAATCTATTTAAAGCGATACAAGAAAACGCTATTGAAATACAAAAAGAGCCCCTATTAATTAGAAAACTGGAAGGCCGAAGATTATTACATGTTTCTCGTGAAATGTTATACAGAATGAATATTTTGGGTATGGTTTATAGAATGGAGAAAGATTCGGTTATTCTAAAGCGTATTAATGATGAAATAAAAGCAGTGTGCAATTTTTCAGATTGGAATCCTTCACATTACTTAGATGTTGCTGAAATGGCAATGGCAGTTGCGTTTGGTATTGATTGGGCAGGTGAAGCACTACCCGTAAGCACAGTAAAACTTGCCAAATCTGCCCTCATTGAAAAAGGCATCAAACCAAGTTATAACGAGAAAGGAAATACCGGCTGGGTGGGCGGAAATAATAATTGGAATCAAGTTTGTCATGGAGGAATGATAGCAGCCTCTATTGTAACGGCAGATATAAATCCGAAGCTAGCTTCTCAAACAATTAGCCGTGCTTTAGATAGTATTCCGCAGGCTCTAGTTTCTTATGGCCCAGATGGCGTATACCCTGAAGGTTCTACCTATTGGTCTTACGGAACTTCATTTTCTGTTTTTACAATTGCTATGCTAGAAAGTGCTTTTAATACTGATTTTGGACTATCGGAATTCCCTTCTTTTATGCAAAGTGCAGATTTTAGATTATTAAGTAATGCTCCTTCTGGATGGTATTATAATTTCGCTGATTGTGGAGATAAACGAAGCGAACAAGGTGATATTACGTTAGCTTGGTTTGCTTCTAAAACTGGTAATAAAACATATTTTGAAGAAGAACGTTTTCTGGCACCTGCTTCAGAAATGGGTAAACTACCAAGAAATGCAGGAGCTGGATTGGTATGGATATCTCAATACAAAGAAAAAGGTGACCAAAAAATACCTGAAGCTTGGAAAGGTGATGGTGATAATCCAATAGTGATATTTAAATCACCAGAAAGCGACCCACACCAATATTATTTTGGTGGTAAGGGTGGCAGAGGAACCGTGCCGCATGGTAATATGGATGGAGGTTCTTTCATATTTGAGGTCAACGGTGTACGTTGGTCTATTGACACCGGTAATCAACGATATCATGATTTAGAAAAGACAGGTTTTAATCTTTGGGATAGATGTCAAGAATGTGAACGGTGGACACTTCTAACTAAAAATAATTTCGGTCATAGTACCATATCTGTAAACAATAAACATCATGTGGTTGATGGAAAAGCAATCATAACTGATTTTAAAAATGGTGCTCAACCAGAAGCTACAATCGATTTAAGTGCAGCCTTTAAAGGACAATTAGAAAGTGCAAATCGTCGTTTTGTTAAAGATAGTCCGAAATCATTATTAATTGAAGATACTTTAGTGGCATCAGATTCTACAAACTTGATAACCTGGCAAATGTTAACCATAGCTGATATTGAAATTGTGGATGGTGGAGCTATTTTACATCAAGATGGAAAACAATTAAAATTAGAAAATTTATCACATCCAGAATTGTCTGTATCTGTTATTTCTTTAGACCCATCACCAATAAAATTAGATAGACAAATAGAAGGTTTGAAACGAATTGAAATACTACTTCCTGCATACACATTAAAAAACAAAAAAACAACGTTAAGAGTAAGATTGTCAGGAGATTAATTAAATTTCCTTAAATTTTGAAAAAAGGCATATCCTCACAGATATGCCTTTTTTATTTAAATGAAATAATAGAAGAGTCAACTGTTAATTTACTCATAAAGCAAATTTTTATTTTAAACCATAGTTCAATTTAAAAGTCTTAGAGATGTAGAGAAAAAAGAATATTAACCTTTTTTAAAATATAGAATTATGAAAACGCATATTAAAACATATACAGTATCCGCTTTATTATTATTAGCCTTTGCACTTCCAAGTTCAGCGCAAGTTCGAAAGCGAACAGCTACAAAAACAGTAACTACACGAACAGTAACTAAAAGCACACCAAATAGAGTATCAAGTAGAAAAGTTGTTTATAAAACTCCTAAAAAGAAGGTTGTTTCTGTACGAACTGTGCCCAATAGAACCATAATAAAACACAAAGGTCAAAACTACTATTACTCCAACAGTAATTACTACACTTACTCAAGAGGAAGATATATAGCCATAGCTCCTAAACTTGGGTTTCGTATAAAAACCTTACCAACTAATTACAAAAGAATACGCTTTAACAATCATATTTATTTTAACGTTGGCGGCACCTTTTATTCACAAAACAATAGTGAATACGAAGTAGTAGAACCAGAAATTGGAACGTTAGTTTACGAACTTCCTGACGGTTACGAAAAAGTAGATATAGATGGACAAACTTACTATGAATTTGCAACCATTCTTTATGAAAAAGTTCAAATTGATGGAACAAGAGCCTATGAAGTTGTTGGTATCATAGATATGGAATAAGAATAATTTAATCTTGTTTAAAAATATACAGGCGTTTCCTTTTCAAAAAGGAAACGCTTGTCTTTTTTCCTTTAAACCAGAGTTGTTTTGGAATAGTTTTTAAGTTTTCTCAGTTAATAAAATCCAAACGGGGTACTTTTTCGTATTGAATGGTAACTAAGTAAACAAACCAATTTAATACATGACACTCCGTAGATTAATTCGGCCAGTATCATTTTTTCTTTTTTTACTGTTCTCCACAACTAGTATTGGTCAGGAAAAGCAAAAATTTTCTGGACCCATAGAAATTGGCAACTATTCAGGTATTGCCAAATATCAATATTTTGTATCTGAAAATGACACTATTTTAGATGGTGCGTTCGAAATGCAGAAATCGAACTTAGGTGATTTACTTACTAATGCAGATGAAACCTTCTCGTTTACAGGACAATTTAAAAACAATCATGCCAACGGTTTATGGAATTTTGATTTTGGTGAATTTAAGTCTGATAGTTTAACAGAGGTAATTGGCTTTCAATACAAAATAAATATTAGTGGGCTACAAGAAAAAGCAAAGGGGAACCTCAAAATGGGAAAACCTGATGGTCTGTGGCATTATTCTCGAAACCAAATTAAGAATTCTGAACTTTTAGAGACTCTTTTTGAAAGCTCAATAGAATTTGATAATGGTATACCTCAAAAAAGTTTTAAAATTAAAAATACTGAAGGCACTGTAGTTGGCAGGTTTTTAAGAGATGGATTGGCACATGATGAATGGACATTTTATTCAGAAAAACAATTAGGCAATACTGAAAGTTGGTTCTTTACAAATGGAGAATTACAAAAAATTAGTACAGTTACTAATGAGCAATCAGATGAAATAAAATTAAGCAAAGTTAACAATGCCAGTAAGACCATAATCAATTTTGATAGTAGATATATAAAACTAATAAGCTTAACAGATAATGGTGCTCAAAAAATACTTGCTAATGCTAGTGAAATACCCAATTTATTAGCAGAAAATGCGGAGTACTATAAAAAGTTAGATACGATATTATCTTCGTTAGGTGAGGCTGCTTTTCTACCTGAATTTAAAGTAAAAGTTGCTTATTATCCTTTAGATTCACTAGAGCGAAAAAATCTTCATGCAATTAGCGAAAGTTATAAAAGGTCAGATTCAATAAGTACTTCGTTTTTGACCGATACCCAACTTAATATTTTAAAGCTTTCTGATGAAGAAGCTAATTACTACTATGCAGTAATCGACTCTATTTCAAAACAATACCTTCATCCTATAAAAGAAATATTAAAATTAAATGATGATAACATTTTAGAATATGTTGATCGTAATTTTTTAGTTCAGCATGTTTTACCCAATGGTTTTCCTTCTAAAGAAATTAATATAATTCTATCAGAAGGTGTTAGCAAGTCATTTAGCGATAGCACCGCAAAGTCTTTTACTTTTTCTGAAAAGAGCTTAAGCGGAATCTTGCAAATGACAAAATATGCCGAGTCTAGTTTAAATTCTATTGAAAAAGTACTCGAACCTAAGTTAGCAAAAGAAAGGCGCCAGCAAGAATTCATTGCTATTGAAGAACAAATGATTTCGCAAATAAAAAATTTAAATGGTGTTATTGATTCAGTAGACTCAAAATTTCCAAAAGAATTGATTAGTGCTCTCGAACAAATTAAATCAGTAGCAAATAAAAATCTGAGCAAATACTCTAACATGCAAAATCTGGAAGAAAAACTGGATTTCGGTCAACACCTTACCAATTGCTTTACTCATTTAGAACAACTTGAAAAAGAGATATTAACTCATCCAACTAAAAATCAAGAAATAGTTGAACATTATCAAGATCAAGTATGGAATCCATTCATGGCTAATCTTATGACTGAAGAAATCAAAAAACGTATTACAGGTGCTTATCGAAAAGTTTTAGAACCTTACCTAATAAATGAGGTGAATACTAATTTAGATTGCACTAATGCTGCCACTTTACTTGATTTGTATAAAGCTACCCACGAGCGTATGTTGACTTTAAGAGATGAAGACACACATAAGTTAGAACGTAAATTAAAAAGAGAGCAAGATCCAAAAATGGTATTAGAATTAATGAATATTAACCCAACAGTTAAGAAAGAGCAATGATGCGAAATTCAAAACAGATAGTATGGGTATTATTCCTAATGTTGGTGTGTATTTGCAAGCAAACTATAGCACAAAATGAAGATTATGAAGTGCTCCCCAAAGAGTCAAAATATAAACATGCCAAAACAAAACTTTGGGTAAATACGTATGGTAAAATAAGAATCTCAAAACGATTGTATTGGGATGCTCAGACACATTTTAGGTTTGAAGAAACTGAAAACACCCCTTTTCTGGGTCAAGTAGGGCAATTGTATAATCGCCATGCCTTAGGATATATTTACTCTAAGAAAGTAAACTTTAGCCTTGGTGGTGTTCTTCGACTTAACTTTAATACGGATCCATTATCTGAAGATAGAAACTTAGTGCCTGAGTGGCGAATTTGGCACCAATACCAATTTGCAATGCCTGTATATAGTGCAACTATTTATCATCGAATCAGAATTGAGCACAGATGGACACAAGGTTTTGAAGACAATAGCGAGTATATTTTTAGAAATAGATGGCGTTATTTGTTCAGAGCAAAAATTCCATTAAACAGTCATAAACTAGAACCCAAAACACTATATGTCGCCCCAGAAACAGAACTAATTATGCAGAGTGGTAAAGCTGTTGTAGGAAGTGTTATGGAAGATCTGCGGTTAACCGCTACATTGGGTTATATTCTTACTCCACGTTTAACAGTAGCCGCCGGAGGGCTGTATTCTATGGGGCAAGATTTAAAAAATGCTGGGGAATTTAAACAAACATTTACGCTACGTGCACATTTATACTATTCCCCAGACTTTAGAAGGGTTAAAAATAAATTACCTGCAATTCATTTAAATGATTAATAAAACCAGTAGTTAAAGTAATACTTCAATAATGAAAAAGAGAATTGCAATACCTTATATTTTATTTGCAGCAACGGCCGGGGTAGCCCTTTTTTATCTATTTAGGTCTGTAGGTTTAAAAAATGATTTAAAGCAAAAAGAGACGCAACAAGCTGAAATTGATCAAAGTTTAGCGGAGTTTAAAGAAGTAATGCGAATTGATTCCATTTTATTAGAAGGTGATTACAAAAAAGCTTTGAATGCTTATAATAGTGAGCTTAAATACGTTAAGGATAATCCATATAGAATTCCTTTAAGAATAGGCCTTGCCGAGCAATTACTAGATTTAAAATCAGATAATACCGAAGTTATAAAAGATAGTGTAGTTACTAATTTAGATTCACTTCAGTTATTGGAACAAAAAGTGAAGTACGATTTAAACGTACGAGATTCTTTGACCTTTGCACTAGAAAAAACTAAAGTACAATTGGCAACGATGAGACGCCAATTAAGTAATAAGTCTTTAGGAGAATACTTAAAATTCAAGAATAAAAAAGGTAGCCTAATGCATTATGTTGGTCAGGTTTCAAATAACATGGCAAATGGTACTGGGGTAGCAATATTAAATACTGGCAGTCGATATGAAGGTTCATGGAAAAACAATGAACGTCATGGCGAAGGCACCTTCTATTGGGCTGATGGCGAGTATTATGTTGGAAGTTATTCTAATGACCTTAGAAACGGAATAGGCACTTATTATTGGCCAAATAAAGAGAAATATGTTGGTGAATGGAAAGATGATAAACGAAACGGAAAAGGTACTTTTTATGGGAAAGATGGTGAAGTTTTCACCAAAGGATTGTGGAAAAATGACAAACTAGTTGAGGAAGAAAAATAGAACTTTATAAACTAAAAACATCTAGTTTTTCAACAAGAGACCTTCCTTCTTTACTTTAAACTAAATACGATATATTTGGATTAAGAACCAGAATGTTCTTTACAATTATCACAAGCACAGCTATCTCCTTCACATTTGCAATTTCCATCTTTATGGACCGTACAAGTTGACTTATGTTCATTTTCTATAAGAGCCAAATCCATTTTACAAACCGGACATTGACCTTCTGTAGTATACATTTTTCCATCTTCACAATTCATCGGACATTGATATTGTAAATCAGATTCTACATGAGAATGCTTCATATCACTTTTCTTGTCTTTACAAGAAGTAAGCACTGTTACTGAACAGAAAAACAAAAGAATAGGAAAAATAAGCAGTTTGACTTTCATAATCAATGATTTAAGAAATCTCAAAATTAAGGCTTTTAGAAAAACTAGCACTTAAACTCCTTGAAATAGCAAAGACAACAAGCTAAAGATTTAACTGCATCCACATCGGTCGATGGTCTGAAATATAATATCGCAAATATTTTTTAAAATCAGGGATTGAATTTTCCCATAACTCTGGAAATATTACCTCGTCAAAATCAAATACCCCCTGAGTAACTATCTTTGATTTTATTGAGGGTAGAAAGGCAATTTGATCATACATGCTATCATTAGATATATTTGAATACACGCGTGTAGAATGTTCTGGTAATTTTAAGCCTCTCTTGATAAGCGCCTCATATACAATATCTCCTTTTTCTATCATGGGTATATTAAAATCACCTAAAGCAATAATATTTTTTGAAAATGCATTTTTCGAACCATTTCTTAGATCAGCATATCTACCAATAGCATAAGCCTCTAAAGCTCTTCGTTCTAGATCTGGCTTCGTTTTACCACCAGAAAATGAATGAACCGTAATTAATATAAAAGTTTCATTTTTCCATTGAAAAGAACATAAATACGGATTTCTATCGAAGCCAGTAAACTTGGTAGTTACACCCTTCAATTTAATAAAAGCATGGTCTTTCGGTGGCACTGAAATTTCACCAACGAGCTCTAATTGATTAAGAATAGAACTATCATAAATAAAAGCAGAACGCTCATTGTTGCCTCCTTTATCAGAAAACACTAAGTTGTAATTAGATGGCAGAAAAGATTCTATGGCCTGTAGACCTAAAAGATTATCATTAACTTCTTGCACAGCAATCACATCAAACCAACTTAGAATTTCAGCTAATAATTTATAATGATCCTCCATTCTAACTTGAAGTCCTAAATTGGCAATATTCCAAGATCCTAAAAGCAACTTGTCATTTGATTTATCAGGAATATTTCTAGTAGACTTATGCGCCTTTAAACGCTCTATTTCTGTATTAACATCAAACGGATGTACAAAATTTGGCTTCTCATAAGCAGGCATGGGCTATAGAATTTAAGTTTATCACCCTAAGTTAATATGATTTTTACTTTTACAAGCAACCTTTGTACAGATGGCGTACAACTTTGTATAAACAGAATAAAATAATAGATAGCAACTTATAAATAATTCTTTTATGAGTTTTCTTGATGTACCACTCTTGTAATTCATATTGAAAATTTCATTATAAATAATCTAAATATCCATAATAACTTTAAAATGATTTCCCTTTTTAAGCAAAATAGCTGTGTCATTTAAATGATTCTCCGTCGTCATGCACCTATCTTTGCTGAAAATTAAATAATGTCAAAGCAATTCTCCGATTTAGGAATTAACGAACAAATACTACAAAGTTTAGTCGATTTAAAGATTTCTGTTCCTACAGATATTCAAAAAAAGACTATTCCTGTCGTATTGAACCAAAAGGAAGATGTAGTGGCTTTGGCGAAAACGGGTACAGGTAAAACTGCGGCGTTTGGTTTACCCTTATTACAATTGATTGATGCAGAAAATTCAGATGTACAGGTCTTAATTTTATCGCCTACTAGAGAATTAGGACAGCAAATTTATGAGAACCTCGTTTCCTTTGCTTCTCATAGTCCATCTATTTCTATTGCTTCGGTTTGTGGTGGTATTCCAATTAAACCGCAAATAGAACGCCTAAAAGAAACTACACACATTATAGTGGCTACTCCAGGGCGGTTGATAGATTTAATACAGCGTAAAGCCGTCAGCATAAAAACGCTAAAGTATTTGGTTTTAGATGAAGCCGATGAAATGGTAACCGCTTTAAAAACAGATTTGGACACCCTTAAAGAAGAAATGCCCAAATCACGTAGAACATTATTGTTTACAGCTACAATGCCCGGTACTGTAAAGCAATTAGTGCAGAACTATATGTCAAAACATGTGGTGCATCTAGAGGCTGATATGGCTCAAATGGGGCATCAAGGTATTGATCATAAATATATTGTTGTAGAACCTATTGAAAAGCTAGAAGTTTTACTTCATTTTCTGCACGCAAGAGAAGGAGAACGTGGTATTATTTTCTGTAAAACCAAAGCTGCAGTCAATAAATTAGCCAAGAAATTGGCTATAAATAAATTCTCATCCGGAGCTATTCATGGTAGTTTATCTCAAGGAATTCGTGATCGAATCATGGGCCAGTTCAGAGAAGGGTTTATTGATATTCTTGTGGCGACAGATTTAGCAGCCAGAGGTATTGATGTTAAAGAAATCTCATATGTGGTAAATTACCACTTACCAGATACTTATGAAGCCTATGTACACCGTAGCGGGCGAACAGCTAGGGCAGGAGCAAAGGGACTTTCATTAAGCATTATTCAGCAAGAAGAAATTAAAAATATTCCTGAGTTTGAGAAAGAGTTGGGACTAGTTTTCAGTGAGTTGAAAAAGCAAGATGCTCAAAACAGAGAAGAAACAAATTTAGTGCTTTGGGCAAAGAAAATATTTAAGACCAAGCCTAATCGTACCGTTTCTGGTGATACAAAGGAAAAAATAAAAACTATTTTTCATCATTTGACCAAAGAAGAATTGATAGAAAAAGTATTAGCTGATCATTTAATGCAAAATGTAAGCACAAGCACTCTCAAAACAGAAACTTCTAAAAAGAAGTAATACTATGGCAAATAGCATTCGAGAACAACAGGATATTTTAGAAAAATTAAAAATTTCTGCATTGAACCCGATGCAAGAAGAAGCCCTGGTTGTCATTGAAAAAACGGAGAACACTGTTCTTCTTTCACCAACGGGTACTGGTAAAACTTTAGCCTTTTTATTGCCCCTAGTTGATGCTTTAGATGCTGAATGCACAGAAGTACAAGCATTGATACTGGTACCATCACGAGAGCTTGCCATACAAATTGAACAAGTAATTCGTGATATGGGTTCTGGTTTCAAAGTAAATGCAGTGTATGGCGGTAGGCCCATATCTAAGGATAAAATTGAATTAAAACACACTCCCGCTATATTAATAGGAACACCAGGTAGAATTGCTGATCATTTTTACAGTGATCGATTTTCAAAATCAGATATTAAAACATTAGTCTTAGATGAATTTGACAAATCGTTAGAAACTGGTTTTGAAGGTGAAATGAGTGAAATCATTAATCAATTACCAAATTTGAATAAACGCATTTTGACTTCGGCGACTCAAGGTGTAAAAATTCCTAGTTTTGTGCGATTAGATAATCCGACAATTATCAATTATTTAAAAGATAAGAAAGAATCGAGACTAGCCCTAAAAACAGTTATTTCAGAGGAAAAAGATAAACTACAAACCTTAGTAGATTTATTGCTTCATATTGGTAATGCACCCGGAATCATTTTCTGTAACTACAAAGATAGTATAGAACAAGTAAGTACATATTTAGACAAGAACCGTATCAATCATGCTTGTTTTTCAGGTGGTATGGAACAACGTGATAGAGAGCGTTCTTTAATTAAATTCAGAAATGGTACCTGTCAAGTATTGATTGCTACTGATCTGGCTGCAAGAGGAATTGATATTCCTGAAATGAAATATATTATTCATTATGAACTTCCTAGAGCCATTGAAGAGTTTACCCATAGAAATGGTAGAACCGCTCGTGTAAACGAAAAAGGAACAGCTTATATTTTACAATGGACAAAAGAGCGCTTGCCTGAGTTTATTAAAAATATTGACCCTGTAGATATTTCAAAAAAAACTCCTTTTACGCCTCAATTTTGGGAAACACTTTTTATTTCAGGAGGAAGAAAAGACAAAATATCAAAAGGTGATATCGCAGGATTGTTTTTTAAACAAGGGGGAATTAACAAAGACCAACTAGGCGTTATTGAGCTAAAACAAGACTGTGCTTTTGTATCCGTTCCGTTATCACTAGCTAATCAATTAGTAGAAAAGCTAAATAATTCACGCTTGAAAAAGAAAAAAATCAGAGTAACAGTGTTGTAAGTTTTATTCTATAATTTGGCCTTTTTCCGCGGCAACAATTTTTCCCCACTCAGCAATAGATGTCAATACCGGAGCCAAACTCTCTCCAAAAGGAGTCAATTGATATTCCACCTTTAAAGGAGGTTTTTTGGTGTATACACGTCGGGTAATTAATCCATCTTCTTCTAACTTTTTGAGCTGTAAACTTAAGGTACGCTCAGTAATTGTTGAAATTAATTTATAGAGTTCATTATACCGTTTTTTACCACCTACCAAATAAATTAATATTACACTTTTCCATTTACCACCAATCAATTCCATAGCAATACTTGTAGTACATGAAAACATTTTATCATTATACTTAATCAGGCGCTTTTTATGTTCAACTTCCATAGTAATCAATTTTAAAATAACAAAATTACAACACTATACTAAATTATACAACTATACTTTTTATAGTATATTTTAATATTTATTAACACCTGTATACCAAGTATTTACAATAAAAAATGTAAAAAAAACACATACTATCATTTTTGACCGTTATTGCAGGGTATTCAAACTCACCATACTTTTGTCACTATACTTTTGATAGTATCATATGAATACAAAAACAATTAAACAGAATTATAGAATGAGCACACCAAACATCGCAAAAGAAGACATTTTAAACGCTTTTAACTTTAGACATGCTACAAAGGAATTTGATGCTACTAAAACTATTTCTGATGATGACATGAAATTCATCTTAGAAGCAGCACATTTATCACCTAGTTCATTTGGTTTTGAACCATGGCATTTTATAGTAGTTCAGGATAAAAAATTACGGGAGTTATTAAAACCTGTAGCTTGGGGAGCACCTTTAAAATTAGATACTGCTAGCCATTTTATATTAGGTTTGAGTATGAAAGCGCCAATGGTAAAGCACGATTCTGAATATATCATGCATATGATGAAAGACGTAAAGCAACTACCTGCTGAAGTAATTGAACTGTATTCTAAGTTTTATAGAGAATTTCAAGAGCGTGATTTTGATTTGGATACGGACAAAAAATTGTTTGACTGGTCAGCTAAGCAAACGTACATCGCTTTAGGAAACATGATGACAGCTGCAGCTTTAACAGGAATTGATTCTTGCCCAATTGAAGGTTTCCATCAAGAAAAAGCAGAAGCTTTATTGAAAGAGAAATTTGGTGTAGATACAGATAAATATGGTCTATCGTTTATGACTGCTTTCGGTTACAGAAAAGCAGATCCAGAATTTGGTAAAACTAGAAGAGATTTTGATGACATCGTAACTTGGAAATAAAACACTATGAAAACATCATTCACAATACTATTTATACTTATAGTTAGCGTTATCTCAATGGCACAAACACCAACAACAGACAATATTAAGTCTGTAAACGAAGTGGTAACCGCAGATAATGTAGAATGGGGTTGGTTAAATCCGTTACGAGGCGATAAGAGTCCGGCTGCAGGAAAACTTTGGGGAGACAGAACCAAAAACGAACCAGCAGGATTTTTGGTGAAATTCAAAAAAGAATTTTCGTCACCATCACATATTCACAATATAACCTATAGAGGTGTAGTAATTAAAGGTTTATTGCATAATGATGATGAGAATGCCGAGAAACAATGGCTACCAGCAGGCTCTTACTGGCAACAACCAGCAGGAGAAGCGCATATTACCGCTACTGACGGTGAAGATAATATGGCGTTTTTAGACATTCAAGAAGGTCCTTATTTGGTAAAGCCAACATCAGAAGCTTTTGATAATGGTGAAAGACCTCTAAATGTTGACAAAACAAACTTAGTTTGGTTAAATGCTAACGACATCCAATGGGTTTCTGAAAAGAGTAATGTACAAACCGCATTTTTATGGGGAAGTCACAAAGAAAATCAGCTACGTGCAGCACTTATAAAATTACCTGCAGGTTTTAAAGGAAGTATCAAAAACTTAAGTCCCAATTTTAGAGTGGTGGTTATCTCTGGCAAGGTAACCCACCAATCTTCTAAAAAGGATGCTGAAACTGTCTTAGAACCGGGTTCTTATTTCGGTGCCGAGGAAGATGCTGAGCCTTTGTTGGGTACAGATACAGAAACGGTTATTTACATCCGCTCTAATGGGAATTTTGAAGTGAAATAAACCATAAGAATTGTTATGAAAAGGAAAGATGGGGAAGACAAGTAGGTATTTCCCCTTTTTAGTTTTAATTTTTAAGTAATGGCAAGAACTATTTTAGAGAACATCGTTATACAACAGTACAAAGACCAAACTTTCTTTTCGTTTTGTGAGTATACCAACATTCGTTTTTTTGAAATCTTATATTTCGAGAAGGGTAGTGGCAGTATCAAAATAAATGGAAAAACCGTTAGTTATTCACCCGCTAGTGTTTTTGTATTTATCCCGGATGATATCTACATCGTAGAAGCAAAAACCGCTACAAGTACTATTGCGATTAAATTCTTGAAGAGTTTTTTTAGAAATACCAGTGCCGTAAACCAAGAACTTCCTGTAAACGATTGGTTTCGTAAAATCGAAGAAATTTTAAACAGCGAGAGCCATCAATTAAGAGAAATGCAGTTTGAAATGGCTTCGGATAGAGCGCATCTTATATCGCTTACAAATATGGTTGCTACCGAGTATTTAAATAAATCATCCCATGATATCTTTATCATTCAAAATTCATTGTCTGTAATTCTGCATTTAATTGCACGTAATATTCAGTATTTAAACGCTTCTGAAGTAAAGGAAGTTAAGTCCTCCAAAATTCAGCAAATCATCAATTACATTCATTCCAACATTTATAATCCTGATCTGTTGACGACCAAAAGTTTGGCCAATGAGTTTCATATGGCCGATAATTACATTAGTGAGTACTTCAAAAAACATACGGATGTACCCTTAAAAAAGTACATCATCAATTACAAATTGAAGTTGGTAGAGACACGTTTAAAGTACACCGATGCACAAGATTCGGAAATTGCTATCGATCTTGGGTTTACCGATTCTAGTCATTTAAACAAGATTTTTAAAACTTACCGAGGCATCAGTTTAAGTGCATTTAAGGCCAATCTGGCCTAAGTCATTACCAGAAACCTTATTTTTTACCAATACCGCTGGTTTTTCTACCAAAATAAAGCTTGAGTACCCAGGTAACTTTGTCCTGTAATTATAACAGAAATAACCTAAAACTCAAGAATTATGGAATACAAGAATTTTCAAACATTTACGGCAGAACAAAAAGGAGGAATTTTAACAGTGACCATTAACTTTGGTCCTGTAAACGTACAAGGACAAGAAATGCTTGCAGATTTAAGTAGTCTTTGTTTACGATTAGAGCGCGACAGAAGCGTTAAAGTAGTAGTTTTTGAATCTTCAAATCCAGATTATTGGGTATGTCATTATGATACCAACTTGCTTAAGGATATGTCTATGGAAGCGGTACCAAGAAACGAAGTACAGTTATTAGACTTACAAGCTGTATTAGAAAGATTAAGCAATGTACCACAAGCAACTATTGCTAAAATTGAAGGTTTTGCACGTGGTGGCGGACACGAAATGGCATTGGCATTAGATATGCGTTTTGCAGCAAGAGGTAAAGCCAAATTTATGCAAATGGAAGTAGGTATGGGCATTTTACCTTGTGGTGGTGGCGCTTCACGTATGGCAAGACAAACAGGTTTAGGAAAGGCACTGGAAATTATTTTAGGAGCCAAAGATTGGGATGCAGACGAAGCTGAAAAGTTCGGAACTATTAACAAAGCATTAGATGCAGATGAAATAGGACCTTATGTAGATGCTTTGGCAGAGCGTATTTCTAAATTTCCGGCAGACTCTATTACAGCTAGCAAACGTGCAGTGTATGCATCTATAGATTTACCAATTAAAGAGGCTTTAAAAGAAGAAGCCTACCAATTGTTTCAGGCAACAAGTAGAACGCCAGCCATAAAAAGATTTACCTACGCAGATGAAAATGGCGCTCAGTTTGACCATAACAACCAAAAGAATTGGGAACAAATGGTGATGGATATTCAAGAAGTAAATTAATAAAACAAGAATTATAATAAATAAAAAAGAAGATTAGATATGAAAGCAATGCTTATAAACAACTACGGAGAAAACGGAAATTTCGAAGTATCAGAAATAGCAAAACCAGCAGCAAAGGCAAATCACGTATTGGTAAAAATAGCTGCATCTAGTGTAAATACAATTGACACTATGATTAAGAATATGGGAACCGACTTACCATTATCACCAGCTACACCAGCCTTATTGGGTATGGATTTCTCAGGAACTGTAGCATCGGTTGGAGATGGCGTAGAAGGTTTTAAAGTAGGCGATGAAGTATACGGTTGCGCTGGCGGATTAGCCGATTTACCAGGAACCTTAACTGAATATATTGTAGCGGATAGCAACCTTGTAGCGCACAAACCAAAAGGCTTAACTATGCGCGAAACTGCAGCTTTACCATTAGTAGCTATTACAGCTTATGAAGGTTTAACTAGAGCAGGCGTAAAAGCAGGTCAGAAAGTATTGGTACACGGTGGTTCTGGTGGTGTTGGTCACTTAGCGGTACAGTTGGCAAAGTATTTTGGAGCAGAAGTTTTTGCTACAGGTACTGGTGATAATCAAAAAGAAATTGTTGAAAAATTTGGCGCAACTTTTATCGATTTTAAAACTGAAAAGGTAGCAGATTACACTGCAAAATATACCGATGGTGGTTTTGATGTGGTTTTTGATACCGTGGGTGGTGCAAACTTGAACAATTCTATTGAAGCAGTTGCCTTAAACGGACACATTTCTACTACGGTTTCGTTATGTGAGTTAGATTTAACTCCGTTGCACTTTAAAGGAGCATCATTACACGTGGTATTTATGCTAATACCCATGTTGCACAATTTTAAAAGAGATGCACACGGAAACATTTTAGAGCGATTAGCTGAAATTTCTAATAAAGGACATTTAACGCCAATAGTAGATGAAAACAAGTTTTCGTTGGAACAAGTTGGTGATGCTTATACACATTTACAAAGCGGAAAAGCTATTGGTAAAATAGTAGTTGAGAACTAAAAACAAATAAGGATTTGCAATGTATCCTTATGATTGATTGGTTGTGTTAAATGCCTCTTGTTAGAGGCATTTTTCTTTGAGGGATTTCAAAACCTTATTTTTTACCAAAACAACCCTTTTTACTACCAAAGGCAAGCAGCTGGTCGTGCTTAATTTTGTTATAGATAAAAACAATAGCAGTAGCTATTCTTAAAAATAGATATTATGAAAACAATAGAACATACAAATGCACTTGCTGAAGCTCGTGCTCTAGAAATACCATCAAGAGAATTATCACTAAGACGCGATCCATCTGTTTCTCAATTTTGGAATGAAAACCGTAAATTGTTAGAAGCTGCTTGGGCAGAATGGGAAATAGAAAACAAGGACGATTTATTAGTTCCTGACGAAACTTTGCTAGATCCGCGTTTACGTAAAGCTATAAAAGAAGCTTGGGAAAATCCAGAAAAAGAATCTGCTGTTGCCGATTTATGGGAAGAAGTTATACCTGGTGTTTATGTTGCACAGTTTTTTGATGTAGACCGCTTAGCAGATTTCCGCAACTATTTAGAAGCTGTAGCAAACTCAAGAGTACCAAAACGTGCGCCTTATGGCATACAGTTAAACCGATATGGAATGATGATAGATCCTCGTTCTGAAGGTCATTTGGCCGCACCTAATTTTCAGGCATTTTATAACGATATGATGGACCGTTTTATGCGTCCGATAGCGCGTTTGTTATTGGGAACTTACGGATATGACAATCAGACTTTTGGTTTCTCAATCCAGTACAATCCAGATAAAGACAAGGATTTACACGCACATACCGATGCTTCTGCGGCTACCTTAAATATCAACATTAACTTACCGGATGAAAAGTTTACAGGATCTGAAGTCGATTTTTATGATAAGGCTTCAGGAAAAACGGTACAAGCTATTTTTGAGCCAGGTAAAGCCATCATCCATAGAGGTAATGTGCCACACGCAACACACCCAATTATAAGCGGACAACGTAGCAATTTAGTAGTTTGGCTGTATGGTGACCGTATGCAAATACCACGTGGTAGTACCAGTAGTTACGGAAATAGTAGCAGTGACACCATTAAAGATGTTGCCTTGGAAAGCGTTACCGCTCGACAACGTTGGAGTTTACCTGATGGTCCTAAAGATACCGTTGCACCGTTTTAAAAGTCCATAAGAAACTGGCAGCATTTGTGCTGCCAGTTTTCATAAACTATATAATTATGTACACCAAACCTAAATATCCAATTGTAACTGTTCTAAAATGGACAAGGAGGTATATTTATATCTTTTTTATAACGGCATTAATTCCTGTTCTACTTTACGAAGTAGCCGGTTTTAAATGGCTTACATTGCCTTGGCAACCAATTGGACTAATTGGTATGGCATTAGCATTTATTACTGGTTTTAAAAACAATGCTTCCTACGATAGACAATGGGAAGCTAGAAAAATTTATGGCGGAATAGTAAATGCATCTCGTTGGTTTACAACAATGGTTAACGATTTTGTAACAAATAGTAATACCGATAAGCCTAAAACAGAAGCTGAACTATTTCAGATAAGAAAAACGATGGTTTTACGCCATGTTGCTTGGATGAGTTCCTTGAGACATGCCTTGCGCCAAAAAAAGAGTTGGGAAACGGCTAAAACAAATAAGTCTGATCAAGAGCATATGAAAAAAATAAAGGTTCTAGAATTTGAAAATTCGTTATCTGATGAGTTAGAAGGTTATTTGTCTTTGGATGAAAAAGCTAAGGTACTCACTAAAACAAACAAGCAAACTGCGGTTTTAAACTTTCAATCTAAACACATTAGACAATTGGTTTCATTAGGGTTAATTGATAATTTTAGACACGTAGAATTTCAAAATATAATTGGTGAGTTGTTCACCTTGCAAGGAAAAGCAGAACGAATTAAAAATTTCCCATATCCCAGACAGTTTGCTACTTTGAACTCCTATTTTGTTTGGATTTTCATTTTCATAATGCCTTTTGGTTTTATGCGCCAGTTTGATGTAACTGCACAATCTTTGGTTGCATCTGGTGTGCACAATGCGTTTTTTGGATTTATAGTCCAACATTTTGTGTGGTTATCTATTCCCTTTACCATTATTATTTCGTGGATATTTTTTGCTATGGAGCGTGTAGGAGATACTTCAGAAAATCCGTTTGAAGGAATGGGTAATGATGTGCCAATTTCCACTATTTCTAGAGCAATAGAAATTGATATTAGAGAAATGATTGATGATGACAAATATGAAATTCCTGATCCTTTACCTGAATATGCAAATACTCAAATGTAGCAATTGAACTAGATTCCATACTTAAAATTAAAACTCAATAGATAAAGCTTATAAAATGAAACATATTTTAATAACAGGAAGTACAGACGGCATAGGAAAATTACTAGCCTTGCGTTTGGCTAAAGAAGGGCACTTTGTAGCCATTCATGGTAAGAGTGATGCTAAATTAAGCGCTACTTTAAAAGAAATAAAACAGCAATCTAAAAATGAAAATGTAATAAGCTTTTTAGCGGATTTTTCAGACTTAAATGCAGTGAAAAAAATGGCTGAAGAGGTTGCTAAAAAGATGCCGGTAATTGATATCCTGGTCAACAATGCAGGTGTTTTAATGACAAATAGCAATAGAGGTACTACAGATATTCGGTTTGTGGTAAATTACTTTGCACCTTATATATTAACTAATGGCATATTAGCAAATTTAAAAGCATCAGACGCACCAAGAATTGTGAATTTAAGTTCTGCTGCGCAATCTACTATAAATGTACAAGCATTAGAAGGCAAAACAGGCTTGGGCTCCAACGAAGCTTACGCACAAAGCAAACTGGCATTAACCATGTGGAGTTTTTATTTAGCGGAACAAGAACCATTAATCACGGTAGTGGCGGTAAATCCGGGTTCATTATTAAATACTAAAATGGCAAAAGAAGCTTACGGGCAACATTGGTCTCCGGCAGAAAAAGGAGTTGACATTATATACAATTTAAGCATGACCGATCTGGCCCAAACAGGACAGTATTTTGATAACGACAAAGGTTCATATGCCATAGCTCACGCTGATGCTTATAATGCTTCCAAAATAGAAGAATTAATACAAATTACAGACCGTTTTTTCCCTAACATATAATTTTGGCATTGCTTTATAATATATCACTATTGCACTTCACAAAATTCAAGTAATTTTGCATTTTGAAAAAAATGGGAAAAGAAAAATTCCATTGTTTTTTTTAGATAGTTAAATTCGAAACAAATGGATAACTTAATTACTTTTTCTATAACTGTTTTTACAGCTTTTTTTGCCATTACGAATCCAATTTCAAACATGACTGTTTTTCTATCGCTTACGCAAGGGGCGGATAAAAAAACAAAGCACGACATAAACAAAAGAGCAAATATGATTGCTTTTGTAATCGTGACGCTTTTCATCATTTTAGGTAAGTATATTTTCGAGTTGTTTAATATTAGTATTCCGGCATTTAAAATCACAGGCGGAATTTTAATATTTTATATCGGTTTTGAAATGTTACAGTCCAAAGTATCAGATGTTAAAAACTTAAAGAAAGTAGATATTGATGAGAATATTGCCGTATCGCCACTTGCCATTCCTATTTTGGCCGGACCTGGAACTATCGTTACGGCTATGAATTTTGTGGCTAATGCTGCTGCCTTACAAATATTCTTAGTAATTGCTATTTTTGGGTCAATGAGCTTATTAACGTATTTTACTTTTAGAATAAGTGATTTAATAGTTAGAATTGTTGGTAATAACGTTATCTCTGTAATTGGAAAAATAATGGGTCTAATCATTGCAATTATAGGTACAGGTATGATTATACAAGGAATTAAAATCTCTTTTGACATATAGCTTCTGATTGGATTTCTAATTTTGGAGTAATAACCAAATTATAATTAGAGCAATCCTATAAAATTTTAATAAACAGATTTTATTTTAATCCGCAGTATACCATGAAAAAAATATTAATTCTGTTTTCACATCCTAAATTTGAAAAGTCTCGTGCAAATACTGTGCTTGTCAAGCATATAAGAAACAAAGAAGGTGTTACATTTCATGATTTGTATGAACGTTATCCCGATTTTCATATCGATGTTGATGCCGAAAAAGAAATATTAAATCAACATGATGTAATTATTTGGCATCATCCTTTATACTGGTATAGTTGTCCTCCATTAATGAAACAATGGATTGATATGGTTTTAGAATTTGGTTGGGCTTATGGCCCAGAAGGTAAAGCCTTGCAATCTAAAACCTGTTTAAATGTAATTACAACTGGCGGTTCTAGAGAAGTATATTGTTCTGAAGGAACAAATAGTTTTACCGTTAATCAATTTTTAAGACCCTTTGAGCAAACTGCTAATTTGTGCGGTATGACTTATTATCCACCATTTGCCGTTATGGGAACACATAATCTTTCAAATGAAGATTTAATCCTTCATGCCAAACAATACGGTGATTTAATAGATTTGTTACAAAATGAATTGGTTGTAACTGATTTTAAGGGTTGTGCCTTTTTAAACGACATACCAGAACTAAAACCCGCATAAGATATGACAGGAAGCATACTTTTTGAAGCTATTGTTTTTCTAGCAGGAGCCATTATTTGTGTATCTATTGCCAAACGATTAGGGCTAAGTTCAGTTATTGGATATTTATTTGCTGGTGTTTTAATTGGGCCATATGTATTAGGTTTTATAGGCCAAGAAGGTGAAGATATTCTACATTTCGCTGAATTTGGTGTGGTAGTAATGCTGTTTTTAATAGGATTAGAAATAGAGCCAAAGAACTTCTGGAACATGCGAAAAACCATAGTAGGCATGGGCGGTATACAAGTTGCAGGCACCATCTTACTATCCTATCTACTCTTTACCTTTTTAGGGTTTGACTGGAAGGTTTCGCTAGTAATTTCCATGGCCGTTGCATTGTCATCTACAGCAATTGCATTACAGACGATAAAAGAGAAAGGCTTAATGAATACCACTTTTGGTAATTCATCATTTTCAATTCTATTATTTCAAGATATAATTGTCATTTTCATGCTCGGTGCATTGCCATTATTATCCAATTCTGATGAATCAGCTTTGGCAGAAAATACGAGTGAAAATGGTAATTTGCTAGAAAGCCTGCCGATGGGTTTTCAAACCTTGGCTATTATTTTATCGGTAGTTTTTATCATCATTGCTGGTAAATATTTAATTGTACCCATGTTACGTAAAGTTGCTAAAACAGGCGTACGAGAACTGTTAATTGCAGCTGCACTTTTAATTGTATTTTCTATTTCATTTTTAATGGAATATGTAGGCCTTAGTCCTGCATTAGGTGCTTTTTTAGGTGGGGTAGTGCTATCAAATAGTGAATTTAAACATGAGCTAGAAAGCACCTTAGAACCTTTTAAAAACCTACTTCTTGGTTTATTTTTTATGGCAGTTGGTGCTTCAATCAACTTTATTGTAATCGCCAAAAGTCCATTAACCATTGGCGGAATTTTAATAGCTATCATAGCTTTAAAAGGGCTTGTTTTATTTATTACAGCTCAAATTTTCAAATTAAAACTAGACCAAAAATTATTATTGACTTTTAGTTTGGCACAAATAGGTGAATTTGCCTTTGTATTATTATCCTTCGCGTTCGGATTAAATATTTTAGAGCAAGAACAGATGGATATGATGCTCGTAATTACAGCATTATCTATGTCACTGACTCCGATATTGAGTATGATTAATGAGCGCATAATATTACCAAGAATAGGCACAAAAGAATCTGTAAAGCGACCAATGGATCATATTGCGAAATCTCAAAAAATAATATTAGTAGGTTTTGGACACTTTGGAAGCACCATAGGCCGCTTTTTACGTTCACATGGAGTTGAGGCAACTATTTTAGATCATGATTCTAACCGTGTTGATTTTCTTCGGAAAATGGGTTTTGAAGTGTATTATGGTGATGCTACTCGTATCGACTTATTAGAATCTGCAGGCATTGCAGAAGCTAAAATAGTGATTTGTGCCACTAATAAAATTTCTGTTTCTAAAGCCATTAGTAAAATAATTAAGGATAAATATCCACATGTTGAATTAATGATTCGCACTAAAAACAGATATGACGCCTATGAATTGCTCAATCTAGGCAATGAAAATATTTATCGTGAATCGTTAGAAACATCCTTAACCTTAGCCAAAGATGTGCTGAGTAAAATGGGTTTTAGAAAATATACTTTAAATAGACAAATTCAGAATTTCATTAAATATGATGAAAAAAGCTTAAGGCGCTTAGCTACTGAAGCTAAACGAGATGAGAATTACATTTTTAAAGCTAAAAAAGAACTAGAACAGCAAGAAAAATTTTTAAATGAAGATTTTAAAAGAGGTATAGTAGCTTACGATAATCATTGGGATAGTGAACAAATTAGACGAGCTTTAGAAAAGAACAAAGTAGAATAACTGGTATCAGGGTAAAAAGACAACAAAAATAGTATCAGCTCTTCAAAATAAAGATTTAGTTTCGCGCCACAATAATCAGATTAAAATTGCTAATTAGTATACCGATAAAAAAATAGTTGAATGATTAGTGAAGATTTGGATGATTCCCACGAAGTAACACTAGATGAGGTAGAAAAGTGTATTGCTGTTTTAGAGCGTCTTGTTGCAGATACGAATCAAATATTTGAGATTCCGAAAGAACAAAGAACGGCATTAATTAAGGCATCCGGTCAATTTTCAAGACCAAGTAGAGAAGAGTTTTCCCGAAGAAAAAAAGATGCAAAAAAAGCAGCAAAGCGTAAACAAGCTGCCAAAGATAAAAGTGCCCGAAATCAGACTGGTATTCGACATGCTCGAGAAGCATCAGTATTTGTGGCTCCAAAATTATTAGCAGCAGCTGATTTATCGAATAAAGATACCCCAGAATTAGAATCCCCAAGAGATTGTTATGTGTGCAAAGTTAAATTCACCAAACTGCACCATTTTTATGATACCATGTGCACAGAATGTGGTGATTTAAACTATTTAAAAAGATTTCAAACAGCAGATGTGAAGGGCCAAGTAGCCGTTATTACAGGTTCTCGTTTAAAAATCGGATATCACATTTCCCTAATGTTATTGCGTGGCGGAGCAACGGTAGTTGCAACAACCCGATTTCCGGTAGATTCAGCTTTACGTTTTTCGAAAGAGGCTGACTTTACAGAATGGGGACATCGATTAAAAATACATGGTCTTGATTTAAGGCATATTCCTAGTGTAGAAATATTCTGTAATTATATTGAACAGAATTATGAAAAACTAGATATTCTAATTAATAATGCTGCACAAACGGTTCGCCGACCCGCCGGATTTTATGCACACCTAATGCAGAATGAAGAAAGACCAATTGAAAGCTTACCAAAATTCGCAAAAGACCTATTGGCAGACCATAAGAACTGTCTTGAAGAATTAACAGAGTTAACAGCAGCTGCATCTTCAAACAAAAATATGCCAGTATCATGGCATGGTCCTGAACCCGGCATTGGTTTACGTTCTTCTGCTAAATTATCTCAGATTCCGTACAGCTTTGATGCTAGTTTAGTAGCCCAAGAAGTATTTCCTGAAAGTCAATTAGATGCAGATTTACAACAAGTAGATTTGCGTAAAACCAACAGCTGGCGACTAAAACTAGGCGAAATAGAAACCACTGAAATGGTAGAAGTACAATTAGTAAATTCTGTAGCACCTTTTGTATTGTGCAATCGGCTTTCGGAAATTATGAAGAAAGAAAACACAGGCCAAAAACATATTATAAATGTTACGGCTATGGAGGGTAAATTTCATCGATTTTTTAAAGAATCGCGCCATCCGCATACCAACATGGCAAAAGCAGCCCTAAATATGTTAACGCATACCGCCTCTGGTGATTTAGCAAAATATGGCATTTATATGAATGCTGTAGATACAGGATGGGTTACTGATGAAGATCCAGCAGAATTAGCGAAAAAGAAACAAGAAGTACATGATTTTCAACCACCATTAGACATTGTAGATGGTGCAGCTAGAGTTGTAGACCCTTTATTTGATGGAATAAATACAGGAAAGCACTGGTGTGGAAAATTCTTAAAAGACTACTTTCCAATCACTTGGTAAAAGATGTAATTACTTTTGAATGAGTTTAGAATATTCCATAAAGTGGTTTTCTAAACGTTTTAATTGCGGATGCATTTTTTCAGCATAAACAACAAACTGACATTTTTTTATACTAGCAGCGGTAACAATCAAACTGGTTGTATCGCTTTTTACTGATAAAAATTCAGCATCATCGATGCTGCAAATTTTTAGTTCAGAAATACTCACGCCATTACTTAAAAATAGTTTGTGTAGCGTTTTTGGAGTTGTTATCAGAATATCAATACCCATATAAATTTCTGACTTCTGAACATCAATGTGTAGCTGCTCATAACTCGCATAAATACGTACTGAGCTATATTTGGTGTATTCAAAAAAGGCATCATACAAAGCCAAAGCTTTGTCTTTATTCTCAACAATTACAATAGCTCTGGGCGCATTACCTACTGCCTCACATTTTAACTTTTGTAATGTTGTTAAAATTAAAGTGGTGGTTTTACCACTATCTTTAGGTGCTATACAGAAAACATTAGCTCCACTCTTAACCACAGGAATACTGCTTTTTTGAAATGGAGTAGGGGTATCTATAGAAAGACGTTCAAAGGTTTCAAGCAAATGAGAATGTAACTTTTTAAATGGCATACCTTTTCAATATAAAATTTAAATGATGCTGCAAATATACAGCCAAGGAAATAGGTTAGCTGTGTATAGTCTTTTAAATTGGGTATTGGTTAAAAAATAATCTAATAGCTATGAATACAGAATCAAAAATACACCGGCCATAATTCCGGCTAACGGAATTAATTTTTTACGTTTATTTTGCTCTTTGAATAACAAGCCACCAACCACTACAGCAATTATAATTTGGCTTCGTTTTATTGCAGAAAGCAACATAATCAAAGCATCAGGATCCTGTAAAGCTTTAAAATAAAAATAATCAGCGACTACCAATAAAATACCTACTAATGGTATCGTCCATCGCCATTTAAAGGCGTTACGTTTTTCAGCATATGGAAACCAGGTTACGGTTAATATTATCAGCAGGATAAGCATTGTATAAAAGGAAAACCAAAATTGTAAGGTTTGCGGATTCAAGGCTAAACTTTGAATTAAAAATTTGTCGTACAAACCACTTGAAGCTCCTAAAAATGTAGCTCCGATTATAGCGAATATCCATTTATTTTTAGTGAAATTAATGCCTTCTTTTTTTCCAATTTTAGAATAAAGCATTACTGAAATTATGATTAAGAAAAATCCAATCCATTGCCAAAAGTTTGGCTTTTCTTGATAAATCGTAATAGCCCCTATAAACGTAAAAAACGGACCAGCCGAGCGAATAGGCGTAACTATAGTAATCGGTAAATGCTTTAGGGCTTGATATGCTAAAACCCAAGATGCAGCCATAATCGCCGACTTAATGAATATAAATCCATGTGTTTTCAATGGTAAATCGGTGATATACAATTGTATATCAATCATAAATTCTTTAAAAAAAGCAGAACCAATATAAACTGGAAGTACAAATAAAAAGCCAGAAATAATTGTACCAAAAAGCACAGGAAAAACTTCATTGCCTTGTACGGCGTGTTTTTTACATAAATTATGTAAACCCAAAAATAAAGCAGCTAAAAGTCCGAGATACATCCACATATAGCGCGCGAAGATATTAGATCTACACAGTGTAGCAACTAGGATACTTTATAAAAATGTTAGGTTTTAAGTTAGATGTAGTTTGGGTCTATATACTGTAAAATAGAACAGTTAAACTACAATTAAAGTAAAAAACGCTGAATTTAAGCTGATTGGTTCACAATAAAGATGTAGTTTCGCGCCTTCTAAAAAATAAGAGTATGAAGCGCATTAGTCAATATAAAAAGCTTTTTGGTGTTGAAAAGGAAATCGATTTAAAAACACTTAAATCAACCTACCGTAATTTGGTAAAAGAATGGCATCCAGATAAATTTCAAGAGGGTGATGCCAAACGCGAAGAAGCTGAAGTACAGAGTCGTGCTATAATTGATGGATATCATTTTTTGGTAAGTATTGCTCCTGAAACTATCGCAGCTAACTTAGAAGCGTATACTGAAACCATTACCAATTCAGGAATAGCCGATTATGTGCACAAAGGCTTGCTATTAGAAATTACCTTTCTAGACGGAACTACATATGAGTACTTTGGGGTTACTAAACCCATTTATATTAAAATGGTTAACTCAAATAAATTGAACCGTTTTGCAAAACGGGCTATTTATCCGAATTACACCTATAGAAAATCAAAACGAACGCTTCAAGAAGCATAAAAACTGATTATAAACTAATTTCGTATTACTCACAAAGAAGTAATTACATTAAATAAGTCCTGCAAATAGATATTTGCAGGATTTTCTTTTTTAAATGAAACATGACCCAATAACCATTAAAATTTGCTGTATTGCTTTTTATCTTAACGCAAAAGCGATTAATGGTCTAGTGAATTTAAATAGTTGATTATCTTGATTTGATACTTATAAATAAAGAAATATTTAGCTAATTAAATACAATGAATCATGGCAAAAAAGTCTAACAAAAAATCAGATAACCAAAAAATAAAAGACTTAGAAAAGCATCATGTAGATTACATCGATAATCCGATGACTACAAATCAAGGATTAAAAGTTAACGATACAAATAATTCATTAAAGTCAGGAGAGCGTGGCGCTACGTTGCTTGAAGATTTTCTTCTACGAGAGAAAATTACTCACTTTGATCATGAGCGAATTCCAGAACGAATTGTTCATGCCAGGGGTAGTGGTGCACATGGATATTTTGAGTTGACAAAAAGTATAAAAAAATATAGTAAAGCAGGAATACTTAATGATACCAAAAGAAAAACACCAGTTTTTGTAAGGTTTTCTACTGTTGCCGGTTCAAAAGGATCACCTGATTTAGCACGAGATGTTCGGGGGTTTGCAGTTAAATTTTATACAGAGGAAGGTACTTGGGATTTGGTCGGAAACAATATGCCAATCTTCTTTATACAAGATGCCATGAAATTTCCAGATTTAATCCACTCAGTAAAACCAGAACCTAATAATGAAATTCCACAAGCGGCATCTGCTCATGATACATTTTATGATTTCATTTCTCGTACTACCGAAACAATGCATAACCACATTTGGGCTATGAGTGATAGAGCAATACCAAGAAGTCTCAGAATGATGGAAGGATTTGGTATACATACATTTAGATTAATAAATGAAAATAACGAGTCTCATTTTGTAAAATTTCACTGGAAACCTAAATTAGGAGTACATTCTGTTACTTGGGATGAAGCCGTAAAAATCAATGGAGCTGATGCTGATTTTCACCGACGTGATTTATGGGAAGCTATAGAAAGTGGTAATTATCCTGAATGGGAACTTGGTATACAAGTGGTACCTGAAAAAGATGAACATAAGTTTGAATTCGATTTATTAGATCCTACAAAACTTATACCAGAAGAACTGGTACCAGTTGAAATAATAGGTAAAATGACTTTAAATAGAAATCCAGAAAATTTCTTTGCCGAAACAGAGCAAGTAGCTTTTTTACCGGGTCATATTGTTCCAGGTATTGACTTTACTAACGACCCCTTATTGCAAGGTCGTTTATTTTCGTACCGTGATACACAACTTTCCCGTTTAGGTGGTCCCAATTTTCATCAAATTCCAATAAATAAGCCGCTAAACAAAGTATATAATAACGAGCGAGATGGTCACATGCAAATGGATATTCCAAAAGGTAATGGAGCATACTTTCCTAATACATTAATGAGTGGTTGTCCACATCTTAGCAAGATGGTAGAAGGAGGTTTTACACATTTTGAAGAACGTATAGATGCTAACAAAATCAGAGGTAGAAGTGAGAGTTTTAGTGATCACTTTTCTCAGCCTGCACTATTTTACCGGAGCATATCTGATTGGGAAAAAGAGCATGTAGCAGGTGCATATTCATTTGAGTTGGGCAAATGCAAACAAGCTTATATAAAAGAACGTATGTTGTGGCTCATAAATAAAATAGATAAAAGTTTAGCAAAAACGGTAGCTAATAATTTAGGAATGAAAGTTCCCAAAAGCATCGAAAAACCAATAAATCAAGCTATAGGAGCAGATAGTGATGTGAAAAAGCATCAACCAGGTAATGCTAAAAATTATTTAGACCAGGATCCAACCTTAAGTCAAGCCAATACTAAATTTGATAGTATTGAAACACGACAAATTGCCTTTTTGGTAGCAGATGGATTTGATATGAAAGCGTATAAATCAATGAAAACTGCTCTAGAAAAAGAAGGTGCTGTAATCAAACTGATAGCGCCACATGGGGGCACAATAAGTTGTAGTGAAGATATGAAGCATGAAGTTGATGTCGCAATCGCGACTACTGAAAGTGTACTTTTTGATGCAGTATATATTCCAGGTGGCGATAAAGCTGTTAAGGCTATACTAAAGGAAGCGAAATATTTAAAATTCATTAACGAAGCTTTTAAACACTGCAAAGCTATAGCCGTCAGTGGTGCGGGTGAAAATGTTATTGATAAAACATATGCATTTGAACATAAAGATAATGATGACGCGATTTTTATAAACGCCTCACCAAAACAGTTCAGAGATGCGATTGCCAAACATCGCAACTGGAAGCGTCGTAAGGCCGCAATGGCAGTTCCAGCATAAAGTTGTTAAACTATTTTAATCTTGAAAAGAGTTTATTAAATTAAATTACTCAAGGTATTATTAAAAAACAAAAAGGGTTGTCTTAAACGGACAACCCTTTTTCTAATATTAGAAACCTACTAATTCAAAGCTGCCAATAATTTTTCAGCTACCAAATCAGAGGATGCTGGATTTTGACCTGTAATCAAATTTCCTTCTTGAACAGCATAAGCTGCCCAATCTTGCGCTTTCGAATAAATACCACCATTTTCTTTAAGCATATCTTCCACCAAGAACGGAACCACATTAGTTAACTGCACAGCTTCTTCTTCAGTATTGGTAAAACCAGTAACTTTTTTACCTTTTACAAGTGGACTACCATCTTTACTCTTAACATTTTTCAATGCAGCAGGAGCATGGCATACAAAAGCAATTGGTTTTTCTTGCTCATTAAACGTTTCAATTAACTTTACCGATGTAGCATCATTTGCTAAATCCCATAAAGGTCCATGACCACCAGGGTAAAAAACTGCATCAAAATCTAATGCATTTACGTCAGACAAGACTTTAGTGTTGAAAATTAACTCTTGAGCTTTTTTATCATCTTTAAAACGCTTAGTATCTTCAGTTTGCGCATCAGGTGTATCACTACTTGGATCTATTGGTGCCTCACCACCCTTTGGGGTTGCAATTGTAATTTCTGCACCTTTATCAAGCAAAGTGTAATATGGACTAGCAAATTCTTCAATCCAAAATCCTGTTTTCTTTCCAGTATCTCCCAATTCATTGTGAGATGTTAACACAAATAATATTTTCATTTCTTTTTCTTTTTTAGTTTTCCTCTAATTTTTTTAGAAGGATATAATTTTTGAAATTAATACGCCATCTTCACAATTTTCTCAACCTTGTCTGGCGATAAAGATTGATGTTCACCTAAACCTAACCAACCACGATCTGTAAAGCGCTTCGAAATCTCTTCAGCAGTTCCTTCATAGTCTTTCGTGTAATCGGATAGTTTCGTTTCGATTCCTAGTTCGTGAAAAAAGGCTTCCGTCTTTTCGATAGCCGCATACGCTTTATCGTCTGTGCTTCCTTCTGTAATATTCCACACACGTTCACCATATTGCGCTAATTTTTCTTTTTTAGCTTCAAAATTGTATTTGTAATGGCTTGGAGCGATAACGGCTAAGGTTCTTGCGTGATCAATACCAAACAAAGCAGTTAGTTCGTGGCCCATCATATGAACCGCCCAATCCCCTGGAACCCCTTTTTGAATCAATCCGTTTAAAGCCATAGTGCAACTCCACATAAAATCAGACGCAGCTTTATAATCGGTAGGGTCTTTTAAAACCTTAGGAGCGACTTCAATAAGAGTTTGTAAAATACTTTCGGCAAAACGGTCTTGTAATAATGCCCCAATCGGATACGTCATATATTGCTCTAAAACGTGCGTAAAAGCATCTGTAATTCCGTTAGCTAATTGACGTTCAGGGATTGAAGTAATCACTTGAGGATCTAATATTGAGAATTCAGGAAACAAGCCAGGGCCACCCATGGCTAGTTTTTCTTTGGTTTCTGCTCTTGTGATTACAGAACCCGAATTCATTTCAGAACCCGTTGCGGGTAAAGTTAAAACAGTACCAAAAGGCATTCCTTTTTGAGTTTTAATATTCTTGGTTAAAATATCCCAAGGTGTATCACCCTCAAATAAAGCGGCAGCAGATAAAAACTTAGTTCCATCTATTACAGAACCGCCACCAACAGCTAATAAATATGTAATATTCTCAGCTTTAATAACTTTTAAAGCCTCCATTAAAACAGCATATTCTGGGTTTGCAGGAATACCACCAAACTCAACAACATCAACCTTAGCTAATGCAGTACGTACTTGGTCATAAATTCCGTTTTTCTTGATACTTCCTCCACCATAAAGCAATAATACTTTGGCATTTTCAGGAATCTCTTTTTCTAATTTTTCTATAGTATCCTTTCCAAAAATAATTTTGGTCGGATTCTTAAATTCAAAATTGTTCATCTTCTTTTTCTTTTTTAGCAATTAAAATCTAAATTTTAACAATCATTTTTCCTTTGTTTTTTCCATCAAACAAGTCGATGAAAGCACTTGGAATATTTTCGAAACCATTTACAATTGTTTCTGTGTAGGTTAGTTTCTCATCGGCCAACCAACCAGACAATTGCTTCATTGCTTCTGGAAACTTATCAGCATAATTAGAAACAATAAACCCTTGCATTAAAGCACTTTTTTTCACTAGGAAAGGTTGCACACTCACACTTTTTGGAGTTTCAGTATTATTATAAACTGAGATTGCACCACAGATTATAATTCTTGCAAACTGGTTAATATTAAATAAAACAGCGTCAGAAATTGGTCCACCAACATTATCAAAATAAATATCTACACCATTAGGAGCGGCCTTTTTAATATCCGAAGCAATGTCAGTACTTGTATTGTAATTGATACCGGCATCGAAACCAAATTTAGTTTTCAGCATGTCAATTTTTTCATCAGTACCCGCTATTCCAATAACAGTAAGGCCTAATATTTTTGCAATTTGCCCTACAACACTACCAACAGCACCAGCAGCACCAGAAACAACAATTGTTTCTCCTGCAACAGGCTTCCCTATTTGGTTTAAGCCTAAATACGCAGTTAAACCAGTCATTCCTAAAATACCTAGATAGGTACTTAAAGGAGCTTTAGAACCATCAACTTTATTTAAACCTTCACCATTTGACACTTGTTGCGTAGACCAGTTTAACATACCAGAAACATAATCACCTTCGTTAAACTTTTCATTTTTTGATTCGATTACTTTTGCAACAACTCCTGAATGTACAGGTTTGTTAAGTTCAAAAGGTGGAACGTATGATTTAGCCGCGCTCATTCGTCCTCTTAAATAAGGATCTACAGAGACATATGCCGCTTCTAAAAGTATTTCACCTTCACTAATTGTTAAATCAGCATCTTCTGTTATAAATTCAAAATTTGAAACTGAAGGTTTTCCTTCAGGTCTATTATTTAATAAAATTGTCTTTACCATAATTGTTTTTTTTAATCTATTACAGTCACTAAATCTTTCATAGGTTTTCTCACCTTCACCAGATTTACCAACCAATCTTCATCTTCTTTTCTATAGCCTAAGGGTAATAAAACAGCACTTCGTAAACCTTTTTCACGTAGTCCTAAAATTTCATCTACAGCGGCAGGCTCAAAACCTTCTAATGGTGTTGCATCAACGCCTTCAAAAGCAGCAGCTGTAATCGCCTGTGAAAATGCGATATAGGCTTGTTTAGCAGCATGATTAAAGTTTTCTTCTTCACCTTTTTGAGGGTAAGAGCCTAAAAGCATTTGTCGATAATTCTCCCAACCTTCGTTTTTAAAACCTCGAATTTCATTGGTTAAATCGAACATATAATTAATTCTATCTTCTGTATAGGTATCCCAAGCGGCAAAAACGAGTAGGTGAGAGCAGTCTGTAATAACAGATTGATTCCATGCTACTGGTTTAATCTTTTCTTTAACATCTTGATTTTTGACTACTATAATTTCGAAAGGTTGTAATCCGCTTGATGTGGGAGCTAAACGTGCAGCCTCTAGAATACGCTCAATTTTATCATCAGATACCTTTTCGCCATTCATTGCCTTAGCAGCGTATCTCCAGTTTAGTTTATCTAATAATTCCATATAATCAATATTTATTTTCTGTTATTTAAACAATTTTAAACTTTAATACTACTCCAAGCAGATTGATATGCTTCTTCTATGTGTGTCTTATCTAGCTTAAATGCACCTCTTTTTTGAACTATCATTAAAAAGGACAATGGGTTTATTGAATAAGCATAAAGCAAGTAATCTGATATTGGCTTTATAAGTCCTTCTTTTTTACCACGTTCCCATAAATCCAGTAGGGGTTGTAAATGTTTAATACCTTCTTGTCTACTAGGCTCATCAATCATTGGGGTATTATCACATTGTGCTAAAAACATGGCATGTTCACATTCCTTTAATTTAAAATCGGCAATACGTTTCCAAATAATTTCAAAACCTGTTTCAACTGCCATTTCCTCATTATAGGTCGCAAATGCGTAATCGGTATAAGCAGCTTTAACTTCTATATAGGTCTTATTGACCAAGTCTTGTTTATTTTCAAAGTATAGATATATGGTAGCAGGAGAAACATTCGCCATTTTTGCAATCTTACTCATGGGAGTTGCATGAAAACCATTGTTATTGACCAACTCAATAGTTGCCTTTATAAGTGCATTTCGCTTATCTATACTTTTTTGAAGTTTCGCCATAGCTTTTCTAATAGGATGTAAAACTACACAAAAAAGAATGAACATTCATTTTTTTAACAAAGGTTTAAATATTTGAATGCTAAACATGCAATAGGAGGGATTAAAATTCAAGGAAAGATCATTAAAACCGCTTGTTGTACAACCTATGCCATACAAATTATGATTTAACAATTTGTATTCATTTAAATTGAATTTGAACAAATTAATAAAACAATGAAGTTGAAAAATTACCAACTACAACGATTATCAAGCTAATAAGCTAGTTCACAGAAATATAAAAACATGTTTATACAAATAATATGACTACATTGCCACGAATTATGCTTTGCTTAAACAATAAAGGGGTGAAGTAAGAATATATATGTAGCGGTATTGTAATTAATGGCACTATCTTTGCAAAGTATTAAATATTAATAAATTAAATTACATTACAATGAGTAAAGGAACAGTAAAATTTTTCAACGACGCAAAAGGTTTTGGATTCATCACTGAAGAAGGAGTTGAAAAAGATCACTTTGTACACATTTCTGGATTAGTAGACGAAATCAGAGAAGGTGACCAAGTTGAATTCGATTTACAAGAAGGAAACAAAGGATTAAACGCAGTAAACGTAAAAGTTATCTAATATACATCCATATAATTTCAGAGAAAGCCCATCATTGATGGGCTTTTTTTTGACCAATTTTTACCTAATTAGAAATTACTGTATGCTTAGTGACCACGATTAAAACTTCAAAAATGGAAGCCCTAATAAAGCCTGTATAAAAACTACTAAAACAAATATCAAATAGGCTAAACTAAATCTATTCACATAAGCTAGTGCCTTCCGTTTGTCTACAATTTTTTTACTAATATAAAATCCCGCCAAAGGAACTATTTGAAGTGCGTGCATTCCTATAAAATGAGCCACTCTAATATCTCCAATTTTTGTACTCCAATTAACAAGAGGCAATCCTTCTCCGCCCATATCGCCACCTACATTATGAGAAAATAAGGCTCCCATAACGCCACCCATAAAGCTGGCAATAACAAAAATTAATAATCCATAAAAAATAGCCGCCTTTTTAGCGCTATCAAGAGTATCTTTTTGATTTCTAAATTTTAGTGCAGCATACAAAGTATAGCAGGTTACAAGGGTAATGAATATGCCCATTAAACTAAACAATACACCTTCTATTACTGTTTCCGCATTAAAATGTGATAAAGTGCCTCTAAATGCCTGAACAGTAATTACGGCTTGTTCAAAAAGCATCACGAAGACAATCAGAAAAATCAATCTCTTTTTTACTAGCTCATCCTTAAAATAGTATATTAAATAGGCCATGGTCCATGAATAGATCCATAAACTTAGTGAGAACTTTAACGGTTTAATAAGTGAATTAATACCAAGCACTTCCGTAGTATTATTCGGTATTAAAATGATTAAAACTATACTCAAGGAAAGAAAAAATGAGCCTAATAATGTCAAGGTTTTACTCCTAAAAACTAAAGTTTTAAAAAGGTTCATCGCTTACTGAACTTTAATGCAAAAAATAGTAGTAGTCCTATTGGGCCGAACATAAATGTAAACGGAAGACAAAGTGAATATTTCCATCTTGACATTTCGACGGCTATGCCTTGTCTTACAATATAGGCTCCCACGAATAAATCAAATGCTAAATAATGTACCCAACCGGCAGTTAAGGCGGCATCATCTTGAAACAGCGCTTTAACATTAGCTAGGGTAGAGAAGGCATCTGGATTAAAATTTAAAATTGTTGGTGCTATTAGTGCGAGATATACAAGTGATAATAATGTTATTACCCCATAAACCACAATATTTTGAGTTAGTTTCCACTTGGGAGCAAACAATAATAGTATCCATCCTATTAAAACAAATGAATTGCAAATTTTGAAAATGAGCGATGGTTCCATATTAATCAATTAGTTCAAGGGTTATTTTGGTGTCTTTGGAAACTAAAAAACTACAATCATCAAAATCAGGGGCCGATAATTTTGGCCTGTAATTTCTAGAAAAACAATAAGGTTCTTTAGGTATACCAAACATATTTTTATCTAATTCACCATTACCATTCATATCGATATAAAGGGAAACCGCATATGTATTCTCTACCAAGTCCTTTGTTATCTCAAAACCAGTGCTGTTAACTGTGAGCTTGTCTTTAATAACAACTTTATGTTCATTGGGAAAGTTTTCTTTGTCATCACCCCAATAACCGATATACAGGTTTTTACCTACATACTCTTCTTTTAGATTCGTAATTTCAATGGTAAGATCATGGTTCGTGGTATCCGTAATGAATAGTACGAACATAAATATCAGCACAGTAAACTTCATATAACTCCCTTTTTAATGACTAAAAACAGAGCTAATTTCAGCTATTTTAATATACTATGCCTGACACCTATGTGTCATTTTTCAATAAGTAGTTGTTTTCTAATTCGCGTCAAAGATTGGCGTTCGATACCTATATAGGAAGCCAAATGGCGCTGAGAAACCCTATTTTCTAAATCTAGCGGGCTGTTTAAAACATCAAGATAACGTTGTTTAGCACTTTTAAAAAGAAAACTTTCTATGCGATTTTGTTGCGTAGTCAAAATATATTCAGCAATCAATCTTCCATATTTTTGAAGGGAAGGGTATTTGTGATAACCTTCATCAATGGCCCACTTAGGTAAAAAGACACCAGTTGTAGGTTCAATAGTCTCAAAAGAATAATTGCTAGGTTTCTTTGCTAATAAAGCAGGATAGTCTGTAATAAACTCATTTTCACCTACAAAACAGCTTGTAATTTCATCACCATTTTCTGAAGTATAGAAAGAACGCGCCAATCCTTGGGTAATAAAAACGACATGCTCATGTATATAGTTAACGTCAAAAATAATATCCTTAGCTGCAAACTCTTTAACCACTAAGGTGCGACCAAAGTCAGTCAAGTCTTCATCTTTTATATCTGAACACATTTGCTGCATTGAAGCAAGATATTGCAATACGTTTGGGTTGATTTCCATAATAAACACTAACTATTGATTCTCTAATTTAAGCAATTCATATAAGGTTTAGAATGACTATTCATGCTAAATAAAAAACAGCTTATTTATTACTTACTTTAAATAAGCATACTTAAAACGACTAATCTTCTGAAATACATTTGTTTTTATACTTCGGTTCACTTTTATGTAAACATAAATAAGCCAACTAGGTAATAGGTAAACAAGAAAATATTTTTTTCTGGAGTATAAGTATGGTTTTATACGTAGTATGAGTGGAAACAGCTCATCTGGACTCAATACAAAAGTCTTTAATAGTCCCAATTTATTTTGAGTATACTTCTTTGGTGATATTTTCAAGCCATTTGAGAAATCACCAACATTGGTATAAAACCCTTCAGAAATTTTCATGGCACTTGCTATCTTTTTTTTAGATGCAAAAAGTCCGGCACGCAAAGCATAATCGGTCATTTCTTTTTGCACAATGGCATCGTCATAACAAACCGAATCTAAATCGTTTAAGAGTTCTGTAAACTGTTTAAACATAAATTCTTGTACCTCAGAAATAAGCTCGTAAAACACCTTTTTTTCAACTTCATGATGAAATTCATTGGTAAAAGTATCTAAGTGATTGTATGACAATGTTGAACCATGACCCGCAGAAAGTAATTGTTCGTTCAGTTCTGTATTACCTCTTAGTATATTATCATAGTACGTTTTATAAGGAAAAATTGAAAAGTTTAAACCCCAGCGGGTTGTTTCTTTCTTAATATCATACACCTCATTTAGGCCTAAATAATGCCCATGAACTTCAACTTTTTTATCAAAGTAATCAAAGAGACATTCTTGCATAGATCCTCCCCAACCAATATCAGCAAGATGCATACCTTCTTCATGAAAATTAACCCCAAAAGAATCGAGATATTTTTTAAATGCATTTTGCTGGCCAAATCTGTTTTTGTCATAAGCAGCTTTAAACGTTTCATTGGTCTTCAACTTTTTATAGATTTCAGATTCTAAAAAATCAGCAATAACCTCGTTTTTTCGGGCTTGTAAATTCATTTCGTCAATAATTAACGAAATCACTTCTTCATTAAAAGTAAAATTCCGAAGAAAGCTGTTTAGTGATAAATTTGGATATTTTCTTCTTAGAAATGTATATTTTTCTTCCTCAACATCTTTTAAAGCTACTAACATAGATGCTTGACGAGAGGTTTTAAAATAATGAGTTTTAATTTTATCTTCTTCTTTAAGTGCAAAATGTTGTTGATATTGATCAAACAACTTTTTTAGATATAATCCTTCTCTTGCTAAGAAAAGAATGTTTTTTATGCCGTTTTTCTTTAAATGATGATACAATCGTTCTATATAAATCGCATAAAACAGAACATAATCACTGTTGGCCGGTGCATTGTTAGCATTACAGGTTTTGTATAGTTTTTTAAGAACATGACTGTAATCTTTACGATCAGATCCTAAAAGATATCGTTTCTTGGTTTTTGATTCTCTTTTATTAGGAATGTGAATAGCAATCAAACCATTCGCTTTGGCATTATGCACATCACTTTTTAAATTATCACCTATCATTACAGCACTCGATGTCGCTATACCTAAGTCTTCAAGAACACTAGCATAAAGGTTACCTGAGTATTTACTTTTTCTATAATCTGCAGAAACGAAGACAGCCTCAAAAAGTTCAGCAATTTGATGTTTTTCAAGTAGTTTTTCGATAATACTAGATGAAGTATAAAAATCTGAAACACAATATAGTTTGTAACCCTTTTCTTTATAGGTTTTTAATGAATTAGTTGTGTTTTGATTCAAATATTGCACATTGAATTCTGCACGAATTTCTGCAAGCTCAAAGTAACTTGTAAAATTTAAAAAGGAAATACTATTTAAAGTAGAGGTAGCTGTAAGCCTATTATAAACCTCATAAATTAATTCATCATAATTAACTTCAAAATAAGGTCTGCCATATTTCTTGCTCAGGTATTGCGCAGCTTCTTTACGTATAAAATAAAGCTCATCGATTTTTAGCGACAATCCTAATTCTCGTATCATCAATTTTGCCCACAGACGAATAACCTGATTCGGATGTACTGTACGATGTACTAAGGTATCAAAGAAATCGACAAATATGGTTTGAATTGCCTTATCACTTTCAATTTCATTCAATTTTTCTATTCCCATTATAGTTATAAACTAAAACCAATAGGGGGGAAAGTAGGTACATGAATGAGGAGAAAGGGCAAAGTAATAATTTCTTCCTAAAAAATAAACAAATCAATCACCTTTTTTATGATCAGATTTAATAGGCATTGTAAAATACATAGTTGTTCCCTTATTTTTAATGCTTTTAACCCAAATTCTTCCGCCATTACTCTCAACCAGATCTCCACTTAATGAAAGGCCTAATCCAGTTCCTTTTTCATTATTAGTGCCATAGGTTGACATAATATTGTTATCTTCTTTAAAAAGCTTTGCCTGCGTTTCTAAATCCATTCCAACGCCATTATCTTGAACCGAAACTTCCAGTTCATTACCTTTTACAATTGCGTTAATATTTATTTCGCCATTTCGATTCGTAAACTTAATTGCATTACTAATTAAGTTTCTTAAAACAATACTTATATAATCCTTATCGCTAAAACTCAATGTATTTTCAGCTATATTATTAACTATTGTAATTGCCTTTCGTTCTGCAAGCGGATTAAGTAGCACTATATTTTCATCAACAATATCATTAACATCTATTTGCTGTGGTTTGATTTTTGCACCCTGCATTTGTGTTTTCGCCCATAATAAAAGGTTGTTCAACATTTCTGAAATACCATGAATGCCTTGCAATGCTCTAGGAAATAATTTTTCAGATTCTTCTTTTGTATATCCCTTTTCTAAATATAACTTCATTAGCGAATAAAAAGAGTTTATAGGGCCTTTAAGGTCATGTGCAATTACTGAGAAAAGCTTATCCTTAGTTTCATTAGATTTTCTCAATTCAGATTCACGTTTCACTAAAATAGCCTGTTTCTTTTGTAAAATTTTAGTGAATTTTTTTTGAAGCTTATTTGTTCTCGCAATCATTATTAAAAACAAGGTTGCTACAAACAAGGCACTCAGAGCTAAATAAAAATATAGCCTTTGCTCTGCAATAGCTTTATTATTTTCTTCAATTAGGTGGTTTTTTTGATTTTCAAATAACAACTCACTTCGCACAACACCAAGCCCTTGTTTAAAATCTTCAGTTGCTCCCATTTTATATAATTGCAAATATTCAGATTGAAACTCATATGCTTTCTTATGTTCTCCCATTTCGCTGTAAATGTTAGCCAAAATGGAATTTGCTTCTTTTATTGCTTCCGAGTTGCTTAAATCTGTTGAAACTTGTAATGCCTTGTATGCATATTCTTCAGCCAATTCCAAATTTTTAAGTCCCAAATATGACTCTGCCAATCCAATATATGTTTTTGTATAACCAAGGATATATTCAATTTCATCGCATAATTTTTCTGATTTAGAATACCATTCTAGAGCTTCTGAAAATTTTCTGTGTTTTATAGCAATACTCCCTTTTACTTCAAAGGAATGAGACAACCAATCAATACTATTTTCTTTAGTAAATACTTTTACACACCTATCAGTCATTTCATCGGCAATATCCAAGTCTTGAAGTTCTCTATAAATTACGGCCATGTTTAACAACGTACGTGCGAGAGATATTTCTTTATTATGTTTTAAACTAATCTGACGCGATTTTTCATGAAAGGCTAAGGCTGTTTCATAATCAGCATTATCACCATACAAAAGAGCTATATTGTCGTTAATGGCAGACATCATATACGTGTCTTCAATTTCTTCGGCAATGGTTAATGCCTCTAAATATTTTGTAAGTGCGTTGCCATTATTTCCTTCATGCCAAAAAGCAAGCCCCATATAATTTAGAGCTTTAATTTTTTCGCTCTTTAAACCATGCTTATTTGCTATTTCTAATGACTTTAAATTGTATTCTAAGGACTTCTCTTTTTCGCCTTGTTCTGAAAAATAATGACCATAATTATATAGTACTTTACTTTCACCTTTTTTGTAATTAGAATTAATACTTAATTTATAACTTTCATCAAGTAAAATTTTCATACTATCTGGTTTAGCGTATTTGTATTTACTTGCTAAATCAATTAATAAATCAATGTAAATTGGACTTTCAGGGTTAAAATTCGGTTTTGATTTTAACTCATTTATTTTAGTTCTAATATTACTATTAGATTGTGCTAAACTATTAGAAAAAGAGAGAAAACAAAGAAGAACAAATATAAAATGAAGGGGTTTACAATAAACAATATATTTCATATTGTATGCAGGATTAAAGATAAATTTAGAAACACCACCAAAGACTTTCGTATTATTGTTTTGTTAGCTATTCAACAAAACACATTAAAATAGATTAACGAAAACTTGAAGAATTTATATGAATCACAACACTAGTGAAATAAAAAACTCAAATTATCAAGTAAATGCATAATGTAAAAGCTGTCGTCATAGTCCTGCGACCAATATCTGCATTATTTAAAGGTAGTATAAAAATGTGCTATTTACAATTTTCTAAAAATACAATGCTTCAATTTAATAAAAGATAAGTATAATCCTACAACACTGATAATCAATGCAAATGAAAACTTTCCCTACTATTAATTAACTGAAAAATGGTTTCTTAATTAGTGTATAGTACATTAGTTTACAATAAGTTTAAAACCTAAATAAAATTGCAAATGGCAACAATTATAGAATCGTATTTCAGGCCGAAGTATTTCAACATCCTCAAAAAAATAGTTCTGACTATATTGATATACAGTCCTTTGGCTTGCAAAAACAAACAAGCGAATGAAAATCAAGCCTTAACAATTGATGAACGTCCCAACATAATTATAATATTGGCCGATGACATGGGCTACTCAGATATAGGTTGTTACGGAGGTGAAATTAACACCCCCAATATAGACAAGCTGGCTTATAATGGATTACGGTTTACCCAATTTTATAATGCTGCAAGATGTTGCCCAACACGAGCTTCGCTACTAACTGGTCTTTATCCGCATCAAGCCGGAATGGGAGGAATGGTAAAAGACCCTAAAACCAGTGAACCTGGTCCGTATCAAGGATATTTGAATGATAAATCGGTGACAATTGCTGAAGTGCTTAAAAGCGCAGGATATTATACCGCAGCTTCTGGTAAATGGCATGTTGGAGAAGAAAGACCATATTGGCCTACTGATAGAGGATTTGATAATTATTTTGGACTCATTAGTGGCGCCGCAAATTACTATGATATCGCTAAAGGAAAAAATGCTGATGTTGTACGTCATTTTGCTATTGACAGTACCGAATATACACCACCAAATGAAGGTTTTTATATGACCGATGGCATAACTGACAATGCCCTTAAGTTTTTAGATAAAGCAGATGACAAAGACCAACCTTTCTTCTTATACCTAGCCTATACTGCACCACATTGGCCTTTGCATGCTGAGCAAGAAGATATTGACAAATACAGAGGTAAATTTAAAGAAGGTTGGGATAAACTGCGTGGTGAACGTTATTCAAGAATGGTTGAAATGGGCCTTGTCGATGACAACTGGCCAATGAGCACTCGTGACCCAGATGTGAGCTCATGGCAATCATTAACCGCAGATGAGAAAGATAAAATGGATTTATTAATGTCAATTTATGCAGCCCAAATTGATAGGATGGACCAAGGAATAGGAAAAATTTTAAATAGTTTGAAAGAAAAGAATAAACAAGAGAATACATTAATATTATTTCTTTCAGATAATGGGGGAAGTCATGAAGGTGGACCTCAAGGCCTTGATTTCTGGGGAAATTTTAGTGATGAAAATATTAGACCAGGTTCTGGTGGTTCGTACCATAGCTATGGGCAGTCATGGGCAAACTTAAGCAATACACCATTTCGCATGTTTAAAAGTTGGATTCACGAGGGCGGAATATCTACTCCATTAATTGCACATTGGCCAAAAGTAATTACAAATAAGGGCAGTATAACAAATCAAATAGGTCATGTTGTTGATCTTATGGCGACGTGCACTGACATTGCTAATGAAGAATATCCAACAACATATAATGGAAAGCCAATTACTCCTGTAGAAGGTAAAAGTTTACTACCCATTTTTGAGGGACAAAAAGGCGAATCTCATGAATTTATTTTTTGGGAACATTTCGAAAACCGAGGAGTACGAATGGGAGATTGGAAACTAGTCTCTAAAAAAAATAATACTTGGGAACTTTATAATCTAAAAAACGATAGAACAGAGTTAATTAATGTTTTTAATCAAGAAACTGAAATAACTGCTAAAATGATAAATGCGTATGACCAATGGGCAGAGAGGGTTGGCGTAAATGAAGTGGTAACTGTTAAAAAGAATAGATTTTCAACCCTAAAATAAAATGAAGTTTAACGTCTATAAAATCGAATGAGCTCTTCTAATAGTTCACTTAAAAAGATTCTCAATTATCACTGTCTATATATTTCTATGTTAATTGAAACAAAAAGACAAGGTGTTTTTAAACATTGACTTTTTAGCTATATAATTGCATCTACACCCGTAGTACCGTTACTCAAACGTATTGCATCTTCAACATGATAAATAAATATTTTACCATCACCCACTTTGTTTTCAGTGGCATTATCTTTAATTACATTAATACATTTTTCTAAGTTGCTATCGCTAATAACACACATAATCATCACACGACTTTGCAAAATCATTGATTGTTCAGTACCTCTATATCGCTCAGAATAGCTTGTTTGCAATCCTGTTCCTTTTACGGGAATTACCGTAATACAAGGAATATCAGCTTCTTTTAATCCACGTTGCACAGCTTTTAACTTAGAGGGTCTTATTATGGCTTCTACTTTTTTCATTTCTTTTACTTTATTTTTTTGTCAAGCTATTTTATTCAAAAGTAGTATATGCTTCTACTCCAAATGATACTGCATCAATTCCTGCAGTTTCTTCTGATCTACTAACACGTATACCCATAGTTTTATCCATTATTTGCATAATAATATACGTCACAGTAAAAGAAAATGCTCCGATAACCAAAACACCTAAGCACTGTGTGAGTAGAAGGTCAGTTCCTCCTCCAAAAAATAATCCACCTTCCGAAGCAAATAAACCTACTGCTATTGTACCAAACAATCCATTAACACCATGAACGGCTATAGCTCCAACTGGATCATCAATTCTAATCTTATCAATAAAAATCACAGCAACATCTACCAAAATACCTGCTATGATTCCAATTAACATAGCTGCATCTGGTCCCACAACATTACAACCCGCAGTAACGGCAACTAAACCAGCAAGCACACCATTTATCGTCATAGTAACATCAATCTGTCCATATTTAAAATAGGTATAAAACATAGTAGAAACACCACCTGCTGCCGAGGCCAAAAATGTATTCGTGGCTATAGTTCCTATTAATTCCCAATTACCAACGGCTCCAAGTGTTGATCCTGGGTTAAACCCAAACCAGCCAAACCAAAGAATAAAACCACCCACAGCAGCAAGCGGTAAATTGTGGCCTGGTATAGCAACTGGTACACCTTTTTGATCATACTTTCCTAAGCGCGGCCCAAGAACAATTGCAGCGGCCAAAGCCGCGAATCCACCCATTGCATGAACAGCAGCTGAACCTGCGAAATCATTAAAACCTCGTACCGCCAACCACCCATTTGGGTTCCATACCCAATTAGCAGCTAATGGGTACATAATTGCACAAAATATAACTACAAAAATTGCATACGCCCATACTTTCATTCGTTCTGCTACAGCACCTGAAACTATTGAAATAGCAGCAATAGCAAATCCCAATTGAATAAACCAAAACAGTTTATTAGAAACCGTAAGACCTAATCCTAAGTCAGAATTAGTAATACCTGTATCAAAAGCAAACCACCCATTAGAGGCTCCATAGGCAATTCCAAATCCAACCACATAAAAAGCAAGACCACCAAAAGCGATGTCCATCATAACTTTTGCTATAATACTCATTGCATTTTTAGCTCGAACAAAACCAGCTTCAAGTAATGCAAAACCCGCTTCCATTAAAAATATAATTGCAGCACAAAGCGAAACCCATACTGTATCAATTGCCGAAATAATTTCTGATTGATCAATGGTAGTTACTAATTCTTGCATGTGAAAGTTCGTTTTGGTTGGTTTAGTTATTTGAGTAGGATAATTTTTTTAACAAGCGCGGAAAGTAAGAAATAATAATGCTGAAGTTCAAAAAACTAAAAAAATTGACAGAATTAAGATGCTGTGTTAAATTATAAGGTATAAACTTCTATTACTATTTAAAATTCCTAAAACAGTAAAATTTATAAGAGAGCACTATTAGTGTAAGATTAGTTCAGGTCGATAAACACACCATTGAGCATTACCTTTTCTACGGTATTCATTGCTTTAAGGTCATCTAAAGGGTTTTTACGTAATATGATTAAATCTGCAATTTTACCTTTTTCAATACTACCCAGCCTTTCTTCAATTCTAAAAAACCGAGCATTTTCAAGGGTTGCTGCAACAATAACTTCCATATTACTTAGGCCTGCTTCCTTCAACAATTCCATCTCACGGTAATATGCATTGCCCAATTCTGCATAGGGAGCAAAGGTGTGTGAGCCTACCACAATTTTAGCGCCGCCTTTATTTATTCTACCCACAAATTTCAACATATTAGCAAAGGCGTTTACTTCGGTGCTATCGCCTTTGTCAAATTGTTTTTCAAAAACAGCCAAAGTTGGACTAATAAAAGTTTGATGTTCTGCCAAAAATGGAACTATAGAATCTACTCTTGGGTTGTTGTCAATATCCAAAGTATTCCAAACTTCATATCGGCCTTTTCTACGAGCACTATTATCGCCTAGCATTTTGTTTTTGAATACTTCTGCTTTACTCGGGGTTAGCAATGAGGTACCAAAAGAAGTAATATGTTCAATACCATCTAATCCTGCATTTATGGCATCAATAGCGTTTGTAATTTCAAGATGAGCGGTTACAGGTATTCCTCTTTTATGGGCAGTTTCACAGATTACTTTAATCATTTCGGTTGAAAGTCTGAAATATGCTTTGATTGCTGTTGCTCCCTCATCTGCAAATCTATTTACTGCAATTTCACCTTCCAGTGGATCTTGAATTAGAAATGAATTTAGCGGATAAGCAGGGGGGTAGCTATCAATATGAGGTCCAGTAAGAAATAACCGTGGTATCGCTTGTTCAAAACCACGCGCTTCATCATAAGATTCATTCCAAGCGCCAGGGTCACGAATTGAAGTCACTCCCTTTTTTAAAAACAAAGGTGTTACTTTATTAGATTCACCATGAAAATGAGCATCAATTAGTCCGGGGAGAAGTGTCATACCAGATGCATCAATTACTTCAGCATCTTCTGGAATAGTTGCATCTGAAGCCTTGCCAACATAATCTATTTTATTATTTTTTACTATAACTAAAGCATTTTTTATGGGTTCTGAACCCGTACCATCTACTACAGTTACACCTGAGATGGCAATAGTTTTATCTCCTTGTGCTATTTCATGAGTGTTTTGAGCATAAATCACTTTTTTGGTAATCTTCTCAATAGATTCTTTTTTATTCTTGGGTTGATCAGTGCATGAAAAAGTGAATAGTAAGCAGATAAGGTAAATTGGAAAAACTTTCATTTGGTCAGATTCAGTAATTGTTCTATTGGTATGGTATATCCTTTTATACTTCGTTTGAAACTAGAATATATTGCTAGGGGAATTTATAAAGAACTTACTGAAATAAAGAACCAAAAAGGCACAAAACTTAGTATCGGATGATTATATGGTTTTGATATTAGGAAGGTTTAAATATTTTTTTAATACCACTATATAATATAAGTGCCAGAAAACCAACAATTAGTCCAACCACAAATTCAACAATTATACCAGGTACTTGAGGTAATAAGTGATGTAAGAAATCTATATTGTGGACAAAAATTCCACCAGACACCAATAATAACGCAATTGTTCCAATAATTGATAAAGCTTTTATCACCTTAGGCAAAGCATTAACAAAAAACCGTCCAATTTTATCTGAAACACTATTGTCTTCATCATTAAGAGCAATTAATCGCGCTCCGAACTCATCCATTCGCACAATTAGTGCTACAATCCCATAAACGCCTACAGTAGCTAATAGGGCTACGACAGAAACAACGGCGATTTGAGTTACCAAAGGCTCTTGAAGAACAGCGCCTAAAGCAATTATTACAATTTCAATAGATAGTATAAAATCCGTCACAATAGCCGATTTTATTTTTGACTTTTCCATTTCCAAAATTTCCGCTTCGGTCAATTCTTTACTCTCATCGAAAACAGTAGCATGTGCATGTGGAACAAAGAATTCATATATTTTTTCTGCCCCTTCATAAGCAAGATAAATTCCGCCTAAAACCAAAACTAAAGTTACTGCCCAAGGTAAAAAGGCACTTAATAGAAAAGCAATAGGTAGTATTATAATTTTATTGAGTAACGAACCTTTTGTAATGGCCCACAAAACTGGTAGTTCACGTTTTGAGGCGAAACCTGATGCTTTTTCAGCATTCACGGCCAAATCATCTCCAAGAATTCCTGCTGTTTTTTTAGTTGCTATTTTGCTCATTGCTGCAACATCATCTAATAGTGTTGCTACATCATCTAGTATTGCAAAAAATCCTGAAGCCATGCGTTTATTTTAAGTCAAAAATAATTTAAGAAATTCAAATCACAGTCTCCTTTTGCTACAAATATTAACTCAAGTAGTATTTGTTGAACTCCACAGAAAAAACTTGAAATTGAAATTATTCCTTCAAAAAAAGCATGAAGGAGAGGTTAACTTCTAAATTTTTTTTTCTTAGGTGCTAGAAATCAACTCATCGATCTGTATTAAGTCTACCTTCGACAAAAAATAATGTCGATAGCGCAGAGAGTAGCATTGGTTGAAAAACTTTTTCACCAATTAGAGCAGGAAAGCGCTCAATTTGAACAAGCATCAGGACTCAGTTGTGTTTCTGGATGTGGAAAATGTTGTACCTATCCAAATATAGAGGCATCACCTTTAGAGTTTTTACCTTGGGCATTTCATCTATTTTTAAATGGGGAAGCAGAAAACACGCTTAATCTACTCAAAAAGACTCAGAGTAAAACATGTTTAATCTATAAATCATTATCACTAACTGGTCAGGGGCGTTGTAGCAATTATAAATATAGAGGTCTAATTTGTCGTTTGTTTGGTTTTGCAGCTAATACTGATAAGTATGGAAATTTGCGATTAGCAACCTGTAAGATTATCAAAGAAGGTCAGGCTAAGAAATATAATTCCACTGACGAAGCAATTACAAAAGGACTACATGTACCCGTATTTACGGAGTATTACATGCAATTAAATCAAATAGACTTTCATTTAGGAAACAAAATAGTGCCTGTAAATAAAGCGCTTCAAATGGCTTTGGAAGAAGTTTTACACTATTACGCTTACAGACCTTCTCCTGATTCTGCAAAAAAGTGTATTTAAATATCTAGTCGCTATTTACTAGCAATAGCACCTACCAACCATCTAACACACATTGTAAAGTATGAGGTTCTGTTTCTGATAGTGGTAACTCTTCTAACGACTCTCCTAAATAATTTCCACTAGCAAAACCGGTGGCATTTTTAAAACGATAAGACCAACAATATCTCAGATTTGTATGTTCTTCAGAATAGGTGACAAGATTATCCATAAGGGTTACATTCTCAAAATCAGAGAACGCCACAAAATACCCTAGAAATTTATTGCGTCGAACATCAGCATCTGAACTTTTATACATGTACATTCCGCAATTATTCATGATATTATCATGTACATACGTTGCCCTATTATGACCTTTTTCACCACCACTAGAGTATTGAATATAACCCAACCGGCCATTTACTGACCCATCAACCATAGTTACAGTATTTCGGGCAATGATATTATGTGTTTTATGCCAGCTAACAATAGGACCATCAATGTATTTACTACCATCGCCTTGTTCCATTACATTATCAAGAATGTACACATTTTCTCCAGTCGCGTTAACAATATCACCGCCAGAATTATGATGAAAATAATTATTCTGTATCAAGATATCTTCATCAATGCGACCAGGACCTTCAATATCAATACCAAATTGAGGTGAAGTACCTTTTATATGATGTATTTCATTATTATTAATTTCAATTCGAACACCACCAACAATTGAAATACCCTGACGTCTATTATTATAAATATTATTATTTTCAAAAGTAACATCATTAGAGTCTAGTACTAAAGATCCATCACCAGTTACACTATGAATTTCCATGTTCTTGATTAAAACATTATTATTACTCCAAACACAGATGCCATGCCCTTCATCATGTGCAGTCTTACCATCTTCGCGAGCGGTATAAACATGCGTAGCACGCTCTCCTTTAATTACACCATCTCTTACAATTATATTATCACCATTTAAGCGTAATACACAGTAATTCCATTTATTATTAGTGTCAATAGTTAATACAGCACCTTCACTAAAAACAAATTCTGTATTACCAAAAATATCAATGCCACCATAATAGATATCATTCACATCTTCACCCACTAAATAATTTCCGGGAGGCAATACAACACGCGTATATGCCTCTTCATGTGCCCAATCAATCGCCGCTTGTAAGTTTGCCGTAGTCTTTGCTGCATTCGTATTTGTATTTGGAATGTCCCAGCGATCTAACTCAATAGTATATTCTGAAACAGCAGGTATATTAGGTAACTGCGCATTAAAAAGCAAAGTAGGTAAACCGTCTGGGTCTAAGTTTTCAGGATCTGCTTCGTAAATTGAATCACTTATTACTGCATCTAAATCTTCATTCTTACATGAAGAGATAAAAATCACAATAAGCATTAGTAGGTAGTAGATTTGGTATTTCATGGGCCGATATTTAAATAAAACTTACACAAGAGTCAGTAGTGTAACGGCTAATTATGCCTGCAAATTGTTAATTGCAGCCTAACATGTGTAAATAAATTTCATAAGGTTAATACAACGATCAGAACAATCTAAAATGTACTTTTTAATAGAAAATAAGAAGACTTGTTTTACGCATCCTTTGTAGCTTTGAAATTTTCATAGGCTGATAACCTAAATAGTTCAAAGTCAAAAAAAATGATTCAATTAATTTAAATCTTTTTTTGATCCAAGTTTCTAAACTTATTATACGCATTAATGAAAATTCAACATACTTTATATTCCATATTAGACCTCGCATTAGTTTCTGAAGGTCAAACACTTAAACAAACCTATAATGACACCCTTAAATTAGCGCAGCACGCCGAAAAATTCGGTTATACGCGCTATTGGTTGGCCGAACACCATAATTCTCCCAATATCGGTAGTAGTGCTACCTCAGTGTTAATTGGTTATGTAGCAGAAGGCACAAACACACTACGCATTGGTTCAGGAGGCATCATGCTACCTAACCACTCTCCTTTGATTATTGCGGAACAATTTGGCACTTTGGCTTCTTTATATCCTAATCGGATTGATTTAGGATTAGGTAGAGCTCCCGGCACTGATAGAGAAACAGCCATAGCTATTCGATCTGATTTTTTACATGCTGCCCACTCTTTTCCAGATGAATTAGAAAAGATTGAAACCTACTTTTGCGTGACAAATTCAACTTCTAAAGTACGTGCTACCGTTGCAGAAGGAGTGGAAGTACCCATTTACATTTTAGGTTCTAGTACTGATAGTGCTCATTTGGCTGCAAAAAAAGGTTTGCCTTATGCATTTGCTAGTCACTTTGCAACAACACACTTATGGAATGCACTAGATATTTATCGTAAAGAATTTCAACCATCGGAAGAGTTAAAAGACCCCTACGTTCTGACTGGGGTAAATATTATTGTTGCAGATACAGATGAAGAAGCAGAACGGTTATCGACTTCTTTAATCCGAATGATAGTTGGCATTTTCACAGGTAAACGCGATTGTGTTCAACCCCCAACTGACATGACAGATGAATATTTGCAGATTATGCAAAATCCACAAGTACATCAAATGCTTAAGTATTCTTTCATTGGCAGCAAAGCCACTGTTAAAGCCAAGGTTAAAGAGTTTTTAGAACAAACCAAAGCCGATGAACTTATCGCTGTCACTAATATTTATGATGTGAAGGATCGAATTCGATCGTATGAACTATTTGCCGAAATCATGAAAGAATTAAACTAAAAAAAGCGGTGGTTTACCTAGGTAAACCACCGCTTTTTTTATTTATTAAATTGAAATTCAAATTACGAGATAAGCTTACTCGGCATCAGTTGCTAAAACATCTGCTAATTCTAAAGCCTCATCTATTTCATTCGCTTCAGGTACAGAATCCTTTAAGGCCGTAAATTTATTTAAACGTTCCATTTCATCTTCCTCACCAGAGAAATATGGAAAAACATCCATAATAGGCGATTCTGAAATAGCAGGAACACTAAATTCACCCATTGTGTCTTTCATAACGCTCATAGTATTTTCATAGGCTTCCTTTACATCATTGGCCTGTACTAAAAGGTACATGTTGGTTTTGCGTTCTTTTCCACTTTCTTCATCAAAAGCAATTAAAGACACGCGAGACTTAAACCATCTATCAGAATTCTCAAACGGATGTATTTCGGCATAATTTGCCACTTTTATGTTGGTAATTTTAATTTCTTCGCTATCACTTAAGTAAGCAGACATCTCTTCTGTAATTCTACTTTCTGCCTCTGTATACGAAATAGCATCTACTAAAAAGGGTTCAGTTTTCACCTTTTGCATACCTGACGCTTCATCTAATTTTCTATATTTTACTTTACACTCAAACCACGTTGCACTCATATCTTTTTTGTTTTAGGGATGCCAAAAATAGGGCTAAGCGCCAGGTAAAAAGTGAAAAAATAGAATAGATATTCACAATTTTAAGATGAATTCTATACCGCATTTAGTCTTAGATAGTTAGGGTTTCTAACTAATGAAATTGGCTAACTACATCCTTTTAATAATCAATTTTATTAAAATCGTATTCTATTGAATTTTAGGCGTAGATTGTTTCAGAAGCAAATCGGTATAAATTAATATAAACATTAGCATTATGGCCAAAAGTAAAGACGCAAAGAAAAATGTAAAAAAAGTTCCGGAGAAAACCGCAAAAGAAAAGAAAGAAGAAAAGAGATTGAAAAAAGCAAAAAAATAAGTCTATTAAAACAATGCTAAATAAAGGATTCACTTGGTCCTGAAGATTGCTTTAATTACTAGGCTAACTCTAATTTAAAACGGATAGCCAATTGCAAAGTTGAAAATTAAGTTGTCATCACCACCATCAAAAAAAGGTGTTCTTCCACGTTCGCCTTCGGGTAAATATGGAACACGAATGGGCGAAGCTAAATCCAATCGAATTACAAAACTTTGAATATCTACTCGCAGGCCTAAACCGACACCCACACCTAAATCTTTATACCAATTGGGTCCAAACTTTCCTTGAGCTTGTAGACGTTCATTAAAAGCAATACCTTCTTCCGATTCATCCTCAGAAATTACCGGATTATTAGTGAGCCAAACATTTCCGGCATCCGCAAATAGGGCACCTTTAAGATATGACCAAATAGGAAAACGGAATTCAAGATTACCTTCCAAACGTAGATTACCAGATTGGTCAAAGAAGGAAGTAGTACTAGTATCATCAGATGTAAATGTGCCCGGCCCTAAAGATCTAATTTTGAAGGCACGAACACTATATGGTCCGCCTGAAAAAAACTGTTTTACGAAGGGTAGACTTGTAGAGTTTCCGTACGGTAATCCCCATCCTGCAAAAACTCGCGATACCAAGGCTTGCTCTTTTCCCCACTTCAAATAATAGCGAAAATCGATATCCACTTTTGCATATTGCGCATATTCTAAGCCCAAAACCTTTTCATTACCACCACTTACTAAGTTTAGCATATTACCCGAAACATCTAGACTGGTAGTGACAAAAATAGGTTGCGATTTGTCTGTATCAACTAATTCATTGTATGTAAAAGTATAGTTTAAACCTGCGATAAATTGCTGTTCAAAACTTTGCTTCAAAAACGGATTACTATTTAATATCTCCTCAAACTCAGGAGTGGTATTCGCAAGATTTACATAATTTATGCTAATTGGGTTTAATTCATGAAACACGTATTTATTGGCTTTCCAAGTATAACCAAATGAGCTGTTAAATGAAGTTAGTGTATATAATTTAGTTCTGTTTAGAACATCAGCGCCAAGACTAATTTTGGTTTTAGGTACCGCATATTTAAATTGACTAGGGGAGAAGGGCACAAGCCTCGGAATTATCAAGTCCGCTTTCAATCCACCCGCAATACTACTTAGGCCACCGCTGTCACCACCCGAGAGTTGCGTTTCATATGAAAAATTGGTGCTGAGACTTAGTGTTTCACCCCCTTTAAATAAGTTTCTGTTGCTATACGTTACGGCAATTCCTGGACCCGCAAATCCATTTGATTTTGTGACGGCCTGTAGTTCTGCACGTACTGACCTTTTTGTTAATGGAGAAAGATAAATATCTGCATCAAGAGAACCAATTTCTGCATCAAGTGCAATCGAATCTTTTTCTGTAAAACGTGTATTTACAAACTTATAGCTACCAATATTCGATAATCGATTACTTGTTAACCGAGCGATATTGGCATTATACTTTTGCCCTTTTTGAAATAATATATACGGTTCTAACTTTTTCGGTTTAAAGAATTCTTCATTTTGAATAAAATGAATTCCATTAATACTGGTTTTTTCACCCGATGTAACAGTATCACTTATGGCATATTTAGGGTATACCGTTATAGAATCTATAGTATACGGAATTATGCTTTTAGCAGGAACATTTTGCTTTAACCGAAGAAGAAGATCAAATTTTCTATTCGCATAGCGATTGGTATCCGCCTCAAAAATCAAGAAATCTGGATTAAAATTATAATAACCCCGCTGTTTCAATTCAGTATCAATTCGTTGACGCTCAAATTTCAAGAGTTCAAGGTCAAATCGATTGCCTGACTTTATTTGAGTATCAGCCAAAACCTCTTTAATTTCATTATAAATTGGTAAGGAATCTTCTTTGAGCTCAAACGCTTCTAACGTATAAGGTTTGGGTAACGTTGCCGTATACTTAAATCCCGCACTATTTTTAGAACTATCGACTTCAGAATTCACTTTACTGTAAAAGAAGCCCCTATTATCAAGTCTGTTTAAAAGTAATTCTTCAATTCGTTGTGCATTCACTTCTGATAAATATACAGGTGCTTCTCCAAACTTTTTATTCAGCCATTTGTTTAGAAAACCTGGTTTTTTCTTTTGTGCTTTAAAATGATAGTATAAGCCCAATCGCATGCCTAAAACTGTAGAATTTTCTTGTGGCTGAAGTAATAGGTTAAGGTCTTCCTTGACTTTTTTTACATTCGTTTTCTTTTCATCAACTTGTATTTCTAACTCTGAACCCGCATACAATACCTCATCCTCAGGAATATATTTACTGACACTGCACGAGTAGAGTCCTAAAAAGAATAATAGGATGATACTAAATCGATATGTGAAATTATTTTTCAAATTCAAGCAACATTTTTAGTTTTCAGTTTTGATTTTAGCGTCTTTATTCCGTTCATCTCTTTTGTAATTCTCTTGCTCTTTTTCATTTTTTTTCAAAGGATTAAAAAGTTCACTGAACCGGTTGAACTCCCTATTAAAAATGAATGCAACACCAGTCAAAATCAGTTGACCATCAATAACATTAGTATACTCATTTTTCCGAAAGCCCTTCAATCGATATCTACCGTTTTCTGTTAATAAATATTCAAGGCTAACATTACCAATAATAGGAGTTTCACTTTGACCCTGTTGTGCACTACCTTCAACATCAACCGCGCTTCCTGCACTTACGATGAGTCTATCATCAAACAGTTTTTTCTTTGCATTGATGTTTAGCTGGGTTCTATCTTGGGGGCTATCACCTTGATAATCAGTAAAACTATCCAAGTCAAAATCGAGTTCTAAACCAGTATTTCCAAAAACTTTATCTGAAAAAGCATTCAATTCTCCTGAAAGTACTTTGTTCACATTATCACGTGCCAATGCAGCTGTACCACCACTGCTACCATCACTACCTGTATCGGGGAAAAATCGATTTAGCGCCAATAACGAAAATACTTGCTTGTTGAGTTCTGACTCTTGTTCATTTAATTGTTGTACGCGGCCATATACAGCACCACCAAGCGAACCTTGAACTTCTTCTGGCATATCTAATCCGAATGAAAGTTTAGGCTCTAACAATTCACCATCTACATTGAGATAGACTAAAAAGGGGAGTACTTGTCTATATTTACCGATTACACTAGCATCTTGACCAGAAGTAACAGCAGTCATTAAGGGTGATGCCGATGTTTCTACTGCATACACTGCAGTCACATCTAGTTTTGCGTCAGTTGGATCACCTAACCAAGTTATTGTACTACCCGGATTAATTTCAAACCTTCGTTTCACTAAATTATAGAGACTAGTTTCATAATGCCCAGACGCCAATTCATATCGCCCCGTTAAATTAATTTTACCGTTGGGGTCAATATTCAAATTCAATGCCGCATCGCCCGAAACTTGAAGATTATCACCTGTACGCTTATCAATAATAATCTTAAAAACTGCATCTTGGGCAATTTCTAAAACAGTATTTACATTTAGGCCTCTAAATAATGAAGGTGTTTCTTCTTGGTCATTTCGGGTGAGTATGGCATCAGGGTTTTCGTTATTTACAAAAATGACCACTCCATCTCGTTCTTCTACGTCTAATTGTGATTCAGGCACTACAAAAGTGATATCAGTTACTTTACGAACCTTCATTTTTCCTTTGATAATAGGTAAACTCAAATCGCCGCGCACGATAACATTTGCATCTAAACTAGCTTCACCATAAAATAAATCGTTGTCCTCCTTCGTAGAGTTCATGACTTGAAATCGATTCGCTTTTAACGAAAGATCAAAAGATGGATTCGTTAGAGTTTTAGTCAAAATACTACCATCAACTATGAAACTATTTTGGTTAGCATCATTGATTTGAAAGTCCTTTAAGTAAAGTCCTGAATTGTCAATTGTAAGCGTTTCATCTTTAATTGCAAAAACTGCGTTCAAATCTGCTACTTTGAAAGAAGTATCTGCAAAAGTTAGGTTTCCTTTATATTCAGGATTCTCTGTAGTACCTGTAACTTTTACGCTTCCTGAAATAGCACCCTCAGCATTGGTGATTGCTTTATTTGATAGTCCTGAAACGACCTTCATATCTAACCGATTCAAATCTAAATTTAGATTGAGTTGAGCGCCCGTTTCTGCTGCAGCATAATCGCCCAATAGGTCCATATCAATACCACCATCTTTTAAGGATAAATTAAAATCATACTTTGATAAGCCTGTAGACTCTGCTTTTAAGGTTAAATTACCTAATGCATTCTCTAAAGCTTTTAATTCAATAATTTTAAAATCGGCTACTATTCCGGTTGCACCAAACGGATTCTCAACAACCAAATTTCCGTTTACAGATCCTGAAACCAAAGCCTCATCAGGGTTTAATAGGCTTATAAAAGTTTGGAGTTTAAAATTATCGAAAACAACACCAAAATGTTCTTCATCTATACCTTCGATTGTATTACTTAGTGTCATTTCCTGAGAATTTCGGGATAGTTTCACATTTTGAAAACGCAATACTTCATCACTAATAATAATGTTATTATTTTGGGGAATAGTCCATTCATTTTTATTAAAAATAAGTTCGGAAGGGCTAATATGTAGATTAATAGTGTCCCGATCTAAAGTCAATTCGGAAGCAATATGCATTAATTTGTCAGTTGCGTCATATGAAGTAAAGTCTAAAAATAATTCCTTGTTTTTTAGATTCCCATTGAAAGAAGTTTTCTTTATATCAATTGGGCCAGAAGTTACCCCAGCGAAACCTGCGGTAAAGTCTAGGTTGGTAGCATCTCCATTTATATTAATATTAAGACTATCAATGGTACTACCCTTATAGGTAGCGGAAGGCATATATACTGCTGCATTTAACTTTTTAGTTGACGAATCAAAATCAGCAGTTACAGCAACGGAGTCTAATTTTTCAACGCCCAATAGAAAAACCTTTGTCAGTATGGGCACAGGTTTCAATGAAACATCCATTTTAAGCGCAATGGGTTTGGTACTTAAATCACTTTCGGTATTCGCGTTAAAATATCCTTTAAACTGTTTTTGGAGCGCCGCATTCACTTGCCCAGGAGATGCATTAGACAAAAGGCTTCCATTCAAAAAATCGCTATTGATAGATACATCTGTGGTATCAGTATTAATATTAGCAGCTAAGTCAAGACCACCCATTTGATACTGTTCATTGTCATAAACCGCAACACTTTCATTAAAAGATGCGTTTAACTTGTAGTCCGCAGCATTCCCTGTAAAATTCGCTCTGATTTTTGTGCCTGCTTTTATATTTTCTTTTGTTAATCCCAACGCAAACAAATCTGCCCCTATGACATCTAAGTCTAATTGTATTGTTGATGATATGGTATCTAAATTGACTAGGGTAGTGGCTTCAATATTCAGATTTTCATCTTTAAAATTAAGATTAACATCACCCTTGCCAGCAACAATAGCACCTGTCAAATGTAGTTTTGAAAAATCATATTTATTAAACTTTAATTGTGAAAAATTAGAATCAAAATTAGCGTTTAAGGTATTCAAGTTATTCCCACTAACAGTAGCTTTCATTGTAAGTGAGATATCACCAAGTTGATCATTTTTTAACAGTTTGTCTAACTGCAAACTATCCACCACTAGATTTCCTGAAAACGCAATTTCATTTGTGTTTTTATAATTACCAATCAACTTGGCCGTACCCTCTGGAATTTTAATTTCCGCATTAACATCAATAGCATCAATTCTTCCACTGGCTGCAATGTCAATTGCAATAGTTTCTGGAATTGATACTCCAAGATCATCTTCTGCGATAAACTGAAGCAAATCATTTCTACTAGCATTTGCTATTATTTTATTCAAATCGAAGTATAGCGAATCAGGTTGCATAACGTTGAACAGTTCACCCTCAGCAGAAAGTGAAGTGTTTTTACCCCATACCATTTTTGTGTCAAAAAATTTAATGGAGTCTAACGTACCCTCCGCATAAAGATTACCAACAAAAGGTTTTTTTGAAAGTTTTTGTATGTATTCATTTTTAGCTAACTCGGGCTGCACCATAAAAGCATCACGTAGATCAAGGTTCAGGTGTTGAAGCTTAAGCGCTACGGATGTTTTTTCAGGCGCATCTAGTAACTGTTGTACCGTAGGAAATTTTAGCGCCAAATCGCCCATGATGACACTTTGGTTTGTCTGCAAATCAAACTTCGAAATCTTTGCCGAATTATCTTTCAATTCGGCATTCATAGCGAGGTTCTTTAACTGAATTCCACTTTTATCTGTAAACGAAAAAGTCTTTAAGTCTATAGATGCATTTTTGTTTCCATAGTAAAGATCATTTGCCTTTAGCTTAATATTGGTTAAACCTAGATCAGATGGATTGAATTCATCTTGAACCGGCAACTCTTTTCCAGATTGAAATGTAAAGTTATTTTCTTCTAAATCTATTTCATTCACTTGCACCAGATATTCAGGCCAATTAAAGGCGGACTTTTTTTCGAGTACCTCAACAGTATCAACAGCCGTTTGACCCTCTGATTTAAAAAAGATAGTGGAGTGATTTAATACTAAGCTATTGATTTCAAAATCGTTTTGAGCGAGATCAACTTTAGGTAGTTCTAACTTAAAATTACCAATGTCAACCTTGGCTAAAACCTCATCTGGCAATGCGTTATAGGTTGTTTTTACATTTTTAAGTTGAAAATCTCGTACAGATAAATAAGGTAATTTAGTTGCTATCGTGTCATTAGATACAGGGAAAGGTTTCGTTTGTTGATAATCAATACTCGTATCAGATAAGGCTAGCGCATCAATATTAAAATGCATGTTTGCTAAGTCAAAATCATTACTGTCAAATAGAAGTTTTCCTAATTGAATTTTACTAACAATTCCCAAAAAACGATCGTTATATTCAATTTCAAAATCATTCAATGTTACGTAATCGATAGTAAAATCAAGAGGTGATGATGATTCTTGAGGTGCAACCGAATCTTTAGTAGCAAAGCCATCTATAAGAAAATCAAAATTGAATTTTTCACTTTGTTCTTCTCGGGTGATATTTGCTTTTAAGCCTTCCCATTCTAGCGATTTCACATGAATACCATCACCGAAAACAATAGGAGTTAATGGCAAATTTGCCTCAATCGATTTGGAATAAATCAATGTATCGCCCTTTTTGTCTTCTAGATACAAACCTTCCAAATAAATATTACCCGAAAAAGTAACGAACAGTCGGTCTATTTGTACTTGGGTTTTTGTTTTATCAGAAACATAATTAACCACCTTACTAACGATTATATCTTGACCCCATGGGCTTCTGATAAAAAGCACCAGCCCCAGAAATAAGAGTAGTATGACCAAAAATATTCGGCCAATGCGTTTTAGTACTTTATGTTTTATCGTTTTTATCACTAGTACTTGGGGGCAATTAATATTTAGAGCTCAAAAATAATCTGATTATAATTGAATTGATGCCAATCTTCTATTAATTATGGTTGTGATATATACGGGTAGTAGACGTACTAAGTTTTGCAGTTTTGAGAATTACCGGGATGCGTTTGTGTTTTTTAAAGCTAATTTTCAATCAAATGAAGTTTTATTTGGTATAGTTTGTGTTAATGATAGATGTAATAGCGGATATAATTAGAAAAATAGATATCTTGCAAAATAATTTAAACTACACCTAAATAAAAGAATGGCTAAATCGCAACAAACATATAATAAAACTGAAAAAGAGAAAAAGCGTTTAAAAAAACGTGAAGACAAGAGAAAAAAGATGGAAGCTCGCAAGGCAGAAGCAAAAGAATCCAATAAAAAAGGAATCGAATTTGCCTATGTAGATTTCAATGGAAATTTAACAGATACGCCTCCTGACCCGTCTTTAAGAGTTGAAATTGATGTTGAAGATATTGCGATTAGTGTTCCAAAAATAGCTGAAGGCGACAGAGAAGCATTTGACCCGGTAAGATCTGGAACTGTATCGTTTTTTGATACTTCAAAAGGATTTGGTTTTATCATTGATTCAGAAGATCAAGAAAAATACTTTACACATGTCAGCGGCTTAATTGATGAAATTTCTGAAAATGATAAAGTTTCTTTCGAACTTGAAAAAGGAATGAAAGGCTTAAACGCAGTAAAAGTTACATTACAAAAATAAAATTAGCTTCTTAAGCTATGATAAAGGGTGCTTATTTCTAAGCACCCTTTTTTTATTTAATCATTATCAATATAAGATTGAACGATAAGTAGTGAAAATTTAGAATTCTCTAATCACTACATTTTGGTAGAATATTTCAGCAAACTCAGATTGTAATAAAATTTTACCTTTTTTTCGGCTTGAGTTTGTACCATAATTCACAACCTGCCCATTCACAATATGCACACAAGTGCCATTAAAAGTGAGTATTTCTAAGGTATTCCATTCTCCATTAGGTAACTCATTGTCTTTCGACTTAACCACATTAGAATACTGCTTGGGTTCATTCTGTTTACCATCTACTTCTATAGTACTGTAATCTAATAACCAAAAATCGCCAACATCACCTTCTTGAATTTGGCATTCAACTGAAAGTGGCCAAATTTTGTTTTCTTCACTTTCTGGTATATGGTAGCAGACACCACTATCACGTTTTTCATTTTCTCTAGGTGGCCATTTTAAATCTCCCCATTTAAACTGCAATTTCATATGATAATTTTTATAACTTTTCTGAGTAATAACATACCCTAATTCTTCACCTACAACCTTTAAAACACCATCCTTTACACTAAAAATTTTTTCAGGGTCATTATTTAGTCCTTTTGTTTCTAAAAAGGTATCCCATCCAGTGAAATCATTGGGTTGTAGTATTGTTGTAAATAAAGTTTTGGTTTGAACAGGTTTTATATTTTCTACTAAAAACACATAATCTTGATAATCACCATTAGAAGCTTCTTCATAGCAAACCAAATATGAATTCTCTTTAAGTTGACCTTCTTTCGTTTTAACAGGATATATGCGAACGGAGTGTGCGGCTCTATCAGGGAAATTTATCATATTCCATTGATCTTCAGAAAAACTATTGTGCGTATGACTCACCACATAAAAACCAAATGTTTCATCTTTAGGATCAAAACTAGTTGCGCCAGATTCTAGAGTAGGATAGAGAGCTTGGTGCTCATGAAAATTTTCGCTATCCGCCAAAATACCGACACGTTTTAATTCAGGTCCTTCTGGCGAAGAAAGATAGTATCCAAAGGGAATAATAGAAGGTGGCGAATACCTAGCTATTGGTGTCATAGTGACATCTCCATCATTCGCCTTTTGAAAAAGACCCGCACTTATTTCATCACCTTGTAACTCCGGTTGTATATGGTTGGGTAGGGTAGTCCAGCCAACATTGGTGCCAAAATCTAAAAGGTCTAAAATACTGGACAATGATGCTTCATTTTCACCCTCTAAAGCAGGTATACCCATTCCTTTCAAACCAACTTCTAACAAGGTCTTAGATTTACTTTTGATTTTTAAAGAAGCTCTGGAAATTCCATTTGCTTCAGCTTGTGGTTCAAACCTAAATGTAACAATTGTATTACCCGTGTTTTCTTTACTTCCCTTAGAAATAGAAAGAAGTTTAAAGTTAGCTGCTTGTTCTCCTGAAATTTGCGCCTTTATCATTTTTGGATGAACAGCTACTAAGATAATGGAGTCTTTTTTACTCATTTTACCCTGAACGGCTGAAAAATAATAATTTTCTTGTGCCATGGCAGTGGTTGAAACTATTACTACAAACAAAAAAAAGATTATCGATGTTAATTTAGGTTTCATAAAATACATGTTGAAATTGTGTGTAGTAATATAATTAACATTAACCAAAATTGAACATGAGTTTTAGATTTGTAACATATTATGTATTTGTCATATAGTAAATTAGATTTGTAATGGTTACTGTTGCAAATAATAAAGGGGCCATATGTTGGCCCCTTTTTAACTACTTTTTCAAAACTATATATTACTCACGAACAATAATATTCGCTACCGCATCAGCTTTATTAGACACTCGAAGCACATACATTCCTTTTGGGTAATCTGTTAAATCCATCTGAACATTTCCATCTTCTGTAACCGTTTTAGAAGTCATTGCTCTTCCTGAAAAATCAAAAAGCATGAGTTGCATACCAGAATGCACTCCTGAAACAGTGATAGTGCTATTTGTGGGATTCGGAAAAGTTTGTACCGCATCAGAACTTATCACATTTTCTTTGGACGAAGTAGCATCTATAACCGCATCAATTGTATTTGAATGTACATCGTCTGCTTCAAACAGAGTTAATATTTCTTGATTCGTAAGCGTACCATTGAATAATTTCACATCGTCTATACCACCTTCAAAGTATTGATCCCTCCAACCAGACCAACCTATTCGAGCTTCTTTTTTATCTTTCAAAATTCCCGATTGAGGTTCATTATGAACATTTTCACCGTTTATATAGAAACGCATCATACTACCATCATAGGTACAAGTAATCATTTGCCAAATATTATTCTGAATACTTCCTCCACTTACTAATCTTGATCCATTCTCTTTGGTAGTAACTTTAAAGGCTAGTTTGTTCTTCTTAATGAACATCATAAACCCACCAGAAGTTGTGCTACCAAAAACACCTTGATAACCACCTTCTGCATTACTAGGTTTTATCCATGCGGATGCTGTAAAGTTAGATCCTAAATCATTGTCTATATCCGGTAAGTTTATCCAATCGTTTGATCCATCAAATTCTAGAGCACCTTGTTTTTGCCCACTACTTTTATGGTTATCGAATGTAATTCCATTTTCAAGCTTTCCAGAAAAATCTTGACCACTTTTATCTTTCGCACTTAAGCCATTTAATTCATCGAGTGTCCAATGTCCTATTAAATCATCTCTATCCTCTGAAATTTCTTCTTCTTCTTCTTCTTCTTCTTCTTCTTCTTCTTCTTCTTCTTCTTCTATAGGTATACTCTCCGTAATTCCAATAATCTCAATAGCGTTGATAATAGGGTGTCTGGTTCCACCATCCGCAGCTAATGCAGAAAAATTTATATCCAATTGTCCATCAGTGACAATAACAGTATGAGTCCGAGTAAGTGAGGCATCAGCACCAACTTGGGCAAAAACATCTAGATTATCCTCTACCAAGTTATCCTCCATTCGTACATCAAAGACACGATTACCAACACCGCCACTTCCACCACCAGTAGCACCGAACCATAGTTCAGCAAAGTGAAGCTTTACTGTATATTCACCATCTTCTAATGGAATATCATATCCCATCACTTGTGAGCGACTATATCGGAAAGTCTTAAACGGAGCTGTTAATCCTGTTTGCGGTCTATTCAATGTGTTACCAGTATCAGCATAAGAATCTGCAACAAACTCTTCACCATTATAGGTTACTGCGTCTCCACCACAATTAATACGAAGTGCAAAATTGTTCGTTGGTTCTTCTTCTACTTCTTCTACTTCTTCTTCTTCAGCAATTATTTCACCATCAATATAATCTAAAGATCGAATTCGATACGCCCAATTTTTTGTACGATCATTGTTTGGTAAACTAGGAGTTTGTAATACTCCAGAGCTTGTTGTTGTAATATCTTCTGAAGAAATCCATCCACCATTGGTAACATCCCACCACTCAAATTTATACGTTTCTGAAGCTGTAAGATTTTTTAGTTCTGGTAGTGATTTAGCATTAGATCTAGAATCAGCAGTAAAGAAACCTAGCGCAAACGATTTATCTTCCGATATAGATAATGTATGTAAATAATTCTGGCTATCACTTAGATTCGTATCTGCCGCTGGTATCAATTTACTATAATCGTGACCAGAATCTAATATAAAATTCTTTAGGTGACCCATCGCCTGTGAATCAAATGCTGTTAATGCGTTTTTCTGTGGATCATTTTTTTCAACGATGGTACCGCCATCTACTTGTTTTCTTGTCGTTGAACTTGCAGCGCCGGCATACCACGCATCTCCCCAAGCATGACCTGCCAAACCACCACTTAATACAGAACCATACATTTGCATCTGGGCCATGGTAGTATCATCCATTCCCGAATTAATTTCATTACCAGAATGTAAACCCCAGCCCGGATAAAACGGTTCTAAATTAAGAGCAGGTTTTGTTGAATTTTGTGAATAATAGATATCGCGAAGCCATTCATGCATGGTTTCATCTCGCTCTGCATTACTAACATTCTGTATATCAATTGCTCCTGGGATATCTCGTTCCCAATTATTTAGCGAAGTGTTATAAGACATTGCCGTTCTCGGTTGACCGTAGGGCATTCTATTTCCGAGCTGTTTACTTAGTTTATTATGTGCATTTTGAACCAATTCTCGCCACTGCGGATATATTGCCCCTTTGCTATCATGGTGTACCCAACTAAAAATCATATTATAACAACCATACCGCGCCCATAAATAGCGGATATAATTATAAAAAACATCTTTTTCACTCTGCGAACGAAAAGCCCAGCGCTCATGTCGGCGAACGGATTCAAATAAAGTTACAAATCCCTCATCAGACAAAAACTGCATACGCTCATCTACCGACTGCCAATATGCAGGTGTAATTCTCTTGTAATCCACTTCTAAAGGTGCATCCGTAAAAGATTGCCCTTGATTTTTCATCTCGAACGGAAGTGCACCATTCGAGCCTATTTTCTTACCCCAAGTTTTACTTGCCCATAATCCTGATTCAGTACCTGGTCGATCTAGGTTCCTGCCTCTTTGTTCAAGATAAGTATCATCCGGAAAACTAGCAATTACATTAAGTCCGTTAAACCCTTGATTTTTTCGTGCTAAAACATAATCCTTTAGCGAAATACCGCTAATGTCATTTGCTTGTTCAAACCCGAATACAGCTGTTAACGCAGACCATGAAGTATCTGCCGTATAAAAGAAAGGTGTTCCATCGGCGTACTCTAAAGTGCGGTTATTGGAGGCAACTCGTATAAACCCACGGTTATTAGGGTTGGTGCCAACATTCGCTGGAGAAGCTGTAAATGAACCGCTTTTACCAATAAAACCTTGGTCTGAATTAGTGACAGTCTCATTGATGATGTTCCACGTCCAGTTTCCAGGTGAAGTAGCAACTAGGCGTCCTCGAAAGACATTTCCACCATCCCAAAATATAGGTATGCGATATACCTCGTTAATTGAATTGGCCTTTTTTAATTCAACCCATACATCTACATCAAGATAGGGGTTGTCATATTGCTCTTGGCTTGTAAATGTTATCTCAACAACTTCCATAACCGCGAAGTTGTTATCTTGAGAAAATAAGGTAGTAGAAGTTAAACTGAATAGAAGAACTGCTAAAATGAATTTACTTAATATTGTTTTTTTCCATAAGAATTCATTTTTTTCACTTTCAATAAATGATGTCATATTAATCGGGGGTTTCATAAATAGGTTAGTAATATCTACGGCCATAACCTCACCTAGGATTTATGCCTACCCCGAATTGTTGTGAGTTGATCCTATTTGTATGTGAATAGCTCAAAAGCTGTGGTCAATAATCGATAAGAAGTGGTGAATAATCGATGAACTGCACAATATTTGATCGTAAAAATTTAGAATCTTTACATTTTTCAGCATTACTATAAGTAGAAAAAATCGTTGTTATTTTTATTGATTTTTTTATCAGTGGACGATAAAATTAAAGTGTAATGTGTTTTGAATGATATTTTAATTATAATCTTCAAAATAAATTGAAACGTTATCTTAATTTTGTGATTTATTTACTTTACACATTTATAATAGCTTGCTAGAAAAAAGACGACAATTACCTCAAGAACAATCTACAGATTCAGCTAATTTCATTTTTTGTTTAGAAGGGGTTGATGAAATAGAAACCGACAAGGTTACCGAAGCTCAAGAAAATTTGGAGCAATTGGCCTTGAAATATGGTATAACAAGTATCCATAAAACATGCGACACCATTGAAGTTTTAGAAGATAGCTTAAATGCTCTGGTATTAGATGATCATAATTTTAAAGACTATGAAATCATCTATTTGGTAATGGCTGGTGAGGCCAATAGTATTTGTTTAAATGGCTATTACTACAGTTTACAAGAAATTGCAGAGCTGTTTGAAGGACGATTAAAAGGAAAGATTTTACATTTCTCCAATGCAAAAATTCTAGATTTAGATGAAGAGGAAGCTCAATATTTTTTAGATATCACCAATGCCAAAGCTATTTCTGGCTATGGTAATGCGTATAATGGAATAAGCAGCACTAATCTAGATAAAGTATTCTTCAACTTATTTAAAGAAGATGATGATATGTTTGAGGTGGTTGAAGAACTACACCAAAAACATTACAATGTCTGTAAGTTGCTCGATTTTAGGTTGTATTATTAGAGGTTGATAAGCACAAAATAAAATCCTCCTTCCAAATTTTTTTTCTAAACCATTCTTCTCAAAAGGTAATAGAACACTTATTAACTGACCGACGAGCTTGTCCGCCGAAGCTTTTTTTGCGAAGGAGGATAGGAGGGAGGGCAATGTGTGGAATGGTATTTAAACTAAAATGCCTTGAACCAAAAGTATGTATCATCAAGTATTGTGAAAATTAGTAATCAGCCAATCAATTTCTTGTATGACTTAAAAAGAAATCAAGAATCATTTCACTAGCGTTGATCTCACTACTAACTACTCCTACAAGATCTGGGGGAAGGTATTGAGCACCTCCGGGCCAAGTGTGACCTCCTCCAATAACTTTGATTAAAACAACATCAGCCTTATCAGCACAGGTATTATATCTTGTTATTTCCACACTAGTTCCGTCGTTAGGCAATTGGTCTATTATAGCTTCTGTTTCTGCCAGTGTTGCACATTGATTGAAATCTAAGAACTTAGCGATAGATTCATCTGTTGATAACACTTCTCCTCTACATTGATTACTCAATGGTACATCGATACAACCCCCATCATAGGGTACCAAAGGATCGTCTACCCCATTTACCAGCATCAAAGAGACTGGGAAATCAGGAACTTTTGACTCAACCGCCTTTGATACTTGAGCAGTGACAGGGGCAATGGCCGCTATTTTATCTGAAAGATCCAGGGCAAGACGAAATGACATCAGCCCTCCGTTTGATATTCCTGTAGCATAAACCCTGTTAGAATCCACACCGTAGTCTTCAATCATCCTATCAATAACGGCGGATATAAACCCTACATCATCATACATACTATCGCCGCCGAAGTGTTCAGTGCGGCCGTCATTCCATCGCTTATCAATGCCATTGGGTGTAACTAACACCATTCCTCTTGCTTCTGCCGCCGCGGTTAAACTACCTTCCGAAACGTCTTTTTCAAAACGGCTACCAGTACCACCGCCACCATGTAGTGCTAACACCAGAGGAGAAGCATTTGTTTTATTGAAATTATTGGGTAAATACATATGATAGGTACGTTCCACGCCATCATGCTGAATAGTTTTTGCATTGAATTCCCCTAGATTATCTGTAAGGGCATCGTCATCTTTTGAACAACTGCTCATCACAAATAGGAAAAGTGGGAGCATCAAGAAAACCAAATTCCATTTCGTTTCGGTGCAAGGTCTACGAAAATTATTCTCAATGTCTTTCACGCTATTTATTATTTGGTTTTAAAGAAATTCCAGACTTCGTTAGCCATTTCAATATCTCCGTTCTGCTCCTTAACAACTGCCTTAAAGAGATTGCCATATCTTTCAGATATACTGGGTTCGGTATGCCCGCCGCCAATTACCTCATAAAGAACTACTTCCGTATTATTTGCTCCGTTTGTATATAGGTGCTTTTTTACAGAGCTATTATCAGAGGTATCCGTATTCGCCAAATCAGTTACCGTCGGGTTTGAATCGGTCTGATTTCTATTTACCCAATAAGCAATGGTTTCTTGGGCCGAAAATACTTCTCCGCGATTACTGCTCATTTCTCCACCTTCATAAGGATTAATCGGGTCTTCAGTACCGTTCATAAACAACGCTGAAATCGGTAAAGCCGAGCTAGTACATTGTGAATTAACTGGATTTGAGGCAACAATAGCTGCAAAAGCGCTTAACTTTTCAGGCATTTCTTGAGCCAATCGCATAGCCATGTGCCCACCATTAGAAGTGCCAACAGCAAAAACACTTGTTGCATTAGCATCATGTTCAGACACAATAAAGTCTATAAGCTGGTCGATAAAAAGAACATCATACGCATCAGGATTCCCTTCAGAATCGCTTCGGCAATCATTCCATCCACGATGGCCACTTGAACCATAAGTTCCGTTAGGTGCAATGAGAATTATATTTTCTTGTGCTGCGATTTCCTCCCAGATTTTATAAGGAGCCTTTGCATTTGAAAAGCCGAGTAGTTCATCATTACTGCTTCGATTGCCATGAAACAAAATCACCATTGGAGCATTTGAAGTATTCTGCGGAAGGTATATGTGGTAGTTTCTGCTTGTACCTGAAATATCAATAGTATTATTTTTATGCCAGCCTTGTACACCAGGCAAAAGGTTTATGTCCTCTTTTTTAGAACAACTTAGCATTAGTACAATCATGGCCAAGTAAAATAGTAAGTTTTTCATAACAATGATTTTCATCTTTAAAACGATTTATAGCTTAAATTATTCTTTCAGACAAATTTCATGACATTTTACATATTTAAAAACAAATAATGACGAACACACGTCGTTTAATGATGAAAATCCCTTAAAATTGTATCAACTAAAAAGAAATGTTTACATTCAAATGCAATTCATAACTACTTAACTACTAGCAGTTGAAGGGGAATACCTTAATTTTGAATAGATTTCTACACGAATCCCATGTCCGTATTAGACCGCTTAATGACTAACAAAATCGCACAGAACCTATTGGCATGGTTTTTTGTTTTTCTGCTATTGACGGTCACCGTACAACCAGTTAATAAAGTAGTGACCGCTATTTTTGCTATCTGTTTATTGACTCCTGCAGTTTATATAAACAATCTGTTTATTTTACCTTTTTTAAAAGAAAAATTAATAGTTTTTATGGGTCTTTTCGCCGCCAATGCTGTTGTATTCACCCTTATTTCAGCACTAATCACAAGTGCTATTTCCGATAAAGTTTTTGATTCAAAGATGTTCTTCAATTACTTCGGCATTATGCTACTCGGTCTTGTTTTAGGAGCTGCTTTAAAATTAGCAAGAGATAGTTTTACACGAAGACAAGAAGTTCATCAAAAAGCCACAGAATTATCAGACAATAGGGGGGAAGTCGTAACATCTATTTTCGTAAAAAGCGATAAGAAGATTATTAAAATCGATTTTGATAAAATTCAATATATCGAAGCACATGGCAATTATATCAAAATCTTTACAGAAGAAATGATTCTGACGCCACAAACGCTATCAAATTTTTTAGAAATGCTGCCCCCAGATTTTATACAAATACATAAATCTTTTGTGATCAACTTCAACAAATTAAAATTGATTGAAGGCAATCAAATTGTACTTCAGAGTGATGCTAAACTACCTATTGGTAAATCGTATAAAAAGGCCATTTTAGAAAAGATATAGAGCAAAACATGTTACCCAATAACATAAACATATATTTCCGAAGTGATACTAACTACTAATTGTGTTGCTTTTTCCTCAAATAACTTATAACTTATCGCTATTTGTTTAAGTAACTTATCGTTATTTGATATAACCTCAGATTATGATACATTTTTGTATCATAATGTCTTGCGTGGCGCCTGTCCGCCATTTTCGGCGGATAACTTTGCTTTGACGGCATAAAAATGGAAGGTCTAGTAGACCTTTTATTTTTTGAGCGGGTTGGCGCGCTGGCATATTTGGCACTTCACTTTCTTTTTGCCAATGCCCCATCTCGCCTAAATTTTAAAGATTCTCAATCTTTAAAATTAAAACGTCTTCTAAAAACTTCCTTCTCAAAAGGTAATGCAACACTTATGAACTGACCGACGAGCTTGTCCGCCGAAGCTTTTTCGCGAAGGAGGATAGGAGGAAGGCAATGTGTGTGGAATGGTATTTTACTGCTAAACAATTTTTAGATTTTTGCTCCGTTTTAATATATCAATCTTTTGCTATTGAAGTATTTAATAAACTGGTTTAAATAAAATCAGATAAATAATACAAACCCTAAATCTATTTCAATGAATTTAAGAATTTTTATCAGTTTACTTCTGGTATTTACTGTTTTAAGCTGCACAAAGGAATCGGCGGAGAATACTCCAATAATTAATAAAATTAATGAAGAAAATGAACCTGAGGTTGGTTCAGAAGATTTTAGCATTGAAAACCAACTTATTGAAATAAAAGATGCCAAATCCCTTATTGTTCTTGGTGATAAGAATAATGAATCATCTAAATCTGGCAAAACAGAAAGCATTTCTTTGCAAAACAACTTATTTAAAGTAGATTCAAACGGGCAAATGGAGAATCTGTCTCTCTTTAATTTAGGCTCAGATGACACTGAATATCAAGAAAGAATAATTGTAAAAAACATCCATCATCTTAGTGACGTGTATATGGTCCTAGAAGGCTCTTTTACTATATCATCTGATAATGAAATTATTATAGAATACAACAAAATCCTTGTCAGGAAATCTGACGGTGCATTGTTTTCATTCGATATATTTCCAAATCATGTAGATGTAGGACATAATGGAGAAAATCCTTTTCAAACCGATGCAAAAGGAAATATTTATTATTTAAGTGGGTATATGGTATATAAGATTGATTCGACGAATCCTGAAAGAATAACCATTGAAGAATATTTAAGTGAAGGGCAAATCGCTGATTACTTTTCAGTAGATTCAAAAGGGAATTGTATATATACGGAAGAACGCAATAACACTACTAAAATTAGAAAGGAAAATGGAGGTATTATAAATGTAGAAAGCTTGACCGATAAAAGAGTTCACAATTATTGGCAAGGTAGAGATGGGAATATACATCTGCTAACTAATCATGGTGGGTGGACAAGTCTAGACTCTACAACTGGAATTAGCCGTCTTAGTTCAAATGATGACAGTTTGGAATTAATTCTTTTATGGGAAGGGAATACTGAAGAGACGGTTGCCATAGAACTAATTCCAGGCTCATATCAATACATTTCAGATAAGGACAAAGATGCAGTTTATTTTTTCGGTTATGGTAACGAATCTTGGAGATTTAATGAATCTAGTAAAACAGTAGAAATTATTGAAGTGCCTGATTCCTCTTATCCAGTATTGTCATCATTCAACAAATGGTCCATAAAATCCTATTCAAATGAATATGTTTATTTAGCAAAAGATACTGATTTATATGAAATCAATTTAGAAGATTTGAGTTACAAAACTTTACTTAATGAAGGGTATGAAATGTATAATATTTTACTTTTAGATAATGGTCACGTTCAGATATCTGCACTACGGTATGATGATGGGGTAAAAATATTAGGAGAAATGGACTTAAATGATAATTTGATAATACTAAATGAAAATGAAAACAAAGAAGCTGTTGTGTTAACGCGATTGAACTAATCATGAACAATTGTACTGATTATGTATTGGAAATCGGCCTAAGAGAATTTTGGCTAAAACAATAGGGGAGAGGAGCGTTAAGAATTTTAGGGGGCTGGTTACAATAATTGTTAACTGCCAGATTGGTTCTTTTACCTTAAAGGTGGCCTTAAGGGTTACAATGGATCCTAAAATTTAGTAACCGACCCGTACATTGTTTCCAAAATTATCTGTTAGCCTTGATTTTTTTGTTTCTTTTTTTATCAAGAAAAAAAGATAAAACATTACGATTACTGATTACAATGTTGAAAGTCTATTTTACATAATAATATAAGCGCCTAAAAGAAAAGTTTCAAACAAGACGAGAGGTTAGCAAGGGCTAAAAAATTATTATTTTGCCAGCGCGCCAACTGGCTCATATTTTAAATCGCAAATTTCAAAAAAATTTAAAAGGCTAGCTTTTAAATTCGTGACAAATAAGATTAGCCAGTGGCTGATTTTATTTTTCGGCAAGACGATGTGGCGGAATTAAAACAACTTATGATGATAACAACCGCAAATTAGCTTTGACATAATATCTGCCGATATAAAACACATACGTATTGATATATCGGCAGATATTATATCAAATAGCGCGAAAATGCTCTATTCGCTGAATTTGCTATAACTGTACTATAATGTTCCGCGTTATGTAACTTGAGCTTTGGTTACGGCATAATAATAAAGATTGAGAATCTTTATTATTTGAGCGAGATGGTGCGCAGGCAAAGTTGTTACCATCTTCATTGATTTTTTTCTTTCTAAAACTTTCTTCTCAAAAGATAATGGAATACTCTTTGCCCAAGCGACGATAGGAGTGAAGAGGCAATGTGTATGGAATGGGATTATTCTTTCTAGTTCACAATCGATTACGGAATTTTGTAAATGGTTACTTGTTAAAAACAATTATATTTGAGTTTCGTTTTTTTTGGTTATTACTTCCACTAATAATAACACTTATCAATTTGATAAGATTTTAATTAAAACCTTAACTAAGGAATGCCAAACAGAAATCATTTAAGAATTATTGCAGCTAGACAGCTTTCGGAAACTGGAATAGTTAAATTTAATTACGGTGCCCCAGAGGCAAAATCTGAAAACCGTCCCGAACCAAACTATTTTTATATGGCAAAAGGTTTTCGGGATAACTTAGAATCGTACCGTGAGGATTTAGAATTAAAAATTGCCTCAAAAGATGAAACTATAGATGTACCTTATGATATAGATTATGTTGAAGTAGACTTCATGGGTCAGTTTCATCTTGAGAAATACTATAGTATTTGGTATAATACTTTTGGACTTGAAGGGGTGAGCTTTACTAAATATAATCGAACTGCTTTATTTTCAATTTCTGACCGTGAAAAGTTTCAAGTATTTATTAATAGCGTTGAAGGTTTAATCAATAGAGGTTTAGAAAATGATGAAACCGCTTCTTTTAATAAAAATATACGCTTTGTAAAAAATTTCAAATTGCTAACGCTTTCCGACGTTTTAAAAGTGAACGCAGAGAGTCTAGGTAACGTGGTTGTTCTTAAAACAATAGAATTACCCGCCAATCAGGAAGTGGAAAACTCAATAATTGAAGCACTTGAATTTTATCTTACTGACCATATTTTGGACTATAATATTGATAGAGAAAATAATCGCCTGGAAATATATGATGCAACTCTTGAAGAATTAACTGCTATTGCCCAAAATTTCGATATCATTGAGAGTATTACTTCTTCACTTTCTGGAGTGATTAGCCCTGGGCAATACAACGTGCCGAATAGGGATTTTGGCTTTGAAGTCTCAAATACTGATGAAGAATTACCATTAATAGGTATTTTGGATACTGGTATTAGCATGCAAACCCCTTTGGCTAGTATTACTGTTCAAGATGATACCTTTAACCTAGGAGGAAATCCACTAATAGATGAATATGGAAATCATGGTCATGGTACAATGGTAGGAGCTCTTGCGGCGCTTGGAAGAAGAAATCATCTTAATAATTTTCAAGGAGAAGTGAATGCAGACGCCAAGCTGTTATCTATAAAATTGCTTGGGAATTCTAATGGTTACTTATCCGAAAAGAAGGTTCTCGAGATGCTATATGATGCAAAAACGAAATATCCGCATCTAAGTATTTTTGTGTTAACCATTTGCTATAACACACATAAGAGTACCAATGAAATGTTTTCAAACTACACGTATGAGTTAGATAAGTTCGCTCATAAGACCGATAGTCTGATATTTATAAGTACAGGTAATAATGATTATGCTTTAAATGAAAATATAAACTACGATTTAGAATATTTCACTAATGAACATACCAATTTAAACACGCCGGCAGACTCAATGAATAATGTTACTGTTGGTGCAGCTGCTGACGGACTCTATAGCGGTGTTTTTAATGGTATTTCTTCAGGAAAAGAATTTCCAACTATCTACTCGCGAAAAGATCATGTTGACCTAGCTGCTATAAATTCCGTGAAAAAACGTAACAAAAACCTATTTAAACCGGACGTTTTAGAAAGTGGTGGTGATTATGGTTTTTATAATCCTACAACCATTGATTTTATGGATAATGCTGCAATGACAGTTTTATCTTCAAATCCGGCTATGGGTTATACCAAAGAAGTAGGTACTAGTCTTGCCGCACCTTTAGTTGCAAATCTTGCAGCTCAACTTAAAATTGCATACCCTGACTTAAAATCACAAACTTTAAAAGCATTAATAGTTAATGGAGCAACATTAAAAAGCATAGTGTATCCTGACGCCCATAAAACGTTGTTAAACAGAACTTCTGGCTATGGACTTATAGATGCCGACCAAACCATTTTTTCTAATGAGAATAATGCGACAATGGTTCTGGAAGATAGTATTAAGAGTGAAGAGCAAAAGATTTACCCAATTAACTTTCCAGATTATCTTGTATCAACACCTCTGGGTAAAAATAATGGTATATTAAAAGTAACTGCAACCTTGTGTTTTAGTTTTTTACCATTACAACATAACCAACTAACATATTGTCCAATCCATATGGCATTTAGTGTTTATAGAAATCATACTTCTGAAGAGATTAATAGAGTGCAAAAAGAACTTAATTCAAAATTACGCAGTAATCTTACCTGGTCACAATCGGCTAGAGATAAAGCTACTCCAGCACCATATAGTAATGTTCAAAAACTAACATTTAATGTTGATGTATCACTCTTACGTAATGAAGAAAGGACTTTTAAATTAGCTGTTCAGGCAAGACTTTCCAATCAAATAATGGCGTCTCAAGTAGAAAATTACCCTAAAGAGTTTAATTTTTCTCTTGTTCTTAAAATTGAAGAAACTTTAAAAGTAAATACTGGTCGCCTTTATGATGAATTACGTGCCATAAATAGTGTAGAAGTCATAAATGTTGCTGAAGCTGAGGCAGATTTAGAGGGTGAAGTTTAAGCACTTACTTTAAGCGACTTCTTTTCTGCAATAACAAGGGCTTTCCAGATTTTAACGTCTATTTTGGTAATAGACTTGACGTCTTTTTTATTCTGTTTGAATAGGCTACGCTTTAAAGAAGTTAATAACGTTTTTTGAATACTATAATATGATAAGCCCACACATTGCTTCATTATTTTAGCTGCTTCGCTTTTGTTACTAAACGAAAAACCGCTCTTATTCAATGTCAATTCAACAAGGTTTTTAATTTGCTTTGCGTTTGGCAATGAAAAACCTATAATACTATCAAATCTTCTTGTTAATGCCGTATCAAGCATTTCTTTTTGATTTGTTGCTGCAATTACGATGCTACTTTGTGGTAGATAATCAAACAATTGGAGTATCGTATTAACCACACGTTTCATCTCGCCATGGTCTTGACTATAATCCCTAACCTTTCCTAAACTATCAAACTCATCAATAAAAATGATACAGTCTTCAAGTGCAGCTTTCTTAAAAATCTTGGATAGATTTTTACTTGTTTCCCCTAGTTTAGAAGAAACAATAGCGCCTAGATTCACAACAACCATCATCTTTTTTAATTCCCCTGCAATCACATATGAAGCAAGTGTTTTACCACAACCTGAAGGACCATGTAATAATAGTTTGTTAGAAACAGGAAGTTTAAATTGTTGCAGCAATTCAATTTTATCGTGTTCTTCAATGAAGTGTTTCAATTCTCCCATAACATCATCATCTGCAACTATGTTTTCTAAAGAATAATCCGATGTGATTTTTTCAAGAATTAAATCTTGAATATCACGGTCGTCAATACGTTGATGATATGAATCTGAGCCAACTTTAGTTAGATTATTTGCGCTTTGCTGGCGCATAGATTCTTTAAGAATAGATTGCAATTGAATTGCAAAATTTACTTTTTTTGTCTTCTTAGAATGTTCAACGAGTGCATTAAGTACAGACATAAGTTGCTCCTGGTCATTTTCCAGACCATATTTAGCTATATCTTTTATGTAATCAAATTGACTCAAAATATTCTATTTTTATTGTGTAAAAATAACGAACAAAGCCGAGATTTTAGTATTTTATCTTTGAAGATAGGTATTTTATAGAAATTTTAGTGATTTTAAATACTATAGTTTTCTTAACATAACTAAGTTTAAATCTTACAAATCTACTTTTCTTAAATTTTCATATTACTACCCTGATGATGTTCTGGCAAAATGGCCTAAGAGAATTTTAGCTAAACAATAGGGGAGAGGAGCGTTAAAAATTTTAGGGGGCTGGTTATAATAATAGTTGGCTGCCATATGGTTTCTTTTACCTTAAAGCAGTCTTAAGAGTTACAATAGATTCTAATATTTAGCGACCAACCCGTACATTGTTTCCAAAATTATCTACGTGACAAAAGAAATTAGCCAGTGGCTGATTTTATTTGGCGGCGAGACGATGTAGCTGCCATTTAAAAAGATATGTTGATACTGGTCGCAAATTAGCTTTGACGTACGCAAGAAAAATGAATTACCCATTGGGTGATTTATTTTTCGGCAAGACGATGTGACGGAATTAAAACAACTTATGATGATACCAACCGCAAATTAGCTTTGACATAATATCTGCCGATATAAAACACATACGTGTTGTTATATCTGATATTATATCAAATAGCGCGAAAATGCGCTATTCGCTGAATTTGCTATAATTGTACTATAATGTTCCGCGTTATGTAACTTGAGCTTTGATTAAAAACGAAAGTATCTACAAATTTTCATTGATTTTTTTCTTTCTTTAAACTTTCTTCTCGAAGGTAATGGAACACTAATTAACTGACCGACGATAGGAGGGAAAGCAATGTGTGTGGAATGATTTTAACCTCAATTAATTAATAGAGGCCCTAAATTCTTTAGGCGAATGCCCTACCTTTTGTTTGAATAGACGACTAAAATGCTGTGGATATTTAAAACCCAATTCATATGCTATTTCACTTACTGATTTGTTAGGGTCAAAGATTTTTTCTTTTGCCACATCAATAAGTTTTATCTGTATATATTCTTGGGCAGATATTCCAGTTTCCTTTTTGACCAAATCTCCAAAGTAGTTTGACGACAGATGTAATTGGTCTGCGAAATAACCAACAGAAGGTAAGCCGTTAGTTTTTGGTTTATCCGAAGAAAAATAGCTACTTAGAAGGTTGTCGAACTTTTCTAAGGTTCCTTTGTTCACTACTTCTCGTGTAATGAATTGACGATCATAAAATCGAAGGCAGTAATCTAAAAACAACTCAATATTGGTTACGATCAGTTTTTTACTGTATTTATCTATCGGTAGTTCCAATTCAAACTGAATTTTTTCCAACAAACTTAAAATCACTTTTCGTTCTTTAGCCGATAAATGCAAAGCTTCATTACTAGAATAGGCAAAGAAATTAAACTCCTGAATCTTTTTAGCCAGATTAGTGCCCAATAGCAGGTCTGGGTGAAACAGTAATGCATAGCCTTTTGGTACATAATCGGGGGCGAACCCACCAAATTCAATGGTTTGGTTAGGCGCCATAAAGACCAATGTACCCTCATCATAATCATAAGCATTCCCGCCATACATCAATTTACACCCTACGGCATCTTTTAGGTAGATGGCATAGCAACTATAATGAAATCCATCGTAAGACTTATTAGTGTAACTGATTTGGTTCACTTTGTCAAAATCTACTATACCCACCAACGGATGTAGCACTTCACAATTTCGCAGTTTAAAGTAATCTGCAATGGTTTTAATCTCTAAAATATTCTTCACGACCAATTGTATTTAAAATAAAGATAACCTATTGACTATCATGTAATGAAACCCTGATCTTAAAATCTGTAATTATGGTATAAACATCCGTTATTTGGGTATTACCCTGCCTATTTTCTTATCCTAATTTTGTTTCAGAAGAAATTAACCCTTTATGAATAAAGTAGTTACGTTTGTAGTATCGCTTTTATTAACAAACATGTACGCTCAAGAAAGTACTTCTGAAAATCACCCTAAATTTTTAGATGATTTTAAAGGTACAGCGAGTATTACCCATAATGGAGTTTCGCTGGTACCTTCCTTTTCTTTAGGTGACCCTGCTTTGTTGTTCGATTTAAAGTTTACCAAGGGAAAGCTAAGTTTTGAACCCGATATGCGCTTTTCACTAGAAGGCAAACCTTGGACTATGTTGTTTTGGTTTCGCTATATGGCAATTGAAAAAGAAAAATTCTCGCTTAGAGTAGGCGCACATCCCGGACTCAATTTTAGAACGGTAAATGTAATTCGCAATGGGCAGAATGAGGAACTGTTAGAATCAAGAAGATATATTGGCGCAGAAGTAGTACCCAATTATAAAATAACAGAGCGGTTTAGCTTAGGTATATATTATTTATACGGGCGTGGTCTAGATGAAGGTGTAAAGGAGACCAATTTCTTGGTAGCAAATGCTTCCTTTACACAAATACCCCTTTCAAAAACTGTATTTATCAATTTTACGCCACAAGTTTACTATCTTACTTCAGATAAATTAACCGGCTATTATACTTCTGCATTTTTGACCTTGGCGAAAAGAAATTGTCCCTTTTCATTAACAGGGGTGGTAAACAAAGGAATCAGCACACAAATCTTGCCTGATGATGATTTTACATGGAGCGTGTTGTTAAATTATAGCTTTCCATCTAATAAAAGAAGTATCCACAAGCAAACTAAAGTTTAATACTAATTAATAAACAATAATAAAATGAATACAAAAATTAAGATTTTAGCCATCTTCATTACCATTTTAGGAAGTTTCAATGCATTAGCACAATCCACAATAGAGGAAGAAATCAAGTCACTTTCAGCATTGAAATGGCAATGGATGGCTGATAAGGATGTTGATAATTTGGAACAGCTATTTCATGAAAAATCCAAATTTGTACATATGAGTGGTTCTTGGAAAAAAGAAAGGGAACTGGAAATTATTAAGACCGGTAGCATTTGGTATAAAAATGCTGAAGTACATGACGTTGCCGTTGAAACATTTGGTGACAATACCGCTGTTCTTTGGAACCGAATTACGCTTACGGCACATGTAAGAGGAAATGATGTTGAAAATGAATTTACGGTTACGGAATTTTATAAAAAGGAAGGAGAGAATTGGAAATTACTAGACCTAACATTTAGCAGTGTTCGAGATACCCATAAAATTGAACACTAAAAAATTAACAATGATAAATAAGCAACTGATTTTAGGTATTCTGATTTCATTTATGTGTATGCACATGGCAATAGCCCAATCGGAAATTGAACAGCAAATTAAGGAATTGTCTACTTTAAAATGGCAGTGGATGGCTGATAAAAATGCTGATAGTCTTGCCGTACTTTTTCATGATAAAGCAAAATTTGTACATATGGGCGGTACCTGGGGTAAAGACCGTGAAGTTGATATTATTAGAGGTGGATTCATTCATTACAAAAAGGCAAAAATTCATGAAGTAATGGTAGAAGTATTGAACGAAAGCACTGCTATCCTTTGGAATGAAATTACATTAGTGGCAGTAGTAGGCCAGAATGAAGTTACTAATCCTTTTATGGTCACGGAAGTATATATCAAGCAAAATGATAATTGGAAATTAGCAGATTTAACCTTTAGCAAACTACTCGTGCGCGAATAAAAACACTATTAATTATTATGGTAAAAACCGCTTTGATATATGTTTACTCGATAGGGATTATCTTGGTTTTTATTAAAGAAATAAATTTAAATACGAACTCCAAAACTAGATTTAGAAAGTTGATTAGCTCAAAATGAGAGTTTTAACATTGTAGATTTATGATATAATCTTGATTTTCTATATACACAACTAAATAAATCATTAACTTGATATAAACCTAAAATTAGATATCACTATGGCGACATTTTCAATACATATAAATGGAAGTACCAAAAACATAGATGTTGATCCATCTACTCCCATGTTATGGGTGCTTCGTGATCACTTTAATTTGGTAGGCACAAAATTTGGATGTGGCATTGCACAATGTGGCGCATGCACCGTACATCTTGGCGAGAATGCTGTACGCTCTTGCCAATTGCCCATATCAGCCGTGGGCGAACAGCACATTACTACTATAGAAGGACTTTCAGAAAACGGAAATCACCCCGTACAACAGGCGTGGCTGGAAGTTGATGTATACCAATGTGGTTATTGCCAAGCCGGACAAATAATGACCGCTTCGGCGCTATTAAAGAAGAATCCCAATCCTACAGAAGAGGAAATAGAAGGTGCCATGAACGGTAATATTTGCCGCTGTGGTACATATACGAGAATTAAAAAAGCCGTTAAAAAAGCGGCAGAGATTAACCAAAACACCTAATAGCCATGACGCATATAAAGACAAAACAGGGAAGACGCGCATTTATAAAGAATAGTAGCCTTGCCGGTGGCGGACTGGTTCTGGGATTCAGTTGGTTCAATTCATGTAAACCAAAGGTAGCAGAGGCGCTGGCCGTAGAAATAGAAATGCCGAAAGAGTGGTATGAAATCAATGGCTATCTAAAAATTGGCGATAATGGAGTGGTTACCATAATGTCGCCCAATCCTGAAATAGGGCAAAATGTAAGAACATCCATGCCCATGATCGTGGCAGACGAATTGGAAGTAGATTGGAAAAATGTGGTCGTTGAACAGGCCGCCCTTAATACAAATCTTTATAGTTGGCAGGTTGCCGGAGGTAGTAGGTCTATCAGTAGTTCTTGGCAAAATTTACGAATGGCAGGGGCAACAGCCCGTCATATGCTCAAAGAGGCCGCCGCAGAGACCTGGCAGGTTCCGGTCGGTGAAGTTACAGCGGTCGCCGGGATTCTTTCACATGAAGCTACGGGTAAATCCGCAGGTTATGGTGAAATGGCTTCCGCAGCGTCTAAGCTAGAGGTACCCGAAGAAATAGAATTAAAAGAAATTAAGGATTTCTCCATAATCGGTACTTCCCGTAAAAATGTCGATGGTAAAAAACTTGTTACCGGAAAGCCCCTTTTCGGCATTGATGTGCAACGTGAAGGTATGTTGATCGCATCGGTGGTACACCCGCCGGCATTTGGTATGAAATTAAAATCTTATGATGCAGAAGCTATCAAACAAATGCCTGGAATTCGCGATGTATTTACCATCAAACTATATGATGACGATTTCAAAAAAATGGCGTTCCATTTTACCGCATTTAATGAGTTGATTGTAGTAGTGGGCGATAGTACCTGGCAAGTATTTCAAGCTAAAAAGGCATTGAACGTAGAGTGGGAAAACAATCCTGAAATTACCGATACCATGACTATGTTCGGTAACGACATGAAGGTCACCTTCCCGGCCGGTATGGAAAATTCTGAGGACCATACTGCCAAATTAAAGGATATTACGAGTAGTAAAATCAAGGTGGCCCGTAAAGATGGAAATCCCGAGGCTGCTTTTAAAAATGCTGCTAAAATCATAGAGCGTAGCTATAGCTGCCCTTTCTTGGCACATAACACCATGGAGCCCATGAATTTCTTTGCCCATGTTACGGATGACCATGCAGAATTGTTGGGGCCCACCCAAACTCCCGAATGGATGGAACCCGCCGTTTCTGAAGTCCTTGGTATTCCATTGGAAAATATCGATATTCAAATGACACGCCAAGGTGGTGGATTCGGACGTAGGTTGTATGGTCATTTTATGGTAGAGGTTGCAGCCATATCCCAGCGTATGAAAGCTCCCGTAAAACTGGTATATACTCGTGAAGATGATATGACACAGGGTATTTACCGCCCGGCATATTATGCCACATATAGAGCAGCTTTTGATACGGATAAAAATTTAACCGCTTTTCATGTAAGGGCAGGGGGCATCCCCGAAAGTCCACTTTTTGCCAACCGTTTTCCTGCGGGAGCGATCGATAATTATTTAGCAGAAGATTTTACGGTAGATTCAAATATTACCACTGGAGCATTCCGTGCTCCACGATCAAACTTTATTGCCGGAGCGGAGCAGTCCTTCTTAGATGAAATAGCGGAAGAAATGGGTAAGGACCCTATAGATTTCAGGTTGGAACTTCTGAAACGTGCAGACGAAAATCCCGTGGGCAAAAAGGAATCTAATGATTATGATGCTAGCCGCTATGCCGGGGTATTGGAATTGGTACGTGAAAAATCGAATTGGAAACAGGCTGAACCTGGTGTTCACAGAGGTGTCTCTGCCTATTTCTGTCATCAAAGTTATGTGGCTCAAGTATTGGATATAGTCATGGATAATGATACCCCGGTAGTAAAAAAAGTTACAGCAGCCATCGATTGTGGCATTGTCGTAAACCCAGATGCCGCTTCCAATTTATCTGAAGGTGGAGTTATTGACGGCATTGGGCACGCCATGTATAGTGGCCTAACATTTAAAGATGGTATGCCCCAACAAAGCAATTTTGATCGCTATCGTTTAATTAGACATAAAGAAGCACCTAAAATGATCGAAACTCATTTTGTACAAAGCGAAATTGATCCTACCGGTATGGGTGAACCGCCTTTTCCTCCAATTATGGGCGCCCTTGCCAATGCGTTATATAAAGCAACAGGTCAACGCCACTACCAGCAGCCATTTATAAAGGAAAAGCAAATTATAGGCTAAACATAATTTGCATTAATATTTACTTAATAAGTATGAAAACAAGATTTTTGTTTTTTTTGCTAATAATTTTTGTTAATCTCTTAGGAGCACAACATATAAACACTCCTGATCATTCTTTAACTTTGCAGCAAGAAGGCATTATCAAAATTGCAAGTTATACTGCTCAAGGTGATTTAGAGGACTTAAAAATTGCCCTTCATGATGGGCTGGATAATAAGCTCACCGTTAACCAAATTAAAGAGCTGTTGGTACATGTGTACGCTTATGCGGGTTTTCCAAGAAGTATTCGAGGTTTACAAACTTTTTTACAGGTGCTTGATGACCGTAAAGAAGAGGGTGTTATTGATGAAAGGGGAGCAGAGGTAACCCCCATTTCAGATTCACGCGTAAAATATGAACGAGGAAAGGAAATTTTAGAAACCTTGGTAGGTAGGTCTTTAGACGGACCAAAGCCTGCATATCAAGAATTCTCACCAGAGATGGACCGATTCTTAAAAGAACATTTATTTGCCGATATTTTTGGGCGCGATGTGCTTAGCCATAAACAGCGCGAACTTGTAACCATATCGGTAATTGCAAGTTTGGGAACCTTAGAGCCCATGTTAAAAAGCCATTTAAATCTTTCGTTAAACGTTGGTTGGCAGCAAGAACAATTGCATCAGTTCACCAAAGTACTAGAAGGAACTACGACGACCGAGAACGCAAAAGCAGCAAAAATTGTACTTAAAGAAGTACTTGATAATCGAAAATAATAATATTGAAGAGATGAAAATTAACACCCTATATAGTACATTTTTGATTTTAGCCCTGTTGATTGGTTGCAATGAAGCAAAAGAAATTCATAAGGATGCTGCCTTGTTTTCGAAAGGTGAAAAAATCACCAATGAAAATTTTGCGGGCACCGCGTGGCTAAACATGTTGGCCAGCCCAGATAGTTTAAATACCATGTACGCGGGTTTGGTTACATTTGAACCTGGCGCACGTACTAACTGGCATTCGCATCCTGCGGGACAAATTCTCATTGTTACCAAAGGTGAAGGCTATTATCAAGAAGAAGGAAAAAGTAAACGTGTGCTTCGCCAAGGCGAAACCATAAAATGCCTGCCCAACATAAAACATTGGCATGGGGCTAGCCAAAATTCCGAATTTGCTCATATAGCAATTTCAAGTCGCGATAAAGGACCCGCGCAGTGGTTTAAACCGGTTTTAGACGAAGAATATAATGCTAAATCTGAATAATTTTCTATTCAAACGTAGTTTCTTAAAATGTTGGTTTTTGAAGTAAACGTTAGGGCCTAAGAGAATTTTGGCAAAACAATAGGCGAGGGGCGTGGCAATTGTGAAGACCCTGCGGGTCTTTGATAATTGACGGCGAGAAGATGCCGCTGGTATTAATCTAAGAGGTCAATTAAATCAAGTAACTTAATAGAGTAGGGGTTCTGGGACTGAGCCGTACAAAGATAGAATTCAATAATTTGGTCGCACACTGCGACTTTGATTGCGACAACTACATCTAATTTTAACAGTCTCACCGTTATTACTAAAACCTCTTTTAGTTTCCCCTTGTTTAATAGTAATTATTTCGGATACAGCTATTACCTTTCCATTCTTTGAATATTCCCACCGGAAACAGCCTGCTCTTGTTGCTCTTACTATCTTATTGGTCTTGAAACGTGACTTTACTTCTAGAAAACCACATTTTATTGAAATGTCATTTTCAATCAGTTCACAATCGCTTTCTAAGATTTCATTAAATCCAAAACTATAAATGGTAGTTGTAAATAACAATAATAGAAGAACTTTGAAAGTGCTTTTCATAATATGCTGTTTTATACAATAGAATCTTTTCCAATTAGGACAAATAGCATACCAGAAACTTCGAAAACAAATATTAAGTCGACGCCAGCACATCATCTGGCCCAAAATTTCAGAGATACTTAATCTCTAAAATTTATGCCGTATTTTACATAATATTATAAGTACCTAAAGAAAAGCTTCAAACAAGACGTGAGGTTAGCAAGGGCTAAGAATTTTGCTCGCAGAGAAAATTTTAGCTGTTGCGACAATCTGACGAGAATGCTGTAGAAAAAAATCTTGCACACATTTCCTTGAATACTCAAATTTTGAATGAATCTAAAAGGCTAGCTTTTAAATGGCGTTGGCAAGCGGCTGGAAATTGTGTTTAAATTTAAAATGCGTTTTTCAGCATTTTATAATTTAAAAAGCAATCGAGCGATTGGCAGCGGCTATTTTACATAACGACAAATTATGGTACAAATGAAAATATGCGTCGCAGACACCGCTTAAAAAAGTTGATGACCCTGTTGTAAGTTTTAATTGATTCTCAAAGGGTTAAGGGATATTTTACATAATATAGAATTATAGCTTACAAACGAGAATTCCCCTATAAACTACAAACTAACCTTTTTGTACTATAATTTATATTATGTAAAATAGGATTTTTAACAACTAAGAAATGACTATTGTCTTGCTGCCTTAATATACTCCTCTATTTCTGTATGAAGCATATTAAAATTAGAAAATTGTTGCTTTACATTTTCCATATAATCTACAAGTACAATTCCATTTACAGACAATGTTGCTAACAAGGCTTCTGTATTATTCGCTAAGGTCTTTAATTCAGTTTTTAATGTAGCCATCTTTTCAAAAAGAAATGAAGTTTTTGGTGCACATTGGTACGAATTCAACTTCATTTGTAATTGATCGACAGCCTTTCTTTTTCGCTGTAATTCAATAATTAAATGAGATTTCTCAGTTTGCTTTAAGTTAGACGTCATAGCTAAGGTATTTAGGGTGTATGTTATTGTTAACGAGTAACAAAGGTGAACATTGTATTTAATTTCATCATCATAAAAACAAACAATTAATCTTTAATTAACTGTTTTATAATAGTAAACAAAAAAGCTACTTCTCCTACAATAAATTAAGAAGCAACCGACAGACTATATCTATAAGAAATTTGATGATTATACTATTAAATTATATGTTATAAGCTCCTCTCCTAGCTATGTAATTAACTTATAAACTTGATGCCTCTTATTCTTTAATAGCTACTATTTGCCCATCATATTGAATCGCGAATCGCTGTGAGCTAGTAATCGCTATTGTTCCCTTTAGGTTTGGAAACAAGGTTAATAGAATTTGGAAGTGTTCTGAGTTTTCACTTATTTGAAAACGTATATCATAGCGTTGTTTTGCATCATCCTTTTCGATAATAAGGTCTTCAAAGGTTCCTTTAAATTTTATACCACTATCTGAATTGTAGCCTCCATTCATTTGGCGCTCACCAAAATATGGCAAGTCCGCCGATACAGAATCACCTTCCATCTTAAAATAACTTCCATCACCCATAACATTAATTTGGCTACCCGTATTTCCAGGCGGCAGCATTCCGCTATTTAGTACAGCATTAAGGCTAGTAGTTGTCAAAGGTCTTACACGCTCTACTTCTATTTTAAATTGCCGAGCGGTCACCATTTCATCAAGGGTTCTAGAATTTTCAGATGGATTAACAATTCTATTGGAAGTACCACAACTCATCAGCAGTGCGAAAACAAAACTAACGAGCATAATTTTCATATTTGTTTTCATAGTGTTCTTTTTTAAATGATATCACACAAATTAGGCCAAAATTAGTGAACTAGCAATGAGATTTGATGGCATTAAACAAGCCGAGTCATTGATTCTCAGATGCTTTCTAAAAGTTTATGTTTTCTTTATGTGGATATTTTTTGAAATTAACCCTTTGCGGTGTAACTTTAAATAAAACAATACCTCCATGAATATAATTTTCGAATATCACAATGTTACAGCAAGTGCACGTCTTGAAGAATTTACGACAAAGCACATTAACAAACTATTTGACAAGTATGACTTTATAGTCCGTGCCGATGTATTTTTCAAAACGGAAAATGTATCTGAGGAAAACAAGGGTAAAATATGTAATATTCGCTTGAGCGCCCCTGGTCCAAGGTTGTTTTCTGAATCAAGTACAGGATCATTTGAAGCTTCCGCTAAAGAATCTATTGGTGAACTTGAACGACAACTTAGTAAAAGAAAAGATAAACTACGGTCACACTAAAAGCCCGTAAACGAAACTTTTAAGAAAGCATTCTACTTACTTTGATCTTCAATATCAGCATCGTCTTCAAATTCAATTTCAGCAAATTGCTTATTTACGCGATCTGAAAACGGATTTTTATTTAAATCACGAAAAAGACGTTCGCGTCTGCGGTCTGATATGTTTAAGGTATCTAGAATGCTTTTTCTATGAGCAACAATTTCACGGCGTTCAATCTTCAAACGCTTGCGCTCTTCAACCGGAAGTACGTAGTCTGGTTCAAATTTTTCCATAACCGTATACTTTTTAACGTTCACTTCTTTCTCGTTTGCAGTAGCTTGTTGTGCTTGTACACCAGTTATAGAAATAATAAAAAGTAATACGATTAGCCCCTTAAATTGTGTCATGTTCAAAAAGTTATGTGATGTCAGACATCCGTTTAAATTTACGAATAAATCACATAGCATTGTGCCTTAGGCACTTGTAGTAGGTGAAGAACTTTGGGGTTTGTTCTTGTACTTTACTTATTCAGAGGCATCTTCAAATTTAGTGTCTGCTAACACTACTTTTGATAACCGTTCTGATCCTCCGTTTTTATACAAATCTCGCAATAGACGTCGTCGTTTGCGATCTGTTATCTGCATGGTATCAATTATTGCATGCGTTTTTCTTATTTCTGCTCTTCGATTCTCAACAGCACTAATAAAATTAGGCTCAAATTTATACATCAATGGTCCTTCTTCTTCCTCTGAAAGCTCAATTGCCTTTTTTTCTTTTAATTCTTGCGCTTGTATTGAAGCAGTGCTTAACAATAAAAAAACGACTACAAATAACGGATATGTAACTTTTTTCATCTTCATATAATGTTCTTGTTGCAATGTAGAAAATAATCTGTAAAGCACCATATTTAAGCAATTCGTGAACACATTATCGAATAAAAAAGTTAGTTATCGAAAACTAATTAAAGAACATCGATGAACTACATTTCAATAATTTTCTTTATTAAAAATTAACTAAGAACCGTTACCAGTACTAATTTAATAACTTTGAAAACACTCATTTAAGTATATTTTTATGAAAATTAAACTATTTATCTTTTTTCTTGCCCTCTGCCCTATTGCTTTAATTGGTCAATCTACAGCAATACAATCAGCTGAAATCACTTTTAATTTTGAAGCCAAAGATGTTGACGGTAGCATTTCTGACTTTCAATCAGAATCTATTCTTGATTTTGAAAATATTGAAAAATCTATACTAAAAGGTTCAGTGGGTGTCAAAAGCATAAAAACGGGAATTTTTCTGCGCGATTGGTCACTTAAAGGCAGTAAATATTTTGATGAAGATACACATCAAAGAATATATTTTGAAAGTAATGCCATTACTGCAACCACCAATGGCTTCATTGCTGAAGGAACCTTAACTATTAAGGCCATTGAGAAACCCTTACGAATAACTTTTCAAAAACAAGGAAATCAACTCATTGGTACGGCCACAATGAATTCTGCCGACTACGGTATCAGCATTAAGAAACAACACGATGACAATAAAGTCACCATCAAATTAGTCTTTACACTTAATTGAAATTCAGACACTTAAAACATTATTTATTTCATTTAGAAAAGTTACTTAACTTCGCATCCTAAAAAATTACGCTATGTGGGTTTGGGGTATTTTCATCGCTTGTGTTCTCGTTTTTTTAGCGCTTGATTTGGGCGTTTTTCACAAAAACGATCATGTTATTCGCAGTAAAGAAGCTGGTATATGGACCGCCATTTGGGTGACCATTGCACTAAGTTTCAGTGGTGTAATTTACTGGTTGTTTTCAAACGGAATGATCGACAACCCCACCGCACTTACGCCAAATCAAGCCGTACTTAAATATGTTACCGGTTATTTAATTGAACTTTCATTAAGTGTAGATAATGTATTTGTGATTGCAGTAATTTTTGCATCCTTTAAAATACCCGCCATATATCAACATCGTATTCTTTTTTGGGGAATTTTAGGCGCCATCATTTTTAGAGCTTTAATGATATTTTTTGGCGTAGCACTAATCACAAAGTTCGAATGGATTATCTATGTCTTCGGTGTATTCTTACTCTGGACAGCTTTTAAAATGCTAAAATCTGATGGCGATGACGATTTTGACCCGAAGAATTCATGGGTTTTTCGTCAAATAAAAAAGGTATACCCCGTTACAGGTACAATTCACGGTCATGATTTTTTTGTAAAACGCATGGGACTAAATGCCGCCACTCCCCTATTTGTAGCACTTATCGTAATTGAGCTTACAGACATTCTTTTTGCCCTAGACAGCATACCTGCCATCTTAGCAATTACTGCAGACCCATTTATTGTATTTAGTTCAAACATTTTAGCCATATTAGGGCTACGATCAATGTACTTTTTAATATCAAGAATGTTAGATAAGTTTAGATACATCAATTATAGCCTTGTTGTTATACTAGCCTTTGTAGGGTTAAAAATGCTATTTTCAAGCTATGTTCACCCACCAGAATGGGTATCACTAGCAGTAATCACCCTCGCTTTAACAGGCGGAATTCTTGGATCATTACTAATACCTGAAAAAGAGAATACAGATGAGTACTAATCAATTGCTAATGTGATTTTAACATATTAGTATAGTCAAAGATGCCCATACGTAATTCGTTAAAATCGCGAATCTGTTGTACAACTTTTTCTGAAATATCTTCCATAAACGTTTTTCCTTGTTCAACAGAAGTAATTATTTCATCATTGTCTTTTTTTAAATTTTCCATTCGTTTTTTAAGCGATTGAAACTTTTGGTGTAAGCTATGCGTACACGGTTCATAGGTGTACGAATTCATCTTATTGCTCAATAGGTTAATTTCATTGTTCGTGCGTCGCAGCTGTAAAAGACTATTTCTATTTGAAATAGCTTCACTGTTTATACGTTCACTTTTTGCTATATTTTCCATGTTAGAATTTTAGGGTTAAACAAATAATTCAATAATCACATCCATACTTAATATGGATAAAATCAATTTTTGAATATCAGGTTTTGGTTAACTGTTGCCTTCAATTTGCTGTAGGACATAAGTAGCGTCCAAATGCAATCAAATAAAAAGCGCTAGCACTTTTTATTGGTTCTCAAAACAATAATTCTGTGTGGTTAGAAATATTAAGTTACAAAAAATGTAAGATTAAACACAAAGTTTAACGTCTAAATTTAAAATTTAACCTAAGTTTTACTATTTGCTAAATATTCAAAAACAGGTTGTTAGACTTCTACGCTAAAGATATTGTGATAAAGTTTATTGACTAACCAATTACCTGCAGGAAAATACAATGCAAAAAAGAGGGCCATTGCCAAGCTGAAGTTTCGAATATTAAAAAACTGGTCCAGTAAATTATCCGGATAAGCATATGAAGTTTGTAAAGCATACCCAAGAAATTCTAAAACGCCCATTGCAATCAAACCATAAGCATACTGCATATGAAAAGGCAATTTGCGAAGCAGTAATGAAATAGGTACCATATAAAAGATGTAGCATGTAATTATTTGCCACCAAAAGGTAAATTTGGCAATTTCCATTTGAGCACCAAACCAATTCATACCCAGTCCCCAAATAAAATAGACCAGACAATAAATCAGTAGCAATCTGCGGTCTACATTTAATTTCTTCTTAGCAAAAGCAATGAATTCTTGCATGCAATATTATTTTTCTAGCAATTTCTTATCAATAATTACAAGCGCATCATGAACTGTTGCCATTTGATCCATATCATCATTTTCAAGCATAATGTCAAAAGCATCTTCAACATCAAGCACAATATCTACCAAGTTTGCAGAATTGATATTCAGTTCATCAATAAAATGGCTTTCTTCGGATATCGCATCTTCAGAAACATCTTCCGGTAAATATAATTTTACAATTTCTAGTAATTTTTTATAGCGTTCTTCTGTATTCATTTATTATTTTCTTCGGATGCAATTCTATTCCCTAATTGGTATTTACTAAAATTATATCGCTCTCAATTATTAAAAGCACTAAAAATAACACAAGCATTTACATCGCCAAAACCAAAACTCGCTTTGGCTACAATTTTTGGTTGATAAGCAAATGTTTTTTGCGGAATACGACTAACATCTATAATTTGTGTTATTTCAGGATGTACATCTTCGCAATTGATAGTACCAAATACATTGCCTTGATCAATTTGCAATACAGAAGCCACACATTCAATACTACCAGCCGCGGCCAAACAATGCCCTACTGCACCTTTAAAAGAATTGATATACGGAAAATCTTCACCGCGTCTTTCCAACGCTGTACTCCAATTCGCAATTTCATCCGTATCTTTTGTTGTTGCAGTTAAGTGACCATTGATTACATCTATTTCGGACTTTTCAATTCCTGAATTTTCAATAGCCGATACAATACACCGCTGCACAGCCAAACTATTTGGTGCGGTTATGCTTCCGCCATTGCGTTGCCCACCACTATTTACAGCACCACCTAAAACTTCGGCATATATTTTTGCTCCACGTTTTGATGCACTTTCTAAAGATTCTAAAACTAGTGCCCCTGCCCCACTGCCTGGTACAAATCCAGCTGCTGAAGCACTCATAGGTCTACTTGCTTTACTTGCATTTTGATTGTATTTTCTTGGAAGAATTCGCATAGCATCAAATCCGCCCCAAACATAAGGACCACTATCACTACAGCTACCCACCAACATTCGTTCAGCCTTACCGGATGCAATGCGCTCATAGCCCATTAAAACACCCTCTGTACCTGTGGTACATGCTGATGAATTCGTGGTTACTTGATTACCACAACCTATAATACCACCTAAATAAGCACTTATACCACTTGCCATGGTTTGTATAACTGATGTACTACCCAAACGTCTCACATCACCAGCATCAATCAAATGAATGGCTTCACGAAATTTATCAACCCCTAAAATACCCGTACCGAATATGATGCCGCTATCCCAATCCGCTTCGGTATCAGAAGCCAAAGAAAGGCTGGCATCTTTCCAAGCATCAATACCTGCAATTACGCCATAGACAATGCCACTAGAATTTAATCCACGCAATTGTAACGGGGTAAAATAATTATTCACCAAATTAGAAGGTACCAAAGGTTCACCAGCAATTTGGCAACCGAAATTTAAATCCGCCAATTTTGGCTGAAAACGAATACCACTTGTTCCGTTCTTCAAAGCATTAGAAAAGGCATCCAAACCTATTCCGTTTGGTGCACAAACACCCAAACCCGTAATAACCACGCGTCTATTCATTATCCGCTTTCTTTATCATTCCTGCTATAACACCTTTACAAATCAATTCACCTTTTTCATTGTACATTTTTACGTTGCACTTCAACTTATTAAATCGAAAATAGATTTTTTCTGAACTAACCGTTACCTTTTCATTGGGGTAAACCGGAATATAGAATTCCATTTCAGAACTACTCATTCCAATTTTTAAAGCTGAAGCTTCTTCATCATTTAATAAAAACAAACCGAAACAAACCAAACCAATCTGTGCACAGCACTCCGTCAAAAGTACACCAGGTGTTACTGGGTTATCCTTAAAATGACCATTGTAAAAATGCGAATCTTCATGAAAAGTATATCTGCCAGTTATACTATTGCTGTCAACATGTTCTATATCATCAACAAATAGAAAAGGCTTTGAATACGGTAATTTATCTAAGAGAGATTTATAGTTCATCTTAATAATTTGGATTTCACTTACGCTTTTTAAAATTGAAGTTTTACTTTCATAAAACATCATAAAATATTATTATTCAATATGTTACATAAAATATAAATATTTATTTTACCATTCTAAAAGAACACGTTGGGCTGAAAACCCAGGACCAAAACTCAAAACAAGTCCTTTTTCTCCTGTCTTTATTTCTTTCTCTAAAAAGCGTTCTAAAACATACAACACAGTAGCGCTACTCATGTTACCGTATAGTCGTAATACTTCACGTGTATCGTCAATATTCTTACCCAAAGCACCAAATAGTGTTTCAACTGTTTGCACAATTTTACGTCCACCAGGGTGAAAAACTAAATGATCAACAGCCTCTATTGAAGTTCCATGTTTCTCTAAAAACGGATGCACAATAGCTGGGAAATGTGCAGCAATTGTTTCTGGCACCGCTATATCTAATATCATTTTGAGTCCGTGATTGGTTAAATCAAAGCCCATCATTTGGGTCGCATCTGCAAAATGATACATTTCACCACCTGCGATGCTAGGTCCGCTTGCGTCTTCTTCAGAAGAAAGTAAAACACAGGCCGCCCCATCTCCAAAGATTGCAGCACTTACCATATTCGCCATTGAATAATCATTGAGTTGAAAAGTAGCAGAAGGACTCTCAACAGCAACCAATGCAACTCGCTTACCAGGATTTGATTTTAGAAAGTTATTGGCATAAATCAAACCCGACACACCCGCAGCACACCCCATCTCGGTCACTGGAAGTCGCACAATATCTTGTCGCAAATTCAAATCATTGATTAAATAAGCATCCAAAGATGGTATCATAAAACCCGTACAACTGACAGTTATAATATAATCTAGACTCTCAGGTGACCAATTATTTTTATGTAAAGTATTACTTAACACAGAAGATCCTAACTTTTTGACTTCCCGAACATAAATATTATTTTTTTCTTCAAAAGAGGTAGCCGTAAACACCTCTTCCGGACTCATAATACTATATCTTTTGTCAACTGCAGCTCCTTCAAAAATCTTAACCACCTTGCGCATAAAGCGTTGGTCTTGATTACCTAACCAGGTTTCAACTAAAGGAATTATATCTGATGTATCTCTGCAATACTGCGGTAATTCTTTACCCACAGCAACTATGCGAACTTTGTTCATGAATCGTTAGCTTTTTAAGCGCATAACCCACAGATATCTAAATGCCCATTTCCATTCGATAGAATGTTGATAAGCTGGGAGAACCATAGAATACGTACGCAATTCTTTTTTTAAAAACCCACTACGAATAGACACTAAGCCATCATTTTTCGCAATTTCAGTTTTTATAAAAATAACACTAAACAACTGAAATAAATAGTACGCGAATCTACTTCTTTGCAAATCACTGATTACGATACCAATACTAGCAATTTTAGTTAGACCCTTCAGAAAGTGTGAAATATTCGCTTCGTCAATATGATGCATGGTAAGCGTTGATATCACAAAATCAGCTTTAACACCATCCATTTTCAAAGCATCTTGCACTTTAAATTCAATTTCAGGAAATGCAATAGAAGCCTCACGAGCCAAATCAATAGCCTTTGCATTTAAATCTACACCCAACAGCTCAACAGAGATATCAAGTTTCCGAAACATAACAGCAATAGAACGTAGCATTGCCCCGTCACCACAACCGACGTCAATTATTGAATACTGCTGCTTCGGATTTTCTAAAATCATTTTTTTCAATGCCTGCAAAACATCGCTATCACCACCAAGCAAACGGTTAGCACTATTAATATCATGATATGTAGCTTGTAAATCATCAATGGAGATATGGATATCATCCATTAATTCTATTTCTCGATGTCGTTTTGAAAAATCCATTATACATTTATTGGTTTACCATGCGTTCTACGGATGAGTGACTTTAACAACTTCGGTGATTTTATCGCTGTTGCCATAGCCGCTTTTGATAAACCTTCACTTAACAAAACCGACTGCACTCTTCGACCAATCCACAGGCGTTGTCGAAATGCTTTATTCCATTTAGTCTCATAATCAAGCTCGAGATGATTACGCGTATAACTTTTATTCTCTAGAAACCTATGCACATGTTCTGACGCTATTTTTGCTGCGTGAATCGCCATAGCCATACCATTACCACAAAGCGGATGAATAAGCCCTGCTGCATCGCCACACATTAAAACGTGATTTTCTACTGCATTTTTAGACTCAAATGATATCTGCGCAATTGTCATTGGGGCATCAAATATTGGATTTGCCTTCTGTAAAAACGTTTTTAAGTGTGGGTTCTCGGCTACAATTTCATTATTAAAGTCTTCAATACCATTATACTCTTTAAAACTTTGATAATTAACTAAATAGCAAAAATTAATATTTCCTGATTCAGTTTTTGAAAGCCCACCATAACCCCCTTTGAAATTATGTAGCGCCACCAAATTATCAGGAAAATCAGGATAACTATAATGGCCTTTAACTGCAAGCCAAGAGGATTTATTTTCTATGAAATCACGTTGTAAAACCTTATCTAAACCGCTTCGTTTTCCGTATGCACCAATTACGATTGACGCCATATATGTTACTGAAGCATCGGTCTGCACTTCAAACAAATCATCATAAAAGCGAATTGAAGTAGCGGTTTCAAATTTAAAGATGACACCTAAAGTTAATGCCTTTTTATAAAGTAGCATGTCAAAGGCATACCTACTGATTCCTATTCCACCTAAAGGCAATTCAGTTTTAATTGATGCACCAGTTCTCGTACTAATTTGTAATGTATCTATAGCAACAGCGCCAGATTGTTTCAAATCAATTCCCAAACTCTGCAAATAAGGCATTATTTCATTCGATACATATTCACCGCACACTTTATGATGGGGATACTTTTTCTTTTCGATGACTAAAACAGAATATCCGAGGCCCTTTAAATGAATAGCAGCAGTTAAGCCACCCAATCCACCGCCAACAATGACTATATCGTTACTTTTCACATTTTGAAGATATCGAATTCAAAAGACAAAACGTAGTGATTTACTTTTTTAATAAGCAATCAAAGCTAAAAGTTCTTTTTTAAATCGATCTCTTGGCAAGTAGTTATCTTCAAGCACTTTTGAAAACGGAATAGGCGTATCTAAACTTGCCACTCTTCTTATAGGGGCATCAAGATATTTAAAACAATTTTCCATTACCGCAGCTGAAATTTCACTGGCAATACCTCCAAACAAACTGTCTTCTTGTAGAATAATTAATTTTCCAGTTTTTTCAACAGATTCATAAATAGTCTCTAAATCTAAAGGAACCAAAGTTCGCAAATCGATTAAATCAGCGGCAACATGCAGTTGTTCTTCAAGTGTTTCTAATGCCCAATGCACGCCAGCGCCATAACTTACAATTGTCACATCAGTTCCATTTTTCACTAATGTAGCTTTTCCAAAAGGCAAAGTATAATAATCGGCAGGCACATCTTGATAAACACTTCGATACAAACCCTTATGCTCAAAGAAAAGAACCGGATTAGGATCATTTATCGCAGTAGCTAGCAAACCCTTTGCGTCTTTAGGAAACGCAGGATAGACAACTTTTAAACCGGGAGTTTTTGTAAACCATGCCTCATTCGTTTGTGAATGAAATGGACCGGCTTGAACTCCAGCACCACATGGCATACGAATAACGACATCAGCCGGCTGCCCCCATCTATAATGAGATTTGGCCAAATAATTAACAATTGGGTTAAAACCAGTACTAGCAAAATCTGCAAACTGCATTTCAACAACTGCTTTTATTCCTTGAATTGAGAGTCCCATTGCCGCAGAAACCACAGCTGATTCACAAATGGGTGTGTTTCGCACGCGTTCCTTTCCAAAAGCCTGAACAAAACCTTCAGTTACTTTAAAAACTCCACCATACGCAGCAATGTCTTGCCCCATAATAACTAAGTCATCATGTTTTTGCATCGATTGTTTTAAACCTCTTGAAATAGCATCAACAAAACGAATATTCTGAACAGTCGCACCTGGCGACACTTCTTCATATTTATAGGGCGCATAAACGTCTCTCAGTTCCTTATTTTTATCTAAAGTAATTTCTTCCTCTTCATTAGCAATCTGCAACTCTTCATTAATTTCCGAGGCTATTTGATCACGAAGAACCTTTATTTCATAATCGGTAATGGATTTAGACGCTAATAAAAAGTTTTGATAGTTTTCAATAGGGTCTTTTTTAGACCACTCGCTTAATAATTCTTGGGGCACATATTTGGTACCGCTAGCCTCTTCATGACCCCGCATTCTGAAGGTCTTAAATTCTAGCAATACCGGTTTCGGGTTTTCTCGCATTTGCTCGCACAACTCCTTAACCTTAGAATAAACTTCTAAAACATTGTTACCATCAATACTATGCGCTTCAATTCCATACCCCAAACCTTTATCAACCAAATTTTTACAGCGGTACTGCTCATTGACAGGTGTTGAGAGTCCGTAACCATTATTTTCAATACAAAAGAGCACGGGCAAATTCCAAACAGCAGCAATATTCATGGCTTCATGAAAATCACCTTCACTTGTACCACCTTCTCCTGTAAACACAGCGGTTACCTTTTTTTGTTTTTTAAGTAATGAACCAAGGGCTATTCCGTCTGCAACACCCAACTGAGGTCCCAAATGTGAAATCATGCCTACAATTTTATACGCTTGAGTTCCGAAATGAAAACTACGATCACGCCCATTTGTAAATCCACTAGGTTTCCCTTGCCATTGCGCAAAAAGACGATGTAACGGAATATTTCTTGAAGTGAAGACACCAAGATTTCTGTGCATGGGTAGTATATATTCATCGTCATTAAGCGCGGCGGTTACACCAACCGAAATTGCTTCTTGCCCGATACCACTAAACCATTTAGAAATTTTACCCTGCCGCAAGAGAATTAGCATTTTCTCTTCAACCATTCGTGGTTTCAACATGCGCTCAAAAAGCTGCCGTTGCTTAGCAAAGGCAATGCCTTTCGTATTAAATTTCATTTGAAGCGTATAAAAAACCCACATTTATTCTGCAAAAATAACGAAATCAACTGCGATAGACTGCAAATCAAAGTTGGGCAAAAATTAGAATCTTTATTTATTAACTTTGATTCTATTAAAAAAGTATTCCCATGAACTCCATTCCCAGTGTCGATTTACAAGATTTTCTCTCAGGAGATGAAAAAAGAAAGCAAAAATTTATAAACGAAATAAGTTCAGCCTTTGAGGATATTGGATTTGTAGCCTTAAGCGGACATTTTCTATCTGAAGACTTGGTTGAAAACCTCTATTCTGAAATAAAAAAGTTTTTTAACCTACCCCAAGATGTTAAGGATACTTATGAAATAGAAGGCATAGGTGGCCAAAGAGGTTATACCTCTTTTGGTAAAGAACATGCTAAAGGAAGAAAAGAAGGTGATCTTAAAGAATTTTGGCATTTTGGACAGTACGTTGAAAACAATCCCAAATTAGAAAAAGAGTATCACGATAATATTATTGTAAAAGAATTACCGAATTTCAATGAGGTAGGTAAAGAAACCTACAAAATGCTTGAAAAAACAGCCAAGTATGTTTTACGAGCTCTGGCCTTACACTTAAACCTTGAAGAAACTTATTTTGATGATTACATTAAAAATGGAAATTCAATTTTACGCCCAATTCATTATCCACCAATAACTGCTGAACCAAAAAATGCAGAACGCGCAGCAGCACATGGAGATATTAATCTTATCACTTTACTAATGGGTGCTCACGGGCGAGGATTACAAGTAATGAATCACAATGGCGAATGGGTAGATGCCATTGCTCGGCCTGATCAATTGATGATAAATGTAGGCGATATGCTTTCAAGGCATACAAATAACCGATTGAAATCAACTATTCATAAAGTTGTGAATCCCCCTAAAGAAAGCTGGGGTAAATCAAGATATTCTATCCCATTTTTCATGCATCCTATTAGCGAAATGCCTTTAAATTGTCTTGAGAATTGCATCGATGCTCAAAATCCAAAGCAATATGAAGACATCACGGCAGGTGAATTTTTACACGAACGTTTGATTGAACTCGGACTAATTAAAAAATAATGCGACAATTTTGCCTATTATCATTATTAGTACTTGTAATATCCTGTCAAGAAAAAGCGACAACACCCGAAAAGAAAAAGCCCAATGTGCTTTTCATCTTAGTTGATGATTTAGGGCTTCATGATTTAAGTTATACCGGTAGCACTTTTTATGAAACCCCCAATGTTGACCGTATAGCCAAAGAAGGTGTGGTCTTTACGCAAGGCTATGCTGGCAGTCGTGTTTGCAGTCCCTCAAGAGCTACTATTATGACCGGAAAGTTTACAGCTCGTCACAAAATCACGGATTGGATAGGTGCAAAATATGGGGAAGCATGGCGCGAACACAAAAGGCATGACAAAATGTTACCGGCATCATATGTCCACACCTTACCCCAGGCAGATATTACAATTGCGGAAGCAATGAAAGCTGGAGGTTACAAAACCTTCTTTGCCGGAAAATGGCATTTAGGAGATGAAAGTTCTTATCCTGAAAATCATGGTTTTGACATTAACATTGGTGGTTGGGACAAAGGAAGCCCTATTGGCGGTTATTTTTCACCTTGGGAAAATCCGAAACTTAAAAACGAAATGGATGGCGAAAACCTATCAATGCGTCTTGCTAAAGAAACGGCCAGTTTTATTGAAAAAAATAAGGATACCACATTTTTTGCTATGCTTTCTTTCTATGCCGTACATGGTCCTATTCAAACCACAAAAGAGAAATGGGCTAAGTATCAACAAAAAGCGGTAGACGCCGGTTTAGATAAAACAGGTTATATCATGGAGCGTAATTTGCCGATTAGGCAAGTTCAAGACAATCCTATTTATGCCGGCTTAGTTGAACAAATGGATGATGCCGTAGGATTAGTTTTAAAAACTTTGGATGCGCTAGGTTTGGACAAAAACACCATAGTTGTATTTACATCTGACAATGGTGGTGTCGCTTCTGGCGATTCTTTTTCAACCGCTAATTTACCACTTAGAGGTGGAAAAGGATACCAATGGGAAGGCGGAATTCGCGAACCATATTTTATTAAGGCCCCAATGCTTTCCAATGCAACGAAATCCATAAACTACCCTGTTACTGGGGCCGATTTATACCCAACTTTATTAGATTTATCTGACATTCAACTTAAACCTAATCAACACATTGATGGGGTAAGTCTTAAACCGTTACTAGAAGGTAATGATTTATCAGAAAGACCATTGTATTGGCACTACCCACATTACGGAAATCAGGGTGGTGATCCATCTTCAATCATACGTTTGGGTAACTGGAAACTCATTCATTATTGGGAAGACAATCTTGATGAACTTTATAATTTAGAGACCGACCCAGGCGAGAATAACAACATTGCTCAAACAAATATTGAAATCACTAAAGCGTTAAATGAAAACTTGTTGTCATGGTTAAAAAGCGTGGACGCCAATATGGCTTCAGAAGATACTGAATACAATGCCGCGTTAGACAAGCAAAGACATGAGAATATCATTCAAAATGTTATGCCCAAATTAGAAAAACAACGCTTAAACGTATTATCTAAAGATTTTAAACCTAATGAAAATTGGTGGGATAGTAGTAATGTAACAGCAGACTAACAAATTAACACTGCAATTCAAACACTGAAGATAAAATTTAGTCTAAATAGAATTTTTTGTAGGAATTTTCGTTCTTATTGTTTTTAGAAATTATGACTAAACCATTCCTATTCATTGACAAAAGATATATTTGACTTAAAAAAAATAGAAAATACATGTTTTTTAATACAAAGTTTTTGATACATTGCTTTATCATTTAATAGAATTCTATTTTTGATTCACTTTATGGACTTACAAGATCAGCTTAAAAATTTATTTCCGGATCATATAGAAAAGGAAGAATCAAAAACAGCTATTAAAAGCACAGTTTGGCTACAAGACGATCCCATTATTTGCAAGTATGAAAAACGTAAAGGGAAGCCAATAACTATATTGGAAGGCTATAATGGCGCAGATAAAGATTTTAAACAACTTGCTAAAGAGTTGAAAAAGTCATTAAGTGTCGGCGGCGGAATAAAAGGTGAAAGTATTATAATACAGGGGGATTACCGTGATAAAATCATGGAAATTCTCAAACAAAAAGGCTTCAACGTTAAACGTGTTGGAGGTTAACTACAGAACAATTAATTATGAATTAAATAATTATTAAGTGAATATTTAATTTCTGTTAATTAAGTTTTGATTATTGCGATTTATTGGTATTTTTAGTTATTAATTTTATAACCACACCCAAAAATGAGTTCTCTATTACATATTACAAATGGTGACAATTTTACGGAGAAATTAAAATCACTAAAATTAAAAGGTGATATTATTACATGGCGTGAAATGCTTTGTGAAGGAAAAACTCTAACCAATGTAGGGAGTGAAACATTTTGGAAAGCACGATTTGAATTTTTAAATAAAAATTATAAGGTTTCAAAGTCGTGGTTCATTGAAAAAACATTAAAAGAATACCGTTCTTTATGTAATCATAAACAAGAAGATAAGATCGTACTCTGGTTTGAGTACGATCTTTTTTGTCAAATAAATATGCTTGCCGTTCTAAGTTGGCTTAAGACACATCGTAAATACGCCGAAATCACCTTAGTTTGTAGTGGCAAAGAAGACGATACTGAAAAAATGTATGGCCTTTGTGATTTATCTGATGAGCAATTGCTTAATCTCTATGAAAATCGAATCACATTAAAGCAAGATGACATTGAATATGCTGATTACGTATGGCAGCTTTATTGTAGTGATAACCCAATTCGTCTTGAAAATCTTACTGATTTTGATGGATACCAATTCAATTACCTATCAGATGCGGTAAAAAATCATCTAATGCGTTTCCCAAGCATTAAAAATGGGTTGAACAAGATGGAGAATAACATTTTACAACTTGCAATTGATAAAAAGCCTAGATCAAAAAGTTCACTTCTGCATACAGTTTTAGAAAATCAAGGAGGGTTAGGTTTTGGTGACACGCAATATGAAAGAGCGTTTAACCGTCTAAAACCCTTATTTACTTCATTTAATCCCGTTAAATTAACAAAAAAAGGAAAAGAGATTTTAGACAATCAAACTAGCTACTATTCTTGTATACAAGACAATGATGTGTATTTAGGTGGTGCATTAAAATATAATTTCCTTTACAATACAGATTCTGATAAGATTTTAAAGCTTTAAAATGCCTTTCGGACCATCTGAGCTTATCTTAAATGCAGACAAAAGCATTTATCATCTCAATTTATTTTCAAAAGATATTGCCGACACAATTATAACTGTTGGCGACCCAGATCGTGTAGCTCAAGTTTCTGCTCACTTCGATTCCATTGAATTAAAAAAAGGTAAAAGGGAATTTATTACCCACAGCGGAATAAAGAATGGAAAGCGCCTCACAGTTATCTCAACAGGAATTGGTACTGATAATATTGATATTGTTTTAAATGAATTAGATGCTTTAGCCAATATTAATTTAGAAACAAGAACACTTAACCCAAAGCTTAAAAAACTAAATATAATTAGAGTTGGAACTTCAGGAGCTATTCAGCCAGATATTCCCTTAGATTCATTTTTAATAAGTGAATACGCTTTAGGCTTAGATGCTCTTTTAAGTAATTACGAAAGTACCACTATTCGTAATTCTGCATTTGAACAAGCTTTTCTTAACCAAGTAAATTGGTCAACACAAAAACCAACCCCCTATGCGGTGCAATGCGATGAAAAGCTATTAAACAAATTCGCTTCAAATCGTATACGATTAGGGTCAACCATCACTGCATCAGGATTTTACGTTCCTCAATTTAGAGAAATTCGCCTTAAAACCGACACAATAAATCTTTTGCAAGAAATAATGCAATTTTCATTCGAAAACAGACAACTTACTAACCTCGAAATGGAAACTTCTGGAATTTATGGCTTGTCAAAATTATTGGGGCATCGTGCAATATCACTCAACGCAATTTTAGCCAATAGAGCCACAGGGGAGTTTTCAAAACAACCAAATAAGACCATAGCATCACTAATTGAATTAACAATAGAAACTATTACCAAATGAAAAAAGTTCGAATAATTGGTGTTCCTGAACATTTTAACTTGCCCTGGCATATGGCTATTGAGGAAGGTGCTTTTGAAGAACGTGGCATAGATTTACAATGGACCGAAATTCCAGAAGGAACCGGTAGAATGTGTCAAATGCTAAATGACAATGAAACAGATTTAGCCATTATCTTAACTGAAGGCATTATAAAAAGCATTTCAGAGGGCAATGATTCTAAAATTATTCAAGAATATATAGCTTCACCGCTTCTTTGGGGTATACATGTAGGTGCTAATAGTCAATTTAATGCTATTTCAGAGCTAAAAAACAAGAAAGCAGCAATTAGCCGGTTCGGCAGCGGAAGTCATCTTATGGCGTATGTAAATGCCCAAAATGAAGACTGGGATACAGAGAATTTGAAATTTGAAATCATAAATAATCTAGAAGGTGCCAAAGAAGCTCTTACAAAAGGTTCAGCTGACTATTTTATGTGGGAACACTTTACGACAAAACCGATAGTAGACGAAGGTATTTTCAGGAGATTAGCAGACTGCCCTACTCCTTGGCCCTGTTTTGTAATAGCAGCAACAAATAACTTTATCGCTGAAAATGAAGGTATTTTAAAGCATATTTTAGAAGTGATAAATTCATACACATATGAATTTAAGCAGATACCAAGCATTGATAAAACCCTGTCAAACAGATATAATCAACAATTATCAGATATCAATGAATGGCTTTTCATAACTAGATGGAGTCAGCAGCAAATGAATTCAGAAACGTATGAAAACGTTGTAAAAACTTTACTCAATTTAGATTTAATCGAGCAGCATTTACAACAAAAGAAGGCACTTTACTAAACCTCTATATCGATATCTGTCCCACTTTTAAAATGAACATTGATTAGATTACTCAATGATTTCTCAGAAAGTGGCTTACTTACATATTCTACAATATGTTGATTCTGCTTGGCTTTAATCATATCGCATTGTGCTTCACTAACTGTAAGCATTACAATTACAATTTTGTCTTTCACGCTTTGATCAATAAGCTTATCATATAAATCAAGAAACTCCCAACCATCGATTACTGGCATGTTAATATCCAACAAAAGCAAACAAGGCATTGGTAAGCTTGAATTTTCATCAGTTAAGTAATTTAATGCCTCTTTACCATTCAAGGCTACCTCTACATCAGCATTTATTTCTAATTTATTTATATAGACCTTGCTTAACAAGTTGCTTATTACATCATCGTCTACTAATAAAATTGATTTAATTTCTTCGGGGATCATATCTTTAGTTGTTTAGTTTGTTAATACTCTCATTTACTTATAAATGAAAGTTAAATTGAACATATAACGTATGAATTATCGCACATATTATATTGGTAATCAATATCGTTGTGGTATAAAACATTATTTAAATAACTTGATTTAAACATAAACTACAGTTATTCATATAGTTAAGGTACAAATAAAAAATTGATTACGTATACAATAAAAGGTATTTTCATACAATCTATGTTGTAAATTTATGACTAAACTTGGCAATCAACTACCATTTTATAGTTGATTTACCATTGTTAATTAAAATTTGATTACTACTACTAAAATGCTTATTCCCATACCAATATCCTCTATTTGCACTTAGTGGCGATGGATGACCTGATGTTAAAATATGATGCTTTGAATCATCAATTAATTTAATTTTTCTTTTTGCATAACCACCCCACAATAAAAAGACCACCCCCTCTTTATTATCTGAAATGGATTTAATAACAGCATCTGTAAACTTTTCCCAGCCTTTTTTTTGATGACTACCAGCTTCATGTGCTCGCACCGTTAATATCGTATTTAGCAATAAGACCCCTTGAGATGCCCATCGTTCTAAATTTCCGCTATCAGGATATGCTGTGCCAATATCGTTCTGCACCTCTTTAAAAATATTCATTAGAGAGGGCGGATGTTTTATTCCATCTTTAACTGAAAAACAGAGTCCGTTTGCTTGGTTGGGACCGTGATAAGGATCTTGCCCAAGTATTACCACTTTTGTTTTATCAAATGAACAATAACTAAATGCAGCGAAGATATCTTGAGCAGGCGGATAACAAGTTTGAGAAGTATATTCAGCATTTACAAAAGCCATCAACTCTTTGAAATAGGATTTTTCAAATTCAGCTTCTAAATGCGGTTTCCAACTGTGATGTAGCTGTTGTTCCATAAAAAGTATTCAAGTTAAAATAACAAAACTAGCTAAAAGCAATACTAAAATGAAGCCTAATTGCTTCCTTTACTTACAGCAAATTTTTATTTCTTGTTTCTCTTAGCTAAATAGTAATGTTTTGCTTTTTAATTTGATTTAGAACATCAAATTAGTAATTGAAATTCAACAACAATCTGCTATTTTAGTGCTTCAAACTTTATTAAAGAACTGCTCACAATGCAAACGTACCCCTCAATAGTTTATCACATATTGCTATTAATACTAATTTCCCCTTTTTATACGATTAAAGCACAATTTCAAGAAAAAGAGTTACATACTAAAGCGAAGCCAATTAACGCTGTATTAAATGGGGCTATACTAGAAGGCTCATCTGTTTTAAATGACCCAAACCGATTTGTATGGGGTGGTAGTGTAGTAAAGGGAACAGACGACAAATACCATATGCTTTACAATACATGGCATTGCGGCGATAGTATTCCTAAATTTGGTGATTCTTGGGTTTTGTACTCTGAAATAGCTTATGCGGTTTCAGACAAACCAGACCGCGATTTCGTTTTTCAGAAAATAGTTTTAAAAGGTGCTAAATCTGATGGTGTTGCTTCTGCCTGGGATGCGCAGATGGTTACCAATCCGCATGTAAAGCAATTTGAAAATACCTACTACCTGTATTATGTTGGATCTAAAGATCCAGGCATTCAATCTAAAAATTCCGGCAATAAGGGTATCAGCCAAAGAAATCGCGTACAACAAATGCTGCGCATCGGAGTCATTGAATTCAATAGTTTTGAAGATTTGGTAGCCGGAAATTTCACAAGACCCAAAGAACCCTTATTGGCGCCAAGAACTAGAGTAAAACCAAACAATATTATTGCGCCTTCGCCACCAGGCACTACACCAAAACCGGATAACATAATTGTTGTTAATCCTTCTGTTGTGCGCAGACCCATCGATGGTAAATACTTAATGTACTTCAAAGGAAATTTATACGACCCCAATTGGCGAGGAGTACACGGAGTGGCAATTTCCGATAACCCGTCAGGACCATTTGTACCAAAAGATGATATAATTTTTGATTTTAAAATGAAGGATGGAAGATTAGCATCAGCTGAAGACCCCTATGTTTGGTATCATAACACGTTAAATCGATTTTATGCCGTTTTTAAAGATTTCTCAGGAAAAATAACGGGTTCAGAACCCGGTTTAGCACTATTAGAATCTATTGATGGTATGAAATGGACAAAGCCATCAAATCCATTTTTCATGAAAAAGGAAGTAACATTGATGAATGGTGACATCATAAAATTAAATCGATTAGAACGACCGCAATTATTAATTGATGCTGACGGAAATCCACAAGTGCTCTACGCTGCTGGTTCAGTCGTAAACATCAATCCGCGCCAAGACGGAAGCTCATTCAATATTCAAATACCAATTGAAGCGTTTGTAGAATAATGCAAATATGATACTATCGCCCTATTTTATTATGAATACCTACCTTTGTCATCGTTTATAAATGATGATGGATAAAAATATTAGCAAAGCACTTGAAGATTTAGAATTTCCTACTGTTTTAAAGCAGGTATCGGCTCGCTGTACAACAGAATTAGGCAAAGAACTTTGTGCTCAAATACATCCACTTTCTGAATTTGACTTGATTACAAAGTCATTAGGAGAAACTGCAGAGTATCATTCCTCTTTTGTTAGTGAAAATCGTATTCCGAATCACGGTTTCGATCGAATAGACAATGAGATAAAGTTGTTAAGAATTGAGAATACAACTTTAGAAATAGATGGTTTTCGAAAAATTGGAAGTATTTGCAATGCAATTATTACACATAAAAAGTTCTTCAAAAAGTTTAAAGAGTACTATCCATTACTTTTTGAATTATCCGAAGAAATAGAAGGAAACAAAGAAATACCCGCTGAAATTAATACCATTATCGACCGTTTTGGCGAAGTAAAAGACAAGGCGTCTGATAATTTATTTCAAATTCGAAAAGAGATAAATCTAATCAAAGGAAAGATAGGACAGAGTTTTGCTTCAGCATTAAACCTCTATCATGGCTCAGATTATTTAGATGACATAAGAGAGTCAGTCGTTGAAAATCGTAGAGTTTTGGCGGTAAAGGCCATGTATCGTAGAAAAGTAAAAGGTGCAGTAATGGGTTCGTCAAAAACCGGAAGCATTGTATACATTGAACCTGAAGCTACATTGAAATTAAGTCGTGAACTCAATAACTTAGAGTTTGATGAAACAGAAGAAATTCAGCGTATTCTCAGTGAGCTTACGAGTTATATTCGCCCGTACAGAACTTTACTTAACGCATATCAACTCTTTTTAGCCAATTTAGATGTAACCTCAGCTAAAGCTAAATATGCTACAGATACAAATGCATTATTACCAGAAATAAATAAAGATAAACGCTTATATCTGCGTGACGCATTTCATCCACTTTTGTACTTAAGCAACAAATTGAATGATGAAAAGACGCACCCACAAACCATAGAGTTACATTCTGAAAACAGGATAATAGTAATATCTGGGCCTAATGCAGGTGGTAAAAGTATAACGCTAAAAACGATTGGATTACTACAAGTCATGCTGCAATCCGGATTATTGATTCCCGTTCATGAGCGTAGCACGGTTTGTTTGTTTGATAAGATTCTAACCGATATCGGCGATAAACAATCCATAGAAAACCATTTAAGCACTTATAGTTACCGGTTGAAGAATATGAACAATTTTCTTCGCAAGTGTAATGAAAATACCTTGTTTTTAATTGATGAATTTGGTACTGGTAGTGACCCTGAGTTAGGTGGTGCATTGGCAGAAGCGTTTTTAGAAGTTTTTTATGAACGCGGTGCATACGGAGTAATAACAACGCATTACGCTAATTTAAAAGCCTTAGCTGATGAATTACCGCATACAACCAATGCCAATATGGTTTTCGATGGAAAAACCCTTGAACCGACCTTTCAATTGGTTTTGGGCGAAGCCGGAAGTTCTTTCACTTTTGAAGTAGCACAGAAAAATGGCATCCCCTACTCGCTCATAAACAAGGCTAAGAAGAAGATTGAGCGCGGTAAAGTCCGTTTTGATGCCACCATAGCCAAATTACAAAAAGAACGCAGTAAAATGGCTAAAACAGGCTCTAGGCTGCAAGAGGAAGAATCGAAAGCCAGAGAAGAAGCTGCTAGATTGGAAAAACTAAATGCTAAGGTAAAATCGAAACTTGAAAATTATCAAGAGCTGTATGACCATGACCAGCGCATGATTCAATTGGGTAACAAAGTTAATGTGGCGGCTGAACGCTATTTTAGAGATAACAAGAAACGCACATTAGTTTCAGAACTTATTCGCGTAGTTGAGACCGAAAACAGTAAACGCAAAAAGAAAACAGCGAAAGAAGCAAAAGTAGACCGTGTTAAAAAGGCCCAAGTAACGCAAGAAGTACAAAAAGAAGTCAAGGTCATACGAGAGAAAAAGAAAGTTGAAAAGAAAAAGGCTGTATTAAAAGAGCAAAACAAACCAAAGCCTGTATTGAAACTTGGTGATCGGGTACGAATGCAAGATGGTAAAGCTGTGGGCAGTATTGATAAGCTTGAAAAAAATAAAGCTGTTGTTAATTATGGTATGTTTACGACTAATGTAAGCGTAGATCAATTAGAATTGGTTGAACGGAATAAGAAATAATTTTATTAGCAATGGATAGTACAAAAAAAATAGTTCTTTTTGATGGTGTTTGCAATCTGTGCAACAGTACTATTCAACGCATAATAAAGGGCGATGAAAATGATATTTTCAGATTCGCTGCTTTACAAAGTGAAGTGGGTAAAAAGTTGATTTCTGAACGAAATATAGATACCGCTACTATAGATTCTATAATTTTAATTGAACCAGGAGTGGCATTTTATGTGAAATCTGATGCGGCTTTACAAATAGGCAAAAATTTAAAAGGTTATCGCACAATTTCTTCTGTATTAAATTTGATTCCCAGCGGATTACGAGATATCGTATACGATTTTGTTGCTCGTAATCGGTACAAGTGGTACGGTAAAAAAGATCAATGCATGATTCCAACCCCTGAATTGAAGGCTAAATTTTTAAACGATTAACGTTATTTAAAAATCTCATCTAAAGCCGTAGAATACTCTTTTTCAAAATCACCTAAATCATTATGCTTACCGTTTTCTATGGTAAACAATTGTTTAATCTTGGCTGTTGACAATTCAAATAATCCTACTCCGTTTTCATAAGGTATCAATTCATCTGTAGTACCATGAATAATATATGTAGGAACTGTTATTCTTTTAATATTCTGATTGCTTTGAAATCGATACTTCAATAAATACTTTGAAGGCAAAAACGGATATTCTTGTTGGGCTATCTTTAATAAACTCATTGGTGTAGATTCTAAAACCAATCGTCCAGCGTTGCTATTCTTTACAATATGTGTTGCAAAAAACCCACCTAATGATCTGCCATAGACAACTATTTCATCCGAATTAAAAAATTGTTTACAATACTCATAAAACAAATATCCATCGTCTAGCATACGCTTTTGGCGTCTTTTACCCGTGCTTTTACCAAAGCCTCGATAATCCCACACTATAACATCGTAACCATATCTATTTGATAATTCTTCACCCCATTTACCCCATTCATCAACCTCCCCAGTATTGCCATGACAGTAAATAATTACTCCTTTAGGGTTTTCCTGCTTAAAATGCACCCCATTAAGAATAGCACCATCTTTAGCTTTTAAGAAAAGTTCTTCAAAGTTCGTCGTAAACTGATACTCGTAGTTTTGTGGTAGTGTACTACTATTAAAAATTAATTTCTCTTGAAAAAAGTATAATATGCCTACAATCAAAATTATAAGAATTAAAAATGTTTTGAATAGTCGTTTTAATAGTTTCATCTTATCGTTTCTTTCGTTTAAAACTAAGACTACTATTTGATGGATCTATTTTCTTTGGAAGTTTTGAATGCAAAATCTCTTCTAGAAAACGATGATATTGTGGGTATGTATGCAAATTATTATGACCACCCTCAATTATAGGGTACAAACGAGTTCGATCGGCATTTATTTTAGATAGTTTAATACTCGTTTTAAACGGAATCAATTTGTCATTTGTACCGTGTAATATCTTTATCGGGCAATTTACATATTCAATCCACCGATACGTTTTTATAGGAAATCGCAACAAAAGCGACATTGGCATTATAGGCATATATTTCTTCGCGATATGCCCCATGCTATAATAAGGAGCATCTAAAATCAACATACGAGGATTATTTGTAGAAGCTAGTTTTGTTGCAAATCCAGACCCTAAAGACCTTCCATAGAGTACAATGTACCTTTCATCAACTTGTTTTTTCAATTCATCATAGGCATATTGTAAATCTTTCTTGATTCCTTCCTCAGTACGTATACCAGTACTTTTACCAAAACCCCGATAATCAATCATAAGCACATCAAATCCGTGACGTGTAAAATCAACTGCGAACTTACCCCAGCCTTTTAAGCTTCGCGAATTACCTTTTAGGTACAATACAATGCCTTTGGGTTCTCTAACCTTGAAATGCACCCCATTTAAATTCACACCTTCAGCAACCTCAATATTATATTCATCAAAAATTTGATTTTGGTATTGAAATTCGAAGTCTTCCGGAAGTTTTTCGGGTTTGAAAATGAGTCGTTCTTGTAAGAAATATGCAATAATATTTACAAGAAGAAAAAGGCCTACAACTATGATTATTATTAGGCCCCAATTCATTATTTGAGATTTTTAAGAATGAAATCTAAAGTCTTATCGGTATTCATACAAGTAGCATAAGCATTATTATGATAGGTGATTTTGTTAGCTAAACCAACTTTATAAAGTTCTTTTATAGCATCTTCATATTCCATTGAAACCTTACCGGTTAAAAGATTATCCATAGAATCTTCGTTTGAATAACGGCTGAATATTTTTCTAAGTCCACTTAAATATAGTCGATCTTTAGTAAAACCACCACCTCTATGTACTCGCATTGTAATTGAAAAGGCATCGTCTCTATTCAATTTATATTGACCATGAATTAGATCAAAAGTATCAGAAAAGCTATAGCCTTTTATCAGACTATCTGAGGCTAGCACTCTATAAGCTAACACCTTTAAACGTTTTAAAGTTAATGCTCCACACATATATTCGCTAAAAACAGCCAATCCCTCTTGTGTTTCTACATTATTAGGCAAACCGTTTGAAAATATCTTTAGAGGCTGCAATAATCCGTTATAGGTCGTCACCAGATGCACTCCAATTTCATGATTAGCTAAAGTCTGTAATTGATTCTTGCTAAATTTTGCATTTTTCTTTATTAACAAGCTTTGAGTAGAATTGCTAACCATAGCATCGGCAGCAATACTTGTTGAAAACTTGATATTTAAAGGAAAGTCATATTGCTTTGAAAATTCTTCAAAATAGGTTTTCGCTTCTTCTGCATTATAGATTTTATCCATATTGGCAGATGGCACTTCATTTTTAATATGCAAAATAAACTGTGCGTTTTGTACATCTTTCTCTTTGGGAGTACCGTAAATTCGAAGGGAGTTGTAATAAAATCTGCGTTTATTACCTATTGATTCTATACATTGAATCATATTCGAATAGTAGTATATAGTATCTTGATAAAGCTTTCTTATTTCTTCATTTTCAATTCGTTCTAAACGTTGTGAAAACAATAAGCGATGTAATTTATAAGGGTCAAATTTGAGCTTTGAATAACGAAATTCAGGTTCTTCAGTATATTTTGAAGCGAAAAAGCTAGCCTTTGCTTTCTCAATATTTTGAGGATTCACATGAGTTAACAATTCAATACGCTTAACCAATCGATTTAGATTTGCATCGATTTCGAATACATCAGCAAATTCATGCTTTATTTCAGGTGCAACTATCATACTAATTATTCAAGTTCTTTGAAGGTCAATAACTAAACATAAAAATCACTTATATAAATAGACAGAATCTATTTATTTCACTTCCTCATAGTGATCATCCCAATTCTTAGGTTTTGGGTCATGTAATTTGTCAACGGACTTAGCAACAATTGTAGCAACTGTAGCGTCACCTGTAATGTTTACTACGGTTCTGAGCATATCTAAGGGTCTATCAACAGCAAATATTAATGCCAATCCGATTGCATATTTATCTGGCGGAAAACCAACAGACTCCAATACTATCACCAACATTACCATACCAGCACCAGGTACTGCAGCAGTACCTATTGAAGCTAACAACGCCGTAAGCACAATAGTAAGTTGAGCAGCTAATGGGAGCTCAAAACTTAGGGCCTGTGCTATAAAAACAGCCGCTATCCCTTGATATAGACTTGTACCATCCATATTAACAGTAGCACCTACCGGCAAAACGAAACTAGAGACTTCTTTATCAACACCAATATGCTCTTCTACTCTTTCCATAGTTACAGGTAGTGTTGCTGCACTCGAACTTGTAGAAAATGCTAATAATTGGGCAGGACTCAGTTGTTTTAAAAACCAAAATGGATTCTTTTTTGCAAAAACTGAAACCAAAATACAGTAGAAAACAATCATCAATGCTAAACCTAACACCACAACTCCCGCATATTTTAGTAAAGCCAATAAAATTTCGGGGTCACTTGACGAAACCACCACATTGGCTAATAATGCAAACACTGCGTATGGTGCCGAAAGCATTATTAAGTCAACCATTTTTAAAACAACATCATTTAGAGAATCAAAAAAGCGTTTTAATGGTTTGGCCTTTTTCTCACCAATGAGAAGCATTGAAATACCCATAAAAATAGTAAAGAAGATAACTTGAAGCATGAGTTGATTATTACCCAATGCACTCACAGCATTATCGGGCACCATATCCTCTACAAATTGTAATGGCCCGCTTTCTTTTTGCCGTGTTGCCTCTTCTAATTTTGCAGTAACACCTTTATCATTAGCATACGTTGATGTAAGCTTTTCTATAGTATCTTCGGAAATCCCAGTTCCTGGTTCAATTACATTTACCAACACAAGTCCTAAAATTATAGCAACAGTAGTGGTACCCATATAGATGCCCATTGTACGCAAACCAATATTCCGAAACTTTGAAATATCTTTTAAATCAGAAATACCTTTTATAAGTGAAGCCAATATTAGCGGAACCGCAATAAGCTTAAGTAATTTTATAAAAATGGTTCCTAATGGTTTAATCCATTCAGAAACAAATTCACGACCACCTTCAGGAAAAGTCATGGCAAAGCCAAAGACCAATCCCAAAACCATACCTATTAAAATTTTCCAGTGAAGCTCTAGTTTTCGCATCTATCTTATTGGTTTAGGTTTGTAAGATACTATTTTGATACGAAAGCAACCAATGCGAAAAGCTATAACTTAATAGTGCGATTAATAAGTGAAAAATCGGCCAACACTAAAGCAGTCATTGCCTCTACAATTGGCACCGCACGTGGCACTACACAAGGATCATGTCTACCTTTACCCTTTGTTTTAACAGCATTACCATCTTTATCAATAGTATCATATGGTTGTATAATGGTAGCAACAGGTTTGAAAGCAACACTGAAATAAATATCCATTCCATTACTTATACCTCCTTGAACACCACCACTGTAATTAGTTTTCGTAGTTCCATCAGTATTGAATTGATCATTGTGCTCACTACCTTTCATAGTAACACCCGCAAAACCACTACCAAATTCAAAACCTTTTACCGCGTTAATTGAAAGCATTGCTTTACCCAAATCTGCATGTAATTTATCAAAAACAGGCTCACCAAGACCAATGGGCACATTTTGAGCAACACAAGTAATAACACCGCCAATGGTATCACCTTCTTTTTTGATGCCTTTTATATAGTCTTCCATTTTGGCAGCCATTGCTGTATCTGGGCAACGGACAGGATTTGATTCAATAAGACTAAAATCAAGATCTTTATAATTTTTATCTAATTTTAAATCACCTACTTGAGAAACAAAAGCATTTATTTTTATCTCTGAAAGCATTTGTTTTGCAATGGCCCCAGCCACTACCCTACTAGCTGTTTCACGTGCTGAACTTCTACCACCACCACGATAATCTCTAAATCCATATTTCTGGTCATACACATAATCAGCATGCGATGGACGATACGAATCTTTTATATGCGAATAATCGTGAGACTTCTGATTTGTATTGTGAATTGCAAAGCCAATTGGCGTACCCGTAGTTTTTCCTTCGAAAATGCCAGAATAGAATTCAACTGTATCCGGTTCTTTTCGTTGTGTCACAATAGCAGATTGGCCAGGTTTTCTACGATCAAGATCTTTTTGAATGTCATCAAGATCTAACGTAAGTCCTGCTGGACATCCATCTAAAACACCACCAATGGCCTTACCATGTGACTCTCCAAAAGTTGTTAATCGAAAAAGTGAACCTATTGAATTACCTGCCATTATTAGTTAAAAATTAGGGTATTTATATTGCCTTCAAAGGTAAATCTAAATGAAGAGATAATAAAATCAATCAATTAATGCATTTTTAAAAATAGTTATGGGATGCAATGCCTTCCGTTTAGTACCGTCATAAATCTGATGTCTACAGCTTGTACCATTTGCTGCAATAATAACATCAGCTTCAGATTTACGAATAGCCGGAAAAAGCTTTAACTCGCCTACTTTCATACTAGTTTCATAGTGCTCTTTTTCATATCCAAAAGAACCCGCCATTCCACAACATCCTGAACTAATAATTGAAACCTTATAATTTTCGGGCAGATTAAGCATATCAAATGTTACCTTTTGATTGCTCAATGCTTTTTGGTGGCAATGGTTATGAATCTTAATAGTTTTTGATTCTTTTGTGAATTGATCAGCATTAATTGCACCCTTTGCAATTTCATTTGCAATAAACTCTTCTATTAAAAAGCATTGTGCTGCTAAAGCTTCAGTTGTGTCAGAATCTTCAACAAGTCGTTTATACTCATCTCTAAAAGTCAAAATTCCTGAAGGTTCCAATCCAATTATTGGTAACTTTTCTTGAATGAATGGTTGTAGTGATTTCACATTTGCAATGGCCAACTTTTTTGCCTGTTTCAAAAAGCCTTTTGACAAATAGGTGCGTCCACTTTCTCCATAAAAGAGCTGAACATCGTATCCCAATTTCACTAAAACCTCAATAGCGTCTTGCCCTTGCTGAATATCTAACAATTCTGTAAATTCATCAAGATAAAGTACTACTTTTTGTTTTGACTTAGTATATTTTAATTCAGTACTTTGTAAATGTTTATTGAAATTAAAACTATAAACATTAGGTAGACTTCTTTCACTCGCTACATTTGATAGTTTTTTAATCAATCCACCTGTTAAACTTGATGAAAAAAGCATGTTTGTCAAGCCAGAAACCTTACTACCCATTCTATTCAAACGGGTATTGTGTGCAAACAATTTTGAACGAAAAGAATAGCCGTTTTTTTCTTGATATTGATACTGAAATTCAGCTTTTAAAGTTGCAATATCAACATTACTTGGACACTCACTTGCACAAGCCTTACAACTTAAACACAAATCAAACACCTCTTTAAGTTCATGGTGATTGAACTTATTTGGCTTTTCTGAAGTAGTTAAAAACTCTCGTAAGGTATTTGCTCTACCCCTAGTTGTATGCTTTTCATCACGAGTTGCGTGATAACTTGGACACATAGCACCAGCCATTTTTTCAGTTTTTCTGCAATCACCACTACCATTACATTTCTCAGCAGCACGCAGTATTCCTTGACTATCAGAGAAATCCATCAAAGTTTCAACTTCGGGCTCTTTACGGTCAATATCATAACGTAAATACTCATCCATCGGATAGGCATCTACTATCTTACCAGGATTGAAAATATTATTCGGGTCAAAATACGACTTCACTCTTCTAAGTAATTCATAATTGTTTTGACCTATCATCAATGGAATGAACTCAGCTCTTACAATACCATCACCATGTTCACCACTAAAAGAACCTTTATATTTCTTAGTTAGCTTAGCAACATCGGTGGTAATTGCCCTAAACATCTTTACATCCGTTGATTTCTTAAGATTTAAAATTGGTCTTAAATGTAATTCTCCAGCCCCAGCATGTGCATAATACACGGCACTTTGATCATACTCTTTCATGATTAAAGTAAACTCCGCTATAAAATCTTTTAAATCTTCAATTGCAACAGCAGTATCTTCAATACAAGCAACAGCTTTTTTATCGCCAATCATATTACCCAATAGCCCTAAACCGGCTTTGCGCAGCTCCATTGCTTGGTTTATCTGTCCATCTCGTAAAACTGTAGTCGAATAACTAAGACCCGATGTTTTTACAGTAGCCACGAGCGAATTCAATTGTTGCTCTAAATCAGCTTCAGTAGTTGCCTTTACCTCTAACATCAATATTCCAGCTGGATCGCCCTCAACAAAAAAGCGATTTTTCAACTGCTCTCTATTGTTTTTAGTACAATCAAGAATAACCTTATCCATCATCTCACAAGTATGCAAACTATGTTTCATAACCGGGACAACATCAGACAAGGTGTCTTCTAAACTATGGTATTGCGTTACTACCATAGCAGAAAACTTAGGTGGTAAATCACATAAACTCAATGTGATTTCTGTGGTAAAAGCGAGGGTGCCTTCACTACCTGACAGCAGTTTACAAAAATTAAAATGGTTGTTTTCACTTCCAAAAACATCATTTTTAAGCAGCTCATCAACTGCGTACCCAGTATTTCTTCTGTGTATAGATTCCTTTGGAAATTCAGAAACAATTTCTTCAACTATCTCACTATTTGATAATTCTTTATGTATGTTTGAATAAAGTGATCCTTCAAATGTATTCAGCTGACTTCTATCCTTGAATTCCTGACTTGAGATAGCTGAGAACTCTGCTTTACTGCCATCCGCCAGTATCGTTTTCATTGAAAGCACAACATCACGTGTAACTCCATATTGAATAGAAGTTGTTCCTGAAGAATTATTACCAACCATACCGCCAATCATACATCTATTTGAAGTTGAGGTATTCGGCCCAAAAAATAATCCGTGCGGTGCTAGAAACTGATTCAACTCATCTCTAATAACACCAGGCTGTACAGTTACCGTTCTATTTTCAATATCTAGTTTGAGTATTTCAGTAAAATGTTTTGACACATCAACTACTAAACCCTCACCCACACATTGCCCAGCAAGAGAAGTACCAGCTGTTCTTGGAATAATTCCTATTTTATGTTCTTTAGCGAAAAGAACAATCTTTTGAATGTCTTCAACTGTTTTAGGAAAAATGACAGCAATCGGCATTCTACGATAAACGGAGGCGTCAGTTGCATATAGTGTTCTAGAGAGGTCATCGTGTTTTAACTCACCTTCAATAGAATTACTTAAATCATTTAGGATATTTTTATGCACGGAATAACAATTTTGATGGCTAAATTAAGTTCTTTTAGTTGAGAATACAACGCTAAATCGAATTAACACAGAACTTATGAGAATCGTAAAATTTTTACCAATTTTTGCTTTATTTATTGGCGCAATAGGCTTTTCGCAAGATATTTCAGACAATACAATTGGTCTTCGCCTAGGTGATAGCGATGGTTTTGGAGCTGAATTATCATACCAAAGAGCCATAGGAAGATACAACAGAGCAGAACTAAATCTAGGCTTTAGAGATCACCGAGCATATGATGCAGTTAAATTTTCTGGCATTTATCAATGGATTCATAATATTGACGGAATGTTCAATTATTACTATGGCTTTGGTGGCGGAGTTGGCAGCGTTAAGTTTGACCCTGTACCTTCAAATCTTGGCCCAGCAGTAGTGCCCGAAGGTGGTACATTTGCTTTTGTAGCAGGTGATGTAGGAGTTGAATGTAATTTTGACTTACCTATATTAATATCGCTTGATATCAGACCCGAAATTGGAGTTTTTGGTTATGATAATTTTAAAGATCGTTTTGACTTTGACATTGCCCTAGGTGTTCGATATCAGTTTTAAATTCTAAAAACAAATTATCTAAGCTCTTGAAATAACTGTTTCAAGAGCTCTTTTTATATCCCTAATATATGGCTACCTTTGTCCGCTAATAATTTATGCAGATGAAAAAACTAGTATTACCCTTTATAATAGGGTTGATTTTAATTGGATGTAACAGTGAACCAAAAGGTTACACAATTACCGGTACCTTAAGAGGCGAAGTTGCTGATAGCACAAAAGTTATCATGACAAAGATTGATGCACAACGACAAAGAGTTGATATTGATACCGCTTTAGTACAAAATGGAAAATTCATTTTTAAAGGTGTAGCCGATACAATTCCTGTAATGCGCTATCTTTTTATTGGTCAGCTACCAGGGTATACTGCGGTAATTCTTGAAAATGGTGAAATTACATTAGAAGCTCAGAAAGATAGTTTGAATTTAGCCAAAATTAGTGGCACCTTACAAAATGATTCTTTTCAAGATTATCTTGACAAATCATCTTACATTCAAAATAAGGGTCAATCTGTTCAAGCAGATATGCAAAAGGCGCAGGCAAGTAATGACATGGCTACGTTAACGTCATTACAAGATGAATTAAATGAGTTGCAAGAAGAATATAAAAGTTCAAATCTCACATTTATTAAAGACAACCCTAATTCGTTGATATCTGCATTGCTATTAGATGGTGTTTTATCGTCAAGAGTTGTTTCACCTGAAGAGGTTACAACAATGTATGATAAATTATCAAATAGAATTAAAGCTACTGAAGTTGGCAAAGGAATTCTAACAAAAATTGAAGCCGAAAAAATAAATGCTGAGAAAGCTAAAAATACAGAGGTTGGCGCTAAAGCACCTACTTTCTCTGGGCCTTCTCCTACTGGTGAACAATTGGCATTAACGGATGTTTTAGGTAAAGTTACTTTGATTGACTTTTGGGCAGCATGGTGCAGACCTTGTAGAGCTGAAAACCCAAACATTGTAAATGTGTATAAAAAATATCATGATAAAGGACTAAATGTTTTAGGCGTTTCGCTTGACAGAAAAGCTGAAGATTGGAAAAAAGCAATAGAGGACGATGGCTTAACTTGGCATCATATTTCTAATGTTCAATATTTTAATGATCCAATTGCTCAATTATACAATGTACAAGCAATACCGGCTGCATTTTTATTGGATGAGAATGGAGTAATTGTTGCGAAGAATTTGAGAGGACCAGCACTAGAGCAAAAAGTTGCTGAGCTATTGCAATAGTTCAAAACAATATAAAACTAAAAAAGCCCTGATGATATCATCAGGGCTTTTTTAGTTTTATATATTATAATTAGAACTTGCTATTGTAATCGTTGAAATTACCTTTTATGGTTACATCACCATTTCTTATGACCTCACCAATAATATTTACTACTGATGAATTACCGATAAATTCAAGTGTTGCACCATCTTCTAAAATAAGGTCTCCATATATTGTTAGTTCACCTTCCACTTTAAAAGTAGCATTTTCACCAACTGAAACATTCTTACGACTATAGTTCTTACCAACAATAAATGAACCGTTCATTTCAAATATACCATCTTCATGAATATAAGTGCTGTTTTTAACTGTCCAAGTGCCACAAAGCAATAATGAACCATACACATTAACTCTATTAAATCTTTTTGAACCTTTATTTTCTAATATAGAGCCAGATGCTACAGTTAAATTAGAGCTTCCTCTATAAGAATCTAAAGACTCACAGCGTGCTTCTAAGCTAGCATTAGGCTTATTCATTTTGATAATCTGAAGTCCATTTTTACCTGAAGCTGCAAAAATATAATCACCTTTTGATGCTACGTAGTTAATAGACCCTTCAAGATCAATAATACCAACCAAGTTACTACCTGATTCTTGTTCTTCTGAAAGACATAAACCAGCTCCGCCATTTGCCATTAATAAGGCCTCTTCATTAATTGCTACAGCATTAGTTACTTGATCAGCCTGATCTACACCTTCTGGATTAATTGGAATTGCGATGTGCTCAATAAAATTACCACTAGAAGCACTATATACTCCAGCTCCTTTTGAACCCTCTGCAACAATTACTTTTTCACCTGTAAAACCAATGGTTCTTTTAGTGGCTACACCAAAGTCAGAATTAATTGCAATCTCTTGTTTAACATTAAAGTTTGAATCTAAAATGCTAACGCCTTTACTCGCATCTAAAAGAGCTATATCGCTATTAAAGACAGCTACTGAACGCAAATCATCGCCAGGGTATTCAGATACAATTGACAAGTCAGCTTTATTAAAAACGGTTAATGAACCTTCCTTTCCACTTGTAACTAACACTTTAGTACCATCGATAACTATATCAGTGCTATTATATCCTTGTTGAAAGCCATAAGTTAGACCTGCACTAACATTAAATTTACCACCATTGGCTTCAATTTTAGCTACGAAAGAATTTGAAGTTGCAGAAACAGATTTTTCAGAATCAACACCTCCAACAATATAAACGTATCCATTATCATATTTAATTGCGTTGATATCTGCATTTAAATAATATAATCTAGAGGTTACTTTCGGACTATTTGGGTCACTTACGTCAACAATATCAATAGCACCGGCATATCCATCTTCTACAGTATTGTATGAAACATACGCGTAATCAGCTACCAAATGAATATGTGATGCCGTTAAATTTTCACCACCATCTTTAAATGAAGGAGGATTAATTTGCGCCACCATTGTTAATGGGTAATCGCCCGCTTGCTCTTCAACTTTTCCGCTTAATGATTTACCAGCAATTTGGTTTTCATCAATAATATCTAAAACTCCGGCTTTGTCAAAAACCACACTTTGGTCTAAAACTGCATCACTTTCTTCAATTCCGATATCACTTTGAGGGTCACTGTATACGGTTGTTTCGTCGCTACAGGAAATGGAAAAACATAGTATCGCTAATAGGATTAGGGAAACTTTCTTCATAATATAAGTAGGTTTAAAATTAGATTTGGGTTCTAATTAAACGGCAAGATATAAACTTAGGTATGCACCGTATCTATTATTCGATGTATTGCACAATTTATAGTCTGTTTGGTCAAATATTGAAAAAAATCAAAGCGAAAATTATCAGATTTTGCCCATTTTATCCATTACAAAAAGGATAATAATAGGTATTGCCAGAAGAATTACCATTAAGGTTTCGGTAACAAGGAGATTTGGCAGAAGAAGTAACGTTGTTACATATCCACCGATAGCACCACCAAAATGCGCTGTATGGCCAATATTACTAGAACGACTTTTCATTCCATAAATAGAATAAAGTAAATAACCAATACCAACTATATAAGCCGGAATGGGTATCGGAATAAACATCAAGTAAAGACTCATATCAGGTTGCAATAAAATTGCAGCATACAAAACACCAACCACAGCACCACTAGCACCAACAGCAGAGTAATACGGCTCATCTTTATGAAAAAACATTGCTAACAAGCTGCCAGCAATAAGACTAACAAAATAAATTATTAAGAACTGAAGTGTACCAAACCAGTTAATAACAACATCTGCGAAAAAAAACAAAGTCAGCATATTCATGAACAAGTGCGCCATATCTACGTGCAAAAAACCAGAAGTTAGCATTCGATCTTTTTGACCCGCCTTTATTGGTCCTACTTGAAATTTATAGCGTTCAAAGAAATTATCATCCTTAAACCCTTTAAATGAGACTAATGCATTAACTGCAATGATAATAATTGTTACAATTTCAATGTTGTACATGAATTTCTACTTATGATTGGCGCCAAATATAGCTATATTTACACACATTTTTTCTGCATGCAACTACTAGTATTTATTCTTGCTTATCCCATTTTATGGTTGATATCTATACTGCCATATCGCATATTTTATTTATTCTCAGATTTCGTATTCTTTTTGGTATATCAAGTAGTTGGTTATCGTAAAAAAGTAGTTCGCGATAACCTAAAACTGGTATTTCCTGAAAAATCAGAATCCGAAATTCATCGCATTGAAAAAGAATTCTTTAAACATATGTGTGATATGTTTTTAGAAATGGTAAAAACAATGAACCTTTCTAAATCAGATGTAAAAAAACGTTACACAATTACCAATATTGAAGTAATTCAAGAAATTGAAAAAGATAAAAGTATTTTGATACCCTGTTCACACTATGCGAATTGGGAGTGGAATGTCAGTTTAAACCTGTACGTACAGAGCAAAGGGTATGCTGTATATCAGAAAGTCGCCAATAAATATTTTGATAAAATGGTCAAAGATTTTAGGTCTAGATGGAATACCACTCTAATTACTCAAAATGAAACAGTAAAAACAGTAATACGTAACCACAAGCAAGGTGTAAACTCAATATATGGTATGGTTAGTGATCAATCACCTATGGTTGTTCATGCGCATTACTGGGATAAATTTATGGGTATAACAGTACCCATTTTTGTTGGCACTGAAACATTAGCAAGAAAATTAGATTTAGCGGTGGTTTTCTTGAAGGTTTCAAAAGTTAAAAGAGGGTATTATCAAGCCGAGTTTATTCCGATAACCCTATCTGGTAAAGAAACCGCCCCAAATGAGATTACCAAAAAGTTTATTGCACTTACCGAAGAACAAATAAGAGAAAAACCTGAACATTATTTTTGGACACATAAACGATGGAAACACCGTGATAAAGTACCTCCTGAATTTTTAAAAGAAGGCTAAAGACAGGACTCGAATCACTTTTAATGATGGGGTATTTTTTATAAATTCGACCAAATAATCAACCAAACTAAATGGAAGTACTAGAAACAATATACAGTGAAGTTATTGGTTTTCTTGGTATCTCACAAGCCTGGGAAATACTACAAACAGGAGATTACAGTAAATTTAGAACTTATGATGGCATAGTATCATTAATTTACCCTCTAATTCCACTTCTAGTAATTTTAGAATTAATCTTGGGTTTGATATACAAGAAGCCAGACACCAAGGTTTACAAGGTCAATTTTTTAATTTACATATTCAATCGCTTTGTAGGTAGATTCATTGCTATTGCGATGACTACTTTAAGTATTGGCCTTTTTCAAAAATACGCACCTTTTCAAACCGAAATGACATGGTATTGGTTTATTTACGGATATATAGTTTGGGAATTTGGGCATTTTATTTATCATTATTTCGGACATAAAGTGCGGCTTTTTTGGTGTTTACATTCCACACATCATGCGCCAGAAAACATGAATCTGTCGGTCACATATGCCCATTTTTTTCTAGAAGCACCATATGCTGATATTATTAGAACAACCGTTTGTATACTTTTAGGAATTCAACCTGAATTACTATTTCTAATTATGTTTATTGATGGCACCTATGGCGCTTTCATACATGTGGGTGAAAATTTGATTAAAGATGCGCGCTTTGGGCCTTTGAATAAAATCATACTAACACCATCACATCATCGAGTACATCATGCTAGAAATCCTTTATATATGGATACAAATTTCTGTAACTTACTCAATATCTGGGATCATGTTTTCGGAACTTATCAAGAAGAAAACAAGGAAGTAAAAATCGAATACGGAATTACAAGAGAAATGGATTCAGGAAACTTTGTAGATGTATATTTTGGTGAATTCATTGCGCTTTTCAAGGATGTAATTAACGCACCTGGTATAAAAAACAAATTCTTATATATTTTTATGCCTCCAGGATGGCATCATACCGGAGCGCATCAAACTTCAAAAGTTGTTAGGTCTGCCTATTTTAAACAACAAGTAGTTAAGGAGTAAAAACTAAAGTAGCGATTACAATACAGTGGTCACTCGCATAATTTTCGCATAATACTTCATAATCTAACACCTGCCATTTTTCTGGCATGTTATACAAAATATGATCTAAGTCGACTCGTGGGTCATCTGCAGGCCATGTATTTTTAAAAGCCGATTTATGGTTAGTTTTAGTAAATTTAGACTTAAGAATTTGCAAGGTATTACTATCGACCCCATCATTTAAATCACCAACAATTAGCGTTGGATATTTTGTATTTTTCAAACCTACTAAAATAGCGTTTGCCTGCATTTTTCGGTCAGTATCGTCTTTCTGATGGTCTAAATGTGTTGCAACAAATTGAATTGTATTGCCCTTATCCGTTTTAACTCTAGTGATGAGTGCTGCCCTTGGTTCTGAATTTTCTAAATGTGGTAATGCTAAATTCTCACTACCAACAAAAGTATATTTTGAAAGCACAGCTTCACCATATTCACCACCATCATAATACATAGCCCTTGCGAATAATGAGGTCATCTTAGTTCGATACCCTATTTCAGTTGGCAAATCATACTCTTTTGCACGTGCAGTCTTAAAATCAACTTCTTGCATTGCCACTAAATGCGGTTTATACGTATTGATTACACCAGCAATAGTATCTAGATTAAAATCATTTCTAACCGTTGCACCATGCAGAATATTGAAACTCATCACCCGTAACGTATCAGGCGAACTTTGAGATTTAACTTCTAATTGTATAAAAAAAACCACTAATGCTAATGCATATAGTGGTTTTCTATAATTTTCAAATAAATAATGTTTAGACATATTAAATTCCAGCTATTTCTTTGATTTCAGAAATAATACGATCACCTAAATCATTAGCTTCTTGTTGGCTTTTAGCTTCTGTATAAATTCTGATAATCGGTTCTGTATTAGATTTTCTTAAATGTACCCAATTCTCAGCAAAGTCAATTTTCACGCCATCAATAGTTGAAATATCCTCATTTTTATATTTTTCAGCCATGCCTTTTAAAATAGCATCAACATCTAAACCGGGAGTCAATTGTATTTTTTTCTTCCCCATAAAATACGATGGATAGCTGGCTCTTAGTTCAGCAACAGTACCGCCTTTTTCCGCCATCAACATTAAAAATAAAGCTGTACCCACTAAAGAATCTCTACCGTAATGGCTTTCTGGATAAATAATACCACCATTACCTTCACCACCAATAATGGCATTGTTTGCCTTCATTTTAGTCACAACATTTACTTCACCTACAGCCGATGCTTCATAGGTACCTCCATGCTTTTCAGTAATATCGCGCAATGCTCTAGATGACGATAAATTAGAAACAGTATTTCCTTTGGTCTTACCTAATACATAATCAGCACATGCAACTAAAGTATATTCTTCACCGAACATTTCACCATCATCACTAATAAAAGCCAAACGATCGACATCAGGATCTACTACTATACCGAAATCGGCTTTTTCTTTTAACACCAATTCACATATATCACCCAAATGTTCTTTTAAGGGCTCTGGGTTATGCGGAAAATGACCCGTAGGATCACAATATAATTTTACAACTTCTACCCCTAATTCTTCAAGTAATTTAGGAATAGCAATTCCACCTGTTGAGTTAACACCATCTACAACAACCTTAAATTTGGCTTTTTTAATAGTATCGGCATCAACTAGCGGTAAATTTAAAACTTCATCAATATGAATATCGATATAAGCATCGTTTTTTAAAATTTCTCCTAAATCATCAACTTCTGCAAAATCAAAATCTTCTCTTTCCGCTATCTCAAGTATTTTAGCACCTTGGGCAGCATCAAGAAATTCACCTTTTTCATTTAATAACTTCAATGCATTCCACTGCTTAGGGTTATGACTTGCAGTAAGAATGATGCCCCCATCAGCATTTTCAAGAGGAACAGCTATTTCAACTGTTGGAGTAGTTGAAAGTCCCAAATCTATAACATCAATTCCGAGGCCTACCAAAGTAGAAACCACTAAATTCTGAACCATTTCGCCAGACAAGCGTGCATCTCTACCAATAGCTACCTTTAATTTATCTTTTTTTGAATACTCTTTAAGCCAAATACCATAAGAAGCTGCAAATTTCACAGCATCAAGCGGAGTTAAGTTATCTCCGGGTTTTCCGCCAATGGTTCCTCTTATTCCTGAAATCGATTTTATTAATGTCATAGGTACGTGTAATTTTTGTGCAAATATACAAGTACCAATATTATTCCGTCAGAACTAATTTGTAAATTCGACCATATGAATTTTTTAGCCCATATATACCTCTCTTTCGGTGATGACCAAATCAGTATAGGAAACTTCATTGCTGATAGTATTCGCGGAAACAAATACAAACATCTACCGGAACAAATTCAAAAAGGTATAATGCTGCATCGAAAAATAGATACTTATACTGATGCGCATCGCATTCCGAAGATGAGTAGCAAACGGCTACATAAAAACTATAGTCATTACAGTATGGTTATTGTTGATATATTTTACGATCATTTTTTAGCTAAAAATTGGGCGAAATATTCTGATGTGCCTTTAGATGTATTTGTTGACAGATTTTATGACCTTTTAGAAGATAATTTTGAAATATTGCCACATGGCGTACAGCATATGATGCCCTATATGATTACGGATAACTGGCTGTATAACTATTCTAAAATGGAAGGAATTGGCAGGGTTTTAAACGGAGTAAATAGAAGAACAAAAAACAAGTCTAAAATGAACTTTGCAATTATAGACCTTGAAGAACATTACGATGAATTTGAACAAGAATTCACAGATTTTTTTGAAGAATTAAGAGTTTATGCAAAGCAAAAATTTATCTCACTTTAAGGTGAATTAAGACCTATAAACAAACTACCAAATATGAGAAAAGCATTCTTGATTTCCTTTACGATAGTATTATTTCTCAATTGCAAAAAAGCTCCAATAGTACCTACAGGTTTGGTAACCCAAAAGGCAATGGTAGTTTCTGCAAGAGTAGAAGCTTCAAAAATAGGTTCTGATATTTTAAAGCAAGGCGGCAATGCTTTCGACGCTATGATTGCTACAGAAATGGCCTTAGCTGTAGCCTATCCATTTGCTGGAAATTTAGGTGGTGGCGGTTTCATGGTGTATCGCAAAGCAGATGGCACCACAGGAGCAATTGATTATAGAGAAAAAGCACCACTTTCAGCGCATGCAGATATGTATTTAGATTCTACCGGAAATGTAATTCCTGAAATGAGCACTGTTGGTGCAACTGCAGTAGGAGTACCTGGCACTGTTGCCGGTGTGTTTGAAGTACATAAAAAATTCGGAACGCTACCTTTTGAAACAATCTTAAAACCGGTAATAGCTTTAGCTGAAAGAGGGGTAGTTGTAACTGAAAAACAAGACAGTCGTTTAGAGAGTTACCGAGAAATTATTTTAAAGGTAAATGGCGATAGTTTGGCTTTTCCTTTGGTTTGTAAGGCAGGTGACACTATAAAATATGATGCCTTGGCAAATACATTAAAACGTATTGCAAAAAATGGTCGTGACGGTTTTTACAAAGGTGAAACGGCTACAAAACTTGCTGCATTTATTCAACGTAAAGGCGGTTTTGTCACTGTGGAAGATTTGGCTAAATATGAAGCAAAATGGCGTATTCCCATCGCTTTTAATTATAAAGATCTCAAGATTATTTCAATGAGTCCACCCAGTAGCGGAGGTTTCACAATTAATCAAATATTTAAAATGATGGAACCCTATGATGTTGCATCTTTTGGTCATAATTCTGAAAAAACTGTACAATTATTTACTGAAGCTTCAAGAAGAGCCTATGCGGATCGAAATTATTATTTGGGCGATCCTGATTTTGTAACTATTCCGCTAGATGAATTACTAAGCGATTCATATTTAGAAGACCGAATGAAAAGTTTCTCATGGAATAAGGCGACAAAATCGGCCGATGTTTCCCATGGAAACGTTGAAATTGTAGAAAGTATGGAAACTACCCACTACTCTATTGTAGATTCTGAAGGAAATGCTATTTCTGCAACCACAACAATTAATGGAGGCTATGGTTCAAAATTATATTCCAATGAATTGGGATTCTTTTTAAATAATGAAATGGATGATTTTAGTGCGAAACCAGGTGTGCCAAATATGTTCGGACTTGTTGGTGCAGAGGCGAATTCTATTGCTCCGGAAAAGCGAATGCTTAGTAGTATGACTCCCACTATAATAGAAAAAAATGGTGAATTATATATGGTAGTTGGTACGCCAGGTGGTTCAACAATTATTACGGCGGTAGCACAAACCATACTTAACGTATATGAATTCAATATGAGCATGCAAGAAGCTGTTAATGCACCTCGTTTTCATCATCAATGGCTTCCTGATGCGGTCATTTTTGAACCAGAAGGCTTTCCATTAGAACTTAAAGAAAATCTTAAAACTAAAGGCTACTTAATTAATGAAGAACGCACACCAATTATTGGTAAAGTAGATGCTATTCGCGTATTGCCTGATGGCAGCCTAGAAGGCGGCGCAGATAAAAGAGGAGACGACACTGCAGTAGGATTTTAATATTATGAAACTATTTAAAAAATTACTGAAAATTGCTAGTGTCTTGTTAGGACTTATTTTTATAGGATTCTTAGCTGTGTACCTTATTTATAATCAACCATTACCCCAATCAGAACAAGGAGTCCATGCTGATGTCTTAGCCGAAAAAATGTTGACTGCCATAAATTATGATTTGTACCAACAAACACGTTTTTTAGAATGGTCTTTTGCTGGTGGAAAACACAATTATAAATGGGACAAAGAAAATGGGGAAGTACTAGTCAAATGGGAGGACATTGAAGTTATTCTTAATCTCAATAAAACTTCAAAAAGCACAGCTACAAAAAACGGAAAGCCATTAAATAATGAACAATCAGTAGAAACGGTCGATACAGCTTTAGACTATTTCAATAATGATTCATATTGGTTGGTTGCTCCATTTAAAATTTTTGATAAGGGAACCACTCGTAGTATTGTAAAATTAGAAGATGGGTCAGATGGATTACTTATTACATATTCAACTGGTGGTTCTACTCCAGGGGACTCATACTTATGGAAATTAAATGCGAATGGTTTTCCTGAAAGTTATAAAATGTGGGTAAAAATTATTCCGATAGGTGGCCTTGAAGCCACATGGAATGATTGGAAAAAAATGGAAAATGGCCTATTATTACCAGTAAGGCATAAAATTGATAAAATGACGCTCGATATGGGCGAAGTAAAAGCCTATAATTAATAGCATCCTTTTAAAAGAACACTATAAATAATTCTAGAAATGAAAATTGAAATACTACGTCATGATGTTATCAATAATGACATCCAACAACAAGTTAAAGATTTATTTAATGAACTGAATTCCAACATCAAACAACTATCATTAACAGAAACACTTAAAAACAATAACAATATTGTTTTGGCTGTTTGTAAAGAGGATAATACTCTTATTGCAATGGCAGCAATGGTTACCTATAAAGTTATCTCTGGTCATAAAGGTATGATTGAAGATGTTATAGTTAGCGGAAATCAACGCGGTAAGGGTTTGGGTAGAAAACTAATGGAAAAACTACTTGATGAAGCTAAAAATATGGAGCTGAATGAAATTATATTATTCTCTGGCCACCATAGAACAGCTGCTATTAGCTTATATAAAAGCCTAGGATTCCAATTAAAAGACAGCGGACTTTACCGTTTAATATTTGATTAACTCGCTTGTTGTTTGGTAAACTGACTCTTTAATTCTTCCATAGACTCTTGCAATTGTTTTAGAAGTCCATTTTCAGTAGTTGCATCCACCCCAAAGGTAATTTTACTACTCACCTCCCATATTTCTTGAATTTGAAAAGGTTTTATTTCATACGGCGGATATGCCTCATTCAACGAGACCAAAGTCACATTATTAGAATTGGGCTTACGAATAACTTTCTTTACAAGTACAGCATCCTCTAAGACCACTACATACATTTTATTAGCACTAACATCGTCTATATGCTCAATTGCTTTTGAAATTACCCACTCACCAGGTTTTAAATTAGGCACCATACTATCACCTTCAACTTGAAAACCTCTATAAGAGGCATTTCTAAACTCCGGAATTGGCAAGTCAAAAGCAGGCAACTCACGATACCAACTAACATCTTGTATATTCTGCGGATAACCTGCAGCCGCTTTTGCATTAACCAACACTATATTTTCATTATCAGATGAATCAACCGTAATTACCTTAGGTATTACACTTGTTTTTGAAGTTTCTAAATGTTGTTGTTCGCTAGCACCAAACAACCAAAGCGGGTTAATTTTAAATTGTTTTAAAAGCTCTGCTACTACCTTACCAGAAAGTTTGGTACGCCCTCTTTCAATATCGGCAGTAGTAGTTGAAATACCCAACAATTTCGCAAATTCTGCCTGCGTATACCCCAATTCTCTTCGCACATCAGTAAAGCGCTTAAGTGTCAATTCATTTTCCATATAAAGAATATTATTTTGTCATTTCGGCTAAAGCGGAAACCATACTATGAATCTATAGAATTAACTAAAGTCACAAAAACAATTAAATATCAACTACTTGCCTTTGAAAACTTACTAAATCGACTCATTTGAATACTCTCAAAGATAGTAAATTAGGAATATATCCAAAATATTTATGGATTATTTCCATAATTAGGAATATTTCCATATTTTTGGATTAATTACATAATAGCACTATTATTCACTTTAATTACAAGTTATGGCAGATTCAAGAATTTTAATTTATGATGGAAGTTTCAATGGGTTTCTAACAACTGTATTCATGGCTTTTGAATTAAACATGCCAATAACTGATATTCAAAAGAACTCAACTACTGAAAATGGCCTTTTTGTGCAAACCAAAACAATTTTCACAAACCTTGACAAAGCGAAGCGTGTGTGGAATGGAGTTCAAAAAAAGAGCAATACTGCAATCAAGAATATTTATTTCGCCTTTCAAAGTGAATCAAAAGGTATTGAACTGATTCTTTATAAGTATATCAGAAATATGTATGACCAGCAAGAAGTCTTTCCTGAAGCATTATCAAACCCTATTGAATTAAAAATTGAGCTAATTGCGAAAAATGTCAGTCGTGAAAAACAACGAGTTGAGGCATTTGCACGTTTTCAAAATACCCAAGATCATATTAAGTTTATTAACCTAGAGCCTAATTTTGACATCTTACCTTTAATATCAAAACATTATCGTTCGAAGTACAATGAACAAGAATGGTTGATTTACGATATTAAACGCAATTATGGAATTTTCTATGATTTAGAAAAAGTAGAAATCATTTCACTTGATTTACAAGAATTCTATTCCAATAATAATTATTCAAAAGGATTATTATCTGAATTAGATTATAATTCTCTAGAAGTATTTGACAATTACTTCAAGTCTACATCCGTTAAGGCATTAATTAATAAAAAACTTCTTCATCAAAAAGTATCTGAACCTAAACATGAGAAAACGCAGTTAAAGCGAGAAGCAGTATAATTCATAAAAAGTAATTGATGAAAACAAATATGTAATAAATACACTCAGGTTTTTGGTTACCGCTCAAAACCATACCTTTGCGGTTTTGCCAAATTCATGACAGAATACGAAGAAAATATTGAGGTTAAGGGCGCCCGTGTTCATAACCTCAAAAACATAGACGTTACCATACCTCGCAATAAACTAGTAGTGATTACTGGTCTTTCGGGTAGTGGCAAGTCTTCATTAGCTTTTGACACCATTTATGCTGAAGGACAAAGGCGTTATATTGAAACCTTCTCAGCCTATGCCAGACAATTTTTAGGAGGTTTAGAACGCCCTGATGTTGATAAAATTGATGGTCTTTCACCTGTAATCGCTATTGAACAAAAAACAACTTCAAAATCACCTCGTTCTACGGTTGGTACTATAACCGAAATTTATGATTTTCTAAGATTACTATTTGCACGTGCTGGTGATGCACATAGCTATAACACCGGTGAAAAAATGGTTAGTTATAGTGATGAGCAAATAAAAGATTTAATTAAAAAGGATTTTGATGGAAAAAAAATCAATATTCTGGCTCCAATTATTAAATCTAGAAAAGGACATTACCGTGAACTTTTTGAACAAGTAGGCAAGCAAGGTTTTGTAAAAGTGCGTGTTGATGGCAAAATTGAAGATATTGTCAAAGGCATGAAAGTAGATCGCTACAAAACTCATGATATTGAAATTGTAATTGACCGATTGAAAGTCAGTAACACAGAAGATTTAGACAAACGATTATCTGAAACCATAAATACTGCAATGTACAGCGGTGAAAATGTTTTAATGGTTTTAGAGGAAGGTACCACAGAACCGCGTTACTTCAGTCGAGATTTAATGTGCCCTACTACTGGCATTTCCTATCCATCACCTGAACCCAATACATTTTCATTCAATTCACCAAAAGGCATGTGTCCGCATTGCAATGGGTTGGGGCATGTGTACGAAGTAAATATTGACAAGATTTTTCCTGATAAAAAATTAACCATAAAATCTGGTGGTATTGCACCTTTGGGTGACTATAAAGATTCATGGGCTTTTAGACAAATTGAAACCATTGGGCGACGGTATGGGTTTACATTAAATGATCCAATAAAAGCTATTTCTGAAGAAGCAATTCAAATTTTACTGTTTGGTGGTCAAGAAAGTTTTGAAGTAGACTCTAAAACTTTAGGTGTTAAACGTAATTACAAAATTGATTATGAAGGCATATCAAACTTTATAAAATCACAATATGAAGAATCAGGATCAACTAGCTTAAAACGTTGGGCCAAAGACTTCATGAATAAAGAGGAATGTCGTGAATGCGGGGGCGCACGTTTAAAAAAGGCCTCACTTTACTTTAAAATAGCAGATAGAAATATAGCTGAGCTTGCCCATTTAGACATTGCAGAGCTTGCAGATTTTTTTGATGAATTAGCGCATAACCTAAAAGGAAATCAAAAGAAGATTGCTGAAGAAATAGTAAAAGAAATAAGTACCCGCCTACGGTTTCTATTAGATGTTGGTCTTGATTATTTATCCTTAAATAGAAGTTCAAAATCTTTATCAGGTGGCGAAGCCCAAAGAATTCGCTTGGCAACACAAATAGGTTCGCAATTAGTAGGTGTACTTTATATTTTAGATGAGCCAAGCATTGGTTTGCATCAAAGAGATAATGATCGACTAATTAAATCTTTAGAAGCTTTACGCGATATTGGTAATTCTGTAATAGTAGTTGAGCACGATCGCGACATGATAGAGCGGGCTGACCATGTTATTGATATTGGGCCAAAAGCAGGCAAACATGGTGGAGAAATAATTTCACAAGGCAAACCTTCAGAATTACCAACGTACAACACTTTAACGGCCGATTATATTACGGGAAAGAAAGAAATTGAAGTTCCTAAAAAGCGTAGAAAAGGTAATGGTCACGAAATAAAACTTACGGGCTGTACAGGTAACAATTTAAAGAACATTAGCGCTTCATTTCCTTTGGGTAAAATGATTGGTATTACAGGCGTTTCAGGCAGTGGCAAGTCAACATTTATTAATGAGACCCTCTACCCTATTATGAACGCTTATTACTTCAATGGCGTAAAGAAGCCAATGCCTTATAAAAAAATTACAGGGTTAGAACATATTGATAAGGTAATAGACATTAATCAATCGCCAATTGGTAGAACACCAAGATCAAATCCTGCTACCTATACAGGGGTATTTAGTGAAATACGATCATTATTTACTAAAACTCCAGAAGCAGCAATACGTGGGTACAAACCTGGTCGTTTTAGTTTTAATGTAAAAGGCGGTAGATGTGAAACATGCCAAGGTGGTGGACTTCGGGTTATTGAAATGAATTTTCTACCAGATGTTTACGTTGAATGTGAAACCTGTCATGGTAAACGTTTTAATCGTGAAACGTTAGAAATTCGCTACAAAGGTAAATCTATTGCAGATGTGCTTGAAATGACAATGAATGAGGCTGTAGACTTCTTTGAAAACATCCCTAAAATCCATAGAAAACTCAAAACGATAAAAGATGTAGGTTTGGGTTATATTTCATTGGGTCAACAATCTACCACTCTTTCTGGAGGTGAAGCGCAACGAGTAAAGCTAGCAACAGAACTATCTAAAAGAGATACTGGCAACACTTTTTATATTTTAGATGAACCAACAACAGGACTCCATTTTGAAGATATTCGAGTTCTTATGGAAGTTTTGAATCGATTGGCAGACAAAGGGAATACTGTTTTAGTAATAGAACACAATATGGATGTCATTAAAATGGTAGATTATATCATTGATATCGGTTATGAAGGCGGACGCGGTGGCGGCATGATAGTTGCAAAAGGAACACCGGAAGAAGTGGCGAAAGACAAAAAGAGTTATACTGCTAAGTTTTTAAAAGATGAATTATTTCCGAAAAGGGCAATATCGAAGTAATTATTCTAAAATAATATAAAATATAGTTCATGAGAAATGAAAAACATTACAAAGGTTGGAATGAAATAAAAACTAATGATTCTTGGGCATTGTTCAAAATCATGGGTGAGTTTGTTAATGGCTATGAAAAAATGAGCGCAATTGGCCCATGTGTTTCAATTTTCGGTTCTGCTCGTTCAAAAGAAGACAATGAATATTATCAATTAGCGGTAAGCATTGCTCAGAAAATTGCTGAAGCAGGTTACGGTGTCATCACTGGTGGTGGACCTGGAATTATGGAAGCTGGTAACCGAGGCGCAAAATTAGCAGGTGGTACTTCTGTGGGTTTGAATATTGATCTTCCTTTTGAACAACATGACAACCCTTATATTGACAGTGATAAGAGTCTTGATTTTGATTATTTCTTTGTTAGAAAAGTAATGTTTGTAAAGTATTCACAGGGCTTTGTAGTAATGCCAGGTGGTTTTGGAACTTTAGATGAGCTTTTTGAAGCAATAACTTTAATACAAACGCATAAGATTGAAAAATTTCCAATTATCTTGGTAGGTTCTGAGTTTTGGGGAGGATTAGTTGACTGGGTTAAAGCAACAATGTTGAAAGCAGGTAATATAAGTCCTGAAGATTTAAATCTTATTACCATTGCTGACAATGAAGATGAAGTTGTAGATATAATTAACTCATTTTATAAAGGGCATCAACTTAGTCCGAACTTTTAATCGATACGCATTTGAATACAGCTGTGAAAATAAAATTTGTACTATGTGCCTTGCTCTATTCTATGGGAGCAATACATATGTCTGCGCAGCATGAAAATCAAATAACTGCCAAGCTCAATGGCGATACCAAAACAATTAACGTTCAACAAGAATTTACCTATAAAAATAATTCTGATGACACATTAGAGCTTCTCTATTTTAATGATTGGGCGCACGCTTATTCTGATAAAAATACCGGTTTAGCAAAACGTTTTGCTGAAGAATTCAACAGAAGTCTACATTTGGCTAAGAAAAAAGAACGTGGTTACACACAAATTCTAACTGTTGTAGATGACCAATATAGAGGCATAAGATTAGATCGCACCAGCGAAAGAGATATCTTAAAAATGTACCTTAATGAGCCTTTAAAACCGGGTTCTTCTGTAAAAGTATTTCTCACCTACAACGTAAATTTGCCTCCAAATAAATTTACCAAGTACGGCTATAACAATAAAGGGGGCTATTATTTAAAAGATTGGTACCTCACCCCTGCCGTTTACGATGGCAAATGGCATTTGTACTCAAATAAAAATTTAGAAGATTTATATACCGATGTTACAGAAACAACTATTAATCTAGTTTGCCCTGACGGTTTATTCATAGAATCAAATTACAAGGTTTTAGGTAGCACACAATTTCCAAATGGACAGCAGGTTCAATTACAAAGCGAAAATCAAAAAAGTGGCGAGTTAATATTAACACCAGAAAAAAGATTTACAACCCATGTAAATGATTACATGACGGTAACTACTGATATTGAAGCAAAAAGATATGATGAGCTTTCTCAAGGCTTATCAATAGAAAAAGTATCGAAGTTTATTGTAGAAAATTTAGGAGAATACCCTCATGATGATTTATTAGTAAGCGAATTAGAATACAGTAAGAATCCACTTTATGGTATCAATCAATTGCCCTCGTTTATAAGGCCATACGGAGAGCAATTTCAGTATGAAATGAAATTTCTTAAAACGGCGCTAAACGTTATTTTAAATGAATCACTTTATCTAAACCCTAGAAAGGAAAAGTGGTTGTCTGGTGCAATTGCCAACTACTTGATGATAATGTATGTGGAAGAATATTATCCAGATCAAAAATTATTAGGAAAATTGAGTAAAATATGGGGAGTGCGAAGTTTTCATTTAGCTCAAATGGATTTTAATGAACAATACCCACTGCTTTACATGCTAATGGCTCGAAAGAATATTGATCAACCATTAAATACACCAAATGATTCGCTTTTAAAATTCAATCAAAAAATAGCAAATAATTATAAGGCAGGGCTTGGTTTAGCGTATTTGGCAAATTATATAGGGAAAGAAAAAGTAGATGAAGGCATTAAAACCTTTTTCAGATATTATAAATTGAACGACGTAAAAATTTTAGATTTTGAGTCTATCATGAAAAGGTCTGCAAACACCGACATAGATTGGTTCTTTAATGATTATGTCAGTACTGATGAACGCATTGATTTCAAAATAAAAAAAGTAGAAAAATCGGCAGATTCAGTTAAAGTTACACTAAGAAACAAAACAGGTAGTAATGTTCCTATTTCATTGTTTGGTTTAAAGAAAGATTCTGTAGTTTCTAAATATTGGTTTTCAAATATCACCTCTGATAGCACCGTAATAATTGCAAGAAATGATGCGCAAAGATTAGTACTCAATTATGATCAAAAAATACCAGAATTCAATCAACGTGATAATTGGAAATCTTTAAAAGGATTTCTATCCAGTAATAAAAAGCTAAAATTTCAATTCTTAAAAGACGCTGAAGACCCTTATTACAATCAAATTTTTTATGTGCCAGTACTTGGTTTTAATATATATGACGGCTGGTCACCAGGTCTTCGCATTTACAATAAAACTTTATTAGAAAGGCCTTTTGTATATGACTTTTCTCCATCATATGCCATGAGAGATAAGTCTTTTGTAGGATCGGGTAGAGTATCTTATAAAAAATATCATCGTAAAAGCGGCCACTATGTTACGAGTTATTCTTTGGGTGGATCAACATCACATTTTCAAATAAATTCTAGGTATTCTACAATAACACCATCACTTACTTTCGGTTGGCGACCAAAAAATCTAATGTCTAATAAAAGAAAAGTATTGAACCTTAGATATATAAACGTATTTAGAACCATAGATGAAAGTTTAGATGATTTAGATACAAATCCAGATTACAGTGTACTTAACGCTCGTTTTTACAATTCGAATAACGGTATTATCGATTATTCTTCATGGTTAATAGATGCGCAGCAATCAAGTATTTTTACGAAACTTTCTTTTGAATGGGAATACCGAAAATTATTTCAAAGCAATAGACAATTAAATCTACGCTTTTTTGCAGGTAAATTTCTAAGGAACAAAATAGATCCGGGGGTTGACTTTTTCAATTTTGCACTTGACCGCCCTACAGATTATTTATTTGATTATGGGTATTTAGGAAGATCTGAAAATTCAGGAATTTACAGTCAACAAATAATTATAGCAGAAGGTGGGTTTAAATCATTTTTAGATGAACGCTACAGATTCTCTAACGATTGGATTGCTACGGTTAATGCTAGTGTCAACTTATGGCGATGGATAGAAGTATACGGAGATATAGGCTTCGTTAAAAACAAAAATCAAAATGAGAAGTTTGTTTACGATTCAGGTATTCGATTAAATCTATTAACCGATTATTTTGAATTGTATTTACCCCTACATTCAAACAACGGTTGGGAAATTTCACAACCGAATTACGGTGAAAAAATTCGTTTTGTAGTTACTTTAAGCCCGCGAACACTAATAGGCCTTTTCACTCGAAAATGGTTCTAATCAGTTATTAAATTCTTAAATTATTCTGTTTTTATTAAAAATAACAAAACAAATAAGTGTGTTTTTGAACTATTAATTAGGAATATTTCAAAGGATATAGCTGTATGTACATTGCAAAAAAGTATTTGTTGTGTTACTTTTGTGGCAAATTCCGCACAGCTTAATGAAGATAACTTCCAAAACAAGTAACGAGATTTCATTTGAAGATTTTAGAGAACAGATCCTAAAGGATTATGAAATCGCCTTTTTAAGTAGAACCGTTAGTTTATTAGGAAGAAAAGAAGTCTTAACTGGTAAAGCCAAATTCGGAATATTTGGCGATGGTAAAGAACTACCGCAGCTGGCTATGGCCCGTAGTTTTGAAAACGGAGATTTTAGAAGTGGTTATTATAGGGATCAAACTTTCATGATGGCTTTGGGCTTATTAACGCCAAAGCAACTTTTTCATTCGCTTTATGCAACTACAGATATTGAAAAAGAGCCTATGAGCGCCGGACGCCAAATGGGTGGACATTATGTTACCCACAGTCTTAATGAAGATGGAAGTTGGAAAGACTTAACCCAGCAAAAAAATAGTAGTGGTGACATTTCATGTACAGCTGGTCAAATGCCCAGATTATTGGGCTTAGCACAAGCTTCAAAAGTTTATAGACAGCTCGAAGATTTAAATGGTGCTAATTTTTCAGTAAAAGGAAATGAAGTTGCCTGGGGTACTATTGGCAATGCGAGTACAAGTGAGGGCATGTTCTTAGAGACAATAAATGCCGGTGGTGTATTGCAAGTACCTATGGTAATAAGTATTTGGGATGATGAATATGGAATTTCGGTTCCTGCAAAATATCATACTACAGGTGAAGATATTTCTAAAATACTCAGCGGTTTTCAACGCGATGAAAACAGCAATGGCTATGAGCTTATAAAAGTTAATGGTTGGGATTATACAGCCTTGATGCATGCCTATGAACATGCTTCTGATTTAGCTAGAGAAAATCACATACCAGTAGTCATTCACGTAGTAGATTTAACCCAACCACAAGGGCATTCTTCTTCTGGTTCGCATGAACGCTATAAAAGTGATGAGCGATTACAATGGGAACGTGATAACGATTGCAACAAACGTTTTAGAGGATGGATAATAGAATCAGGTATTACTTCAGAAGAAGAATTATCTGAATTAGAGAAATCCATAAAAAAGGATGTTAGAACCGCCAAAAAAGAAGCGTGGTTAGAATATTTAGCACCACATAAAGAATTAAAAAGAGCACTTATAGAACTACTTGATGCTGCGGCAATCAAAAGTTCAAATAGAAACCATTTGACTCGTATTAAAAACGATCTTATCGCAATAGATGAGCCTATCAAAAAAGACTTGGCATCTAACTCCCGTAAGGCTTTGCGCTATTTATTAGGTGAAGAATCTGCTGAGAAATTGGCATTACAAAATTGGGTCACAAAATTCTTGGGTGATATGCAACCCATGTATAGTTCATCATTGCACAGTGAATTTCCGAACAAAGCAACCAACGTAGCTGCAATTGGTCCAATTTATGAAAAAGATGCGCAAAAAGTAGACGGAAGAGTTATTTTAAGAGATAACTTTGATAAGCTATTAAGTAAATACCCTGAAACATTAATATTTGGTGAAGACAGTGGTGCAATAGGTGATGTAAACCAAGGATTAGAAGGACTTCAAAAGAAATATGGTAAAGTTAGAGTTTCGGATACAGGTATCAGAGAAACGACCATAATTGGACAAGGTATAGGCATGGCATTAAGAGGATTAAGGCCAATTGCTGAAATTCAGTATTTAGATTACATTTTTTATGCCTTAGCAACCTTGACTGATGATTTGGCTACGTTGCGTTACCGTACATTCGGCAAACAAAAAGCACCATTAATTATTAGAACAAGAGGGCATCGATTAGAAGGTATTTGGCATTCTGGCTCACCTATGGGCGGACTAATAAACGTACTTCGGGGTATTTATATCTTATCACCAAGAAATATGACACAAGCCGCTGGTTTTTACAATACTTTATTGAAAAGTGATGAGCCAGCTTTAATTATAGAAAGCCTTAACGGATATCGCCTTAAAGAAACCATGCCCACTAATCTTGGTGAATTTTGCACACCAATAGGTGTTGTTGAGACTCTAAAACAAGGTACAGACATTACTTTAGTGTCTTATGGGTCTACCCTGCGTATTGTTATGCAAGCAGCAAGAGAATTGACAGAGGTGGGTATTGATGCTGAGGTAATTGATGCACAAACTTTATTGCCTTTTGACTTAAACCATGACACGATAAAAAGTCTAAAAAAGACCAACAGATTGTTGGTAATTGACGAGGATGTACCTGGTGGTTGTTCAGCCTATATACTACAAGAAATTGTTGAAAAACAAGGGGGCTACCAATATCTTGACAGTGCACCCCAAACTTTATCTGCTCAAGCCCACAGACCTGCTTATAGCTCAGATGGTGACTATTTCTCAAAACCCAATGCCGAAGACATATTTGAAAGGGTTTATGCAATCATACACGAAACGGACCCTGATAATTATCCGAAGTTACGATAGTGGTAGTTAAATAAACGCAAACGCCACTATCGATTCATAGTAGATATTACCTTTAATTTAGAAGCAAAAAACAGCACATTTTGAGCGTGAAGTTAGGTAACCTATGAAGTTGATAATTTAAATACGGTACTTTTTAAAAGAAAACTTCGTTTTTATTAATAGCAACTTTGTTTTCATAAAGTGCTAAACAACAAGGCACAAATGTGTCTTAACACCCACATTTAAACTTAATTTAAGGCGTGCGTCAAAAGATTTAAATAGAAAAACGTCTAAAAATTTATATTTTTACCAAAAACCAATTAACGTCCCAAATGTTATGATGATGAAAAAAGATATTGGCCTAGGCATTTTAAGAATAGGTTCTGCTGTTTTAATGCTTACACATGGAATTCCTAAATTTTCAAAACTTATTTCTGGTGATTTAGAATTTGGTGACCCAATTGGCTTGGGTGCTCCGGTCAGTTTATTTCTTGCTGTCATAGGTGAATTTGTTTGTCCAATTTTTGTATTAATTGGCTATAAAACGCGTTGGGCAACAATTCCCATATTAATCACCATGCTTGTTGCATTAATATTTGTGCATTTTGCTGACCCATTTGGAAAAATGGAAAAGGCTCTAGTCTATTTACTAATCTTTACAGTAATTTTAATAATGGGGCCTGGTAAATATAGCATTGATAGAAAATAAATAATACCCGCCTAATTAATGTAAAATGAGGATTATATAATTTTCACTAGAAGTTCTTTTAATAAATCACCATGTGAAATATTAGTAGCCCCTACCCCTTTACCTTTTAAATCTAGTTCTCGAAGGCTAGAAATGACACCACTTACTTTTTTCATAGGGTAATTACGTGCTGCAACTTGAAATTCTTTCACGAAAAACGGATTGATTTTTAATGCACTAGCTACGCTTTTTTGTGAATGATCATTTAGTCCATGGTATTGCAAAAGCTGTGTGAAAAAACTTTGTAATAAACTCACGGTCAACACAAAAGGGTTTGCTTTGGGGTTTTGAGCGAAATAATTAATTATGCGTGTTGCTTTTAGAATATTACGTTCGCCTATAGCTTTTTTTAATTCAAAATTATTGTAGTCTTTGCTTATACCAATATGCTCCTCAACAAGTTCAGGAGTTATTTCGGTTTTTTGAGGAAGTATTAATTGCAATTTATCAAGCTCTTTTTCAATTCGCCCTAAATCATTTCCTAAAAACTCAACTAAAAGAATAGCCGCTTTGGGAGATATCCCATACCCCCTACCTAACAGCACTTTACGTATCCATTCAGCAACTTTATTTTCATAAAGTTTCTTACTTTCAAAGATTACTCCCTCTTTTTGAACCGCTTTATATAATTTCTTGCGCTTGTCTAACTTCTTGTATTTATAACAAACCACCAAAACAGTACTAGGTTGTAAATTATTTACATAAGAAGTCAAATTCTCTATGGTTCTTGATAAATCTTGTGCTTCCTTAACGACCAAAACTTGTCTTTCAGCCATCATCGGAAATCGTTTCGCATTCGAAACAATATCATCTATACTAGCGTCTCTTCCGTATAAAACCATTTGATTAAAACCACGTTCTTCTTCAGAAAGCACATTGTTTTCAATAAACTCTGAAATTTTATCAATATAATATGGTTCTTCCCCAAAAAGAAAATAAATAGGTTTTATATTCCCCGAGCGAATATCTGCTACAATACGTTTTACTTCATCCATTCAAAAAAAATCATCAATTTTACCATGTGGAACAACTAAACTTTCCTTCATATGATTTTCGCTTTAAAAGTAGCGAAAATAAAGTCCAAATTTTTGATGTCATACGTAAAAAATTTGTCGTGCTACAACCTGAAGAATGGGTGCGCCAACATGTTGTGCACAAACTTATTACTGAAAAGGGGTACTCAAAAAATCATATAAATGTAGAAAAGCAACTGACAGTCAACAATTTAAAAAAACGGTATGATATTGTTGTTTATAATAATGATGCAACAATTCACTTATTAGTAGAGTGTAAAGCGCCTAATATTAAAATTGATCAAAATACTTTTGATCAGATTGCCAGGTACAATATGCAATTACGTTCAACTTATTTAATGGTCACAAATGGTCACGACCATTTTTACTGCCAAATGAATTATGACGAAGAAAAGTATGAGTTTTTGAGGCAAATTCCTGATTTTAGCCGTTAATTTGCCAGCATCTTGAAAATAGCAATCGTCATATTAAATTGGAATGGAAAATCACTTCTGGAGAAATATCTTCCATCTGTATTAAACTATTCTGAAGGTTCAGCAATTTATGTCGTAGATAATGCATCTACAGATGATTCTGTAGCTTTTCTTAAAGAACGCTATCCCACCATTGGTGTCATTCAAAACGATGAAAACGGTGGTTTTGCTAAGGGTTATAATGATGGTCTTAAACAAATTGACGCTGATATTTATTGTCTTTTGAATTCTGATGTTGAAGTCACTGAAAATTGGATAGACCCTATAAAGCAGTTATTTGAAACAAAACAGAAAGTTGCTATTATTCAACCAAAGATTCTTGACCTTAGAAATAAAGAATACTTTGAATATGCTGGAGCTGCAGGTGGTTTTATAGATCAATTGGGCTACCCTTTCTGTAGAGGCCGAGTTTTTCAATCACTAGAAAAAGATACAGGTCAATATGATGATGATCGTGAAATATTTTGGGCAACAGGTGCATGTTTGTTTATCAGAAGTACGGTGTTTAACGATTTAGGTGGTTTTGATGAAGATTATTTTGCACATCAAGAAGAAGTTGATCTTTGTTGGGGTGCACAGAATTTAGGCCATACCGTTTATTATACAGCCAAATCTCATGTATTTCATTTAGGCGGTTCAACATTAAACAATGTAAATCCTAAAAAAACCTATCTCAATTTTAGAAATTCACTTTTTTCTATCACAAAAAATTTACCAAGAAGAAAGGCTTTTGTGATAATTTTCTTGCGCTTATTCCTTGATGGCATTGCTGCTATCCGATTTATTTTTCAATTAGAATTTGACCATTGTTTCGCTATATTAAGAGCTCATCTTAGTTTTTATAGGCAATTTAGAAAGATGTATCGGAAAAGGGAAAAAGCTAATTTTATGATAAAATACTATTTAATAAAGTCCATTGTGTGGTCTCACTTCGTACATCAGATAAATAATTTTAACGCATTAGTAAAAGATTAACTAATTTTGCCAACACATAAATCTGCTATTATATAACTTAGCATGATTAAATGGCAAAACCATCAAACAAAACAAATAACAAACATTAATTTCAAGGACAATTATTATGAAAAAAATCATTTTAGGTTGCTTAGGGTTGACACTTATGTTGGGGTCATGTGTATCTTCGAAAAAATTTAAAGATGCGCAAGCGCAAGCCGCAGAAGCAAAAGATTTATTAAACTCTGCTACAGTTAAATTGAATGACTGTTTAGAGGAAAAAGCAAGTGCAGATTCTAGATTAAAAACTTTAACAGATCAAAATTCATTCTTAAAGGCTAACAATCAAGAGTTGATTAACAACATGGGTAATTTAACTACCCTTACAACAAAAGGTGCTGAGAACCTTGAGAAGTCTTTAGAGAGCTTACAAGAAAAAGATTTGACAATAAGAAAGTTGCAAGATGCAATTACACGTAGAGATTCAGTTAACTTATCATTGGTTCAGAGCCTTAAAGGTGTTCTTGGAAACTTAGATGACGAGGATATTGAAATCAGTGTTGAAAAAGGTGTTGTATTCGTTTCTATTTCTGATAAACTTTTATTCAGCAGTGGTAGCTACAATGTAACTAGTAAAGCAAAAACTGTTTTAGGTAAAGTTGCACAAGTAGTGAATAACAAACCTGATTTTGAATTTATGGTTGAAGGTCATACTGATGATGTACCTTACAGAAAGAACGGTGTTTTATTAGACAACTGGGATTTAAGTGTTAAAAGAGCAACTGCTGTAGTACGTATTCTTCAGAATGATTACAATGTTGATCCTAAGCGTATGACTGCTGCCGGTAGAGCTGAGTTTATTCCAGTTTCTCAAACACAGAAATCTAAAAACAGAAGAACAAGAATTGTTGTTCTTCCTAAAATTGATCAATTCTATAGTATGATTGAAGAAGGAATGAAAGATCCTGCTATCAACAACTAAGAGTTATTATAATTTATATAAAAACCCTGACGTAACAGTCAGGGTTTTTTTATTGCCTAAAATTTAGTTGTAATTACTATTTTGGTGAAAATTAAAACCGGTGTTAGAAAATATCTAAACTACCTTTTCCTTCTCTAATTACTTCTGGCTCATAATTAGAAAGATCAATCACTGTTGACGCGACATTGTCACCATAGCCACCATCAATAACAACATCAACAAGCTTATCCCACTTTTCATGAATCAGTTCTGGATCCGTAGTATATTCAAGTAATTCATCTTCATCATAAATTGATGTTGAAACTATCGGGTTACCTAATGCTTCAACCAAAGCCAAAATAATGGCATTATCCGGTACACGAATACCAACGGTTTTTTTCTTTTTAAAAGCTTTTGGAAGGTTATTATTTCCTGGTAAAATAAAAGTATAGGGTCCTGGTAACGATCTTTTTAGAATCTTAAACGTACTTGAATCAATTTGACGAACATAATCTGAAAGGTTACTCAAACCTGAACAAACAAAAGACCAATTTGCTTTAGCAAGTTTCACGCCTTTTATACGGGCAAGTTTTTCTAAAGCCTTATTATTAGTAATGTCACAACCCATACCATACACCGTATCAGTTGGGTAAATAACAATGCCGCCTTTTTGAAGCACATCCACTACCCTTTTTATTTCCTTCGGATTAGGGTTTTCTTCATATATCTTTATGAATTCAGCCATATTATTTACCTGATTTATACGTTATTACAAAGTAAGGAATATTTATTATCATGAAAAACATCATACTTTTCATTTTTAGTTCATTTTTAATCTTCACTTCTTGCTCTGATGTATCGGAAATAAAAGATCCACCAATTGACACAACAGAATCAAAACAATTAACTAATGTTTCATATGGGGATCATTCAAAACAGGTGTACGACATCTATCTTCCTAAAAATAGGACATTAGATACTAAAATAATGGTTTTAGTTCATGGCGGTGGATGGAATGAAGGTGATAAAGCAGATACGAATGATTTTAAGAACTTTATTAGTGAGCAGCTACCTTCGATTGCAGTTGTAAACATGAACTACAGGTTAGCCGATGAGAACAATCCGCCTTACCCTATGCAAATCGACGACATTTCTGCAGTTGTGAATCATTTAGAAACAAAACAAAATGAATATCAAATCGGAACCGAACTAGGTTTCTTAGGTGTTAGTGCTGGCGGTCATTTATCTCTATTATGGTCATATGCGTTTGACAGTAACAATCAAGTAAATATGGTGACTAGTATTGTTGGTCCAACTAATCTTTCAGATGATGCCTATATAAATTCTTCAAATGAAGATTTACAAAACCTAATATTTCAATTTGGTACTGATGTTGAAGTTTTAAAAGAAGTTAGTCCTTTATTTAATGTTGAAGCAAATTCACCACCAACGCAATTATTTTACGGAAAAAAAGACCCATTAATTCCAAATTCGCAAGGCATAGATTTAAATTTAAAACTTGATTCATTAAATGTAAAACATGAATTTACACATTATGAAAATGGAGGGCATGGGTGGTTAGGGCTAGATTTATTAGACACTTCTATAAAATTAAAAACCTTTATAGAAGCTAATCTATAATGAGAATTGAACCCATTATTACCCTTTAATTGGTGACTTCCTTTTTATAAAATACAATAGCGATAAAACAATAATAACGCTTAAAATAACCACGAATTCATTTTGAGCAAGATTCGTTAACAAATAGATAATAAGCAAACTAGATAATATTGGAATCACAATACCACCCGGAATTCTAAAAACATTCTTTTGATTACCTTTTATCTTCCTTAGTTTAACCACCGATAAAGAGACGCCTAAATAAATCAGCAAAATTGTGGCACTTGAAATAATCGCAAGCTGTTCAAATCCACCTAAGGTTGCAAACAATAATCCCATTGCTGCATATGTGATTATAGAAATATAAGGTGTTTTAAACTTAGAATGAATTTTTGTCAAATACGTAATTGGTAGCACTTTGTCTATAGAAGATTGATACAATACTCTTGGCATGCTCAAAATGGCACTACATAAATATCCTATCATTGAAACAGCTGCACCCATTGTTAGTATAGTAAAACCAATAGGTCCGAAAATTTTCTTAGCCACCTCACCTAAAGGATTTTCTGTAAAAGTTGGTAAGGATGATCCAAGTACTCCTTGGGATACCGTTTGAATAAGTATATATAATAATAAAATTATAAGAATACTAAAGAATATTGCTTTGGGAATAGTAGTATTCGGATTTTTCACTTCTCCACCAATTGACAAACTAGATTCAGCACCTTGAAATGCAAAAAATAGAATTAATGAAATTTCAGAGACTTCGCTAAATGTAGGGATGGTGGTTATAGTAAGATTCGTTAAAGATATCTCTCCCCAAGAAAAATATAGTAGTATTAGTAATGGAGTTAGCTTTACAATCGTAATAAACTTAACTACTTTAATTCCATTATCAACCCCGATTACATTTATATAACCAAAACCACCAAAAAATAGCAAAAACATAAGAATTCTTATGCTTTCAAGTTTAAAAATAGGAAATATGGAGCCTGCAATATCAACCACGGCATTTGCTACGGCAGCATCTGCTGATATAGATGCTAAAATAAAAAGTACAGAAGTAAGGAATCCAAAATAAGGTCCGAACGCAGTGTTGATAAAAATATATGCTCCGCCAGAGGCTGTTAATCTGCTCCCTGCTTCCGCAAAGCACAACATAACTAATCCAATAAGTACACCACAAAATAAATATGCGAAAATACTAGAAGCGCCAAGTGCCGCAGCAACAATTGCGGGTAGTACAAAAATCCCAGAACCAACAATAATATTAATAATATTAGCACTAAGACCAAAAACACCAACTACTCTAGTAAGAACTTCTTTTTTAGCGTTCAATATTTAATAATCAAATTAGGTTATGATTCTCTGCTAAAAACCATCCTCACTAAAGTACCTCTAATTTTGCAAATCGGAGTAATAATTTTTTAATGTCACCTTGATCAAATTGTATCTCAGCTTTTTTATCATTACCCACACCATCTATTTTCAACACCTTACCTCTACCGAATCTAGTGTGATTCACCAATGACCCTTCGGCTAAATTAGAATCAACAACATTCGTGTTTTCAACGGGTTGTGCTAATTGTGGTTTCAATTTTCTAAGTTTTCGTAATTGTGCGGAATTTGGTGTTCCTATTGTGGGCGCTGAACCACTTTTTGGTTTAACTTGACGTAACTTCGATTTATCTACATCCCCAAAAATATCAGCATCAATTAAAGATTTATAGCGATATGTATTTTTTATCGGTGTCAGCTGTTCTATATACTTTTCATCAATTTCTTCAATAAATCGACTAGGTTCAGAATCTATAAGTTTACCCCATCGATATCGTGTTTGAGCATAAGTTAGATACGCTTGCTTTTCAGCCCTCGTTAAGGCAACATAAAAAAGTCTTCTTTCTTCTTCGAGCTCACTACGGGTATTCATGCTCATACCGGAAGGAAATAAATCTTCTTCTAACCCTACAATATACACGTACGGAAACTCAAGTCCTTTTGCCAAGTGAATGGTCATCAAAGCAACTCTGTCATCATCACCAGTATCATTATCTAAATCTGTTGCTAAGGCTACATCTTCAAGAAATTCAGAAATATTACCCGTGGCATCAGCAATTTCTTTTTGACCTTCAACAAAATCTTTAATTCCGTTTAAGAGTTCTTCAATATTTTCCATTCGAGCAATACCTTCGGGCGTGCCGTCTTTTTTAAATTCAATTAGAATTCCAGTCTTTTTAGCTACATGTTCAGCAAGAGTAAAAGCGTCAGCACTTTCATTCATAATTTGAAAACTCTGAATCATGGTGACAAAATCTTGTAATTTACGTTTTGTACCACCATTAATGCGTAAATCTATTTTATCTAGATTTTGCATCACTTCAATCATTGAACGCCCATAATGATTAGCAGCAACCACTAATTTATCAACTGTAGTTTGCCCAATACCACGCGTAGGGTAATTGATAACTCTTTTTAAAGCCTCTTCATCTTTTGGGTTGATTATAAGACGTAAATAAGAAAGTACATCTTTTATTTCTTTACGTTGGTAAAATGAAAGTCCACCATAAATACGATACGGTATATCACGTTTGCGCAAAGCATCTTCCATTGCACGTGATTGCGAGTTTGTTCGATATAAAATAGCAAAATTACCGTTTGGCAATTGATGCTGCATTTTATTCTCAAATATTGAACCCGCAACAAAACGCCCTTCTTCAGCATCAGTAACACTTCTATGTACTTTTATAGATGGCCCATCATCATTAGCTGTCCAAACTACCTTTTCTAGTTGATTTTTATTATTAGCAATGATTGAATTCGCTGCATTTACAATATTCTTTGTGGAGCGGTAATTTTGCTCCAATCGATAAACACCAACATTATCATAATCTCTTTGAAAGTTCAGAATATTACTAATGTTAGCACCTCTAAATGAATAAATACTCTGGGCATCATCACCAACGACGCAAATATTCTGATAACGGTCTGACAAAGCCTTTACAATGAGGTATTGCGAATGATTGGTATCTTGGTACTCATCTACCAATATATACTTAAAACGTTCTTGGTACTTCATTAAAACCTCTGGAAAACGTGTCAGCAATTCATTTGTTCTTAAAAGTAAATCATCAAAATCCATTGCACCCGCCTTAAAGCAGCGATCCACATATTCTTGATAAATCTCTCCCAATCGAGGCCTTTTAGCCATTGCATCATCTTCAGTTAAATCAGGATTCTGCAAATAAGCTTTAACCGTAATCAGACTGTTTTTTAATGAAGAAATTCTATTCTGTATCTGTTTGTATTTATAAACATCTTTATCCAAGGCCTTTTCTCTAATAATAGCAGAAATAAGGCGCTGACTATCTTGGGTATCATAAATAGTAAAATTACTGGGGTAGCCCAGTTTAGAACCGTCATAACGTAACAACTTGGCAAAAACGGAGTGAAAAGTTCCCATCCAAAGATTTTTAGCCTCTGCACCAACGATATCTGAAATACGCTTTTGCATTTCACGCGCGGCCTTATTGGTAAATGTCAAAGACAAAATATTGAAGGCGTCTACACCTTGATCCATCAAGTATGCAATTCTATACGTTAAAACCCTTGTTTTACCAGAACCAGCACCAGCTATAACCATTAGTGGACCCTCTTTGTGTAAAACAGGTTCTCTTTGTGCTTCGTTAAGTAGACTTAAATATTGTTCCAAATTTGTGTTTTTCCTAAATTGATTTATGTGGTAATTAACTCTGAATAAAACCTTTTCTACTAATATTTTCTAAAAGCAAAATGAAATAATATTATTCGGGTCAAGCCATAATCTAACTTGATAAATTATGGATGATAAATTTAGCCATAATTGCATACTTGGCTTTGGTAACTTGCTAATAATTATAAACAATAGCCCATCAATTTCATATGAATTTAAATATATTAGAGGCACTTTAAAGTTTAATCATAAATCCAATGACTGTATATTTTATGCATTTCACTAAATAATTAAATTTTACAGTAACGTATAAAACCACCTGTATGAAAAAACTAGTAGTAACAGGAATTCTTTTATTTGGAATTCTAAGCACAGTACAAAGTCAAAAACTAGATAATGAATATGCCAAAATTGAATCTAAGGTTATTGCATGGCGGCATGATTTTCATCAAAATCCGGAATTAGGAAACCGAGAGTTTAAAACAGCTGAGAAAATTGCCACACATCTAAAGTCATTAGGTATTGAGGTACAAACTGGCGTAGCCCATACGGGTGTGGTTGGCCTTTTAAAAGGCAATAAACCGGGTAAAGTTTTGGCGCTACGTGCTGATATAGATGCTTTGCCAGTAACTGAAAGAAATGATTTGCCTTTTAAATCAACCGTAACTTCAGAATTTAGAGGTGAAAAAGTTGGTGTTATGCATGCTTGTGGACATGATACGCATACCGCGATTTTAATGGGAGTTGCTGAAATATTATCAAAACATAAAGACAAGATAAAAGGTACCATTAAATTTATTTTTCAACCTTCAGAAGAAGGGCCACCACCCGGTGAAGAAGGTGGAGCCTTGTTAATGGTTAAAGAAGGTGTAATGGAAAAACCGAAAGTTGACGCTATTTTTGGTCTACACATTAATTCACAAACACCTGTTGGCACTATTTTGTATAAACCAGGGGGCATAATGGCTGCAGCACAGATTTTCACTATCAAGGTGAAAGGGAAACAAAGTCATGGTTCACAGCCATGGTCGGGTGTAGATCCTATATTAATAAGCGCAAAAATAATTGACGGTCTTCAAACAATTATCAGTAGAGAAACAGAATTAACTGAAGAGGCTGCTGTAATTACAGTAGGAAAAATAAATAGTGGAATTCGCTTTAATATAATTCCTGAAACTGCTGAAATGATTGGTACCATTAGAACCCTAGACTATGAAATGAAAGAAAAACTCAACAAGCGAATGGTAGAAATGGTACGTGATATTGCCAAAGCTTATGGCGGTGAAGCAACTTGTGAAATTAAAGATGCCACAGATATTACATTTAATGATCCCGCTTTAGTTGAACAAATGCTACCTACCATGCAACGCGTTGCTGGTAATGAAAACGTACAATTGAGGAAAGCTACTACTGGCGCTGAAGATTTCTCATATTTTCAGCGTGAAGCCCCTGGTTTTTTCTTTTTCTTAGGAGGAATGACTCCTGGTTCTACCGAATCATTTCCGCACCACACTCCTGACTTTTTAATAGATGACAAGGGTATGATTTTAGGTGTAAAAACACTGACTGAAATGAGCTTAGATTATTTGAATAAAAAATAAGCGTTATACACTTTATATGAAAAGCTATTCCATACCGTTAGAAGAATAACGACAAGAAGCTTCGCTTTTGTTAAATAGCTTAAATTAAAAAAAAGTGAATCTCTTGAATAATTTACAATTGTATATTTGTACAATAGATTTCATTAAATTAAACTAGTATCAATACTATGAATAAACTAATACTTACTTTTTGTGCTGTACTTTTTCTTTGCAATCTTTCTAATGCACAAAGAAAAAGCGATTTAATTGCAGAGGTTGCCACGTTAAGAACTCAATTAGACTCAGTTTCTGCTGTAGTAGCTGAAGCCAAGAATAATGAAAAAATTGGACTGTCTGAAGCTGAATCTTATAAGAAGCAAGTCACAGAGTTACAAGATGCAAATCTTACATTAATGAAAAACTTGAACAGTTTTGCTGAAGTTTCAAACAAAAACACCAGTATCGTTAATACGGCAATGGCTACCATAGAAGCAAAAGAAGCACAATTGAAAAAAATAAAGGCAGCTCTCTCAAGCCATGATTCTACGGCACTTGTTGTTTTAACAAACGCTAAGCAAACTTTAGGTGAAGATGCAAAAATTGGTGTAGCTAACGGCGCGGTAATTATTTCATCAAAATTAGCCTCAATATTTGGTGATGATACAGGAACAACTGTTACGGCTAGTTCAGAAGAATGGTTAGGTAAAATTGCTGCAATATTAAAAGCGAATCCTAAATCATCAATAACCATTGAAGGTTTAAGTATGACGGGGGATTTAAAAACACCTGCACAACAGGCTATGGCCATAGAAGATATTTTAAAAGATAAATTCGAAATTGCTCCAGAACGGTTGTCTTCATCAGGTAGAGACGGTAATCTAAAAGAAGGAGTAATTATCAAGATTCACCCAAATTATCTAGACTTCTATGATATGGTTAAAGAAGAGATGAAGAATTAAATGTTGTTGTTTTAATTGCATGTAGTTGGATAAATACTTTTTGAAAAAAATCATCGTTCTATTTTCAGAAACCAATTAACCACAACCAAAAATGCAAGAAGAAGGAATTCTACAAATGTTCGGTTTTTTATTACCAGCTGTCGTAACTGGTGTTGTTGCTTTTTACTTTTTTAAAATGCACACAAATAATGAAGAAGGCCGTCGTCGTTATCTTTTACAAAAAGACACTCAATCTAGTACGTTACCCATACGGTTGCAAGCATATGAGCGAATGGCTTTATTTTTAGAACGTATTGCCATACCTAATCTTGTGGTACGCATTGCGCCACAAAATGCTGATAAAGCCGCATATGAAACTTTGCTAATCAAAACCATCGAAAATGAATTTGAGCATAACCTTTCGCAACAAATTTATTTAACTGATGAATGTTGGAATATCATAAAAGCTGCCAAAAGCGCAACAATTCAGATGATACGAAAAGCTGGATTAAGTGAAACCGACTCTGCTGATAAACTTCGTGAAGATGTTTTAACAGAAACAATGGATAAATCATCACCATCTGGTACTGCTTTAGCATTTGTTAAAAAAGAAATCGGACAACTTTGGTAAGCAACAAAATTTAGTTTTAAGTGTTACATTTTAGAGTTCTATACTTAAAATGTAACACTTAAGACTTTTTTCTTATTCCAATTCATTAGGTTGAATAGGATTTGTCTCTTCATTTTTATTCTTAGCATAGAGGTAACCTCTTTTCCACCATAAGGTCATTTTCTTTTTATCGAAAATAAGTGAATTTGTAGTTAAAATTGTGGGCGTGTAATACAAATTTATTATCGCATTATTCTGATTGGCTACTAACTTTCCTATTCTAATATTCTGATTTTCAATTCGATCCAGAATAAAACTCAACATAGTTGTTAATAGCTCAAACGGATTTCTAGAGGGCATTCTGTTCATATAATTTACCTCTGTATGCAACACAACTACATCAATATCAGTAGCACCGCGTCTAATAGCTTCTTCTATTGGTACAATACTACCTAGACCACCATCAGCATATTCACAACCGTTTTTACGAACCAAACTCATAAATGGGGTGTAATTAGATGAAATCCAAATCCAATCACAATATTCATCGTAGGTACAATCGTTTATCGATTTATATTCTACTTGATTTAGTGATAGATTTGAAACAGTAACCACAACATCATTTGGTCCGTTTTTCAACTCTTCAAATTCAGCCACTGTAAGACTTTCACGAATAAGTTTTCTAAGGTTCTCGCTTTCGCCAAATGTCTTTTTACCTTTTATTAAATTTCTAGCAACATTCCAATGATTAATAGATATTTCATCAATTCCATACTTTCTTGTGATAACAAAGGGACAACTACTGAAAATGGTTTTTTGATCTACATTAGAATAAATTTCCTTGATTTTATCAAGTTTACCTAAGGCCAAATGTGATATAAGTAAACTACCTGTAGAGGTACCCACAAAAAGGTCGTATTTATTACCAGCTTCTTGTATAAGAAACTGTGCAACACCACCTGCAAAGGCACCTTTGCTGCCACCACCTGAAATGACTAATGCGCGCATTATTCTTTGAGTTTACTTTTTAGATAACGAGTTTCTTGAGAATTTAGTTTCTCTGAAAGTGCTATTAATCTTGGTTTATATTCCTCATCCTTAACTAATTCATCTAAAAGATTTCGAGCAAAATTTCTAAATCTCCAAGAATGATGACTTGTAGCTTTTACCAAATTAGATAATGCCTCTTGATTATATCCAAACGTTTCTTTAAGATAAAAGAAAGCACCCTGTCTAATTTCAAAAGAATATTCCGCATTTGAATATCCACTCAATTCTTGAAAATATTCTTTTGTTTTTAATGAATCATATCCATCCGTTAAAATAGCTAAAGTTAGCCATAAGAGCCTTACATTTTTATTAGGAAGCCCTTCTATGTTTTTCGTTTGATCTAAATAATTATTCTGTTGTTCAGGAAAAGTAGACCAAAGCTTATACAGTACCGCTTCTTGAGTCAGATAACTTTTATCATTCAATAATTTCTCTAGTTCATGTCTTGCATCAACCGGAATTTCAGTCATTAATTGAATAGCCTTCTGTCTTATTTTAATATTGGTATGCTCTAAAGCTTCAATTAAATCAGCTACAGAAAGTTTTTCACTTAATTCATCTAATAAAGCCTCTTTGAATGCGATAGGCTCAACTGCATTAAGCTTCCAATTACCAAGTGTAATTCCATTTTCTTTTAAATTTAGATATTTTTTTATGGATGGATTTTTTTCTTTTAAATAAGTTTTAGCCGCTATCCATGGAAACTCAGTTGAAAGTAACCACTTAGATTGATAAGCATCTAGACTTTTACCAGATGCCAATTCCATTTCTTTTAAAAATTCAGGAATTGTCACATTCTTAAACTTATATTTATTTAAATAGGATACAATTCCTTTTTTAAAAGCCTCCTCTCCTATTTGTTCTTTTAACATTACAAGCGCCCAAGCCCCTTTTTCATAAAAAGTGGCACTACTAGCTTTTGGGTCTGTTAGTGCTTGACCAGCGCCGTCTTCTGATATTTTCTGTAGTTCTTTTGCAGTTTTAAATAATTTCCAATAAAAATGGTCATCATCAAAAACATGTTTTTCTGATAAATAAGCATAATACGTTGCAAAACCTTCTTGTAACCAATGGTGACTACCACTTTTTTCGGTAACCAAATCACCAAACCATTGGTGTGCTAATTCATGTGCATTAACATTAATATAATTTTTATCTACAAAGGCGATAGAATCAATCATATATTGATCTGAGAAAATAGTAGCACTTGTATTTTCCATGCCAGCATACAAAAAATCATGAACTGGTATCTGCTTGTAATTTTGCCAAGGATAAGCTACTCCTATTTCGTTTTCAAGAAAATCGAAAATCTCTTTAGTATATCGGTATGTTGGTTCTACTCGTAAACTATCTTTAGGGTAATAGTAGTTTTCTATTGAAACTCCACTTGTTGATTTCAATTCTTGCTTTTTATAATCACCAACAACAAAAGCTAGAAGATAGCTACTCATTGGGTTTTGCATATCATAATGCCAAGTTTTCATTTGGCTTTTTTCATTTGAAGTACCCACCAAATTACCATTTGCAATTACTTGAAAATTTGACTTAGCAGTAATATTCAAATCAAACTCCACTTTTTCTTCCATCGCATCAAAACTGGGTAGCCAATGACTTGTGTATTTACCTTGTCCTTGTGTCCAGATTTGTTCATTACCCGCTATAGCATCATCCCATCCTAAAAAATAAACCGTTTGTTTTGGAGTACAGGTATAATCCAATTTTAATTTATAATGCTTCCCTTTTTTAAACTTTTTAAAAATTGAAATTGTGCTACTATCATTAACATAATCAACCTTTTTATCATTAATTAAAACTGCAGAAAAATTCATTTTTTTGGCATCTAAAAAAATGGAATCTACATTTTGTAAAACATTGAAATCATACGTAACACTTGCTGTAATTTGCTTTTTCTCAGGAATAGGTTCTAAAGAAACCGTAGCAAGAATAAAGTCTACTTTATCTTGATGCTGCGCAATTACTGAGAAAGAAAGCGAGAGAAAAAGAAGTATAAAAATTCGATTCATATAGATAATAACTACAAAGTGTGCACCAAATTTAAGGTTTTAGTTTGTCGTGTTAAGGTCTAACAACTAATTTAGTCGAATGAATGTTAATCTTCAAACACCAATTGTATATTTAAAAGGAGTTGGCCCAAATAGAGCCGAAACCTTACAATCAGAATTGGGCATTCATACCTTTCAAGATCTATTAAATCTTTTTCCGAATCGATATATTGATAAAACCCAGTATTATAAAGTTGCGCAATTGCAACGCAGCAGTGCTGATGTTCAAATCAAAGGAAAAATTGTTCATATAAAAACTGTTGAACAAAAGAAGGGTAAACGCTTGGTTGCCAAATTTGTTGATGACACCGGAGAAATGGAATTAATTTGGTTTCGTGGTCAAAAATGGATTCGAGATAATTTAAAACTCAATGAACCCTATGTGATTTTCGGCAAATGCAATTGGTATAGCGGAAAATTTTCAATGCCACACCCCGAAATGGAACTTTTAAAAGACCATGAAAAAGGGCTTAAAATTTCGATGCAACCTGTTTATCCATCAACTGAAAAACTTAGCAACAAGGGCATTACCAATCGCGTTATTAACAAACTAGTACAACAACTATTCATAGATACAAAGGGGCGGTTTTCAGAAACTCTTTCACAACCGCTTTTAGACGATTTAAAATTACTACCCAAGGCTGAGGCGCTATTCAACATACATTTTCCAAAAAGTCAAGAATTATTAGCCAAAGCTCAATTTAGATTAAAATTTGAAGAACTATTTTATATTCAATTGCAGCTCATTTCTAAGAAAATGGTACGAAAGAAAAAAATTAAAGGATTCAATTTTGATCAAGTAGGCGTGCTTTTTAATGAATTCTATCAAAACCATTTGCCTTTTGAATTGACAAATGCCCAAAAAAGGGTAATAAAAGAAATACGTGCCGATTTAGGAAGTAATGCACAAATGAATAGACTTCTACAAGGTGATGTAGGTTCAGGAAAAACAATTGTAGCGGTGATGACGATGCTTTTAGCTATTGACAACGGATTTCAAGCCTGCCTAATGGCACCCACTGAAATATTGGCAAATCAGCATTATACTGGTATCATAGAATTGTTAGAAGGTACCGGAATTACATGTGCCCTTTTAACAGGTTCAGTTAAAAAATCAGCAAGAAGACCAATTCATGAACAATTAGAGAGTGGAGAATTACAAATCTTAATTGGTACACATGCCCTTTTAGAAGACAAAGTGCAATATAAAAACTTAGGCTTAGCAATTGTTGATGAGCAACATCGATTTGGTGTAGCGCAGCGATCTAAATTATGGCACAAAAATGAATTTCCGCCACATATTTTAGTAATGACGGCAACACCAATACCGAGAACTTTGGCCATGAGCTTGTACGGTGATTTAGACATTTCGGTAATTGATGAACTTCCGCCAGGCAGAAAACCTATAAAAACGGTACATCGATATGACGCAAATCGCCTAAAGGTCTTCCAATTTATTCGTGATGAAATAAAAAAGGGAAGGCAGATTTATATGGTCTACCCATTAATTCAAGAATCAGAGGCTTTAGATTATAAAGATTTAATGGATGGTTATGAGAGTGTTGCACGAGACTTCCCACTACCCGATTATCAAATTTCCATAGTACATGGTAAAATGAAACCTGCAGATAAAGATTATGAAATGGATCGTTTTGTAAAAGGTGAAACACAAATTATGGTTGCAACAACCGTAATTGAAGTTGGCGTAAATGTACCCAATGCTTCGGTCATGATTATTGAAAGTGCTGAACGCTTTGGTTTATCGCAATTACATCAACTTCGCGGTAGAGTTGGCCGTGGTGCTGACCAAAGTTATTGTATACTGATGACGAGTCACAAACTTTCGGCAGAAGCGAAAACCAGGTTAGAAACTATGGTTAGTACTAATGATGGATTTGAAATTGCTGAAGTAGACCTTAAATTACGAGGTCCTGGAGATTTAATGGGAACACAGCAAAGTGGTGTTCTAAATCTAAAAATAGCGGATATTGTTAAAGACAATGATATTTTAAAAACTGCCCGTTTTTATGCCATACAATTGTTAAAGGCTGATCCCACTTTGGAAAAACCAGAACATTTAGTAATTAGACATGCTTATGCACAATTGGTTAAGCATAAAAATATTTGGACGTATATTAGTTAATCACGAAATAACACAAATGTGTTGAACATCGTAATTTTAAACTACTAGAATTTCTTAAAAACACCTTCTTTCATTAGCTTTGCTAGCTTACAATTCAAAGATTATGAGTACGAAAAAGACTTTATTTGACAAAGTGTGGGATTCACACGTTGTTCATCAAATTGAAAATGGCCCTGATGTATTGTTCATCGACCGCCACATGGTTCATGAGGTAACGAGCCCTGTTGCATTTTTAGGTTTGAAGAACAGAGGCATTCGGGTAATGCATCCTGAAAAGACCTTTGCAACTGCGGATCATAATACCCCAACAATCAATCAACACCTACCTGTAGAAGACCCACTTTCTGCAAATCAGTTAAAAATGTTGGAAGAAAATGCCAATGAATATGGTATTTCATATTGGGGATTAGGACATGAGAAAAACGGAATTGTACATGTTGTAGGTCCGGAATACGGAATTACACAACCAGGTGCTACAATTGTATGTGGAGATTCACATACTTCAACACACGGTGCTTTCGGAGCCATTGCCTTTGGTATTGGTACTTCTGAAGTTGAAATGGTATTGGCAACGCAATGTATAATGCAGCCGAAACCAAAAAGCATGCGTATTAACATTACTGGAGATTTACAATACGGAGTAACGCCAAAAGACGTTGCACTTTTCATTATATCGCAATTGACTACTTCTGGTGCTACTGGTTATTTTGTTGAATATGCTGGTGATGTTTTCAAAAGTATGACTATGGAAGGTCGTATGACTGTTTGTAATTTAAGTATTGAAATGGGTGCTCGTGGTGGTATGATTGCTCCTGATGAAACTACTTTTCATTATGTAAAAGGTCGTGAATTCACTCCAAAAGGTGAAGCTTGGGATACTGCAATGAATTACTGGCAAACATTATATACTGATGAAGGTGCCGAATTCGATAAAGAATTGACTTTTGATGGTTCACAAATTGAACCAATGATAACATATGGTACAAACCCAGGAATGGGCATGGGTATATCTAAGGATATTCCGAATGCTGCTGATGTTCAAGGAGGAGCCTCTACTTATAAGAAATCATTACAATACATGAAATTTGGTGAAGGTGATTCCATGATTGGGAAGTCTATCGATTTCGTTTTCTTAGGAAGCTGTACCAATGGTAGAATTGAAGATTTTAGAGCATTTGCATCTATTGTAAAAGGAAAACAGAAAGCAGATAATGTTACAGCATGGTTGGTGCCAGGTAGTCATCAAGTTGAAGCGGCCATCAAAGAAGAAGGTATTTTAGCAATACTGAATGATGCAGGTTTTGAACTTAGAGAACCAGGTTGCTCAGCATGTTTAGCGATGAACGACGATAAAGTTCCTCCAGGAAAATTAGCAGTCAGTACATCGAACAGAAACTTTGAAGGCCGACAAGGTCCAGGTTCTAGAACTTTATTGGCTAGTCCACTTGTTGCAGCAGCCGCAGCGGTTACTGGTAAAGTTACTGACCCAAGAGAATTAATGGAAAAGGAATTAGCATAGCTAGTTGCTTAAAGCTATGGGCTATTTGTCCTCTAGCAATTGTATAAAAAATAAGACTAATGGCTAAAAGCCAATAGCAAAAAGCTAAAAAAATGGCATACGATAAATTCAATATACTTAGAACAACGGCGGTTCCACTTCCTATAGAGAATGTAGATACTGACCAAATCATTCCTGCTCGTTTCTTAAAAGCAACAGAGCGTAAAGGTTTTGGTGATAACTTATTTCGTGATTGGCGCTATAACCAAGATGGCACTCCGAAAGAAGATTTTGTTTTGAACAATCCAAAATATAAGGGTAAAATTCTAGTTGGAGGTGCGAACTTTGGTTCTGGTTCATCAAGAGAACATGCAGCGTGGGCAGTTTATGATTGCGGTTTTCGTTGCGTAATCTCTAGTTTCTTTGCTGATATATTTAGAGGTAACTGCCTGAACATTGGCGTATTACCAGTACAGGTTAGTGCGGAATTCTTACAGAAAATTTTTGCGGCTATTGAAGCTGATCCAAATGCAGAATTTGAAGTAAGTCTTGAAGATCAGAAAGTGACGATTTTGGCAACTGGTGAAAGTGAACCTTTTGACATCAACGATTACAAGAAAGGGAATATGACGAATGGTTTTGATGACATTGACTATTTATTAAACATCAAGGAGAACATACAAGAGTTTGCTAAAAGTACTCCGTTGTAACCCTATTGATATTGAATTGAGTTCATCATGAAAAGAACCATTGAAATCATGGACACCACCTTACGGGATGGTGAACAGACATCTGGCGTGTCTTTTTCGGCTTCCGAAAAACTAACCTTAGCAAAGCTATTACTTGACGAACTCAAAGTAGATCGAATTGAAGTGGCGTCAGCAAGGGTTTCTGATGGTGAACTTGAAGCGGTTAAACAAATTACTTCGTGGGCTAAATCTCAAAAATATTTAGACCGAATTGAAGTATTAACCTTTGTAGATCGCGGGGTTTCTTTAGAGTGGATGAAAAAAGCTGGGGCTAAAGTTCAGAATTTATTGACTAAAGGTTCTTTAAATCATCTAACACATCAGCTTAAGAAAACTCCAAAACAACATTTCAATGCCATTCAAAAGGTAATTGAACAGGCAAAAAAGCAACGTATTCAAACCAATGTTTATTTAGAAGATTGGAGTAATGGAATGCGAAATTCTAAAGAATACGTTTTCGAATTTTTAGATTTTCTTGCAACCCAACCTATAAAACGTGTACTACTTCCTGATACTTTAGGGGTTATCACCTATAAAGAAACATATGATTTTATTTCGGAAATAGTAGAACGATATCCAAAGATGCATTTCGATTTTCATGGTCATAATGACTACGATTTAGGAGTTGCGAATGCTATGGAAGCTATTAAAGCTGGGTGTCATGGATTGCATCTTACGGTAAACGGAATGGGTGAACGCGCTGGTAACGCACCTATGGCTAGTGCCATTGCGGTTATCAATGATTTTTTACCTGAAGTAAAAATCAATGTAAATGAAAAGGCGCTTTTTAAAGTAAGTAAACTAGTTTCAGCTTTTACAGGAGTTGGTATTCCTTCAAATAAACCCATAGTTGGCGACAGCGTTTTTACGCAAACCGCTGGTATTCATGCAGATGGAGACAGCAAAAACAATCTCTACTTTAGTGATTTAATGCCTGAACGTTTCGGAAGAAAGCGTAAATATGCATTGGGAAAAATGTCAGGGAAAGCGAATATTCAAAAGAATTTACAAGAGCTTGGCCTAACCCTAAATGATGACGAACTTAAAAAAGTAACCGCACGGATTATTGAATTAGGTGACAAAAAAGAACGAGTAACAAAAGAAGATTTACCTTATATAATTTCAGATGTATTAGATACTGACTTTCAACAGAAAGTTTTTGTAAAATCATATGTATTAACACACTCAAAAGGATTAAAACCTTCCACTACCCTTTCCTTAGAAATAAATGGAAAAGTGTATGAGGAAATTGGATCTGGAGACGGACAATACGATGCATTCATGAATGCACTACGTAAAATATATTCGTCTCAAAAAATAGAATTACCTAGTTTGGTTGATTATGCAGTTCGTATACCACCAGGCAGTAACTCTGACGCCCTTTGTGAAACAATTATTACATGGGAAGATGCTGATGGAAAGGAGTTTATCTCAAGAGGGTTAGATTCTGATCAAACAGTAAGTGCGATAAAGGCAACAGAAAAAATGTTGAATATTATTTAAGTAAACCACAAAAATGGTTGAACAAATAAGAAGAAAACATCAGTTAACTTAATAAATATAATTAATTAAAAACGTAAAGCGAAGTACAACTGTACTATGAAAAGCGTATAGCGTAAAGCGAGAAAAACATGAAATTAAACATTGCATTATTAGCCGGTGACGGAATCGGACCAGAAGTAATCGACCAAGCTGTAAAAGTTTGTGATGCTATATCAAAGAAGTACAATCATGAAATCAATTGGCAACCTGCTTTGACTGGTGCTGCTGCAATTGATGCTGTCGGAGAGCCTTATCCTGATTCAACGCATGAAGTTTGTGCAAATGCAGATGCTGTATTGTTCGGTGCAATTGGGCACCCAAGATTTGATAACGATCCAACTGCAAAAGTTCGTCCAGAACAAGGTTTATTAAAAATGCGTCAAAAACTTGGCTTATTTGCTAATGTGCGTCCAACCTTTACTTTTCCTTCTTTAATTGATAAATCACCATTAAAAAGAGAACGTATTGAAGGAACAGATTTAATAATTCTTCGTGAATTAACTGGAGGCGTTTATTTTGGAGAACGTGGCAGAAAAGACGACGGAAATACAGCTTTTGACACCATGACGTACCAACGTTTTGAAATTGAACGTTTAGCGGCAAAAGGCTTTGAAATGGCAATGAAACGTTCTAAAAAATTATGTTGTGTAGACAAAGCCAATGTATTAGAATCTTCAAGATTATGGAGAGAAACAGTACAGGCTATGGAAAAAGATTATCCAGAAGTTGAAGTATCATATGAATTTATTGATGCCGTTGCAATGCGATTGGTACAATGGCCAAAAGATTATGACGTAATAATTACGGCAAATTTATTTGGTGATATTTTAACGGATGAAGCCTCGGTAATCGCAGGTTCTATGGGTCTAATGCCTTCTTCATCTGTAGGTAGTAAAGTTTCTTTGTATGAGCCAATACACGGTTCTTACCCACAAGCAGCTGGAAAAGACATCGCAAATCCGTTAGCAACTGTGTTGTCAGCGGCCATGTTATTTGAAGATATGGATTTAAATGCTGAGGCTCAAGCCATTCGTGATGTGGTTAATAAGTCATTAGCTGAAGGTTATGTAACTGAAGATTTAGCCGAAGGTGGAAAAGCCTACAAGACCAGTGAAGTCGGTGATTGGTTGGCTAAAAACGTATAATGAAACAAAGTAATTTAAAAAAGCCTTTTGAAAATTATCAAAAGGCTTTTTTTGTGTCTTGAAGTCTGATTCAATTTCCTCCATAATATATAATCAATGAAATGTAATTAGTTTTTATAAATTGCAACTACGTAAAAACTGAATCACATGAAAAAATACATCACTCTTTTAATACTTTTGATTATAACTATTTCATGTAAAGAAACAGTTGAGGATAACAATAAAATAAACTTCCCTAAAAGTGAAATTGTAGTTACCAACATTCCGAAAAAAGAAAATGTATCGGTTTATATTTTAGCGGGACAATCTAATATGGCCGGCAGAGGTTTTGTAGAACCAAGTGATACCATACCCAATGAAAAACTTTTTAGCGTTAACAAAAACGGACAGCTTATTTTAGCAAAAGAACCACTACACTATTACGAATCCCAACTAACCGGACTAGATTGTGGAGTTTCATTTGGTAAAACAATACTCGAAAACAACAATGAAGATTACGTTTTACTGCTACCTACGGCAGTTGGTGGAAGTTCCATTCAACAATGGATTAAAGATAGCATTCATAGAGATGTACCACTACTTAGTAATTTTAAAGAAAAAGTTTCCATTGGAAAAAAATACGGAACTATAAAGGGTATTTTATGGCATCAAGGCGAATCTGACACCTCTAACGAGTTAAACATAAAAGAGTATTCAAATAGGCTTTCATATTTATTTAATGAATTTAGAACGATAGTTGGCAATAACCAACTACCAATAATTCTTGGAGAGCTAGGTGGTTATTCTAAAGACAATGAATCTTGGCAAAAAATAAATTCTGCAATTCATAGTTATACACAAAAAGACAGTTTAACTTCTTTTATAACCACACAAGATCTAGAGCATAAAGGAGATTATATTCATTTTAACGCAAATGGTCAGCGAGAAATGGGCAAACGCTATGCGCAGAAAATGAACAAGTTTATAAAAAACTAATACAACCTAAAATGAAAAAAACAAATGCCTCTATTTTAAAACATGGTATACGAGCATTACTATTTTTATGCTTAATAATTTCTTGCAAAAATGAAACTAAAGAGAATGCTCAAGCAAAAACAAACGTAAATCCTTCAGCTACAACTTTGCATGAAGCCTATAAAGATGCTTTTTTAATTGGGACAGCGGTAAATCCGTCAATTATATCTGGTGAAGATAAATCGTCACAAGAAATATTATTAAATGATTTTAATGCCATAACGCCTGAAAATTGTATGAAGGCTGCATTGATAAATCCTAAACCAGGAGTTTACAATTTTGAGCCAGCCGATGAATTTGTGGCGTTTGGAAAAAAGCACAATCTTTTTATTATTGGACACACTTTGGTGTGGCATAATCAAACACCAGATTGGTTTTTTACAGACTCAGAAGGCAATCCAAATACACCCGCAGCACAAAAAGAAAGACTTCGTAGTCATATTGAAGCTATTGCTGGAAAATATGCTGGCAAAGTTCATGCTTGGGATGTAGTTAATGAAGTAATTGATAATGATGGGTCATATCGCCCAACCACATGGGTTAAAGGCATTGGTGACGGTGATGAACTAGTAAAATTAGCATTTAAATATGCAAGTGAGTACGCACCAGACACCGAACTGTATTATAATGATTTTAATGCATGGCGACCTGAAAAAAGAGATGGTATTGTTCGAATGGTGAAAATGTTACAAGCCGAAGGCATTCGTATTGATGGAATTGGAATACAAGGACATTGGGGATTAAATTATCCGAAAAACGAATACATTGAACAAGCCATTGATGCATACGCTGCGTTAGGCATTAAAGTTATGATTACAGAGCTCGATGTTGATGTATTACCATTGACAAAAGAAGGTCAAATTATTGGCGTAAGTATGATGGAATCACAATTTCAACTGGAAGAGTTCAAAACCTTTTTGGATCCCTACGCAAATGGATTACCTGATACAGTATCGCAACAATTAGCAGACCGCTATGCAGAATTATTTGGTATTTTCTACGGAAGAAAAAACAAGATCGATCGTGTAACTTTCTGGGGAATTAAAGATGACATGTCTTGGAAAAACGGATATCCTATTCCTGGAAGAACAAATTACCCTTTGCTTTTTAATAGAGATGCTACACCAAAAACAGCTAGAAATTCGATACTTATGGTTTCAGAAAAGTAAATTATAGTATAACTAATTAGATAGAAAAACCCAGAACTAGATTATACTAATTCTGGGTTTTTATTTTATAAAATTCTGATTAGTTAATGACCACCATAAGCCATACTTCTTCTTTTAGCATTTTTCTTCTTTCTAACCAATATAATAGATACAGCCATTAGCACACCCATTCCTGCTAATACCGAACCAACTAAACCAGCAGAAGTGTAACCGTAACCCAAGGCAATTGGAAGTCCCGCAAGATATGCACCAGAAGCATTACCCATATTAAAAGCACTTTGATTCATCGAAGATGCTAACATTTCAGATCCTTTTGCAGAATTAATAATTGCCATCTGAATAGGTGTTGATACGCTGAAAGAAACAATTCCTATTATAAATGTTAATCCCAATATCAAATAAGGGTTTGTCGCAACAAAAGCATTTATAAGCAACACCATAACCATTACTGACAAACTAATTGCCACCGCTTTTAATGGATAAAATATTTCAGCCATTTTAGCGCCAAGAAAATTACCAACAACCATTCCTAATCCGGCAATAATCATAGCGTATCCTACCATACTTTCGGGGTGACCGGCAACCTTAGTAATAAGTGGTGCTATATAACTATACCAAGCAAAGAAACCACCAGTACCAATAGTTGTTAGTAAGATAAGTATCCAAAGTTCAGTGTTTTTAAGACCTTGATTACCTTCTTCACGTGTTTTTGGTGGTTCAGGCTCAAATTTAGGCATCCAGAAGTATATACTAGCCATAGTAATTAATCCTACAACGCCTACCATTAAAAATGAAATATTCCATCCAAAGTGGTGGCCTAAATAGGTTCCTAAGGGTACACCTATAACATTGGCAATCGTTAATCCTGCAAACATTGTGGCAATGGCCTGTGCAGCTTTACCTGGTTTAGCCAATTTACCTGCAACCACAGCACCAATACCAAAAAATGCACCATGTGGTAAGCCAGATAGAAAACGGTAAAATAGTAAAGTACCGTATCCATCAGCGAAAGCTGATAATGTATTAAAAGCAGTAAACCAAAGCATTAGATATAACAATACTTTTTCAGCATTCATTTTACTAGCAAATTTTGTAAATAACGGTGCACCAACAACTACGCCTAGTGCATAAGCAGCAATAAAGTGACCCGCTTGTGGTATAGTAATATTTAATCCAGATGCTACATCAGGCAATATGCCCATGATTACAAATTCGGTTAGACCAATTCCGAAGCCACCAAGGGCTAAGGCTATTAATGGCTTTCTATTTGATGTTTTTAATTTCATAGCTAACATTTTTAAAAGTTTTGCAATTCGATAAAACAATACGCTTCACTGATATTTGAAAACATTTATAATTGTCGGTACAAAGTTAGCCTGCTTCTGCTCTACGTTGGTATAGGTAATTATCCAATATATATTCCATATTACCCTTCATTTTTAACAATAAACATAATTGGGGTAAATAAGCACATATAGTACAGTATTGACAACTTTTTGATTACATATTGAAGGATGTGTAAAGCTTTTAAGCAGAAACAACAAGATTTGATAAAAAGGCGAACAAAAAGGTATTTAGTAATTCAATAAAGATAATAGGCCTGCACAATCATATAAATTGTGCAGGCCTACTGTAAAAGAGTGCTTTAACCATAATTTATAACAAATAATCAGTGCTAATAAAGTTTGACAATTTTGCATCTAATAAATGCTCTATTGTCTCATTATTCAAATCGTTGTCTTTAAATGCAACAAAAGTTCGAATAGAAAAAGAACGCAACGCATCATGAACACTTAAAGTAGCTTGTGCAGAATCTTTTCTTCCTGTAAAAGGATAAACATCAGGCCCACGTTGACAAGAACTATTCAAATTCACACGGCACACTAAATTAACTAGTGCATCAATTAATGGGGAAAGCGCATAAACGTCTTTACCAAAAAGGCTTACTTGTTGTCCATAATTACTCTCAGCCATATCATCTAAAGGCTCTTCGATATCAGTAAAAGAAACTACTGGAATTACCGGACCAAATTGTTCTTCTTGATAAACCCGCATATCTTTAGTAACCGGATATAATACTGCTGGCCAAATATAATTATCAAAACGCTGACCACCCTTTTTATTCATTATTTTAGCACCTTTTGCTAAAGCATCATCAATTAGCTCTTGAATGTAATCTGGTTTTTGAGGCTCAGGTAGCGGTGTTAATTTTACTTCTGCATCCCATGGATTACCAAACTTTAAAGCATCGACAGAAGTAGCCAATTCCTTTATAAATACATCCTTTATTTTATCGTGAACATAAACAATTTTTAAAGCCGTACAGCGCTGTCCGTTAAAAGAAGTAGTACCAGCAACAACCTCATTGATTGTCAATTTCATATCAGCATCAGGCAAAACAATTGCCGGATTCTTAGCTTCTAGACCTAAAACTAATCGTAAGCGATTACTTTTTGGATGCTGGTTTTGCAGTGCGTTTGCAGATTTGCTATTTCCGATTAGTGCTAAAATATCAACTTTACCACTTTGCATAATTGGTGCAGCTACTGCTCTACCTCTACCAAATATGATATTAATTACGCCTTTGGGAAAACTACTTTGAAAAGCTTCTAATAAAGGTGTTATCAATAATACACCGTGCTTTGCAGGCTTAAAAATTGCCGTGTTACCCATTATTATAGCAGGAATCAATAAAGCAAATGTTTCATTTAACGGATAATTGTAAGGCCCCAAGCATAAAACAACACCCAACGGACCTCGTTTAATATGCGCATAAACACCATCATGTTTATGAAATTTAGCAGCATCGCGGCTCAATTGTTTGTAATCTTCTATTGTATCATAGATGTATTCAACAGTACGATCAAACTCCTTTTGAGAATCAGGTAGTGATTTACCAATTTCCCACATTAAAAGTTTTACAATCACATCGCGCTTAGTTTCCATTTGCTTAACAAACTTCTCCATACACTCAATTCGATCTTTAACCTGCATTGTAGGCCACACACCTTGACCACGATCGTAAGCTTTTACAGCAGCATCTAAAGCTTCTAGTGCTTCTTTTTCTCCCATATCAGGAATACTACCTAAAGCCGTTGGTTGATATTCTTCGGTAGAAGAAATGGTAGAATAAACTGTTGTTGAATCACCAGCCCATGCTTTTAACTCACCATTTAGCAAGTAGCGTTGCTGATGTATTTGTTCCGTGATTTCGAATTCTGCTGGTATTTTATTATTCATTAGGTTTGATTTCTAGTTAATACTGAAATTATTTCTACACTATATTGCAAGCGTTTAAACTAAATATTGAAACAAATCTGGCTTGTCATTTAAATAGTCGCCATAAAAATTGTTTTCTTTCATTCGTTGAATTAAAGGTGCCAAATCATCTGGACTTTTCAATTCAATACCGACAATAGCGGGAGCCGTTTCTTTGCTCGACTTTTTTGAATATTCAAAATGCGTGATATCATCGGTATCTCCTAAAATTTCTACAACAAACTCCCTTAATGCCCCAGGGCGCTGCGGAAAACGAACTATAAAATAGTGCTTTAGTTTCGCATATAATAAGGCTCTTTCTTTAATTTCTGGAGTTCTAGTAATATCATTATTGCTTCCGCTTATAATACATACTACATTTTTACCTTTAATTTTATCTGAAAATTGGTCTAATACAGCAATGGTTAATGCCCCTGCTGGTTCAACTACAATTGCATCTCTATTATATAATTCTAATATTGATTCGCAAACCTTACCCTCAGGTACTGTCACCATTTCACTCAGATGATCTTTACAGATATTAAAAGTTAAATCGCCTACTCGTTTTACAGCAGCACCATCAACAAACTTATCGATTGTTGTTAATTCCGTATTTACATTATTTTCTATGGATGTTTTCATCGAAGGTGCCCCTTCTGGTTCAACTCCAATAATTTTTGTGTTTGGTGAAAGTGCTTTAAACGTAGCTATTAAACCTGATGCCAAACCACCACCACCCACCGCCACAAAAACATAGTCTATTGGGTCTTTAGAGCGTTCTATTAATTCAATTCCTACTGTAGCTTGACCCTCAATAATTTTGGGATCATCAAATGGGTGAATGAAAATTTTATCATTCGTTTTGCAAAATGTTTTTGCTGCTTTAAATGAATCATCAAACGTATCACCTTCTAAAACAATAGTTACCCAAGATTCACCAAACATTTTAGTTTGTTCAACCTTTTGTTTAGGCGTAACAGAAGGCATATAAATTGTGGCTTCAATACCCAAATATTTACAAGCAAAAGCTACTCCCTGAGCGTGATTTCCGGCACTGGCGCAAACAGTTCCCTTCTTACGTTCTTCAGCATTAAGTGAACTAATTTTATTATAAGCTCCCCTAATTTTATAGGATCGTACTCGATGCAAATCTTCTCTTTTCAAAAGTATATTTGCATCAAATTTCTTTGATAAACGAATGGAATGCATAAGCGGCGTTGGCTCAGCAATTTGCTGAATTTTCAACGCCGCTTTTTTTATATCCTCAATATTGGGAAAATAGCTCATAGAAACTAAGTCTCAAAAGTTGTTAATCCCATAGATAAAAAATTATACTATAGGCTTCATTGCAGTCATAGACTCTCTTAAACGAGTACCGACAACTTCAACATCGTGCGTTCTAAGCGCCTTGTTTACGGCAATTAATTTAGCATTATCAACACCAGTATCTTTACCTTCTGTATATGCTTTACCAATAACATCCGTATTAATTTTTGTCATAAAATCAGCTAATAATGGCTTACAAGCATGATCAAACAAATAGCAACCATATTCTGCTGTATCAGAAATAACACGATTCATTTCAAATAGTTTCTTTCTGGCAATAGTATTTGCAATTAATGGAGTTTCATGTAAAGACTCATAATAAGCAGACTCCCCGATAATGCCTGATTCAGTCATACTTTCATACGCTAATTCTACACCAGCTCTTACCATTGCCACCATTAATACACCATGGTCGTAATATTCTTGCTCAGAAATTTCAACATCGGCAGCCGGTGTTTTTTCAAAAGCAGTCTCACCAGTAGCTGCACGCCATCCTAATAAGTTTTTATCGTCATTTGCCCAGTCTTCCATCATTGTTTTTGAGAAATGACCTGTCATGATATCATCCATATGTTTTTGAAACAACGGACGCATAATATCTTTTAATTCTTCAGATAATTCAAAAGCCTTGATTTTTGCAGGATTTGAAAGACGATCCATCATATTAGTGATACCACCATATTTCATACCTTCAGTAATGGTTTCCCATCCGTATTGAATTAATTTAGAAGCATAACCAGCGTCAATACCTTTCTCAATCATTTTATCAAAACAAAGAATACTTCCTGTTTGTAATAAACCACAAAGAATGGTTTGCTCACCCATTAAATCAGACTTCACTTCAGCAACAAACGAAGACATTAATACACCTGCTCTATTTCCACCTGTTCCGGCAGCATAAGCTTTTGCTTGTTCTAAACCTTTTCCTTGAGGGTCATTATTCGGGTGTACAGCAATTAATGTTGGTACCCCAAAGCCTCTTTTATATTCTTCACGAACTTCTGAACCTGGACATTTTGGAGCCACCATTATTACGGTTAAATCCTCACGAATTTGCATTCCTTCTTCCACAATATTAAATCCATGTGAATACGATAAAGTAGCACCTTTTTTCATTAATGGCATAACCGTACTAACAACATTTGTATGTTGTTTATCTGGCGTAAGGTTTATAACAACATCAGCATCAGGCACTAATTCTTCATAAGTGCCAACAGTAAATCCGTTTTCACTTGCATTTAAGAAAGACTGACGTTTTTCTTGAATTGCAGCAGCTCTTAACGTATATGAAATATCTAAGCCTGAGTCACGCATATTTAAACCTTGGTTTAAACCTTGCGCTCCACATCCGATAATCACAATTTTTTTTCCTTTTAATGCATTTACACCATCTGAGAATTCACTAGACTCCATGAATCTACATTTTCCCAATTGTGTTAGTTGATCTCTAAGTGATAGTGTATTGAAATAATTTGCCATTTAAATAGTGTTTTTAAGTATTTTCTCTAAAATGAGAAATTTATTGATTCTAAGTATTAATTATAATTTGGTTGAAATTCTTTAAGCATGTTTGAAATTTGCATTTCATCTTTAGAAACTGAAATACGACCTGATCGCACAAACTGCATAATACCAAAAGGCTTTAATTGCTCATGCATTTCATCAATTTCATTTCTTCTACCTGATTTTGCAAGCACAAAAAATTCTCTTGCAACGGTAACAATCTGCGAATTACTTTCTTTTATAATATTCTGAATTTGACGTTCATCAAACAACAAAGCAGAATCTATTTTAAACAAGGCAGATTCTTGATAAATGGTTTCATCATCAGTATGATAAAAAGCTTTTATCACTTCAATCTGCTTTTCAATTTGACCGACAATATTCTTAACCCACTTTTCTGTAGTATTAACTACGATAGTAAATTTAGAAACATTATCAATTTCTGATTTAGAAACATTTAAACCTTCAATGTTAATGTGTCTTTTTAAGAATATACCTGATATTCTGTTCAATAAACCCACGTTATTTTCGGAGTATACTGATATGGTGAACCATTCTTTTTCCATTGTTACTACTTATCAGCCTTTCGGCTCTGTTCGTTCGAGCGCAGTCGAGAACTAAATTACTTCAATAAAAACCGCTCGACTGCGCTCGAGGGTTACTTATATTTATTTTACTTTAACTGCTAGTATCAGGCCAGTAGACCAATCCATTTTTGTTATGTTAAAATCTACTCGTTCTTCTAAATAAGCTACTAACTTCACTACATTTTCATCATGACCTTCTGGCCAATTGGGTTGCGCTGTCATATCATCAATGATATAAAAACCGCCAATAGCAATAGTATCTAAAATTTTATCAATCTCACTATATTTTCCGGGCCATGCGTCAGCAAATACTAAGTCAAATTTACCCCCTTGGTAATTATTAATCCAATTTGACCCGTCTTCACAAACAATTTCGACTCTTTTATCTTGCCCAAAATATTGTTTTGCTATTTCAATTAATTCTGGGTCATTATCTACAGTAATAAGTGATGAGTTTAAGTCCATTCCATCAATCATCCAAGATAATGACAGTCCGATACCTGTACCCAATTCCAAAAAATGTCCGCCAAGTTTTGAACTAATCAAAGTTTTCAATAATGTACCGATATACAAATCAGATGGCATTGTAAATCCGATTTCATCAGATTTACGAACTATCTCATCATGTTTAACCGGAATATCTTGTATGTCAGAATCGTTCATTATTCTTTCTCTAATTTTAATCCTTAAAGCGAAAACACATTATTACTTCAAACGAACTTCAGATACCGAAGCACCAGAAGGAATCATTGGAAATACATTATCTTCTTTTTCAACTTTAACTTCTAAGAAATACGGTTTATCAGAAGCAATCATTTCTTGAATTGTCGCCTTTAAGTCTTTTCGTTCGCTAACTCTTTTTGCTTCAATATGATACCCTTCTGCAATTTTTACGAAATCAGGATTAACCATTACCGTTGAAGCATAGCGTCTTTCAAAAAACAATTCTTGCCATTGACGTACCATACCCAAATGGTCATTATTTAAGACTACTATTTTCACTGGCACCTCATGTTGGAAAATTACCCCCAATTCTTGAATAGTCATTTGATAACCACCATCACCAATGATTGCAACTACTTCTCTATCCATTGCACCCATTTTGGCACCGATAGCCGCAGGCAATGCAAAGCCCATAGTACCTAATCCACCAGAAGTGATATTACTTTTTGATTGTTCAAATTTCGCATAACGACATGCAATCATTTGATGCTGCCCTACATCAGTAACAATTACTGCTTTATTACCTGAGGCAATATTTATCTCTTCAATAACTTCACCCATTGTTAAACCTTCTTTGGTTGGGTGAATATCATTTTTGATTACCGCATCAAACTCTATTTGATGATGCTTTTTAAATTCATTGTGCCAATCTTCGTGCTTATTTTCAGTTAGTAACGGTAATAATAATTCTAAGGTTTCTTTAGAATTACCCAATACGGCTACGTCTGCATTCACATTTTTGTTTATTTCAGCTGGGTCAATTTCAAAATGAATCACCTTAGCTTGTTTGGCATAGGTATTCAAACTACCAGTTACTCGGTCATCAAAGCGCATACCAATAGCAATTAACAAATCACATTCATTTGTCAATACATTGGGACCATAGTTACCGTGCATACCAACCATACCAACATTTAGCGGATGACTTGTTGGAATAGCAGATTCACCCATAATTGTCCATGCAGCTGGAATTCCGGCTTTATCAATCACTGCCTTTAATTTTTCTTCTGCTTGACCTAGAATAACACCTTGCCCCCACACAATAAGTGGTTTCTTCGCTGTATTCATCAATTCAGCAGCAGCCTCAATCGAACCTAAATTAGGTTTTGGTGTCGGATTATAACTACGTACTCCTTTGCATTTTTTATATAAAAAGTCAAATGCTTCAATTTGTGCATTCTTGGTAATATCAACCAAAACAGGCCCTGGTCGCCCAGATCTTGCAATATAAAATGCTTTTGCCAAGATTTCAGGTATTTCTGAAGCGCGAGTTACTTGATAATTCCATTTAGTTACAGGTGTAGAAATACCAATAATATCGGTTTCTTGAAAAGCATCAGAACCTAACAATTCTCGTGTTACCTGCCCCGTAATACAGACCATTGGTGTTGAATCTATTTGCGCATCAGCTAAACCTGTTACTAGGTTTGTTGCCCCCGGTCCAGAGGTTGCCATTGCCACACCCACTCTACCAGAAACTCTAGCATAACCTTGTGCAGCATGTGTTGCACCTTGTTCATGACGTGTTAGGATATGTGTTAATTCATCTTGAAACTTATACAATTCATCATAGACAGGCATAATTGCACCACCCGGATAACCAAATAACAAATCAACCCCTTCAGCTAACAAACATCTAACTATCGCTTCTGCTCCAGAAATATTGATAGTAGATTTCGTATTCGTTGCTGCTTTTTTTTCTTTAATTGTTTCCATAATAAAACTCAAATTCAAATGCCAAACTCAAATATGCTGATTAACATTCTATACCTAATATTTTAAAACTCATCTGTAACACAACCCTGCGCTGCAGAAGATACTGATCGCGCATATTTGTATAAAACACCTTTTTTAAATTTCAATTCTGGTTGTACCCAACTTTCTTTTCGTTTTGCCAAAACCTCATCAGAAACGGATACATTAATCGAATTAGTTTCAGCATCAATTGTAATTATGTCACCATCTTCAATTAATGCAATTGCACCGCCATCTTGAGCTTCTGGTGAAATATGTCCAACTACAAAACCATGAGTACCTCCTGAAAAACGACCATCTGTTATTAATGCAACTTCTTTACCTAAGCCTGCACCCATAATAGCTGCAGTCGGCTTTAGCATTTCAGGCATTCCTGGACCTCCTTTTGGACCTTCATAACGTATAACCACAACATCACCCTTTTTCACCAATCCAGTTCTAATTCCTTCATTAGCAGCATACTCACCATTAAATACTTTTGCTGTTCCTTTAAAAAGCAAACCTTCTTTTCCTGTTATTTTAGCTACAGAACCGTTTTCAGCTAAGTTTCCATATAGCATACGTAAATGTCCGGTAGCTTTAATTGGATTATCTAAAGGTCTAATTACATCTTGACCTTCCTCTAAATCAGGAACATTTTCAAGATTTTCGGCTAAAGTTTTACCAGTAACAGTCAAACAATCGCCATGTAAAAGTCCATTTTTCAAAAGATATTTTAATAATGCAGGAATTCCACCAATACGGTGAACATCCTCCATCAAATATTTACCACTAGGTTTTAAATCTGCAATAAAAGGTGTGGTATCACTAATATGTTGAAAATCTTGTAAAGTGAAGTCAATATCAGCGGCTCTTGCTATAGCTAAGAAATGCAATACAGCATTTGTAGACCCACCAGTAATAGTAACCAAACGTATAGCGTTTTCAAGCGATTTACGTGTTACAATATCTAAAGGCTTAATATCATTTTCAATAAGATATCGCATTTGTTTACCTGCAGCGATACTCTCAGCTTCTTTATCATTACCAACTGCGGGGTTAGATGAATTATAAGGCATTGACATTCCTAACGCTTCAATTGCTGAAGCCATGGTATTAGCCGTATACATACCACCACAAGCACCTGCACCAGGAACCGATTTTTTAATTATACTTTTAAATTCAGATTCTTCCATTGTTCCTGCAACCTTTTCTCCCCAGGCTTCAAAAGCAGAAACAATATCTAATTTTCTATCATTATGACATCCGGAAGCAATAGTACCGCCATAAACCAAAATTGAAGGTCTATTTAACCGTAGCATTGCCATTAAAGCGCCAGGCATGTTTTTATCACATCCAACAACAGTCACTAAACCATCATAAGACATCCCTTGAACTACAGCTTCCATAGAATCTGCTATAATATCTCTAGAGGGCAAAGAGAAACGCATACCTGGTGTACCCATAGATATACCGTCACTAATACCAATGGTATTGAAAATAAGTCCGACCGTTTCTTCAGAATTAACACCTTCTTTCACCAATTTTGCCAAATCATTCAAATGCATATTGCACGGGTTACCTTCGTAACCAGTACTAGCAATACCAATCAATGGTTTTTCAAAATCTTCATCTTTAAAACCAATAGCATACAACATTGCTTGTGCTGCTGGTTGTGTTGGATCTTGTGTTACGGCTTTACTGTATTTATTCAGTTCCATTTATCTATTTATAAGTATTCTTTCTAGTTCAAAATCAGTTTTCCTAATCAAATATAGAAGTTTACAAAAATTGATATTTTTAACGTTTGTACCCTGTCTAAAGTCAATTTTGTTATTATTTACATAAAAACCTAAATATCAACACCTTAAGTTGATATTTTTATCATATTCAATAGTACTAAAAATAAGAAAGCCTGTATCACATTTTATCTGATACAGGCTTTCTTATTTTACAACATGAAAATCTATATCATTCATTATTACGAATGACTACGACCTTTCTTAGTATGTTGCTATTATTTTTCATTACTACAAAATTAATTGTTTTTTTTGAAAATCTTAGTGTCCTTTACAAATCATTCTAAAGTAATTTGAAAGAAATTTTATCGCCAGCTCTTTTTTGAGCTAATATGGAAATTGCTTTATCATTCAATTGTAATATTCTAGGATAACCACCAGTAGTTTGGCCATCTTTCATTAAAATAATTAATTTGCCAGCAGGTGTAAATTGTATGGTTCCAGGTAAAGTAGCTGAAGTTAACATAGATGTATCATGACCCTGAATTTTCTCATTCAACTGATAAGCCATTCGGTTGTTTTCTTTTGACACGGTAAAGTCTTTACCAAATATATTTTCTAATTGTTTGTCTTGAAGCATATCATACTCCGGACCTTTTGCAACTTCCAACCTAACCTCATCAAAATAAGAGTTTACCTTTAATTCTGATATTTTAGGTTTAAAAACAGTACAAGGTTCATATATAACTTCACTAGAATCTTTTAGATAATTTACTTTAGTTATGGCATTTGAGAATGATCGACTGTTTAAAACTTTCTTAGTCTTAAAACCGTCTTTTACAGCTAAATAGCAACGAATGCCTTTCTCTAATTTTCCATATGACAATTTATCACCACTTTTAATTTTATAAACTTTATAATTTAAAATAGGTTCCGAGTTCAATGTAGCAGACATTTTTGCTCCTGACAACACTATGTAAGTAGGCTCATTAAAAACAATTGTTGGTCCTGTCATGGTTATCTCAAGAACTGCGGCATCTACATTATTTTCTAGTAATCCGTTTGCTTTTTCTAATGCTAAATTATCCATAACACCAGCTACTGGAACACCGATATCTCGGAAACCGAATCGTCCTTTATCCTGTACCGTAGTGAAGAAACCTGATTTTAATAATTTAAGCATCTATCGCTATTTTTTCAATTTTATAAATACCTACTTCGCTTTCAATTTTATGCAAATCGTATTCTGCCTTTGAAATTGAATAGAATTGTACTTGGTCACCAACGTTTACAATACATGGCACTGGGCGTTCTACATTAAAAATTGGAACCGAACAATTGCCTATTATATTCCATCCGCCAGGAGATTCTTGCGGATAAATACCTGTTTGCTTACCCGCTAATCCAACAGAACCGGAGGCCACTTTCAACCGAGGTTCTGCCCTTCTTGGAATTTCTAATGAACCTGGTAAGCCCCCCAAATACATGAACCCTGGTAAAAACCCAATTCCGTATACTCGATACGTGCTTTTGGTATGTTGTTTAATTATTTCGTCAGTACTCAATTGTAATCTTTCTGAAATTTCTAACAAATCAATTCCGAAATTAAGATCATAACAAACTGGTAACCTACATAGATATCTTTGAAACTTAATAGAGGCATCCTTTTTTTGATCATACCAATTACTAAGTTTATTGGTAAAGTCTTTAAAATCTATAGATTCACTCAATCGAACCAAGGTCAGAGAATTGTAAGCAGGTATGAGCTCCCATTCCTCATTTTGTAAACAATTAGATATAAGGAAATTTTTAAAATGAAGAATATCGTTTAAAATACTTTCATCTACCTCATTTGGCCATTCTATTAGAACAGCATGAATTCCGAAGGGTCGTATTGAAATTGAATAAGACATTATTTCTTGATATAAATATTCATTTTTGGCAATTCTAAAGTAAGATAACTTAATATTTCTATTGCCGAAGGTGTATCACCATGAACACAAAAGGTTTCTGCTTCAATATACACCTTATTACCATCTTGAGATAAAATGTGCTTCTCCTTTACCATTCGCACAAGATGTTCTAACACCCTTTTGGGCTCACTAATAACTGCATCAGAACGTAGTCTTGACACTAAACTCAGGTCTATATTATAATTTCTATCAGCATAAGCCTCTTGCACAAATTTAAATCGCTTTTTTTGCGCCTCTTCAGCTATAGCAGATCCATAAGGCACATACAATATTGCGGTATCCTTATAGTTTTCTATTGACTTAATAAAAATCTTCGCCAAATCAGAATTACTAGAAATATCATTATAAAGAGCACCATGAGCTTTAATATGATTTAAGGCAATGTGTTCTCTTTTTAATATGGATGCAAAATTGGCTAACTGATTTTTAATGCTTTCAATTAGCCGAACACTACTTATTTTCATTGAAACCCTTCCGAAATTATCGGTATCAGGATATGATGGATGCGCACCTACCTTTACCGAATGCATATTAGCTAGTTTAGCAACAGCCAACATTGAATTGTTATCCCCTGCATGGCCACCACATGCAATATTACAAGAACTCACCAAAGGCATCAATAAATTCTCATTTCCAATACCTTCACCAACATCACAATTAATGTCTATATAAATAGCTTCATTCATACAATTTCTATATGCATTTTATTTAAAAATTTGCGATAATTCGTTTTCAAAAACAATCCTAACCATATTAATCTTTATCAAAGTAGTTTTAAATAAATACATCATTAAAAACGTAAGTCACTGTTATTAAAATAACTAGCTGTAATTGCTTAACAAGTTATAAAATATGCCTTAGGTAAATATAAACGTTAAGCTCGATAAATAGACGTTTAAACTGAGATCATTTCACAACGATTTTAACATTATTTGATGCATTTCATCTAATAAATTGCAGTTCATCTAAAATAGGGGTGTTTTAGAACGGTGGCATATAATAACTCTAAAGATATGTGGTTATAATAGTCCCAAATCTTAATACCTATTTAATGAAATGCTTGGAATGTAAAAAAGAGCTAAGCTACTTTGATCATAGAAACTCAATGGACATATTTGAAGTTGAGTTGTGTGAAAAACACACGGATCTAATGCTTAAGCTTCAAGATAAACATGACACCCCCGTCGAAGCAATACAATTGTACTACGGCTTAAAAGAAGCTGGCGTAAATGCAATGCTTGAATGGTGGGATGGAAAAAAGTCTATCGATTTAGCAATATCACGTGTTAAACTTAACATTGAAATTGATACAGAGTATCATATGCTAACCCATGAACAGGCCATCAATGACCTTGAAGAAGCCATGCATTCATTCAAAAACGGATTTACAACAATCCGTATACCTCATGATCTTGTCACCTTCTATCTTAAAGAAACAGTAGAAAATATTATAGGAATAATGGAAGGCTTACGTGCAAATATAAAAGCTATCTAAAATCTAAAAATATGGCACTCGCAAAGAAAATTTTACGTACACCACTACGCATATTAATTGCATTATTTTTAATTGGTGTTTTGTTTCAAGTATTGCATTGGCAATATGCGAGTGAAATTTTACTTATTGCTTTTGTCGGAATTGGTACTTTATACACCGTTCGGTTTTATACAAAAAGTGAAAAGCGATTTGTAGACTACGTAAAACTAACCCTAATTGTTTTCTGGAGTGCTAATGGAATATTACGCATTATGGAATTCCCATATACAGTTGTATTTCAGGTGATAATTGCAGTCTCATTTTTAACTTGGTTCTTTTTAGAAGGCACCGCTTACTTTTTAGATGAAGACAGAAGGGCTCGAAATAGTTTGACCCAAATAATTTGGAATTGTGCAATGGTAGCAGGCACATTGGCAATTATAGCCGGTAGTTTATTACATATTTTACAATGGCAATTCGCTATACCATTATTAATAATGGGCATTTTAATAGTAGCAGCTTATATTCTTAAAGACGCTTTTTCAGTATCTAATATTGAAAATGAAGAAGGTAATAATGGAGAATATCAATTATAGGTCGTTAATATAGTATTTTAAAACCGCTACGTACATCACAAAATCAATTTCAGTGATTTAAAGCTTTTACATCAACAATCTTACATAAGTTGTTCTTAGCTGACTTAAGCAATCCTATTAAGTTATCTCCCCTATTTTACCATAGTACACATTTTGATGGCTTACGAAGTTCATTTAAATTAAACTCAAGAATACATAGCACATCAAGTTTGTATGTTCACAACGTACTCTTCTGCTATTTCTCTTATCTTTTCAATAAACACTTACCATACTATTTCTAGCGTCAGTAATCCTAAAACTTAGGTTTACCATTAGTTCTCTTATTTAGCGAAAAAATCATCCTATTGGGTACCAATCTAGCAATTGAAAAATTGAATTAATTACCTCATTTAAGTAAAATAGTACATTTTCGTTTCCTCCGTTCATCGATTAAGCGCCGTATAATAGGGTTTTATGGAGATTTCTAAATTCCCCTTTATAGATTAAAAAAACCGTTCAACGGTACTTAGCTCCACAAAACGAGTATTTATCCATTACATAGATTGATAAACTTAAAAAACGTGCATTCATAGTTTTCTATATATAAATATACTTGTTATGGAAAATAAATTTGAACTTAACGATTACTTGGTTTATTCATTCTGCGGATTTTGTTTTTGCTGGTCACTTTATATTCTCTTTTTCTGAATATAGCCATTGAGGTAAAACACCATTCATATAATATTAGGTTGTTGGGCCGGTCGAGGATTTTTAATTCTCGGCCCCAACAAACTTTCTAAGTTTATTGATCAATAAATACGAAAGTTAAAACTGCAATATGGTATAGAATTTGACGTTTCTATAGTAACGTTATAAGTGTATTACATTAAAATGAAACACGTACTTATTCTACTCTTAGTATTTAAATTAGGCGGTTGCTTATCACTGCAGGCAAATCATGCCATTAATTCTGCATTAGATATAACCCCTCCTAAAACAGCTATAAAAATAAACTACCCCACTACGGGTACTGTATGGAAAGCACCAAGCCCGGTTGAATTAAAATGGGACAGTAAAAACATCCCCTCAGATAAGACTATAAAATTCTATCTTTCTAAAGATGATATGGTTGTACAAGAGTTAGGTATTTTTAAAAACAACGGATTTGTCAATAACATAATTTTAGATAGCGGTTTACAAGACGGTGATAATTATAGAGTAATTGGTATTGAGCTTTTTCCAGACGACAAATTCAGTATAGCAAAATTTGCAACTCCTTTTTTTACAATTAAAAAATTACCGCGTCCTGAAAAACCAAAATCAGAAACAATAGTAGAAGAACCTAAAATTAGAGACACGTTTGACGGTCGAAAATTGACCTATGTAAACGAAATGTCTGTGGTAAGTGACAAAATCAACATCTATATATGGGATCATAGTAGAAAAGATGGTGATATTGTTTCTATATATTTAAATGGTGAAGCAGTAATATCAAAATATTCCTTAGAATACTACAAGAAAAAAGTTGAGCTAACCTTAGACCCAACAAAATCTAATGACCTTTTTTTATATGCACATAACTTAGGGAAATTTCCGCCCAACACGGTTTCTATTGAAATTACCGATGGTAAAACATCAGAAAATATAGTATTAAATTCAGATTTAAAAAGCTGTGAAGCTGTATTAATAAATGTGAAAGAATAGTATTATTCCAAAAAATAACACATTATAACCTCTATTTCTTCAAAATAATTTTTGAATTGTTTAATTGAATTCATTGTTGTAAATTTTCCATTCAATTTAACACAAAATGGAAAAACAACGCAGAAACTTCATCAAACAAGCCGGTATTATTGCGGCATCAACAACAATACTTCCAAATTTCGCCTTCGGCGGAATAAAACCACAACAGAAAAAATTAGGAATTGCATTAGTAGGTCTAGGCTATTATAGTCAAGATCTTCTAGCACCTGCCTTACAATTAACCGAACACTGTGAGTTAAAAGGAATTGTAACTGGTAGTCCTGAAAAAATTCCTGTTTGGAAAGAAAAATATGGTTTAAATGATAAAAACATTTATACCTATGATGATTTCGACAAAATAGCCAACAATAAAGAAATTGATGTAGTTTATGTGGTACTGCCACCTTCTATGCATGCCGAATATACTATTAGAGCTGCCAAAGCAGGTAAACATGTTTGGTGCGAAAAACCTATGGCGCCATCAGTTGCAGAATGTGAAGCAATGATAAAAGCCTGTAAAGAAAATAAGGTGAAATTGTCAATTGGGTATCGTTGCCAACATGACCCAAATATTCAGGCGTATATGAAAGCTGGTAAAGAACAACCATTTGGCAAAGTTCGTATGGTAACTTCAGCAGCTGGTTATTTTGATGGAAGAACCACACATTGGAAACAGAAAAAAGCTATGGGCGGTGGTGTTATGGGTGATATGGGTGTTTACGCAATTCAAGGCGCACGCCTAGCAACTGGTGAAGAACCAATCTCTGTATTAGCAAATACGTTTACTACAAGACCTGAGGTATACCATGAAGTTGAAGAATCTGCAATGTTCTTGTTGGAGTTTCCTAGTGGTGCAAGAGCATCATGCCATACCAGTTACGGCATTAATATGAATCATTTAAAAGTTACCTATGAAAAAGGTTGGTTGCAAATGGAGCCACACTCTTCATATAATGGAAACAAGGGTAGTATGTCTGATGGCACAATAATTAACTATCCAATAGAGAATCAACAAGCCAAACAAATGGATGATGACGCACTGGCTTTAATAAATGGTACTGACTTAATTGTACCTGGTGAAGAAGGCTTGCGTGATATTAAAGTTGTAGAAGCAGTTTATAAATCCGCAGCGCAAAATTGTCAAGTGAAAATTTAAGGCAAATGCATTAGTCCTTAAAGCATTAGTTAACACTAAAAGTTTCTTAGTTAATGAGGTTAGTACAGATACATCACCCAAATGATGGTAGAAAAGTTGCGCTTGTTGAAGAACCAAATTTGCGTTTAATCCACAATTTCACTTCCATTTACAAACTTGCTGCAAATGCAATTGAAAACGGTGGTTCTTTGACAAAAGTAATACAAGAAAATCTTTCAGATACAGTTTTAGATTATGATGCAGTTTATGAAGGTAATTCTGAATGGCAACTATTGCCAGCTTTTGACCACCCAACTAATGTAAATGACTTAATGCTTGCTGGTACTGGGCTTACACATAAGGCTAGCGCTGAAAATCGTCAAAAAATGCATGAGGCTGAAGCTGAAAGCGATTTGACTGATAGTATGAAGATTTATTTCATGGGCGTTGAAGGTGGAAAACCCGAAAAAGGAAATATAGGTGTACAACCTGAATGGTTTTATAAGGGAAATGGCTCTATTTTAAAGGCTCATGGTGAGGTTTTAGAGATTCCGGCATACGGTAATGATGGTGGCGAAGAACCTGAAATTGCTGGCATTTATTTGAATGATAAAAATGGAAAACCTTGGCGTATAGGTTTTGCAACGGCAAATGAGTTTTCAGACCATGTAATGGAACGTAAAAATTACTTATTCTTGGCGCCATCAAAAATTAGAAATTGTTCTATTGGACCAGAATTAGTCATAACAGACGATTTTAAAGCTATTTCAGGAAAAGTACAAGTCATAAGAAACGGAACTACGCTTTGGGAAAAGGACATAAAAACAGGGGAAACCAACATGTCACACAGCCTAGAAAATCTAGAATACCATCATTTTAAATATCAAAATCATTTAATTCCACATCAGGCACATATTCACTTTTTCGGTGCCGATGCCTTTAGTTTTGGTGAAGGAATTGCGTTAGAACAAGATGATGAAATGATAGTAGAATGGTTTGATATGGGAAGAGGTTTACGCAATAAATTACGTATGCCCACCGATAAAGAACAAAATATTAAAATAAATAAAGTTAGTTGAATTAAAAGTAGTTCAATAAATCTTCAAAAAAATAAAAGCAGTACTCTAGACCTTTCAATTAATAAGCCTTCATTTTTAAACTTGCTGGTGCTTTTAACTGAATTTCACTATCAAGTTTAGTTAATTTACCCGAATTAATATCTCTTTTAAAAACAACGATATTTCCTGATATTTGATTTGCTACCAATAAAAATTTATTTGTTGGGTCAATAACAAAACTTCTTGGGTGATCACCGTAAGTAGATTCATGTCCGACTAAAGCAAGACTTCCATCATTTTTTATTTCAAATATTGATAAGGTATTCTCTCCTCTGTTAGAAGCATATAAAAACTTGCCATCTTTTGAAACATGAATGTCCGCCCCCCCATAGCCTTCTTGCTTATTCTTGTATGAAAAATCATTGTCTATTCGCATTAATTTACCGGACTTATAAGCAAATGAAGATACGGTTCCGTTTAGTTCGTTTACCGAATAACCATACTTACCGTTTGGATGAAACGCGAAATGTCTTGGACCACTCCCGGGAATTGATTTAAACGTTTTGCTACTTTTAAACTTTAGTTTTGTTGTTTTTTTAGGGTTAAATTTATAGGCGTTTATTTTATCGGAACCCAAATCCATGACATATAAATATTTATTATCAGGAGAGAAATTACTAGAATGTGCATGCGCCTGTTCTTGATTGGGCAATAAAATACTGCTACCTTTCAATTCAATAAATTGATCTGAAGGTTTTAAACTTCCATCTGAATTACTTTCATATAAGTTGACTACAGCATCTGAATAATTAGCACTTACAATATATTTGTCACTATCATGAATATTAATATGAGCAGGATTTCTACCCGACGTTGTTTGTTTATTTAAAAAATTGAGTGCTCCGGTTTCATTATCAATTGCAAATGCCGATACAGAACCATTTGTAGCTAATTTTGATTCTGTAACCGAGTATAAATACTTACCACCATTTGCCACCGCTAAATACGATGCATTGACTACATCATCTACTTTATTTATTTCCTTTAGAGTACCATTTTCTGAGTTAAATTCGAATACATGTATGGCTTCACCGGGCACATTATCAGTATATGAACCAGCAAACAATAATGTCTTTGAATTATCTTGAGCAAAATTTGATTGTGTAAACAACGTAGCTATTATAAAAAGTATGGTGAAATTACTGTTTCTCATAATTGGTTCTTAAAGTTTGTATCTGTTACTATTTCAGCACTTTAAAATAATATAAATACTTAAATTATTCATTAATATCTTTAATAGCCCTCACATTAAATTTTCGACTGGCCTTAACATTACTATAATGAAATGAAGTATTACCATCACTAAATCGTACAAGTCGTGATTGAATTTTTTGGTATAATGTTGAACTCCAATACAATTCATCTTTAAAATTACCACTATTGTTATTTCCTTTACCAATAGTCTTGTACATGACTTTCAACTCGTCAAATGTTGGTAATCGCCATCCTTCACCTAATTCTTCATGAATTTGCATGGCTTTTTTCCACGGCATCTGTCCCGCATCTGTGGCATACGCAATTTTTGCAGACCCTCTTTGATGGTCAATCGAAAAAATAATTCCATCTTCATAACGATCACCAATAGCTAAATCAGAAAAAGCATTCTTATCAACCAATGGCTCAGATTCAGGTTTCACTTCAGAAGCACTTTCTGGTTCAGTAGTTTCTCCATCTAATAAATCTTGATTCACTCCAGCATTTTTTTCTGGAATCATTGGAGCAGGCTTTTCGCTAGCATTATTAAACTCAGAAAAAGTATAGATACCTGCAGCAATAAGCAATATGGTGCCTAGAATTATTAAACCTTTTTTATTTGATGTTTCCTTTTTTTCTACAACTTCTTCTACCTCTTGATCAAAAACTTCATCATGTTGTTGATATGCCTTATTTGCTTCTTCCTCTTCAAGTAATCGTTGTTGTTCTACTTTCAGTTGTTGGGCCTCTTCTTCAAGCAGTTTTTTTTCCGCTTCAGCCTTTTTTTGCCTTTCTTCTAATAACCTTTGCTCTACTTCAGCTTCTCTTTTAGCTTTTGCTTCAGCCTTTTCTAATTGGCGCTTTTCTTCTTCCGCTTTTCGTTTGAGTTCTAATTGTAAAATGCGTTGTTCTTCAGCAGCTTCATGTTTCGCTTTGGCAGCTTGTTCTTCTAACCATCGCTTTTCTTTTTCAGCTGCTATTTTTAATGCCGCTTCATCAATTAAACGCTGTTCTTCTTCAGCTTTCTGTCTGGCTTCTTCGGTTTTTCTTTTGGCCTCTGCCTCTGCAATAGCTCGCTTTTCCTCAGCTTCACGATTTTGTTCTGCTAATTCAATTTCACTCATACCAACATCTTCCAAAAAACTTAGGGCAAGCTGATCTTCTACCGCATTTGTAGTAGGTTCTTTTTCTACTACTTCATTTTCAACTGTTTCTCCACGAACATCAGCAATTATTTGCCTAAAATCTTTTGCTATATCAGAAAAAGCTTCTTCTGGTAAACTCCAATTTTCAATAGACTTTCTTTGATGAGGTAAAACTTGTAATTCATTTAAATTAAAATCATACTCATCTGATTTAAAATCAATTTGCCATTGACAGTCATCTACCAATACGGGAATAACAACTGCATCATTAGCTTTATACTGGTCTATTATATTTTTGAATTCGATTTGTTGAATAAATTTCGATTTCATAAAATCAGTACTGACTAATAATAGGAATATATCTGCAAAATCCATTCGCGAATGAACTTTCGGCTTCCAATCTTGCCCTGTAAGAATAGGGTCATCATCCCATATAGTAATACTTTGATTTTCTTCTAATGCACTTAAAGATTGTTTTATTTGCAATAAAACATTTTTATCTTCCCAAGCATAAATTGCATAAATATTGGTCTTCCGACTCATTTCTCAAACAAATTTGTAGTAGAATTCGACTTGTTTCTTATTAAAACAAATATAAGCATGCTTTGCACATTAGTTTTGTTTAAAAAACATTGTTTTCAACAGTCTACCTTTATAACTTTAAAATTAAATTTTCATGCAAAGACTGATGTTAAAAATCTCTTATACAGTCAATAACTTAATAATAAATTGACTTAGGGTTATGGATTAGTTGTCATCGTAATTAAGAGTTTTTCAATCATTCATTCTCAATTGAGAACACTTTAATTATATTAGAGCATAAACTTCTATTTCATGCCTAAATATACATTGAACATCAATACGTCTCAAAAAACTGTTGAGACTGAACCTGATACCCCCTTACTGTATGTTTTAAGGGATTACCTTGAACTGAGTGGCCCTAAGTTTGGGTGTGGACTTTCACAGTGCGGTGCATGTACCGTATTGATAGACGGTAGTTCAAGAACGAGCTGTATGTTGCCAGTTTCAAATATTGGGCAAGCTGAAATAACGACGTTAGAAGGATTAGAAAACCCTTCCGGAAAACTGCATGCAGTGCAAGAAGCCATAATAAAAGAACAAGCAGCACAATGCGGTTATTGCTTAAATGGTATGGTGATGGCCGCCGTAAGCTTGTTAAATAAAAATCCAAATCCTGATGAGCGAGAGATAAAAAATGCATTAGAGATGAATTTATGCCGATGCGGAGCCCATACTCGAATTATACGTGCTATTAAAATTGCGGCCAATACTAAAGACTAGAACAGCAATGAAAGCAGAATCAACACCTTCACGAAGACGATTTCTAAAAGACCTAGGCTATATAAGTATTGGCTTTTCATTATTTAGCTCTTGTTTGAGAACAGAAGACCAAATAATAGCAGAAAGAATTCCATACAATGGTGATTTGCCCGGTAGTTTGAAACGCGAAATTAATATCAATGCTTGGATAAAAATTTTAGAAAACGGACGAGTTCAAGTTTTATCAGGAAAAGTAGAATTAGGTCAGGGAATTAGAACAGCTATTCGACAAGTTGCCGCTGAAGAACTTGATATGAATATTGAGAACGTTGATGTTTTATTAGCTGAAACTGGGGTTACGCCAAATGAAGGATATACCGGTGCCAGTGCATCAATTCAAAACAGTGCTATGTCGGTTCGATATGCAGCAGCAACAGCAAGAATTGAACTACTTGAGCTTGCAAGTAAAAAACTTGGCGTAACAATAGAAGAACTACAATTGTACAATGGGCGTGTTACACAAAAAGGGACTAATAAGGTTCTTACATATTCTGATATTCTTGAAGGTGTTCAATTCGAAAAAGAAGTTGCAATTCCCATCCAACTAAAGAAAAAAACGGATTATCGTTATGTGGGTAAGGCAATTCCTAGAACCGACATTGAAAAAATGGTTAAAGGTGAAGTCACCTATATTCATGATTTACGTTTTCCTGAAATGGTGCATGCTCGAGTCATACGTCCTGCAGGATATGATTCTAAATTACTTCAAATTGATACATCAGGGTTAAAAGAAGCAGTATCAGGAGTTCTTAAAACAGTGGTTAATGGAAGTTTTGTAGCAGTGATTACTGAAAGGGAGTACCAAGCCGTAAAAGCCGAACGATTCCTGAAAAATAATACAAAATGGTCAAGTGCTACACCGTTACCAGAATCAGAAAATCAATTTGAACACATAAAAAAAATTGCCAATCCTCCGGAAAACATTCGTAATGATGGCGATTTTGATAACGTAACCAAAAGTGTAAAAACAATAAAATCGAGGTATAACAAACCGTATATAATGCACGGATCTATGGGGCCAGCCTGTGGTATAGCAATGTACGATGGTGAAATTTTACATATTTGGTCACATAGCCAAGGAATTTATCCCTTACGAGATGCAATAGCATCAATGCTGAATATGGAGGTTGAAAAAATTCATATTAAAAGTGCTCCTGGAGCAGGATGTTATGGACATAGTACTGCCGATGATGCAGCTACTGACGCTGCGCTTTTAGCTTTTGAATATCCTAAAAAGCACATTAGAGTGCAATGGTCTAGAAACGATGATCAGAAATGGGATCCTTATGGCCCAGCAATTATTACAGAATTTGAGGCTAGTTTAGATGAAAAAGGTAAAATAAATTCTTGGAAATCTGATGTTTGGACGGACTCGCACAGCACCAGACCCAATAAAGATACGGGCACTATATTGGCAGCCCGATATTTGGAAAAACCTTTCCATATGAAATCTAGAGGCTATCTAGCAGGTGGGCATCGAAACGCAGACCCATATTACAATATTCCTAATATGCAATTGAACGCACATTATTATGAAGGTCCGTTACGCGTTTCATCATTGCGCAGTTTAGGGTCCTTTGCAAACATATTTGCTGTGGAATCTTTTATGGACGAATTAGCTGAAAAAGCTGGAAAAGATCCATTGAATTTCCGTTTAGAGCATACTGATGACCAAAGAGCGATAGCTGTTATTACTAAAATACAAACACTCACAGAGTCGCAAACTACTATTGAAAATGAAGGAATCGGTTACGGATTTATGCGCTATAAAAATACGGATGCATACGCAGCAGTAGCGGCCAAAGTAGCTATAAATTCTGATAATGGTGTGGTCAGCGTAATAAAATTATGGGCAGCCATTGATGTGGGCGAAGTTATTAATCTCGATGGTATTATCAATCAAATTGAAGGCGGAATGATTCAAGCCACTAGTTGGACACTAAAAGAACAAGTGACTTTCAACGCCAGCGAGATAACAAGTACCGATTGGAATACATATCCTATTCTTCGTTATTCTGAAATACCAGAAGTTGAAGTAGCCATAATTGACCGCCCCAATGAACCTGTATATGGTGCTGGCGAAGTTCCGATGCCACCCACTAGTGCGGCAATTGCTAATGCCGTTTTTAAGGCATCTGGAAAACGTGTTTATGATTTGCCGATAAAAACTTTAACACAAAACCAAAATTGAGGCTTACAAAACTAAAAGTGGCTCCAAATCAATCATTACCATGAAAACTCTTTTTAATATTCTATTACTATTTATTACAGCAACCTGTATTGCACAAACTAAAGTTATCCTCGATACTGATATTGACTCCGATGTAGATGATGTCCAAGCATTGGCCATGCTTCATGCCTATCAAAAATTAGGAATAATAGATTTAATTGGTGTTGTAACTACCAGCAACGATTCGTATTCGTACCAATGTGTTGATGCCATAAATACATTTTATGGTCAAACTAATATTCCAATAGGATTTCTAAAACAACAAGATAAAATTGAAAACTTCTCTAAATATACCAAACAGTTAAGTTCTAGTTTTTCGAAAAATATTACTTCTATAAAACAAACCACAGAATCTGCTCGACTATATAGAAAGCTTTTATTGGAAAGTGAAGATGGTTCAGTTGTTATTGTAACTATAGGGCATTTAACTAGCCTCCAAAATTTATTACAATCTGAAGGTGACGATTTATCACCTTTGAGTGGAAAAGAATTGGTAGCAAAAAAAGTGAATAAATGGCTATGTATGGGAGGAAATTATCCTGAAGGAAAAGAAGCTAACTTCTATCGACCAGACCCAGCTTCAACTGTCTATTGTATTGATAATTGGAAAAAAGAGGTTATTTTCTGTGGTTGGGAAGTTGGTAATAAAATAATAACCGGTGGGGCTTATTTAAAGTCCAACTTAAACAAAAACAACCCTATTTACCTAGGATACGAATTGTATAATAATTTTGCGGGAAGACCTGCTTGGGATCAAGTGGCTATAATGCTTTTAGATGAAAATACTACATCTAAATATTTTGAATTCAATTCGAATGGGTTAGTATCAGTAGCAAAAGATGGTAGTAACAAATGGAATGCTGGCGAACAACAATTAAACAAAAAGCACACCATTGTATCCATAAAAGAAAGTGTAAATCCGGATGCTATTGCCAGAGCCATGGATGATTTAATTCTAAATATAAATTAAACTACCCCAACCAACCGTCTCTATCAAGTGATCTATACTGAATAGCTTCCGCAATATGTATACCATTTACTAATGCAGTATTTTCTAAATCCGCAATTGTACGGGCTACTTTTAAAATTCTGTCATAGGCCCGAGCAGATAGATTTAGTCGTTCCATGGCACTTTTTAATAATGTTTTTGAAGCAGCATCTAACTTACAGTATTCGCGAATTTGCTTGGTATTCATTTGAGCATTATAATGCACGTTTTCTAACTCAGCGAATCGAACCGTCTGTAATTCACGCGCTGCTGTTACCCTTTTCCTAATCTCAACACTCCCCTCTCCTTTTCGTTCTTCTGAAAGTTTTTCAAAAGGCACCGGCGTAACTTCAATATGAATATCAATTCGATCTAATAATGGTCCTGATATTTTTCCTAAATACCGTTGCATTTCTGCGGGAGATGAGGTTACAGGAGCATCAGGGTCATTAAAATAACCGCCAGGGCTCGGATTCATACTAGCCACTAACATAAAACTACTAGGATAGGTTACTGTAAAACGTGCCCTAGAAATAGTCACTTCACGATCTTCTAGTGGCTGTCGCATGACTTCTAAAACACCACGCTTAAATTCTGGTAATTCATCTAAGAATAATACTCCATTATGCGAGAGTGAAATTTCACCTGGTTGTGGATAGGCGCCACCTCCGACGAGCGCAACATCCGAAATTGTATGATGAGGACTTCTAAATGGTCGCTGACTCATTAATCCTGTGTTCTTAACCTTACCCACAACACTATGAATTTTTGTGGTTTCTAATGCTTCATGCAAGGTCATTGGTGGTAAAATAGAAGGTAATCTTTTGGCCAACATTGTTTTTCCAGACCCTGGGGGACCAATTAGTATGATATTGTGACCTCCTGCCGCAGCGATTTCCATACAACGTTTGATACTTTCTTGTCCTTTTACATCTGAGAAATCAAATTCAGGAAAATCTAGATTTTTATAAAACTCTGCCCGTGTATCAACAATAGTCTGTTCTAAGGGAGTTTCCGTATCAAAAAAGTCAATCACCTGCTTAATATTATCAACCCCATATACTTTTAAATCTCCAACAATGGCAGCTTCCTTAGCATTTTGGCTAGGCAAAATAAAACCAGTAAAACCTTCTTCTCTAGCCTTTACAGCAATAGGTAAAGCTCCTTTTATGGGTTGTAAACTTCCGTCTAATGAAAGCTCACCCATAATTATATATTTCTCTAAATCTTTAGATTGAATTTGATTTGAAGCTGTTAAAATTCCTAAAGCCAAGGTAAGGTCATAAGCGGAACCTTCTTTCCGCATATCGGCAGGCGCCATGTTGATTGTAATTTTCTTACCCGGAATTTTATATCCGTTATTCAAAAGAGCTGCAGCAATTCTATAATTACTCTCTTTAATGGCATTGTCGGGCAGACCAACCAAATGGTAACCCACACCTATATCGATATTTACTTCAACTGTTATAGTTGTTGCCTCAACCCCAAAAACAGCGCTTCCGAAGACTTTTGTAAGCATACATGTTAGTGTTCTGTAGGCTTAAATGTAAGTAAAGATTTTGAAGTTGATTCAATTTCGGCTTTATTCAGCATCATTTTACGGAATTCTCCCTTAGCATACATTTCAGCTTGATCTTTATAATGTTCACTTAACGGATTGCCTGATTGCCCTGTAGGTAATATGCTTAAGCTGTTTTCAATATCTGAAAAATCGATAACTCTTCTAGTAGATGGCCCAGAACTAACTTTGTAAAAACCATCATCAGAATACCCAAAACCTAAATTATTTATAACTTCTCGGGTTCCATTGATAGGAAAAGGCCCAACATTAAAATATTCTCGTAATGCTTCAACTTGTCCTAATGGATGACCGTGTTCTATGGTATGAACTTTATCCCATGTCCATGTAGTAGAATCTGTACCAAAATCTTCTACCAGCGAAGTAAAAGCCTCTTTAAAAGCAAGGGTTACAATTGTTTGTCGAGTTTCCTTTATATCAGAAGTGCTAACATCATCCCACCAAATAGAACTTTCATTCGCTATAAACCCATCAATCATTCGTTTAAAGAAATGGGTTGATAATAATTGTGAAAACTGCTCTGAGCCAATTTCATCTTGTAAAGATTTTTTCATTAGCAAATAAACCCAACGGTGATACAGGGCTCCTTCCGTATTTTCTATTGTATAATTTGCATCCCAATTTTTTAATTTATCAAGAACCACTGTTTCGCCCTCAGACAATTGTTCTGAATCTAGAACACTTTCTAAACTTTTAATTATTGACGGATTCACCGCAGAAGTAACATCATTAATCATTTCACTGGCAGATGCAATATCCCAATCATTTTTTGCATCTAACAATTGCGTAATTCGTTTTGCTCTATTCTCTGGCAAATAATACCCTGGATAATAACGACCATTAATAGAATCTGGTTGATTGTTTGCAGAATACACGTAATTAATTGTTGGATTCTCAGCCTGAGGATTTTGAGAAAAATCATAAAAAGCGAGACGCTCATCTTTTCCTGTTGTTCCATCTAAAATAAACTTGGTATCTGTACTAACTGGCATTTCATACAGTTTAGCACTTGCATACCAACCTACATTGCCCTTAGCATCGCCATACATAAAATTTAAACCAGGTGCATGAATGTTAGGTAATGCCATTTTAAAATCATTCAAGTTTTTAGCATGTGAAATTCCATAAACAGCATCGAGAACCTTACCTTCAGTTTGGGTATAAATCCATGACATACTCACGGGGCGTTCTGTTTTTATTCCTTCAAAAATAGCATTTACAATAGGGCCATGACGCGTTTTCTTAAATTCAAAATCAACATCTTCAGCATCTTTAACTTTTATAGTTTTTGAAACAGTTTCCATATTTTTCCAACCGCTTTCTGTCTTAAATTTTGTGCCATCATCACTCAATTCTTCATAATAGAAATCAATGTCATCGTTTTCAAACATAGTAACACCATAGGCTAAATCACGATTATGCCCCAATAATGCGTATGGCATTCCGGCAAGATGATATCCATACATTTCATAAGCAGTTGTTACCACATGAGCTTCATACCACACCGATGGTTGCGCAAAACCAATATGAGGGTCATTCGCAAAAATTACTTTTCCATTTTTTGTTTTATCGGGTGCAATTGCCCAACTATTACTGCCTTCAAATTGAGGCAAAGGCAATTTATCTAATGCCTTAGCCGCAAGAGCTGTAATTGAATTTGAGATTGAATTATACGGAACACTAGGATTATTTTCTATTAAAACGGAAGTGGTATCAACATTAATGGCTAAATCTTTAAGGTATTCAACACCTAATTTATCTTTAATATTTGTTAGTAACGGATCCGTCTTATGCGCCATGGCAAAACTGAAAGCCATATACCCCAAAGAATTATAAACGTCTTTCAACTCAAAAGGTGTTTTATCTAAACCTGTTAAATAGTATTCAACGGGTGTTGGTCCCTCTTCAATAAATTGATTTATACCGTCTATATAGGCATTTGCCATTTGGGTAGTGGGACTATGCATGTCAAGTTTAGCAATAGTCTGATTTGTATTTTCATCGATACCTAATGATAAAAATAATTTATCCGTATCTAATAAATCAGCACCAAAAATCTCTGATAATCGACCAGTACCTACACGTCGTAATAATTCCATTTGCCAAAGTCGATCTTGTGCATGCACATAACCCAAAGCACGCATGGCATCTTCTTCATTTTCCGCATAAATATGAGGAATTCCATAGGTATCAAAATGAACCTTTACTTCCTTAGAAATTCCATTTAAATCTTGATTTCCACTATAATTTGGTGCCAAAGAATTCGAAAAATAAAATGCAGTTACAATTAAAACTGCAACCAAGGCTAAGATAATCCAGCCAATTTTTTTTAGTATTCGCATTAAGTCAGTTTTACAGGAAAGGTAAAACTATTTCTATGGATAAAAAAGCAAAAATGCCATCTGGAATTACTTGTCTTTGGAAGAATTGAATTGTTGTAATCCCTTCTCAAGCCACTTTTTATATACTAATGCATCAGTATATTGTACAGCTGTATTTAACACTTCAAAATCAGGAGACAGCAAAACATAATAAGGTTGTGAAGCAGCATTAAAATTTATGGTCTGAAAAGTACCCCACTTCTGCCCTATTGTTTCAATTGATTTCACTCTTCCTGAATCAAACTGAAAGTTAAATTTCTGCGCATCAGCAAGATCCTTTCGGTCATCAACATAAAGTGATATCAGCACATATTCATCATTAATAATTGAAAAAATATCTGGTTCACTCCAAACATTTTCTTCCATTTTTCGACAATTCACACAGGCCCAACCTGTAAAATCTAATAGAATGGGTTTGTTTTCCTTTTTTGCAAAGGCAACGCCTTCATCAAAATCTTTAAAGCAATTAAGACCTAAAGGGCAATCTGTTTCCTTTTCAGCCAGTGTATAAAAATCTGGAGGCAAAAATCCGAATAACTTTAATTTTACAGTATTTAGCAATCCAAGTGATAAGTACAAGGCAAAACCAACACTCAAAACTCCAACCGCCCTTCTCGGCGTTGATAATTTTTGCTTTGGACCATCATGCGGAAAACGAAAAATGCCAAATAAATAAAGAGCTAATAACACAAAAAGGATAATCCAAATCCCAATAAATACTTCTCTTTTTAGGATGCCCCATCCGCCAACTAAATCGGCATTTGATAAAAATTTGAAGGCAAGCGCTAATTCTAAAAATCCTAAAACTACTTTCACGGTTGTCATCCACCCACCCGATTTTGGTAACGAATTTAGCCATGCAGGAAACAATGCAAATAAGGCAAATGGTAAGGCCAATGCCACACCAAAGCCTGTCATTCCTGCGGAAAGATTCATAGCTACATCTCCTTCTTCTAAAACAGTGCCTCCTAATAAGCCCCCTAAAATAGGACCAGTACATGAAAATGAGACAATCGCCAAGGTAACGGCCATAAAAAAGATGCCCAATATGCCGCCCACTTTAGAAGACGCAGAATCCATTTTATTTGCCCATGAACTGGGTAGTGTTAATTCATAATATCCGAAAAAAGAAAAGGCGAAAAACACGAAAATTAAAAAGAAGACCAAGTTGAGCCAAATATTGGTAGCAATAGTGTTTAAAATTTGAGAGTCAACAGAGTCGAATAAATGAAATGGTAGACTTAGTAAAAAGTAAATTACAACTATGAAAAAACCATATAAGATTGCATTGGCAATGCCTTTTCGCTTATTGGCGGTATGTTTGGTGAAAAACGAAACCGTTAACGGAATCATTGGAAATACACATGGGGTTAATAGTGCGATTAATCCGCCTAAAAATCCCAATCCAAAAATGACCCAAATACTTGAGTTATGATCAACAATATCATCAACTGAAATCAATCTGTCTTTGTGCTGTAAATTAAGCTTTAAGGCAGCACCCATAGCTTGACTTCTTTCGTCTACAGTTTGTTCGGTTTTTACAACTTCACCCCCATCCAGCACAAAATTAAAATCAATTTCTGCAGGTATACAAACCTCTTTACACACCTGGTACCAAAGATTTACATCTATTTGTTGAACAGTCGAACTTAAAAGCGTTATCCGTTGTGTGAATATGGCCTCATTCTTAAAGAACACTTCTTCTAAATCAAAAACTTCAACATATTCAGAATCAGTTTTACTCTCTTGCGTCTCACCAATAAAATCATAATCCTTCCCGACATTCGTAAAAGTAAATATACTAGGCTGAGACCCACCATCTGGTGTATGCTGAGAATACACATGCCAACCTTCAAAAATTTTACCGGTCATCACCAATTCGTACTCAGTATCTGAAATTTTATTTAATTCATGTGACCATAACACAGGCTCTTCATCAGATTGCGCAAATGTGCTAAAGCCAATTAAAAAAAATACTATGTAAAATATTTTATACTGCATCAATGCACGGTAAATTTTAAAATAGTAGTTGTTGTATCAGTAACCTTAAAACGTTCATCCGCTCTTCTACCAATAATCCAAACCAATTTGTTGTCAGAATATAGCAACCATTGCTTTTCTTTTGAAATCATATCCATCTTCTCATCCTTGAAAAACTTAGATACTTTTTTCTTTCCTTTCATCCCTAAAGGATAAAAGTAGTCGCCTTCTTGACGCTTTCTTAACAGCAATGGATATTTTAACGTTTTTTTATCTACAAAAAGTATATTTGAATCGTTACTTATTTCAACGTTTTCAGTGGTTTGCACGGTTAATTTAATCGGATGATAAATTTCATTAGTATTTTCTTCAATACGATAAATTTGATGCTCAACAGGTTTAATTTTTTGAAGTAACAAATAATCTCTGTCTTTCAACAATCGGTGTGTTTTTGAATAAACTTCTTTACCGCTCAAGGCAGAAATTAAACTACAAATATCTTGATATGAAGTAAAGTCATAATCCTTAAAAAGTTCGTATATATACGCTTCTAAGGGTTGTAAACGCTTTAATTCTTGAATTGAAATATGGTACACTCCTTCTTTTTCAATGAACAAGGTTTTTTTCAATTCGGTAATGTGATTCTGAATAATTGCAGCACTACCCTTTAAATGTTCTAATGTATTTTTAAAATTACTTTCAAAAGTGGGATGTAACGTTTTTAGCGTTGGTAGTAGTTCATGCCTTATTTTATTACGCAAATATTTGGTATCAGCATTACTTGCATCTTCACGCCATATCAAATCTTCAGAGTTAGCATAAGCAGCAATTTCTTCCCTTGAAAAAATAAGTAAAGGTCGTAAAATTGCATCTGTACTTTCAGGCATGCCTGTCAAACCTTCTAATCCTGTGCCTCTTGACAAATTAATTAAAAAGGTTTCAATATTGTCGTCAGCATGATGGGCAGTAACTACCGTTTTATAACCAAATTCATTCACTATTTCTTCAAACCATGGATATCGCAATTCACGTGCTGCCATTTGTATTGAAACCTTATTCAACTCCGAATAACTAACTGTATCAAAGTTAGTTATGTGAATTTTACAGTTGAATTTATCAGCTAATTCGCGAACAAGAATTTCGTCTTTATTGCTTTCTTCACCACGCATTTGAAAATTGCAGTGCGCCATAGCAAACTTCAAATCACTTTTGTACATCAAGTACGCTAGAACCACACTATCAATACCACCACTAATGGCCAGCAAAAAAGTGTCGTCTTTTAAAAATGCAAAGTTATCTTGTAGATGCTTTTTGAAGTTGGCTAACATAATGCCAAAGTTACCAAAAGTCTAAGAGCCTAGTCCTAAATACTTTCTATAAATTGATTTAATGCCTGCGCATGCGCAGTTGCCAAATCAGCATCCACAATACCATTGTCGGCATCTAAATTATCATAAAAACTAGGTAATGAAAACGTAGCCACAACTTCAGCACCAAAACGAGGAAGAATCTGTTCGGTAACAGTTAAAGCACCTATTGCACCTCTTTTACCAGGTGAAGTACTCATTAGCAGTACTTTCTTGCCTTCTAAAAACTTAATATCTAATCGAGATAACCAATCGGTAAGGTTTTTGAAATAAGCCGAAACATTGCCATTATGTTCGTTTACTGAAATAATAAGTCCATCAGATTGACCAATATACCCTTTGAACTCAACAAGAGAATTTGAAAAACCTTTTTCCTTTTCAACATCTTCACTAAACATTGGAAACGGATAATTTGTTAAATTCAAAAGTTGCACATTTTGATTTTCTAGCAAGGAAACCGTGTATTGCACCAATTTATAATTCACTGAAGTACTTGAGTTACTGCCTGCAAAGGCCAATATAGTTGCCATATTTTCGTTTTATTGCTTAATGCAAAATTAATTGATTAGAAACAAAGATGAACTAATTTATATAGTTTTGCTTATAAAATATTTCGAGTAAATTTTATACGATAAGAAAAGTTTAGTCGAACTGTCAATAAACATTACCCGTAAAGAATTAAATCTATTCTGTGGAAAAGAATAAAAACAGATTGTACTTTATTGATGCCATGCGTGCTTGGGCGATACTAATGATGTTACAAGGTCATTTTATTGATGGACTTTTAGCCGATGCTTTTCGCGACAATTCAAATATCACTTTCAGTATTTGGAAATATTTTAGAGGAATCACAGCCCCAGTATTCTTTACGGTATCAGGTTTTATTTTCACATATCTTTTGATTCGAGTTCCGCAAAAGGGTTTTGAAAATCCACGTATTAAAAAAGGAGTTCGACGAGGATTTCAATTACTATTTATTGGTTATTTATTACGTTCAAATTTATTCGGATTATTTAAAGGTAAAGTTTACAGTTCTTTCTTTTTAATTGACGTTTTACATTGTATCGGTCTTTCAATACTAGGTATTATTGCCATTTATTTATTGACAAGTAAAAGCAGAAAATTCATTTTACCTACATTATTGGTACTAACAACTTGTCTACTTTTTACATTTGAACCTTTATATAAAGCAGCAAACTATAGTCAGCTACCTGTGGCCCTATCAAATTATTTTAGCAGAGCCAATGGTTCAGTATTTACAATAATTCCATGGTTTGGTTATGCTAATTTTGGAGGGTTTTTATCTGTACTCTTTTATCGATTTAGAGATTATAAAAAATTATATGCTGTAGCCATTGCACTTTGTGTAGGGATTGGTTTGTTTCTAATATTCGTGTCATCTCCTTTATTTGATATACTATATAATAAAACGGAAATTCAACTTTTCAATGCGATCTCATTAAATAATTATCTTTTCATTCGTTTGGGTGATGTACTCGTTGTATTTGCACTATTTATGGCAATTCGTGAATTGTTATTGAATGAAACATTATTACGCATCGGTCAAAATACCTTGTCTATTTATGTAATTCATTTTATTATTCTCTACGGAAGTTTTACAGGATTAGGACTTTATCGTTTTTATCAACATTCATTGAGTCCGGCTATTGCAATTTCTGGCGCAATTCTATTTATGATTGCTTGTGCCTATTTAGCCTTAGTCTATGACAAACATGAAGTTGTTATCAAATCAAAGTTATCGCAAGCAAAAAAATATCTTTGGAATTTTATAGAAAGTACCGTATTGTTTCTTCAACGCATTTTAAACAAAATACTACAACTATTAGGCTTCGCTAAGAATTAGACATTCCAAATTCCGAAGATTGAATCACATAAATTAGTTCATTCGTTTAATGAAATAATTAATTCACACCGAGCTGCTTACACAATACTATTAACTATTATTTCTCGTTACTCCACTAGGTAATTATCAAAGATTTAATAGAATATGAAAAAACAAGTCGTACTTTTTTTTATAACAGCAATTTTAAGTCTTAATGGCTATTCGCAAATTTCTTTTGAAAAAGGATATTACATTGATAATGCAAATCACAAAACTACTTGTTTGATAAAAAATATTGATTGGAAAAATAATCCAACCAAATTTGAATATAAACTATCAGAAAATAGTGAATCTCAAAGGGCTACAATACCATTAATAAAAGAGTTTGGAATTGACAGTATTTCAAAATATGTCAGAACTACTGTAAATATCGATAGGTCTATGAATGACGTTCATAATTTAAGCACTGACAAAAACCCAATATTCAATGAAGAAGAACTTTTTTTAAAAGTATTAGTTGAGGGTAAATCAAATTTATATGAATATGTAGATGGCAACTTGAAAAGGTACTTTTATACAAATGCAGACTCTAATATTGAACAATTAATTTTTAAATCTTATAAACCCTTTTGGTATATTATTGCTGAAAACAATGCATTTAGGCAACAATTGTGGAATAATTTAAAATGCCCCAATTTTAAAAAAAACAAAATTGAAAATATAGATTATGATAAAAATAATTTAGTGCGACTTTTTGTTGATTACAGTGAATGCCATAATGCGGAATTCAAAAATTTCGAAACAAAGCAAAAACGAAACGCTTTCAATTTAGCAATACGGCCTCGTTTAAGAAATTCTTCATTTCGAGCAGATAATAATGCCAATAATACCAAAACGACGGCATTTAATAATAAAACAGGGTTTGGAATTGGATTGGAAGCTGAATATATTTTGCCTTTTAATAAAAATAAATGGGCAATTGCTATTGAACCTACATATCAAAATTTTAAAGGTGAAAAAGAAACAAATGTAAGAAATGTGCAGGGTGGTGTACTAAAAGCTGCATTAAAATACAGCTCCATTGAAATTCCAGTAGGTCTCAGACATTATATGTTTTTAAGTGAAAAATCGAAACTATTTCTTAATGCATCCATTATAGCTGATTTAACTAGAAAATCGTCTTTTGAATTTACTAGAGCTGATGGTTCAAGCTTAGAATCGGTGGATATTAAATCTAGAACTAATCTAGCTTTCGGCTTTGGTTACAAACTTTCTAAATTAAGTTTAGAAGCAAGATACCAAACAAGTAGAGATATTTTAAGTGATTATTTACATTGGGAGGCATATTATAGAACCGTATCAATAATATTTGGGTATTCATTATTTTAAGTAACCCGTAAAAAGAACCAAGGTAAGACAAATAGAAAAAAGTTTCGAACCCATTGATTCGGTATATTTTTTTTACAAGACCGAAAGTCAATTATTAAAAGAGATTTAAAAAGTTTAATCTACTTTTAACCTTCATACTAGATAAAAAATAAATGAGTGATACAAAGTTTGCACCAATTGCGTGCGATTTAGAAGCGGGTAAAAAATATTCATGGTGTACTTGTGGCCATAGCGAAACACAACCTTTTTGTAACGGAGCACATAGAGGTAAAAATGCAACACCACCTATGCGATTTGAAGTTGAACAAGACAAAAAAGCACATTTATGCACTTGTAAACTTACCAGCAACCCACCCTATTGCGATGGGACACATAAAAACTAAAAAAAGGCTGTCTTTTAAAGACAGCCTTTTTTTATGAACGTGTTTTTGTATTACTACACATGCAAAGCTCTATCATCAGTAGCAGCTAATGCAGCTTCTTTAATCGCTTCCGCAAATGTTGGATGCGCATGAGACATACGAGAAACATCTTCTGCACTCGCTCGATATTCCATAGCTACTACGGCCTCCGCAACTAAATCAGCAGCTCTTGCACCTATCATATGAAATCCAAGAATCTCGTCTGTATTCTTATCAGCTAATATTTTCACAAAACCATCAAGATCCATACTAGCACGAGAACGTCCTAAAGCACGCATCGGAAATTGTCCTGTTTTATACTCCACTCCAGCTTCTTTCAATTCTTCTTCAGTTTTACCAACTGCTGCAACCTCTGGCCAAGTATAAACTACACCAGGAATCAAATTGTAATCGATATGTGGTTTTTGTCCAGCTAATGTTTCTGCAACAAAAGTTCCTTCTTCTTCAGCTTTATGCGCTAACATCGCACCTTTAATCACATCACCAATAGCATATATATTAGAAGCTGACGTTTGCAAATGATCATTAACTTCAATTTTTCCTCTTTCGTCAATTTTAACTCCAGCAGCTTCAGCATTTAATCCATCAGTATACGGTCTTCTACCAACGGAAACCAGGCAATAATCGCCTTTAAACTCAACTTCTTGTCCTTTTTTGTCATCCGCCTTAACTATAATCTCGTTGCCCTTACGCTCCACAGATTTTACTTTATGAGAAAGTGCAAATTTCACTTTTTGTTTTTTCAACACTTTCATTAATTCTTTAGAAAGCGAGGCATCCATAGTTGGAATAATGCGATCCATATATTCAACTACAGTAACTTCAGCACCCAATCTTTTGTATACTTGACCAAGTTCTAAACCTATTACACCACCACCAATAACAATCATGTGCTTCGGAATTTCTTTCAATTCTAAAGCTTCAGTTGAAGTTATAATTCGTTCTTTATCTATTTTAATAAATGGTAAGGTTGAAGGCTTACTACCAGTAGCTATAATGGTATTCTTAGCTTCAATAGTTTCTGTTTTTGCACCTTTTATTTCAATGTGTGTAGCATCTTTAAAGCTACCAACACCTTCATAAACGTCAATCTTATTTTTATCCATCAAGAACTTAACGCCAGAACAAGTTTGATCAACAACAGCTTGTTTTCTGCCAATCATTTTTTCTAAGTTCACTTTAATTTCACCAGAAACCTCAATACCATGATCTTCAAAATGCTTTACCGCATCTTCATAATGATGTGATGAATCTAGCATTGCCTTTGATGGTATACACCCTACATTTAAACAGGTGCCACCTAAAGTTGAATATTTTTCAATTATTGCAGTTTTCATTCCTAATTGTGCACATCGTATTGCTGCTACATAACCTCCTGGACCAGAACCGATAATGGCCACATCGTATTGACTCATAATTTGGTATTTTAATTGAACTTCAAAATTACTATTATTTACGGCATTATTAAAGTACTAACGCAATTCTATTACAAGTTTGCATGCAAAAGGCCAAAATCGTAATATTACACGAAGAGACTGCATTTAAATATGAGTGAACAAGAATTTTCAGAACATCGTGAAGATGAACATATCGTTGAAAACAAAGAATTAAATATTTGGGAAGCTTTTATTCCGGTTGTGTTTTTAATGCTAATGCTAGCTTATAATATTTTCTATGCAGGCGGAGAAGTTTTAGGTGAGTATTCAAATCAATATATTTTATTATTCGGAGGTGCTATCGCAGCAATTGTTGGCTTTTTTAATAAAGTGAAAATTCAAACAATGCTTTCTGAAATATGGGAAAACTTAAGAAGCGTTTTTCTACCCATCATGATTTTGTTTTTAGTAGGTGCATTAGCAGGCACTTGGCTTGTTAGTGGTATAATACCTGCCATGGTTTATTACGGATTGAAAGTTTTAAGTCCCTCAATATTTTTACCTGCATCGGTTATAATTGCTGCCCTCATATCTATTGCAACAGGAAGTTCATGGACAACCTCTGCAACAGTAGGAATAGCACTAGTTGGAATAGGTACAGCATTAGGCATACCCCCTGGCATGATTGCTGGCGCTGTAATTTCAGGGGCCTATTTTGGAGATAAAATGTCACCATTAAGCGACACTACAAATCTTGCACCAGCAATGGCAGGCACTGATTTATTTACGCACATACGTTATATGACAATCACTACTGTACCTTCTATTATCATCACGCTAATAGTTTTTACAATCTTAAGTATGAACATACCTACAACAGGAACAGCTAACGTGAACGACTTACTTGCTACAATTGATACTACTTTTAATATCACTCCGTATCTCTTCATTGTACCAACTCTTGTTATCATATTAATTTTATTCAAAACAAAACCGTTGATTGCATTAGGCGTTGGTGTGGGTTTAGCTGCTGTATTTGCTATGATTTTTCAAACCGAAATATTGATGCAACATTCTGACTCAGAAATCACAACCTTGATGAATGCGATTTTTACGGATATTCAAATTACAACAGACAATTTAAAGTTAAATGAACTTTTCAGTTCTGGCGGCATGGCAGGCATGTTATGGACAATCTATCTCATTTGTTGCGCCATGGTATTTGGTGGCATTATGGACGGTATTGGTGCCTTATCAAAAATCACTAAAGCTCTTTTAGCAGTAGCTACAACTGTTTTTGGACTTTTTGCCAGTACAGTGCTAAGTTGTTTAGGTCTAAACATAATTGCAAGTGATCAATACTTAGCATTAGTTATACCGGGTAAAATGTTTAAAAAAGCATATGCAGATAAAGGCTTGGCACCTGAAAACTTAAGTAGAACTTTAGAAGATTCAGGCACAGTAACTTCAGTGCTAATTCCATGGAATACCTGTGGAGCATATCAATCAAGCGTACTTGGTGTAGGAGTGGGTGAATATTTTATTTACGCTATTTTTAACTGGCTAAGCCCTATAATGACCCTTCTTTTTGCTGCTTTTAATATTAAAATCCGCATGTTAGTATCAAAAATTTCAAAATAAAATTTATTCGATATTTCAAATAATTGCATCAATTTCGTTCCTCTTAAAATTCTTGTGTTATTTTAAAAATTCGATATAAAACGATCTTCATTTTTGCGAATTTTACAATAATTAAACAACTTCTAGTAAGCATCTAAAAACCTTATCAACCCATCGATTTTTTGAATGCAAATGCTATAATTTAAGAACAGAATCAAATAATTTTGTGCTTAGAAATTAACATTCAATAAATTATTATACATGAGTATCGTAGGTAAAAAATTTCCAAATTTAGCAGTAAACGCAATGAACGAGTTAGGTGACACTTTTAAATTAAATGTGTTAGAAGAGGCTCAAAAAAACAAGAAAAAAGTATTGCTTTTTTGGTACCCAAAAGATTTCACTTTTGTTTGTCCAACTGAATTACATGCTTTTCAAGCAGCTTTAGGTGAGTTTGAAAAAAGAAACACGGTTGTTATCGGTGCTTCTTGTGATACTGCTGAAGTTCATTTCGCATGGTTAAATACTGAAAAAGATAATGGCGGTATTGAAGGTGTTACGTACCCCCTATTAGCTGATAGCAATAGAAATTTGGCTACTACATTAGGCATCTTAGATATTTCTGAGGAAAATTATAATGAAGAAACTGGTGTAGTTGAAGTAGAAGGCGATAATGTAACCTATAGAGCTACATACCTTATTGATGAAGAAGGAACCGTTTTTCATGAAGGTGTAAATCACATGCCCTTAGGCAGAAATGTAAACGAGTTTATTCGTTTGGTTGATGCATATACGCATGTTCAAGTTAAAGGTGAAGTTTGCCCTGCCAACTGGGAAGAAGGTAAAGAAGCAATGACAGCTGACAGAAATGGAGTTGCTAACTACTTAGCAGAACACCAAAATTAAATTGAAACAACTAGTAATTGTCACCAGTTTATTGCTGGTGACAATTCTATATAATAGCAAAAAATGGTATTAGAACTAGAACAAGATAATTTACAAGAAATCGTTTCAAAGCACAACAATGTAGTTGTTCAATATTCTGCAGGTTGGTGCGGAAATTGCAGAATAATGAAACCGAAATTCAAGAAAGAAGCATCCATAAATGAGGCTATTACTTTTGTACTTGTAGATGCCGAGAAATTTCCAGAGTCTAGAAAAATGGCTAATGTAGACAACCTGCCTACTTTTGCTGCTTTTACTAAAGGAGAATTAAAGAATCAGGTGCAAACCAATAAATATGACGTTTTAAAAGAACTGATACATGAAGTTACCAGTAATTAAGCATTTAACTAATTTCATTGAAAATAACGATGAAGATTATTTAGTTGAAACCATAGAAACTTTAGAAGATCTTACTGAGCTAAGTTCGCTTAAAGATGAAGAACTTGATGTAATTGGTGAGCTTATTTCAAATATGTATGGAGCCTTGGAAGTTCATAAATCTGTAAAGGAAGGGAAACCTAAAAAGGAAGCCCTCAATGATTTCATGCAACGTGTAATGGGTGCTATTGATAAATAGAAATTATCAACATTTATATTGATAGAATTAAGCCTAGCATTTTAAGCTGGGCTTTTATTTTTAAGAAGACCTTAGATTCCCTTAATATTTTTTAATTTCACAAAAAATTAAAATCCACATAAATGGCTTCAGTAACACTAAAGGGTAATACAATTAATACCATAGGCGAATTACCTACTTCAGGTAGCAGTGCTCCTAATTTTTCATTAACAAAAAATGATTTATCAACTGCATCATTAGCTGATTATTCAGGTAAAAAAGTCGTTTTGAATATTTTTCCAAGTGTTGATACAGGTACCTGTGCTACATCTGTTAGAAAATTCAATGAACAAGCAGCCGCTCTAGATAATACAATAGTACTTTGTATATCAAAAGATTTACCATTTGCTCAAGCTCGTTTTTGCGGAGCTGAAGGAATTGATAAAGTAGAGCTACTATCTGATTTTAGAGACGGTAACTTTGGTAAAGCCTATAATGTTGAATTTGTTGATGGTCCGTTACAAGCGTTGCACTCTAGAGCAATAGTAGTTTTAGATGAAAGTGGTACTGTAATTCATTCGCAACAAGTTGCTGAAACTGTTGATGAACCTGATTATGCTGCTGCAATCAACGCACTGAATAATGCCTAAAGAATCATTTGCAGTAAATAGAATTAAAAGTGTGGGCTTCGCTATGCGAGGCGCACTACTTTTGATTCGTACAGAAGCAAGTATAAAGATTCAATTGTTTCTTGCAATTGTTATGACCGCACTTGGATTTTATTTTGAAATATCAAGGATAGAATGGATACTTCAGGTGCTTGCAATTGCCATGGTTATGGGTGTTGAAGGTGCCAACACTGCAATTGAAAAAATCTGCGATTTCATACACCCTGATTTTAATTCAAAAATCGGATTTATCAAAGATGTTTCTGCCGGAGCCGTAATGCTAGTTTCTATAGGCGCCGTTATAGTAGGTTTAATAATCTACCTTCCTAAGATAGTTTAAGGTTATTTTAAATCACCTTTTTTGACAGTAATCAATTATGGATAAATCTTTTCGCATAAACGAATATAAGATTTTGGCCTATCGCCTATTGTTAGCCTATTTCTTCTATTTCATAGCGCGAATTTTATTTTACATTTATAATCAAGATTTAGTAGCAATAGATTCTATTGGCAGTTTTTTAAAATTGTGTGTATTAGGTTTAACTTTTGATACAACGGCAATACTTTACACCAATCTTCTCTTTATACTTCTTAGCGTATTACCGCTAATTATCAATACGTTACCAAAATTTCAGAAATTACTTTTTTGGGTTTATTTCTTTCCAAATTTAATAGCCTTCGCCACAAATTTTATTGATTTTGCATATTATCGATTCACTTTTGCGCGAGCTTCGGTAGCTTCATTAGAATCAATAAACAATGAACCTAATAAGTCAGGTTTACTATTTTCATTTGTAGGCGATTATTGGCACATATTTCTACTCTTCGGTATATGTACTTTTCTATGGATAAAATTATATAAGCGTGTACAGATAGTCAAACAACAAGATTATAATAGCGCCAGATACTTTTCTTTTTCAATTTTTGCTTTTCTACTTATTGGCGTGCTCATTATAGGCGGAATTCGTGGCGATTTTAAACATAGTACACGGCCCATCACATTAATTGATGCAAGTAGACATGTAGAAATGCCCGAACATGCCAATATTGTATTAAACACTCCCTTTAGCATCATCAGAACCTTTGGTAATAATAATTTTGAGAAAAAAAGCGGCATTTCTGAAGCCATAATTCAAAAAGCCTTTCATCCTATTAAAGAGTACCCCCGTGAGGTTAGCCAAAAGCCTAACATTGTATTAATTATTTTAGAAAGTGTTAGTAGAGAATACGTTGGTAGTTTCAATAAAGAAATGGGTATTGAAAATTATGTTGGGTATACGCCATTCATCGACTCGTTAGCGCAACACAGTCTTATTTTTACCAATGCATATACCAATGGTAGAAAATCAATTCATGCAATGTCTTCCATTTTAGCAGGCATTCCTTCATTTAAAACAGCATATACTTCTTCACCTTATGCTACGCAAAAAACGCAATCTTTGATTTCAAACCTCAATGAAATGGGGTATGACACCTCATTTTTTCATGGTGCACCCAACGGATCCATGGGATTTTCTGGCTATGCCAATATTTTAGGTTTTGATCATTATTATGGAAAAACCGAATACAATAATGATGCTGATTATGACGGAATTTGGGGTATTTGGGATGAACCCTTTCTAGGCTATGTAAACGAGGAATTATCAAAAAAACAAGAACCATTTATGGGCACTGTTTTCACAGTCACCTCTCATACACCATATATTATTCCTGAAAAATATGAAGGTAAATTTCCTGAAGGGCATGTAGCTATGCATAAGTGTATTGGTTATACTGATCATGCTTTGAAAACATTTTTTGAAGCTGCAGCAAAAGAATCGTGGTATGAGAATACGATTTTTGTAATTACAGCAGATCACACCAACCAGATTTATTATGACGAATATTTAAAAATGGTAAATCGATTTGCAGTACCTATATTATTCTATTCTCCTAAAGGAGATTTACTTGGTTCAAATAATGATTTAGCCATGCAGATAGATATATTTCCGACTTTAATGGATCTCACAGGTTATAACAAACCTTTCAGAAGTTGGGGAAGAAGTTTAGTTAGTGACAGCATTCAAAAACCGTATGCAATTACACATAATGGCTCTAATATGATGTTTATGCGTGACAGCCTTATTGGTGTGTTTACAAATGATAATACGCTTGGTTTTTATGATATAAGCGATAAAGGTTTAACAAACAATTTAAAATCAGAACCCACAGAAAATATGCAACAAATTGAACAAATGGCACGTGGTTTTGAACAAGATTATATGAACCGTATTATCGATGGTCACTTGAGTGCAGAAGAATCAACTGGATCTCAATAATTCGTTCTTAAATAAAATTGACAAAAAAGCACTTGATATAAAATATCTTAAAACAAAGGTTATTTGTACTTTTGTGACGAATACAACCTGAATTAATGGCAAAAAAGAAGACGGTCAGAAGAAAAACCAAGAGTACTTCCGCCCCCAAGAAAAAGATTTCATTAAAGCCTTCGAAACAGAATCAAATCATTCTAGGTAGCCTCTTAATTCTACTTAGCATTGCGTTATTCTTTAGTTTCGCGTCGTTTTATTTCACATGGCAATTTGATCAAAGCCTACTGAATCAATTTGGCGACCGTAACGCTGAAGCTGAAAATCTACTTAGAAAGTTTGGTGCAAGTATAAGTCACTTTGTGATGTACAAAGGTTTTGGTTTAGCATCTTTTATTCTTATTGGATTGTTATGTGTTTCAGGACTCTATTTATTTTTAAGTCTAGAGAAAAAAGGACTTTGGAAAAAATGGATATGGGGCTTAGTTTTCATGATATGGATTTCAATTGGTCTCGGTTTCTTTGCAATAGAACGTCCATTACTAGGCGGCATGGTAGGCTATGAAATGAATGATTTTCTACAAGATTATACTGGCAAAATTGGAGTTATTCTTTTATTGTTATTTGGATTAGTATTTATCATGGTTCGTCTTTTTAAATTTTCACCAGAGGGCATCGGTAACTATATAAACAGTAAAAGCAAATCAATTGCTTCTGAATTTAAGAAAACACCGAAATCAGAAAGTGAGATTGAAGACGCTAGTGACGAGATATTACTAACTCCTGAAAAGATTGAACCAATAATTGTCGACACCTATACCCACAAAAAAGATATTCCAAAAATTGAGGAAGACTTAGATCTTGAGATGCCTATAGTTACCCCGGTTGAAGAGGAGGAAGTTCTTGATATGGAGGTAACAAAGGTTATTGTTGAACAAGAAGAAACTGATAATATAGCGGATAAGCTAGTTGAAGATTTTGGTGAATTTGACCCAACCTTAGAATTAGGTAACTACAAATTTCCTACCATTGATTTATTAGAACAGCATGGCGTTTCAGGTAGTATTACTATAAATCAAGAAGAGCTTGAAGAAAACAAAATAAAAATTGTTGAAACGCTTCGTAATTATAAAATTGGAATTGCTCAAATAAAGGCAACCATAGGGCCTACGGTTACACTTTATGAAATTGTACCAGAGGCTGGTGTACGTATTTCGAAGATTAAAAATTTAGAAGACGATATTGCACTTTCACTAGCAGCATTGGGTATACGTATTATAGCACCAATACCAGGTAAAGGAACAATTGGCATAGAAGTACCAAACAAAAATGCCACTGTTGTATCAATGCGTTCAGTAATTGCAGCAAGCAAATTTCAAAAAGCTGAAATGGAATTACCAATAGCCTTTGGTAAAACAATTAGTAATGAGACTTTTGTTGTCGATTTAGCTAAAATGCCACACATGCTAATGGCAGGTGCTACTGGGCAAGGTAAATCTGTAGGATTGAATGCTGTTTTAACTTCACTCTTGTATAAAAAGCATCCGGCTGAGGTTAAATTTATTCTTGTCGATCCTAAAAAAGTAGAATTAACCCTTTACAATAAAATTGAGCGTCATTTCTTGGCGAAACTTCCAGATTCTGCAGAAGCAATAATCACAGATAACACCAAAGTAATTCATACTTTGAATTCACTTTGTATAGAAATGGATAATCGGTACGAACTGCTTAAAACAGCAATGGTTCGAAACATTAAAGAATACAATGTTAAGTTTAAGTCCAGAAAGCTTAATCCGAATGACGGGCATAAGTTTTTACCTTATATAGTTGTTGTAATTGATGAGTTTGCAGATTTAATTATGACTGCTGGTAAAGAAGTAGAAACTCCAGTAGCCCGTTTAGCACAATTAGCGAGAGCTATTGGTATTCACTTGATTATTGCCACACAAAGACCATCAGTAAATGTAATTACAGGTATTATCAAAGCTAACTTCCCTGCACGTATTGCGTTTAGGGTAGCTTCAAAAATTGACTCTAGAACTATTTTAGATGCACAAGGTGCAGATCAATTGATTGGGCGGGGTGACATGTTATTTACACAAGGCAATGATGTAACGCGTATACAGTGTGCATTTGTTGACACACCAGAAGTTGCGAAAATTACTGAATTTATTGGATCTCAGAGAGCTTATCCGCATGCACATGAATTACCTGAGTATGTTGGTGAAGACTCTGGCACGAGTCTTGAGTATGATAAAGCTGATCGTGATGCTATGTTTAAAGACGCAGCAGTAGTTATTGTTACTGCACAACAAGGTTCAGCATCATTAATACAAAGAAAATTGAAATTAGGCTATAACCGAGCGGGTAGAATTATCGACCAACTCGAAGCAGCCGGAATAGTAGGTCCATTTGAAGGAAGTAAGGCAAGACAAGTCTATGTATCAGATTTAATTGCCCTTGATGAAATGTTAAAGAACGAATAAATCAATAAAAATGAAGAAATTTTTATTTTTAATACTTATTACGATTTCAACAATAGCATCAGCACAAAATGCTGGTAAAGCTAAAACCTTACTTGATGAAGTCTATAACAAGGTAAAAAGCTATGATAATATAGCTGTAGATTTCAAATATACGCTGAACAACGCCGAGGCTGATATCAACCAAGAAACACGTGGTGATGTTACTTTGAAGGGTGAAAAATATGTTGCCAACTTTTTTGGTGCAAAACAACTTTATGACGGAGCAAAAGTATATACCGTTGTTCCAGAAAATGAAGAAGTAACCATTGAAGACAAATCTGATGACCCAAATGCCTTCTCCCCTTCAGAGCTACTTACATTTTACAAACAAGGTCAAACCTATTCATGGGATATTGAGCAAAATGTACAAGGTCGAAAAATTCAATTCATAAAACTCACTCCGATTGATACCAATTCTGAAATAGAATCGCAATTATTGGGCATTGATGTTGAAACCAAACATATTCAAAAATTGATAATGACTGGTAAAAATGGCACCAAAACCACTATAACTGTTAATTCTTTTAAAACGAATCTGCCATTGTCAGAAACCTTATTTACCTTTGACGAAGGCAAGTACGAAGCAGATGGATATTACATCATTAAAAACTAGTATTGAACTTGTCTTGAGTTCTTAATCTAACCCTGGTAAATTGCGAATTCTAGACCAATACATTCTATCGAGGTTTCTCTATAATTTTTTTAGCTCATTCGTCATATTGATGTTTATTTTCATCTTTCAGGCGATATGGCTTTTCATTGATGATTTTGCCGGAAAAGGACTTGACATTGCTATTATAAGCAAGTTTTTTCTCTACATGATGCCAAGTCTTACTGAAAAGGTACTTCCGCTTACAGTATTACTATCCTCCATTTTAACGTTCGGAAGTTTTGCAGAGAACTATGAATTTGCTGCCATGAAAGCTTCAGGTATCTCTTTGCAACGTTCAATGCTTAGTCTCATTGTTTTTGTAACATTCTTAGGTGGCGTAACATTCTATTTTGCAAATAGCGTAATACCTGCTTCAGAACAAAAAATCTACAACATGAGAAGAAATATTGCTAAGGTAAAACCCGCCGCAGCAATAGAAGAAGGTGTTTTTAGTGATTTTGAGGGCATGAGCATTAAAGTCGATAGTAAACACGGCGAAAAAGATCGGTTTTTAAATAATGTTATTATTCATCAAAAAACGGCCACACAAATAAATAAGACAGTTATCAAAGCAAAAACTGGTGAATTGATCAGTAGTGAAGATTCTGAAGTTATACAATTGGTATTGCGAGATGGTAATCATTATGAAGATGTAGAGGTAAAAGATAGTAGAGACAAATTAAAACATCCATTTCTAAAAACCGAATTCGAAATTTACAGAATGAATATTGAAGCCCCAGAATTAGGTGGTGAAGATTTAGAGGCTGAAGGTGGAATTAGTACGGATAAGATGAAAAGTGTTGGTCGATTAACCAAAGATATCGATTCACTAAGAAATGATAATTTAAAAATTGTACGTGCTTTTTCAAAAAACATCAGTCATAGAGCAGGCGCATTTCCGTTCATAAAAAAAGATACCGTTAAAATCAACTTGAACGAAAAGTTAATTAAAGCAGATTCTACCAATCTGTTGCGACAACCCGATGATTTAGTTAAGGTCATTGCCGATTCAATTAAAACAACAGCAAACGTTATTGGGCTTTTTAATGAGTGGCAACAAATACAATTATACACTTCTGCAAAAAACAATATTACCAATGTTATCTCTTCAATTAAAGGTAAAAAAGAAGAGCTTGATAAAAGATATGAAATCTATAATAGGCATATACTCTCTTTACATAAGAAATTTGCTTTAGCATTATCATGTATTATTCTCTTTTTTGTTGGTGCACCTTTGGGCGCCATTATTAGAAAAGGAGGTATTGGTTTACCCTTAGTGATTGCAGTATTGCTGTTTCTGGTCTATTATTTTCTGGGTGTTTTTGCCGAGAATTACGCTAAGAAGAGTAATATTCACCCTATATTAGGGGCCTGGTTATCTACAATGATAATGTTGCCTTTAGGTATTTTTCTAACTAAAAGAGCCACAGCCGATAAAGGAATGATGAACTTTGGAAACGCCATTGATTATTTTAAAAAATTGTTTCGAAAGAAGAAAGAAATAGAAAACGCATGAGTACAAGTACCGTTAAAAAAATAAAGCTAGACACCATTGAATCTGCTATTGAGGCTGTTAAAAATGGCGAAGTAATAATTGTAGTAGATGATGAAAATCGTGAAAATGAAGGTGATTTTATTGCTGCGGCAGAATTGGTAACACCACAGCTTATAAATTTTATGGCTACTAGTGGTAAAGGACTCATATGTGCGCCTTTAACAGAAGGTAGATGTAAAGAATTAGGTTTACCAATGATGGTTACGCATAATTCAGATCCATTAGAGACCGCCTTTACAGTTTCTGTAGATTTACGTGGTCAAGGTGTAACTACTGGAATTTCGGCATCTGATCGCGCTAAAACAGTATTGGCGCTTGTAAATAATGACACCAAACCACATGATTTGGCCAGACCAGGTCATATCTTTCCGCTAGTTGCAAAAGAAGGTGGAGTATTGCGAAGAACTGGTCATACAGAAGCTGCCATTGATTTCGCAAGGCTTGCTGGCCTCAAACCTGCTGGCATTATTGTTGAAATAATGAACGAAGATGGTAGCATGGCTCGATTACCACAATTGATGAAAGTTGCTGAAAAACTAAATCTTAAGATTGTTTCTATTGAAGATTTGATTGCTTACAGAATGGAGCATGATAGTCTTATTGAGAAAAAAGAAGATTTTAATATCACCACCCGATTTGGTGATTTCAGATTACGTGCCTATAAACAAACTACGAATGACCAAGTACATATTGCACTTACTAAAGGCACATGGGATAAAAACGAAGAAGTGTTAACACGTATAAATTCTACCTTAATCAATAATGATATTTTAGGTACGCTCACAAACAACCCAGATGAGCAGCTTGAAGCAATGTTTTCGGCAATTAATAAGGCAGATAAAGGTGCTTTTGTATTCATAAATCAAGAACCAAAATCATTAAATCTTTTAAACCGATTATCTGAACTAAAAGATTTACAGGAAAAAGGCATTTTTAAAGCTCCTAAAATTGATATGGATGCTAAAGATTTCGGCGTAGGTGCTCAAATATTGCATGATTTAAATATTTCAAAAATCAAGTTACTTAGCAATTCCTCACAAGTTAAAAGAGTTGGTATGGTAGGCTATGGCCTTGAAATTGTAGAATATGTTTCTTATTAAGAAGTAACTGTTTAATACAGGGTTTAACTGCATTACAGAGCAGCACTATAAAATAAAAAAGGTCTAAAATTAAAATTTTAGACCTTTTTACTTTTTTTAAGAATTGTACTTTACAATTTTCTTAGCCAGATATTTCTGAACTGCGTTTTATTACCGTGATCTTGTAATGCGATTACGTCATCACCATGCGCTTCTGGATAATGATGCAAACCGATATAAAAAGTATTACCATTAATTACTGTGTTATTCTGAACTAGAACTCCGTTATGCAAAACAGTAATTCTTGCTTTAGAATCTAATCGACCATCAGCTTTAAACCTTGGTGCAGTATAAATAACGTCATAGGTATTCCATTCTAATGGACTACGCATAGCATTTACCAAGGGCGCTTCATCTTTATAAATACTAGCTGCCTGACCATTTCTGTACGTTCTATTTTGGTACGAATCTAAAATTTGCAACTCATATCTGTTTTGTAAAAAGAGACCACTATTTCCCCTACCTTGGCTTTCACTTTCTACTTTATCAGGAGCACTAAATTCTATGTGCAATTGAACATCTCCAAATTTCATTTTGGTCATTATACCACCAGTACCTGGAGCAACTTCAAAATGATCACCGTTAACTATTTTCCAAGGTGCTGGCTTTGTAGCATCTTTTTGACTCACCCATTGATCTAAATTTGAACCATCGAATAAAATGATGGCATCAGATGGTGCATCGCCTAAAGTTTTAGCTGGAGTTATTACTTCAACTTCAGGTTCCCAAATTTCAGTCATTTCAGGTTTCATGGGCATTGGTGACACCTCAGGAGGTGTACTTGAATAACCATCTTGCGCTAAGGCAGCAAAAGAAAATACTAATGTAAAAACGCAAATACTTATAACTTTTAGTTTCATATAATGTTTATATTTAGTTGAATTTAATTAATTTATAGTAGATTTTTTATAGTTGCAACCATTTTCTGTGCCCGCTCATATACTTCTAATTCAGTCCAAGACAATTTAATTAAACAGGAAATATTTCTAGAAACCCACTGATCAGATTTCGAAAAATCAGTTTTAGTGAAATCTTGTAATCCGTCTAAAACTTCCTGTGGCAATTTACCTAAAGATTTTCTTTCTGTTAAATGCTCCCATTTTTTATAATAGTGCCAATTGTTATAATACCAATAAAAACAAGCATCAACTGAAGCTTCAGCTAAGGCTGAGTGCGTTTTCACGGCCATTTCTTCTGAAGGCAAAAAGAAACTGAGAAATGAATAATTTTCAACACCACCTTCTGGTACTGTACGAAATACAACTTCAGGAATTGTTTCTAAGGCTTCTCTTAAAATGGAATAATTTTTCTTTTGAATAGCAATAAACTCGTCTAATCTAGCTATTTGTGCTACCCCAACAGCTGCATTCAATTCTGAAATACGATAATTATAACCTAAGAATGGATGTGCTTCTGCTCCCCTATCGTTGCCGATATGATCGTGACCATGATCAGAATAATGGTCAGCATTTTTCAAATAGGTAGCGTTATTAGTTACAACAGCCCCACCTTCTCCACAAGTAATGGTTTTAACATAATCAAAAGAAAAAGCACCTAAATCACCATAAGCACCTAAAGGAATACCTTCAAAACTACCACCAATCGCTTGGCAGGCATCTTCTAATAATATTAAATCATGTGAATTACAAATAGCTTTCAACGCCCGTAAATCTGCCATAGACCCACACATATGCACAGGCATAACGGCTTTTGTTTTGTTAGTTATCGCGCGTTCAACCGCCTCAGCATTCAAAGTCAACGTATCATCAACATCTGCTAAAATTGGTATTGCACCCAAAGCTAAAACTGCTTCAAAACTTGCAACAAATGTAAAAGTGGGAATTATAACTTCATCACCAGCACCAACACCAGCACTGGCCAATGCAATTGTTATTGCGGCAGTACCACTACTTACCAATTGTGCATGCTTGCTTTGCATACGCTTGGCTAAAGCTTTCTCTAATTCTATTGCCTTATAATTGCCTTGGCGCATGCCATCAAATCCGTAACGCATTAATACGCCAGTATCTAAAACTGCTTCTACTTGTTTTCGTTCTGCATCACCAAAAAATTCGAATCCCGGCATGTATAAATATAATTTTTGTTACTAGAATTTTGGGAAATTAATCTATTTCAATGACACTTTCAGCCATATCTTTCCTGACTTTTTTAAAACCAGCAAAAATATCATCATCTGCTCTATAACCAATGGGCATAGCTAAAACTGATGTAAGTCCTTCTTCTTTAAGATTCAGTAACTTATCATAGGCTTCGGGTTGAAAACCTTCCATAGGGCAAGAATCAATTCTTTCAACAGCACAAACTGTCAATAGGTTTCCCATGGCTAAATAGGCTTGATTAGTACTCCATTTTTTAATCTGCTCAATATCCTTTTTAGAAAAACTATCAAGCAAATCATTTTTAAAAGGCTCAAGTATTTCATCACTCACCTCACGCACCTTTTTTATTTGCTCAAAATATTTAGAAATGTAATTGGCATCAACGGTGTCTTTAATGCAAAAAACCAAAATATGCGATGCCTGAACAACTTGTGGTTGATGATACGAATAAGTCATTAGCTCATTCTGCAGTTCTTTATTCTTTACAATTAGCAAGCTAATAGGTTGTAGTCCGTAAGAAGTTGCTGTAAGATTAAAAGCTTCTTTAAGTTTATCGATTTTTTCTTTGGATAGAATTCTATCAGAATCGAATTTCTTAACAGCATAACGCCATTTCATATGTTCAATAATATCTTTCATAACTCTAAATATGCTTATCGCTTAATGGAAAAAGATCATTGCTATTTCAAATAAGTAATCATCCTTTAGGTAAAAAACCAAAGTTTAATGGCCATTATGACTACCATAATTACCAAAAAGCTCTTAATAAATTCATCTCCTTTTTTCACTGAAAATCGACTAGCAAACCATGCCCCAGAACCGGTACCTATTGCCAGCACAAGCCCTACCAACCAAATTACTTTATCATTCAAAACAAATACTACTAAAGCTGCTAGCGAATATATTAATACAACAACAACTTTGGTAGCGTTAGCTTTTACAAGGGTTAACTGATTTACATAGTGTAAAAATAAGATAATTATAAAGCCTAGTCCCGCATTAATAAATCCACCATAAATTCCGAAGAAAAAAAATGCTATAATACCAAGCCACAGCTGTTTACCTGTAATTTTCTCGTACAAATCTTCAGTCTTTAGTTTCGGCTTAAAAATGATGATGAGAACCACTATCATCATGATAATGGCTAATATTTTATTAAATGTATCGCCCTTAATATCAACAGCAATATAGGCACCTAAAATAGCGCCAAACAAAGCTGAAATTCCTAAATAAATATTAAATGGGTACGTAGAGACTCCTTTACTTTTAAATCCTGCGCCTCCCATAAAATTCTGAACAACTACAGCCACTCGGTTTGTTCCGTTGGCTACACTTGGTGGCAACCCTAAAAATATAAGCACAGGCAATGTAATAAGTGATCCTCCGCCAGCTACTGTATTTATAAAACCAACAATAAAACCGACGAATATCAACAAAGGATAATGAAACCATTCTTCCATACGGTAAAAATAAGCTCTAAAAATAAAAGGGCATAACTAAATGCAAAACCTATTTATATAAGTATTCATAAAACTTCATTAATAAAGAATATTCTTACATTTTTTGCGTTACAGTAACATATTCTGTAATCTTTTGCTTCTTTATAGCGTACTAACCAACCATAAATGCAAAAATCTTATTGGATTAATTTCCTTATTCTGATAGTGATTAACTTTTCACTTTCTGCACAAAATACCATTGAAAAACCCAAAATAACTGGGTTTGTAGACTTCAATGGTTATTATGATACTAGAGAGTTTAGTGTACTAACGTACAACATATTAGCAAACGTGAACAGGTTTCAATATTTTTCACTCACCAATTACAAAAGTGGTAAGCAATCTTTTGATTTTGAAACAAATTATGCTGAGCATAATTTAAGATATAGTTTAAGTAAAACTTCACCTCTAGATGTAACATTACAATATGTTATGCGAAATGGTGCTGACAATGATGATTTTAGATTTGGTCTTCGTGCTCGTCTACAGTCTATAAAAAAATTAAGTTCATTTTTTAAAAAGTTGAATATGAGCTATTCTATAAACCCAATGTTCATTCAATTTAGAAGAAACGCAAAAACAAAATACATGTCAATTATAGAACATGTGTATCGTATAAATATTTCCCCCAAAACATTTAAGAACAGGCTTTATTTAGGCGGGTTCATTGATCAGAATTTTAGCTATTTAGACAATGGCGGTGTTGTATTTAAGTATGTAAGTGAACATCAATTAGGGTTTCGATTAATTAATCAGCTTTACGCTATTTTAGAGTTTAGAATCAATGACTTTCTTTCGGATGAAAATTACGGATTAGGGTATGGACTAGAATATAAAATTGTTTTTTAATGTTATTCATTAATTATTAAAGTTGGGGGCTATGGGCATAAAAAATTATTTATCAAACAAATTCGAAATCGATATTAGTATTGAGTCAAAATGGCTCTGTATCGTACTATTAACATTCATTGGTATGGGCTGTCAAGGTCCTGCAAAAGAAGTAGTTAATATTGGCTTTATTGGCCCTTTAACTACCAGAGCAACAGATTTGGGTATAGGGCCTTCTAATGCAATGAAACTAGCTGTAAGTCAATACAATGCCAATAAATTAAAAAATGAACCTCAAATAAATTTATTCATTGAAGATGACCAATGGCTTAAAGAAAATGCTATTCCTGCTTACCATAAATTGAAAGAAGAACACAACATAAAGGTCTTATTTATTAGTAATACCGACGGCACAATGGCGGTACAAAATGAAATATTAAAAGATGGTGTAATTGTAGTAAACCCATTAAATAGTGATGATTTACTCTCAACAACAAATGAAAACACGTTTAGAATTGCAAAAAAAACAGAAGAAGCTAATGGAATAATTGCAATAAGAATTATTGAATTAGGGTTAAAGAAAGTACTCTTTATGCAATACCCTAATGATTATATGACTCGGGCTACCAACGCTGCTATTGATATATTGAAGAAAGCGAATGTAGAATATGAAGTAGTTACTGTAAATATAGGTGAAGTTGATTTCACTGAAGAAATGGCCGAATATAAAGCAGAAGGTTTCGATGCTTATGTCTTCTTCGGATATAAAGAATTAGGTTATGCTATGAAGCAGGCACGTGATTTAGAAATTACTGCTCCATTTTTTGGATCTACTGTTTTACTTGACCCCGCTTTTTACGATAATTCTGAAGGTGCTATAATTGGAACAGAATGCAGTTTTTTCACCCCTGCAGATGGCAATTTTGTATTAGCCAACAAATTTATAGAACAATACTATAACATGTATCATGAGCGGCCAACATCCATCTGGCCGGCTATGCAAGCCTATGATGCAATGAATCTAGTACTTAATGAATTGCGAAACTTTCAAGTTAAGCAAAATGAATATCCGGCATTTTCTGATTGGTTACGTAATAAAATGAAAAACGTTAGGTACTACCAAGGAATCTGTGGAAATATATTAATCTCTGAAAATAGATCTTCTAAGGGTATCTATTTCTCACTATACCGATACGAGTCTAAAGGTAATTTAGAACAGGTAAGGCGTTAATTATTAGATGATTTGAATACAATAAAAAGTAAATTAATACTTGCATTCGGTACAACTATAACAGTACTCTTATTAGTGATGGTACTTAAGTCTCAATATTCAAAAAAGTCTGAAACAATACAAGAAGTAATTGATTTTAGAATAGAGCCAGCTCTTGAGATTCTGCATGAATATCGCACTTTCAATAATGAATTGTTCTTAATAGCTCTCAATAAAATTTCATCGACCAAAAGCGATAAAATAACCAACCGTATGAAAGTTATAACAGAGGTTGAATTGCCACATCTAAACAATAGGGCATTTGATCTTATTGCAACATTTCCTCCGGATGATCCAGAATTCTCATCTTTTAGCAAAATAATTAGCACCTCAGATAATGCCATAATTAATGTGAAGGATATGTTTATTATTCTCCAAACAAATAACGATTATGCGAAAATTGAAAAACTAAATGTTTCATCAACATTATTAAAAGACAAAATAGCCTTACAGTTTAGTGAAATTGACCATTTAGTATCTGCCCTGCAGATAAATTTTAATCTAGAAAGCAAAACTAAAAAAACAGAACTTAATCGGCAATTAATCAATCTTAACAAAATTATTGTTATATCGAGTACCGTTGCCATTTTAATTAGTGTACTAGTAGCCTTTAAAACAATACATTCAATTGTTAAACCAATTAAGATATTACAAGATGGTGCAAAAAGAATTAGTAAAGGAGATTACGAACATAGAGTAACTTTAAATGGAAAAGATGAGCTGAATGAACTTGGGGACAATTTTAATAACATGGCCAATTCGTTAAGTAGGAGTTTTGAAAACATTAATAGTAAAAACAAAGAATTAGAACAATTTGTCTATATAGCTTCTCATGATTTACAAGAACCGCTCAGAACCATTAGTAGTTTTTCAAAAATACTTACAGAGCAATATAAAGGTCAGTTAGATGATACAGGTGAACATAGTCTTCGTTTTATTTCTGAGGCTACCAGCCGAATGCAATTTTTAGTTAAAGATTTAATGGATTATAGTCGATTAGGAAATGACAAATCTTTAGAGACAATTAATTGTGATGAATTAATTTTAGGAGTACAAACTGATTTATCTGAACTAATTAAAGACACCAATACTGATCTAATCTTTAATGAACTACCAAACATTAATGGATACAAAACAGCACTTAGGCTATTATTTCAAAACTTAATAAATAATGCCATGAAATTTCAAAAAAAAGGTGTCAAACCTATTGTTGAAATATTTTATGAAGATGATCAAAACTTTTGGAAATTTGGTGTAAAAGACAACGGAATAGGTATTGCACCAGAACATCAATCTAAAATATTTTCCATCTTTAAACGCTTACACACTAATAAAGAATATCAAGGCACAGGTATTGGTTTAGCGCATTGTCAGAAAATTATTGAAATGCACAAAGGTCGAATATGGGTAGAATCTCAAAAAAATCAGGGTAGCACATTTTATTTCACCTTAGCTAAAAACCCCGATATAGATTCAGTTCTCGTCTAGAAACCAAGCATATAGACCTAATAAATGGCTAATGCTGTTTTTGAGGATAAAAAAATTAGCAACATTAGTAGAAATAAACTGAAACAACCTTTTATCTAATTGAAAAAGGTTGTTATATTTGCAACCGCTATTGGAGGAATGGCAGAGTGGTCGAATGCACCAGTCTTGAAAACTGGCGAGGGTCACACCTCCGGGGGTTCGAATCCCTCTTCCTCCGCAAAAGGAAACCCATAACGAAAGTTATGGGTTTTTTGTTTGTTGGAACTTCTCAAGCCATTAGGCTTGAAAGAAGTGGAAATAAACAAAAAACCAAGCATCGCCTTTTTCTGGCGATGTGGGTTGCTATGCTTGCCCAGGATTTCTAACTGGGATCACGAAAGTATGAGTAATCCTCTTCCGCCGCAAAAAGCCCCGTAAACTAATGTTTACGGGGCTTTGTTTTTTCGGGTGCTAAATGGGGTGCTATTGCCCTTCTTTGAACATAGATTTATTTGGACTTAGTAATTTGAATTATGTTCTATAAAACCTTCGTTTTATAGAACTATTGTTATTGTCCTCTAGGCACACGATTATCACGCTTGGGGAATTTAAGACTATCGGCAGGATAGGTTTCCTTTAGAAAATTCATCTGTGCCTTTGCCCAATCCATGATTTTATTACGTTGCTCATCTGAAAGGTTCGCTTCTGAATGAAGGCCAAAATTGGTGTATGAAGGCAATGGCATTTCTTTATCTTCTACCATTTCGATGATTTCATCAAATTTATGGTTTTGAACAAATAACGGAAGTTGGGTAAACTCCGAAAAGTTCAAATGTTTCTTACCATCATCGACATGATGGTCGAGCCACCAAGCAACTGGTTGTATGTTTGAATACCAAGGGTACTCGGTTTTATTAGAATGGCAGTCATTACAAGAAACCTGCATGAGATGGTTTACATCGCTAGGCACATTATACTTCGTTGAAATGTCATGAGTAAGATCATTCGATTCGTTCTTATCTGGCCAGATGAACTGAATTACAATTAGTATAATTCCTAACCCTATTAAGATTTTTTTAAGCATGATGTACATATTGGTTAAACGTTGTTTTATTTTGACGCGTAATTAAGTAAAGGGTTTAGTCTATTTATAATTTTTCACCCTCTCGTCTTCAATTTTTCCTTTCCAGTTTAATCCGAAAGCAAAATCATAAACGTTTCCATCTGCATCTGTATATGGTTTCATATCGCGTGGTACATCTTCAAATTGTGCTTCTACAGTCAGCATATCAGCTGGCATTTGAAAAGGGAGTAATGCAGAAGGTTCCGTAGCTCCAGTAATGATTTCCATCAAAGCTTGGTCTTGTACGCCCATATGAACTACAATAGCCGAAGCACTTTTTTCAATTTCTGAAAATATCATAGGCTTCCCAACTTTTATAGATATAATTACAGGTTTGTCTCCCATTTTAGCTTTGGTGTCATTTACCAATTTCATATCCGTAGTATTATTTGTGTTTACCGTTTTTCCTTTGTAAGTTCTATTGGTAAAATCTTCTAAATCGCTACCACCAGCTAAACTTACTTCACGAGCCGTATCAGCAGTATACGTATCATATTGCAAGCTTATAGGCATATATCCATTGCCTCCTTTTTCTAAATCAGAAACATCATAACCAACACCACCATCTGGACTTTGAACGCCCACCAAAGCAAAATCTGCTTCTTCTGGAGTATCAACTATATCAAAATATTTAGCAACTACTTCCATGTTAAACGGATATTCCATTTTCTCTTCGGAAGTCATTCCCCACCAATTCGTACTCGGTGCAATATAACGTTGTGGCACATATACTTTTTGCTTCGCTTTTAGTGGAAGAATGTTTCCATGGTTTTTCAATAGCACTACAGAACGTAATTGTGCATCAAAACCAGCTTTCATGAATTCGCTATTCCCTACGATGGCTTTTGTTTCTGCAACATCTAAATACGGATTTTCAAAAAGACCTACTCTAAAAATATTGGTCAACAAACGAACAGCTGATTCTTCAAAACGAGCACGCATGGCTTCTTCGCCCCTTTCAGCAACACCCAACTTATAAGCCTCCAAAACCGGACCCATATCATTATTGCCACCAAATTGGTCCATTCCTGCTTCAATCGCTTTATAGTGACGTGCCGCTTCAGATAAATGTTCAACACCAAAAGGCTTCCCCTCAAATTTATGAACAGCGGACATGTCTCTGGTAATACCCCAATCGGTACACAAAACTCCTTCGTAACCATAGTTTCCTCTTAGTACCTCTGTGATTAAATACTTGTTATAGCCATTGGCAACCTTTTCACCTTCGCCTGAAGAAATGGTATAATAAGGCATTACGGCCGAAGCCATTTTTGTTGGTCCATCTAGCTTAAACGCGCCTTCTACGAAAGGTTTCATGTGGTCTTTAATATTCTTACCCGGATATACCGCATAAGCACCATAACCAAAGTGACCATCACGACCACCTTCTTCTGGGCCACCACCAGGCCAATGTTTTACCATGGCATTTACGCTTTCCATCCCCCAGTCACCACCATCGGTAGATTGAAAGCCATCAACATAGGCTTTTGCTAAATCTGCAGCCAAGTCAGGGTCTTCACCCATTGTGCCATCAAAACGACTCCAACGCGGTTCTGTAGCTAAATCTATTTGAGGAGATAATGCGGTAGAAATACCTAATGCTCTATATTCTTTTGATGCGATTTCTCCGAACTGTTTCATCAAAGTTGGGTCAAAAGTTGCGGCTATTCCTAATGTGCCCGGCCACATCGAAATGTCACCACCAGCACCAGCATTAAATTCTGCATATGAATCACTACCATGACGTGGGTCTGAACTATTATTTATTGGAATTCCTAAATACATTCCTTCTGCTAAAGACTGTGCATTATTGTTCCATTGTGCTGCAGTTGCTGGGTCTTTTACAGAGGTGATGAGTACATGACGTAAATGGTCGTCCGTCAAAAATTTCTTTTGTCCGTCAGATAAATCGCTGGCTGCAGCGCCACTTTCTTCAAAGGGTTTTCCGTTGTACATGGATGAGCCATAACCGCGACTTCCAGAAGGAATTGATTGATGCGAACTGTACAACATCAAACCAGCAATATCTTCTAGACTCATTTGCTTAGCCAAATCTTGAGCACGCTCATTTACAGGCAAACGCCAATCTTCATAGGCATCTAAAGTTCCGTTTTGATTTAAATCTTTAAAAGCATATCTGTCAACGGTTAATATTTTGACTCCAGATTCCGGATGATAGCCTAAGGTGCTTCCGTCGGTATTTGAAACCTGAACAAAACCATCTTTTTCTACGGATGTAAATTTTTCTCCACAGCTGCCTAATAGTAATGATATAGCCAAGATGGTTGTTATTGAATTTAATTTTTTGATTTGCATAAAATGATTTTTACGGTATTACTTCTAACTTTTTTTTCGCTTAGATTTTTTAAAGCCCAAAATATTATTGATTTACATTCTCAATAATAGTAGCATATCCCATACCTACACCCACACACATGGTAGCCAAACCATATTTTCCTCCGGAGCGAACTAATTCGTTCGTTGCCGCTTGAAGTATTCGTGTACCAGACATGCCCAATGGATGACCAATAGCAATTGCCCCGCCGTTAGGGTTTATTCTTGGGTCATTATCTGCCAAGCCTAACTCGCGTGTACAGGCTAATGCTTGAGCGGAAAAGGCTTCGTTGAATTCCAGTACATCCATGTCCTTTAATTCCAAGCCTGCTTTTGCCAAGACTTTTCTTGTGGCGTACACAGGACCAATACCCATTATTTTTGGTTCTACACCCACTACAGCCGAAGCTACTATTCTAGCTTTTGGTGTGAGATTGTATTTTTTCAAGGCATCTTCTGAAACGACTAACATGGCCGCTGCCCCGTCATTTAGTCCAGATGCATTGCCTGCTGTAACTGTTCCGTCTTTTTTGAAGACAGTTTTTAAGGTGGCTAGTTTTTCTAAGGTTGTACTCGGTCTTATAAATTCATCTTGCGCTACGATGACTGCATCTCCTTTTCGTTGTGGAATTTCTACCGGACAAATCTCTTCCCCCAAAATTCCATTTTGCTGAGCTTTGGTAGCTTTCATTTGAGAATTATAGGCAAATAAATCTTGGTCCTCTCGGCTTATGCTAAACATTTCGGCAAGATTTTCGGCGGTGATTCCCATGGCATCGGTGCCGTACATTTCGTGCAGTTTCTTATTGACAAAGCGCCAACCAAAACTAGAATCTTCCATTTTGGAATCATTCCCAAAAGCAACAGTTGATTTTGAAATTACCAATGGACCACGAGACATATGTTCCAAACCACCAGCGATAAAGACGTCACCGTCACCAGCTTTAATAGCTCTATTAGCTTGTACTACCGTTGACATTCCTGACGAACATAATCTGTTTACGGTTTCGCCGGGTACACTATAGGGAAGCCCCGCCAATAGCAAGGCCATACGGGCTACATTTCTATTATCCTCACCTGCTTGATTATGGCACCCTAGTATAACATCATCAATCGCATCTTTGGGTAGATTCGGATATTTTTCGAGTAAGGCCTTGATGGGAATTGCCGCCATATCATCTGCTCTCACTTGTGCCAAAGCACCTCTAAAACTTCCTATTGGGGTTCTTATTGCGTCAACTATATATGCTTCTTTCATTTTTCTACTGTAACTGTTCTACAAATTTGGCTTCGGTTTTTTCACGGACCTCCTCCAGTGTACTACCTGGTAAAATTTTTATAAGGGTCAACTGTCCGTCAATAAATTTGAACACGGCCAATTCCGTAATCAACATATCTACACAGTTAAAATCGGTAATGGGCAACGTGCAATTTTCAACTACTTTTGAACCGCCGTCTCTATCCGTATGACGTAATGTAATAATTAATTTTTTGGCGCCCGATGCTAAATCCATAGCACCACCTACACCTAATAAAGGTTTTCCGGGTACGGACCAGTTGGCCAGATTTCCTTGCGCATCTACTTCCAATCCGCCCATAATGGCCACATCAATATGCCCGCCACGAATCATGGCAAAACTATCGGCACTATCAAAATAACTGCTTCCAGGCAACGCCGTAACGGGTACTTTACCTGCATTTACAGGATAATACATAGCGCCGCCACCATCTTTTGGTTCGGGACCTACACCGAGCATTCCGTTTTCGGTATGTAGAATGATGCCGTCTTCTGGTTTTATCAAATCGGCTACTAAAGTTGGGATGCCAATTCCAAGATTCACCACATCGCCTTTTTCTAATTCCGCAAACGCACGTTTGGCCATATTCATTCGTTTTTCATCAATTACTTTTGACGAACCTACCGATGCTGATGAACCCAAATCTTCTTCCGTTAGTTTTCGCTCCACCAAATAGTCTACAAAACAACCTGGAGTATGAATCTCATTAGGGTCAATTTCCCCATTAGGAACAATTTCTTGCACTTCGGCAATTACAATATCAGCAGCTGTTGCCATGGCTCTATTGAAATTTTGTTCCGTCATGCGGTATTGCAGATTTCCTGCCGTATCTGCTTTCCAAGCTCTTATGATGGCTACATTTCCTCTAATACCTTCTATAAAAACTTGCTCTTTTCCATTAAGCATTTTAGTTTCTCGTCCTTCAGCGATTAAGGTTCCTGCCGATGTGGGCGTATAAAATCCGCCAATACCTGCACCACCTGCCCGTATAGCTTCTGCCAAAGTTCCTTGAGGCAATAATTCATATTCCACACGACCTTCTTGTGCCGCTAAAACGGCTTCTCTATTCGAAGTGAAAAAAGAGCCAATCATTTTCTTTAATTGACCATTGTTCAACAAGCGACCACCGCCCATATTAGGTTCGCCTACATTGTTTGCAATAAAGGTGAGGTCTTTGGTCTTGGTCTTTGCCAATTCATGAATGATATTCACTGGGTTACCCGTCATACCAAAGCCACCCCCTAAAATGATGTCGCCATCTTTTACTAAACTTGCCGCTTTTTCAGCACTTATTATTGGAACTGTTTTCATTGATATTTAATTTTTAAACGATTCAAACGGTAGCCCTACATAGTTCTCTGCTATGGTGGTTTTATATGCTCTAGATACTTTTAGATAATCAAATTTTGCTTTTTGTAAGCGATAGCTAAATGACCCATGAGCATCTTGTTTGTGAAATAGCTTCGTCATGAAATTCGAAAAATCCTGCGCTCTCCAAATTCTACGAAGGGCATCATTGGTATAGGTGTCGAGTAACGTTTCAGAATTCGTTGTATAATAGGCCACAAAGGTGTCAACCATATGCTTAACATCGGCAATGGCCAAATTCATGCCTTTACCCCCTGTTGGTGGAACTATATGTGCAGCATCGCCAGCCAATAATAATCTCCCACTTCGTAAACTATCAATCATATGGCTGCGCATTGGGGTAATGCTTTTTTCAAAAATAGGACCTTCTTCAAGTTCAAACCCTGGGGTCGCCAAACGTTTGGAAAGTTCACTCCAGATACGGTCGTCGGACCAATTATCGACCGATTCATTATTGTCTACTTGAACATATAATCTGCTTACGGTCTCCGAACGTAAACTATGTAAGGCAAAACCATTTTCATGATAGGCATAAATCAATTCGTCTGTTGAAGGCGCTACATTTGCTAATATTCCCAACCAGCTGAACGGATAGGTAATATCATAGGACTGGAAACTTTTCTTTGGCAAGGTCTTACGTCCAATTCCATGAAAACCATCACAGGCCACCACAAAATCGCATTCCAGAATGCCTTCTTCGCCGTCTTTTTCAAAATGTATTTTAGGACGCTTCGTATCAAAATCTATTATTTTGGTCGCCCTGGTTTCAAAGTGTAGTTCTCCGCCCTCTTGCAACCAAGCATCCGTAAGGTCTTTGGTAATTTCCTGCTGACCATAAATTGTTATGGTTCTTCCCCTGGTTAACTCCCCAAAAGGAATATGAATACGCTCTTCATCAAAACTTAGGTATACGCCATCATGAACAATACCTTCTTTTTTCATTCGAGCATCAAGACCTAATTCTTTCAAGATATCTTTGGTATTCTGTTCTACCAAGCCAGCACGTACTCTTCCTTCTACATATGCTCTAGAGCGCAATTCCAAAACTACCGCCGAGATTCCGTGTTTTTTCAACCAGTTGGCCAAAACCATACCTGATGGCCCTGCACCTATAATTCCGACTTGTGTTTTGATGCTTATCATACTACTTATATCCCAAGCCTAAATTTTCAAATACTTCTTCTGCAGAATGCAGCGCATCATTGGCTGCGGGTAAACCGCAGTAGATACCTGATTGCAATATCACTTCTTTGATTTCATCAATTGTAACTCCGTTATTAAAAGCGGCTTTAACATGCATTTTAAACTCGGCCTTTTTATTCAAAGGAATTAACATGGCTAGAGTTATTAAACTGCGACTATGTTTTGGTAAACCGGGTCTTGTCCAAATTTCTCCCCATGCATAATGTGAAATAAATTCTTGAAAATCAGTATTGAACTCATTTTTGTTGCCGTTTGCTTTATCTACATGAGCATTGCCTAAAACAGTACGGCGCACATGCATTCCTCTATCAAAAGTGTCTTCGCCAACTATAAAATTAATAAGCGCTTCTGCGTATTTGGCAGGTAGTTCTGTGCTCGGTAAGTGTCTGGCATGAAACACTTTTAGTTTTGCACCTGCTATTTCTTTTTGCATCACTTGTGCCTGAGCTACATTGGTAACAGCATCTTCATCGCCTGTAATGATTAAAGTTTCTGAAGAAATTGTTTTTATGGTAGCCCTAAAATTAGCATTGCCAATTGCCGCGCAACAGGCGGTGTACCCTGCTGTTCTGTTCGCTAAAAATATGTTGGTCATTTCCGCTACGCGGGATGGATTCGTTTTATGATAACTCGTCGTAAACCATTTTTCCATAGTGCCAACTACAATGGACTGCATCCCTTGTTCATTAATGGTTATAACACGCTCATCCCAACCTTCCACAGTGCCAATTTTGGAGTCGGTATTGCTGATAATAAGCTTGTGCAATCTTTCAGGATGATTGATTCCCAACCATTGTCCGATTAACCCGCCCATAGATAATCCGCAGAAAGAAACCTTTTCTATGCTTAAATCATCCAATAGGTCGATAACATCTTGGCCGAGCATTTCTATGGTATACGGACCTTCAGTAATTTCACTTTGTCCATGTCCTCTTGTATCATATTGCAGGACCCTGAAATAGGGCAATAAATGAGGTACAAGCTCATCCCACATGGTTAAGTCGGCTCCTAAAGAGTTGGAGAACATCAGCACCGGACTATTTTGTGTCCCTTGAATTTTATAATTTGTTTTCATACCCTTATGAATACTTTTTTAATATGGTTTCTACCCAAGAAACACTATTGCCAATAGCATTTTCTGGCTTGAATAATTCCTCAATATTTTCAATTTGCGAATGCATTTCTAACACCACATCCTTTAAATGTTTTTGCTTTTGTATAGCTATAGTACATGCTTTTTTTACCGACTCATGCGCTTGCATTTTTCCTAAAGATTTTGATAAATGCAAGGATACTTTTTCGGCATAAATGAGTCCGTTTGTGATTTCGATATTTTGAAGCATACGTTCTTTGTCCACTTCTAAATTGCTGATTAAATCAACAGATTTGACTAAAGAACCGCTCGTCAAATTCATCAATTGGGTAAGTGTTTCCCATTCCGCATGCCATAATCCGGCAGAACGTTCATGCTCTTGAGGCATTGCCGATAGCATTGTAGCCACTAAACCGGGAGTACGAATGGCATTGCTAAGAATAAGTGCGCAACCAACAGGATTTCGTTTATGTGGCATAGTACTAGAACCACCTTTACCTTCTGCGGCACCTTCAAAAACTTCAGCAACTTCAGTCTGCATTAACAGGGAAATATCTTTTGCTATTTTTCCCATACTTGCAGATAGCATTCCTAAAAAGGAAGCGAATTCAACTAACGAATCTCGTTGTGATTGCCAGGGGAACGATTGATTTAAGTCAAGCTTTTTCGCAAATGCTTCTTGTACTTCAGCGGTAATCGAATCATTGCCACAACCTACAGCGCCTCCGAGTTGAATACAAAAAAGACGGTCTTTCAATTCTGAAAGTCTATTTTTGCTTCGAGCGATGCTTTCTAACCAGCCGGCAGTCTTCACGCCAAAGGTCATGGGTTTAGCTTGCTGCAAAAGGGTTCTACCCATCATTAAGGTTTGCACATGTTCTTTGGTTAAGGAAAGTAACGCATCCTGTAAAGAATTCAATTTCTTATCTAACCATACTACATATTCTTTAATTGTAAGTATGGTGGCAGTATCAATAATATCTTGGCTAGTTGCTCCTAAATGCACATGTTTTGATGCTTCAAAATCTTGATTTTTAATAACCTTTGTCAGTTGTTTAACCAAAGGGATGGCAGCATTTCCGCCCAAAACAATATCGTTCTTCAAGGAGATTTGGTCAATTGCATCTACAACACAACAATCTGAAATAATTTTCGCTGCAGATTCAGGAATAATACCAACTTCGCCTTGTGCCATAGCTAGTGCCGCTTCAACTTTTAATAGTTGCGCAATAGCATTTCTATCTGAAAACAACTCAGACAATTCACGGGCATAAAATGTTTCGGAATATAATGACATTGCAATGATTTAAATTAAAGGTCAAAAAAGACCGTTTCTTTTTGGCCTTGCATATGAATGTCAATGCTATATTTTTGTCCCACTTTTTCAGCAATTAGGGTGTTTCTTCTTTTTGCATCAACTGAATTTAAAACTTTATCAGATGCATTCAAACTGCTTTCATCAGCGAAATAAATACGTGTATAGGTATGTAATAACTGACCTCGCATAAACAGAATTACATTGATAAATGGGGCTTGACCATTAACTGATTTTGGCTTTATTGTTTTAAATATAAAACGGTTGTTTTCTTCAGTACCCGTACCAAATCTTCCGTATAATTTATGCTCGCCATCATCTTGCCATAATTCTACCATAGCATCATCAATAGCTTGCCCTTCGCCATCGAATACGGTACCTGAAATTTCTATTGTTTCTGGTGCATCTATATCTGCAACCATATTATTATCTACCCAAGATTTGAATTCATAATCGTATTGGGTTGGTGTGAGCCCGTATGCAAAAAATGGACCTATGGTCTGTGATGGGGTTTGTAAGTGTTTTTTATCCATGGCTATATTGGTCTAAAGATTTTCAAATGGAGTGGCATTATGGCCACGTAAAACAATATCAAAACGATACCCAAGCGCAAAATCAGGCTCTGTTAAAGCAAGGTCAAATTTTGAAATTAGCAAATCCCTTCCTTTTAAAGGAATGGATTGCACCATAGGGTCAAATTCTAGTAATGGGTCACCAGGAAAATACATTTGCGTAATCAAACGACTAGTAATATCTCCGCCAAAAAGGGAAAAATGAATATGGTTAGGACGCCATGCATTTGGGTGGTTTCCCCAAGAGTACGCTCCGGGTTTGATGGTGTAGAATTTGTAGTTTCCTTCAGCATCGGTCATACAGCGACCCGCACCTGAAAAATTTGGGTCTAATGGCGCATCGTGTTGGTCTGCTTTATGAATATAGCGTCCCGATGAATTGGCTTGCCAGATTTCAAGTAAGGTATATGGAATAGGGTGTCCTTTTTCATTGGTCACCTTACCATGAACCACAATACGCTCCCCAAGAGGTTCTCCGTTTTTAACCGCATTCTTGGTTAGGTCATGGTCTAATACGCCTAATTTAAAATCTTTAAACACAGGCCCTGTTAGGCTTAGTTCCGATTTTTTAGGCATCACTAAGGGTTTGGTAGGTGCTCTAATTATTGTTGATTTATAACCCTCGTACAAATAACTGGGTTGAATCTCTTTATCAAATCCGGATTGAATAATATTACTCATAGCTTCAATTTGAAGGTTGTTGCATCGAAGGTAAAGGCATATTTCAAAATGAGGTTGGACAAATTCCATTTATACTTGTACAGAATAAACATTTATTTAATACGTATATTTGTCCGTATGCTAATTAATAGCTATAAAATGCTTTATTATAGTTATTTATGATATTTTTAGGTTTATATTAAACTTGTTTAAAATATACATTAATGAATGAAATATTAAGATACCAAGGCTTATACGGCGAGCATCAACAGCCTTTGGTGACCGACTTTATACATATTGAACCCTTAGAGGATCGCAGTAAAATTTACGAGTGGGAGATTGCCGAGCATATTCATACAGATTTGGTGCAGTTGTTTGTCATAGAAGTAGGTAGCGGTGTTTTACTTTCTGAAGGTAACCGTATTGAACTTGCTGCTCCCTGTGTGGTTACGGTACCTGCCAACGTATTACATGGGTTTCATTTTGAGCCTTCTATTGTTGGGGAGGTCATTACCCTCTCCGTATCTTTTTATGACACACTTTTACAGGATAAAGCCAGTATTAAAAAGCAGAGTAACCAATTGAACTGTTTTTCCTTTTTAGAGAACACCACTACTTTTTCTGATGTGCGGTATCTTAAAGACAAAATACAAAATGAAATTTTTGATGATGCTCCAGAAAAACTTTTAGCTTTAAGAAGGTATTTTGAATTGGTGTATCTAGCGCTTTTTCGTGAAAAATTCAGAAATACGGCAGATGCCTTACTTTCTAATAATAAAAACTTGGCGTATTATCAGCAATTTCAAGAATTGATACGACAACATGCGCAGAACCTGTTGAGTATAAAGAAATTTGCCGATGCCCTAGGCATTACCCAAACCCACCTTAACCGTGTTTGCCATACCGTAACCGGAAAATCTGCCCTTAAAGTGGTGCAAGATTTTACCATAAACGAGGCCAAAAAATACCTTTTAAACACCTCATACTCCATAGCAGAAGTAGCTTACTTTTTGAATTTTAACGACCCTGCCTATTTTAGTCGCTTGTTTAAAAAGCGGGTGGGCGTAGCACCTGGCGAGTTTAGGAAGGGATGATTTTTGGTTGGTGGTTGGTTTTGGATAATGGTCTGGTGTATGAAATATAGCGTGTAAAAAGACGCTGACTTTTCGGATTAACACAGAGCCGAATTTTTATCTTTTGTTTTTATCTTTTCTATTTTAAAAGCCAAATTTAAAAATTTTGCGGTCTTCTCAAATACATATAAACCTCTCAAAAAGCCCTTAATAGCTATGTTTTATACACGTTGTTATGTGCAGGCTTTATTCTTCGTTCGTTCCGAAATCCAATTTGATTTGCTTTTTCTCTTCGATTATTTCTTTTCCTCTTTTTGTTATAATTGTTGTTTCGCCTTCAAATACATTAGTTACATCAAAAACATTTATTTCGGTTATTTTAATATTTCCTTCATCATCCATTTCCTTTTCAAATTCCAACAAACATTTAATTGATGTTCCGTTTTGAAAACTTACCTCACGGTTTAAGACTGAATTTTTGAAATCTGAATCTAATAGATTGAAACTAATTGGTTTTGTATCATAATATCCTCTCCATTTTATTTTTCCGCTTTTGAGAACGGGTGAAACTATTTCAATATTAGCGTCTTCAACAAACTCTGAATCAATTTTTACTTTATGAACGATGAATTTATTAAAATCCTCTCGCAAAACTTTTTTCTCTTTTGAAAGAGGAACATTGTTTTCATCTAATTCAGTTGTACTAATCTGTTCAATTTTATTTTCTTTTAATAAGTTAGAATAGAAATTTGAACGATGAAATCTAATTTTATCAGTATTTGATATTAGGATTGTTAAATTCTCAATAATTATTGTGCTTTCTGCTTCTGAAATATCCTCTTTTTCTAAGTCTCTCTTTAGTTTTTTAATATTAAGTTGAGACTCCTCTAGTTGGGATTTTTCAAGTTCTGGGTTCTTGGTTAATTGGTCGGAAATAATATTTGTTAAAACACCAGAAAAGATAACTCCGATAACAGCCAGTATTTTGGTAATTTGCTTTTTAGTTTTTTTCTTTTTTAGGATTTTAATGAACTCCTTAATACCGCCTTCGGTTAAGGCTTCAATTTCGAAACTCAAATCGAGTTCCAAAATATCAGAAATCTCTTTAAAAACCTTTAATAATTCAGCTTCTGCTTTATTCTTGACAAAGGCGTCCATTGAATGGCTTTTTTCCGATAAGTAATAATGTAATTCAAGTTTTTCCATTTATTTACTTTAAAGAATAATTTTTATCTCAATTAGTGATGTTGCTTTAGCTTGCACCTAGCGGTCTCAAATATGAAACGTAGCGTGTAAATAGACGCTAACTTTTCGGATTATACACGAGCCAAATTTTTTAATTTTTCTTTTTATCTTAAATTTCTTAAAAAGCCTAATTTAAAAATTTGGCGGTCATAGCAAATAGGTAAAAACCTCTTGGAAAGCCTATATTAGCTATGTTTTATATTTATATTTGCGCGTAGACTTTTCCGCTCTAAATTCCACAACTTTCATTAAAATATTGTCAAAATGTCTAATCGATAACATTCCGCTGTATTCCTTTTCCAGTAATTTTTTCTGTTCGTAGCATTTGTAAAAAAATGTTGCGTACTCTTTATCAATTCCATTAGCGCCCAATTCCGTTTTATGCTTTCTCGGCAATTTTGTTTTCAATAGGCGGATTCCCTTCACTGCTCTTGTGTCGTAAATAAAGAACAGATTGGGTAAATGGAAATGTAAATATTTTGAGCAAAAAGAACGTTTATTCTGTTCGGTAATTTCTTTAATCAATTCGGTTAAATACAAGTGAAGTTTTAGAATATCTGCAATATTTTTTTCGTTCACTTCAGTTTCCAATTTTAATTCACCTATAAAAACGTCCAATTTTGAGTTTTTAATCATTGGTGCAACTTTGTCGATATAAAAGTTGTTGTTTTCTTCTGTTTTATTTTTCCGCCTCTCAATTGCGGCTGCGTATGCTCTTCCAATTAATATTACTTTACCAACAATTATGTCAATCCGTTTGTGTTCAAAATTCTGTTGACACATTTTGTATAGAATTTCATTTCCAAAATCCCATTCGGTTTGTTCAGTTTTAATGATGAGTTGTTTATTAATCAATATCGAGAGCTTTTTTTAGACCTTGCTGTATTATTACTTTCATCAGTTGTTCCACTCCAATTTTTTTTGCTTTTTTAACTAATTCTGGTAGTATATTTCTTTTTGGCGTAATAATTTTTTGGCTATCTTTTAAATAATCTTCGATTGATGAAAATAATTCTTCAAATGCAAACATTCTGTCTGGTTCAGATAGTTCAACTATTTGAACATCTTCAACATCGCTATCTTCCATTTTGAAAAATACAACACAAGGTAAAGTTGTTTTATCTTGTATTTCAAATGCTCCTAAAAATATTTCGTTAAATTCTTGGACAAGTCTTTTGTTCTCAGAGTCAATATAGAAAACGGACAAATCTTTTCCGGAAAGTCTGTCTAATCTGGTAAATCCACCACGATTTTTAAAAATATCGCGTATTTGCTGATTGTGAAATTCGTAAAATATAAAAGCAAAAGATTTCGCTCGATTATCGCTTAAATGCTTTTCGCAAATTTCAAAAAATCGTTTTAAAAACTGTTTATAGGAATAACCTATTCCACTTTTTTCTCCTTGTTCTTGAATTGGTACCATATTTTTTTTTCAGCTTACGCACAACTATTGAATATAGATACAAGTTACTATATTCAGGAATATGATTAATCACACCTTCACATCCTTACAAGCGGCTCTAATCTCTAAAGCAGTAGAGGGAAGTATGCTTTCGTATTCCCTCGAAAGATAAAAATTCTTACAAGAAGAGTAGTACGGTTTTCCGTAAAAGTTGGTTGTGGGTTGTTTGTTGTTTGTTGTTGGTTGTTGATTGTTCGTTGTTGGTTGTTGGTTTACCTCAAACACAAATCTAGGAGCACCTTTGGTTACCTACTGCTACTAAAAAGTAACGATACGCTTTATATAATGTTGTTTTCTGCATTGAAACCCAGCGCATAAAAAAGGTACTGTAATTATGTAGAAAATATGATTGCTATTGTGGTGGGTTTACTAAAGCCAACCGTATTTGTAAACTATACCGAATTATTTTAGTCCTAAATTTTTAATTATAGGGCTTAGCTGTTATTGACAATTCGTAATCTTTGCATCTATTTGTTGCATTAATGCCCAGATATAAATATGGTAATCTTTAACGTGATAATCTCCGTCCGAAAATATTATAGGACTTTCTAAATTTTCTAATTCGTTTGGTCGTTGGTCAGATTCGTTTGCAATGTAATTAACGGCCAAACCCGTTCTTTGACTAGATGTTCTTTTAAAACGAGCTGTGTACATATTGTCAAAGGCTACAAAATTTGCCCCATTACTAAAACTATACGGAATACCTGGTGTTATATAGCGCAATGGACTACTTTGGGAGTCAAAAATTAAATTGTCCTGATAAAACGTGTCCTTGTTTTCATCCGTTGTGCGATATACCAATCCACTATTTACCAAAGTCTCGCTGTATGACGGGAAGGTTGTTTCAGGCTCCGGTATGGTCTCATCATTTTCATAACTTCTCCAGTAATGAACGCACCCACACTCACTCGTAGTCTTACAAAGACCTATGTTTTGCCACCAACCCCCTAAGGTGGAATTATCGAGCGCATAAACATAGCCCATTCCTCCTAAGGCAGCCGTTACTAGTTTTTCCCGTAACTCTGCATTCGTATCAAAGAAGTCTCTCACTAACATTGCCAAAAGAAATGACCCTTGAGAGTGCCCGGCAAGAATAATTTTATTCCCATTATTATGGTTGTCCAAATAATTTTGAAAAGATGCCTTAATGTCGGAATAGGTTTCCAATAAAGCTGCAGCCCTTTCTTCTTCCGTATAAAAAGCGCTTAAGAAGGATGCAGGTGTGGCTTGCCTATATTTTGGTGCATAAAATCGGCCATACTTTGCCAATAATGCTCCCTGGGCCAAAATGGATAGCCCGATAAAATTGGTATCCTGATTTTCAATTGCTACCGTACCTGGGGATATCGGTGGATTTATAAGATGGGTAGGATGTACCCAAAATACATCAATCCCTGTATTTATAGCGGAATTATTGCTGACCTCAACGGTAGCACTAATGCTTAAATTTTCATCAATGACAGCAATATCCAAATCATAGGTTTTCAGAAAATTTAATGGTTGATCAGGATGAAAATACCAATTATCCATAGAACCGTAGTCCACACTTGATAGCGGAATTTCCAATTGCTGTTCATTTTCAGAAACGACAGCATCCCCTTCTTTTGAGCAACTGATTAGTAGTATTGCGCAACAAAGCCAAAAGAACATTTTAAACTTCATACTAGGGTTGAATAAAAGATTTTCTAAGAATGAAATCCCTTTTGAAACTTTAAGTTCGCTTTTCATTGGTATTTGCATTCTAAACTTAGGAACAGCAGTTAATAGCTGTATTTATTATTTAATAACTTCATTGAATTTTTCCCAAAACATATTGTCAAAAGACGATAGGGCAAAATTATCACCCGATACCGTAGCCTCACCCATTCTTAGAATTACCAGATTGCTACTAGGTACAATATAGATGCGCTGTTCATCTTTTCCCATAGCGGCAACCATGTCATTGGGAGCATTGGGTACAAGGGTTCCGTCATATTCCGTTTGACTGGAAGGTAGCATGTACTTATTTTTTCCGTTTAGCCACCAGAGATAGCCGTACGAGGGATTGATATTTTGCGAAGTTGTTTTGCTTTCAATAAAGAAGTTCTCATCAACGATTTGCGTTCCGTCCCAATTTCCATTTTGTGAAGCCAATAGCCCAAATTTAGCCATGCTCCTTGTATCACTATTATAAATGCGGTAGATTAGACCATTGTTCCAAAAGCCGTTCATTCCTATTCTATCGCCTAACTCATTGTTGAAATACGTTTCAAATTCCGTTCCGCTGGCATCTTCTACAACATTCATTAAACGCTGAAAAACATTGCCATAGGCCCATCTTGTACCTGCATCGGCCAGATAGGTTAAATTTCTTTTGATTACTACTTGTGGCTCGTCGTCCAAACCAGAAGTCATAGACAACAGGTTCTTAACGGTAATCAAATCTTCTTGCTGTGGTGTTGTACTTGTCCAATCGGTACCTAAATAATCAGAAACCTTATTATCAATATTGATTAAACTATTTTGTTGCGCAATACCAACGGTAGCGGTAACAAGTGTTTTGCCGGCGCTGTTCCACTGCCAAGTATCGCTAGCCGTATGGCCATTGTAATAATCCTCAACTACAATTCTTCCATTGAGCAATACCATAAATGATTTTGTGTTCTCACCGATCAGAAAATTCCTGAGCTCTTCCAATTTGTCCGTATCCCAGTTTATTTCATTAGGAGCTATCGTTTCCCATTCGTTGGTAGAAGTTGACGGAAAATACAAGGAAACATCTGGTGTATTAGGTGTATCCGTATCATCTTCTATAATGGGGTCTATGGTATCATCAGATTGACAACTTGCCAAAATAAATAAGACCACTAGTATAAAGTATCTATTCATCATTAATTTTATTTTTCTGACTACTTTATGCGCTAAAGGTTTAATTAAATAAAAGCCAAGTGTAGTTTTTAAAAAATGGCCAATGTAAACCACCACATCTTACAAAACGTTCCGTTTAATTACTGCAAATAGCCTTTTATAACCGTATTACAACGATTTATTGTTAAAACTATTGTTCCGGAATTGGTATTTAGGGCAGTGTAAATGCAATACAGCAAAGAGCGTATTCAGTCATTGGGTTTACCATTCACTGGAGTTTTAATTCAAGGATAAGAGTAATCCCCTTGGCTAGCAAAATTGGGAAGTTCTATTTTACAGTTTTTAGCATGAAAATTAAAGCATAATTCAACGGAGACAGAAATCTAATAATCTTGCTGATTACTTTGAAAACTTCTGCTTATAAACCCGGTACAGCTGTAAAAGCATTACAGGTACAAAATGAGCCAAAGCTCCGGCCATACTACCTTCTTCTCCTTGTAGCCCAAGAAGTGCCCAATGAGCGAAAGCCATAATAGCAGCCAGATACACCCATTGTTGTAACTTTTTCCAATTGCGCCCCATTCTTTTGACTGCTGCATTGGTACTCGTCATGGCTAAAGGAATAAACACGAAAAAGGCAATCCACCCCGTAAGTATTGATAGCTCTATTGATTCATTTACTATTTTAGAAATTGGAAATTCCAGCACATAAAAAATGGTATGGAGTAAGGTATAGGCAAATGCCGCAACACCAAAAAAGCGTCTATTTCTTAATAACCATTGCGCTACTTTCGTTTTAGGGAATATTAAACGTATTGGCGTTGCAATAAGACTTATAATCAACATACGAGCAGCAAATTCTCCGGTAATATGCATGATATCTTCATACTTAAATTGTCCTTTTGCGTAATCCAAAGTCATCATAACGCCCGGTATGGCCAATAGAAGCCAAAGCATATATTTTCCTGTGAGAAGTGATTTCAAATTGTTCATTGTTGATCGCTTTGAGTAATACTTGTTTATACTGTGTTTTTCTAAGAAATTTCCATTGATGAAATAAAATAAGTAACTACCCCTGCCAAAAGCGCAGGAACGGCAAAAATCATAAAATTGGCGGTCATCGAAAGCCCCATACCTACAAGTACACCACCAAGTGCAGGACCTAATACACCTCCCAGTCTCCCTGCACCAATGGCCCAACCCACACCTGTAGTTCTAAATTCTGTGGGATACATACGGGCAGCCACGGCATACAGCCCAACAAAACCACCTTGTAGGGTAAAACCTAAAAGGCCAAAAATGAACAATAACGCATTCGAATCAATAAAAATCTGAAAAATGGCCATTAAAACAGCTGTTGAAACCAAGAATATAGCAATGGTTTTTTTAAGTCCCATTTTAGATGAAATATACCCTTGTATGACAATACCGAAAAATGCACCTACATTAAAAACCGTACCCGAGTAAATGGCCAGTTCCATGGACAAGCCCGCATTCGTAGCCAATTTTGGAATCCAACTTACCAGAAAATAAAGGCATCCAAAGGCAAAGAAAAGCGCCGTCCATAATTGTATGGTAGGAATTTGATATTTTTTTGTAAGTAATTGTTTTACAGGTATTCCTATATTTTTAGGTAATTTCTGCGGTAATTCAACCAAAGGCTGCAACTGCATTTTTCCAAAAATTAAATTCACCTTTTCCAATGCATGTTTAGGTTGTTTTCTAAGATAGAATTCAATTGATTCTGATAGGAAAAAGTAAATTAAAGGGAGGGTTATGAGGGATGCGAAACCTGCCAATTTAAACATAAGTTGCCACCCGAAAGTTGGTATGACATAGGCGGCAACATAACCGGCCATAACGGCACCTACTGGGTAACCACCGATGACAAAACTTACCCAAAAGTCTTTACTTTTGTTTGGGGTATACTCAGCTGTTAGGGCTGCTGTGCTAGCCAACATACTCCCAATACCCAATCCACTTATAAAACGCAGAATGATCAATTGTAAAACACTCTCAGTATAGCCCGTCAAAAACATACTTATGCCCATTAAAAAAGCGCTAAGCAGAATCATTTTTTTACGTCCTATAAAATCGGCATAGGGAGCCAACAGTAATGCTCCTAAGGCCATACCTGCTAGACCAGAACTAAAAACCGCGCCCAATGCTTCAGGGCTCACATTCCAAGACTGGGCAATGGTAGGTGCACAATAAGAGATAACAAGTACGTCCATGCCATCCAAAATGTTCATTACAAAACAGATGAATATTGTAGCGTACTGGAGCTTAGAAATTGTACATTGGTCTAAAAGTTGTTTAGTTGGTCGTGTCATTGTTGATCTAACTCGAAATATGATTTATACGCCCCTATATGAAGTATCGATCGTAATACTCCCATTGGCCACTCTACTTACACAAGCACACAATTTATCGTTTTCTCCTTTTTCAGATTCGCTAAAAAAGAAATCACGGTGGTCAATATCGCCAGAATATTCAAGAATATCCACTTGACATAATCCGCATTCTCCCTTTTTACAGTCGTACATTACATCTATATGGGCGTCTTCTAAGGCTTGTAATATCGTTTTGTTCTTTTTTACCTTGATTTGCAAATCAAATCTTGGAATCTTTACCAAGAAATCTTGTGGGGCAAATAGACCCGATGCACCAAATGTTTCAAAACGTAAATTGGAATTTTCAAAAGGCCCGTCTTCCCATGTTTTTCGAACAGCGTTCATAAACGGTAATGGTCCGCAGAGGTAAATTTGTGTTTTGGCACTAGCCAAATCTATTAATTTTGTGGTGTTATAAAACCCTTGCGCATCGCTATAATGCAACATGAGGTCTACTCCTAAAAGAGATTGGAGTTCCTCAAGAAAAGGCATTTCCTTCTTGTTATTACCCGCATACAGCATTTTCACTGTAAGCCCTGTTTTTCTCTTTAAGGTTTTTGCCATCCCAATAATTGGGGTAATCCCAATTCCAGCGGCAATCAAAAGATAGTCATTGGTATTATGGCTTAACTCAAAATTATTGGTAGGTTGCGATATTCTAATTTTGTTTCCTGCTGCTAATGACCACATGTACTTAGAGCCGCCCTTGCTTGACGGTAGTAGTTTTACAGCAATGATATATGGTGTATTAGACTCATATTCACCAACCAAGGAGTAGCTTCTAATTTCGGTCTTACCATCTATCAAAACCGAAACATCTATGTGCGAACCAACTGTATAGCATTCTGTAGCACCGTTCAAGGGGAGTATTTGTATTTGCATTACCGACTTTGCTACTTGTTCAATAGCGACTACGGTAGCGTCAATCCACGAATTTCTATAGCGCATCGATTTTAGTTTCTTGTTCCTCTTCAACCATTTTATTGGTAATCCTTCTGGCCCACATGGCTCCGGCATCTATATTCAAATTATAAAATTCACGGTCCGGGTTTTCGTTGATTGCCTTTTGTTGGGCCTCTAAAATATCCTCATCCTGAGAAAAAATATGGGCAACCCCATTTTTAAGTTCTGTGGTATTGCTTTGGTCTTTTAGATTGTAATTTCGGCTGAAGGCCCAAAAATAAAGACAGGTTTGATTAGTAGAAGGTGTAATGGTGTTTAAAACATAACCATTTACACCTTGAGAACGGTCACCCTCTGGCGCACCAGTTCCAGCAATGGCAACTCCAACATCAATATTGACCGTACAAGGAGCTTCAAATTTGATAATCTGCCAACGATCTACATCACCCTCATGCTTATGAACTCTGTTTAATTGTCCTTTCCAAAAAGGTGGAGGCTGTATGCCCTTCATCCATCGAGTAACAGTAGCCGTTTTTTCATCGTAGTGCACATCAAAAGGTGCTTCTGCTACATTGCGGTCACCAATGCTTTCTGAATGCACAAAGGTTTCATGGGTTAGGTCCATCAAATTATCCACTACCAATCTGTAATTACAATGCACCTTGATCATTTGTCCGTCACCCGCCCATTCCGGGTCATCATTCCAATGCATATCAGGAATCAATTTTTCGTCTGCCAAAGCAGGATTTCCCATCCATACCCAGATAAACCGATATTTCTGAATTACCGGATATGAGCGTACACATGCCGAGGGATTGATGGTTTCTTGAGATGGCATATAAGAACATCTTCCATCACTTTTATATTCTAATCCGTGATAACCACATACAACCGTATCGCCTCTTAAACTTCCTTTTGACAAGGGTAAGAGTCTGTGCCAACAGGCATCTTCTAAGGCTACAGGTGTACCATCTTTTTTTTGATATAAAACCAAAGCCTTGTTGCAAATGGTTCTTGGCAATAATTCATTTTTCAGTTCCACATCCCATGCTACGGCGTACCAAGCATTCAAGGGAAAAGATTCGTTCATGGTAAAACTTTGCATAAATTAAATTTTTAACGGGAATATTTTAAACAAAAAAGGTTTAAATTAGAATACAATTTCTTTAAATATTTCGTAAATTCAATAAAAAGTATTGATAATGAATGGTACCGGCATAAAAATGACTACATAATGCAAATAATTTTTATGAAATTTACATTTTATAGTCTAAAAAATTACAAATAATGAAAATTATAGACCTTTCAGTAACTATTTCAGAAAAAATAACAGAACCTTTTCCAACAACCATCATTTATGAAGATCATAAGGAAGGAGCAAAAAAAATGGGAGGAATGCTTTTTGGAGGCGTGGACAGCTCTGTTTTTCCTGATGGAAACGGTCCTGCTGGAGAATTTCTTACGGTAAATACTCATTCTGGCACACATGTAGATGCGCCATATCATTACTTTCCAACTTGTGCAGGAAAACCTTCGAGAACTATTGACGAGATGCCATTAGAATGGTTTTTTAGAGATGGAGTTGTTTTAAATTTCACCGACAAACCTGATGGATATATGTTTGAACCTGAAGATTTAATTGAAAAGTTACAAGACATAAACTACACCTTGAAACCTTATGACATTGTACTAATACGTTGCGACGCAGATAAACGGTTGCATGATCCTGATTATGTAAAAATTCATGTAGGAGCTTCTGCAAAAGCAACCCATTGGCTTATTGACCAGGGTGTAAAAGTTATGGGCACCGATGGTTGGGGTTGGGATATTCCACTCCATTTGCAAGCTGCCGATTTTAAAGCGAACCCAAGAGCTGGGGTTATATGGCAAGCACATTACGTAGGTATTGAAAAAGAATACTGTCAAATTGAAAAATTGGCTAACTTAGATAAACTTCCCCCATTTGGCTTTAAAGTTGCCTGTTTTCCGGCAAAGATTGAAAGAGGAAGTGCTGGCTGGACTAGAGCTGTTGCTATTTTAAAATCATAACTTTAATTTTTTTGATGCAATTATGAAAATTGGAAAAGAGAATAGTATACCCATTTTAAGTTCTTATGAAATTTCTAATTTTCATATGCATTCCATTGAATGGTTACCAATAATTTCCAATACAAAGCACCCAGACTTCCATATCAACAGAGTAGATGATATTTCAGACAAAAAAAGCTTTCATGTACTGCCTCACCGAAAAACATACCATGATTTCTTTTTTTTAACAAAAGGAACCTCTAAAAGAAGTAAAGGTCTAAACAGCTATGTTATTAATGCTCCAGCTATTTTTTTTCTGCCAGCCTATCAAATTACAGAACATAAAATGATTAGTGAAGATGCAGAAGGTTTTTACTGTCATTTTCATGAGAAGATATTTGATATTTTTCCAAAGATTCTATTGAGTGAACAATATGGTTTCTTTCAATACCAATCAAATCCTGTGCTGCAACTACAACCAAATACTAAGCAGGTTGTTGAAAATATTTTGGAACGTTTGTTTTTGTTGTATAGAAAAGAAGAATACAATAAAAACCTATTTTCATTATACTTAATGGCAATGTTTGAAGAGTTAAAAGCCGTTTCTGTGCATACTGTTGCAAAAAACAGAAAGTCGAATTATGAAATTACCAAGCGCTATAAACATGCTTTGACTAAGCATATTTATGAATTCCAGAATATTTCTGACTACGCGAATCTTTTAAATGTCACTCCAAATTATCTTAATAAATGTGTAAAAACTGCTATAGATAAAACCGCACAGGATCTTTTAAAAGAAATGTTGATTCTAGAGGCCAAAACCCTTATTCAACATTCTGAGCTTAATATTTCTGAAATTGCCGTAAAGTTATGTGATCAAACACCAAGTAATTTTGCCCGTTTCTTTAAAAAGCAAACAGGACTCTCACCTAAAGAATACGCGGAAAAAAATTAGACGGATTTAGTTTTCTTCTAGATTGTATATAAATCGCTTATTTAGTTTTGACTCATCACCTACTATAATCAATGTTATTAAGGTATTCTTATTGTAATTAAAAAGCCTATACCTATTTGCTTAACCTGTTAAATAAACATTTAACACTTACTATGTATTGATTTTGAATAGTATTGTTCTTTTTATGATTCACAGAACGTGTTATTAAATATGAAATTTGACAATGTATTTTTTACCATAATGATAATATTGGATAAATATAATGATAATTATCATTTTTTAATTAACTTAAACTAACTCAAATGAAAAATCACGTTCGACTACTTTTATCTTGTTTTGGATTCTTATTGATTAGTTTTGCCCAAGCTCAAACAGGCGAAATTACTGGTCAAGTAAAAGATGAGTCTGGTGCTGTACTACCCGGTGCATCCATTTTAATAGAAGGGACAAAGAATGGAACCATGACAGATTTTGATGGAAATTTTAGACTTAGCGGTCTTGATTCTGGAGATTATAAAATCATTATATCCTATGTAGGTTTCACAAGAAAGAAAATTTCTGTGTCCGTTCCGCAATCACAACCTTTATCTGTTTCGCTAGCAGAAGATGCTACGCAATTAGATGATGTTGTTGTTACTGGTGTTTTTGATTCACGTAGTCGTATGGATGCATCTGTGGCGATTACAACTATCGGTGCTAAACAACTGGCGAGAGTCGCACCCACCAGTTCTGCAGATCTTTTAAAGAATATACCAGGTGTGTTTGTAAATCAAGCACGTGGTGAAATTTGGAACTCGGTTTATTCTAGAGGACTTTCGGCAAACTCAATTGATAATATTAATGGTTATAGATATGTATCCTTACAAGAAGATGGTCTACCTATTACAAATGTGGAATTATTTCCAGATTTATTTTTGAGAGCTGATGCCATGACAGCAAGAGTAGAAGCCGTTAGAGGTGGTACCGCATCTATTCTTGGTGCAAACGCCCCAGGAGGTATTTTTAATTACGTTTCTAAAACCGGAGGTGATGAATTTGCTGGCGAAGTACGTGCCAAGTATGGTCTAGAAGGTAATGGAAAAAACCCATATTACAGGGCTGACTTTAATGTTGGCGGACCAATGAGTAATGGTTGGACTTATAATGTTGGAGGTTTCTTCCGCCAATCGGACGGCGCAAGAGATCGCGGATATCCTGTAAACAAAGGTGGTCAGATAAGAGCTAACTTGGTAAAAAAATATAAAACAGGATTCTTTCAATTGAACTTAAAATATCTAAACGATAAGAATGATAGAATGGCATTTATACCATCTACCAATTGGCAAGACCCACAAATTGCAGATGGCTTTTCCAAATACGATTCTTATGCTTTATATGACTTTTCAATGGAAGTACCTTTTAATGAAACGGGTACAAGAACCATCAATTCTACAGATTTATTACACAACATAGACCGGTCAATTGGTTTTAATTGGAAACAGGATCTGGGCAATGGTTTTTCTTTAAAGAACGATTTTAAATATTCAAGAAAAGATGATGAAAGAAACGCTACAGCAGTAGTTACGCCAATAAGCACTACCAGTTTTCTTTTTTATGCGATACCTGGTTTGTTTGCTGGTCCAAACCCTGCCAGAACAGGAACATATCGTTTTGCAGATCCGAGAACAGGACAGGAATTCGGTACTGTTAATTTAGCGCCAAATGTAGGTCCAAATGCCGTCCCTGGACCTCCAGCAATTCTTACACCAGGGCCTAACAATAATTTTCCTGGATCTAACATTCAACCAAATTCGCTGTTGTTCATGCCATTGTTTTATCAAGATATTGACAGAAATGAAATTGCCAATCAATTGGTGTTTACTAAAAAAACAGAGAAAAGTAGTTTTAATTTAGGTAGTTTTTATAGCCGTTCTAAATTAGATATTACAAACTGGAGCAAAGGTATGGGTCTAAGTGGTGGTTTAATTCAAAACCAACCAGTTCCTGCCCAAATTACGTTAGATGCAAACAATGGTCAAACCTATGAAGTTACTAGTCCAGAAGGCTTTATGAATGTTGGATGGACTGGATCCGATGATGGTGAAACCACACAGGGTATTTTTGCGCTTTTCTTTGGTCATAATTGGAAGATTACACCAAAACTTACATTGGATTATGGGATGCGATATGAAGATGTAACCTCTAAAGGTTTTAATTCTATTGGTGTTCCAAATCCACGACAAAATGACCCATCTTTTGGTGGGCTTGATGGAAACCCGCTAACTCTTTGGGATAACGGTGGTGGTACCGCAGGTGCCCCTGTTAATTACGATTATAAATTAAATAGTTTTTCTTATACCGCAGGTCTTAACTATAAATTCAGTGAACAGCAAGCAATTTATGCCAGATTTGCTCGCGGTAATAAAGCACCATCAACTTTCTTCTACCTTGATTTAAATGATGATGCATTGGTAGAAAATACACCAGCATTACTGGAAGAAATAACTCAATTTGAAATAGGCTATAAAGTAAATACCGAGAAACTACAATTGGTAGCAACACCTTTTTACAGCAACCTGAATAATGTACCTAATATTCAAACATTTTCAAATGAAGATGGTACCAGGTATTCACCTCCTTTTCAATTTGCCGAGTATACAACTCTTGGTTTTGAGTTAGAAACAACCATTAATTTAACCGATAAATGGATGGTAAGAAGTAATGCGGTAATTCAATATGCTAAAGCCGACAAATACACGACTTGGAATGAAGGAAGAGATGGGCCGGCAGACGATACCATTATTGAATACTCGGGCAATGAAGCAGATAACAGTGCAAACGTAATATTCAATATTAACCCAATTTACAACGGTGAAAAATTCTATAGCTCTTTAAACTATAGTTATATGGGAGCAAGACAGGCTAACGTGCCCAATTCATTTCTATTACCAGCATTCGGTAGTGTAGATTTAGCCTTCGGTTACGATTTTTCCAAAAAATTCGGTTTACAATTGAACATTAACAACGTCTTGGATAAGTACGGAATTTTAGGATGGCAAGGACCTGGAGGTTTCCCTGCAGCACTAAACAGAGATGGTTTTCCACCAGATTTTATCGCCAACAATCCTAATGCTATTTTTTCGACCCAAGGAAGCATGCCAAGAGCTTATTTCTTAACGGCCACTTATAGATTCTAATTATTGTTTTTGTTTATTGAATAAGTGTTTTACGCTAAGGATATTGAATTTCAAATTCTATATCCTTAGTTTCTTTCAAAAGACAAACTCCAGTTTGATGTTTTACTTACTGAAAATGAGCGTTTTATAATTTTAAAAATTGTTTTATGAGAATACTGATTTTAGGAGTTTTTACCCTTTTCTGTCTTAGTTGTAAAGACGCCGCTACAAACAAAAAAGAGGCTACCCAGCCAGAAAAAAAACCGAACATTGTTTTAATCTTGGCAGACGATATGGGCTTTTCAGATTTAGGAAACTACGGATCGGAAATAAACACACCCAGCTTAGACCGTCTTGCGAATGAAGGAACACGGTTAACGCGCTTTTACACCAATACCATCTGCGCGCCTTCACGCACTAGTTTACTTACTGGGCAATATCCGCACAAAGCAGGTATGGGTTTTTTCAATGAAGATTTTGGGGTAAAAGGTTATGAAGGTTACATTAATAAAGAATCCCTTACCCTGGGCGAAGTATTTAAAGAAGGTGGTTATTCAACATATATGGCCGGTAAATGGCACGTAGGTAATGAAAGACCTCATTGGCCATTACAACGTGGTTTTGATAATTTCTTTGGCTTTTTAGATGGTGGTGCTAGTTATTTTGATACTAAACCTTTGCTAAAAGGTCCACCTTCAACAGCATTTTTGTATGAAGGCAATGAGGTTTATAATATAGAAAAGGAGGATTTTTACCTTACGGATGAACTAACTACAAGAGCTATAGATTTTGTAAAGAAAAATCCAGCAGAAAAACCATTTCTACTGTATATGGCCTATAATTCTCCCCACTGGCCATTACATGCAAAACCAGAAGATATTGCCAAGTATAAAGGAAAATATGACGCTGGTTGGGATGAACTACGTAAACTCCGTTTTAAGAACATCAAAAAACTAGGACTTGCTGATGAAGACTGGAATCTCTTTAAAGATAAATTATTACCACCTTGGGATAGTTTAACTGAAGAAGAAAAAAACGAATGGACACTTAAAATGGAAGTTTATGCCGCTATGGTAGACAATTTAGACCAAAATATCGGAAAACTACTGAATTATTTAGGTACAACTGGTCAATTGGATAATACCGTAGTTATTTTTCTATCTGATAATGGCGCTGAAAATATGGATGTTGGCAAAATGCCTTTTACGGTTAAACGAAATGAAGGCCCTGTGGGTACTGAGGGTTCAATGGAATCGTATTCGAAAAAATGGGCACAGGTGTCTAACAGTCCATTAAGAAGTTATAAATCATCTCCTTATGAAGGGGGCCTAGCAACACCATTCATCATTCGTTATCCAAATCAAAAAGAAACGGGAAAGGTAATGAAAGGCGGTAGCCACGTGGTAGATATAATGCCCACTTTATTAGATATCGCCGGTATTGAATATCCTGAAACCTATAATAACATTAAAGCTAACGCCCTAGCCGGTGAAAGTTTTCTGCCCTTATTACAAGGTGAAGATTGGAACAGGGAACAACCCATTTGTTTTGAATGGTTTGGAGACCGTGCGGTTTGGTTGGGCGATTTAAAGGGTGTTCATCAGTACCAAAAAGAGTGGGAACTTTATGACCTTTCTGCAGATAGAACAGAATCTAATGATATCGCTGCTTCTAAGCCAGAAATCATTGCTAAAATGGATTCGATTTATAATGTTTGGGCAAATGCAAATGGAGTTATCGAATGGTCAGATGAGATGGGTAAAAAAACACAGTTTAGAAAATCACCACATTAAATAATTGTAGCAATGAAAAAATTCTTCTCATACGAAAATGGAATAGTTAGCTTAATGGCCTTGACCTTTGGAGTACTATTTTTTGACAGGTTAGCGCTAAATTATTTAGTACCCTTCGTAGCCAAAGACCTTAATTTAAATAATACTCAAATAGGACTCTTAGCAGCAGTATTGTCTTTGGCTTGGGCTTTTTCAAGTTATTATACTACAGCATGGTCAGAGTCTAAAAACAAAAACAAAATCACGTTTCTAATTGCCATCGTTATTTTTTCTGTCTGTTCATTTGGTTCAGGTATGGCTATTGGTTTTGGTACCTTATTGGTGGCTCGTTTAATTATGGGTTTGGCAGAAGGACCGGTAATTCCATTGGCGCAAGTCTTTGTGGAACGAGAATCTACACCTAGTAGACTTGGTCTAAATGTAGGCATATTACAAGCGGTAGGTGGAGCATTATTTGGTTCTATTTTAGCACCCGTAATTTTGATTCAAATAGCAGAAAATATGGGTTGGCGTACAGCCTTTTACATTGCTGGTGTTCCTGGTTTGGTATTAGGGCTAATTGCGGCCTTCTATCTTAAAAAATCAACTACAGAAAGCAGGGGCGCTGAAAACGATACTGGTTTTGCACTAAAAGAAATTTGGGCTTACAAGAATATAAAATGGGGAACTGCTTTGGCTTGCTGCGTCTTTGGTTGGTGGTTTGCTACTATACCATTCATTACCAAATACTTTACTGATGTACAAGGAATGTCTGCTGGTGATATGCAAAAAACCATGGGACTATTAGGTGTTGCGATGCTTATTTCATCTTTATTTTTTCCAGGTATCTCTGATAAGATTGGAAGAAAAAAAGCACTTTATATAGCTGTTGGTCTGGGTATATTCTATCCTTTTGCAGTCTATTTTCTAAATGGGTCCGGTATTCATTTACCAGCAATGTTTTTAAGTTACGCTATGGTAGGTGCAATACCTCTAGTTGCTGCTATAGTTCCTTCTGAAGCCGTTCCTAATCATTTAAAAGCAAAGGCAATTGGTTTTGTTACTGCGGTTGCAGAAATAGTTGGTGGTGTAATTATTCCTGCCGTATCTGGAGCACTTTCAGATATTTTTGATGAATCAGCATTTTTATGGGTTGCTGCTGCATTGGCAGTATTAGCCTTATTTTTCTTATCCAAATTAGAGGAAACTAAGGGAAAAGTGTTTGTTGAGAGCGTAAGCAAGTAGATAAATAGTTTATGAGAAATTAGGTGCCTAGGCATTTTAGTTAAGAGAGAAACTGTTCGTAAATGCAGAAAATCAATGAGTTCTTAAACACATAGATTATGGAAAAGAAGGCAAACAAATATAAATTAAAACTAGAGCTTTTAGAATTACTAAGACCAGATGACAAAGTCTATGAACCTATTGAATTAGAATTTGGCAACCATGATAATATATTCAATATTATCGAACGTATGAAAAAACGAAACCGTTTTAAAACGGAACAAGATTCGGTAGAATTTGCAATTGGTCTTAAACTTTTTAGTGAGGTTATGTTGAAGAACAAAGACAATCCACTATTTGAAGATTTTAGACCAGCCTTTGGTGCTATGATGAAAAAATTAAAATCAGCGGAATAAGTATACATGAGAAAGGATTCGAAATTTCTTCAAGTTTTAGCGGCTTATGATGAGCGCATGCAGTCAGAGGATGAGATTATGAAGTCTTTGCCTGTTGTTGAAGGTATGAAACGGCGAGATGAGTTTTTGTTATCGGTAGGTGAAGATGCTGCCGTTTTTATGAATACCTTATTAAAATCAGCTAAATCAAAAACAATATTAGAAATAGGAACATCTTACGGCTATTCTACCCTATGGTTGGCAGAGGCAGCAAGAGAAAATGACGGCCTTGTAATTACGTTAGAGGCTGATGAAAGCAAAGTAACATACGCTAAACATAAATTGAATGAAGCGGGTCTTTCTGAATATGTTGATTTTAGAGTGGGTGATGCTTTAGCGCTTATGAAAGAAGCAAAAGAGTCTTTTGATTTTGTTTTAGTAGATGTTTGGAAAGAATTATACCTGCCTTGCTTTGAGTTGTTTTATCCTAAATTAAAAAATAAGGCTTGGGTAGTTGCAGATAATATGATATTCCCGCCGCAATCAATTGAAGAAACAAAACGCTATCAAAACCGAATACGTAATACAGGAGATTTCTCTTTCGTATTACTGCCGATTGGAAGCGGAATGGAATTGAGTCAATACGAACATATAAAATAGGTTTTATGAAGAGGTTTACTTAATGATAAGCATATATAATGTAATGGGTAATACAGTTCAGCGTAAGCGAGACCTAATACTCAAAATTGGTCTTAAACACTAAATCAGTCACCTTTTAATCTTAAGCAGATTATAGCTTAAAATGAATGATTTAAACCTAATAAACCTTGCAATAAATATAAAAATAATTGATTTAGAATAGTACCTCCCTCTTAATGATTCAGAATTTGAGTGAGTATAAAGTAAATTTGTAATACTAAAGAAAGAATAAAAAAATTTATAAAATGGCAAAAAACCCACATTATTTTTCGCAAATGGCCCATGTTGAGGTCTTAACCAAAGACCTTGAAAAATCGGTACATTTTTTTAGTGATATTGTTGGAATGGATATTACAGGAAGAGAAGATGGTTCGGTTTATTTAAGAGCATGGGGAGATTATTTTCATCATACCTTAAAATTGACGCAAAGCGACAAGTCTGGACTTGGACATATTGGATGGAGAGCAGATAGCCCAGAAGCTTTAGAAGAAGCTGTAGCATATTTAGAAAGTATAGGTGCAGGTAGAGGTTGGTATGATGGTGACCAAGGCCATGGTAAAGCTTTTAAATTTCAATCTCCTGAAGGACATATGCACGAAGTTTTTTGGGATGTAGAATGGCTTCGTGAAGAAGGTGAACGTGGTAGTGTGTATGCAGACCGTTATTCCAGCAACCGACTACAAGGGGCAAATCCAAGAAGATTTGACCACGTAACATATATGGTATCAAAAGGCGCTTACCCTGCTGAAAAAGCATTTTGGAAAGCTTTAGGGTTTAAAAATCCAGATGAAATCCGTATTTCGGATGAAATTCCACCAATTGGAGGTTTACATACCCTTGCAAACTTATCACACGACATAGCCATCTTTACAGACCCGAATATAGAACCAAATCAAGCAGTTTTAAATCATATTTGTTGGAATGTAGATAGTCGTGAAGAGGTACTTTTAGCTTTAGACTATTTTATAGAAAAGGGGTATAAGAGTGTTATGGGCGCACCAACAAGGCACAAGGCAGATGAAGGTTTCTTTATCTACATTGTTGATCCAGGAAGTGGAATTTTATTTGAATTCTATGCTTGTGCTAGATTAGTGTTTGCACCAGATCACTTAGACGTTCATTATTTAAAAGACAATCCAAATGATGCATGGGGTTCTGTAAATCCGTTTGCAGAAATGGCGAAAGGTAAAAAACTTGGACTGTCTGATGATGGTACAGTGAAACCTGTAGATATTTAGACTACTTGATTTAAGTAGCAATAACAATTTTTAAAACACACACGTATTATGTGGCATTTTTTTCCAGGCAAATACATGCCTTCTTATCAAGTTAATAGAGCATTGACCCAAGCACATTATGGTGGTGGCGAGTTTGCAGAAATATTAGAAGCAGCGGGCAATATTGACCCAGATAATAGAGAAACCTTTAATATAGCTTGGCTAAATAAAGGAAATGAGGTTTATGGTTGGGCAGAAGATTATGAAAAGAACAATGCTTTTGTATCTGCTAGGCGAACCTATTTAAGAGCATTTAATTATTTACGCACGGCGGAATTTTTTATGAATCTACAAGATGACCGAAAAATACCGACCTACCTTAAAGCAAGAGAAGCTTTTATAAAGGCGACCAAATATTTTGAAGAAAAACCAATTCAGGTAGAAGTTCCTTTTGAAGGTTCTTTTTTACCAGGATATCTTTTTAAGCCAAAAGGCGTGAAAAATCCACCAGTAATGGTCATGTTTGGCGGATTGGATAGTTTGGCCGAAGAACTTTATTTTGGAATTGGTGACCACTTAATGGAAAGGGGTGTTGCCTTGTTAGCTATGGACGGCCCAGGCCAAGGAGCTGCTTTACGTTTAAACCATATTCACTCTAGACATGATTATAATGTTGCTGGTACCGCAGTTTTGGATTGGGTTTTAGAAAACTTGAAAGATGAAGTTGATACTACTAGTGTTGGTATTGCAGGGGTATCTATGGGAGGTTACATGGCAGCACGTTGTGCAGCCTTTGAGCCTCGTTTTAAAGTATGTATGGTATTTGGGGCTGTTTGGTCTTACTATTCCGTTTGGGCAGGTAGAAGTGGCAAACATCCTTTAGCTGAAATTGTACAGCATATTATGGGTGTTGATAGCTATGAAGCTGTTCTTAAAAAATTAGAAGGCTTTACCTTAGAGAACGGTGTTGCGGAAAAAATCTCTATGCCAACATTTATAATGCATGGTGGTGGTGATAAACAGAATTTTGTTGAACACGCAATAACATTAGAAAAACATTTAACATGCGACCATAAAATGAAAATCGTACCTGAAGGCGAAAGTGGTTCACAGCATTGTCAAGTAGATAATTTTATGCCTGCATTAGACATGTTCGATTGGATTGCAGAGAAAATTCACGCCTAACGTTCATTTTTGTTTAATTAATAAAATTCACAATATGTCAGCAGTAAAAAAAGTACTTGTCGTTGGGGGTGGTATTGGCGGCCAGTCAGTGGCTATTGCCTTGGCAAAAAACGGAGTAGAAGTTGAAATTGCAGAACGTTTAGATGCTTACAACGTTTACGGTGTGGGCATTATCCAACAATCTAATGCCCTTAGAGCTTTAGATAGAATTGGTCTTGCAGACAAGACTATGGAAGAAGGCTATCCATACGGACAATTAAAAATGTACACTGCAGGTGGGCATTTTATAGGACTTGCTGGCGCACCTCCTGTTGAAAAATACCCTAGCCACAATGGTATTTCACGAAGAACACTTCATGAAATCATGTATTCTGAAGCCATTAAAGTGGGTGTAATCTATAAAATGGGTACAACCGTTACTGAAATTGAAAATAATGAAAATGAGGTAACGGTAACTTTTACCAATAATACAAAAAGTACGTATGACATTTTAATTGCATCAGATGGTATAAATTCTGATATGCGTGCTTTGATTTTTGGCGAATTTAAACCACGGTATATGGGTGTATCGGTATGGAGGTATCCTTTTACTAAACACGCGGACTTGGACACATCGTACATGTATTATGGAAAGCGCAGTAAAATTGGGTTTGTCCCTATGTGTGAAAAAACGATGTACATGTTCTTGGTTTCGGCAGAAGGTGCTGACAATCCTTGGATTGAAAAATCGGCCTATGTACCTATGTTAAAAGATTACTTAGCTGAATTTCCTGCAAAAATTGCTCAAGATGCAAGAGAACAGCTTACAGACCCGAATCTGGTAAATTATCGCCCAATTGAAGCAAGCCACTTACCAGATCCTTGGTTTAAAAACAGAGCAATTGTAATAGGAGATGGGGCCCATGCTACTGTACCACAGTTAGGATCTGGTGCCGCTTTGGCTCTTGAAGATGGGGTTGTTTTAGCAGAAGAATTAGAAAAAGCATCTACCGTTGATGAAGCTTTTAAAGCCTTTATGAAAAGACGTTATGATCGTTGTATGGCCATTGTAAATGCTTCTGAAACGTTGGCCGAATGGGAGTTAATGGAGTTTGAAGGAAAACCGTTACCAGAAGGAGCTAATTTAGGAAAAGTAATAGGGCAAGCAGTAGGTACTTTAATGGCTCCATTTTAATAAAACACAAATGAAATTAGTAACATTCCAAAATAAAGAAGGGTCTATACATACCGGATGGTTAAAAGCGGATGGCGTTGTTGGCATGCAAAAGGCAGATGACCGCCTTCCTAATGATATGCTTAGTTTTATAGATGACCATGAAAGCTATTTCAAAATAATAAAGGATCATAATCTAGAGGAAATTGGCCCACACTTTAATTTAGAGGAAATAAGATTATTAGCGCCACTACCCAACCCGAGAAGCTTTAGAGACTATGTTGCCTTTGAACAGCATATGTTGAATGCATCCAATTCTTTCGGACATACCGTTAGTCCAGAATGGTATAACATTCCTATTTTCTATTTCACCAATCACCAAGCCATTTATGGCCCAGAAGATGAGATAAAAAGGCCTGAGAAAGAAACTAAATTTGACATTGAACTTGAAATGGCCGTCGTTATGGGCAAAAAAGGCGCGGATATTAAAGCCGAAAATGCCGATGACTATATTTTTGGTTATACCGTATTTAATGATTGGACCGCTAGGGCAATACAAAGACAAGAGATGACCGTGCCCTTAGGGCCGCATAAAGGAAAGGATTTTGCCAATGCAATTGGCCCTTATATTGTAACCAAAGACGAGTTCGAAAAATATCGTTGCACCATTTCCAGGGATACCCATCCAGAACATTTAGCAATGCCTTTAACCACAAATGGGCGATTTGACTTAAAAATGACTGCGCGCATTAATGGAGAAACTATGTGTGAGGGTAATTATAAAACCGTGCATTGGACTTTTCCACAAATGATAGAGCGTGCTTCAGAAAATAATGTCAATCTTATGCCCGGTGACATTTTAGGTAGTGGTACCGTTGGTTGGGGAAGCCTTATTGAAAATAACTTTTCGGTTCATAGACCTTTAGAACCTGGTGATGAGGTTGAACTAGAGATTGAGGGGATTGGTAAATTGAGGAATACGGTGGTTTAAAGAATTTTATTTAAACTACTCTTGATCCTTCTCAGGTCTTTACTTTAAACAATTCTTCGTAATGTGGTGAAGGAAGTAATATACCCGCGCTTTCTTCATAAAATGATTTGCCAACTTTAAACACGCCATTTTCTGTTTTAGTCCATTCTGCTCCTGCTCTCGGGTGATACGCTTCTTGCTTCGCCCAGTTTTTATAATATTGATGCCCGTTAGTTTCTAATAAACCAATATCCATCATCGGAAGCGGTGCTAAACGAGCTGCAACAGATTTGTTCCAATCAACTAAAATAGGATTCACAGTAAGATCAGCACTAAAGCACGGTACTTTTCGCTCATGACAAGCCTGAACAATTTTCATTGTCATACTCAATGTCTTGGCTATTGCTTTCACTACAATAGTGCCGTAACCTTGATCCATACGGTTAATAGCATCTTGAACAGTATGTGCACTTTCATCAGCAGCAATAGTTACACCTACATCACCAACATACGACTCATTGTTCTCGGTCAATGGCTCTTCAATGACAGCAATCTGATCAAAAGCACCAATTTTTTTAGCATGGTCTAAGAAGCGTAAAAGCGTTTCTTTTGATTCATACCTTCCATTAGGATCTATATAATATGGAATCTTGCCATCTTTGGTATGCGGCGTTTCATAATGTCCAATTGCTTTATGTACGTTAGATAAAAATTCGATATCCTGTGCCAACATATCGGTTTGAGTACCTTTAGATCCCGTCTTCAATTTCATAATAAAATAGCCTTCATCAGCTGCTAATTTTATTTTTTTAACGTCGGTTCCCACAGAGAATGAAGGTATACTGGCAACTTTTTCATGCCGATGAGATAACCCGGGTCGATATTCCTCGGGAATCATTTCATCAAAAGTTTTGATATTATTCTCGCTAGCATACAGCAACCATGCGGCATTATCAACACAAACTAATGAGTTCAATGCAAATGTTTTTCGCAAATCAGCCTCACCCGTTATTTTTTTGCCGTAGGCATGAACTTCAGTTAAAATTTCATCTAGCAATTCCACAGGGTTGGTAAAAGAACTTCCTTTTATTATTTGCAATGCTCTTTCACTCATAGCAAACATTAGCGCATTGGCGCCATTTTCTGAATGCGCACGTGCAACGCTACCATCTGACCATAGCGGACTTTGTGTACCCAATCCGATTTTAGAAACACCAGAATCACTTTGAAGCCAAGCTGCAGATTGCCACAGTTGGGTTACAGCACCACCTCCAAAACGATATGGATGCAGCGCCTCACGCTCAAAATTTGAGTTTACTTTATTAATCTTAATCTTTCTTTGCATTGTTTTCTCTTTTGCGGATAAATCGATATGTAATGGCATTCCTAAGGTACTTATCGCGGTGGCGGCAACGGTCTTATTGACAAAATCTCTACGTTTCATAACTTCCTTATTGTTTGTGTGCTTCAATCATTATTAGTTTTAATTAGCAATATTGTTCAATGTATACCAAGCTTCTGTAGACCAAAGTTGCTGACCGTTAGCATTACGTAATTGACTTGGAATTCTGAAATATACAATATGTTCTTTTTTTAAACCCGATAACTCTACAGACAATTTAGTTCGGTCTTCTGAAAGTTTCATTTCATTTATCAGCAACCGCTCTAAATCCATTTTTGGGCCACCATAATCTGCTGTCGCTTTATACCACCATTGTGTAATAAAAAAGTCACTCAGTTCAATATCATCAATATTTGCTATAGGTTGCGTAAATTCTATTTCGAATACTTTTGGTTTTGAACGTATAGCTAACATTTCAAAAGTAGGTTTCCCATTAAATTTAATACGTTGCAATCCGTATTTTGTTTCCTTCCAAGTCCAGCCGCCAACCATTCCTATTTCCCCAATATAAAGCGCTCCATCAGGACCCCAACATAAACGATTAACACCAGCCGCCAAACCTTGAGAAAAACGAAAGACCGCACCTTGATACCTGCCATTAACTTTTTCAAGAAAATCACGTTTTATACCACCATGGCTCACATCACCATGCAGCATTTGCCCTTTATATGGACCTTCGTTAATAAGAATAGGCTCTGAAGGAGAATTACTTATTTCATTTTGCGGTAACCAAAGTGTAGGCGAAACCATCTTTGGAAATTCTTGTAAAGAATCTAAGATACCCCATGCCATACCGTGGTATTCATCCTTTTTTACATGAATTAGTTTATTTGCTGGTAGCCATTGACCCTGATTATCTGTTACAAAAAGTTCTCCATCAATACCTTTACCTATTCCATTTGGCGTTCGAAGACCATAATTAAGTGATTCATAACTTCCGTCAAGTCCAATCTTTAAGGTTTTACCCCTATCGATTTTCTGCTTTTCAGTGGCTAATAAACGCATCGCCATTGATAAGGTAACATAGAAATACCCATTATCGTAAACTAAGCCGAATGCAAATTCGTGAAAATCATCAGTAACCTGCCACGTATTACAAATGGCTTTATATTCATCAATTATATCATCACCATCATGATCTATCAACTGAGTTAACTCCTGTTTTTGTAGCACAAATATATTTCCATCAACAACTTCAATACCTAAGGGTTCATGCAGACCAGCAGCAATTCTTTTCGTTATAATCTTAGAAGTATCCCCGTTTTGAAAACCGTCAAGAATATAAACTCCACCTTCAGTATCCCAAGTTGTAAAAATTAATCTACCATCGGGTAGAAATGCTAATCCACCAACTTTTGGATTAAAATCACCCTCATGTAAAGTGGTCAAGTCAAAACTAGGGTGCACCCCTTCAAGCGGCGCCCCATTGCCAGGTGTAACCTTATTATTATCTGAGGGAACAGAAAAATCACGCACAAAAGGTTCTTCTTCTTTTGACTCGTTCTCCCCCTTTAAACCCAATATATAGGTTAGCATAGTTTTCAATTCGTTTTCTTCTAATTGCGGATGCGGATTCATCACATTTTGTCCCCAAACACCCGAACCGCCTTCTCGTACTTTTTGGCTTAATTGTAAAAGTGACTTCTTGTTAGTAGGATATCGTTGAGCAATTTGGGACAAAGATGGTCCTATATCTTTTTTATCAACCTGATGGCATGTAAAACAGTCACTTTTTTCCATCCAAAACTTACCAATGTGATCATAGGATGATTTTTGATCAGGCGGAAACTGTTCCGGAAGTGCATCAAAAAATTCAGTTTTGATGCTTACATCATTCGAAACCAGTTTAAAGGAAGTTTCATTATTTTCGAGAGAAACAGAAACTCCATTTGGCACCGAAAATGTTTTAAACCAACGCTCAAGCCCTGGCCTACCTACTGAATCTTTTATAAATTCAGGACGCTCTTTTATTAAAATAGTATCGCCAGTTGTCAGAATGAGTGCGTTTTCTAGATATAACTGATTGTCATAAAAAGCATATCCTTTGCTTATTACTTTTGAAGTTTCTTTTTGTCCATCGCGTTGTACTATCCAGTTTTGTTGATGGTCAGCAGAAATATAAGCCGTGCCCCATGAAGTAGGTTGTATATTCTTTTTTGAAGTGTATGGTGCACCTTCCATTCGAACACCACCTTTCCACACTTTATAAAGTGTACACTGTGCAAGGTCATAAGCAACATGCATTTGTGAGTCTAATGCAACGGTCAGCATTCTAGGTTTTTTATCCAATACTGAACGAAACGCCCAGACATCTAAAGGCCTTTTAATATTTGGCTTTTCGGTATTTGTACATGCCGAAATAATAGAGAAAGCCAAAATACTTACGACAAAGAATCTGATTCTTAAATTCATTAATAGCAATATATACTTAAGAATTGTCTCCAAATAATAGGATTGAATATTTCATTATCATGAATTAGCAAACCATATGGTTCTTCAAATTGAGGTTCGAATTCTAAAGATACCGAAACCGTATAAAAACTATTAAATTAAAATCCAAAGATTTAATTTAATGTTCGTTTTGTAGGCTATTTGAAAAAATACATATTGAATAATCTCAAAAAACAGAAAATTATAGCAAAACTAGTCGTGGCAGACATGAAATTATTATCAGGATTGGTATCTTAATCGAAATTATTAAAAAGTATGATTCGTAAAATTCTTTTTTTCTTCTTTCTCTGTACAATGACGGCACAGTTTAGTATTGGTCAATCTAAATCAACCAAAAAAAATAGTAGTAAAAAACCAAATGTGCTCTTTATAATTGCTGATGATTTAACCGCTACGGCAATTTCATCCTACGAAAATCAAGCTATTCATACGCCCAACATTGATGCACTGGCTGCTCAGGGCACACGATATACCAGAACCTATTCACAATATCCGGTTTGCGGTCCGTCACGGGCTTCACTCTTGTTTGGTTATTATCCGAATGCTACGCAAACCTATGGTTATGTAAGTGGAAGAGAAAATGTTGGTCCCACTCGAAAATCAATGCCAGAATTTTTCAAAGACAATGGATACTATACTGCACGAGTAAGTAAGATATATCACATGGGTGTACCCATTGATATTGAAAAAGGTTCAAACGGTACTGATGATGAAGCGTCATGGACAGAACGATTCAATAGCCAAGGGGCCGAATGGCAAGCAGCTGGCGAAGCGGAATTGGTTCAAAATAACCCCTACGGAAATTTGCCACGTAAAGGCGGAAATGTAATGACCGTTGTAAAAGCAGATGGTGATGATTTAGCACATTCTGATGGTAAGACAGCGCAAAAAGCATCAGAGCTAATTCGTGAGCACAAAAATGAACCTTTCTTTTTAGCTGTTGGTTTGGTGCGGCCACATGTACCTTTTGTGGCTCCGAAAAAGTATTTTGAACCATACCCACACCACCAAATGGTTTTGCCACCAAAAGTTGAAAATGACTGGGATGATATTCCCGCACGCGGTATCAATTATGTAACTAGTGTAAACGGTGAAATGTCAGAAGAACAAGAAAAAAAGGCCGTGGCTGCATATTATGCATCCGTTTCTTATATGGATGCTCAAGTGGGTAAAATTTTAAAAACTCTAAAGGATGAAGGTCTTGATGAAAATACCATTGTAGTTTTCACTTCAGATCATGGTTTTCATTTAGGCGAACACCGTTTTTGGATGAAAGTTAGTTTGCATGAAGAATCAGTTCGAGTACCCATGATAATTAAAGTGCCTGGTAAATCTCCTGCAGTGTGCCATTCATTTACAGAATTGTTAGACCTCTACCCTACGCTGACCGAACTTGCTGGATTAAAAACCAACAAACAGCTACAAGGTAAAAGTCTAAAAACTACTTTAGATAATCCTATAAATGCTGTGCGAGATATGGCCTTCAGTGTAAGCCAAGGTGGTAAGTCATTTTTAGTACGAACAGACAAATGGGCCTACATTCAATATGATGAGGATGCCGATGCAGGTATGGAGTTATTTGACATGGATTTAGACCCCAAACAGTATAATAATTTAGCACATAATCCGAAATATGAAATCGTATTAAAAGAAATGCAGCAAAATTTAAAAGCGAAATTAGCGGCTGTTAGAGAAAATGATTTAGGAATCGATTATAATATAAAGTAAATTTTAATCGGTCTTTGAACCCTAAATTCCTATATAAATAAAAAGAGGCATCGAATGGATTCGAACCATTATAAAGACTCTTGCGGAGTCTTGCCTAGCCATTCAGCCACAATGCCATTAGTATTGAATACAAATATATTAATTGTGAGAGAGCAACGATGAAAATTTTGATATTTAAAAGGTATCATTTCAATTAAGTAAAAATAGATTTAATCTGAGTTGTTATTATTCACCCCTAAAAAATTTTGAAACCACTTACCTGAAGATTTAATAGTTCTTTTTTGTGTTTCAAAATCAACATAGACCAAACCAAATCTAGGGTAAAAGCCTTCAGCCCATTCAAAATTATCAGTGAAGGTCCAGACAAAATAACCTGAAACTTCGAGTCCATCCTTTTTGGCCCGTTGCACTTCTTTAAGATAATTCTGCAAATATGAAAGTCGTTTTGGATCATTTACTTTTTCGTTCGAAACAATATCTTTAAATGCAGCACCATTCTCTGTTATTACTAATTTTTTAATGCCCTTATAATTATTATACTTTTTAATCATGGCATTGATACTTGGTGGATATACTTCCCATTCCATTAATGTAGTTGCAACTTTTCTTTTTGTTGCCTTTACAATTTTCGCCTGTAAATAGGGTACAGTATAACTATGTTTGACTACTTCACGCGTATAATTTTGTATCCCAATAAAATCAAAATCGAATTCTATGTTTTTTAAATCATCTGTGTGAATATACTTCTCTATTCGCTTTAATACTTTAATATTTTCAATTGGGTACCCTAAACCTAACACAGGTTCTATAAAAAGTCTATTTAGCAAAGCATCTGCTTTTTTGGCTGCAATTATATCCTTTCTTTTTTGTGAAAACGGAGTTATTTGAGAACAAGAAAATGTTGTTCCAATTACGGCATTAGCCACTGACTCGCGTAGAATATTACCACCTATCGCTTGACACATTGTAGCGTGATGAATTGCTGGTAAGAAATTTTTAAGACCTTTTCTACCCGGCGCATGAACTCCTAAAAAATAACCCGCCCCAGTAAAAACCATAGGCTCATTAAGCACCATCCAATGTTTTACTCGATCGCCAAAACTAGAGGCGCAAAGTGTTACAAATTCTTTAAACCATTCTAATATTTCTCTATTCGTCCATCCCCCTTTATCTTCTAAATTTTGCGGTAAATCCCAGTGATACAAGGTTACCCACGGGGTAATTCCACAAGAAATACAAAAATCAATTACCTTGTTATAAAATGCAATTCCTTTTTTGTTAGATTGACCAATACCGTCTGGTAATATCCGTGTCCAAGAAATTGAAAATCTAAAGTTTGAAATATTCATCTCTTTCATCAGAAGAATATCCTTTTCAAAATCTTTATAAAAATCGCAGGCTATTTGACCATGTTGACCGTTATAAATCGCCCCTTTTTTAGAAGCGAATCGATCCCAAATAGATTCGCCTTTTCCATCTATATTATGAGCACCTTCAATTTGATATGCAGCAGTTGAAACTCCCCAAACAAAATTTTCACCGAAATCTTGCTTGTTTAGATTGAAATTTTCTGACATGGTTCTAAATGATAATGCCCACCAAAGATTCTTCTAAAACCCGATTAATTATTTGTTCGGTTTCATCAGGGTAATCAACCTCAATTCTGGTATCACTATCAACCCAACTTTGTAATTTATCTAAGTGTTTTAACTTTAAACTTTTAATCACGGGCACACCCATTTCTTTTAAAGCCGCAGCATTACACTGTTGTTCATATTGACCTTTCATAGGAATAACCATGAGTTTTTTTCGCATGTGTAGAGCCTCTGCAGGGCTTTCAAATCCGGCACCACATAATACTCCCGTACTGTTTGCCATGCTATGAATAAAGGCTTCATTGTCAATTGGGTGAACTGAGATATTATGCCATATATATTTAGAAGCTGTATGTTTTGAAAAGACCTGCCAGTTTACATTTTCAATATTTAAAAGCATATTTAGAATTTTAGCATCACTGTATGATGGCAAATAAACAGTGTAATGGTTACCAGTATTTAATGTAATATTTCGAATCTCTTGGCGGATTATTGGAGTATACATTTTGTCGTCATATTTTTTAAAATGTAAACCATATTGCACACTAGTAGGAGCATAATTTTTTAGAATGGTTCTACCAATTAGATCACTTTTTTTTGGTTTGGGTGCGTTACGTGCTAGAACAGCTGCTTGATGACTTAAGCTAATACATTTAATGTTTTTCAGCTTACATGCCCATGCAGAAACTGGCTCAAAATCATTAATAACTAAATCATAATTTTCTACTGGTACTTCTTTAATTTCTTTTTGCAAGCGCACGGAATTTGTTTTCAAATAGGTACGCCACATATCAACACCTCCTTTTTTTCCGAAGATAAAACTCCAGCCTTTTAAGTTGTACTTTATTGGATGTGGTAACCCTACATCTGCTTGTGTGCCACTCACCAAAAGATCTAGTTCTATTTGCTTGGATTGTAAAATAGGAATTATATCACGAGCTCTACTTAAATGCCCATTACCTGTACCTTGAATTGCATAAAGAACTTTCATAAATATGGTTTATTATTTGGGTGCTTTTGAAACTGACATTTTATTGAATTCATCCATCAAACTTTGAAATAGTTGATTCTGTTCTAAAACTTCAACAGGATCATTTATTTCAATATCAAAAGCTTTTGTAGCAATATCATCTTCATATTGATAAAGTGTCCATTTCTTATTATGGTATTCTAGGGCAGTTAAATTCTCAACCCAATCACCAGAATTTAAATATGTAACACTACCTCTTGTTGTCTTTATTTGTTTGATTTCCGGTTGATGAATATGGCCACAAATAACAAAGTCAAACGCATTATCTATTGCAATGTCCGCTGCAACTTGCTCAAAATCATTAATAAACTTTATTGCCGATTTTACACCATTTTTAATTTTTTTGGACATTGAAACTGGGCCTTTACCTAGCTTTTTATACCCGTAATTAATTGCTCTATTTAAAAGTATAAGTGAATCATAACCAATGGCTCCGAGCTTAGCAATCCATTTAGAATGTTGCATGGTTACATCAAAAACATCACCATGAAAAAACCATGCTTTTTGACCATGAATATTTAGCAATAACTTATTAGAAATACTAAACGAGCCCATTTTAAAATCAGCAAATTTTCTCAGCATTTCATCGTGATTACCTGTAATATAATGTACACGAACTCCTTTTGAAATCCATTCCATTAAAAGCTTAATAACTTTCATATGTGATTTTGGCCAATATCTTTTACTAAACTGCCAAATATCAATTATGTCGCCATTTAATATTACTTGTTTTGGCTTAATCGATTTCATATATTTTAGTAGTTCTTTTGCATGGCAACCATAGGTGCCTAAATGCACATCTGAAATAACAACAATATCAACCGCTCTTTTCTTCATACAAATTCAGAATGTTTGAACTTTCTAATTTTTCTATATTTAAATGGAGAGAAATAACTTGCTAATTGTGATATGAAAGCGTTTTCAATAAATTCTGAAATAGATACTATGACTTTTTTCATTTTTCTAGAAATCAGTTTTATCAAAGTTTGTAATTAAAAACGGATACAGTTGTAAAGGAAAATTTAACCTTAGGTTATAAAATAGTTTCGTAAACCTATTTGATAAAATATGCTGTTCGTCTTAAATAGAAATTTCCGCATAATCTCATTCTTTGTATTAAATTAAAAACGAGGTCAACCTTAAATAAGTTCAACTACTACTAGTCTTATTCAATTAATTTGCTGAAATTTATAGCCCTTCAAATACATTATAAAAATTAGATGTACCACTTGGTAGCTTAAAAAAACTAAATGAATTCAAGAAAATTTCCCTTCATCAACACATTACTTGTAATAGTTTTTATCTTTTTAACGGGTTGTAAAGACAGTCCGAAAGAAAACAAAGAGACCGCAAAAGACCAAAAAGACAAATATGCATATGGTGAAATGGAATGGCAACAGGGAATGGAAATTTTCAATGAAAAATGTGCTAGCTGTCACAATTTTGAGATGAATGAAATTGGGCCAAACTTAAGCGGTATTACGTCAGAAGTAGACAAAGATTGGTTGAAAGCTTTTATTCATAATCCGCAAAAAGTTATTGAAAGTGGAGATGAGCGTGCAGTGGCGAAGTTTGAAACATTTAAATTATATATGCCTCCGTTCCCTGAAATACAAGGTGATGAATTAGAAAACTTATTGGGCTTTATACATCGATTTTCAGAGGCAGAAAAAAAGAATAAAAACGCGCGCCCTGGTGGATTAATTAATCCTATCCCTGAAAAGCTTGCTTCGTCAAATTTAAATTTAGTACTGGAAGAATGGTTAACAATTCCTGCTAGTGCAGATAAAGCTCCTTTAGCTAGAATTAATACTTTTTTACCATTAAAAACTGATACAGGCGAGCGCTTATTTATTTCAGATCTGCGAGGTGAGCTTTATGAAATAGTAGATGATACCGTACAAGTTTATTTAGACCTTTCAAAAGAACCTGATTTCTTTCACAGTCCGGGTTGGGGTAACGGGCTGGGTAGTTTTGCATTTCATCCAGAATTTGAGAAAAACGGATTATTATATACCACCCATACTGTGCCAGGGGAAACAGCCACCGCTGATTTTGCAATACCTGAAGGCATTGAAGCTAAACTACAATGGGTAATTACAGAATGGAAAACAGAAAACCCTAGTGCAAAAAAATATAACGGAACTAAACGTGAAGTTGTACGTATGGATATGTACAATAGAGCCCATGGTTTGCAAGAAATAGTATTTAATCCTTTCGCGAAAAAAGGTGAGCCTGATTACGGATTATTATATTTAGGCATTGGCGATGGCACCGCAGCCTTGGCAGGCCATCCAGAACTAACAGATAGCTTTTCTCATATTTGGAGTAGCATACTAAGAATTGACCCATTAGGTACCAATGGTAGAAATGGTAATTATGGTATTCCAGAAGACAACCCTTTTGTAGGTGATTCAGAAAAATTAGATGAAATATGGGCTAGAGGTTTTAGAAATCCACATCGTTTTGCGTGGAATGAGAAGAACCCAAGTCAAATGTTGGTTTCAAATATTGGGCAACACAGTGTAGAAGAAGTTAATTTGATAAAAAAAGGTGCTGACTATGGATGGCCAAATAGAGAAGGTTCTTTTCTTTATGATGTAGATGCCAATACCGAATTGGTTTACCCCTTACCAGAAGATGACTCGAAATATACAAATCCTGTGATACAATATGATCATGACGAAGGAAACGCCGTATGTGGAGGATATTTTTATAATGGTGATAACATACCACTTTTAAAAGGCAAATATATTTTCGGCGATATTCCGCAGGGTACATTTTTCTATTCTGAAGCTTCAGATATAGTTGATGGGCAGCAATCAAAGGTTCTTAGAATGGGCGTTGAGTTAAATGGAAAAACTACCACATTAAAAGAAATCACTAAAAACACACGCGTCGAGGTGCGTATGGGACAAGATAGCCAAGGTGAGTTATACATTTTCACAAAAAGCGATGGAAAAGTCTACAAGGTAATCGGCTGTAATGAAAGCAATTAGCAGCTGATTTTTGCAATAAAAATTGAACGAATAAGTTATATACTATGATAAAAATCATAGTAATTTTTATTTTAAGTATTTAAATTCGTTTAACCTTTTATAGCATAATTATGAAAAAAATAATCGTACCTCTTGATTTTTCTATACAATCAGAAAATGCACTTAAAGTTGCTGCAGATTTAGCTAAAAATCATAATGCTGAAATTTTGGCTTTACACATGTTAGAGCTGAATCATAATATGATTTCATCTTCTCAAAATGCGCATCCTGAGCAAACTGTTTTTTTAATAAAACTTGCAGAAAAGCGATTTTCAGAATTCTTGAGTAAGGAGTATTTAAAGGGTATTTCGATTACCCCAATTATTAAGCATTATAAGGTATTTAGTGAAATTAATGAGGTAGCTAAAGAAACAGACGCTGATTTAATAGTTATGGGTTCAAACGGCTCTGAAGGTATAGAAGAAGTTTTTGTTGGCTCAAATACAGAACGTGTTGTTAGAAATGCCGACATACCCGTTCTAGTTATAAAAAACACTTTCGACAATTTTAAAGTAGATCGCTTGGTATTTGCTAGTAATTTTAACGTTGAAAAACTTCCAGCTTTTAAGAAAGCACAAAAATTTGCAAGCTTATTATCAGCTGAAATGAAATTGGTTTATGTGAATACACCTGGTGATAATTTTAATAGCACTGAAGAAATATACAAGCGCATCAACACTTTTTTAGCGACAGCAAACTCATCACATGAAGTGAAGATTTATAATGACTACACAGTTGAAAAAGGAATTTTAAACTATAGTAGTTCAATTGCTGCGGATATCATTGCAATTCCGACTCACGGAAGAACTGGTTTATCGCATTTCTTTATGGGTAGTATTGGTGAAGATGTAGCTAATCACTCACCAATACCAGTAGTTACTTTTAAAATATAGTCGAAGTAATCAGTTTATTAATATAACTACTTCATGATACGCGTTAGATGAAAGAATTTCTGATAACTTTCAGGAATTCTTTCAATATGCAATAATGAACCTTCTTCCATATAGGGATAAATTTCATCATACGTTTTAACCACATACATACCAATACGTTTGCTAATATGTTCACGACGAAGTTCGCTTGGCCCATTAAGACCAGCTGCTGCAACTAACTCTAAAAAACTATGAATAGTAGCTTCATGAAAATTTTTGGCTCTTGGGGCTTTATCATCTACTACCAAGCCTCTCACGAGTGATTTATTTTGAGTAGCAACCCCAACTGGGCACGTATTGGTATTGCATTGTAAAGCCTGAATACAACCTATTGCTAGCATCATTGCTCTAGCACTATTACAACCGTCAGCGCCTAACGCAATTGCTCTCGCCATATGAAAACCAGTAATTATTTTACCCGCTACAATAACTTTAATATCATTTCTCAAGCCAAAGCCGACCAGGGTATCAATCACAAAAATAAGTCCCTCTCTAAGTGGCATACCCATCGTATTTGAAAATTCAATTGGCGCCGCACCAGTGCCTCCTTCTCCCCCATCAACTGTTATAAAATCAGGGGTAATACCTGTAAAAATCATGGCTTCACAGAAATCCATAAACTCTTGTTTTCGTCCTAAACAAAGTTTAAAACCTATGGGCTTACCTTCAGAAAGATCTCGTAATTTTTTAATAAAATACATGAACTGAATAGGATCTGCAAAGGCAGAATGTGACGGTGGTGAATGCACTGCAATACCAGGCTTAATATGTCTTATTTTAGCTATTTCTTCAGTATTCTTAATGGCTGGCAATATACCACCATGACCTGGTTTGGCGCCTTGTGAAAGTTTTATTTCTATCATTTTCACTTCCGGTCGTAGTGCATTTTGCTGAAATGATGCTTCATTAAAAGTACCGTCTTCATTTCTACAACCAAAATAACCGGTACCAATCTGCCAGATTAAATCGCCACCGTATTTTAAATGGTGATCACTAATACCACCTTCGCCGGTATTATGCGCAAAATTCCCCATTTTAGCACCTTTATTAAGTGACATAATTGCATTATTACTCAATGAACCAAAACTCATTGCTGAGATATTTAAGAGGCTTGAAGAATACGGTTGTTTACAATCTTTACCCCCAATTATCAAACGTGGAAAATCACCTATCTCCTTCGGATTTTGTTTTGCATACATAGAGTGTTCCATCCACTCGTAACCAGAATGGTACAAATCTTTTTGTGTGCCAAAAGGTTCAGTATCATTAGCCCCTTTTGCTCTTCTATAAATCAATGAACGAAGGATGCGATTCAAAGGTCTACCTTCAGTATCTGTTTCTACGAAATACTGCATAATTTCAGGTCGAATCGATTCTAACAAATATCGAAATCGTCCTAGTACAGGGAAGTTTCTACGAATAGTATGACTCTTTTGAAAAATATCAAAAAGACCCATTATTACTAATGGTAAGACTATAATAAACAACCATAAAATAGGTTGCCAGAAGAATGATAAAACAATAATTGTTAGTACTGTTATTGTAGCAATTATTATAAACTTCTCACGAACTTTCATACAAAATGAATTTGATATCGAAATTAATGAAAATTAAAAAGATTTGAGTTATTATTCTGTTGATGATAAAGTGTATCACCAATCATGCTTATATCGTATTTGATAACTTACGAAGTACAAAATTATATAATTCATGCATTTGTGGTTTTCCTTTATGTTTACCAGCTCTACCAAATAAATAAAGTGCGAACCAAATAACAACCATTAATCCCATAAAAAACAATTGAAGTGTATATGATTTTTGTAGTGCTGCATTTGAGTAAGCCCAAACGCTCATGATAATAAATAAAATAGCAATGCCAAAATGAAGAAACATAAAGAATGTCCACAGTGCTGGATTTGGACCGAAAACACCATAAATTTTACAGTTTTTATCATTCAAGGTATCAATTTCTAAATGCAATTGCGGAGACCAAAAATTATTCTGTTTTGGTGTGAATTTAATAAAGACATGTTCATCTAATCTTTTAATGATAAACGACGAACTTTCATCTTTTTCAAAAGAATTTAAAACAGATTCTTTTGTTTCTGGAACTTCAATTTGAAATCTTGGTCTAAGTACAATATCATTGGAAAGTGGTTTCATTCTTCTGATAAGGTTATTTCACTAGGACATGCCATACTTTCAGAAACAATTTCAACAACAGGTTTGGGTGATACATACGGAATACCTAAACCTAGACCGCGAATAATAAATAATGCTCCAATAAGCACTACGAAAACCGGAATAAGTTTTTGCACCTTTAATCTTGATGCTCCTTTTAAAAAACTACTAAAATAAATCGCAGTTGTCATTAACGGAATAGTACCTAAACCAAATAACATCATATATAAACTACCTTCAACTGCATTACCCATTGCTACAGATCCAAATAGTGCCATATAGACCAGTCCACACGGAAGAAATCCATTTAGGAAACCAATGGTTAAAAAAGTGTCTGGAGATTTCTTTTTTAGTTCGTGCCCGAGACGATTCTTAACTTTTGAAATTGCCATATAAAATGGTCTTGATAAACTAAATTTATTTAGAGTTTTGGTAGGAATAAAAACAATTGCAATCATTAAAACACCAATCGCAATTGACAACTTTTGTTGCATTCCAAAAACATATAGTCCTTTACCTAATAAGCCAAATAACAATCCGATTATACCGTAAGCAAGTAGTCGGCCAAAATGATATAAGAATATTTGTAGAAATTTTTTAAACTCGTTCTCTCTATTTACGGGCAACATAAAAGCAATGGGGCCACACATACCTACACAATGTAGACTACCGACTAAACCCATTAAAATTGCCGATAATAACATTTTAGTACGTTATATTTTTTTTATGTAAAAACGACTTACCCTCATACTCCCAAAACACTTTAATGTTCCATCGACCATCCAACAAACGTTCGTCAGGTATGAGCAAATTTGAATCAGATAGACTTATAGGTAAGTCAAAATCTAATTGTTTATTGGATGGTCTGTATAGAAACACATTTCCTGATATCTTAGTTGCAGTTTGATTTTGAGGGAAGCTAATTTTCAGCCCCTCTTTTGAAACGACAATTTTCATTGAATCACTCAAATTTTTTGCATTTTGTTCCGCATCAATATCTTTTTGATATCCCAATTCATCTTTATAGTAATCTTCAGTCACTAAATCATGTTCAGCTTTTACTTCAGTACTCATTCTAAAAACAAAGAACAGAATAAATGAAATAAATGCTACAAATGCTATTACAATACTAGTACCCCAATTTATTTTCATCTTATTTATCTATAGCTTCTAGGCCCCAAAAACCTAGCCGTTGTGGTTTCAATTTTTTCATCACCGCTAAAAACGCCAATTTTTAAATTCGTTTTATCACCATCTAAGGCGGCGCTATTTATTTCAATAAAAAGTGTGCCTTCTGACATTTCTTGAGCTGGCACTATAAAATTTTCATGCCTTACAAGTTCAATTCTACCTTTGTGCGAAAGCAACTTAAAACTTACATCATCAACATCTTTAGTTGTTTTGTTTACCAATTTAAAAGTATATACATTACTAATAATATTGCCTTCTTTATGCTCATACAATTGCCCAGGCAATCGTAAAATATTTGCTTCAAGATCATTACGCAAAAACAACATCCCTATTAAGATTCCTGTTAATATAACCAACACAGCAGTGTAGCCTTTTAAACGTGGTGTAAATTTGAATTTTTCTTTTTTAACAATTTCATCTTCGCTAGCATAACGTATTAATCCTTTAGGAAGATTAACTTTTTCCATTATGGTATCGCACTCATCAATACATGCAGTACAGTTTACACATTCTAATTGCGTACCATTTCTGATATCTATATTAGTTGGACAAACATTTACACATTGAAAACAATCAATACAATCGCCATGACCTAATGCATCTCTATCTTCATTTTTTCTAAATTTCTTTCTACCATTCTCACCTTCTCCACGTTTATGGTCATAAGCAACAATAATAGATTTATCGTCAAGTAAAACCCCTTGCATTCTACCATACGGACAAGCAATAATACAAACCTGTTCACGAAACCAAGCGAATATAAAATAGAAAACTAAGGTGAAAATCAATAGTGAAATTAATGTGCTAACATGTTGTAATGGTCCATCAATAATGTATTCCAATAACCGATCACTACCAATCAAATAAGCTAAAAAAACATTAGCAATTAAAAATGAGATAATGAAAAAGATTGCCCATTTCAAAACCCTTTTTCTTATCTTTTCAGCATTCCATGGTTGACGATTTAATTTCATTTGAGCTCCACGATCTCCATCAATCCAGAATTCTATTCTACGAAAAACCATTTCGAGAAATATAGTTTGCGGACACATCCATCCACAAAAAATACGACCAAAAGCAACTGTAAAAAGCGCAATAAATACTACGCCAATAATCATTGAAATAACAAACAGATGAAAATCTTGTGGCCAAAAAGGAAAACCAAAAATATTAAATCGACGTTCTAATACATTGAACATCAAAAATTGATTACCATTAATTTTAATAAATGGTGCTACTACCAAAAACGTTAGTAAAATATAGCTAACTAGTTTACGGTATTGATAAAATTTACCACTTGGTTTTTTTGGAAATACCCATGCACGTTTACCGTCTTCACTGATGGTTCCAATTGAATCTCTAAAATTTTCTTGATCTTGTGCCATTAATATTTAATTACACTATTCAAATAACTCTTATCAAATTACAACCATTTAATTCACCTCATTAAAATATGAAGCACAGTTAGGTTTTATTATTCTGCAGTTTCCTCCCAAATATCACCCTCTGGTGCCTTTGGGTTGGCAGGCGTTGTACCATAGATTTTGGTAAGAATATAACTAGATACTTGAGCCCTTTCTATAGGCTTCAAAATTTGTTTCCATGCAACCATACCTTTTCCGTCACGACCACCTTCAGAAACGGTATTAAAAACGTTTTTAATACCACCGCCTAAAATCCAATTTTCATCTGTAAGATTTGGGCCAATACCACCACCACCATCGGGCATATGACAGGCTACACAATTCGCAGTATAAATTGTTTCACCTGCCGAAATATCACTGGCATCAGTTAACAATTCAACCGTATTTGCATCAACTAAATCTTTTGCAGTAAGCTTATAGGCTTCAACTTCAGCTCGAGCTTCGGCAACTTCTCGTTCAAATTCTTCAGTTTGTGTATAATCGTTTACTATATGAAAGCGAACTAAATAAACTACGGCAAAAATAATGGTCGCATAAAACATATATACCCACCATGGTGGAAGTGTATTATCTAATTCTCGAATACCATCGTAATTATGATCGAGAATAATATCACCCTCTTTTTCAATTGGTTTTGAGCCAAGAAGTTTATTATAAGTTTTCTTTCCCCAGGTCCATTCCCAATTCGTTGATTTCGCTTCAAGGTATCTTTTCTGGGCAGCTTCATCTAAAGTTCTAAACATTACGGACTCTATGGCCTGAATGATAATTTCAATTGCAACCAATATGAGCAATACTAAAAGAAAAAACCAGAGTAATATTGGGTATTCAATAAATGCTGGTTTATCTCCAGAATCAATAAAATATTCTGTTATTCCTATGATAATAAAGAAAATAACGGGGACACGAATCCACCAAACTGAACTATTTTTCATGTGTACTTATTTACGGTCGGTTAATAGTTTTATAATTTATTAATCTTCTAAAGGCAATTCACTAACCTCTTTGATATGTGCTTTTGATGCAGTAATTACCCACCAAAAAAGAATAGCAAAAAAGATGAAAAAAATTAATAACGAAATCATTGGGTAGGTAGCTACACCATCTATACTTTCTAAATGTCCTTTTACAAATTTTAACATAACTTAATTATTTAGCCGCTGTTTCAGATCCATCTTTAATTTTAATATCCGTACCTAATCGCTGTAAATATGCTATTAAGGCCACTATCTCACGATCTCTCATCTGAATAAACTCTTCATTATTCTCCTGAGCATACATCTTATCTGCTTCGTAGCTTTTTGCAAAATCAGGATCGGTATATAGATTTTTTTCAATCTTTGTTGCTTGTTCAACCATAGAGTTATTAGCATTGGCCACATCTTCATCAGAATAGGGTACTCCTAAAGTTTGCATTGTTCTCATTTTAGTTTGAATATTGCTACGATCATGCTCGTTTCTTATCAACCATTGATATGCAGGCATTATTGATCCAGACGAAGTGCTTTGCGGATCATACATGTGGTTAAAGTGCCAGTTATCAGAATATTTTCCTCCTACTCTCAATAAATCTGGTCCTGTTCTTTTACTACCCCAAAGAAATGGATGATCATATACGAATTCACCCGCTTTGGCATATTCACCATAACGTTCCACTTCACTTCTAAAAGGGCGAACCATTTGAGAGTGACAACCAACACACCCTTCTCTTATGTAAAGGTCTCTTCCTTCTAACTCCAATGGTGTATATGGTTTAACACTTGTAATTGTCGGAATATTAGATTTTACCATTATAGTTGGAACTATTTGTACAATACCTCCAATTAAAATAGCAACTGTAGCCAAAATTGTTAACTGCACTGGCTTGCGTTCTAACCATGTATGAAAAGTTTCACCAGATGTTCTACTTTTTGAGACTTTAGATAAAGCTGGCGCTTCTGCCAATTCGTCTTCTACTGCTTGGCCAGAACGTATTGTTTGAACCACATTATATAACATTACAAATGCTCCTAAAATATACATGCTACCACCAATGGCACGCATCCAATACATGGGTATAATTTCGTTAACAGTTTCTAAAAAGTTACCATAAACCAAAGTGCCGTCTGGGTTAAAATCTTTCCACATTAAAGCTTGAGTAAATCCAGCTACATACATTGGTAATGTATATAATATAATGCCCAAAGTTCCTATCCAAAAATGTGTATTTGCTAAACCAATAGAGTATAATTTAGTTTTTGTCATTCTTGGTATTAACCAATAAATCATTCCAAAGGTTAAAAATCCATTCCAAGCAAGAGCTCCCACATGAACATGAGCAATAATCCAATCACTAAAATGCGCAATAGCATTAACATTTTTAAGTGAAAGTAATGGCCCCTCAAAAGTTGCCATACCATAACCCGTAATTGCAACAACCATAAACTTTAATGTAGGATCTGTACGTACTTTATCCCATGCACCGCGCAATGTTAATAATCCATTTATCATACCTCCCCAAGAAGGTGCGATTAACATAACAGAAAATGCAACACCTAAATTTTGAGCCCAATCAGGAAGTGACGAATATAATAAGTGGTGTGGTCCGGCCCAGATATAAATAAAAATTAAAGACCAGAAATGTACAATTGAAAGGCGATAAGAATAAACAGGTCTGTTAGCTGCTTTAGGAACAAAATAATACATCAATCCTAGAAAAGGTGTTGTTAAAAAAAATGCCACGGCATTATGTCCGTACCACCATTGCACCAATGCATCTTGTACCCCAGCATAAACCGAATAGCTTTTTAATGCTGAAACCGGTAGCGCAAGACTATTGAAAATATGTAATACAGCAATTGTCACAAATGTTGCGAGATAAAACCAAATTGCCACATACATATGTCGTTGTCTTCGCTTAATAATTGTGCCTATAAGGTTCCAACCAAAGACAACCCAAATAACAGCTATAGCAATATCAATGGGCCATTCGAGTTCTGCATATTCTTTTGATGAAGTATACCCTAGTGGTAGTGTAATAGCAGCTGCAACAATAATAAGTTGCCAGCCCCAGAAGTTAATTTGACTTAAAATATCGTTGAACATTCTAGCCTTTAATAATCGTTGCGTAGAATAATAGACTCCTGCGAAAATTGCATTACCAACAAATGCAAAAATAACCGCATTTGTATGTAACGGTCTAAGTCTTCCAAAGCTCAACCATGAGATTCCATCAGTAACATTGGGGAATAGAAACATAAAAGCAAGTAAAAGCCCTACTGACATACCTACAATACCCCAAAAAATAGTGGCATAGAGGAAATTTTTTACGATTTTGTTATCATAATAAAACTGCTGTACTTCCATAATCAATCTTAGTGTTTAGTTGGATTTTTTAATTTTGGTCTTAATTTTTTGGGAAGGTATTTTTACGACTTCATCTTCAAAAAGCATTCGAACTGAAGGTGTATAAGAATCGTCGTATTGCCCTTTACGAACCGCATAAATAAAGGCGGCAAAAAAAACCAGAGCAACCACAATACTTATGGCTAAAAGAATATAAATAGCACTCATACCTACCTGAATTAAAGTGTAAAAATACATGGTGCCCTGTTTAACAAATATGACATATGTCATGTTTACTCTTTTTTTTAAGGGAAAATATTACTCCAATTGTTTTCCTAATAAATTTGTCATAATCGTCGTAAATGCAACTACGCTAATTGAGCTTAACGGCATTAAAATAGCAGCGATTATGGGTTGAAGTTGACCGGTCACCGCAAAATAAAGACCAACAACATTATACATTAAGGATAATATAAAACTCAGTCTAACTATTGTCATCGCTTTTTTTGCAGCCTGTATAAATTTTGGTAATTGCTGAAATTTTGAAGCATCAAGAATACCATCACATGCAGGTAAAAAAACATTCACATTTTCTGAAATTGTTAAACCAACTTCAGCTTGAGCTAATGCACCAGCGTCATTTAACCCGTCTCCAACCATTAGCACTTTTTTACCTTTATCTTGAAGTGCTTTTATAAACTCTAATTTATCTACAGGTTTTTGATTAAAATACAATGGAGTTAATCTGGGCAATAATCGCTCTAATCGCCTTTTTTCAGCTTCATTATCACCTGAAAGAATAGCTATTTTATAAGATTCTGACAATTCTTGAAAAATTTCAGTTACACCTTTTCTATATTCGTTATGAAACACATACTTACCTTTATAAGTATCATTACTACTGATATGAACAGCAGTATTTAAAGAATCACTAGCGCTATTTTTGCCAACATATTCTGCTGAACCTGCCTTGATAAAAGCATCACCTTTACTACCCTCAACTCCCTGGCCTATATGTTCATCATATTCATCTAAACTAACAATATCATGTTCGGCTAATAAACTATATAATGACCTACTCAATGGATGATTTGAGGCACGTAACGTATTTCGCAGAAGGGATACTTCGTCTATATTTAATGGCATACCTTCATACGTAGCCGTACTTTTCTTTGAAGTTGTAATGGTACCCGTTTTATCGAAAATTGCTGTATCTATCTGAGCTAGTTGCTCAATAGTCTGTGTATTTTTTAAGTAACATTTTTTACGTCCAAAAATGCGCAATAAATTTCCCAGAGTAAATGGTGCTGCTAAGGCAATAGCACATGGACATGCGATAATTAATACGGCTGTAAAAACGTTTAGTGCTTTACTAGGCTCAACATATAACCAATATCCTGTTGCCAAAAATGCAATAGATAATACAGTTACTGTAAACTTTTTACTTATTGTATCGGTAATTGTTTGATGCCTACTTGTTTTATCCGTTTGAAAAATAGAATTACTCCACAATTGTGTTAAATAACTTTGAGATACCGATTTTAAAGTCTCTATTTCTATTACACCTCGCAGTTGTTTACCTCCAGCATAAATTTTATCACCAGAACTTTTATGAACCAGCTCGGATTCTCCTGTCACAAAACTATAGTCAATTTGAGCTTTCCCTTTTAATAAAATGGCATCAACAGGAATAAGTTCTTCATTTCGAATCAACAATCGATCACCCTTTTTTATATTATTAACTTGAATGTTCTCTTCCTGCCCTTCTGCCGTAATTCTTGTTACGGCAATAGGAAAATATGACTTATAATCGCGTTCAAAAGATAAAAATGAATATGTTTTCTGTTGGAAAAATTTACCTAATAAAAGAAAAAAAATCAACCCAGTTAATGAATCAAAAAAACCATTTCCCCAACCAAAAATAATCTCAAATGTACTACGTAGAAAAAGCACTAATACACCGAGGGCGATGGGTACATCAATATTTAGTATTTTACTACGTAACCCTTTATAAGCCGAAATAAAATAATCATTAGCAGCATAAAAAACCACTGGTAACGAAAATACAAACATCAACCAGCGGAAAACATTTTGATACTGGTTCAACCAAAATTCACCACCAGTTGTTTCGCTAGAACTCAAATCAAAATAATCCGGAAAAGATAAAAACATCACGTTACCAAAAGCAAAACCAGCAACTCCTAGTTTATAAATTAAACTTCGGTCAATTGTTTTTTTCTTATTATCATAGTCGTCTAAAGAAATATAGGGTTCATACCCAATTTTAGTAAGCAATTCGACTAGACCTTTAAGTGAGATTTCTGAACTTTGATAAGTAACTCGCACTGTTTTTTTAGGAAAATCTACTTGCGATAACTTTACAAACGAATTCAGTTTACTTAAATTTTCAAGTACCCAAATACAAGAACTACAATGTATATGTGGTATATATAGATTAACTATTTGTGTTTCACCATCATTAAATTCGACTAATTTATCGATGATATCTACATTGTCTAAGAAATTATATTTATCTGCAATTACTTTTGGAGTTGCCCCAGCAGCCTTTTGAATTTCATAATAGTGCGAAAGATCATTACTCGAAAAAATTTCATAAACAGTTTTACAACCGTTACAACAGAATTCTTTTGCATCAAATTCTATGCTGTTACTTGCACATTCTTCACCACAATGGAAGCACTCACTTTTAATCATCTTAATTCGCGTACAAGAAGCAAATTTCAATGAAAGTTAAACCATATAATATGACATATATCAGTTTTTGCTTAATTCTAGGATATTACTTTTGATTTGGATAATAAAATCTACCAGATGGAAACGAGATGCGAGAATTGTATTATTAGGCAATTCAATTCTTTAAGAGCTATGAGCAAAGAAGAACTGAAAATAGTATCTGACACAAAAATAACGAAGACATTAAAAAAAGGGGAAGTTCTTTTTGAAGAAGGTGAAAAGTTAGATGGCGTTTTTTGTGTTCGTGATGGTGTTACAAAACTTTCAAAACTCAGTCCTAACGGTAAAAATCAAATAGTAAAATTAGCAAGTAAAGGAGAAGTAATTGGACAACGTTCTGTTATAGCTGAAGAATCTACTAATCTAAGTGCAATAGCTGTAAGCGATATGAAAGTGTGTTATATTCCAAAAAATGCCATAGTTAGCACATTAGATTCTAATCCTAATTTCGCATTAGAAGTGCTACGCCACATGGCACATGATTTAAAAGAAGCCGATAATGTAATTGTGAACATGTCACAGAAAACCGTAAAACAACGTATTGCAGAAGCATTTATGTATTTGAAAAATAATTATGGTGAGGACGATAATGGTTTTTTAGCATTAAGCTTATCACGAGAAGAATATGCTAATGTAGTGGGGACTGCCACTGAATCTTGCATTCGAATAATCTCAGAATTTAAGAAGAAAGGTCTAATTAAATCATCTGGCAAAAAAATTGGAATTATAAATGAAAAAGGTTTATTAAATTTAATAGAAGGCTTCTAAATAGTAAACAAAGTAAAATTTTTACGTTGCTTGAAATTATAAGTTTCAGGTTTTTTTATATCCGATTTCTTAGGAAAAAAACATTCTATATAGAACTAATTTTATATAGAACTATTTGAGTACAATCTAATTTGTAAACTGACTTATATCATATTTTTAAATAGAGTCAGAAACTAATTTTACAAAAAAGATTAGATAAAAGACGAAATGAAGAATGTACTAATACCTACAGATTTTTCTAGAAATGCGCTAAATGCAGTTAAATACGCTACAAAGTTATTTCAAAATGAAGAGTGTACATTTTACTTATTAAACGCGTATACACCATCCATTGGGCATAGTCGGTTTTTTGCTGAAACCATGACTCATTCCGTTCTTGTTGAAAATGAGGGTAAAACTTCAAAGCAAGAATTAGAAAAAGTGATAGCACAAATTCAGACCTTTAGTTTAAATCCGATTCATTACTTCGAGACAATTTCTTCATTTGACTTTTTAACGCAAAAAGTAATTGAGACCTTGCAAGTTAAAGACATAGACGTAATAATATCAGGTACAAAAGGAGCCTCTGGTTATAAAGAGGTTTTCTTAGGCACAAACACGGTACGAATGATAAAATCAGTTAAAAACAGGCCCATAATAGCCGTACCTCAAATATGCTCATTTATTAAGCCAACTAAAATTGCATTTCCCACTGACTTTAAACACAACTTTAGTGCAGACGTTCTAGATCCACTAATATCTTTGGCGAAAAATTTTAATTCTGAAATCCATATTTTTCATGTAAATGAGACCATGAAAAAAGATAAATTTAAAGAGTCTAATAAACATACTTTAATAGAATACATGGCACCCATCAAACACCTTGTTCATTTTGCACCTCAGTATTCTAGTAAGACTAATGTTATTACTAATTTTTTAGAAGAGCTTGACATAAATATGTTAGCATTAGTTTATAACAATCATAGTTATCTACAACAATTGATGCGAGAACCGGTTGTCACTAATATGGCATATCATTGTAAAATTCCGCTTTTAATACTTCCAAGCGAATAGATAGAATTCAAAATCAAAATTCAGTAATTTGGCCAAATGCAAGAACCACTGGTTAGCATTTTAATGCCATTTAAAAATACAGAAGATTTTCTTCAGGAATGTCTACAATCTGTTAAGAACCAATTTTATAGTAATTGGCAACTTATTGCGGTAAATGACCACTCTACTGATAACAGCAAATTAATTCTTGAAAAAAATGCATCAGAAGACTCAAGAATTAAAGTATTTGAGAACGAAGGGCAAGGTATAATTGACGCTTTACAAAAAGCATATAAAGAGAGTAATGGCCAATTGATTACTCGAATGGATTCTGATGATATCATGACTCCTGATAAAATACAAGTAATGGCAACTTCACTTTTAAAAAGAGGAAATGGACATCTCGCCATAGGTCAAGTAAAATATTTTTCTGACCAAGGCATTAGTAATGGTTATGACCGCTATCAAAAATGGCTAAACCGATTGACCGCAAAAGGTGAGAACTACTCTGAAATCTATAAAGAATGTGTTATTCCCTCCCCATGTTGGATGGTATTTAGAGAGGATTTTGATTTATGTGACGGTTTTAATCCGAATGTTTATCCAGAGGATTATGACCTTGCATTTCGGTTTTATGAAAACAAATTTAAATGCATACCCTGTGAGCAAGTAATTCATCATTGGCGTGATTATGATTATCGAACATCTCGTACGAGCGAGCATTATGCTCAAAACTATTTTCTAGACATAAAGCTTCATTATTTCATAAAACTAGAATATGATAAAAATCGACCTTTAATTATTTGGGGCGCTGGTAATAAAGGCAAAACAATTGCCAAAAAATTGATTGAAAGCAATATTGATTTCTTTTGGCTTTGTGACAATCCGAAGAAAATAGGAAAAGATATATACGGTAAAACAATGCTACACTTTTCAAAGTTGAGTGAATTAGTGCATCCACAGAGTATAATTACTGTTGCCAATGACGACGAACAAGAAAGAATTCGAAGTTATTTTTCAAGGTTAGGGCAAAAACATATGTCTGAATATTATTTCTTTTGCTAGAACCAGGTATCAAAAAAAAAGGAATAACTTCTTATTAAAGAACCAGTAGCAATCAACCAATTTAGCTATCTTTGTAAATTCAAAATAGGACATGCAGTTTAGACATCCAGAATTACTTTGGGCCCTACTTCAACTACTCATACCTATTTTTATTCATCTTTTTCAGCTCCGTAGATTTAAAAAAACACCTTTTACCAATGTGGCATTGCTACAAAAGGTAGTTTCTAATTCACGACGCAGCAGTACTATAAAAAAATGGCTTTTATTATTTACTAGAATGTTGCTGTTAGCAGCATTAGTAATTGCTTTTGCACAACCATTTTTTGCAGAAAAGAACGCGCTTAAAAAGAAAGAAACTACCATCTATATTGATGATTCTTTTAGTATGCAGGCCAAATCTGGCACTACAACTTTATTGCAGAATGCTATTCAAGAATTAATTCAAGCCATACCAGAAACTGAACGTTTTAATCTATTTACAAATACCAAAGAGTATAGAAATAGTACAATTAAAGATATTCAGAATGAACTATTAAGTTTAGATTACACTTCAGAACAATTGTCACTAAATGAAATAAAACTCAAAGGTGAATCGCTGTTTAGTCAAGAAAACGATTCGCGCAAAGAGTTTATTTTGATTTCTGATTTTCAAAAGCGGTTAGGGCCAATTCAAAACGATTCGTTAGAAAAAACGGAACATTATTTTGTTCAAATACGACCTGAAGAATCGAAAAATATAGCGATTGACTCCGTTTTTATTCATCAAGAGAATACTGAGAATCTTGAATTAAACGTACTAATTTCAGGTACATCAATTAATATGAGCACTCCGGTCTCATTATTTAACGATGAAAAACTAATTGCCAAAACTGCGGTTGTAATTGATGAAAACAATAAAGGAGTAGTTCAATTTACAATTCCGAGTAACGAAATAATCAACGGTCGAATTGAAGTATCTGACAACGGTTTACACTATGACAATCAGCTCTATTTCAATATCAATAAAAAAGAAAAAATTAAGGTTTTAGTAATTGGTGATACCGATTCAGAATTCTTAAAACGAATTTATACTGAAGATGAATTTCAACTCACTTCAACAGAATTAAAGTCATTAAATTATAGTGCCATTGAATCGAAAGATTTAATAATATTAAATGAATTAGAACAAATAAATAGTGCCTTACAAGCAAATTTAAAATCATTTAAGTCGAATGGAGGTAGCCTTGTTTTTATACCAGGCAACCAAATTGATAATAATTCTTATAATGAGACATTTTCAGGGCTAACAAATATTAAATTTTTAGAGCAAATAACTAGTGAACGAAAAATTACGGGAATTGATTTTACTAATCCTTTATATCAAAATGTTTTTGAAAAGCAGGTAACTAATTTTCAATATCCTATAGTCAAGAAATTTGTTGGCATTAAAACGACATTACCATCCTTATTATCATTTCAAGATAAAAATCCATTTTTTATTGGCACAAAAGGTCTGTACCTATTTACTGCATCCCTTTCTAGCGAAAACTCCAATTTCAAGAATTCTCCATTAATCGTCCCAACACTTTATAATGTTGGTTTAAAAAGTCTAGAATCACCTCAATTATATGCCGTAATAGGTAGTACAACACAAGTTGATATTGCTGCTCAACTTTCTAAAGATGACATATTGAAGATGAAAAAAGCTGAATTTGAATTTATTCCGCAGCAACAATCCTTTAGCAAAAAAGTGAGTCTTCAGTTTATTGAAAACCCCCAAGAAGATGGGATATATACTATTTCAGATAAACAAAAAGTATATCAAAATTTAAGTTTTAATTATGCCCGTAATGAAAGTGACTTAACGTATTCTGACCTTTCAACTCTAAATGAAGCTAGCAGATCAAACTCAATAAACAGTTTATTTGACACCTTACAAAAAGATAGTAGCATCACTGAGCTTTGGAAATGGTTTGTTATTTTCGCTTTGATATTTTTAACATTTGAAATTTTTATTCAAAAATTCTTTCGATGAATATACTTTTAAAATCAGCCAAAATCATTGCAGCAGGCAACAAAGACCTGCATTTGAAGAAAAAGGATATTTGGATTAAAAATGGCAAAATTGAAAAAATTGCCACCAATATTGAGACTGAAGGCCAAACTAAAATTATAGAAAACAAAAACTTACATGTTTCGGCTGGCTGGTTTGATACTGGTGTTAGTTTTGGTGAACCTGGTTACGAAGAACGGGAAACCATTGAAAACGGACTTTTAACTGCTGCCAAAAGTGGATTCACCGATGTGGTATTAAATCCGGATTCGCACCCTGTACCCGACAGTAGCTCCGACATTATTTTTTTAAAGAATGCAGCGAGTAAAAGTAGTACCGCTTTACATCCTTTAGGGGCTTTAACAGTAAAATCAGAAAGTATAGATCTTGCAGAACTCTTTGATATGAAGAATGCAGGTGCAGTAGGGTTCTATGATTATAAAAATCCGATTGATAATCCGAACCTTTTAAAAATAGCTTTACAATATGCTCAGAATTTCGGTGGATTGGTTTTTTCATATCCTTTAGATAAAGCTATAGCCGGAAAAGGAATAGTAAACGAAGGGCACGTTTCTACCAAATTAGGTTTAAAAGGTATTCCATCACTTGCTGAAGAACTTCAAATTGTTAGAGATCTATTCGTTTTAGAATACACCGGCGGAAAATTGCATATCCCAACAATCTCAACAGCCAATTCAGTGAAGCTAATTGCAGCAGCAAAAAAGAAAAATCTAGATGTAACATGTAGTGTAGCGATTCATAACCTTTGGCACACAGATCAACTTCTAGATACTTTTGACAGTAAATACAAAGTACAGCCGCCTTTACGAGAAAAAGCAGATACAAAAGCTTTAATCAATGGTTTAAAGTCAGGCATTATTGATTTTGTTACAACAGACCATAGACCCATAAATATTGAGCACAAAGAATTGGAGTTTGACAATGCAGCTTATGGCGCTATAGGTTTAGAGAGTGCCTTTGGAATTTTAAATCAACTATTTGATACTGATACCGCAATAGCACTTTTAACAAAAGGAAGAAGTAGATTTGGTTTACCTGAAGCTGAAATTAAAGAAGGAGCCGAAGCTCGAATAACTATTTTTGAGCCCACTGATTCTATTCGATTTGATAAAAATCACATTTATTCAACTTCTAAAAATAGTATGTTTCTAGGAGAAGAATTAAAAGGAAAAGTTTTAGGTATTATTACAGGTAAATCAATACAATTACTTTAGAAGTATCTGTTCAATAAAAAAAGAAAAATGGCAGAAGAAATTGAAGGAAAAACAACAGCAGTTGTTGCATATTTCACCATGGTTGGGGCTTTAATAGCTATCTCAATGAATTCAGATGCAAAAAACGATTTTGCTCGTTTTCACACAAGACAGGCCTTCGGACTTCATCTAATGTTTTTAGGTTTTGCACTTTTTTTAAGCCAATGGTTTAATGAATATGCTTGGTACGGGTTATATGTTTTCTATTTGGTTTTATGGTTCTATGGCTTTTTAGGTGCTCTAAATAATAAGAAACAATCTTTGCCTGTACTAGGGCCATATTTTCAAAAATGGTTTACATTTATTAGCTAATTCAAACATCCCCGAATGCAATCCAAAGAATTATCACTTGAACACCTCATTAGGCCTTCAAAAGAAATAAATGCAGCTACGCCTTTATTAATTATGCTTCACGGTTATGGTAGCAATGAAGAAGATTTATTTTCATTTTCTGCTGAATTACCAGAAGATATTTTTATTATTTCTGCACGTGCCCCCTACCCAATTGAACCTTATGGTTATGCTTGGTATGCTATACATTTTGATAATTTAAATGGAAAATGGAGTGATGATGATCAAGCTATTGAGTCACGAGAAAAAATAGCCTCTTTTATTGATGAAGCTTGCACTGCGTATGGCTTAAATTCTAACAATGTTACCTTATTAGGTTTCAGTCAAGGCACAATTTTAAGTTATGCCGTTGCTTTGTCATATCCAGAAAAAGTAAAAAATGTAGTTGGTTTAAGTGGCTATATTAATGTTGATATTCTTGCCGATGGTTATGCTGAAAAAGACCATTCTCAATTAAACATTTACGCTTCTCACGGGCAAGTAGATCAAGTGATTCCACCTGATTGGGCACAACGTATTCCCGACTTTTTAAAGAACTTAAAAATTGAACATGTTTATGAAGAGTTTCCTGTTGGTCATGGCGTAGCCCCACAAAATTTCTACTCGTTTAAAAAGTGGTTAGTCGATAAAATCTAATTGCTGCGGGTATACAATAAGTGGTCTACTAGGGTAAAGTCAACCCCTAAATCATCTTTTAACTCATATTTGATAACAAGTTCGCCCCAAAATTTTCCATCTGAAAAGTCACAGACAATCCATTTGTGATTTAATATTTTGATTTTATTTATTTTAAAATCACTTTCCATACCCTCATAAGGTATCAACGGGTTATCCCCTTTTTTCTCATTTGTCTCCAATAATTTATCGGCAATATATCGAGAAGGGTCTTCAATATTTAAATGATCATAATACGCCAAAGCATCATCATTATTTTCTAATGAGAAATACTGCATATCTAAAACTTTAAGATGTAAATTTTGAATAGAATCTTTCAGGGTTACCGTTTCATCTTGCATGCGAACAATTTTTGCTTCACCAACCTTTTGCATGTTTTTATTACTAACTACCAAATACAAACAAATCAATGCTGCAAAAACAAATAAATAAAGAAATAGACTTTTTTTCATAACTATAATTAACCTCTTTTCTGTGTTCTGTATATCTTATAAACGCCAGAATGAACCTTATATTTTTACTATTAAATTTTTATTACAAGACCATCATAAGCCAGATGAACGTTCTCAGGAAGTTCATTTTCTACTGCTTCATGAAAACCTAACATATGACTAATATGTGTAAAATAAGCGACCTCTGGTTTTACCTTTTCTACAAAAGCTAAGGCTTCTTCTAAATTAAAATGTGAATGGTGTGGTTCTATTCGTAATGCGTTTATAACCAAAACTTTAGAACCTTTAATTTTTTCAAGCTCATTATCTTCAACACGCTTTAAATCTGTAAGATATGTAAATCCATTAATGCGAAATCCATTTACTCTAAGGCGATTGTGCCAGGCTTCAATTACAATAATTTTCTTTCCACCTAAGCTTAAAATACTTTCAGCATTAATACAATTCACTTTAACAGCCGGAGCACCAGGATAACGATTTTCATCAGCAAAAATATAATCAAACCTTCTTTTTAAAGATTTAATCACCTCTTCATTTGCATAAATTGGAATATCACCTTGTCTAAAAAAAAATGGTCTAATATCATCTAAGCCCGCAGTATGGTCTGAGTGCTCATGTGTAAAAAGTAGTCCATCTAGCTTATCCACTTTATTTATAAGCATTTGCTGTCTAAAATCAGGCCCACAATCAATTACATAATTAAATCCTTCCCAAGAAACTAAGACAGAAGAACGCAATCGTTTATCTTTTGGATCGTTACTTAAACATACCGGATGGTTACTACCAATCACGGGTATTCCTTGAGAGGTTCCGGTACCCAGAAAAGTAATTTGTAGGCTATTGTTCATTATTATCAAATTTATAACATATTTACCTAAAAGATTTCTTGAAGTTCTTAACTTTGTTTAACACAAACCCTAACTAATGGCATCAGTTTTCAAAAGAGATACTGCATTTGAAAATATTCCTTCAATCAAAGCGAAAACGCTTCGTATAAATCTCAACCCTGATATTTACGGAACATTTGCTGAAATAGGCGCAGGCCAAGAAACGGCTAGGCATTTTTTTAGGTCAGGTGGTGCCTCAGGTACAATTGCAAAAGCAATGAGCGCCTATGACAAAGACTTTAGCGACGCTATTTATGGTGTTGAGAAAGATGGTCGGTATGTATCACAACCGCGTTTAAAACGCATGTTGGATCATGAAATGAATTTAATGGAAGAACGAATTACTAGGGACAAACATCCTGAACGATTGTTTTTTTCATATGCAAATACAGTGGCTACTATCGATTTTTCGAAAAGATATAAAGGTCATGGTTGGGTTGGTATTCGATTTCAATTAGATCCAGAGCAAAAAGAATTAGATGAAATAATCATACACGTGCGTTTTAAACAGAATGAAGCGCGCTTGCAACAAGAAACATTAGGTATTCTTGGTGTAAATCTTATTTATGGTGCGTTTTACAAGAATCATAAGCCAGTAAAATTAATAAAGTATTTATACGACCATATTGATAAGGATACTGTTGAAGTTGATATGGTTAATTTCTCAGGACCGAATTTCAAAGATGTAGACAATAGATTAATTAGTCTACAATTGATTAGAAATGACATGACCGATGCAGTTATGTTTGGCCCCGATGGCAACAACCTTCTACCAGCTTCAGTACTATACAAAAAGAATATTCTTGCTTTACGTGGAAGTTTTAGGCCAGTGACCAAGGTTAATATGGATATGTTTGATAAATCATATGACATATTTGTGCGTGATCAAACAGTAGATATTGATAATAGTATTGTAATTTTTGAAATAACCTTATCTAACTTAAAAGCATCAGGTGAAATTGATGAGCGTGACTTTTTTGACCGAGCTGAACTACTATGTTCATTGGGTCATACTGTAATGATCTCTAAATTTCAAGAATATTATAAACTCGTTGAATACTTCAATAGATACACTAAAAAGCATATCGGTCTCACCATGGGTGTCAACAATTTAGTTGATATTTTTGATGAAAAATATTATCGTGACTTAAGTGGTGGTATTTTAGAAGCCTTCGGAAAACTATTCTTTAAAGACCTGCAAGTTTACTTATACCCAATGAAAAATGTTGAGACTGGCCAAATAATGACCAGTAATAATGTTAAAGTACACCCGAGAATGAAAGAACTATACAAGTTCTTCAAGTACAACGGTAAGGTTATGGATATCATTGATTACGATCCAGAAATCATGCATATTTTCTCAAGAGATGTTCTTAAAAAAATCATCAACAATGAAGAAGGATGGGAAGAAATGTTACCAGAAGGTATACCAGAAGTAATTAAAGAGAAAAAGCTTTTTACTAAGAAATTAGAATCAAAAAATAAAGAAGCTTAAGCACCTTATTTTAATTATCTTCTAATATTTGAGTGGCGTGGTCTTTGGCCTTTACTTTATCTATTACTTTAGTAATTATTCCATTTTCATCAATTACAAAGGTTTTTCTGTGGATGCCATCATAGGTACGCCCCATGAATTTTTTTTCACCCCAAACACCAAATACATTAAGTAAAGTATGGTCTTCATCAGCCAATAATGGATATGGGAATTTAAATTTTTCTTTAAAATTAGATTGTCTTTTTTGAGTATCTGCGCTCACCCCTAGTAACTCATATCCTGATTCTTGAAGCAGCTTATAATTATCTCTTAAATTACAGGCTTCAACAGTACAAGTAGGTGTATTTGCTTTCGGATAGAAAAATACAACTAACTTCTTTCCTTTAAAATCTGATAATTTAACCACATTACCAGCCTGATCAAAACTGGAAAATTCTGCAACCTTATCCCCTACTTTCAATGTATTCATAGCCTAATTTTAATTACATTCGTTTTCTAAATCGACACGAAACTAATCAAAAATGACCAAAGCCGAAAAAGTAAATTTTACCATTAAAACGCTGCAAGAGTTATATCCTGAAATTCCAGTGCCTTTAGACCATAAAGACCCATACACCTTATTAATTGCCGTTTTAATGTCTGCACAAAGTACAGATGTGCGCGTAAATAAAATTACTCCATTACTATTTGAAAAGGCTGATAATCCTTATGACATGGTCAAATTATCAGTAGAAGAAATTCGAGAAATTATAAAACCCGTTGGGTTGTCACCAATGAAGTCAAAAGGTATACATGGTTTATCAAAAATTTTGATAGAAAAATATAACGGAGTTGTACCAAAAGAAATTGAACTTTTAGAAGAATTTCCTGCTGTTGGCCATAAAACCGCTAGTGTGGTTGTGTCACAAGCATTTGGTATTCCTGCTTTCCCCGTAGATACACATATTCACAGATTAATGTACCGTTGGGGATTTACCAATGGCAAAAACGTAGTACAAACCGAAAAAGATGCTAAAAGACTGTTTGATAAAGAGTTATGGAATGACTTACACTTGCAAATAATATGGTATGGTAGAGAATATTCACCTGCAAGAGGCTGGAATTTAGATAAAGATATTATCACAAAAACGATTGGCAGAAAATCTGTATTAGAAAACTATTATAAAACAAAAAAGACCTAAAAAGGTCTTTTTAAAGAAATTGTTCAAAAGCTAAACTTTTGAACAGTTTCCTAATTTAAGCTTCCTTCAAAAGTGAATTCAGCGTGTTTCACAATATGCAAAGAATTAGAAAAGCTCATTAGAAACTGAATAGTTTCTGGAGAAGCTTTCGTTAGCCCTCGCCTCTTTGGGTATTCTGAGTATATTTTTTCCATATCATTAAAATCTAGTTACGCTATAATAACGCCACCAATATGGAAATATTGCTCGATATGTACTTTTGTAAATTTCTAGTTCGTTAAAACTATATTGTGCTTATCAATTATTTTGCGAAGGTTTATTAGTGCATAACGCATTCTACCAAGAGCTGTATTAATGCTAACACCTGTATTTTCAGAGATTTCTTTGAAACTCATATCCTTATAGATACGCATCAAAAGTACTTCTCTTTGATCATCTGGCAATTCATCAACTAAATATCTAAGATCTGTATTTATTTGATCTTTAATGATTTGCTTTTCAGCATTCAATTTATCATCTCCTATAACTGAGAAAATGTTGAAATCATCACTGCCTTCAAACATTGGCATTCTTTTGTTTTTTCTGAAGTGATCAATAATCAAGTTGTGCGCTATTCGCATAACCCAAGGTAAAAATTTACCTTCTTCACTATATGTACCTTTCTTTAAAGTCTTAATAACCTTAATAAAGGTATCTTGAAAAATGTCTTCGGTAATATCTCTATCTAAAACCTTTGAGTAAATAAAGCTTGAGATACGTTGATTGTGTCTGTTAATTAAGATTTCAAGTGATTTTTCGTCTCCTGAAATATAATCTCTTACTAGTACTGAATCTTCAATTTGCAAGTTCATACAGATTGTTTTTTTGGTTAGGTTTAACTTTCGACTGAGAAAGCTTTTTTCTTAAGTAATTAGTTAATTAATTGAAACAATTTTTATTATTGTAAATCGTTTCGTTTTTTAATTATGACCTAAAACTAGAGAAAAGGGGTAGTCTGAAAAAAACATTGTTGTAAAACGACTATTTTATGATGTGAAACGCCAGTTTTGCAATTTTCACGAGTATTTGAGAACACTTTTCAATCTAAAAACTGTAAGATTTTTCTGCTGAATAACTAGCTAAATAAGTGGTTGCGAGCAAATAGAAATAATAATAACCCATAACAGTATCGTAAGTAACAGTTTATTGTGTAGAAAACGGTAAAAAATAAAAAATCCCCAAACTTAATGTAAAGCTTGAGGATATTGATGTATTTATGATTGGTGCTACTAGTTCAAATTACTTTCAAACTTATGACCGTCAACTTCTGTAATTTTCAAAGACTTTGAATAATTCATTAAAAATTGAATTGTTTCAGGTTTAGCCTCTACTAGTTTCGTTCTTTTCTTTTTATTAGAGTAAATATCTTTCATATCACTATTGTCTTTGTTATATAAGGATAACGAAGCAAGAGCCAATATAATAATTCTATTCGACCTGAAGTAGATTAATTCGTCAAAACAATATTATGTTCTTCAATTATCTTTCTAAGGTTGATTAATGCATAACGCATTCTACCTAAGGCTGTGTTAATACTAACCCCCGTATTCTCTGAGATTTCTTTAAAACTCATATCTTTAAATATGCGCATATTCAGAACCTCTTGTTGATCTGTTGGCAGCTCATCAATTAAAGTAGTTAAATCAACATCAATCTGTTCTTTTATCAATTGCCCCTCAATATTGAGGCGTTCGTCACTTATGATTGAAAAAACATCAAAACTGCTAGTGCCTTCAAAGTAAGGCATTCTGCTACTTTTTCTATAGTAATCTATAATAAGATTGTGTGCAATGCGCATTACCCAAGGCAAAAATTTACCTTCTTCATTATAGGCACCTCTTTTTAAGGTACGTATTACTTTAATAAAGGTATCTTGAAAAATGTCTTCAGTAACCTCTCGGTCACCTACTTTAGAATATATAAAGCTACTTAGTCTTTGGTTGTGACGATTAATAAGCGTGTTAAGTGCACGTTCATTGCCATCAGCATAAAGTCTAATAAGTTCTGAGTCATTAAAAAGGTGTGTATCCATAACAATTACTTTTTCTTGGTTAAAACTAGAATAATCTGTTACCATTGAATGGTTCAATGGTTGTTTAGGTTGATCTCTACGTTTTAAAAAAGTAATTGTTCTTTATAGGCACAAATTATGTAAGTGAAGTTCAAAGATAGAAAAAATAATGTACTACAAACAAATTTAACAAAAATGAAATCACATTTAGATTCCTAAAGAGCTAGGTTCGCTATTGATATACACATATTGTATCTTTGCTTTCACATTCATTCCAATGGCCGAAATTAAAGACGTAGACCCGAAAAAGAACATCATTATTAAAGGTGCAAAACTGCATAATTTAAAAAATATTGATGTTGTCATACCAAGAAACAAATTGGTGGTAATTACAGGCCTTTCTGGCTCAGGTAAGTCAAGTTTGGCCTTTGACACCCTCTATGCAGAAGGTCAAAGACGCTATGTAGAAAGCCTTTCTTCATATGCTAGACAATTTCTTGGTAAATTAGACAAGCCAAAAGTTGATTACATCAAAGGTATTGCACCAGCCATTGCAATTGAGCAAAAAGTAAACTCAACAAACCCACGTTCTACTGTTGGTACCACCACAGAAATATATGATTACCTTAAATTACTCTATGCACGTATTGGTAAAACTATTTCGCCAGTTTCGGGCAAAGAGGTTAAGAAACATACAGTTAGTGATGTAATTGACCATATTAAAACATATAAAGAGGGAACAAAGCTATTATTACTCGCACCAATTAAAATTGATGCGAAAAGAGAGACGCTGAAATCGCTACAAATATTTGCAAAGCAAGGTTATGCTAGAATAAAATATAAGGGTGAAGTAATACGAATTGATAAGGCACCTAGTACAATTGGTCGTGAATTTCATTTAGTAATTGATCGTATCATATATAAGGAAGATGAAGATTTCTTTAATCGATTAGCCAATGCCATTGATACTGCATTCTTTGAAGGAAATGGTGAATGCGCTATTGAAGAACTTGAAACCGGTAATCAATCTCCATTTAGTAACAATTTTGAGTTAGACGGAATGTCTTTTCTTGAACCTAATGTTCATTTGTTCAGTTTCAATAATCCATATGGTGCTTGCCCTAAATGTGAAGGGTATGGTGATGTAATTGGTATTGATGAAGATTTAGTGGTACCAAATACAGGACTTTCTGTTTACGAAAATACTGTATTTCCTTGGCGTGGTGAGAGTATGGGCGCCTATCGTGACCAATTAGTTAATACAGCGTATAAATTTGATTTTCCAATTCACAAACCCTGGTTTGAATTAACAGAAGAGCAAAAACAAATTGTTTGGCAAGGCAATGAGCATTTTACTGGATTGCATAAGTTCTTCGGAATGTTAGAGGAGAAAAGTTACAAAATTCAGAATAGAGTAATGTTGTCGCGCTATCGCGGTAAGACCCGATGCAGCAGCTGTAATGGAAAACGTTTACGTCAAGAAACTGAGTATATTAAAGTCAGCGATAAATCTATCTCTGATTTGGTTGAGTTGCCAATTGAAGATTTAGTAACCTTCTTTCAGAATATTACCTTAAGTGAACATGATATTCAAATTGCAAATAGACTACTAAAAGAAATAAATACAAGATTAGGGTTTCTTACCAAGGTAGGATTGAATTATTTAACTCTAAACAGAAAATCAAACACACTTTCAGGCGGCGAGAGTCAACGTATAAATTTGGCCACTTCATTAGGCAGTAGCCTTGTAGGAAGCATGTATATATTAGATGAACCTAGTATTGGTTTGCATCCGAAAGACACAGAAAATCTCATTGAGGTCTTATTATCATTGCGAGATTTAGGCAATACTGTAATTGTAGTTGAGCATGATGAAGATATTATGAAAGCTGCCGATGAAGTCATAGATATTGGCCCAGAGGCTGGTACGCATGGCGGTGAAGTAGTAGCTTTTGGACCTTTGAGCGAAATATTAAAATCCAATTCACTTACTGCTAGTTATTTAAATGGAACTAAAGAGATTACAGTTCCTGAAAAACGAAGAACAATTAAACACGCCATTACAATCAAGGGTGCTAGAGAAAATAATCTCAAAAACATAGATGTTACGTTTCCTCTGAATATGTTAACGGTTGTTACTGGTGTTTCTGGCAGTGGTAAAAGTACGCTCGTAAAAAAGCTTCTTTATCCTATTGTATTAAAAGAAATTGGTGGGTATGGTGAAAAAGCCGGTCAATTCACAAAAGCAACAGGAGACTTTAAAACTTTAAAAACAGTTGAGTTTGTTGACCAAAACCCAATTGGGCGTTCTTCAAGATCAAATCCGGTCACTTATATAAAAGCTTATGATGACATTCGCAGTCTTTTTGCTGCTCAAAAGCTAAGTAAAATAAGGGCTTATCAAGCCAAACACTTTTCATTTAATGTTGACGGAGGTCGATGTGAGAAATGTAAAGGTGAAGGTGAAATTACTGTAGAAATGCAGTTTATGGCTGATGTTCACTTAGAATGCGACACCTGTAAAGGCAAACGTTTTAAAAAAGAAGTATTAGAAGTGCAATTTGAAAATGCATCTATAGATGATATATTGAATATGACCATTGATGATGCAATTGCCTTTTTTGAAAAAAACGAACAAACAAAAATTACATCAAAACTCAAACCTTTGCAAGAAGTGGGTCTTGGTTATGTTACATTAGGGCAATCTTCTTCTACCCTATCTGGTGGTGAAGCACAACGGATTAAATTAGCTTCCTTTCTAGTAAAAGGTAGAAATAAAGACAAATCACTATTTATTTTTGATGAACCTACCACTGGTTTGCATTTTCACGATATTAAAAAACTATTAAAATCTTTTGAAGCCTTAATATCTAGAGGTCATAGTGTAATTGTTATTGAGCATAATATAGAATTAATAAAATGTGCCGATTATATTCTAGACCTAGGCTTAGAGGGTGGTACAAAAGGTGGCCAACTTATTGCACAAGGTACTCCTGAGGAAATTTCTAAAAGTAAAACCTCACATACAGCGAGATATTTAAAGGAAAAATTGAGATAAAATTGATTCATTTAGATTGCTAAAATTTAAAATCAACTACTATTTTTCGGATTATAGAAGCCGGTAATTGGCGTTCAACTTTTTATTTTCAAGATAATTACTGAAAATAAACACCTAAAAATCAACAACTTACATATTATTTATTTTTTTGGCATGTTGTTTGGTATATACTAACCGAATGTAAATAGTTGCATTCGAGATTTAAAACCTTATATCATGAGAAATTTAGTACTCCTATTTACAGCTTTGATCCTAGGTACTACAAGTACCATGGCAACTGTAACAACAGAAGAAAAGGTTGTGGAAAACACTGCTTTAAGAAATAACAATTCATTCATATTTGTAGAAGACGGAATCACGTTTTCTGTTTACCCAGATGGTGAATTCGATTTTTACATCGACAATAGAATTGGACAACAAAACAGAAATGTAACTTTTAACTCCGGATTTGATTACAGTCCGTTTGCACAGTATGATGATTACGGTGCGGTAATTCAAGTTGAGAACATTCCTATTTATTACGATTATAACGGTCGTGTATCGCAAATTGGTGATGTAAACATCAACTACCGTAATGGAAGGGTTAGAAACGTAGGTGGTATGTACGTGTATTACAACAATCGTGGTTTCTATGATTACCATACAGGTTATATAAACACTTATAACAGACGTTATGTTTGGAGACCATTTCACGCATTCTTTGCAAGACCAGCATTAGGTTTTTGTCTAGTAAATGTGAATCCGTATAGAAGATGGTATACGCCAATTAGATATACTTATTATAATCCTTATAGATATAATACAAGAAGGTCTTACGCCAAAATTGGAAAAGAGCATAGATATAATAAAGTACGTCGTGAAAGAGCTACAGTATATAGAAATGATAAGCGTGTAGCTGTTAGAGATAATAGAAGTGTACGTTCTAACAAAACGGCGGTAGTAAGACGAACTGGTAACGCTGCTATAAACAAAAGAACAATAGCAAATCGTAGTACAACGGCTAGAAACAATAGTACAGTAAAACGTTCAAATAATACGAACAGAAAAGTTGTAAATAGATCAACATCGGTTAGATCCCCTAGAACAAGTACTGTTACAAAAAGAACCGTTACACGTACTCCGAATCGTACTACGGTAAACAGAAGTACTACTGTTAAGAGTCCGAGCAGAGCAACTAGTTCAAGAACAATAAAAAGAAGTACTACGGTTAAAAGCCCGAGTAGAGCTACTAGTTCAAGAACAGTTAGTAAAGCTTCATCAAGAAGTAGAACTTCGGTTGCAACAAGAAGTAATACTTCAAAGAGAACAGTAAGTAGAACTCCTGCTAGAAGCACTAAGAGTTATAGTAAAAATACAAGTTCAAGAAAAGTGGCTAGTAGAGCTCCATCAAGAAGTACATCTAGAACTAGCGGTTCTACATCAAGTAGTACAAGAAGCGCTAGAAGAAGATAAAATATAAAAATAGTTTTTAGGTTGGTTAGTTGTTTACCCCCGTAGTAGATTCGTCTACTGCGGGGGTTTTTATTTAGGTAATTAGCACCGTTTATTTGAGTTGATAGCCTATTTTTTTCTATTTAGAAATTTCTTTAATACCCCAAAAACATCCTCAGATATTTTAAATCGATATAGTATGCCCACATACATAGCTGTCATTAAAACTAACTTTAGTAAAATATTCACCAATGGATGAAAAGGAAATTGAAAAGTATAGAACAACGTACCAACAAGTAATATTAATCCTATTACTTTAAAGGTCTCTTTTGTAAATGGCCACATATTAAACTTCAATTTTACATAAGCCAATTTACTTGTATTATATATAAAAACTGCTAAGAAACTAGCCATAGCAGCACCTTCCATACCATATTTAGGTATGAGCCACATATTAAAAAGAATTGTCATGGCTGCAAGAAAAACGCCTAACCAAAGGGTGGCACGGTAATATTCTGAGTTAAATAGAATTGCATTATTACATCCTAAGAAAGAATCATATAGTTTAACCAAACCGATTAAAAGAACAACCAGAAATCCACCTCTATATTGGGCAGGAATCATTTGATACAAATCATTTAGGTTAAGAATTACCATTAAAAAAACAAGCCCTGCAACAATAAATAAAGTCAATGAACTTTTCTGATATAACCCTTTAAGACCAACAAGATTATTAGCATTTAACAACTCCGCCGTCATTGGGTAGGTTATTTGATGCATTGCTCTTGACGGAGCAATGATTACGGTAGCAATATGTACTGCGACTGCATAATAGGCAACATTTTCAATTTCAATGTATTGGTTAATCATAAACTTATCAACCTCTAGTAAGATAACAGCAGCTGAACCTCCGAGTATAATCAATGCACTATACACCACAATCTCTCGAGTATTTTTAGGGAAATTAAAATTCAACCTTGGTCTTTTTAAACCATAGGCATAAATTTTCATAATCAGCATTCGCAACAAATAAAGACCTACTAAAGCCTTCATAAATGCATCAATAGAAATAAACTCAAAATGGACAGCAAAGAGTAAAACCGTAATTCCGAGTCGAACAAAGACTTCTTTCATGAAATTACCAAATACTGATTTTAGATGCACTCGAGCCCACGCATAAAAGACTTCAAAATATGCCATGGCTAGCCCTATTAAAAAGATATACCATACATAATCTTTAACAATAGTATTTTTCTTCGCTAAAAAGTCTGCAATAGCCGAATTACTCACATAAGAAAACAATGCTAACGGCAATATTACTGCCAAAGGTAATAGTACCATTAAAGTTAAAAACGCATCCTTTTTTTCAAAACTACTGTAGTACTTAACTAATGTATTTTGAACACCAAAAGCCATTAAAGGCATTAGAATTGCAGAGGTAGATAAAACAACACCTACCAAACCATAATATTCATCGGTTAAAAAATTGGTGTATAGAAAAAGTGCATTTACAGCACCCATAGCAAAACCAAGATAGGTAATGATGGTATTAATAAATGTCTGTTTGAGTACTATACCCATTATAGTAATTTCGAAAGTTCTTCGGTCAAAGCCCGGCGACTATACTTATCAAGGTTCTTTGAAGCTATTGACAGGCTATCATTTTTAAATGCTTTGAACCATTTTAAAATTACATCTTTTAGCTCAGAATTAGAGGTATAATCAAAAACAGCTCCTGATTCGGTTTCGGCAATGACTTTACCCGCATCCCAATCATTTGGGCCTACCGCTAAAATAGGTCGTTGGGCTGACATGTATTCAAATAATTTACCTGGAATGATGCCTTTTGTTTCTTCAGAATCAATCTCTATTAAAAGTAAAACCTGTGAACTACGTTGCTTTCGAACTGCAGCAGCATGCGATACATAACCTTTAAACTTAATATAAGGTTCAAGTTCATAACGGTGTAAACTATCCATAACATCTTGGCTTACTACACCGAGAAATTCAAGTTGCAACTGCGTTCTAAAAACCGCATCTTCGCGCGCAATTTCAGAAATTATCTTCCACAAATTTGTGGGATTTCTACCTGTCAATAAAGATCCAATATGAGTAATTGTAAATTGCGTATCTAAATGAGATTCGCCTTTATAATCCGTATCATGGCCGTTTGTTATAACCGAGATAGGCTGTTTGGTTAATGCCGAAAACTCGGTTTTTGTAGTTGCGCTGGTTACAACAATTTTATCTGCATTATTTAAAACCTGCTTTTCTAATTGCTTATGTTTTTGCTGCGATGCCTTTGAAAGCTTCAATTTTTTATGATACCCAATTGAAGTCCACGGATCACGAAAATCAGCAATCCATTTCAAATTAAATTTATTTTTTAATCCATCACCAATTAAATGAACACTATGCGGTGGCCCAGTAGTAACTACAGTATCTATATTTTGTTCTTCTATAACAGCTGATAGATAATCAATTGATGGCTTTACCCAATTTTTACGGGCATCAGGAATAAAAAAGTTGCCTCTTATCCAAAGCATTAGTTTTTCAAGTGACGATTGGTTTTTCGTTTGAATGACCCCAGAACTAATTCTTTTTGTTTTTTTGGAGGATAACAAACCAGCCAATTTATAGGGTTCAGAAATCTTATGCTTTAGAATTTGAATTCCGGATGGTACTTCTTTTTCTAAAGTAACATCTACAATTGGGTAATTTGGGTTCTCAGGAATATAAACTATGGGCTCAAAACCAAATTCTGGTAAGTACTTGACAAACTTCAACCATCGCTGTACACCTGGCCCACCAGCAGGTGGCCAATAGTACGTAATGATCAAAATCTTTCGCATTATACTTCTTCTTTTTTGCGATTACGCCAGAAAGAAAATCCTAATCCACCCAAAATTATAAGACCAAATAACACTGAGCTTGCCAGAGTTATTTTACTTCCTTGTTCAATAATTGTTGGCTCAAATTTGAATTCTATAGTATGTTCTCCTTCTGGTACTTTTAAAGCACGAAGCACATAATTAACTTTAAAATGGTCAGTCGGTTTACCATCAATATAGGCATTCCAACCATGTGCATAATACATTTCAGAAAACACGGCAACTCCCGCATTTGAATTATTAGACTTATACGTCAAGTGATTAGGTTTGTAGTCAAGTAAATCAATGGTTGTGGTTGAATCTGTTTGAAAACTAGTACGGTTTATATTTGTGAACTTTGAAGTATTAACAATTGCTACGTTTTTCTCATCAAAATCTTCTATAGCTAAGATTTCTTCATCTGTACTACTTACTTCTTTCAATTGTTTTACAAACCATGCATTACCATTTGCCTCAGGATTTACCGCTGGGTAATCTTCGCCATTTTCAGTTTGTTGAACTACATATTTAACATTCAGCATATTCAATACGCCCACATTGCCCTTAAAAATATAGAAATAGAAAAGGTCTTGCATAGCAGCTGGTTTGGCTGCATGATAACCCGTGATTGACTGATGAAAATACGAAGTGCCAGCAGAGTCCCATCCTTCGCTCGGATTATAAACGCGATATACACCTTCATCTTTTAAAATCTGTTGGTGCATCGGTGTATTTTGAAACGGTTGCGTCATTTTACGTTTAGCAACAAAATCATCATTATCAACATAACGTCGCCCTACTCCTACTAAATCAAAAAGGATTAAAGCTGCCAAAGCAACAACAAATATGTTTTCTTTTATTTTCTCTTTAAGGAAGAACCAAATTGCTAGTGCCGCTAAAAAAACATAAATAAACGAACGCAACAAATCACTAGTATATAATGACTTACGATCCTCTACTAACACATCAGGAAGACCCTCAAGACCTGTCATTCGCATACGGTCATCAGTAGGCGAACTAAAATCAAACATCCCTTTGGCTAAGAATAAGGCTACACACAAGCCCAAAACAATAAAAAATGAGAGCTTAAGTGCCTTTAATTTTTTCTCTTTCGAAACATATTCATTAAATAAAACGGTCAATGCAAGAATAGCCAATATAGGTGCACATAATTCTAGAATCACTTGTATAGAAGAAACAGCTCTAAACTTATCATACAACGGAAAATAGTCAATCATGAAATCTGTAAGCAGACTAAAGTTCTTTCCCCAAGAAAGTGTCAAAGACATAATTGTTCCACCCAATAACCACCATTTTGCTCGCCCTCTAACCAGAATTAATCCTAAAATAAATAAGAAAAATATAATTGCACCAATATAAGCCGGACCAGAGGTACCTGGTTGTTGTCCCCAATACATGGGTAGTGTACCAAAGTACTCTAATGCTGTACTTTTCGGAATTTCTTTACTGACGACATAAGCAAAAGTTTTTGAATCTTCACCCAATTTTTCTTGGCTACCACCCCCAAAGAGACGCGGTACAAATAGGTTTAAAGATTCGGTTATGCCATAACTCCACTGGGTAATATAACCTTTATCTAAACCGCCAGTATTCTCTTTTGGCGAACCATCAGGGTTAATAGTAATTTCTGATTGACCTCTAGTACTCCAATCAGCGTATTCTTTAGTAGCCATTAATCCAGTCGCATTTGCAGCTATACCTAAAAGAACAGCACCCAAAAGAATTGCAACAGAAATAAAATAATGCTTGAGTTTTTTCTTTTTAATGGCATCTACTAAATAAGCAACACCCAATATCAAGACCAATAACATAAAATAGTAGGTCATTTGATAATGGTTTGCTCCTATTTCAAGTGCCATGGCAATAGCCGCCAAAACAAAACCCCAGAGGTATTCTTTTCTAAAAACTAACACAATGCCACCAAGCAACATGGGTAGATAACCTATTGCATGTGCTTTCGCGTTATGACCAACACCTAAAATAATTATCAAATACGTTGAAAAACCAAATGCAAGAGCACCAAGCGCAGCCAATCTAAAATCAACTTTTAAACAGCAAAGTAAAATGTAAAATCCTAAAAAATAAAGAAATAGATAGTCCGCTGGTCTTGGTAGAAAGCGAATTACTTTATCTAATTTTTTAACGTAATTATGTGGGTAATTGGCACCTAACTGATATGTAGGCATGCCTCCGAAAGCACTATTGGTCCAATAGGGTTCTTCGCCTGTAAGTTTTCGAAAATCATTTTGTTCTTTAGCCATGCCCGTGTACTGAACAATATCTGATTGCTCAATAACCTTACCCTGAAGAACAGGGCTAAAGTACGCTAAAGACGCAATTACAAATAGAACTAGAACAAAAAAATGTATTAAAAAAGCCTTTAAAGTGATTTGCATGGAATAAACTTGGTTGTAGCAAATTTACAAATTCCAAAAGGTTCTTGTAAAGAATTTTTCCTGTACTTAATTTTATGTTTTTGCATGCCGTAACTAAAAAGGCATTCTAGCGAAAAAACACCATGAAAAACATTGTAGAGCATTGATTTAAAGACACTTAAACTAAGTAAAAATTAAATTAATTCAAACAACTAATCTAATTCTTCAAATTCAATGTACTCCCCAACTGGTTCTTTTGAAGTATTACTCTTGGCTCGTTTTCCTTTTACTGAAATATCGCCAATATTATCTTCACCTTGTCTTGTTTGCTGTTGTGTAAAATCACCAAATCGTTCTTTGAACTTTTGTTCTGTTTTACGTGCTGCATAATTAAACAGTTTTGGTCCATACCATTTGGCTAAAATTTTCAGCCCGTAATACACCAAAAGAATAATTAATATCGTTTTTAATAATACCATTTTAATTCAATATAGATATATCAAAAATACGATTCTAGCGTTGTATTGTATGAGCAATTGTCTTAAAAGTTTAATAAAGTCGCTGTTTATGAAGTACAGTTTTATGTTAAAAAATATTAAACAAGTACTGGTTTTACTAGTGTTTTCAATACCTTTTTTAGGTTTTTCACAGTATACAGACGTTATAAATTCTAATAGACCAGGTAAGGCAGTAAGCGCTTACGCTGTAGGTAAAAATGTAATTCAAATTGAAGGTGGCGCCGTTTTTGAACAACAAGACCATGCACTGCTCAATACACAATCAGGTATTTGGGGGCTAGATTATGCGCTTAGATATGGACTTTTATTTGAGCAATTAGAAATCAATTGGGAAGGTAATTTTCAAAACCAAAACATCACTTTTGCAAATTTTGGAATCAGTGAAAACCGAACAAATTTCAATCAAAATCGTATTGGTCTTAAATTTTTGATTTATGATCGTTATAAATCACCTATACGAAACAAACCGAATTTGTATAGTTGGCGAAAAAATTATGTTTTTCAGTTAAAAAATTTAATTCCGTCTGTATCTATATACGCAGGTGCAAATATTCTGTTTGGTGATAATCCATTTTATGTAGGTGACCCAACAATTTCACCAAGAGTTATGTTAGCTACTCAAAGTAGACTGACACCGCGTTTTGTTCTTATTTCAAATATAGCTTATGATAGAATAGGCTCACCTTTTCCAGAAATAAACTATGCAGTTTCCTTATCATACGCATTTAGAAACCCAAAATGGAGCACTTTCATTGAGCACCAAGGGTTTGATAGTGATCGTTATGCTGATGTTCTAATACGCGGTGGCGTTGTGCATTTATTATCTGAACAATTACAAGTAGATGTAAATCTTGGTGCTAGCTTTAAAAATACGCCTTCTCGTATATTTATGAGTGCCGGAGCCTCATATCGCTTTGATTTTCATAAAGATGAAATTAAAGCTATTGAAGATCAAAAAGCAGGTGAAAATGGCGGTCCAATTAAAAAGAACGCTATGAAGAAGAAAGAGCGTGACGACAAGAAGAAAGCTAAAAATGGATCTGGTGCTGAAGATATTGACTTAAGTCCATCAAAAAAGCAACTTCGTAAGAAGAAAAAAGCTGACAAGAAAAAAGGCAAAGACAAAAAAGAAGATAACGGAGCGATTGATTTTTAACATTCATTTGCATTTCTCATTTTATTCTAACGACATTTATCCCTAATATTGACTGTAGAAAAAACAGCTATGGTCAACCTTGTTGAAGTCTCTTCAAAATCAGAATTTAAGGCCTTCGTAAAATATCCTTTTACATTATACAAGGACTCAAAATATTGGGTCCCTCCTATTATTGCCGATGAATTAGAAACTTTTGATAAAGAGAAAAACCCCGCGTTCAAAAACGCAGAAGCGCGTTTTTTTCTAGCATACAAGAACAAAAAAGTTGTGGGACGTGTAGTTGCAATTATCAACTGGCTTGAGGTAAATGATCAAAAAGTCAGAAAAATGCGATTTGGTTGGTTTGACTTTATTGATGATTTTGAAGTTTCAGAAGCTTTGCTAAATAAAGTTGCAGAGATTGGTAAAGAACAACAACTTGACTTTATTGAAGGTCCTGTAGGGTTTTCAAACCTAGATAAAGTTGGTGTACTTACTGAAGGATTTGATCATATTGGCAGCATGATAACTTGGTATAATCATTCTTACTACGCATCTCATTATGAAAAAGCAGGCTTTACAGTTGAAAAAAAATATGTAGAAAATAAGTTTCCTGCTAAAAATGCTGACCCAGCACTTTTTACAAAATTAAATAGCTTAATCAAACGTAGATACGGACTTAGAGAAATAAATTTCACTAAAACCAAGGATGTTTTGCCAATGACTGACAAAATGTTCGACTTGTTCAATGAAACTTATTCAAAGCTTTCTTCGTTCGTTCCGATAACCGAAGTGCAGAAGGCATATTTCAAAAAGAAATATATCAGCTTCATTAACCCTGAATATATTAAGTTCATAGTTGACAAAGAAGATAAATTAATTGCTTTTTCTATTGTAATGCCTTCTTTTTCAGAGGCTTTACAAAAAGCTAAGGGAAAACTATTTCCTTTCGGGATTTTTCAGTTATTAAAAGCTAAAAAGAATAACAAAGATGTATTATTTTATTTAATAGGAATACATCCTGAATACCAAAACAAAGGTGTCACAGCTATTATTTTTAATGAGTATCACAAAACTTTCACTACTAAAAAAATTGAAATGTGCTACCGTACCCCAGAATTAGAAGACAATATAGCTATTCGGCAAATGTGGAAGCATTTTGATCCAAAAATCTACAAGCGTAGATGTACCTATCGCAAAAATCTGTAGTTAACATCTAAAAAAACTCCATCTTCAAAGAATTTCGATTCTTTACAGATGGAGCTAATCTATATTGTAACTAATAAAACTAATTGTTTTATTTATTCACCCATTGCAGCAGCAACTGCGGCAGAAAGTCTTTTATAAGTTCCGTTTTCTAAACGTGTTCTAATTGCAGAAAACGCCTCTAATGTTTCTGAAATATCAGCCATAGTATGCGTTGCAGTCGGAATCATTCGTAGTAAAATCAATCCTTTAGGTATGACAGGATAAACTACTATAGAACAAAATATTCCGTAATTTTCTCTTAGGTCTTTAACCAAGGCCATTGCTTCTGGAATACTTCCATTTAAATAAACAGGAGTAACACAACTGGTAGTTGTACCAATATCGAATCCACGTTCTTTTAATCCGTTTTGTAAAGCATTCACATTTTCCCAAAGCTTGGCTTTAAGTTCGGGCTGTGTACGCAACATATCTAAACGCTTCAAAGCTCCTTTTACATAAACCATTGGAAGTGATTTTGCGAACATTTGAGAACGTAAATTATACTTCAAATAATCAATTATCTCTTTATCAGCAGCTAAAAAAGCACCGATACTAGCCATAGATTTAGCAAATGTGGCGAAATAAACATCAATATCATCTTGCACACCTTGTTCTTCACCTGCCCCAGCACCTGTTTTACCTAAAGTACCAAAACCGTGAGCATCATCAACCAATAATCTAAAGCTATATTTTTTCTTTAAAGCAACAATTTCTTTCAATTTACCTTGTTGACCTCTCATGCCAAAAACACCTTCAGAAATCACAAGGATACCACCACCCGTTTGATCAGCCATTTTTGTGGCTCTTTCCAGGTTTGTTTCTAGGCTTTCCATGTCATTATGCATAAACGTAAAACGCTTACCCATATGTAACCGAACGCCATCTATGATACAGGCATGGCAATCAACATCATAAACAATAATATCATCTTTAGAAACCAATGCATCAATGGCAGACATTATACCTTGATACCCGAAATTCAATAAATATGCAGATTCTTTACTTACAAATTCAGCACATTCTTGTTCAAGTTGTTCATGAAATTCGGTATGACCACTCATCATTCTTGCCCCCATTGGGTATGCAGATCCATACTCTGCCGCAGTCTCACCATCAATTTTTTTAATCTCTGGCAAATTTGCTAAGCCTAAGTAATCATTGATACTCCAGGTAATTACTTCTTTACCTTGGAATTTCATTCTATTAGAAATAGGACCCTCCAATTTTGGAAATACAAAATAACCTTCAGCTTGTGAAGCCCATTTACCTAATGGTCCTTTATTCTCAATAATTCTATCAAATATGTCTCTCATCTAGCGCTCTACGTTTGATTATACTGCAAAAATATGGATTTTTTTACTTGAATGCTTGAATATTGTCAAACAAAAAAAAAGCAACAGCTAGTGCCGTTGCTTTCAAATTTTATACTATTTCAATATTATTTTATTAATTGAATTTTCTGCTGCGCTTCAACATTTTCTGTATCAAAGAAACCTTGATTACGCATCCAATCGTCACTATATATTTTACTCATATATCTTGAGCCGTGATCAGGAAAGATAACAACTACATTACTGTTTTCATCAAACTCACCTTTTTCATTGTATTGTTTTAAAGCTTGCATTGCAGCTCCACTTGTGTAGCCAACAAACATACCTTCTGCGCTTGCAATTTCACGAGCGGTATGTGCACTAGCTTCATCGGTCACTTTCATAAACTCGTCAATCACATCAAAGTCAGTAGCCCCAGGAATTAAATTCTTACCTAAACCTTCAATACGATACGGATAAATTTCTTTTTGATCAAATTTACGGGTCTCATGATACTTTTTGAGAATTGATCCAAAAGCATCAACACCCAAAATTCTAACATTCGGATTTTGCTCTTTAAGATATCGTCCGATTCCTGAAATTGTACCACCGGTACCACTGCAAGCTACTAAATGGGTAATATTTCCGTTTGTTTGCTTCCAAATCTCTGGTCCAGTATGCTGATAATGAGCCTCAATATTTAATTGATTGAAATATTGATTAATATAAATACTACCGTCAGTTTCTTCATGAAGCCTTTTAGCAACTTCATAATATGATCTTGGATCATCTGCACTAACATGTGCCGGACAAACATAAACCTCAGCTCCCATGCTTTTCAGCATATCAATCTTATCTTGAGATGATTTAGAGCTAACAGCCAAAATACATTTGTAACCTTTAATAATACTAACCATAGCTATACTAAAGCCTGTATTACCTGATGTAGTTTCTATTATCGTACTACCTTCTTTAAGAATACCTTTTCGCTCAGCTTCTTCAATAATATAGGTAGCTACCCGGTCTTTTGAAGAATGCCCTGGGTTAAAGGCTTCAACCTTGGCATAAAAATTACCAGTTAGGTCAGCGGCAATTCTATTTAGTTTGACTAGTGGTGTATTTCCTATTAAATCTAGGACACTGTCATGTGCATTAATTTGATTTTCCATAAAGGTTAATCTTGTTTAGGGGAACACAATCTCAAACACTCATTTTGTATAGTTCCAAATACAAAATTACGGATTTTTTCCGATTTAGTTGATTTTACCCTCTAAATCAATCATAAAGGCAAACTCTTTTGCGACTTCTTTAAGGGCTTCAAAACGCCCCGAAGCACCACCATGACCAGCTTCCATGTTGGTATCTAAAAATAAAAGATTTTTATCAGTTTTATAATCTCTTAACTTTGCAACCCATTTGGCGGGTTCCCAATATTGTACTTGTGAATCATGTAGACCCGTACTGACATAAAGGTTAGGATAATTTTGTTTTGCCACATTATCGTAGGGCGAATACGATTTCATATACTCGTATGAAGCTTTATCATTTGGGTTACCCCATTCATCATATTCACCGGTAGTTAAAGGTATTGAATCATCTAACATTGTGGTAACAACATCTACAAAGGGTACTGATGCCATTACTCCATTATATAATTCAGGTGCCATATTTATTATAGCCCCCATAAGTAAACCACCAGCTGAACCACCTGAAGCGTATAAATGTTTAGCACTTGTATACTTCTCTTGAATCAAGAATTTTGAACAATCAACAAAATCAGTAAATGTATTTTTTTTATCAAACATTTTACCTGTTTCGTACCATTGTCGTCCTAAATATTGCCCCCCGCGTATATGAGAAATAGCATAAATAAAGCCACGATTCATAAGACTTAATCGTACAGAAGAAAAATAAGGATCGATAGTATGACCATACGAGCCATAAGCATATTGTAATAAAGGGCTGTTACCGTCTAACTTAGTATCTTTATGATAAACTAATGAAATAGGCACTTTTACTCCATCACGTGCGGTAGCCCAAACTCTTTTCGATTTATAGTTCGCTTTATCAAAATTTCCACCTAAAACTTCCTGCTCTTTTTTGATAGTCTTCTCCTTGGTTTCCATATTAAAATCAATAACCGAACTAGGCGAAGTCATTGAATTATAGGCATATCGTAGGATTTTAGTATCAAAATCAACATTTGTACTTGTTGCAGCTGTATATGTTTCGTTATCAAAAGGAAGGAAATAATTATCAGAACTATCCCATCGGACAATATGCAACTTATTTAGACCATTTTCACGCTCAGAAATCACATAATAATCCTTGAAAATATCAATATCTTCCAAAAGAACATCCGCACGATGTGGAATGAATTCTACCCAATTTTCAGATGTTGTTTTATTCTCATCAGTCACCATCATTTTAAAATTGGTAGCTTCGTCTTTATTCGTATGCACATAAAATTTATCATCATAGTGATAAATTCCATATTCCACGCCACGCTCACGTGCGTTAAACATTTCAAATTTTCCGTTTGGATCATCTGCACGTAAAGTTTGATATTCAGACGTTAAAGTACTGGTAGAGCCTATAATTATATATTTCTTAGATTTTGATTTATATACAAAGGCATAAAAGGTTTCATCTTTTTCATGAAATATCAATTCATCATCTTCAACTGAAGTGCCTACAATATGCTTGTATATTTTATCTGATCTTAATGTAACAGGGTCCTTTTTGGTGTAAAATAATGTTTTATTATCATCAGCCCAGACCGAACCTCCAGTAGTATTTTCAATCTTATCGGCATAAATCTCACCTGTTATTAAGTTTTTTATTTGAATGGTATATTGACGACGTGACACAGTATCAACAGCGAAAGAAGCCATCGTATTATCTGGACTAACACTTATACCACCCAACTGAAAATAATCATGGTCTTTAGCCATTTCATTACCATCGAACATTATTTCTTCAGAAGCTCTTTCACTTTCCTTTTTTCTTGAATAAATAGGATACTCTTTACCTATCTCAAATCTTTTTAAATACCAATAACCATTTAGCTTATAAGGCACTGAAGAATCATCTTCCTTAATTCTTGACTTCATTTCAATAAAAAGATTGTCTTGAAATTCTTTCGTATGCTCTGTAGACTTCTGATAATAAGTATTTTCAGCCTCTAAATATGAAATTACTTCAGGATCCTCTCGATCATTCATCCAATAGTAATTATCAATACGCACGTCACCATGCTTTTCAAGTTCTTTAGCCACTTTTTTAGCTATTGGTGCATCAATTTTACTCATTGTATTTTTATGATTTTGACAAGAAAGCGCAAAAGTAACGCTAATCAGACAAAACAAACTTTTTTTAATTCTGAGTCTCATTAAAATTCCATTTATAATGAAATTTAGTAATTTTGAATAATAATATTATAAATTATGTTTGGAGATTTAATGGGAATGATGGGTAAATTGAAAGAAACCCAAGAAAAAGTACAAGCTACCAAAGAAAGACTAAATCATGTATTACTTGATGAGGCGTCTGCCGATGGAATGCTAAAGGTTACTATTACTGCAAATAGAACCATAAAGAACATAGAAATAGATAGTAGTCTATTAGAAGACAAAGAGCAACTTGAAGATTATTTAGTTCTTACGTTGAACAAAGCAATAGAACGTGCTTCTACTGTTAATGAAACTGAATTAGGTGCTGTTGCTAAAGAAGGAATGCCGAACATTCCAGGTATGGATTCATTTTTAAAATAGACTTTGGCAAGTTTATTGTAATTCTAAACAAAATGATTTTATGAAATATGCAATCCTTTTAATCTTAATGCCACTACTAACTTTCGGGCAGTTGGATAATGATACCAATGATTTTTCAAATTGGCAAACCGATTATGACATTGCTATTTCACAAGCCAAAAATGAAAATAAAAATCTTATAGTTTATTTTACAGGAAGTGATTGGTGTGGTCCTTGTAAAATGCTAAAGAAAGATTTATTTGCAAAAGATGAATTTAAAACCATAACAGAATCTTTTGTTATGCTTTATGTTGATATACCTCGTAGTGTAGATATTTTGGCGCCTGAACAAATGCAAAACAATAAAGAGCTTCTTAAAAAGCTAAATAAGAAAGGGGTTTTTCCTTATTTCAAAATATTGAGTCCGAAAGAAAAAGTACTTGATGAGTATTCAGGTTATAATATGAATGGGGAAATCAACTACCATCTTGAATTCTTTAGAAAAAACATATAATTCACTTCATAAAATACAAAAAGGGCTTTCTAAACGAAAGCCCTTTTTTATTGGTTAAGAAAGTAATTCTAACCTAGTTGTTGATCAATCTAAATTGAGTTCTTCTGTTAGCAGCGTGCTCTCTTTGTGTACAAGAAACGCCATCTTTACATCTATTTAATAGTTTTGTTTCACCATAACCATTGGCAACTAAAAGACTAGAATTTACTCCTTTAGAAATTAAGTAGTCAGCAACAGCAGTTGCTCTTCTTTCAGAAAGTTCTTGGTTTGAACCTGCATTACCTTGTGAATCAGTATGAGAAGCTAATTCTACCTTTACACCAGGGTTTTGAGCTAATACAGGCATTAACCTTGTATCAATGATAGTTTTAGCCTGAGAAGTTAATGTTGCGCTACCTAAGTTCCAACTAATTGGTAAGGCTTGATATTCAACTAAAGAACATTCTACTTCTTTCCAAGTAGTTAAACCACCTTTTTCCTTTAAAACTTCTTTAGTAACCGTTTTGGTAACTGGCGGCACTATTTCTTCAATAGTTTGAGCATCAGTATCAAGAACAGTTTTAGTTATTTCAGCATATTCTGCAGGAATAACTTCTTCAATAACTTTAGCTGGTTCTAATAATACCGTTTTAGAATAAGAAGCATCTTTTGAACCAATGGGGGTACTATTTGTTGATGCATCGTTTGATAATACCTGAGTGTCAATTGTTGTAAACTCAGCTGGGTACCCTTTATAACACCAATATCTACAATCATCAGGATTGCCAGAGGCGCAGTTAGGAGCAGAAGCACCTAATTCCCATTGAGCATAGGCTGGTTTAACTTCTACAGTTTCAGAACCTGCTGCAAAACTAGCAGGAACAACTTTTAATACATTTCCTCCTTGTTTAGCAACATACGTAACTGTTTCTTTTCCCCATTTAGCGGGCACAACAGTTAGCTTCTTACCTTCGTCTTTTACTAAAACTCTTTCAGTAACAGTTTTAAAAGTTGCGGGTACAGTCTTTAAGACTTTATAACCTGGTTTAATGGTTAAAGTAACAGTCTCATTTACGTATACATCAGGGGTTGTACAACGTACGTAACATTTACCCGGTTCCGGGTTTTGGGGCAAATCTTGGGCATAAGAAATCATACCGACAAATGCCGAGCATAGGAATAAAAACTTTTTCATTTTACTATATGTTTATAATTAATGGTATCGCTAAAGTAATGTTTTTAAATTAAATGTTAATTTTTTTAAGATATTTTTTAAACAAATTAAGATATTATTTAATCCCACAATACAAATAACAACGACTAAACAACCTTATTTATAGCCATAAAAAATCGTACTTTTACTTAAAGTGATACTTTAAAATGATAGCGCAACACAAAACTGATTCTGGTTATACTTTTAATATTCAGGCTGAAAGCGATGAGGCGCTATTTAATAGTATCACCTTTTCTTCTCAAGAAGAAGTAGTATTAGTTCTAAGTGAATTGACAGGCGATAACATGCCACTCAATACCTTTGAAAGAAAAACCAATAATGAGGGTAAATTTTTATTTAATGTGAAGAATTCTAACGGAAGGCTAATTGGCTCAAGCCAATTATATAATTCTGAGGCTGGTATGCAGAATGGTATTAAAAATCTCAAAAAAATACTTGCATCACTAAAACCTTAATTACAAATCTTTTAGAATTTCTAGTAATACTTGATGCATATTTTGGGTATAATTTAAATGGGTAACCATTCGTAACTTACCCTGCCCCATGCTTATTATATGAATATTCTTGCTCAAAAGTTTACTTAGAAACAATTCTTCACTAATGATTGTCTTATCTAATTCAAAAATGAGAATATTAGTCTCTATAGGTTCTACCTTTTTCACATAAGATAAACCACGTAAAACCTCACCTATTTCTTGAGCTCTTTTATGATCTTCAGTTAATCGTTCGATATGATTGTCTAGTGCATAGATTCCTGCCGCTGCAAGAAAACCAGCTTGTCGCATTCCTCCACCAAAAATTTTCCGAATTCGTAATGCTCTATTTATAAGTTCTGTGCTACCAACCAAAACCGATCCTACAGGGCATCCCAAACCTTTGCTCAAACAAACACTAATAGTATCAAAAAGTTCACCATACTGTTCTGGCGTTTCATTTTTAGCAACCAATGCATTCCAAAGGCGTGCCCCGTCTAAATGATACCCCAAACCATTTGAGGTACAGACTTTTTTGATTCGCTTTAATTCTTTAAAATCCCAACAAGCTCCCCCACCCTTGTTCGTTGTATTTTCTATACATACAAGAGAAGTTAGTGGACTGTGATAAAAATCAGGCGGGTTAATAGCTTCTATAACTTGTTCAGCTGTCATCATGCCTCTATAACCATCTACCAATTTGCATGAAACTCCACTATTGAAGCTAACGCCTCCACCCTCATAATTATATACATGGGCAAATTTATCGCAAATCAATTGATCACCTGGGTTTGTAAGTAACTTTATTGCCGTCTGATTCGCCATGATACCTGAAGGAAAATACAAAGCAGCTTCTTTACCAAACAATTCAGCCACTTTTTTTTCCAACGCATTTACGGTTGGATCGGCTTTAAAAACATCATCACCAACTTCTGCATTCATCATTGCTTCAAGCATGCCAGAAGTTGGCTTTGTAACAGTATCGCTAATAAGGTTAATCTCCAAAATGATTTTATTGCTATTGGTTATAACTTAAAGTACGAACAATTTTAAGAAAATTAAACAGCTATTACAAGCTAAAACATTTGTATTAATAATGTATTCTGAAGCTATCTCTACACTTCTCAACTTGTCTAAAACAAGTAAGACATATTTCTAAGATTAATTTTTTTGTTAAAATCGATTTGTTAAAAATCAGTATTAATTTTTATGAGCATGATTAATTCACGCACTTATTATTAATTATTTAACACCTTGAAACACCTTGAAAATCACTAACTTATTACAAACAAAAAAGGTATGGACAATATTGAAAATCAAATTTTCTCTTCGTACGAAAGAAACCCCATTTTATATGATGAAATCTATAAAAAGAAGGGGCAAATAAAAAAGGTTTATAAAAAATTATTTGAACTCTACGGTAAACATTCAATACAAGATTATGTAAATCTCAATGCAAAGGCTAAGTCTTCTTTTTTTAATCAAGGAATAACCTTTCAAGTATATAATGATAAAGACACCCAAGAAAAGATATTTCCCTTTGATTTATTTCCAAGAATAATTGCCCCAGATGAATGGGAGATAATAGAAAAAGGTGCCATACAAAGAAGTAAAGCATTAAATCTTTTTCTATGGGATATTTATCACGATAAAAATATAATTAGAGAAGGTATTGTACCAATGGAACTAATTAGTACTTCTGAGAACTATTTAGACCAAATGGTTGGAATAGATCCTCCTGGAGGAATTTATAATCACATTTCAGGTACTGATATTATTAAACACAATGATGGCAAATACTATGTACTAGAAGATAATATACGTTGCCCATCAGGTGTTAGCTATGTTATTTGCAATAGAACCGCCCTTAAACGAGCCTTGTTCGGCGTCTTTAATCATTACAAAACTTATTCCGTTACTAATTATGCTGAAAATCTCTTAGATTTATTAGAAACAACAAAACCAAAAGGGGTTGATGTACCAGTTTCTGTAGTTATTACCCCAGGCATGTTCAACTCTGCCTTTTATGAGCACTCCTATTTGGCAAAAACTATGGGCGTAGAATTGGTAGAAGGTCGCGATCTTTTTGTTGAGAACGACTTTGTGTATATGAAAACCATAAAAGGCCCAATCAAAGTTGATATTATTTATCGCCGAATTGATGATCAATTTATTGACCCATTAGAATTCAAGCCTGATTCTACTCTCGGAGTTCCCGGTCTATTCGCAGCCTATAAAAAAGGTAATGTAACCTTAGCAAATGCCCCAGGTACGGGTGTGGCTGATGACAAAGCTGTGTATACCTACATGCCCCAGATTATTAAATATTATTTAAACGAAGAACCTATACTGAATAATGTTCATACATATCATTGTAGTAGACCTGATGAACTTAAATATGTTCTAGAACATATTCATGAATTAGTTATTAAACCAGTTGATGAAGCTGGTGGTTATGGTATTTCAATTGGAAATAGATTAACTAAAGCTGAAATTGAAACAGTAAAAAAGCAAATTACTGAATCACCAAGAAAATATGTTGCCCAACCGATAATGTCATTATCGGTACATCCAACATATATTGATGAAAGTGAATCATTTGAACAACGTCATGTTGATTTAAGGACATTTACAATTTTAGGAAAAGACAAAGAATTTGTTTTAAAAGGAGGTTTAACACGTGTAGCGTTGCAAAAAGGTAATCTCATTGTGAATTCATCACAAGGTGGTGGATCAAAAGATACTTGGGTGCTAAAAGGTTAAATAAACAATTTAGCGCATTGACCCTTTTATTAACTAGAATATGAACTTGAAAAAATAAAAGTATGCTGGCAAGAGTAGCAAATAACCTTTTCTGGATGGGCAGATATATTGAACGATCAGAACACATAGCCCGATATCTTAATGTAAATTATTTTTCATCTTTAGATGCACCTAACGCTAAATCGCAAGATAGACAGTTCGTTCTTAGATCAATGCTCTTCTTAGTTGGAGAACCAGATGTAGACGAAAATGTCATATTAAAAGAACAAGAAGTATTGTTTAAAATAGGATTAGATACAGAATCACCTTTCTCAATAATCAATAATGTGAAATATGCTAGAGAGAATGCCAACAGTGCTAGAGATTTAATTTCAACAGAGTTATATGAATCAATAAATAAATTTTACCACTTTGTGTTGAACTATCCTTCTGACATATTCTTAAAAAACGGTTTGCATGATTTTACAAGCAATGTTGCTGAAATGACCGCCATACTTCGTGGCAAAATTAGAGGAACACTATTACATGATTCTGTCTATGCAATTATTATGATGGGTGTTAATATTGAACGAGCCAACCAAATCATTCGCATAATAAACACAAAATACAATGATGCTTTAAAAGCTCAAGGCAGTTATGGAGATAAGTTTGGTAATAGTTTTGAATGGACAACCTTATTAAAATGTGCTGAATCTTATGATATGATGCGACGATTTTATAAGAAAACACCAACCAGTATATCTACTTTAGAATTTTTAATTCTTAATCCTAATTGTCCTAGATCAATAATGAATAGTTTAAATCAGGTATACAAAAACATTAAAATTTTGGATCCGAGTATGGCATACAATAAAAAATCAACAGCTTTTTTGATTGGTAAAGTACGGGCTGAATATCAATACAAGTATATTGAAGAAATAGAAGAAAACATTCAAATTTTTATCGAAGATATTCTTAACAGTTTGAATGAAATTAGTCTTAAAATGGAAAAAGAATTTTTCAATTACTAAATGCTGTTAATCTACTACCTTAGCACACCTTGTAAATAAACAAATGTCATTAGAATATTCTATAGTATATAAAGCAGAAAACAACTATCAAAATTGGGTTGAACAAGCGCATTGGCAATTTTTAATAATACCCGAAGTAAATAATAATCAGGAATTTGTAAATATTGATTTTTCTAATTCAGTAGGGGCTACAAACCAATTTTCTATTAATGGTTATGGATTCAAAACAATTCGGGTACATCCGAAACAAAAATTTAAAAACATTTCATTTGAAGCTACATTTCGTTTAATAAAGAAAGAAGTGAATCCATTTGATTTTAATCCGTCGGCAGATATTGAACAATCGTACCAAAAGTTAAATGAATTAAATTTTAAAGTAGATTTTGAAGCATTCTTAAAAACTACCCATTTCACACGGATTCCACAAGCGCAAAAAAGTATGTTTGATTTTGAAAAAGACATATCAATTTTTGAAAACCTTCAGAACCTTAATCATTTTGTATTTAATTATCTACGATTTAAAACTAATGTAACTGATGTAAAAACCACATTAGATGAAATAATAGTTGAACGCCAAGGTGTATGTCAAGACTTTACACATCTATTTTGTGCCGTAGCTAGAAAAAATGATATTCCTGCAAGATATGTTTCAGGTTATTTACATCAAGGCAATGGCTACTTTGGTGATTCACAAATGCATGCTTGGGCAGAGGCATATATTCCTAAAATAGGTTGGGTAGGTTTTGACCCCACTAACAATTTACTAGCCAATACAAACCATATTAAGGTAGCCCATGGTAAAGATTACACAGATTGCTCTCCCCTAAAAGGTGTGGTATACACAACAGGTACTAATGAAACCTCGCATACGGTTCAAGTTTTGAGTCAACAACAACAATAATTACATCGTGGTACGATAAAGAGTACTATTTTAGCCAAAAATTAAAATTAATGACAATCACTACTGACCATTTTAAAGGTCTTCAAGATCGCCTTGGTGCGTTAAGGAGGTATCTTTGACATCGATGCGAAACTTATTGAAATAGAGAACGAGCAAGAAAAAACCCTCGCTCCTGATTTTTGGGACAATCCGCAAGAAGCGCAAGCACATATGAAATTTATTCAATCCAAAAAACAATGGGTTGATGATTACAATGGTGCTATGACTTTGGTAGGCGACCTTGAAGTGTTACTTGAATTTTACCAAGAAGGTGAAGTGAAAGAAACCGAAGTTGTTGCCCAATATGAAAAGTCTTTGAATCTAATTGAAAAATTAGAATTCAAGAATATGCTTTCAGAAGAAGGTGATGAATTACCTGCGGTACTTCAAATTACTGCTGGTGCTGGTGGAACTGAAAGTTGCGACTGGGCAGCCATGTTAATGCGCATGTACATGATGTGGGCAGAAAAAAGCGGGTATAAAGTTAAAGAACTCAATTACCAAGAGGGTGATGTTGCTGGCATTAAAACTGTTACACTTGAAATTGAAGGTGAATTTTCTTTCGGATGGCTCAAGGGTGAAAATGGTGTACATCGTTTAGTTCGTATCTCGCCTTTTGATAGTAATGCCAAAAGACATACTTCGTTTGCCTCTGTGTACGTCTACCCATTAGTTGATGATAGCATAGAGATTGATGTAAACCCAGCAGATATAGAAATAACCACAGCACGTTCTAGTGGTGCAGGTGGTCAGAATGTGAATAAAGTTGAAACTAAAGTACAGTTGGTACATAAACCAAGTGGAATTCAAATTTCATGTTCAGATTCACGTAGTCAACATGACAATAGAGCTACAGCTTTAAAAATGTTAAAATCTCAATTGTATGAAATTGAATTGCGTAAAAAAATGGAAGCTAGGCAAGAAATTGAATCTTCTAAAATGAAGATTGAATGGGGCTCACAAATAAGAAATTACGTAATGCATCCGTATAAACTAGTAAAAGATGTGCGCACCAGTGAAGAAACGGGCAATGTAGATGCCGTCATGGATGGTGACATAGATCGTTTCTTAAAAGCTTTCTTAATGATGATGGGTCAAAAAGAAGAGGAATAAGCCAATAAACCCATTATTCAAGACTCTCTTTAAATCTAAATTTTAAATTAATGATAAAAATATACCACAATCCTAGATGTAGTAAATCTCGTGAAGGATTAGCGATTCTTGAAAATTCAGGAAAAAAGTTTGAGGTTATAAAATATTTAGAAAACGTACCTACCATAGAAGAACTTACCGAAGTTCTACAGCGTTTAGGTATAAAACCGCAACAATTATTACGCAAAACCGAAGCAATTTGGAAAGAAAAGTATAAAGGCCAAGAGTTGTCTGATGCTGAAATTATAGCTATAATGGTGGCCAACCCAAAACTAATTGAAAGGCCTATCGTTGTTAATGGTAAAAAAGCAGTTTTAGGCAGACCACCTCAAAACATTCTGAATATCATTTAATTGGCATGAGTTTTGCAATTTTGTGGTAATTTCATTTAACAAAGTTTTAACCAAAGACGGTTAAACCTTCTTTTAATTTTACAATCAAACAAAAGTTCGCGATTATGAAAATCAATACAAAGTTTCTATTTGCAGCATTTATTATTTTATTAACCGGAGCTGAATTGCAGGCTCAATATGGATATGGCAACGGATATGGAGGTGGTGGATATGGTTATGGTTACGGTAGGCAACGCAATGCCATTCCTCAAGCACATTCCGAGCCTAAAGCACCAGAGCCTAAAACCGCTGATCAAATAGTTGATGATGAAATGCCTGGTATTACCGAGGCATTAGAGCTAAATGAATTTGAAGCAGCTGTAATGAGTTCTATTTTGAAAAAATCCATTCAAAAAAGAATTGAATTACAAATACTAGAATTGGCGCCAGATAAAATGCGCGAAGCACTAGAAAAAATAACTGAGCAACAGACCGAAGAATTAAAATCTGGTCTATCAGAAGAAAAATATGAAGCGTTTGTAGAGCTTCAGAAAAAAGGTCTCGCCAAGGCCCAAAAAGAAAAGAAAAAAGAAGGCAAAAAGAAGAAAAAAAAGAAGAAAAAACCAAAAGACTAACATGCAAAAAATCCTGACCCTATCCCTATTCTTATTTTGTTCAATCATTTATTCACAAAGACCACAAGGTCAGCGATCCAATCCCATTCATATTACAGGTACCGTTATCGATAGTGAAGACGGCCAACCACTAGAGTATGCAACTTTGGTCTTACAAAGTGTACAAAATCCAGAAAAAGTTACAGGTGGCATCACCGACCTGGAAGGTAAATTTGATGTCGAGACTACTCCAGGAGAATATAATATTCGTATAGAATATATTTCATATAAAACATATGAATTACCCAACCAAACGATTAAAGAATCAACTGATTTAGGCACCATTAAATTAGCTTTAGATGTTGCCCAATTAGAAGGCGTTGAGGTTGTTGGCGAAAAAACCACGGTGGAAATCCGTCTAGATAAAAAAATCTATAATATTGGTAAAGATTTAACCAATAGTGGCGCTACTATTACTGATGCCTTAAACAATGTACCTTCTGTAGACGTTGACGTAGAAGGTGCAATAAGTTTAAGAGGTAATGAGAATGTAAGAATATTAATTAATGGAAAACCTTCTGCCTTAGCTGGTTTTGGTTCGACCGATGCACTTGGTGCACTTCCTGCCGATGCCATTGAAAAAGTAGAAGTTATTACTAGTCCCTCAGCTAGATACGACGCAGAAGGTACCGCAGGTATTTTAAATATCGTTCTAAAGAAAGAAAAAACATTAGGTTTTAATGGCTCTGTAAATACTACCATTGGTTTTCCGATTAACAGTGGAATATCTGTCAATACAAACCTTAGAACAGACAAATTCAACATTTTTAACACTACCGGATATAGCTATCGCGATGCACCTGGAAATGCTTATTTCGATAATACGTACACTTCAGGAAGCTTTGATAGAATCTATGAAGATAGAGAATACAACAGGCTGAGAAAGGGTTTTAATACAAACTTAGGCCTAGAGTATTTTTTAACAGATAATTCTTCTATTACGGGTAGCGTTTTTTATAGAACTTCAGACGGTGAAGATGAAACCGAAAATACGAATCAACGTTACAATAATAATATAGTAAATAGTTTAACTTATAGAACCGAAGATGAAACTGAAGATGATACGAATTATCAATTCTCTTTAAATTATGTAAATGATTTAAATGAGGACGGGGAAAAATTAACCGTAGACCTTCAATACTCAAGAGGTGACGAAGAGAAATTTTCTATTATTGAAGAAAATGAAACAGTGCCAACCGAAAATCTTATAGTACTTGAAAATGTTTATGAAATTGAAGCCGAAAATGAATATTTAATACAAGCAGATTATGTACTTCCTATGGAAGATGCACAATTTGAAATTGGATATAGGGGCAAATTTGAAGAAGATATCACAGATTATAGGTTAGATTCTCTGAACCAAACTAGTGGTCTTTTTGACTTAAATGAGAACCTAACTAATGTTTTCACATATTCCGAAAACATAAACGCCTTGTACTCTCAATATGGAAATAAATTTGGCAAGTTCTCTTTCCTATTAGGTCTAAGATTAGAAAACACGCAACTGAAAGGACAATTAGAATCTGAATTTGATACCTCAGAGTTAGAGGAGCAGTTAGGCGTTGATGTAGACGTGAATTTTAACAAAAATTATTTAGGGTTATTTCCTACTTTGAATTTAATATTTGAGTTGCGCGAAAATGAAAACATAACACTAGGTTATAATAGACGGATAAATAGACCCAGAGGTCGCTACGTAAATCCTTTTCCTTCTAGATCAAGTAGAACTAATATTTTTCAAGGTAACCCTGATTTAAATCCAGCCTTTTCAAATGCTTTTGATTTAGGCTATTTAAAAAGATGGGATAAGCTTACTTTAACTTCTTCAATTTACTATCAAAGAGAAACAAATTCTTTTGAAAGGGTACAAGAAGAAACTGGACAAACTACTACAGATGGTATTGAAATAATTAGGTCAATACCCATAAACCTATCAACTAATAATAGAATTGGTGTAGAAGCGGGTACAATGTATAACCCAACAAAATGGTTACGTTTAAATACTAGTTTTAACTTCTTCCAGTTTTCTAGTGAAGGTTTATTTAATGGAGTGGATTATGGTGCAACTAATACAAGTTGGTTTGCACGATTTAGTTCTAAAGTTTCTTTACCTGCTAAAATTGATTGGCAGACAAACGCTTTTTACAGAGGACCATCTCAAAATGCACAAACCGAATCCAAAGGAATATTTTCATTAAACTTAGCTTTCAGTAAAGACATTCTAAAAGATAACGGTACAATTTCAATGAACGTAAGTGATTTATTAAACACGAGAAAAAGAAGATCTTTTACTGAAACTGAATTCTTTACCTCTGAGAGTGAATTTCAATGGAGAAGAAGACAAGTTACTTTTGGATTCGTATATCGCTTTAATCAACCTAAGGAACGAAATAAAGGTAATCGTCAAGGAGGTGGCGGTAACGATGGAGGAGATTTTGACGAAGAAGGATAGATTAAAAGAATTCTTAAAATAAAAAAGGAGCCAATTGGCTCCTTTTTTTTATTCTAGTCGTTTAGCTTTTTTTGCCGCACGTTTTTCTTTCCACATTTCAAGAAGGTTACCACCTAACCAATAAGGCACAACAAATACTAACAAAAATATCATCAGCCAAAAGCCGATGGTAAAAATGGTTAAAAACATTATAAAACCTAAATATTGGTCAAAATCGAACATGTGTTACTATTTTATTCAGCAAAGATAGTTTGAAAAGGATAAAAATTGCAAATCAAATCCAAAAAAAAAGTGAAAATAAATTTCTGTTGGCAAAAATAAATGAGCTATGCTGTACCTTTGTTTTAACTAAAACATAAGAAATGAGCTTTAGAATTGAAAAAGATACCATGGGTGAAGTTAAAGTGCCCGCAGATAAATATTGGGGTGCGCAAACTGAGCGTTCACGAAATAATTTCAAAATTGGAGCAGCCGCATCAATGCCTTTAGACGTTGTTTATGGTTTTGCTTACCTAAAAAAGGCTGCAGCCTATACCAATTGTGAGTTAGGTGTTTTGGCTGAAGAAAAACGTGATTTAATAGCCAAAGTCTGTGATGAAATTCTTGATGGCCAGCATGATGACCAATTTCCATTGGTGATTTGGCAAACGGGATCAGGTACTCAAAGTAACATGAATGTAAATGAGGTTGTTGCTAACCGTGCACATGAAATTGCTGGTAAAACGATAGGTGAAGGTGAAAAAACCATACAACCAAATGATGATGTAAATAAATCACAATCTTCAAATGACACTTTTCCGACAGGGATGCATATTGCTGCATATAAGAAAATTGTTGAAAACACGATACCTGGGGTAACGCAATTACGAAACACCTTAGCAAAAAAATCAGAAGAATTTAAAGAAGTTGTAAAAATAGGTCGCACGCATTTGATGGATGCCACTCCCCTAACCTTAGGACAAGAGTTTTCTGGTTATGTTTCACAACTTGATCATGGTTTAAAGGCTTTACAAAACACGTTAAATCATTTAAGTGAATTAGCGCTTGGTGGTACGGCAGTAGGTACTGGCTTAAACACTCCACAAGGATATGACGTACTAGTTGCTAAATATATTGCTGAATTTACCGGATTACCTTTCATAACCGCTGAAAATAAATTTGAAGCCTTAGCGTCTCATGATGCAATAGTTGAAAGTCATGGTGCACTCAAACAATTGGCAGTTTCATTAAATAAGATTGCAAATGATGTTCGCATGATGGCATCTGGCCCTCGTTCTGGCATAGGAGAAATCATTATACCAGCTAATGAGCCTGGTAGTTCAATTATGCCCGGAAAAGTTAATCCTACGCAATGTGAAGCACTTACAATGGTTTGTGCACAAGTTATGGGCAATGATGTTGCAATATCAGTTGGTGGTACGCAAGGGCATTATGAGTTAAACGTGTTTAAACCAATGATGGCAGCCAATATCTTACAATCTGCTGAACTTATTGGTGATGCATGTGTGAGTTTTGATGAGAATTGCGCAGCAGGTATTGAGCCGAATCATGAAGTAATTAAAGAACTTCTCAATAACTCATTAATGCTTGTAACTGCTTTAAATACTAAGATAGGGTACTATAAAGCTGCTGAAATTGCAAACACAGCCCACAAAAATGGAACTACGCTAAAAGTAGAAGCTGTTAATTTAGGTTATGTTACAGCTGAAGATTATGACGAATGGGTAAAACCAGAAGACATGGTTGGTGGCTTAAAATAGATATAAATAGACCAAAAAAATAAAAGGGATAATCAATTAAGATTATCCCTTTTTATCTATTAATGGTTAGTGTGTACTATTTTAAAGTGAACTTAGAAGTTCCTAATAATTTCAAACCGTCATCATATACATTCACCATGTAGTTTCCATTTTGAAACTCACCAGAAGGCTTATTAATGTAATCACAAACATCTAATGATTTGTTCTCGTAGTAGAAACTAGTTCCTTTGCTATAAGTTACAGAAGCACCAGAATCATTAGTCTTAGAATAGCTTTCTCCAAGAACGTTTCCTTGAGGGTCAAGAACTTCAACAAAAAATTCTCTATCACCCGCTGCTGCAATAACATTATCAGCTACTGTAAAACAGATTTTAAATTTATCAGTTCTCTTAGCTCTAGAAGTTGAAACTAATTTACCGCTTCCTCTTTCTTTTACTGCATCAACATTAAATTTTGATAAGTTTAAAGCAGATCCTTTTTCAACAACATCAGCCAATTGCGTGTTTTGCACAACTAAAGAATCATTAAAAACAGTTTGCTTTTCTAACTCAACATAAGTACTATCACGTTGCATAGCAATCAAAGTGTTAGACTTTGTAAGAGAATCTACTTGTCTTAAAAGTTGCTCTCTTTCAGTCTTTAAAACACCAACTTGTCTTCTGTATCTAGATAAAGAAGCAATATCACCTTTCATGTTCTTTACAGAATCAATGTATTTTGCAATATTATCACGTGCTGATACCAATTCTTCATTGGTTGCATTACTCTCTAGTATAGCTTTATCATATTCAGATTTTAAGCTATTCAAATCTTCAACCACCAATTGCTTTTCTTGAGTTAAAACAGCAGTAGTCTTCTTCTTGTCTTGGTAAAGGCTAACCGTATAAATGATAACTCCTAAAAGAACCACCCCTAGCAAACCTGCCAAAACTTTTAATCCGTTGTTATTTTTTGTTTCAGTCATAATATTAAAGTTAATTTTACTAATTGTAAATTTTGTTTGTATCAGTCTATATACGGCTCAATTTTAATCTTGGATTTTTTAGATGTTAAAATTATTAAACTGCCCTTTTGTAACTAAATAAGGTTGTTTTACCTTTAAGGGTGTTAGATTGTTGCTATGCCATCCCTAAAAATTATACCGTTCGAACCCCAGTATGCAAGGAATTTCTTAGATTTAAATACGATCTGGATTGAAAAGTATTTTCATGTAGAACAGAAAGATAAAGAGCTACTTGAAGACTGCGAAAAAAATATTATTAATAAAGGTGGATTTATTTTTTTTGCCAAATACGATGAAACAATTGTAGGATGCTTTTGTTTTATCAAATTAACTGACAAATGCTTTGAATTAGGAAAGATGGCTGTTGATGAAAACTATCAAGGACTAAAAATTGGTCAAAAACTTTTAAATTATGCCATTGAACATGCCAAAGCGCATAATTGGAAACAAATTATTCTGTACACGAGCGCTAAATTACCTATAGCGCAACATATTTATAAAAAGGCAGGCTTCAATGAAGTTGTAATAGGTGACAACCTAGATTACGCAAGAAGTGAACTAAAAATGGAACTAAATCTCTAAAACATGAAAAATTATATTGGTATTTTAATTATCGGGTTTATTTTATTTAGCTGTAAGGATAAAGTAAAAAACAATCTAGAAGTAGATTCTGAGCCCAGATATGGGCAAACGGACGCCCCACCCCCACCACCTGAAAGTGATAATTCTGAATCAGAAATAAAAATAATACCCATTGAACACGCAACTGTAGTTTTAGAATGGAATAATTATACCTTATATATAGACCCTGTAGGTGGAGCTGCAGCTTTTGAAGGACAAAAACAACCAGACCTTATCATAATTACTGATATTCATGGTGACCATTTAAGTGTTGAAACATTGCAAGCACTAAATACTTCAAAAGCTAAAATTATAGTACCACAAGCCGTAGCTGATAAAATACCACAAGAATTTACACCACAGTTAGACATATTGAATAATGGTCAGTCTAAAGAACGCTATGGAATAACTGTAGAAGCCATACCCATGTACAATTTACGAAAAGAAGCTTTAAAATTTCATGAGAAAGGTCGTGGTAATGGTTATGTTTTAAATATGGGCGGTGAACGAATCTATTTTTCAGGCGATACAGAAGACATTCCTGAAATGCGTGCGTTGAAAAATATTGACAAGGCATTTATATGTATGAATCTACCATATACAATGACAGAAGAAAGTGCTGCCGATGCTGTTCTCGCCTTCAAACCTAAACAAGTTTATCCTTATCATTTTCGTGGGAATCCAAATGTTAGCGATGTAAAAAAGTTTAAAACCCTAATAAATTCAGGTGATTCTGATATAGAAGTTGTACAACTCGATTGGTATCCTAATGATGAGTTTTAAAGATATTATTAACATAAGTAAAGAAAATTAATATTCTTTATTTGATTATAATTCGTAATAAAACTAAAAAAGCTTCTAAGAAATCTTAGAAGCTTTTTTGTACTTTATACTTTAGTTTGATTAACGAATCAATTTCTTGTACTTAATACGTTTTGGCATAATATCAGCACCCAATCGTTTCTTTCTATTCTCTTCATAATCAGAGAATGAACCTTCAAAGAAGTATACTTGCGAATCGCCTTCAAAAGCCAAGATATGGGTACATATACGATCTAAAAACCATCTATCATGCGAAATTACTACCGCACAACCAGCAAAATTTTCAAGTCCTTCTTCTAAAGCACGTAATGTATTAACATCCAAATCATTAGTTGGCTCATCAAGCAATAATACGTTGCCCTCTTCTTTCAATGTCATTGCCAAATGTAGACGGTTTCGTTCACCACCAGACAACATATTTACCTTTTTATTTTGTTCACTTCCAGAAAAGTTAAATCGACTCAAGTAAGCACGAGAATTGACTTCTCGCCCTCCCATCATTACTAAATCTTGTTCATCACTGAAATTTTGCCATATTGTTTTATCTGAATCAATCTTAGTATGACTTTGATCAACGTATGCAATTTTTGCAGTTTCGCCAACTTCAAAACTACCTGCATCAGGTGTTTCTTCACCCATAATCATTCTAAAAATTGTTGTTTTACCAGCTCCATTAGGTCCAATAATACCAACAATTCCCGCTTGCGGTAAATTGAAATTTAGATTCTCATATAATAATTTGTCACCATAAGCCTTACTAACGCCTTTGGCTTCAATAACATTAGTACCCAAACGCGGACCATTTGGAATATAGATTTCTAACTTTTCATCTAATTGTTTCTGGTCTTGGCTCATTAGCTTGTCATAATTCTTCAAACGAGCCTTTTGCTTTGTTTGTCTTCCTTTAGCACCTTGGCGAACCCATTCTAACTCGCGTTCTAGGGTTTTTTGTCTTTTAGAAGCTGTTTTACTTTCTTGCGCCATGCGCTTAGATTTCTGATCCAGCCAACTCGAGTAATTTCCCTGCCAAGGAATACCTTCTCCCCTATCTAATTCTAAAATCCAACCTGCAACGTTATCTAAGAAATAACGGTCATGCGTTACTGCAATTACAGTTCCTTTATAACCTGCTAAATGATGCTCTAACCAATGTACTGATTCTGCATCTAAATGGTTAGTAGGTTCATCTAGTAATAGAATTTCAGGCTCTTGTAGCAATAAACGACAAAGAGCAACCCTTCTTCTTTCACCACCAGATAATACACCAATCTTCTTATCGCCTTCTGGGGTGCGCAAAGCATCCATAGCAATTTCAAGCTTAGTATCTAGTTCCCATGCATTTGAAGCATCAATTTTATCTTGGAGTACCGCTTGCTTGTCCATCAACTTTTGCATTTTATCTGCATCTTCGTAGACTTCAGGCAAACCAAACATGTCATTTATCTTATTGTATTCATCTAGAATAGCAACTGTTTCAGCGACACCTTCTTTTACAATTTCTAAAACTGTTTTTTCTTCATCAAGTTCAGGTTCTTGTTCAAGATAACCAACTTTATATCCTGGAGAAAAAACCACATCACCTTGATAATTTTTGTCAACTCCAGCAATAATCTTTAATAATGTTGATTTACCAGAACCATTTAAACCAAGAATACCAATTTTAGCTCCATAGAAAAAGCTGAGATAAATATTCTTAAGAACAGGGGTATTTGCATTTTTAAAGGTCTTAGTAACCCCAGACATTGAAAAAATGACTTTTTTATCGTCGCTCATTGTAATAGTTTATGAAATTGTAATATAAGTGATAAAGATGCTCCGTATTGGTGCATAATCTCACATTAAAATATTGTCTTGAATATTATACACGCCCTTTTAAGGCATTAAAAACCCACGCAATGGCAAAGAATCCGGCACCTACTGCTGCAAAACCCCAGCCAGCAACATCATCATAGCGAAAAGCACCTAAGGCAATTAATCCTAATCCGACAAAAATCATAATCCATGTGGCCCATGCCAATACGGTATTCTTATTCATTCCCATACATTGTTTGGTTTAGCTTGAAATCCAAATATCGCAAAATTAAGGAGACTATTAAAGGCTTATTGCCAAATATTATTTCTCAAACGGAAAAGTGATTCCTGCTTTAGCTCGAACTGCATCTAAAAGCTCAATGAGGTCTAAACTATTTTGATGTGACCACAGCTCGCTTTCAGTTTTACCTTCTTGAAGACATTTGTGCACTTCTTCAATTTCATGCGTATAACCATATCCATTTCTAGGCAAATCAAAATCTGTTAATTCATCATTCTTTTCTAATGAATACCCTTGAGCTTCATGCCATCGACCAGGGATAAAAAGTGACCCTGTAGCGCCTGCAATTTCAGCTTTACATTCAGAGTTTGTTGAATTACCACTATATAATAAAGCTTGTGCATTTTTATAGTTAAATATCATAGCAGTTTGAATTTCTACACCAGTGGTATGAAATTTAGACGTAGCCAATATTTCTTGGGGTTTACCTAATATCAAATAAGATAAGAAAATTGGATAAATTCCGATATCTAACAAAGATCCACCTGCCAAATCCGGATTCAACAATCTTCCCTTTTCGTCTCTATCTAATCCATAAAAAGCAAAATCTGCTTTTAAATATCCTACATCACCAATCTCATTGGAGTCAATTAGGGCTTTCACTTTTTTAATAGCAGGATTAAATCTGCTCCATAGTGCTTCCATAAAAAATACACCCTTCTCTTGTGCCGCATTCACCATTTGTTGCACCTCATATTTTTTAACCCCACCAGGTTTTTCACAAAGTACATGTTTACCATGTTTAATAGCCAACAATGTTAACTCAGCATGTGAATTATGCGGTGTAGCTATATAAACAATATCAATTTCTTCACTTTTAAATAAAGCTTCATAGCTGGCATAGGCATGTTGGGCTCCATACTCTTTAGCAAAGGCTTTTGCTCTTTCAATACTACGTGAACCAACTGCAGTAATGTGTCCACCTTTAACCAATTGCAAATCTTGAGCGAACTTATGCGCTATCTTACCGGGGCCAGCGATTCCCCATCTGATTTCATTTCCCATATTCAAATTTTATCCTTTAAAAGTAATCATTTTAACTCCTTATCTTTACTATATATTTAAAGTTCTATTCATGGATATCGACTTCAACAAAAACGAAGATCACAATAAACTTTTACTTTCTGACCTTAAAAAAAGGTTGGCACAAGTTAAACTTGGTGGTGGAAAAGCACGATTAGAGAAACATCGCGCAAAAGGTAAATTAACTGCTCGTGAACGCATTGAGTACCTTTTAGACAGCAATAAGAAAAGTATTGAAATAGCTGCATTTGCTGGAGACGGTATGTATGAAGAACATGGCGGTTGCCCATCTGGCGGAACCGTTATTAAAATGGGATATATTGGTGGAAAACAATGCTTAGTAGTTGCAAATGACGCTACTGTAAAGGCCGGAGCTTGGTTTCCTATTACGGGAAAAAAGAATCTGCGTGCCCAAGAAATAGCCATTGAGAATCGGCTGCCTATTATTTATTTGGTGGATAGTGCTGGGGTTTATCTACCGATGCAAGATGAAATTTTTCCTGATAAAGAACATTTCGGTCGCATCTTTAGAAACAACGCAATAATGAGTAGCATGGGTATTACTCAAATTGCAGCAGTAATGGGAAGTTGTGTTGCTGGTGGTGCCTATTTGCCAATTATGAGTGACGAGGCTTTAATTGTAGATAAAACTGGAAGTATTTTTTTAGCTGGAAGTTATCTAGTAAAAGCTGCCATTGGAGAAAGCATTGATAATGAAACTTTGGGCGGTGCAACCACGCATTGTGAAATTAGCGGCGTGACTGATTATAAAGCCAAGGACGATAAAGCGTGTCTCGATAAAATAAAAAACATTGTTGATAAAATTGGTGATTATGACGAGGCAGGATACAATAGAAAAAAATCTATAAAACCTAAAGAAAACCCAGAAGATCTATACGGACTTCTACCTGCTTCTCGTTCTGCTCAGTATGATATGACTGAAATTATCAAACGATTAGTAGACGATTCAGAATTTGAACAATATAAAGAAGATTATGGCAAAACTATTTTAACTGGTTATGCAAGAATTGATGGTTGGGCCGTTGGCATAGTTGCTAATCAAAGAAAAGTGGTAAAAAATGCCAAAGGAGAAATGCAATTTGGTGGTGTTATTTATTCAGATTCCGCGGATAAAGCAACACGGTTTATAGCAAACTGCAACCAGAAGAAAATTCCACTAGTTTTTATTCAAGACGTTACTGGATTCATGGTTGGTAGTAAAAGTGAACATGGTGGCATTATTAAAGACGGAGCCAAAATGGTAAATGCGGTAAGTAATTCTGTAGTGCCAAAATTCACTATTATCATTGGTAATAGCTATGGCGCAGGTAATTATGCCATGTGTGGCAAGGCCTATGACCCAAGATTAATCACAGCTTGGCCAAGTGCAGAACTAGCGGTTATGAGTGGAAAATCGGCCGCCAAAGTATTACTTCAAATAGAAACAGCTTCTTTAAAAAAGAAAGGAGAAGAAATTACTCCTGAAAAAGAAAAAGAACTTTTTGATAAAATAAAATCGCGTTATGATAATCAGATTTCACCTTATTATGCGGCTTCCCGTATTTGGACAGATGGAGTAATTGATCCATTAGAAAGCAGAACATGGATTTCAATGGGCATAGAAGCTGCTAATCATGCACCTATTGAAAAGCCCTTTAATATGGGTGTTTTACAGGTTTAATAACTCTATAGTTTCTTTTCTTTGGATTTTACCCGTTTTGGTCTCAATAAATATGGGTAGGGAATAAACTTCTTTGGGCTTTTCGTATTTACTTATGGATGAAAGTTGACTAATTTCTGTCATTAGTGTAGGTGCACTTATTTCACCTTCAACTATCAAAACCAACTTTTGTCCTAATTTTTCATCTAGGAGTCCTGCAACAAAAAATCGGTTTGTGATTATAGGTGTAAGTTTAGATTCAATTTGTTCTGGAATCAATTTTACACCACCAGAATTTATAATAGAATCAAAACGGCCTAACCATTCAAACTCAATTTCTGAAATCAAGTTTACCACATCATTTGTTACCACTACTTCATCTGATACTTTAGGTGCATTAATAACAAGACAATTGCGCTCATCAATTGAGAATGCTATATTCGGCAAAGCTTTATAGGTGGCATCGGTAACGCCCAAATTGAAATTTATATTATTAATTTTCTTTATAGCAACATGGGTAATGGTTTCTGTCATACCATAGGTTTCATAAATATGGCATGAAGTGTTTTGTATTTTGTTTTTTAATACTTGAGAAACAGCGGCTCCACCAACAATTAAAGTGTTTATTTGGTTAATAGTATTAATAGAATTTTGAAGCTGCATAGGCACCATTGCGCAAAAATCATAATGTTTACCATTAGTAACGTTTAGTGGATCTGAAGACGGACTAACACAATCTAATTCTAGCCCCAATACCATAGCCCTAACGAGCATCATTTTACCTGCGATGTAATCCGCAGAAAGACACAGTAGTGCACTATCTTTTGGTTTTAGTTTAAAATACTCACCCGTAGCCAAAGCTGAATTGACCATTTTTGATTTATACAGTTCAACTTCTTTAGGCTTTCCGGTAGAACCCGAAGTAGACACTTTTACAGTTTCATTCTCATCTAACCAATTCAGTAGAAATTCACCTATTGAACGTTCATTAGTAGCGCCTTTCTTAACATAATCCCTGCTAAGGCTTTGTAATTCTTCAATTGTATACGAAGAACCATTGAATTTAAAATGATTATGAAGGGTTTTGTATTTCTCCATTGTTTTGGTCTAGAGCTAGAAATTCTTCCTCTGAATATACTTTACCTGCAAGGCGTTCTTTCCAATTAGACCAGCCGTATTTCTTTGAAAAAATAAATAGTAAAATAGGGTAAATTACCAATACTGGCACAAAAACATCCCAACCTAAGGCAGGCTCAGAAATATCTCGATAAAGTGAATGTGTTTGAAAAGCTGTCCAATCTGCAGTAACTAAAAGTGCGGTAATTAAATTATTTGAAGCGTGAAAACCAAGTGCTAACTCAAGACCTTCATCCATCAAAGCTAAAATTCCCAGAAAAAAACCTGTTCCAATATAATACACCATTATTCCGTAACCCAACTTTTCTACTTCAGGATTAAACAGGTGCATTACGCCAAATAATACCGAAGTTATCACCAGTGGAAGCCATCTGTTTTTTGCCATTATTCCAATACCTTGCATCATATAGCCGCGCATAAAATACTCTTCCATACTTGTCTGAATGGGTATCATTATAACTGCAATAACAGCTAAAATTATAAAATTGTTTAGCTCAAAATTCCATACATAATCATCTGGAGAAACATAAATATCAATAAGTACAAATACTACAGATATCACACCCCAAATAATAAAAGCAAAGAATATTCTTCCCCAGTCAATTTTCTTTCGTGAGGTTGTTAAACTAGTAATTGATTGCTTATGAATGCACTTTACGTAAATAAATAGACTCACTAAACCAAATGCAAAAGATAGCAACATGTAAAATAAAAATGGATTTGATCCTAGAACAGCAGAAATCGCTGCGATATCACCACCTGCTAATGCAGACAAAGAGTCTGATTTTAGCACTAATGCTATTAATAATGGAATAGATCCCAAAAATTGCCAAACAATTATTATACTAATAATACCGATAACAAAGCGCCAGCTTTCAGATAATCCCTTATACGCTTGTTCTATATACATACTTTTTCAATTTTTTTTGTATTCCATTTTTTAGATTGGCTGTAATAAATATGTCCATTTTCAACAGTCAATGGACTTTCTATATTATTAGTATATAAAGCCCCAGTGCCTAAACCCTGTGGCATATTATTATTGAGTGTGTACGTCCATTGCGAAATGGCATTAAGCCCAATATTACTCTCTAATGCACTTGTAACCCACCAACCAATATTATATTTTTCAGCAAGCGAAATCCATTCTTCACAACCATGAAAACCACCAATTAAACTTGGTTTCAAGATAATGTATTGGGGACGAATTGCACGCAACATTTCTTCTTTTTCGATTTTATCTGTAATACCAATTAACTCTTCATCTAAAGCAATGGGTAGCGGAGATTCTTGACAAAGTTGATTCATTCGCACATAATCACCCGGCTGAATGGGTTGCTCAATTGAATGTAAACCAAAGGTTGCTAAAGTATGTAACTTTTCTAAAGCGTCTACCGACGAAAAGGCACCATTTGCATCAACTCTTATTTCTAAAATTTCTTTAGAATAGTTTTTTCGTAGTGAGTCTAATAACTTTATTTCTTGATTGAAATCAATAGCCCCTATTTTTAACTTAATACATTGAAAACCCTCGGCTAGTTTTTGTTGAATTTGTTTGTTCATAAAATCAAAATCACCCATCCAAACTAAGCCATTAATAGGAATTGTTTTTTCCTCTTCTGTAAAATCAGTAGAAAACAATTTAAAAGGGTCTGAAGATTCAAAAGACAGAAAGGCCTGTTCTACCCCAAATTGAATACTAGGATAATTTATTAATGCATGCCACAATACATCTGTACCCAAATGAATATTATCGCAAGTCCACTGTAACTTTTGCTCATATTCTGGAACATCATCTATGCTCAATCCTTGTAAAAGACCACATTCACCAATACCAAATTTATCGTCATCATGTAAAGTTAGGTACCAAGTTTCCTTGTGAATTAACACTCCTCTTGAGGTACCGCTAGGTTTTTTAAAATCAATTATGTGTTTTTTATATGATGCTTTCATCCGAAGACAACAAATTTAATTATATTTTACGGCAATAAAGGATACAAATGACCAAGATCGACGGAAAAACAATTTGGATTACAGGTGCATCATCAGGTATTGGTGAAGCTTTAACTTATGCTCTAGACAAAAAGAATTGTAAACTTATAATTTCTGCAAGGCGATTACAAGAGCTAAAGCGCGTAAAGGCCAACTGTTTAAATGAAAACAATATTTCAATCTTAGAATTAGATATAGCCGATATTGATGTTGCTAAATCAAAAGTAAACGAAGCAATTTCAAAATTCGGTCAGATAGATTTTTTAATAAACAATGCCGGAATTAGTCAAAGATCATTAATTATTGATACAGACATCGCAGTAGATAAAAAACTAATGGATGTAAACTACTTAGGTACTGTGGCATTGAGTAAAGCTGTATTGCCACATTTTATTAAAGGTGGATCAGGCCATTTTGTAACAGTATCAAGTTTGATGGGAAAATTTGGTTCTCCCTACCGTTCAGGGTATTGCGGTGCAAAACATGCGTTGCATGGCTTTTTTGATGTACTACGAATGGAACATGAAAAAGACGGTATAGCTGTTACCTTAATTTGTCCGGGTTTTATTAATACCAACGTTGCAAAAAATGCCTTAACTGGCAGCGGTAACGCACAAGAACATAATGATACTGCTACTGAAAACGGAATTTCAGCTGAGCTCTGTGCAAAAGAAATAATTAAAGCTATTGAACGGCGAAAATATGAAGCTTATATAGGTCGTAAAGAAAAATTTGCTGTTTATGTAAAGCGATTTTTCCCGAAATTACTACATCGGTTAGTACTCAATATTGATGTGCGATAAATTACTTGAAATTAAACCAAAAACGAACACCCTCATTACTTTTATCTACATTAAGAACGGTTTGTAATTGATTAGCTAAACGATTCATCAAACGTAAACCCATAGAACTATTTGCACGCTCATCAGTATCTTCAGGAAGTCCGATACCATTATCTGTATATTCAAAGAAACCTTCTTCACCTTTGGTTCGTCTTAGGTGAATATAGATTTTTCCGTTTTCTTCATCATTCGGAAAAGCATATTTAAATGAATTTGATACCAATTCATTTAAAATTAGGCCAAATGGTATTGCGCGATCAATATCTAATTGAACATCTTCAGCATCAATGGTAATATTAATATTATGTCCGCCCTTTTTATAAACTGATTGTACACTGTTTATTAAACTTTCAATATAACCTTGCATTTCAATGACTGAAAGATCATCATGCTGATACAATTTTTGGTGAATCAAAGCCATCGCCTTTACCCTACTCTTACCTTCTTCCAGCGCTTCAATTGCAGCCTTACTTCGGGTATTTTTAGTCTGTAAACTTAATAGACTCGAAACCATTTGCAGATTATTCTTAACTCTATGGTGAATTTCTTTTAGCAAAGAATCTTTCTCAACCAAAGAACTCTCAATAATTTCCTTTTGTCGTGCAATTAAGCGTTGATTTTTTAGACTCCTCATATAAGCATAAACAAGACCTGCTAAAAAAAGCAGTGTTAGAACTAATGAGATAATTACATAATCATTACGTTTCTTTTGAATAAGAGCATCTTTACTTCCTTGTTCTAATAAGGCTCGTTGCTTAGAAATCATTTCTTGATTATTCTTCATATCACGCCCCATTACAGACGCTAGCATTTGCTTTCTTACCTCTGAAGATGTTATTGCCAATGAATCATGAATTCTTAAATTTTTCTTGAAATACTGGGTTGAATTATTATAATCACCAGTCTTTTCATAAAAAGCCGCAAACAATCTATTCTTTTTTAAAACATCTATAGTTCTTTTAATATCAAGATCATCACTTAAATAATCAGTTGCTTTTTCAAAATCTTCAAGTTGAATATAGCATTCAGCAAGTGCTAATGAATTTTCTATAAAATCTTGTGAATATTTACCAGCACTATGTTCTTTAATTAGTTCAAGACTATTTTCTAGTTTCGGAATAGCCAACTCATAATTTTTCATTTGAGCATGACACTTTCCAATATTACCTTCAATCTTGCCTTTTAACAAAAATCCTTTAGTTTCTTCCTTTTCAGTTTTGGTTAACATGATATCATTGATATACACTTCTGTATACCCATATGCCTTTTTGTAATTACTTAAAGCTGTAGGTGTTGAGCCGTCTAACCGCAAAAAATTTCCAATATTATTATAAAAATCAGCTTGAGCAAAAGAGTCTTTATCATTAACATTAGGCTTTATCTTATCATAATAATCATCAATAGCGGCGCGGTACATTCCTAAATTAGAATAGATATCATAGAAATAAACATTCTTAATGATGCCCAATTCTTTTTTCTTTTCACGAATATCCATTTGGTTATCATACAACTCTAATTGCCCATAAGTTCGGTCCATGATATTTAAAAGAGCAGCTTTCTGTTCAATATCAAGCGAATCAATATCATCATACACTTCTTTGGCCACTGTCAAGCCTTTATCAAAATCACCTAGGTCATGTAAAATCTGTGATTGAATTAGCATATAGTTACGTATGCCAGTAGAATCCCTATTCTTTTCAGCATTTACTTTATAATCGTTTACACTATCAATCCAATCATAAGCTGAATTTTCTTGATATCTGTTTGATGAATTAAAGAAAAAAGTAAATTGCGCCGTAGAGCCGTCAAGATTAAGAAAGCTTTCATAAGCATTGACCTCAGGCAATTCAGATTCTTGACCATGAATTGTCAAAATCGAAAGACCACAAAAGAAAACTATACTAAGAAATTTGTTGAGCAACTTTTTCATGATTTACTACAAGGAACAACTGAAAACATTATATAATTCAACGGTTTGTACGCGAATTTGTTGTCGCTAATTAACGTTATTGACATATATTATTCAATTTTAAACGTTGTTTTACCATGATTATCGTTTTCTACAGGTTTTAGTGGTATAAGGAATTAAATTTTCATTTAAAAAACAGCATTTTAGCTGTATTTAAAAAGGAATACCCTAAATGGATGTAATAAATACCATTAGCCCAATTGTTCAAAATTAACCTTAAGTAAATTTTTCGTGCTTATATTGTTGTGTAAGTTTAAAATAATGTTGTGAAAGTAAAAACACTGCCAAAATGATGTATTTCACCGAATATTTTGGTATTTAATAGAATGTCAAATCGTATTGAAAAAGAATTTTCTTACACATTTAATAGGTAATTACTTATTAATATCCTCCTCAAATTATAGTCATAAAAAAAGGTGCCTGTAAAGCACCTATATTTCAATATTATGTTTGTAATATCAAGAATTCATTGCAGAGATAATAAATTCTTTAAAATCTTTAGAAATTGGAATAAGCGTCTCATTAATCATAATATCTTTTGAGTTAATAGCATCAATATGATCTACATTAACTATATATGATTTATGTGCCCTGTAAAATTTGTTCTTAGGCAATTTCTCTAAATAGTCTTTTAGTGGAGAACGAACTAAGAATTTTTTGTCAACCGTATTTACTTCTAAATAAACATTATCAGCTTTAATAAATTGAATGTCACCAAACTGAATTCTATAATACAAATGTTGCTTTTTAACAAAAATAGAATCCTTTAATACTGCATTAGACATTGGACCATCAGCAACAGGTGCTTGTGCAGCTTGACTGTTTCCATCTTTTGGAACATAAATAAAATTTGAAAGCGCAATTTCAATTGATGTATACAAATCTTGTTGTTCAAAAGGCTTCACTAGATAACCATTTGGTTTAACAGTTTTTGCATTCTCAACCGTTGCTCGATCTGAATTTGATGTTACAAAAATAAATGGGATACTATAATTTTCACGAATATGTTTACCAAGGTCAATACCCGTTTTATCAGAGGCTAAGATTATATCTATTAACACAAGATCAACCTCTTTTGTTTTCAATACTTCAACAGCTTGCTCATAAACAATTACGTTATCGACTATTTCATAGCCAATTTCTTCAAGCATAGATTGCATATCATCTGCGATGATTACATTGTCTTCAACGATAAGAATTCTAATTGGTTGTTCCAAGATGTGGGTTATTTAGGTGGTTAGCATTTCAAATTAAATTTTATAATAACAACTAATAAAAATCAAAACAGATAAAAAAAAAGTACTTAGCGCCAATTTTTTTAGCTCGGGGTCTAACTTTACTGGTTCTTTGATATTATACACCTTTTTCAAATGTACGAAAATGGGTACAAATGCCAATAAAGGAATATATATAAGCCAATTTTCAAAGCTAAGAAACATATAAAATATAATACAAAGAAAAGAAATCAACAACAATGTGTAGTGATATTTCTTTGCATTTTCAAACCCCATCAATACTACTAACGTATTCTTTTGAGATTTCTTATCAGTTTCGTAATCTCTTAAGTTATTTAAATTCAAAACTGCAGTACAAAGTAGCCCAATAGCTGTTGCAGGTAATAGTGCAATAAGTGTTATAAAATTTGCATAAAGAAACATTGAACCCAATACAGCAAGCAATCCGAAGAATAGAAATACAAATAAATCACCAAAACCTAAATACCCATATGCCGAATCACCTACAGTATATTTGATTGCTGCCCAAATACTTAAAATTCCTAAAATTGAAAATAAAACTATGTATTCTAACTTCTGATGACCAAAAGCTGTATAAACTAAAGTACCGACAAAAATTAAGCTTATTATAATAGAAATGAGAATACCATTCTTCAATTCTTTTCGTGAGAGTAAACCACCTTGTAAGGCTCTTTTGGGGCCAATACGCGTGTCATTGTCTGTACCCTTTACACCATCGCCATAATCATTAGCAAAGTTTGAAGTTATTTGAAATCCGATTGTAGTCAATAATGCAAGAATAAATATTAACGTATCACTTTTTCCGTGATACTTTGCTACTGCTGTACCTACTATAATTCCTGAAACAGAAAGTGGAAGTGTTCGTAATCTAGCAGCATACAACCATGCCTTAATTTTCATCAAACTAATAAGGATCTTCTATTTGTAATCGCTTTCCATCTTTATAGGAAGCAACAAAAGCATCTTGAAAACCTATATTTACCAATTCGGTTCTAAATTTTTGAGCTTCTTCTAAGGTTCCAAAATTTCCAAGTGAATAGGAATAAAAAGGATTCGTCTTTACAAACAACGTGTTTGTTAATGCTTCAGAAGCAAGTGCAACATTGTTATCAACAAAAGACTTTACTTGAACAGAATAAATTGTCTCTTTTTCTAAGAATTTTTTTGCTAGATAAAAATCATTCAACAAACTTAACTCTTCATTCTGTTGTTTCAGATTATCAATTCTAGATTTTATACCGTCTAAACTGTCAATAGAAACCAGCAGATGATTATTTTGTTGTTCAAAATTATTCTTACTCATACTTAAGCCAGCGGTCAAACCTGTCATGGCTAAAGTACCAGCTAAAAAAAGTGCTGTAATACCACCAAGAACATTGCGCTGAATCTTACTTGATTTCAACTCTTTGTTCTTTATTTTTATTTGATCTAAAAGCCGCTCGTTTATAATCTGGGCTTTATCAATATCTTTATGCAATTCTAGTAAATCGCTTTCTTCTATAAAAGGCATGTATTGCTATATTTTACAGGGTTTCTATAAAGTTAACCAATTAACGTCAATGTTTATTATATTGGACAACCGAATGTTGTAAAAGTAAAAATTTTAGTGGTAAAACCTAGTAAAATCGTAGTCAATTTGATTTGGTAAACAGATATATTAGTAAACAAATACTAGATCTGAGCATTAATCTTTAAATGAGGTGAACACCATCTTCTTTAATTTCTATTTTTCGAGCTTTGTAAAGTACGCCTATTCCCTTTTTAAAAGACTTCTTACTCATCTGTAGAATTTTAGAAATATCTTCAGGGTTAGACTTATCATGCAAAGGTAAAAATCCGTTTCTTTCTATAATTTTATTGAGAATTTTTTCAGCGGTAGGTTCAAGACTTTCTATGCCCAGCGGTTGTAATGAAACATCAATTTTATTGTCAGGGCGTATGTTCTTAATATATCCTTCAATTTTGTCTCCAATTGCAATTTTTTGAAATACCTCATTATCAAATACAAGACCTTTGTGAGCGTTATTGATAATTACTTCCCAACCTAAATCAGTCAATCGCGTAACCACCAATTCTACTTTATCACCATTTTCTACGGTCAAATTTTCATTATCAAGAAACCCATCTAATTTATTTGACCCTACTAGTCTAAAGGTTTGCTCATCAAGATAACAATAGACCACATACCATTGATCCTCTTTCATTTTATCACGTTGCTCACGAAACGGAACAAGTAAATGTTTTTCTAAACCCCAATCTAAAAAGGCTCCGAATTGATTTACTTCTACCACTCGTAGTAAACTAAAAACACCCCGTTTTATAAATGGATCAATATTGGTAGCGACAGGTCTTTCTTCATGATCTAAATAACAAAACACGGTCAGCTTGTCACCTATTTCATAATCTACTGGCACATATTTGTTTGGCAACAAAATTTCTGTACCACCTTCACTACCTAAAAAAAGTCCTACACTGGTATCTCTCAAAATTTCCAGCTCATTGTAATTACCCAGCTCAATCATTTTGTAAAGGTATCTTTTAATTTACAGGCACAAAAAAACCGTCAAACAATTGTTTGACGGTTTCATTGAACTTATTATTCTATTTATTGTAAACAGCTGCTTTTTTGAAATGCTTACATAACATGTAATAAATCACAGCACGATGCTTATTTCTATTAGAAGAGCCGTAAGTATCCATAACACTTTTTACAGCTTCCATTAGTTTTGGGCTGTCATCCATACCCAATTTTTTAATCAAATAATTTTTCTTAACCGTTTCTAGTTCTTTGTCATCGCTACCAGAAACTTTTGATGCATCAAGATTGTAAATTGCTGGACCTAAGCCAACTGTAACTTTAGTTAAAAGATCCATATCTGGTGTTTCACCAAATTTATCTTTAATGTCAGCAACATACTTTTCAATTAATTCTTCTCTTTTTGAACTCATAATACGAAGTGTTTAATAAATGTTTATAGTTATATGTAAATAGTTATGGATTGCTAAGATATGAAATCGAAATATTCAAGCAAAATTTGATTGTTAATAATACTTGGCGTTTTTATTTCTAAAAGTTTTGGTTTTTCTGAGGATAAATAAAACTCTTTTAAAGCATTTTCAAGTTCGCTTGAATCATTAGCAGAAATGAAATCGAAACCATACATATCACAAATATGTGAAATTTGGAGATTCTGAGGAGTTTCAAAAAATGTTTTAAAATTATCACTTTCACGATGCCCCGGAAGTATTCTAAAAATACCGCCACCTTCATTATTAACAACAATTATCCTGAAATCAGCACGAATATAATTATTCCACAGTCCGTTGCTATCGTACAGAAAACTTAAATCGCCTGAAATTAAAAGCGTAGGAGCTTTATTATAAATTGCTGCACCAACTGCCGTTGAAACACTACCATCTATACCGCTAGTGCCACGATTACAAAATACCTGAAGTGAAGTATCTAAATCAAAAAGCTGCGCGTAGCGTACCGTTGAGCTATTTGATAATTGCAATTGATAATTTTCTGGAATTGTTGCAATTATTTTTTCAAAAGCCAACATATCTGAAAAAGATATAGTTTTTAAATATGCTTGGCGTTTTGATTCATAGTTATCTTTTTTATCCTTCCAAAAGTTAAAATGGTCGCTAATCTTATGTTCTAAATTCAGACAAAATTGACTAAAAAAGTCATTCGGATGCATTTTAAAATGATGTGATAAACAAAAAAAAGTATCAAATGCTTTCTTCGAATTGATATGCCAATGGTGCTCTGGTTTATATGTTCGTAAAAATGCTTTTATTTTCTTTGATACAATTAAGCCGCCAAAAGTCAATAAGACTTCTGGTTTAAGCCTTTCAAATAAAACATCTTTATTTTCAGATTTTTCAATTGGCGCAATTAAACTATCTATACTTGTGAAAAAATTATCGTGATGTAAATTTGAAGTAGTTTCTGTTAGAAAAACTACTGAAGCATCTTCAGCCAAAATATCAAGATATTCCTGTTCTATATCGTTTGGAATATTTGTGCCAACTAAAACCATTTTTCTTTCTGCATTATTCCAAATGGAAGAAAATTCAGAAACATCAAAATCATCTATTAAGTTATTTTCTACAACTACAGTTTCAATAATTTGATCTTTCTTCAAAACCATATCGTAAAGTGGCTCTTCAAACGGAATATTTATATGAACCGGAGTATTGTTCTGCATTGACATCAACAGTGCATTTTGAATTTCAGCACTATTATATTTATCCACCTCAGACTGAGAAACATCAACGTTTTTGTTATGAATCAATTGAGGTGCATACTTTTGAATACGATCGGTTGCATGCGAAACATCAAGTTTTAAATTGGCTGAATAACCTATGTGTCGATTAAAAACATTGTCTTGACGTATGGTTTGCCCATCGCCAATATCAATTTTATAAAACGGTCTATCCGCAGAAATCAATACTAGCGGTATATCACTGTAAAAAGCTTCTGCTACGGCCGGATAATAATTTAATAAGGCACTACCAGAGGTGCAAATTGCAGCCACAGGTTTACGTAATTGCTGGGCAATACCCATTGCAAAAAAAGCAGCACTTCTTTCATCAACAACACTGTAACATGTGAAAAATGAATCTTCAGTAAAACTTAAAGTAAGCGGCGCATTTCTAGAACCTGGTGAAATTACAATGTTATTAATTCCGTGGGCTTTACATAGCTGTAGTAATAGCTGAGCTGACGGTATGCTTGATTGCTCCATAGTACTAACAAAAATACGACCCAAGTTCTATACTACCCAATAATATTAATTGTAAAGTACGCGTAGCATTGTTTGACTTTTATTAACGGTCTCTTGCCATTCTTTTTCGGGGTCAGAATCTTTGGTAACCCCTCCCCCAACATAAATCTTCATGATGTTATCAATTTTTTGCATGCATCTTAGATTTACATAAAGTGTTGTTGCCATATTCAAACCAAAATTCAATTCGCCTAAAAATCCGGCATAAAACTGACGATCATAGTCTTCATTATCAAGAATAAAATTCATGGTATTTTTCTTCGGAAATCCACACACAGCCGGTGTAGGATGCAAAGCATCAATAATTTCGTTCAACTTATTTGACTGTAAAACACCTGTGATTTTCGTACGTAAATGAACTAGCTCACCTGCCCGAATTGTTTCTAAATCTGATTCTTGAAGTTCTTCAACTTTACCCTGCAAGGCATCAAGAATATACTTGGTAACCAATGCTTGCTCGTCTAATTCTTTAAAACTCCAATTCGGTTTACGTATCCGCTCGTAAGGCAATGTACCTGCTAATGACATAGTTGTCAGATTACTGTTTTCGGTTTGTAGTAAAATTTCGGGAGTAGCTCCAAGCCACATTCCTACTTCTGGGTGATACCACAAATAACAAAACGCATTCCTATACAATGACACTATTCTTCTAAAAAGTGTTATTGGTGAAGTTTTACTTTCAACTTTCAGATTACGTGAAAGCACAACTTTTGTAAATGCACCTGATTCTATTTCATGGATTGTTTTTCTGAGTAATTTGATATAAGGATCACGCCCAGAATTTGATTCAGCAAGTGGTTGAGTTAAACTGATTTCTTGTTTTTCTTCTGAAAACTCAAGATGAATATGCTCATCATTTTTAATCAGAACAGCTGCATCTTTTGATTCAAAAGGCGCAAAAACAAATCCACTTTCTGTAAAATCAGAAACCTTGGTAAGCGACTTATCTTTTTGAAAAATCGCTTTTATTTCCGTTTGCCTTGGTTTACAATAAACAACAAATGGCAATTGATCACTCAACTGTTTTTCAATACGCTGCCACATATTATTTTTTCTGTAAGGCTATAGTAGATAATCTGCAAGATGAAATTAGTTTTCCATCACCATCACTGACTTTTATATCCCACAATTGTGTTGTACGACCCATATGTATTGCAGATGCAGTAGCGAAAACCACACCTTCTTTTATACTACTAATATGGTTAGCCGTAATTTGCGTACCTCTAATCATAACATCTTGCCCATTTAAAAAAACATGAGCTGCAACACTACCAACACTTTCAGCCAATGCTGCTGTAACGCCACCATGCAAAACACCATCAGGTTGATGAACGGTTGGTGAAACTGGCATTTTTGCTGTTAAAAAATTTTCGCCAACATCTACATACTCAATTCCTATAGTCTCCATAAAAGTATTTTTTGTGGACTCGTTACAGATTTTGAGTATCTTTTCTTGAAATTCATTCATAAAATTGAATTTTTGTAAAAATACTATTACCTAACGAAATAAATTCAAGACAAGCTTGGCAATTTGAAATTAAATATGAGTAGCATAGAAAAAGAAAATACCTACACCTCAACAAATACTTATTCCACTTTAAATACTCTTGGACCTAAAACTAAAAATGTTTGGATTGTTTTTCACGGCATTGGATATCTCAGCCGTTATTTTATAAATTTTTTTGATACGCTTTCAGCGGATGAAAATTATATTATTGCTCCACAAGCTCCGTCAAAATACTATCTAAAAAATCAATACAAACATGTAGGTGCAAGTTGGCTTACAAAAGAAAAAACAGAACTAGAAATAGAAAATGTACTTAATTCTATTGACTCAGTTTGTGAAAAAGAAGGCATCCCGAATAGCTTAAATTTAATTGTATTCGGTTTTTCACAAGGTGTATCAATTGCAGCAAGATGGGTTGCAAAAAGAAAGATAAAGTGTTCACAATTGGTTTTTTATGCAGGTGGTCTTCCGAATGAATTAAAACCAACTGATTTTAATTTCCTTCAAGAAAACAATACAGAAGTGAAAGTAATAATTGGTGATAAAGATGAATATTTAACTGCTGACCGAATGCTCACAGAAAATAAGAGAATAGACATTCTTTTTAAAGGAAAAGCGCAAACTATAAAATTTGAAGGTGGCCATGAAGTGAAAAAAGAAATTGTATTAAGCTTAATACAGTGAATTACAAATTATTCCTTTTTATCAGGTTTTACCTCAGGAAAATACTCAATTTTACGGGTTGTATATAAATTATCAGGCGCAATAATTTCTTTTACCCAATTGCCTGTTTCTTCATTATCAAACTGATAAATATATTGGTGCGTACTTTCTGAATTACCAATGGTAGTAATTAGTTTGTTTTTCACACCACTTTGAACATAACTATATTTTTTCTTTTCTGTTGCTATGAATTTTTTAGTGTTAGTATCAAAACTCATTTGCGATTCAGAAATCAATTGTTCATATTTATTAAACACTTTCTTAACAGCAGAAGTTTTAATTCCATCTAAATATTGAACAGTAAATTCAGTTTTGGTATTTTCAATTTTATCAATTGTAATTTTTACTGATTTTTTAATTACTCCGTTTAAACTATAGGTTTGTTCAGAAATATTACCTTTTTCTGAATGTTCAATAACGGTTTCATTTTCACCATCAGCACCAGAATGTAAAATAGCTTTTAATTTACCTGCTTCATTATAGGTGTATTGGTAACTATCTAAGAATTCTTTTTCATAAGAAAAAACCTTCTCTATGACTACTCGAGGTTCAGATTTCTCTACTGTATAAAAATTACCAAATGAAATAGATGGATCAAACTTACCATCTCTATAATTCTCTGTGCGCTTTTCAGTAAGCTCGTCTTTTTCAAATTTATAACGTGTTATATCGTAATCAGTATCACTATAACGAGTGACAGATTTGATCAAGCGACTCTTCGCATCAAACTCATATTCTTCTTTGCCGTACTTGGTTATTACTAGACATGATTTCACATTGCCTCTTAAATCAAAATCTTCAACACTAAAAATCTGTGCTTCTTGACCAAACACTTTAAAGAAAGCACCTGTGATAAGAAGGAATACTACGACAAGAATGTTTTTCATCATTTGGCAAAATTACTTGATATTACTTCAAATAGAAACAAATACTGTGCTAAAAAATAATTAAGGTTATAAACGTAGTGAATTCATTTTTATTGAATAAAGTCTTACCTGTATCTTTAGCATAAAATAGCATCAAACGACAAAAATTTAAAAGCATGATAAATCGGCACCTCTTCATATTCTTAATTCTCGTATTAGTCAGTTGCAAAACCAAAAAGGAAACAGAACAAAAGCCCATCGAATTTACAATTGGAGTAGTTGCTGATTGTCAATATTGCTACTGTGAGCCATCTACTGTACGTTTTTATAAAAAATCTTCTAATCGTCTTCAGCATGCTGTTAACATTCTAAACAATAACAAACTAGACTATTCAATTCATTTAGGAGATTTTATTGATAAGAATTTTGAAAGCTTTGATACTGTTGCTCCCATTTGGAACAGCTTAAAATCTGACAAATATCACGTGCTAGGTAATCATGATTTCAGTGTGATTGATTCATTAAAACCATTAATATTTAAAAAAATGAATCTTGATAATCGCTATTATAGCATTGTCAAGAATAATTGGCGTTTTATTATTCTTGATGGCAATGACCTCAGTAAACATGGTGCGCTTTCAGAAACAAAAAAACAACAAACAGATTCACTTTTCAAACATTTATCTAAAAAAAATAGACCAAATTTAAAAGATTGGAATGGTGGCTTGAGTAATGATCAATTAGCCTGGGTAGAAAATGAATTAGAATTGGCGAAAAAAAATAATGAGCAAGTTGGATTTTATTGTCATTTTCCAGCAATTGCAGAGGAACCAACACATAATCTTTTGAACTACGAACAGTTACTTTCTATTATTGATAAATACGACGGTGTAAAATTTTATTTTAACGGCCACTATCACAACGGTGGTTACGTAAAAAGAAATGGCGTACACTATTTAAACTTTAAAGGAATGGTGGACACTGAAAATTCAACTTCATTTGCAACTGTACGCTTTATAAAAGATTCTATTTTGGTAAAAGGCTTTGGTAGAGAACCTTCAAGAAACTTAAAAATCAAATAAACTGATTTTTTTTTAGCACAACCCAAGTTTAAGGTAATGCCTAAAAAAACAAAACCCGCAAGATGTGCATCTTGCGGGTTTTTATATTTAAAAGAAGTTATTATTTCACTTCTTCAAAGTCTACGTCTTCAACGTTATCACCTTCAGCAGAATCAGCAGATCCTTCTTGATCAGGAGCCGCTCCACCACCTTGTTGTGCTTCAGCTTGCGCCTTGTACATTTCTTCAGATGCAACTTTCCAAGCTTCATTGATTTTATCTAAAGCTGGCGTAATTACCGCTAAATCTTTAGTGTCAAATGCAGTTTTCAATTCTTCTAAAGCTTCTTCAACAGGCTTCTTCTTTTCTTCAGATAATTTATCTCCGAATTCTTTCAACTGCTTTTCAGTTTGAAAAATCATGCTGTCAGCTTCATTCAACTTATCAGCTTTTTCTTTAGCCGCCTTATCTGATTCAGCATTAGCTTCTGCTTCAGCTTTCATCTTTTGAATTTCATCTTCTGTCAAACCTGAAGAAGCTTCAATACGAATATCTTGCGTCTTGTTAGTTGCTTTATCAGTAGCTGAAACTTTGATAATTCCGTTTGCATCAATATCAAAAGTAACTTCAATTTGAGGTGTACCTCTTTGTGCTGGTGGAATTCCATCTAAATGAAAACGTCCAATTGTTTTGTTATCAGCAGCCATTGCACGCTCACCTTGTAACACATGAATTTCAACTGAAGGCTGGTTATCAGCAGCAGTAGAAAATACTTGTGATTTTTTAGTAGGTATTGTGGTATTTGATTCAATCAACTTAGTGAACACATTACCCATTGTTTCAATTCCTAATGAAAGTGGCGTAACATCTAATAACAATACATCTTTAACATCACCAGTTAAAACACCACCTTGAATTGCAGCACCAACGGCAACAACCTCATCAGGGTTCACACCTTTTGAAGGTGCTTTTCCGAAGAACTTCTCAACAGCTTGTTGAACTGCAGGTATACGTGTTGAACCACCAACCAAAATAATCTCATCAATATCACTTTTTGAAAGTCCAGCTGCTTTTAAGGCAGTTTGACAAGGCTCAATAGTACGTGCAACCAAATCAGAAATCAATTGCTCAAACTTAGCAAGAGACAACGTACGCACAAGGTGTTTTGGACCTGATGCCGTTGCAGTTACATATGGTAAGTTAATCTCAGTCTGTGCTGAAGAAGATAATTCAATTTTTGCTTTTTCAGCAGCCTCACGTAAACGTTGCAATGCCATTGCATCATCACGAAGGTCAATATTCTCATCCTTTTTAAACTCTTCAGCCAACCAATCAATTATTTTTTGGTCAACATCATCACCACCTAAGTGTGTATCACCATCCGTAGATAATACTTCAAAAACACCATCACCTAATTCTAAGATAGAAACATCATGTGTACCACCACCGAAGTCAAAAACAACGATTTTTTGATCTACATCTTTCTTATCCATACCGTAAGCAAGTGATGCTGCGGTTGGTTCGTTGATAATTCTTTCTACTGTTAAACCAGCTATTTCACCAGCTTCTTTAGTTGCCTGACGTTGTGCATCATTAAAATATGCTGGCACAGTAATTACTGCTCTAGTTACATCTTGACCTAAATAATCTTCAGCAGTTTTCTTCATTTTCTGAAGAATCATAGCTGACAATTCTTGTGGTGTATATAATCTACCATCAATATCAACACGAGGTGTGTCATTATCACCTTTTACAACTTTATAAGGCACACGCTGAGCTTCTTTACTTGACTCAGAGTATTTATTGCCCATAAAACGTTTTATAGAATAAACCGTTTTTTCTGGATTTGTTACTGCCTGTCTTTTGGCTGGATCTCCAACTTTAATCTCGCCTCCTTCTACGAATGCAATAACAGACGGAGTAGTTCTTTTACCTTCTGCGTTAGGAATAACCACTGGCTCGTTACCTTCCATCACCGAGACACAAGAGTTGGTTGTACCTAAATCTATTCCAATAATCTTGCTCATTTATATATGTATTTAATTAGCGTTTTATTTTTATAATCAATACTCTATTGTCAAACAATATGCCAAGACATAAAGACTGACACTATGTCATTTTTAGTTAAATTAATTAGTTTCTAATACTATTAATTACCGCCAATTATTGTGTTTACTGGTGTTTTGACAGCAAAAAGTTGTAACCACAATTGTTTCATTATCTATCCAATCCAGATTTATGTATGTACCACTACAATACTATTCTTTCACTACTTATTTAGCTTGAGAAAACAAATTTGCAAAAACACCGTTAAATATGTAGTCTAAATACTACAATAAAATTAAATCAGAGCTATTGTATTCAGTCGAGAAAGGCATTAAATTCATAGATTCATAATAATCAATTGTATCAATATGAAGTTTTATTTTAATTTATTAGTTCTTTTTTTATTAAGTGTTTCTTCCTTCGGGCAAGAGAATAGACTATGTCAAGGTCATTTCTGGACAGAAGATGAAGCGAATTTGGTCATGAAAAAATTTGCATCTGAATGGGATGATTTAGAATCTTGGGAAAAACGTCGCGACCGGATAAAAAGGGGAATTATTGAAGGTATGCAACTTGAAAAAATGCCTAAGATTTCAGGAAGTTTCAACACCATTATTCACAGCAAAAGAGAAATGGATGGCTATACTGTTGAGAATATCGCCATTGAAAGTTTTCCTGGGTTTTATGTATCTGGTAATTTATACAGACCAATTGGTGATAAAGAAAAATATGCTGCAGTGTTGAGTCCACATGGGCATTTAGCTGATAAACGATATACCCATTATATACAAAAACGAGCCGCCGTTTTAGCACGAATGGGCGCTATTGTTTTTGCCTATGATATGGTTGGTTATGGTGAAAATGATCAAACAAATCATAAAATGCCAATTGCTTTGTTATTACAAACTTTCAATAGTCAACGTGTTCTAGACTATTTGATTTCTAGGCCTGATGTAGATGCAACTAGAATTGGTATGACCGGAGGTTCTGGTGGTGGCACACAAACTTTTATGCTTACTGCAATTGATGACCGAATAAGCGTTTCAATTCCGGCTGTTCAAGTATCAGCTCACTTTTTTGGTGGTTGCGTTTGTGAAAGTGGTATGCCTGTACACCAAAGTGCAGATCACCAAACCAATAATGTTGAAATAGCAGCGCTATGCGCACCACGACCTTTATTGATGATTTCTGATGGTGGTGATTGGACGAGCAATACACCTCGAGTAGAATATCCATACGTTCAAAAAGTATATGCCCTTTATAATGCTGAAAATAGACTAGAGAATGTGCATTTGCCACTAGAACGACATGATTACGCCTATTCTAAGAGAGCAGCGGCATACAATTTTTTTAAGCATCATTTAAAATTACCGTTTAATACTCCCTATGATGATGGTTTTGATGAAAGCTATGTAACCATTTTAGCTACTGATGATTTAAGAGTTTTTAATGAAAAGCATCCACGACCAAAAAATGCACTCATGGGTGAAGAGGCCATTATGAAATATTTAAAAATTGGTTTGTAATAACCATAATTAATTTCAAAAAATACCAATGATAAAGCCAAAAGAGCATAAGAAAGAAAACGAAAGGTTGAAAGAATTAGAATCTTATGCTATTCTTGATACCATTTCAGAAACCGAATATGATAATATAACTGCAATTGCTTCTGAAATATGTGGTACTCAAATTTCTGTAATTAGCTTAATTGATGACAAACGACAATGGTTCAAATCAAGTCATAACATTGACGCTACAGAAACACCCAAAGATTTAGCATTTTGTGCACATGCTATAAACGACCAAGATAATGTTCTTGTAGTTCAAGACGCAAGGCTTGATGAACGTTTTCATGACAACCCATTGGTAATAGGTGAGCCCAATGTAATTTTCTATGCTGGTGTTCCTTTAATAAGTGACAATGGGCTACCGCTAGGTACTTTGTGCGTAATTGATAGCAAGCCAAAGTTATTAAGTCAAAGCCAAATACGGTCATTGACTGCCTTAGCAAATCAAGTTATGATCATTTTAAATCTTAGAAAAACTAAGATTGCTTTAGAAAAAACACAACGAAACTTAGAAGAAAAAAATCAAGAACTAGAACGTTTTGCATTTCTTGCAGCACATGACCTTAAATCACCATTAGAGCATATTAGCGGGTTTTCAAAACTTCTTATTAAAAATTATGCACATCAGTTTGATGAAGATGGCAGTAAAATGCTCAACATGATTTCTCAATCTTCTGAGAAATTAAAAATTCTTATAACAGGACTACTAGATTACAGCAGAAGTGATACTGTTTTATTAGAAGAAAAATCTCAAATAAACCTTAACGATTTAGTTAATGATATTTCTGGCCTATTCTCTTTTGAGAATGAAATGAACCTTAAGTTAAGCTCATCAATAGATGCGGTTCATACAAATAAGACGGCTCTTGATCAAATTTTAATTAATCTTGTGACAAATGCCATTAAATATAGTGATAAGGAAAAAGTTGCAATTGAGTTAGGCGTGTCCGAATCAGAAACACATTATAAGTTTTATGTAAAAGACAATGGTCCTGGTATTTCTTCAGCTCATCATGATAAAATATTTCAAATCTTTAAAATCATGACAATCAAAGATAAATTCGGAATTACAGGCAATGGTATTGGGCTAGCAACCGTAAAAAAGATTGTTGAAAAAAGTGGTGGTGAAATTAATGTAGAATCAGAAAAAGGTAATGGTGCCAAATTTATATTTACGTTAAAGAAGTAATTGCGACATAACCATTTAGAATATTAAATTTTCGAAACATGATTAATTGCAATTGTCTTCACGTCTCGTATCAATTAAATAAATAATTTTCCAACCACTTCCATCATTAAGTAATTGAAATGAATTAACTCCGCAATGATGTAATTCACCGTTAATCTTAAATTCATACTTGGTCCACACATTCGCCATTGGCCCATCAATTTGAATATTGTAATCAATTAAATTTTCTTCAAATTTCAAGGTTGAAGGTATTTTTGAAATGCTAACAAGAAAACTACTGAATTCATCAGTTTTTACTTTATAACTACCATCAGGTGAATTTATAATAGTCTGCAACACCATTTCATCAGCAACCACACTCCTCATTTTTATAGAATCTTGCGCATGAAAACCAATAAAAAAGTTATCAATTATGCGTTGTACTTCCAATTTTTCATCCGTTTGAGCAGAAATTTGAAAACAGATAAATAGGCTAATAATTAATAAATGATTTTTCATTCTACAGAATTTGAATACCCTATAAAATTAACTGAAAAATACTTGCCCTATATTCTTTAACTTTTTACCTATTTTTATCCTTCAAAAGAAAAACACAATGTCTACTGCAAAAAAAGAATACAAAAGAATCACAGTAAAAACTTTGGTTGAAATGAAGCAACGGGGTGAAAAAATCTCCATGTTAACTTCATATGATTATTCTATGGCTAAAATTGTAGATTCTGCAGGAGTCGATGTGATTTTAGTTGGTGATTCTGCCAGTAATGTCATGGCCGGCCACGAAACTACTCTGCCTATTACTTTAGATCAAATGATTTATCATGCCTCTTCAGTTATTAGAGCGGTTAAGAGAGCTTTAGTTGTTGTTGATATTCCTTTCGGAAGTTATCAAAGTGACCCTAAAGAAGCCTTACGTTCTGCGATTAGAATTATGAAAGAGAGTGGCGCTCATGCTGTAAAATTAGAAGGTGGTATTGAAATTAAAGAATCGGTAAAGCGAATTTTAAATGCAGGAATTCCGGTTATGGGGCATTTAGGTTTAACACCCCAAGCCATCTATAAATTTGGCACATACGCTGTACGTGCTAAAGAAAAAGGTGAAGCTGAAAAATTGATGGAAGACGCCAAACTACTTGAAAAGTTAGGTTGTTTCGGTATCGTATTAGAAAAGATACCTGCTGAGTTAACAAAGAACGTTTCAGAAAGCATTTCAATACCAACAATTGGTATTGGTGGTGGTAAACATGCCGATGGCCAAGTGCTAGTTATTCATGATTTATTAGGAATGACCCATGAATTTAATCCGCGTTTTTTAAGACGTTACATGAACCTATATGAAGATATGGGTAATGCCATTTCGCAATATGTAGGTGATGTAAAAAGTAAAGATTTCCCGAACGACGAAGAACAGTATTAGAGCGTAAATTTTCTCATCCAAAATATATTGAATTTTTAAAAGAGTCAATTACCTGTAATCTTATTTTTAAAAATAGCGCAATGCGTGAAAATACTGTTTTACGAAATATAATAATAATTGCACTAGTGCTACTTAATATTGGATGTGATCAAATTTCAAAAGAAGTAATCAGAAAAAAAGTTGAGCCCAGTGAATACATTCAGGTAGTTGGAGACAATTTTATAGTTACCAATGTTGAAAATACTGGTGCGATGTTAGGTTTTGGTAAGAACCTACCCCCTATTATAAAAATAATAGTATTACAAGCGCTTCCTGTTCTGGTCTTGCTTATTTTACTTACCAGAATCCTCAGAAAAAAAGACTTAGACAAATTTATGGTCTTAGCCTTTGCTTGCGTAATTGGTGGTGGTATTGGTAATTTAATTGACCGTATAATGTATGGATCAGTAACTGATTTCTTATTTGTTGAAATTGGCTTCTTTAAAACCGGTATATTTAATATGGCAGATGTCTCAGTAACTATGGGCGTAATACTAATTTTACTATTGACAATATATAGTAAAAAACAAATGATTTAGTGTCACAAAAAATTATTTCTTCCGCTTCTAATTTACAAGTGCTTTATGAAGATAATCATTTGATTGTCGTTAATAAAAGACCAGGTGATATTGTTCAAGGTGACAAAACCGGTGACACACCGTTGAGCGATGTAGTTAAAGAGTATATTAAAATAAAATACAACAAACCCGGAGCTGTTTACCTTGGTGTTGTGCATCGTTTAGACCGACCTACTTCCGGAATTGTGGTTTTTGCCAGAACCTCAAAGGCCTTGACAAGAATGAACAAACTCTTTGCAGAAAAATCTGCTAAAAAAACCTACTGGGCCGTTGTAAAAAATAATCCTCCTAAAGAAAAAGACAGCCTTGTACATTGGTTAAAAAGAAATCCAAAACAAAATAAATCGTACGCTCACATAAAAGAAGTTGACGAAAGTAAAAAGGCAATATTAGATTATAGCCTCCTCAAAAGATTAGATAATTTTTACCTTTTAGAAATAGATTTACATACAGGTAGACATCATCAAATTAGAGCTCAGTTAGCAGCAATTGGTTGTACTATAAAAGGTGATTTAAAATACGGTGCTGATCGCAGTAATAAAGATGGTAGTATTCATTTACATGCGCGTGCCCTATCTTTTATGCATCCTGTAAAAAAAGAACCGCTGCAAATTTTAGCCCCACCACCAGAAGATTCAGTTTGGAATGCTTGTTGCTAAGTATTTAGTAGACACATTTTCATATATTTAATGAACTTAAAACACTAACCATGATTAAGCGAACACTTTTACTATTGAGTATAATTGCATTTTCTTCTTGCGGAACTTACAATTCTATTGACACTTTTTACGAAGCACATAAAAATGACAATCATGTTACTGCGGTACGGGTTCCTCATTTTATGTTATCAATGATTAGCAACATTTCACCTGAAATGAATTCGCTAATTGGCAGTACTAAAGATTTACGCTATATGCAGTTCCCAAGCGCCACAGCAGAACGAACTGAATTCTTAAATAAACAAATGAATGGCATTACAGGCAGTTCATTTATTGAAGTGTATAGAAAGAATGATGAACTAAAAAGAAATGTAGTTTCAATCCGCGAGAAACGTGATGCGGTCAAAGAAATTTTGATTTATAACAACAATACCGCAACCGGTTCTTTTCTGTATTTCAATGGAAATTTTGATCCTGTAAAGGTGCGAGAAATGGCAAAAAATGAAGAGTTTATTAAGTTAGGTGATGGCCTAATTAGTCAATTCGGAATGGGAAACCCAGGCATCAATCAAGAAAAATCTGATAATTAATTCAGTATTATTTTCTAGATCTTAAACTTTCAATCAATACGGAAGCTAATATCAAAGCACCACCAAAAACAGTTGGCAAAGCAGGTATTTCAGATAAAAACAAGGCGCCTAATATAATACCATAAACCGGTTGAATACTGCTCAAAATACTTGCCGTAGTAATTGAAAAATGTTTGAAGCTATTCAAAAATAATGTATGACCAATAGTTGTAGTAAGTAGCGCCAAAGCTGCTAATGCTTTCCACTGTGAAATTACTGAGTCAAAATCTATAAAATACAATGCAGGAAGCAGTAATACACCCGTTACCCCCATTTGATAACACATTAAAAAAGACCCGTTGTATCTGGTAACTTTAGATTTCATTAGAATATTTCTAAGTGCGTAACAAACTGCTGAAAAAACACCAAAAAACACGGCTATTGAATATGAATTTTCTAAACTAAAATCAGGTACCAAAAAATATATTCCACAGAGTAACATACCTGCCAAAAGCAAGTGAACTTTTTGAAACTTAGTTTTTAAAATTAGTGGCTCTAAAAAAGAGGTAATTACCGGATATGTAAATAATGAAAGCATTGCAATTGCTACATTAGAATACTGTAAAGCATAGAAATAGCTTACAAAGTGTACGCCCATTAAAACCGCACTTACAAAAAGTAAAAAACGATCTTCTTTAAAAATTTTAAAGGAGAATTTGCGCCATTTACAATAAAGGAATAAAAGTAAAAAAGCAAGAGATGCACGTAGACAAATAGTCACGGTAACTGGTAACTCAATATATCTACCTAAAACTCCCGAGGTGCTGCCAAAAAGCATGGCCACGTTCATTTCAATTAAATGTCTAGTATGAAGTTTTGAGTCTTTCAAAAAAAATTATCGAGTCAGTTGTTTTGCCTTCTGTTGAATAATTTGGGCAACTGGTTTATTTTGTAAATGACTTTCAAGCCAAGAGATAATATCTAAATATAAAAAAGGTCTTTTTTCGTACGGATGGTCTTCATACTTTTTCAATTCTTTATGTAGCTTTTCAAATTCATTGCGTAACTCATGCGGATAAATATTTCTCAGGTTACGTAAAAAGTTCAACATTTCTTTTTGCACCGCATGCATGTCATTCATTTTTAAAAGAAACTTATAGGTGCTTTTTAATTGTACCTCTAAATGATAATCCATACCCGCCTCATAATGCGCAACAAGACTTAAAACCCTAGCGAAACACATTAAATCTTCGCGCATTCTAAGATTTTTATTTTTGATGATTTTATTCAGGTAAAGAATACAATTTTTATTATCTGCGTTACCAAAATAAAGTGATGCTATTTTATAATAAAGTACCATAATGTGATGCGCATCAATTCGGTCTTTATGTTTGTTTATGCCGTATTCTATAATACGCACCAAATAAAGCCCTTTTTTAAACGAGCCCTCCATAAAATGTAAATTCAGTTTATGAGAATTAACATATAGAAAAATTAGTGAAGCAATATTATCATTTTTAGGAAAGTCTTTTTCAGAAACTTTTTTCTCTAATTTTTCTAGTGTCTCATTAAATTGAGAACTATACTTTACATTAAAAAGAGATTCTAGTAAATAATTATTTCCTTTTAAAAAGAAAACCGGATGCATTTCAATCATATCAGGTCTTTCATCAAAAAGGTCAACCCATTTACTGGCATATTTGTAACACGAAAGAAAGTCTTGTGTTAAGAAACTATACCATAAATATGATTTATAGAGCCATAACTTTTCACGAAAACCAAGTCGATCTATATTGTATGAGGGCAATTGTTTTTCAAAATACATTTTCACCCTTTGATAATCATCATCACCCCGAACATAGCCTACTTTTAACATCCATCCATAGAGCTGTAACGAAAGATTAGATAGCTTACTGGTCATTACATTTTGAGCAGATAATTCTTTTGCCTGGATAGCTAATTCGTCTGCTCGATCAGGAATACTACGTGTAATAAACTGAGTTTCAATAATTTTCTCTAATTCTACAATTTCATAAGCTATATTTTTCTCTTCATTGTCAACAGCAATATTTTTAGCTTTTTCTAGAATTTTTAAACTCTGCTTATACAAACCTTTTTGATACAAAATAGTTGCAAAATCCAGTTGTTCACGTATTTGAACTCTTATATTTTGATTAACAGGGTTCAAACGAAGACTAACCAAGATTTGTTTATATAAATGCGCTTTGAGATTAGAAAGCTGTGCTTTTTTAACAATACCACTTTCTAAAATGGTCTTTTCATTGTAGTTTCTTAATTTATCTAAAAGGATAAAAAGCGATAAAAATTTGGCGTCAGTATTAACACCCAATCGACCAACGTAAAGCTTGAACTGTCGCTTTTCTGATTTAGAAAGCGATTTCACCAGAACAAATAATGCATCTTTATGCGTATTTGTCATCGTAAAAAATAAGGGTTAAACAATTGATTATAAGGTTTTTAAACAACACCAAAAGTACATCGGCATTGTAATAGCGTTGTTTTATTAATGTACTATTCGCCTAAGGGCCATATATTCGTATAGTGCCGCTAAACTACACAAATATAATGAGCAAAGATATAGTACAAATTTTTGATACCACATTGCGTGACGGAGAACAAGTACCAGGATGTAAACTTGACACTACACAAAAGCTGGTTATTGCCGAAAGGTTAGAGGTTATGGGGGTCGATATTATTGAAGCCGGTTTCCCTATTTCAAGCCCTGGTGACTTTAATTCTGTCAATGAAATAGCCAAATTGGTAAAGAATGCAACTGTTTGTGGTTTAACAAGAGCTGTAAAAAAAGATATAGAAGTTGCTGCTGAAGCACTTAAACCTGCTGCAAGACCCAGAATTCATACAGGTATTGGCACTTCTGATTCACATATAAAGCATAAATTCAATTCAGACAGAAGTAAAATAATTGAACGTGCGGTAGCCGCCGTCAGTCATGCAAAAAACTTTGTAGATGATGTTGAATTTTATGCTGAAGATGCAGGTCGAACAAATAATGAATTCTTAGCACAAGTATGTGAAGCAGTAATTAAAGCGGGCGCAACTGTATTAAATATTCCTGACACCACGGGGTATTGTTTACCATACGAATACGGTGAAAAAATAAAATTCCTAAAAGAAAACGTAAAAGGCATTGAAAAGGCAATATTGTCTTGCCACTGTCATAATGATTTAGGTTTGGCTACGGCTAACTCTATAGCTGGTGTTATTAACGGTGCAAGGCAAATAGAATGTACCATAAATGGTATAGGTGAACGCGCTGGCAACACCTCATTAGAAGAAGTAGTCATGGTGATGCGTCAGCATCCTAATTTAAACCTTGACACAAACATAAATAGCAAATTACTTTACAGTACAAGCCAAATGGTTTCACAAAAAATGGGAATGCCAGTACAACCCAACAAAGCAATAGTTGGTTCAAATGCTTTTGCACATAGTTCAGGTATACATCAAGATGGTGTTATTAAGAACAGAGAAACCTATGAAATAATTAACCCTGAGGATGTTGGAGTCAATGAATCTTCAATAGTACTTACTGCAAGAAGTGGTAGAGCTGCTTTGGCCTATAGAGCTAAAAAAGTGGGTTATGAATTAACCAAACTTCAATTAGACGAGGTATATCAAGAGTTCTTGAAGTATGCAGATCGCAAAAAAGAAGTAGTAGATAATGATATTCATGAAATAATTGCCTCTTCTAAGGTAAATATTGAAAGCCTTACCTAATGGAATTAGAAATTGCACTTTTAGGCGGAGACGGCATTGGACCAGAGGTACTAGAGCAGTCAGTGAAATGCCTAAAAGCGGTAGAAGAAACTTTCAATCATAATTTCACATATAAAGAAGCAAACTTTGGTGCAGTAGCTATTTCTAATACAGGAAAGCCTTTACCAGCATCTACATTAGACATTTGTAGAAAAGCCGATGCAATATTGTGTGGCGCAATTGGTGCTATTGAATATGACAATAATCCTTCAGCCTTAATTAGGCCTGAACAAGGGCTTTTTCAATTGCGTAAAGACCTTGAACTTTTTGCATGTATTCGACCGGTAAAAGTTTTTCCTTCAATTACGAGAAATGGTATTTTAAACAATAAATCTATTGCTGGTACTGACTTAGTGATTTATCGTGAATTAACAGGCGGTATCTATTTTGGTGAAAAGCAAATATCAGAAGATGGCACCACTGCCACAGACCTCTGCACATATACAGAGAAAGAAATTAGTCGTGTTGCACATTTAGCTTTTAAAGCAGCAAAAAATAGAAAAAGAAAAGTAACATTAGTTGACAAAGCCAATGTACTTGCAACCTCACGTCTTTGGCGCAGAGTTGTTACTGAAATAGCGAAAAGCTATGCTGATGTAAAATTAGAATGCATGTACATTGACAATGCAACTGTTCAAATGATGCAAAACCCAGCACAGTTTGATGTTATTCTTACGGATAATATGTTTGGCGATATACTCTCTGACCAAGGTAGTGTTATCATAGGCTCCGTTGGCTTATTACCATCAGCCTCTGTAGGACGAGACAATGCAATGTTTGAGCCTTTTCATGGTTCATACCCGCAAGCAAAAGGAAAAAACATCGCTAACCCCGTTGCTTCAATTTTAAGTACAGCAATGTTACTAAGTCATTTTGATTTAAAAGAAGAATCAAATGCGGTTGTATCTGCTGTTCGAAAATCTTTTCATAAAAAAATAGTTACCACTGATATTATGGGAAGCAGTAAATATGGCACCGATTACGTCGGCAACTTTATTGCAAATAATATTGTAGACTCTGATGACTTAGGAAACATCAATGATGAAAATATTGGCCTAGGAAAATCTACTATTATTTAACAGTAACATTTTAATTCACTAGTCAATCATAAGTTATTTCTAAAAATCAAAAATATCAATAGAATTAAAATCAAGTCGTTTTAATTTCTGATATATTGAATTATCTTTGCCCGCTACAAACCTGACCAATGAAAATTTCATACAACTGGCTTAAACAGTTTATTCCTATTGAATTTGATGCAGATCAAACTTCTGAAATGTTGACCAATTTAGGTCTTGAAGTAGGTGGAATAGAAAACTACGAATCAGTAAAAGGAGGATTAAAAGGAGTTTTAGTTGGTCATGTACTAAGTTGTGAAAAACATCCGAACGCCGATAGACTCAACCTTACTACAGTAGACATTGGTTTAGATGAGCCCGTACAAATAGTATGTGGAGCACCTAATGTAGCAAAAGGACAAAAAGTACCAGTAGCCACCTTAGGTACAATTCTTTATGATGAAAAAGGTGAATCTTGGCAGATTAAGAAAGGTAAAATTAGAGGCGAAGTAAGTATGGGTATGATTTGTGCCGCTGATGAATTAGGCTTAGGCACTGATCATGATGGCATAATGGTTTTAGATTCTAAATTAAAACCCGGTACGCCTTGCTCAGAAATTTTTGAAATAGAAAATGATGAAATTTTTGAAATAGACCTTACGCCCAATAGAGCTGATGCCATGAGTCATTTAGGTGTTGCCCGTGATTTACAAGCAGGCCTTGAGCGTCAAAAAATAAGCAAAAAGTTAATTACCCCCTCAGTTGGCAAGTTTCATGTTGACGTTCGTTCTAGAAAACTACAAGTAACTGTTGAGAACAGTAAATTAGCACCAAGATATTGTGGCATTACATTAAGTAATTTAACGGTACAGCAATCACCAGACTGGTTGAAAAACAGATTGAATTCTATAGGCGTATCACCCATAAATAATGTTGTTGATGTTACAAATTATGTTTTACATGAACTTGGTCAACCTTTGCATGCCTTTGATGCTGACCGTGTATATGATAAAAACATTGTAGTTAAAACTGTTGAGAAAGGAACTAAGTTCATGACCTTAGATGGTGTAGAACATATACTTCATGAAGATGATTTAATGATATGTGATGCTGAAAAACCCATGTGTATTGCTGGTGTTTTTGGTGGTATTAATACAGGGGTAACTGAAAAGACTACCTCAATATTTTTAGAAAGCGCATATTTTGACCCTGTAACCATAAGAAAAACAGCAAAAAGACATGGCTTAAGTACAGATGCATCATTTAGGTTTGAACGTGGTATTGATATTGAAAATGTAGAATATGCGCTAAAACGTGCCGCACTTTTAATTAAAGAACTTACAAATGGTGAAATAACATCTGATATTGTTGATTTTTATCCAAAACAATTTGAAGACCACCAAGTATTTCTTTCGTTTGAAAAAATAAATAAACTTATAGGTGAAGAAATTCCGAAAGATACAATCAAATCGATTCTTGCGTCTTTATATATAAAAGTAAAAAGTGTAACCGAAAGTGGTTTAGGATTAGCTATCCCCTCTTTTCGAGTAGATGTACAGCGAGAGGTTGATGTAATTGAAGAAATATTAAGAGTTTATGGCTATAATAATATAAAATTTGGCCAGAAATTAAACGCATCAATCGCGCAGAATTCTAGGTTCGACGATTATAAGTTAGAACAAAAAATAGGAGATCATTTAACCGCTCAAGGTTTTTATGAAATAATGACAAACAGTCTAACTTCTCCATCGCATAAGAATCTTTCAAAACAACTTGCTGAAAAAGAATCAGTTCAAATTTTGAATCCGTTAAGCGGTGATTTATCTGTTTTGCGAAGTTCAATGTTGTTTACAGGTTTAGAGGCAATTTCTTATAATATTAATCGTAAAAAATCGAACCTCAAGTTTTTTGAATTTGGTAAAACGTATATCCAAGGAAAAAAAGATACAATAGAAAATAAACATTTAGCCTTATATCTAACCGGAAATCGCTCTGAAGACAGTTGGGCCACTCCTCAAAAAAAGAATGACTTTTTCTATCTAAAAACAGCAGTAGAAAATATCTTAAGTAGATTAGGTGTAAGTTCAGATACTAGCATACCGAACGAAAGCGATTTATTATCTGAAGGGCTAACTATTACTCATAAAAAGAAAAATATAGTTACACTTGGCATCGTATCAAATAGTATTCTAAAATCAATTGATATTAAACAAGAAGTTCTTTATGCTGATTTCAACTGGAATAATCTTATTGAACTTGTAAAAGAAAATCAAATTGTTTTTAAGGCGATACCTAAATATCCTGAAGTAAAGAGAGATTTTGCGTTGCTTTTAGATGACTCTGTAGCTTTTCAAGAAGTTTATGATTTAGGTATTAATAGCAATAAAAAACTGATTAAAAACATTAGCCTTTTTGATGTTTATAAAGGTTCAAAACTACCAAAAGGTAAAAAGTCGTACGCCGTTAGTTTCACTTTACAAGATGACAAAAGCACCTTAACTGATAAACAAATAGATAAGGTAATGGACAAACTTCAGTCACGATATAAGAAAGAACTCGGTGCTGAGTTGAGATAAAAAGGGTTTAAAATTTACCGGCAAGAATCACTCGATCAATTTCGTGCATAACACCATTACATTGATTTGCATCTGCAGCGGTAATTTTTGCAGAATTACCAACACTATCACTTAATACAATATCAATACCTTGCAGGGTGGCCGTAATTTCATTTCCTTGAACAGTAGTAAATGATGCGACACCATTTCCGCGACACATTGCTCTTAAAATTTTTGAAGCAGTAAGATTACCCGCTACAACATGAAAAGCCATTAAATCTTGCAATTCTTTTTTGTTTTCAGGTTTCAACAATTCTGCTACTTTATGTCTTGGTAATTTTTCGAAAGCACTATCTGACGGGGCAAAAACTGTAAATGGGCCATCATGACCTAATAGATCTTTTAATTCAGATGCCCGCATAACTGTTGATAATGTCTGGTAATTTTCTGAATCTGAAGTATTTGTCAAAATAGATTTATTAGGATCCATTTCAGATGTTAGTGAAGTAATATTGTTTTGCGCTAAGGAAATAAATGAGATAAAAAGTAGGCAAACGGTTAGTAGGGACACCAGAGATTTCATAGGTTCTTAATAGTGGTCAAGGTTCTTGTAAGGGGCTAAACTCGCTGAACTTTAATTTTTCAAAGCCAAGTTACAATGAAATGCACTATGAATGCAATAGACAAGTTTACTAGACATCTAAATTAACACAACATTAACACGTTAATCATTACGACAACTAAGATTATTATGATAAAACTTATTTTCTGAAAGAATAAGTTTACTAATAATTAAAGCTAAGGTGACAAGCTTTCATAATTAAGTTAAAACATTTCTATTGTAACGAAACTTTACTGCCTTTTAAAATACAGCCCAGACCACATGTAACTATGCATTTAATCTTCTATTTCACAAAAAGTTTATAAGGTATTCCTTCTACATTCAAATTATCAATAAGTGCAGGGTCTGGCGCAGGCTTAATACGTAATAATCCTCCCTTGTTAACACTACCTTTCTTTTTATATCCTATAATGATGTAATCGTTTTTATCATCATAGGCTACCATTGAGGTGTTTTCTATTTCAAATTCAAAACTGTATTGTGCTTCGGTTAAAAAGTTCTCATAAGCATATAAAATCGCTAATTGCTCATCAAAATCATATACCGCAGGTATTGTAGCATAAGTACTTATAGCACCAGGTGGCGTTTCATAGTACATTCTACCTTCTTTATCAAAGTAATTATACTTTGAATTTGTAAAATTTGGCTGAGTGCCTTCACCGTAATTCGTATACTTTACTACCATAGAACTACTATTAAGTAAAGAGTGAAGATTACTATAACTTACGATGATATTATCATCAGGATTCTTAAATATTTGCTTTACTTTAAAACCAAGATTCAAATCATGAATCAAAGTGTTATTAGTCCCATCCATTGTAATAATATGGTACTCATCTGTTGCATCTTCATCATGACCAAGGATAAAAAGCCTGTTGTTGGCAAAAACCAACTCCTTAGGAACATAGGTTGGATCGAAAACATCATCCCTTAAAGGAACATCTATAAAATTTGATTCTGCGCCATTCGAATCAATGACACGAACAAAATATTCATTACTGTCATCCGATTCATAGGTCAAATAAAACTTAGCATCAGAATGTGCAATAGCGCTTACGTTTAATTCACAATCAGACATTTCAGTAAATACTTCTAACTCTGTTAATGTATTTGTTGAGAAATCAAACTGAGAAATAGTACCGCTACAATCTGTTACTTGATGGTAAGCGGTTAAAACTGAGCCATCATTATAAATTATATTGGGCACCGGCATGTCTTCAAAGGTACTTTTCGCCGGATTCAAAATTGTAGTTTCCGCAGTCGCATTAATTAGGGTACTTGAAAGTAGCCCCTCATCTTTCACCAATAAATTATAACTAGCATCTGCGCCAGTATTTTCTTCTTTTTTATCTGGGTCCGAATTAGAACCAGAATCAGATTTGCTGCAGCTAAAAATAACGCATGCCAAAAGTAGGTAAAGCAGGTTGTAGGTTTTCATAATTGCAAAATTTGGGTTTCACAAAAAATTAAGCAGGCATAGTGTACATTTTATTACGCTGCTCTTTTAATGCCTTATCAGACATATAAGCATCAAACGTTAAATATCTGTCAATGTTGCCTTTAGGGGTTAATTCTATGATACGATCGGCCAAAGTTTGTGCAAATTCATGATCATGCGTCGTAAAGAGCACTGTACCCTTGAAATTCTTCAGTGAATTATTAAAAGCAGTAATACTTTCAAGGTCTAAGTGATTGGTAGGTTCATCAAGCATTAAAACATTAGCTCTAAGCATCATCATACGGCTTAGCATGCAACGTACTTTTTCACCACCTGATAAAACCGAACATTTTTTAAGTGCCTCTTCTCCACTGAATAACATTTTCCCTAAAAACCCTCGAATAAACACTTCTTCGCGTTCTTCTTCTGTTTTTGCCCATTCTCGTAACCAATCTACCAAGCTATCATCAGATTTAAAATAACTTGAATTATCAGCTGGTAAATAAGATTGATTGGTAGTTACACCCCATTGAAATGTGCCTGCATCAGCTTTTCGCTTACCATTTAATATTTCATAGAAAGCTGTAGTTGCTCTAGAATCTCTAGAGATAATCGCAACTTTATCTCCTTTTGATAGATTAATATTTACCTTATCAAACAACAATTCACCATCTTCAGATGTTGCTGAAAGTCCCTCAATATTTAAAATTTGATCCCCCGCTTCTCGTTCTCGTTCAAAAATTAAAGCCGGATACCTTCTACTTGATGGCTTAATATCTTCAACATTTAATTTATCAAGCATTTTTTTACGAGAAGTAGCCTGTTTACTTTTTGCAACGTTCGCACTAAAACGTGAAATAAACTCTTGTAATTCTTTAGCTTTTTCTTCAGCCTTTTTATTTTGTTGAGCCCTTTGTCTAGAGGCTAATTGACTACTCTCATACCAAAACGTATAATTACCTGAGTACAGATTCATTTTGCTATAGTCAATATCTGCAATATGAGTACATACGGTATCTAAAAAGTGTCTATCGTGTGATACAACAATTACGGTATTTTCATAATCAGCTAAAAAGTTCTCTAGCCAATTAATAGTTTCATAATCTAAATCATTGGTAGGTTCATCCATTATTAATACATCTGGACTACCAAATAAAGCTTGTGCCAAAAGAACACGTACTTTTAATTTTGGGTCAATATCAGCCATTGCAGTATGGTGCAATTCTTCAGATATTCCCAAATTTGATAATAAAGCAGCTGCTGCACTCTCAGCATTCCATCCATCCAACTCTTCAAAACGCACTTGAAGCTCTCCAATTTTATCTGCATTTTCATCAGTATAATCAGCGTACAAGGCATCAATTTGCGTCTTTATCGCAAACAAGGGCTTATTACCCATAACCACAGCATCTAAAGCTCCATGCTCATCATAAGCATTGTGGTTTTGTTCTAATATTGACATTCGCTTACCCGGTTCTAATATCACGTGACCCGAAGTTGGATCATTTTCCCCTGAAAGAATCTTTAAAAAAGTAGATTTACCTGCGCCATTTGCACCGATAATACCATAACAATTACCTTGAGTAAAAGACACATTTACTTCATCAAAAAGTACTCTTTTCCCAAATTGTACCGATAAATTTGAAACCGCCAACATAGTTTTCTGTTTTAAAAATCGGCGCAAAAATACGTAATATAATCGCTTAAGCCCCCCAAATTAGAGCCAAAATTGCTTCAAATTTATTAGTTCAAACACAATACATTAACTAACTGTGACCTTTTTTAACTACCATTTAACACGGTAGCCTATAGCGGTTTACTATTTTTGACTGTTATAGAACTAGCAATTTTTTGTATGAATAAAAAATTACTTTATCTGTTACTTATTATTTTGGCCAGTTGTGGTAAAGGTGAAAAAACGTCCCCCGATGTATATTTTGCAGGGGAAATTGTAAACCCCACCTCTAGCTATGTTGTATTATACAAGGGCGACAACATCATTGATTCTACCAAACTAGACGCTGAAAATAGATTTTCATTTCGTTTTGATTCTATTGATGATGGTCTATATCATTTCAATCATGCGCCTGAATTGCAATATGTTTATCTAAAAAAAGGTGATAGTCTAACTATTCGTTTAAATACGGTAGCATTTGATGAATCACTTATATTTTCAGGTGTTGGTGAAGAAATTAATAATTTTCTTTTAGACCTTTTCTTGGCAAATGAAGAAGAACGACCTGCAATCTATTCTACATTTAGATTAGAACCCGATGTTTTTATTGAAAAATTAGACTCCTTAGCTGATCAGAAATTATCGTTGTTAAACGCACTAACTGTAGAAGGCAATTTAACTGATAAAGAGGTGAAAATTGCAAAAGCTAGTATTCTGTATGAATATGATTCATTCAAAGAAAAATACCCTTTTGTTCATCGAAAATATACCCAAGACAAAAAAATAAAAGAGTTACCTGCCAGTTTTTATGATTACCGTAAAAATTTAGATTTTAATGATAATGATCTCACCTATCTAAGACCTTATTATAATTTCATGAACAACCATTTTGGCAATGTGACCTATATGAGTTGTGCTTCTGATTGTGATTTAGAAAATAAGAAAGTCAAAAACCATTTTCATTTTAATAGACACAAATTGCACTTAATTGACAGCATTGTAATTGATAAAGAATTAAAAGACAATTTATTACGAAAGGTGGCTTTTGACTATTTATTAAAAGCACATGATTCTGAAGAAAATAATGAAATATTTATTGAGCAATTTCATGAATTGTCAAATAATAATAGACACAATGAAGAAATTGATGAACTCTATGAGGGCATTAGAAACATACAACCTAAAAAAACAATACCTGAGGTCTATGTGAATAATAGTGAAGGAGAGAGCGTTTCATTACGTGATATTTCTAAAGGCAAAAAAACTGTATTCTATTTTTGGTCTGGCGAAGACAAGCGACATTTTAAAGAAGTGAACAAACGAATTGCATCGCTAGATAACAAAAAATCAAAGTATCAATTTATTGGAATTAATATAAGAACAGAAGAAACTAGCTGGAAGGGAATTGTACAAACGGCAAAACTTGACCCAGACACACAATTCCGTTCTGAGAATTTTGAAGAACTAACAAAGGCACTTATTATTTACCCAATTAACAAATGTATAATTGCTGAAAATGGTAAAATAATAAATGCCTTTAGTAATATATTCTCAAACTCGTTAGAGAAACAAGTGAGTGGTTATAATCATAATCAAATCGCTAAAAACTAATTCTATTCGTATTAACGAGTACTTTTAACTACAACCACCACTAAATTTTTTAATTAGTTACCCTTATTGTAATCTGCTAAAAATTTAGCCAAACCACTATCAGTTAAAGGGTGCTTTAATAAGCCTTCAATTGCAGATAAAGGTCCCGTCATTACATCTGACCCTAATTTAGCACAATCAATTACATGCATTGTATGTCTAACTGATGCAGCAAGAATTTGTGTATCAAATCCGTAATTATCATAGATAAGTCTTATCTCTGCAATAAGATTCAAACCATCTGTTGAAATATCATCTAAACGACCAATAAAAGGAGAAACATAAGTTGCACCAGCTTTTGCAGCCAAAAGTGCTTGACCCGGAGAGAAAACTAAAGTACAATTGGTTCTAATTCCTCTATCAGAAAAATATTTTAAAGCCTTAACACCATCCTTAATCATCGGTATCTTAACTACAATCTGGTCATGTAATTCTGCTAATGCTTCACCTTCTTTAACCATTTCACTGAATTCGGTAGAAATAACTTCGGCAGAAACATCACCATCAACAATATTACAAATATCAACATAGTGTTTTAAAATGTTGTTCTTACCGCTAATACCTTCTTTAGCCATCAATGAAGGATTTGTAGTAACCCCATCAAGTACACCTAATGCTTGGGCTTCACGAATATCATCTAAATTGGCTGTGTCAATAAAAAATTTCATTTATTTCGTTTTTAAAGGTTAAAGTTTCCCTGAATTTCAAGGGATATTGTAATCCGCAAAATTACAATTTATAATGATTCATCAATAATTTCTCGTATAGTTTGTCTGACAACACACTTTTTAAGAACAATGAAAATTTTTGCATAAATGCACCAACCCTATAATGTACTTTAGGGTTGGTCGTATTAAGAATATTTAAAATCGTTTTTGCTACTAATATTGGATCTTGCCCAGCATCTACATGTGTATTCATCATCGCTACACTTTCACCATACTTTTTATAATCAGATTGCTCATGAACTGGTGCATGATAGCGCCCACTAGCTATATTGGTAGCAAAATCACCAGGTGCAAGACTACATACTTTAATTCCGAAATCTTTTACTTCCATCCGAATTGCTTCTGTCGCCAATTCTAACGCACCTTTTGTTGCCGAATAAATTCCCCTAAAGGGTAAACCCATATATCCTGCAATTGATGTAATATTGATGATATACCCCCCACCCTGCTTTCGCATTTGGGGCAATACTTTTTTTGCTACATGTAAAGGACCATGAAAATTAGTGTCAAATGCTCCTAAAATTTCTGCATGAGGTGTTTCTTCAATTGGGCCTGTAATACCTACCCCAGCATTATTGATCAATACATCTAGTTTACCTTCCCTAGAAATTATTTCATCAACAACATATTGAATAGTCTCAACTTTTCTAACATCCATCTCTAAAAGTTGGAAAGCATTGAAATCAGGATATTTTGCTTTATTTCTAGTAGTACCATAAACGATATACCCTTTTGATACTAAAAATGTACCGATAGATTTTCCGATACCTGAAGAACCGCCCGTAACAAGAACTACTTTCTGTGACATAACGTTGGCAAATTAATGAATTTTATAAACGATTTTTAGTTTCCAAATTAATTAAGAGCTAAAAATAGGGCATAAAAAAACGGCAAGCTACCTACATCGCACCGCTACAACCATATACCCTTGCTGCGTTCCCACCCTGGGGGATTCTACAGGAGCTGGTCGTGTAGGACTTGCCGAACTGCAAATATACAACCAAGAAAACCCAATATCCAAAAGAGTAATGTCTTAATTCCACAAAATATTTTACAAGTTTAACAACAATACCCAACTATTGAACCTTTGCATAGAATCGATTAACTTTACAATCTTAAATTAAAGTATACCCTGTTATGGTTAAAGTATTCGTTTCCTTATTTATTTCGCTCATATTTATGGCCTGCGGTGACCGCGGTTCAAAATCTGATTTGTTTCAAATTGATTTAGAAGGTGGAAAAAATATTTTTCAACACAATCAGAGCATTGGCATTTCAATTAACAATAAAAACGAAAAATCTATTAGCAAAGTAGTCTACTCAATTGATGGCACAGTGTTACCAGTAAACGGAAATAAAATCAACATGAATGTACCTTTTTTAGGCAATAGAACTTTGAGCGCTGCTATTACCTATGAAGATGGTACAATTGAAATTTCAAAAGACATTCGTGTTTTGGCTGAAAACGCACCAGAGGTATATACCTATGAGATTGTAAATACGTATCCGCATGACACTGGTGCGTATACCCAAGGATTAGAATTTCACAACGATACATTGTATGAGGGCACCGGAAAAAAAGGACGTTCATTCTTGAGAAAGTTTGATTATAAGACCGGTAAGGTTATAAATCAAATTGATCTTGATAAGTCATTTTTTGGTGAAGGCATAACCATAATGAAAGACAAAATTTATCAATTGACATGGCGAGGTAAAACTGGATTTGTTTACGATTTAAACAAATTTGAAAAAATAGACAGCTTTCAATATGGAGAAAGTACTGAAGGATGGGGTTTATGTAATGATGGTGAAAAAATATTTAAAAGTGATGGTACCGAAAAGATTTGGTTTTTAAATCCGGATACTTTGGTTGAAGAAGGACATATTGAAATTGTAACAAACAAATCTGTTTTCAATAAAGCGAATGAACTAGAATATGTAGATGGCAAAATATACGCTAACGTATATCAAAGACCTAGTGTAATGATTATTGATGCCTCTAGTGGAGCCATAGAAGGTGTAATCAATTTTGGTGGCCTAGATAAGCATGTTACTAAAGGCGAAAATTGGAACCCAACAGACAATGTTTTAAACGGTATTGCCTACCACCCTACTAGAAAAACTTTCTTTGTAACCGGAAAAGATTGGGATAAACTTTTTGAAGTAACCATAGCAAAGAAATAATAGCCTTCAAAAAAAGTTTGTCAATATGAAATACTACGAAAAAACTATAGTAGTTGAACAAGATGATCTTGACGACCTTTACCATGTAAACAATGTTCGTTATGTGCAATGGATTCAAGACATTTCTAAAGAACATTGGCAAAAAAAAGCATCCAAAGAAATATTAGAAGAAGTAGTATGGGTAGTAATGAACCATAATATTACTTATAAAAATGCAGCCAAATTAAATGATACCATACTTGTAAGAACCTTTATTGAAAAAAGTCGTGGTGCAGTGTCAATACGTGTAGTTGAGATGTTTGATGCTAAAACAAATGCGCTTTTAGTACGTTCAAGTACTGAATGGTGTTTATTAAATGCCAAGACATTTAAGCCTACTCGAATTTCGGAAGATATTAAGGCGATTTTTGCTAATGAAACGCTTTAAGATTACAATTTAATATGTACTAGCAAATGCGCCTATACCTCTACTCCATTTTGGTTTTAGTACTATTGATAATTGGCAATTCTTGTCGAAAAAATTTTGAATACGCCCCCAGCGCAGGTAATTTAGAGTTCTCAAAAGACACTGTTTTTCTTGACACTGTTTTTAGCAATATTGGCAGTAGCACCTATAGTTTAAAGGTCTATAACCCTACTCGCGATGATATTGAAATTCCGTCAATACGCTTGCAACAAGGTGCTCAAAGTGGGTATCGATTAAATGTTGATGGTGTTGCCGGTAAATCATTTGAAAACATACCCATTTTAGCACAAGACAGTATGTTTATTAATATTGAAACCACTTTTGATGCCTCATCACGTATTGAAAATGAAATACTGTATACAGATAAATTACTCTTTGATGTAGACCCTGATGAGCAAGTAGTTGAACTTGTCACTTTGGTTAAAAACGCAGTTTTCTTATATCCGAATAAGAATTCAGAAGGAATAAAAGAAACTATTTCACTCGATTCAGAGCCATCAGAAAACGGTATTGTTATTGAAGGTTTTACGCTCAACGATAATCAATTGCAGTTCACAAATGAAAAACCGTATGTTATCTATGGATATGCCGCTGTACCGGAAGGAAAAACCTTAACTATGGATCCTGGCACGAGAGTCCATTTTCATAAAGATTCTGGCATTTTTGTTAAAAGTGGAGGAAAAATAGAAATAAATGGAAGTCTTAGTACCGATTCCAAACTACTTGAAAATGAAGTTATTTTTGAAGGTGACCGCCTTGAACCACAATTCAATTCAATACCAGGTCAATGGGGAGCACTAATAATTGCGACCGGAAGCACTGAAAACACAATCAACCACCTAACCCTAAACAATGCTACAGTTGGTATTAAATTGCATGGTAATGGCGACTTGAACAAGCCAACCTTGACCATGAAAAATTCACAAATTCAGAACAGTTCTAACATAAACCTATGGGCTAAATCAGCATCAATTGAAGCGGAAAATCTTGTTTTAGGATCTGCTGGTGGTCAATCATTGCACTGTAATTTAGGCGGAAAGTATGATTTTAAACATTGTACCATTGCTAACTATTGGTCGAATAGTTTCAGACAAATAACTGCTGTATATATTGATAATTTCTTTGCAGAAGAGCGTGCAGATTTAATCAATGCAACTTTTACAAATTGCATCATTTATGGCAGTACATCACAAGAACTAACCTTGGCTTCTAATGAAACAAATACCTTTAATTTCTCTTTCATTAATTGTTTAATCAAGCTCGGTACTTCTGCACAACTTGAGAATTCTGAATTATATGATTTAGACAATCAGAACTTATATCAAAACAATATTTATAACGAACCTGTTGACTTTTTTGATTCTTTCGGAGGCGATTTTAGAATTAACGAATCTTCTGCAGCCAACGCAAGTGCACAACAAGAAACTGCTATTTTGGTGCCCGTTGACATTTTAGGAAAAGACAGAACACAGCAACCTGATATTGGAGCTTTTGAAATCAATGTACAGAATTAACCTACATCAAGTCATATTTGAGAGTTTTTTCCTTCAAATGTGTTCATTTTCAGCATATTGCATATAAAACCCATAGAATTTCTAAGGGAAATCTATAATCAACATTAAACATCTATTACTAATTTGCATATGGTAAAATTAGTCAATGGAATACTCATATGTTATCATAAATTCTGATGCAACCTCCAATTTGCAATTACAGCATTACTTGGAAGAGTATGGTGACTTTTGCCTTATTGCTCAAGCAAGAAGTGCTATGGAAGGAATTAATGTTATTCTAAAACATTCTCCGGATGTAGTTTTTGTAGACCTAAGTGAAAAGGCCTATGAATATTTTCAAATGGTTACTGAATTATATCAGTACGCAACAGACCTCCCTATTTTTATCGGTATCTCAAAATCTAAAGACCATGCTTATGAAGCAATAAAGAATAATTTTTTCGATTACTGGTTACTGCCATATAATGAATTCAACATTCGTAAATCAATTTTGAAACTTAAAAAATTGATGCCTAAAGAGAGTGATTTACAAACCTTATGCTTGAAATCTTATCGCGACTATCATTACGTAGATACAAGTGATATTCTTTATTTAAAGGCTGATAATAACTCAACAGATTTTGTAATGAAAGATGGCAACATCATTAGTGCTTACAAAACTCTTAAAACCTATCAACAACAATTACCAAAAAATTTCGTTCGTATACATCAGAGCTATATTTTAAATACGAACTATGTGTCACGTATCAATTATGGTAAATCAATCTGTACGTTAAAGCTCAGAAAATTACAACTACCATTTTCTAAATCTTATCTAGAAAATGTTGATCAATTAAAAAAAGCTCTTTCAAAAACTTCAATTCATTCGGTTAATTAACTGAATACTCTCAGAAAGGGTATAAATACCCTTAGAATCATATCAAATACTTTTAGAATTTTTCTATTCTGGCGCTCAGCAAGCATTGATGGTAGTTTAGTCGTGTACTAAAAAACTAATTAATCATTTAAAATAGAAACCATGAAAAAAGTAGCAAGTATTATCGCAGTAGTAGTAATGACAATGGGTATGTTCTCTTGTGATAATGATACAGCAGACAATGATGATGTTTATCACCAAATAAACGCAGGAAATGATGATGATGCTGCTAGTGGAAGTGGCGGTAGCGGTGGAGAATAATTATTCAAAAATATAAGTGTTAAGCCTTAAATGTTTTATTTAAGGCTTTTTTTCTATCTTGTATATAATGAAAGTTAATAACTGCCCCCTTTATAATATTTTTCACAATGTAATCATTCATTTTTTGCTAATAACATTATTTTTTTCTTGTAGTAATGAGGCAACGCAAAAAAAAAACATAAAAGATCAAGCCCAATCAGATAGTTTACAATACAATATTTCACAAGGTACCAATAGATCTATATCTATTATAGAAAGACAAAATGCATTAAAAAAAGCTTTTATTACAGCTACAAAAATTAAAGAAGATACCTTACGTCTAAAACACTTTACAAAAATTCAATGGGCTTATGCATATGCTGAAGATTCGCTACAATTTAGAAAAATAAATAAGAAAACAAATAAGCTTGCAATACAACTTAATGATTCTTTAAGATTAGGTATTTCATATTGGGATTTAGGAACTTATTTGGATAACTTAGGAATAAAAGATAGTGCCTACTATAATCTTTCTCAAGCGCAAGAAATATTTATTAATATTAATCAATATAAACGTGCTGGATCAATCACCTATCACATGGCAAAAATACAGGAGGATATCAAAGATTATACGGGTAGTGAAATAAATACAATTAAAGCAATTGAGCTTTTAAGTCCTTTAGATGAAAATTATATTTTAGCCCAATGCTATAATTTGTTAGGAATTGTCGCGAAAGATCTAGAAGAATTTGATAGAGCAACTCTACATTATCGAAGTGCAGAAGAATATTTGCTAAAAGCTGGTGCAAATTATTTACTTGAAAGTCAAATAAATAATAATATAGGGGTAAATTTTCTTGAAAAAGGCGATACTAAAAATGCCACTACATATTTTAATAAAATACTTTACCAAGACAGTTTATTTTATAAATATCCAGATTTATATGCCAAAACATTAAATAATTTAGCACGCAGTCGGTACAAGGCCAATGCAAATACAGAAGTGACAAAACTATTTCAAAAATCACTTAAGATTAGAGATAGTATTGGCGATATAGCAGGTTTAGCGGGAGGGTATCTTTCTTTAGCAGAATATAATTTATTTAAAAAAGATTCTGCAGTTGCTCTACTAAACCTTTTAAAGTCAAAAGAAAATGCGGAGCTAAGTCAAAATAATAGTCGCCTGTTAGAGTCATTAGAGCTTTTGACCCAAATAGACCCTAAAAACGCAGCAATTTATAGCAAACAATATATTACATTAAATGATAGTCTAATACATGAAGAGGCTATTTTACGAAATAAATTTGCCCGCATTCGATTTGAAACCGATCAAGTAGTTGCAGAAAATAAGCAACTAGAGAGTCAAAAACAATTATGGGCGGGTATTGCAGTTTCAATATTACTATTGGGCACAGCAGGCTATGTGATTATTGATCAACGGGTTAAAAATCAACGATTACGATTTCAACAGGCGCAACAAGCAAGCGATAAAAAAATAGTTGATCTAATGCTTTCTGAAAAGCAAAAATTTGAAGAAGGTAAAAAAATGGAGCAAAAACGAATTTCAGAAGAATTGCATGATGGCATTCTTGGTAAAATGTTAGGCGCAAGAATGGTACTTACTGGCCTTAATAAAAAATCAGATGATGAAGCTATTAACATCAAAGCAGATGCCCTTATAGCTTTAAAAGATATTGAAAGTGAGGTACGATCAATATCACATGAACTAAGCCATGCAGCATATCTTCAACTACATAACTTTACGCGTTCAATAAGTGATTTATTAGAAAATAGTGCTTCTGCCGCTAACATAAATCATATCTTTAACTTTGATAGTGAGATTGCATGGGACAACCTAAATGGTGATATTAAGATTAACTTGTATCGAATAATTCAAGAATGTATTCATAATGCAGTCAAACATTCGGAGTGTAAAAATATTACGCTAGATTTTACAGTCGAGAATGATAAACTACTTGTAATTATTGAAGATGATGGAATCGGCTTCAATACAGATAAAACCAAAAAGAAAGGTATTGGTAGGTTGAATCTACAATCTCGAATTGATAAGCTGAATGGCAATTGGAAAATTGATAGCTCATTAGGTCAAGGAACAGCTGTAAAATTATCAATTCCAGTAGAATACTTTTCAGATGATTCTGAAAATTTTGATACATTAGAGAAAAAGTAAAAGTATAACACACCTGAAATAGATGGAAACGATAAAAATACTTGCGGTAGATGACCATAAAATGACGGTCATGGGCTACAAATATATTCTTGAAGATGCCAAGTTTGATGGTTTTAAAGTTGAAATGGATATTGCAACCACTTTTGACCTTGCAAAGCAGAAAATTGAACACTCTGCCAAGTTAATGAAGTATGATATTTTACTTCTAGATATTCAGCTTTTTTCTTTAGATTCAGGTGATACCCGAACGGGCGAAGATTTAGGTGTTTTAGCAAGAAAAATCATCAGAGAAACCAGAATTGTCTTTATGTCTTCGTTTAGTGATAGTTTACGAATTCAATCCATTTTCAAATCGGTTACCCCTGACGGCTATATGGTGAAATCTGAAATAGATGAGAGTACCTTAATTGAAATGGTGAATACAGTAAAAATGGGTATTCTTTATTATTCTCCTTCTGCCCTTTTAGCAATGCGTAAAACAATGTCTAGGCAATTTACGGTAGATGACAATGACAAAATGATACTTCAAGAGCTGGCAAAAGGTACTAAGACCAAAGATATAGCAAACATAGTTCCACTTTCGCAAGCATCAATTGAAAACCGGAAACGGCAGCTTAAATTAAATTTCGGAATTAAAGATGAAAATGACCTTGCCCTTATAAATATTGCTAGAAATAAAGGATTTTTGTAATACTTTACTTACCTTTTGAAGCAAAAAACATGAAAACCCTAGTTTTTTTAAGGTTTTCGTGTACCACATCAATTTAATTAAGATTTAACTTTACTATATATATGCCTAAATAATATATATAGCTTTAAATGTCTACACAAGGGGAACATTACGACGATAGTACATTTAGTGGTTTTTCAAATAATCTTGACTTAAATGGTCTTGATAATTTTGTCAAAAAACTTGAGAGGTATTTTTTCTCTCAGGTATTTGTTCGTGAATGTCTTACAAGTAATACTTCAGAAGTAAAACTTGTAATTGACGTTATTTGCCCACTAACATTTTCAAAAAATGTAGAATATTTTAGAGCAGCGACAGTAAGTGACACTGGTTACAATTCAAGTCGTTTATTAAAAATTCTTTCTGAACTACAAGAAGTCAATAACATTTTAATAGACATTGAAGAATTTTCACTTACAATGGAAGACACCACCATTATTGTGCAAAAAATTGACTCTTTGAGTGTAGCTAGACAATTTGACAATATCTTGAGATTAGTGTTAAGTACCTACAATCATATTGTTTCTCAAATTAGAGAAGTACCAAACGAGATACATATTCCTGTTCTAATGGATAATGTCTATCAAAGTGGTACCGAAAATTTACTAAATGAGTTTAAAACTAAAACATCTGATCAAGACTATTTTGCCTATTGGGGTCTATGTTATGATTCAGACCTTGACACCATTATTTATGATGTTGAGAACTCAAAATTTATTTTTGAAGACGTATTATTCTCCCATTAATAATTAAATAACTGCTTACCTGACATTAACTTATTTACACGTGCTTTAACACTTGTAATTACAGCTTCATCTTCAGCGTTGGTTAGAACTTCATCAACAAGATCAACCACAGTTTGCATATCATTTTCATTTAATCCTCTAGTAGTAATAGCAGCAGTACCAAAACGTATACCTGAGGTGATAAATGGCGACTGCGTATCAAAAGGCACCATATTTTTATTAGCAGTAATGTCAGCTTTAACTAATACAGCTTCAGCATCTTTACCAGTAATATTTTTATTCCGCAAATCAATCAACATCATATGATTGTCTGTACTCCCTGAAATTAGGTTATAACCTTTGGCAACAAAAGCAGCAGCCATAGCAGCAGCGTTTTTCTTTACATTAATCATATAATGTAAAAATTCGTCAGAAAGCGCTTCACCAAATGCAATTGCTTTAGCCGCGATAATATGCTCTAAAGGTCCACCTTGATTTCCTGGAAAAACAGCTAAATTCAATAAAGCTGACATTTTTCTAAGCTTACCATTTTTCAAAGTGATTCCGAAAGGATTATCAAAATCTTCACCCATCAATATTAATCCACCTCTTGGACCACGTAAGGTTTTATGCGTAGTTGTGGTAACAATATGACAATGTGGAATTGGATCTGATAAAATACCTTTTGCTATTAAACCTGCTGGATGTGAAATATCTGCCAACAACAATGCATTCACACTATCTGCAATTTCACGAAAGCGTTTAAAATCCATATCTCTAGAATATGCAGAAGCACCAGCAATTATCATTTTTGGTTTTTCACGCTCTGCAATTTCTTGAATCTTATCATAGTCTAAAACCCCAGTTTCTTTATCTACTCCATAAAAAACAGGATTATATAATCGACCAGAAAAGTTTACAGGTGATCCATGAGTTAAATGACCACCATGCGAGAGGTCAAAACCAAGTATTGTATCACCAGGTTTAAGACAAGCATGATATACAGAGGCATTTGCCTGAGAACCAGAATGCGGTTGTACGTTAGCATAAGCGGCACCAAATAGTTCTTTAGCACGATCAATAGCTAATTGTTCTACAACATCAACAACCTCACAACCTCCATAATATCGTTTACCAGGGTAACCTTCAGCATATTTATTGGTTAAAACAGACCCTGCAGCTTCCATAACTGACGGACTTGTAAAGTTTTCAGAAGCAATAAGTTCAATACCATTAATCTGGCGTTGTTCTTCCTCTTTTATCAAATCGAAAATCTGCTTGTCGCGTTCCATAATTACTGTGCTTTATTTAAGGATGCAAAAATACAAATTGAAAAGCTTTAAAACCAAGAAAATAATAGCTTTGATTTGATATTTATCAAATAGCATTTGACCGGTATTGCATATTATTGAATTTCAACAATCCTCTTAAAATAAGTCCAGAATCTTTTTCTAAAATATTGATTTCATTATCAATTATTTCAAAATTTAGTTAATATAACTACGTTGTAAAAAGTTCTAAATGCATATGATATCAAGTCGTACACCTGATTTGTACTAACATTCAACGTTTTTCGTTATGGTCTAGACCCGTTTTGGCATAGCAATTGAAATTATAAGCCAAATCATAAAGTCTAATATCATGAAAAAAGCATTACTATTAATAACAGTTTCAATTGTAATGATTGCTTGTGGAGGCGTCAAAAAAACGCAAAAGGCAATAAATACTGGTGATTATTACAATGCCATGAATCAGGCAATTACCAATTTGGCAAATAACAAAGCCAAAAAAAGTAATCAACCGTATATCATTTTACTTGAAGAAGCTTTTAAAAAGAATACGAAAAGAGAATTAGATCAAATCAATTTTTTAGCCGATGATGAGAATCCAGCAAATTATGAAGCTATTTATAATTCGTACGCAAATCTTAGGTCAATTCAAGAACGCATAAAACCTTTACTTCCATTACGTATATATGATGAAAATAGAGATGCTAGGTTTTCATTTAAAAATTATCAAAATGATATTATAGATTCAAAAGATGATTTGTCTGAGTATTTATATGATAACGCTTCTGATTTAATTCAAAATGCGACAAGTAAATATGATTACAGAAAGGCCTATGCTGATTTTACATATTTAGAAGAAATCAATCCGGGTTATGATGATGTTAAACTAAAGATTGAAGAAGCACATCAAAAAGGTCTCGATTTTGTGTTGGTAAATATGATTAATGAAACAGATAAAATAATTCCTACTAGACTTGAAGATGAGCTTTTAAATTTCAACACCTATGGTTTAAATGATTTGTGGACGAGTTACCACACAAATGCTATTGGCACTATTGAATATGATTATGAAATGCAAGTAGCTTTCAGAGGTATTTCAATATCACCTGAACGAATTAATGAAAAGCAAATCATAAAAGAAAGACAAATCAAAGATGGTTACAAATATCTTTATGATAAAGATGGAGCCATTGTAAAAGACAGCCTTGGCAAAAAGATTAAAGTTGATAAGTTTAAAACGGTTCGTTGTGATTTTTATCAATTTACGCAGCAAAAATCAGCTCAGTTAACAGGAAACGTTAGCTATATAGACCTACGTACCAAACAACAGGTAAACACCTATCCGTTAGCAAGTACTTTCATTTTTGAGCATGCATATGCAAATTATGATGGTGACAAACGAGCCTTAGATAATGATTTAGTTGCCTTACTTGATTTAGCAGAAGTACCTTTTCCGAATACTGAAGAAATGATTTACGATGCCGGAGAAGATCTTAAAGCACGAATTAAAAACATTATTGCACGACAAAAGTTTGATCCTAACAGAAATCTTATGTCACGATAAAAAACAAAATTCATTGAACAAAAAAAGGTCTTCTTATTTTTTAAGAAGACCTTTTTAATTATATGAACTCTGAAATATTCATATCATTTATACTACCATGAGATGCATTTGCAACCGCATTACCATTTTTAATAATAAGCAATTGTGGCGATTGATGCATTACTTGAAATTTATAACCTACCTCATTTGAGACTTCTCTATATCGTAGAAGGTCTAAATAGTAAACATCAGCATCTTCTATTGGTAAATCAAATGAATCCTTAAAACTTCTAATTACCATTCTACTTATACCGCAAGAAGTTGAATGTTTAAAAATTAGTTGCGTTTTGGTCTTTGACTTTTCTTTAATTTGTTCAAGTTGATCAAGTTCGGTCAATTCAATCCAAGGAAAAGCTTCTTCTTCCTTATTTTCATTTGTTGAATTTCCGAACAATCCTGAAAATAATCCCATAGTATAATTTTGTACAGTAAGTCGTAACTTAGTTAAAAGCTTTCAAACTGACTAAATGTCTTGTTTTTATTGACTTTACAAGACATTTTGTCTGATTAAAAGTGTTGGTAGGGTTGTTGCCTACTTTATTTTGAACAAAGGTAAAACAACAAAATTTATATATATGAACCCAAATAATTTTACAACAAAATCTCAAGAGGCTTTACAATTAGCACAGCAACTTGGACAAGAACTTGGGCATCAACAAATAGAAAACGAACACATTTTTAAGGCCATAATGCAGGTCGATGAAAATGTATTACCGTTTTTACTAAAGAAACTTAATGTTAATGTTTCTATGCTCAAACAAATCTTAGAAAAAGAACTTGAAAGTTACCCTAAAGTTTCAGGTGGCGAACTCATGCTATCTAGAGAAGCAGGCAAAACGGTTACTGAAGCTAGTATAATTGCAAAAAAGATGGACGACGAATTTGTTTCCATTGAACATTTTTTGTTGGCTATTTTCAAATCTAAAAGTAAGATTGCACAAATATTAAAAGATCAAGCAGTTAGCGAAAAAGACTTAAAAGCAGCTATTGATGAATTACGAAAAGGAGGAAAAGTTACATCACAAAGTGCTGAAGACACCTATAATTCTTTAGACAAGTATGCTCGGAATTTAAATGAATTAGCTGATAGCGGTAAATTAGATCCTGTTATTGGTCGTGATGAAGAAATACGTCGTATACTTCAAATACTTTCAAGACGCACCAAGAACAACCCAATATTGGTCGGTGAACCAGGTACAGGTAAAACGGCAATAGCCGAAGGTTTAGCACATAGAATAATTCAAGGTGATGTGCCTGAAAATCTAAAAGATAAAATTATTTATTCTTTAGATATGGGTGCACTAATTGCCGGGGCAAAATACAAAGGCGAATTTGAAGAGCGCTTAAAATCTGTCATTAAAGAAGTAACAAGCTCGGATGGCGATATAGTTTTATTCATTGATGAAATTCACACTTTAGTTGGTGCAGGTGGCGGACAAGGTGCAATGGATGCAGCTAACATTCTAAAACCCGCTTTGGCAAGAGGAGAACTTCGTGCAATTGGCGCTACAACTTTAGATGAATACCAAAAATATTTTGAAAAAGATAAAGCGCTTGAACGTCGTTTTCAAAAAGTAGTGGTTAATGAACCAGATACCGAAAGCGCAATTTCAATTCTGAGAGGCATTAAAGAGAAATATGAAGCGCATCATAAAGTCCGTATTAAAGATGAAGCAGTAATTGCCGCTGTTGAATTATCACAACGGTATATTACCAATCGATTTCTACCAGATAAGGCCATTGATTTAATGGATGAAGCGGCTGCAAAATTGCGCATGGAAATCAACTCAAAACCCGAAGAGCTTGATGTACTAGATCGCAAAATCATGCAGCTAGAAATTGAGATTGAAGCCATAAAACGTGAGAACGATAAGGCAAAATTAAAATCTCTAAATGCAGATTTGGCAAATATAAAAGAAGACCGCAATGAGATTTTTGCAAAATGGGAAAGTGAAAAAACTGTAGTTGATAATATTCAACAAACAAAAGAGAATATTGAACATTTCAAACTTGAAGCAGATCGTGCTGAGCGAAATGGTGACTACGGAAAAGTAGCTGAGTTACGGTATGGAAAAATAAAAGAGGCACAAGAAAAACTCGAACAGTTAAATCTTGAAATGCAAGAACAGCAAAATGGAAACACGCTTATTAAAGAAGAAGTTACCAATGAAGATATTGCTGAAGTAGTTGCTAAATGGACTGGAATTCCGGTAACCAAAATGTTGCAAAGTGAACGCGAAAAGTTATTACAACTTGAAGATGTTTTACACAAGCGCGTTGTTGGCCAAGAAGAGGCCATTGAGGCAGTTTCAGATGCAATTCGAAGAAGCAGAGCTGGTTTACAAGACACAAAAAAACCAATTGGATCATTCTTATTTTTAGGAACAACCGGTGTAGGTAAAACAGAGCTTGCTAAAACTTTAGCTTCGTATTTATTTGATGACGAAAATGCAATGACACGTATTGACATGAGTGAATACCAAGAGCGTCATTCAGTAAGTAGATTGGTTGGTGCACCTCCTGGTTATGTAGGTTATGATGAAGGTGGTCAATTGACAGAAGCTGTACGCCGTCGCCCCTACTCTGTAGTATTACTAGACGAAATTGAAAAGGCGCATCCTGATACTTTCAATGTATTGTTGCAGGTTTTAGACGAAGGTAGATTAACTGATAATAAAGGTAGAGTTGCAGACTTTAAGAATACCATTATCATCATGACAAGTAATATGGGCAGCCATATCATTCAAGAAAAGTTTGAAAATTCTAAAGATCTTGACAACGCTGCTGAAGCCGCTCGAATAGAAGTTCTAGCGTTACTTCGTCAAAGTATTAGACCTGAATTCTTAAACAGAATTGATGACATCATAATGTTCACACCATTAAATAAAGAGAACATTGCAGAGATTGTACGCTTACAACTAAATCAATTAAAAAAGGTCTTAGACAAGCAACACATTACAATTGATGCAACTGATGATGCCGTTAGCTATTTAGCTAATAAAGGCTATGATCCTCAATACGGAGCACGACCAATTAAAAGAGTAATTCAGAAAGAAGTTTTAAACAACCTTTCGAAAAAACTCTTACAGGGTACTATAAAAACGGATAGCATTGTCTTAATAGATAGTTTCAATAATGAATTAGTATTTAGAAATCAAGATGAGTTAGTAAAATAGAAAAATTATAATTTAAAGTGCAAACACCTTTTAAGCAAAAACTTAAAAGGTGTTTTTTTTAAAAAATAAATACCATACAGTATATAGTTTTTTTATATTCGTATAAAATTCTCAAAAATGTCAAGCAAGGCGGAAAGAACTTCACAATTTATTATTGAAACCGTCGCACCTGTTTTTAATAAACATGGTTATGTTGGTACAAGCATGAGCGACCTAACGGAAGCAACCGGTTTAACAAAAGGTGCTATTTATGGAAATTTTGAAAACAAAGAAGCCCTGGCACTTTCGGCATATGAATACAATAGTAAACGTTTACTATCTAAGATTGATGAACTACTAGAAATACCCGGAACGGCTTTAGACAAGATTTACAACTTGACTAAATTTTACAAACAGTATGATGTTTTCACATTTGAAATGGGTGGTTGCCCAGTTCTAAATACTGGAGTTGATGCTTTTAATAATAACAAGTTATTGTCAGTAGCAAATCGTGAAATACTACGTGAAATTGAAGGTAAAATTGCCTTAGTTTTAGAAAATGGCGCAAATAAAAACGAACTCAGTTTGCCTGTTACTCCACTACAATTTGCGAAGCAATTATTCACAATGTTACAAGGTGCTGTAACGATGTTTACCATTTCACAAGATCGAAAGTACTTGATAAATACGGTAACCTATCTTGATTTGCTCATTAAGAATGAGTTAAAAAAATAGGTTTTCTCAATAATAACAAGGTTACATTTCTCTTCAGTTTTCCTACCAAAGCATTACTCAATATCAACGTGCACAAGCTGCATCTACTAGAGCGATATAATTTCTAAAAGCCATTTACATAGAAATAAAATTTGCACAAAAAAACAGCCTTAGCTTTCACTAAGGCTGCTTGTTTTTTATGAATTATTATTTAAAAACTTACTGACCAACAACTCTAAATACCCAAGTTTTCTCAGCATATCGACCGTCAAAATTACTATCACGTGCTTTTCGTGCTTCGCTCATAGTATTAAAACGCGCTAAGTACACATAATTATAATTATTTAAGTCTCGCAAGAATGATTTAGGTGCAAGTCCTTTTTTGGTTAAATCCGCCATAAAGGCATCAAAGTATTTCTTTGTACCAAATACATTCGCAATCAAGTAGAATCCAGGTTCAAGTCCACCTTCAGTTTCAACCTCTTCATATTTCTCACCTGCTTCTGGTTTTACTTCTTCAGGTGCAACCTCCGCAATAACTGGTTTTGCCTGCTCAATCGAATCTTGTACACGTTGAAGCTCTTTAGCTCTTGCATCAGTTTCTGCTTTTTTCGCTTCGGCAATTGAGTCTAAGCGTTTTTGAGCAACCATCTTTTCTGCTGCAGCTTTCTCATTCGCTAAGCGTTCGAGTTCTGCCTTTTCAGATGCAGCTTTTTCTTTAATTGCCGTAGCTTGTTCTTCTGCCTTGCGCAATTCTTCACGCTGTCTTTCAGCTAATGAAATCTCTTTGGCTTCAGCTTCTTCTCTAGCCTTTGTTTCTTTTAGTTCACGCTCAATTGCAGCCTGTTCTTCTTTTGCCAAACGAGCTTTCTCTTTCGCCGCTTCTTCTAATATATTTTTCTCTTCCTTAGCTAATTGTTCTTGTTCCTTCTTCAAACGTTTCGCTTCAGCAGCAGCTTCTTTTTCAGCCTTACGTTGTTCTTTTTTGTTATCTATTTCAACAACTTCATCATTTTCTGAAGTTTCTACTTCATAGGTATTTTTCTCTTCGACTATAGAATCTTCTTCTTCAATATCAGATTCCTTTTCATCATTAGCTAGCTCTTCTGCCTTTTTGAGTTCTTCTTTAATTTCGGCTTCCTCAAGTGCATCACCCAAAACAACATCTTCTTCAATATCCTCACCATAAACTTCAGTAACGTCTCGCTCTTCTGGACTTCCTAAGAAATAAGAAGCAATAATTTCGAATGACGGGTCTTTAGAATTTATTGAGGCACTAGTACCAAATTCGAATACAGCACCCAAATTAATTTTTTTCAAAAAAGTACCGCCGCCGCCAATACCAATTCCATAGAAATTATTATATCCAACTTGCGCCCAATATTTTGCTGTACGCAATAACGAAAGAACCCCAATTTGATTCTCTTGCTGTGGTATAGTTCTTAAATAAAGTGAAGGTCGCAATAAGGCTTTTTGATTACCAATACTCAACGGAAAATCATAAGACATCATGCCCATAAAAATCTTATCCGCAGCTGGTGTATTTGACTCTTTTGCTCTGAAATTATAATCTAACAAATTCTCTGAAGCCATGCTCAAAGTCAATCGCTCAACAGAAATTGAAGCACCCGGCGCCCATTGTAAAATAAAATCATTGGTTGTACCAGCAACAGGTATTGGTAGTTGTGTATTATTTTGAAAACGTGTATCTGCTAATTCTTGCGAAAAACCAAACAGGTTAAAGCCATATGCTAATCGCACACTCTCACTAAATTGTATCTGACGTGCATAATTTAAAACACCGCCAGTATTAAAGAAAATACCGGTATTATGTTGAAAAAATGCTGCTCCTACCGAAGATTTCTCATTCAATTTTCTTGTGTAGTTTACATACAAAGTAGTTGGGTCTGAATCTATGCTCTGCCACTGCCAACGCGTCCATACCGCTACGGACTCTGGATCGTTTTTATCTAATGATAAAGTTGGATTAAAAAGACTTGCGTTATAGGTTGTAAGATTATGCTGTCTAAGGTCAGCAGGAAGACGCACATCGTCTTGAGCCGAAATCTTAAAAACAGTTAAGAAAATTAAAAATGGTAGTGTGATTCTGAGCATATGCAAAAAAACAAAAAACAACGAGTTTTGCATACTATTTTACGATTATTTTAGTTTGATTATGTGAAAAGTTGTCAACAATTTAAATTGGCATCAATAATACCAAACAAAATACTGCGTTAAGCCATTATTTATTTACTAAAATAAGTGGTAAAACGGTTTCGATTTAATCGATTAAAAAATTATACAACAATGAAAACTATTCGACTTTTAATACTGTTGTCTCTAACAATTGGTTTTTTAGGTTGTAAAGATGATGCTAAAGCTGATTCAACAAACCAATATATTGATGCTGGTACATCTACATTTTACTTAATTCGCCACGCAGAAAAAGACCGTTCAAATGTTGATAATTTAGATCCTGAATTATCTCAAAAAGGATTAGGGCGCGCAATGCATTGGGCTGAGATACTTTCTGAGGTTCCAATTGATGTAATTTATGCTACAGATTTTCAACGTACAGCAATGACAGCTGCCCCTACATCTGTAAAAAAAGACGTTGATGTAATTTATTACGATCCAAGCAGTTTTGATATTAACCAATTCAAATCTGACAACTTAAACAAAAGTGTTCTAGTTGTAGGTCACAGTAATACTACACCTGAACTTACAAATCAACTATTAGGAGTAGATAAATACTATGAGCTAGACGACAGCGATAACGGAAGTCTTTTCATTGTTCAAATTACAAACGGGGTTGCAACTTCTCAAAAGTTGAACTTTAATTGTAACTGTCCAGATTAACTTCAATATTTTTCAATTCAATTTTAGAAAGTAATTCCAAACTTCCTGATTCAAATAGACTATCTATTTTTAAGATAGAAACATTCATATCTTTTGTTTTGTAATTGTTATAATCTACAAAACGAATTCCGTTTACATTACGTTCATTAAATGCCTCACGAAATCGCATTCCACCTTCATCGGTATGATATTCATACGCTAAGTATTCAGGTTTAAAAGTTGTGCTATTAAACCAATATACGTAGGTATCATCATAATCAACACCACCATCTTTTTGTTCAAAAGTCACTTTAACTTTATGGTAATTTTTACCATTTAATTGCACTTCACCCAATAGTTCTTTTTTTACTGCTGGATCATTTAATCCGAAAGGTAAGTTTGCAAAATAATGCACTGAATTTATAGAATTTGAGTATTTAACAGCCATACTATCAGCCACCTGAACAATTTTATCATTGATATATCTTTCAAACTTTTGATTGTTTAGAATATCAACAATAATTGAAGTATCATTATCTATGATGCGCTTTAATATTTGTTTACCATCTTTATTTTCTGAAATATATTCTATATCTCTAAATACAAAAGACCGCGTAGTTGTTTTATACAGCGCTCCCCCACTCACTTCAATACTTTTATCTACAACAGATTGCGCAGTTATAACCTCATTAGTCTTTGACTTACAAGCCGATACTATTATTATGCTTAGAAAAATAAAAAAACGATTCATATATTTTTTAAACAGTTATTCGGAAAAAGTATGCATTCATTACATTAAAATACTAGGAAGCTTTCTATAATTGTTATTTTTACAGCGTGGTACAGAAGAATATCAATATAAAAAATAAGAAAGCCCGATTTGAGTATGAACTACTTGACAAATATACTGCGGGTATTGTTTTATCAGGCACAGAAATAAAATCTATTCGTCTTGGTAAAGCTTCAATTACTGAAAGCTTTTGTGAGTTCAATGAAAGAGGTGAACTCTTTATTATAAATATGCAAGTTGATGAGTATTCACATGCGTCACATTTTAACCACCGACCTAAAGCGGAACGCAAATTATTACTCAACAGACAAGAGCTTAAAAAACTTCTCAAAGAAGTAAATACTTCAGGTAATACAATTGTGCCTTTAAATCTTTTTGTAAATGATCGTGGATTTGCAAAACTGAACATTGCATTAGCGAAAGGAAAAAAACTTTACGACAAACGTGAAACCATGAAAGATCGTGACAACAAACGAGAGTTAGCTCGCATTAAAAAGAATTTTAATAACTAATTTTATTCTTCGTTTTTTCCGTTATCCATTTTAATCTTCCTCTAAAAAAGTCGGGTTTAATTTTGCTTATAAATAGCATTGCAAAATATAAAATTACAAGGTTTTTTTTTGTGGTAAAACTTCTCTAATTTGTAGTTCAATTAAAATTAGACCACCAATGAATAAAAAGCAAACTAACAAATTAACAAACTCTCGAAGAAAATTTATTAAACAAGGCGCCTTGGCCTCATCAATTTTTATAGTCCCCAGACACGTTTTAGGCGGTCCTGGATTCGTTTCACCCAGTGATCGATTGGCAATAGCTGCAATTGGTGCTGGCGGAAAAGGTGCTAGTGACATTAAAAATGCATCTGTAAATGGTCGCGAAAAAATAGTGGCCTTATGTGATGTTGACTTTTCAGGTTCAGCTAAAAGATCGGTTGAACGATTTCCAAAAGCAAAACTATTTGCAGATTACCGTAGAATGCTCGACAAGAAAAAGAATATTGATGCAGTAACAATTTCTACTCCAGATCATGTACATGGTCCTGCTGCAAAATATGCAATGGAAAGAGGTATTCATGTTTACGTTCAAAAACCGATGACGCACAATATTCGTGAAGCTCGTATACTTACAGAAATGGCACGCGAAAAACAAATTGTTACTCAAATGGGTAATCAAGGTGGTTCTAACCCATATTTAGATATTGTTCAAAAATGGATTGACGATGATAAAATTGGTGCTGTATCAAAAGTTCAAGTATGGACTAATAGACCAGTATGGCCACAAGGCGGACCATTTCCATCATCAGACCCAAGTTCAAAACCAGATGCACTGAATTGGGATCTTTGGCTCGGCCCTTCACCTAATATTCCATACACTCCAAACTTACACCCATTTAGCTGGCGCGGTTGGTGGGATTATGGTACTGGTGCACTTGGTGATGTTGGTTGCCATTTAATAGACATACCATTTAGAACATTAGGTCTTAAATATCCAACAGATGCTGAATGTAGTGTAGGTGCAGTTTATTCTGATATGTGGAATGCAGATTACAACCCCGATGGTTGCCCTGCTTCTTCATTTATCACTTTACATTTTGATGCTACTGAGAAAAGTAAGTCTAAGATTGAATTGACTTGGAGTGATGGCGGTATTCGCCCATCACACCCAGATATTATTCCTGCAGATCATGATATAGGCGGAAAAGATAGTGCAAATGGTGTTTTAATTATTGGTGAAAAAGGGATTATATCTACGAACATTAATGATAGCTCGCCACTAATGCCAAAACTATATTTGAATGATGGAACTACTGATTTTGGTCCGGAAGTTGAGAATTTTGATGAACCAGAATACGGACATCAACGCTTGTGGGTTGATGCCTGTAAAGCCGGTTTTGGAAGCGAAGAACATTTAGGCCTTACGTCATCTTTTGATTACGCGGGTCCTATGACAGAAACTGTACTCATGGGTAATTTAGCAATTCGATCCTATCTTTTACGACGTGAAAACGAAGAAAAGAAAATGGAATTTTTTGGTCGTAAAAAATTACTTTGGGATGGTGAAAATATGCGTATTACCAACTTTGAAGAAGCCAACCAATTCGTTGGCAGAACCTATAGAAAAGGTTTCGAAGTGTAAAGTATTTTATTAAAATTAGAATTTATTTAGCGTACCATTCGACAACAAAATAAGGTTGTTTAATGGTACGTTTTTATTTGACAAAATGCGGTATTATTATATCAAATTATACATTGCATTATTAAATAATTTGTTGGCACAATCAATTATAGATTTAAAAAGCACTTAAACAGCTGTTAATTAGATAATTATTGTTTTCTATATACTTGAATTTAGAAGCTATTTATGCAATAATAACTTCTTTATTTTGTTATAATTTCCTACAATGAAAACAATACAAAATACAAATACTTTATTAATTCTAGCGCTTATAATTGGCCTTGCATTCCATGGTACAAGTATATTCTTTACACTTGAGTATACTTATGATGCATTAATACACCTTTTTTTTGCTAGTCACTATGCCATAGACTGGTTTGAACCATGGGACTATCACTGGTATACCGGTTTTACAGTGCAATCTTATCCACCATTAATTCACCAAACAATAGGTTTGCTTTCAAAAGTTGGTGGTCTTAAATTTGGAATGTTTACGGTAGCTATTGTCGGTATTCTATTATTTATAACCGGAGTATATAGATTTGCTGCATTTATGACGGGCAACAGAAGAGTTGCCGGCTATACTGCATTATTAGCAGTATTTTCATCAACTTTTATTGAAACCCTTCATATTTTTGGTCAATTACCTAGTATTTGCGCGTTATCTATTCTATTACATGTAATGCCCGAAATATACCTATGGACAAAAACAGGTAAATATAAATTTCTGGTATCATCGCTTTCACTAATTGCGGTTACGGTTACTTCGCACCATGTAACACCAATTTTTGGTATGGTCTTTTTTATTTTTCCATTGTTAGGTATGGCCGTTATGGATTCTGCTGCTGAGCAAGTGAATAATATTAAAGACGTTAGATTTAAAACTTTTTATAAGGCCTTTAAAAAGTGTTTTTGGCGTATAGTTATTTTTGGAGGAGCATCTTTAGTTCTTATTATCACCTGTATTTTACCATATTGGTATAACTCCAAAAAAAACCCAATAACACAAGTTCCTATTCCACATGGTTCTCGAGATAATTTTTTAGAAGTTACCTCTTCTGGTCTGGTATTTTTTGTAATTCCATGGGGCATCTTACTTTTTATTTTGCCATACCTATTTTATCGTTTCTATAGTAAAAGGTATATGTTTTTTGGTATGTCATTTACAATGCTAACAATTTTAGGAACTGGAGGAACTACGCCAATACCTTTAAAACTTTTGGGTGAGACTGCTTTTAATATTCTTACGTTAGATAGGTTTACACTGTGGGCTACCATTATGGCACTTCCAATATTTGGTGAATTTGCATACAGATTAGTTGAAGGCGATTTAAAAGAAAGAATTCATGGCATGTTTGGTCGTCTGTATCACAGAATTTTAGGCGGCACAATAGCAGGAGGTCTATTATTAATGGTCGGATTTACAATTACGCTCGGGTACTTTAGACCCTCTCAGCCCGCCCAAATAAAAATGTTACCCATTGTAAATTTTCTAAGTCAAGATTCACATGATTCATGGCGCTATTTACCTTTAGGCTTTGGCGACCAGATGGCTTGGTTATCTGCTCAAACAATGGCCATGACTGTAGATGGTAATTACCATTCAGCAAGAAGATTACCAGAACTTACAACGAGAGCAATAGAACGTATAGAAAATTCTAAATTTAGAGGAGTTGAAGGTATAGGTTCGTTACAACAATTTTTAACAGTACCAGAAAAATATAATCTTAAATATATATTTTCAAATGATAAATTCTACGACCCAATTCTATATTTCTGTGGTTGGCAACGATTACAACAATTAGAAAATGGTATAATGGTTTGGGAAAAACTGAACGTACCACCCTTACCAGAAATACTACCTAAAGAACAAACTCCTTTATTTTTAAATATTTTATGGGGATTTATACCGCTATCTACAGTAGTATTTGCTTTTGCCATTAACATTATGATGCTATGGTTAAAAAAGCTAAAATTACGAAAGGGAGAGCTTCCAAATTTCATGAAGCTATCTGTTTCCTACTCTCATTTTCCAAAAAATTTAATTATAATAAACCATGTATGGGCAATTATAGTTTTGTGCAGTCTCTTCTTTGGTTTATACACATTTTATGTAAAGAATACTGCACAACTTTCACCTAATAATGTTGTGCAATCCTATTACGATGCAATAGACTTTAAAGAGTTTGAAAGAGCTCACTCCTACCTTGACCCTAACGCGAATTTATCAATAGATCAATATATGCTGGAAGTTTCAGTTACCGATGGCATATTGAGTTCATATGCAAAACTAGATTCAATTGGTATTGAGTTAAGTGATGTTACTAACTTAAGTGCAAAAGCAAAGGTATCAACACAATGGATAACACCATTAGAAAAAATAAGCAAGAATTATTTTCATGAGTTAGTAAAAATAGCAAACAAGTGGTACATAAAAACTAAGAAAAAGGATAGTGATATTCCTCCTGATCAATTATTTACTGAAAACACAACAACTTTTTACAATCACGGACGACGTAAAATTACCACACAACAAACACACCATGAAGATGTCTTAAAACAACCAGTACTCGAAATATTAAGTGCAAAATTGGTAAAATATAATGGACAATATAGTATAATAGGCGAATTGCAGAATGTAGACGATGTACCGGCCGATGTTGTTATTAAGGCAACATTATATAATGATTTAAATAAAGAGCTCGCAGTTTACAATGCTAAGTTTCATGTGAAGCACAAATTAATGCCAAAAGAAACAACACCATTTAAGGTAAATTTTGAGGGCATTGCTTGGTCATCAACTAAAGACACCATGCCACCAACTTTTAACCCTGATGAGTTTACCCCCATTGCTTTAGATGAACAACCCATAAAATTTAACCTTCAAACAGCAGGAAATGTTGCAAATACCGATTTATATAAGCGTGTGGCCCTTCAAAATTTAGAATTTACTAATTATGGAATAAACGGTGTTCTTTATAATAGTGGAATACAAGAAGTAACAATTCCACAGCTTCTAATTTCTTATTATAATGAAGAACATGAATTACTTTGGGTTGATCACCAGTTTATGACCGAAGGTATTCGAGTACAACGGAAGCAATTTTTCACCTATTTACCATTAGAAATTGATTGTATAAAGGTAATTGAAAGCAGTTTAGAAAATTGCTATGTAAATGGACTTCCAAATGCTTCAATTACAAAAAAGGTCTTCCCCAATAGAGAATATGAACATAGCCATGCACAAGAGCAGCAATATAACGGTACGGGATTTTCATTTATAAAATTTGATATCAACTCCTATATAGGTAACCCGAAATAGAATGAACCTAAAATATTTTATACTCATAATTCTATTCCAACTTTCTTGTTCACGGGAACAGGTAAGCATAACCCATGCTGAAAATTTTAGGCCCCAGATTATTTCAAACAAAACAATTTATGAAGCAGGAGAAACAATATCACTTGAATTTAAAACAAATGGTGAGGTGGATGCCAAGATACTACTAAAAAATGCCTACGGAAGTTCTTTAATTGCTCCTGAATTAAATAATAACAATATTGTTTTTAAAGTACCTGTAAACTATAGAAAAAAAGCAGGTATATGTAATTGGGTATTAATTGTTAATGGAAAATCCGTAACCAAAGGTGAATTACAAATTTTGCCCAAGTCTAAAGCAAAACCAACATTAGAAACCTACTTTGGCCCAAGAAGTATTACTGCCGGTATTAGTGATTATTCTATGTTAGTTTGCGTAACAACGGATATTTACGACAATGTTTTTCCAGAAGGTACAGATGTATTATTTAGGTCTCAGTTTTTAAATACAATTTCTGAAAATACGATTACGTCCAAAGATTTAATTTCATGGAAAAATATTCCTACAACCAAAAAAGCAGGTAGAATATTAGTAAATACTTCGTTTAAAGAAGTAACATCCTCCGAATTAACCTCTATTGTTTTTCCTTCAAATGCTGTAAAGTTCATGATAAAAGCAGACCGTAATCATAACTATGCCGATGGCAATCAGATTATTAAATTTCAAACGGATGTAATACTCGACAAGTATAAAAATATTGTAAGCGACGGTACTATGGTAAACTTTATTGTTGAAAATACGCATGGTGCTTTATTAAATACTGTTGCACCAACCATTCGTGGTATTGCAAGTGCGTCTATACTACATCCATCAGAAAAAGATGATTGGAAAATAACGGCTTATGTAACAGGAGCTGCAAAAAGTAATACTATAACTGCAAAATTTAAAACTGCAATAAAAGATTACGAAGTAATTTTTTCAGAATCAAATCGATCTATCACAATTGGACCATTAACAAGTTTTATGCAGCAATTGATACCCGATGGAATTTTAATTCAATTAGAAATTTATAATAAATCTGGTAAACATTTAGAAACAAAAAAGGTTAGTTCTATAAAAGGGTTTGGCCATATAAATCTAGAGAAAGAATATCATCCTAATGGAGATTATCATTTAAAATTAAAAGCAGCTGGTATACATAAAGAATTTGATTTAACACTAGATGAATAAGCTTACAAAAACTATATACAGGGTATTATTAATTGCTTCATTTTTAGCAATCAATGCGCTAATACTATCAGGTATAAGTGCAGTATTGTCATATTTAAACACAGGTGCCGATAAGTCTTCTATGCTGCATCTGGAAGTACCAATGGACAAGGTTTATTCACCAAAAGTAACTTGGAAAATTTCCAATAACCCAGGACGAACAATGGAAAAACAAACTTTAGCTGAAATTGAAGGTGATTATTTAAATGCCTGGCATGTTCGAAATATTGCTTTCAAAAAAAATGACAGATATGGTGTTTCCGACTTTTATACGGATAGTGCCAAACAAAGAGTTTTTGAACATATAGAACTAAATAAAAAAAATAAAAATTGGTTTAAGTCAACAACATTAGAACATTTTCCAGAGCTAAACTTTTATAGTGAGGATGGTACTCTTGTAGTTTTTACTGATAAGAATGTTGAACGTTATCAAGAAACCTATCAAAACGATTCATTACTATATCAACAAAAAGATACCACCAATTACAAGGTAATGATGTTGTTAGAAGATGGATTCTGGAGAATAAGACATTTCAATCAAATTGAAAATAGTAAAATTATTAAACCAAGTATTAACCGAAATATCAAACCTATTTTATCAAGTATTGATAAAATCAAAGGGATTAATTATTACCCACAAAAATCACCCTGGGACACTTTTGGTAAAAGTTTTAATGATAGTATCATAAGTAATGATTTTAATATCATTAACGAAATGGGGCTAAATACCATACGTATTTTTATTCAGTATGAAGATTTTGGTAAAGCAAATGTAAAATCTAATAAATTAGAGAAATTAAAAAAAGTGTTGGATGCAGCATCAAGACATAAATTAAAAGTAATTATTACGCTTTTTGATTTCTACGGTGATTATGATGTAACAAATTGGACTCTCACACAAAGACATGCCGAAACCATTGTTACTGCAGTTAAAAATCATCCTGCACTTTTGGGCTGGGACATAAAAAATGAACCTGACTTAGATTTTAATTCAAGAGGTCGCCAAAGTGTACTTTCCTGGCTTAATGAAATGAATACTAAAATTAAGCAATGGGACCCCAATCATCCTATTACTATTGGTTGGTCGAGCCCTGAAGCAGCTATAAATTTGGCAAATGAGGTTGATTATGTTTCGTACCACTACTATAGGGAACCACATAATTTTATAATTGCGCACAATCAACTAAAGTCAGTTGTAACAGACAAACCTGTAGTGCTACAAGAATATGGTTATTCTTCTTACGATGGCTTTTGGAATATGTATTTGGGTAGCGATAAAAAACAGATTCAGTATTATACTACCATGCAACAACAATTAGTAGATGAAAAAGTTCCCTTTGTTTTTTGGACACTTTATGATTTTGAAAAAGTGCCTACTGACGTCGCAGGAAGTTTACCCTGGAGAACTAGAAAGCAACATTTCTTTGGTTGTATAGATTTAAATGGAAATAAAAAATCAGTTTACGAAATTCTTAAACAACCTTAAACAAAAAGGGAGTAACTCTATAGCTACTCCCCTTTTTTAACACTAACCTTAATTTTAAATATATTGCGATTCTAATTCTTTTATATTCTTAGGTAATTCAAGTTCAAACCCTTCAGACTTTGAAAGTTTAATTGCCTTAAAATACTCCACATACATTCTTGTGATTTCAGACATTGGTAAAGAGCATGCAGCTCTGTAATTCGTTTTACCTAATTCTATTCTATAGCTATCATTTGTTATAATTTTTTCAATAGCATCGGCTAAAGAAGTAGTATCAATTGGGTTAAAAAATTCTCCGATATACCCTTCTTCCCTAACAAGAATACTTAGGTCGCCTAAGTCTGGTAAAACTACTGCATTTCCATAACTACCAGCTTGATGTAAAACACCAGAACTTCCGGTTGTTGATGTATATGGAAATACTGTTACAGCACTTTCTCCAAATAAACTTGGTACATCTTCTTCGGCAACATATCCGGTAAATCTAATTTGAGATACATGACTGTATTTTTCTTTCATCGATTCTAAATAACCCGGAGTATTCGGACTATCTGTACCCGCAATAACAATTTCAATATCTTCAGAAGATCTTGCTCTTATTAATTCTACAGCCTCTATTAAAATTTCTACTTTCTTATAGGTGCCAAACTTGCCAAAAGCCATGACTTGTTTAGGGCCTTCTGGCAATTGATAACTAGGCTCTGGTGGTGTTTCAAAAGAACCATGTGGAATTAATGCAATATTACGAGCTTTATATTTTTTTTCTAAAATTGTAACATACTTACTAATAGTTACTGCAAGTATATCCGAAGCTAAAACAAAACGTGTTAAGGTAGTACCTATAAAGTTGTATGCTTTTTGCAATAGTCTATTTTTTGTAAATCCTGCATTTTCAAGATCAACTTGCTCAAGTATATTATGAAGTAATGAAATGGTTGGTATGCCTTTAAATTTGCAATACATTGGTAACATTAATCCTAATGCAGCGGGAATCTTTTTATCCCCAAACTTTAAAAATTGTAAATTAAATAAAACGGCATCAGGTTTTGTTTTGGAAATAGTTCTACTAATACTTAGCAAATTTGTGTAACTATTAAACCTCCAACTTTGCTCAACAGTAATCTTACATCCTTCTTCCTCAAATTCTAGATCTTTTGGTTCTTCAGTATAGTCAGTTATTAAGACTAATTCTGTTACTTCATCTTGAAGTCGAAAATGTTTAACTAAATAATACGCATACTCTGTTAGAGTAACTTTACTTGGCGGATAGGCAGTAACTAATGCTAATTTCATTTGGGTTGATTTTTATATTGTTATAAGGAAATACTTTTATTATCACGTTTAGTATTTTTAAATAAAAAGAATAAAACTTGAGCAATTAATAATACCACCATAGCTATTATTTGAACCTGAACTACCATAGTTAAACTGCTATGAAAAAATGTAATTAATACAACTTGTGACATCCCTAATAAACCAGAAAGCACAACGGGCGCGTATTGATTTAATGAAAGAAAATAGTAAGCGAAAATATTAGAAATTGCGAATAATGAGGTTGCCAAAGCATATTGCCACAATAAGTGGGCTACAGAAATATATGCACTGCCAAACATCATATTAATAATCGTTTCAGGCATAAGATAACAGGCAATTACAATTAATGTAGATAAGCTTCCAATGAAAAATACATACTTAAAAAGTACTGGTGCTGTAGATTCGCCATCTTTATGTTTTTGCATAACAGTTGGCATTAAAAGCATCACGAACATCCAAGCTACAAAATAAACCACACGGCCAATTAAAGCTAAAGAGGCATATAAACCAGCATCAATTGAATTGAAAAAATGTTTTACAAGTAGAACATCACTATTGTTAATAATTATTTGGGTTAACTCATAACCAGCAGTTAAGCCGATAAAAATCCAAACCTTTTTAAGTTCATCTCCTTTAAGTTGATTTTTTGAAAAGATTTGAATGGAATTTAAATTAGATGGTATTAAACCGAAAACAAATGATAATCCAATACCTATAGCAATTAATATACCTGGTTCTAGGGGTAAAAACCATAAAAATGCAAAAGTCAGAATTAATCTACTCCACATTTCGGTCTGATAGGTACCCGCTAGTTTGGTAAATTCTTGTTTACCTTGAAATCTGCCTCGGTTAACACTCATAACAAAATATAGTGGTGTTCCAATAGCGAATATTACAAACATCCAATGATTTTGTGTATGAAAAATTTGCTGTAAATATTTTGAAAAAAAGAGAATAACTGATCCCGATATTACACCAAAAATTAATGCATATTTATACATCGTATTTTTAAATGCAGACCAATTATCACCTGAAAAAAGTACAGCAAACCTGGTTGTAGCCAACTGAAAAGTCATACCTACAAACGACAAAACTAAAAGTAGTGTTACGAGTAATGCAGCATCGGCAAATGCTTCAGGTCCTAATAATCTACCTAATAATAAATTATACAAGTAGTTACCCCCATTAACAATGAGGGCACTACCCATAAACAATTGTTGCGGGGAAATTTTTTTTAAAGCTAGTCTAAACGCGATCATTGCTTAATATATATGAGGTCTTGGTTTGCTTCATAATACCCGAAATGTTTTGATTCTGTCTTCCTATAATTTGAATTCCTTTATTCTTTTCAAGAAAATCTAGATAAAAGCGTTCTATAGCTAAAGCACTATCCGACTCTAATAAGGTTACATTCTCTAAGTTGAGAATCACATTATCAAAATCATTTAAAAAGCTTTCAAGGTGATTTTTTAAAGTCAATGTATTTTCAGAAGTAAGCTCTCCTAAAACCTTTAACATTTGGTTGTCTAATTTTAACTGTAATGCCATAATTATTTTATTAAGATTAAGTACACTTATATTACTAATTTTCGAAATTCATTTAATCCAAAAACGCATCAGCAAACCGATACAGTTTACTTAATAATTTTTTATGAATATTATCTATTTTTAATTAAGTGACTTACCCAAAGATTAGCAAATAATTAGGCCCCTAATGATAATTTCATTAAATAAAACCAGGTAGTGTAATTACCTATATGAAATAGCTATTTTAGCTAGTTGACCAACAATTTTTACGGAATCTTTCATTGAAAGTTTAGATCCATCTGCATGAATCCATCGCTTTAATGGTTGTTCACAAATTAATTGTTGAACCTTTGCTTTTCCGTAATGTTTTCGCATACGCATAAAAATCTCTACATCAAAAATCCATTTTGTAATAAATGGTTTTGTAAATAGCATCGGAATAATATCACGCTCTAATATTTTTGCACCACATTGCGTATCATTAAATGGCATTTTTAATATAGACCTGATTATAAGGTTAATGGTCATACTGATGATTTTACGGGCTGATTCTTTAGTAATATTAGCACCCATTCTGCTCATTCTAGAACCACTTACGATTTTAAAATCTGATTTCTCAATGGTCTGAACCAAATCATCGAAATCTCTAAAATCTGTTGATAAATCAGCATCTAAAAAGCCCAAATAATCAAATTGAGCATCTTTATACAGATGTAGCATACCTTGTCTCACGGCTTCTGCTTTACCCCCATTCTTTTCGCAATTATAAACGCTTATATTGTTTTCATTACCCTTTTTAAGGTCTTCTAAAACTCGAAGAGTATTATCAGTACTTCCATCATTTACAAAGCATAAATGATATCCTAAATTTTTGTTTGCAAATTCCTTAAATTCATCACTTGATAAGCGTTCTTCTTCATTATAACACGGTATAACTACGCCAACACAATTCTTTTGTAACATTTGAGTATCCGTAGAACTTTCTATACTCTTTGTTGTTTCAGGTACGCCTATTAGTCTTTTTATTCTTGCAGCCATTTCGTCAAGACTAACAGGTTTTTTCATATAATCATCAATACCAAGCGTAAACCCATCCATAATTACGCTTTCTTCGGTATTACCAGACATTACTAAAATTGGAATTTTTTTATCCTTGTCAGCACGAATATGCCTAACCACATCTAGTCCTGTCATATCTGGCATATTAATATCGACAAGAACTAAATCAGGTTTAAAAGAATTATAAAGGTTAATTCCTAGTTCTCCTGAATTAGCTGTTTTTACATCGTATCCTAATTCTTTTAATCTTTTTTCTACAGATAGTAAGATTAATTCTTGGTCATCAATAGTTAAAATTTTCATAGGTTAATTAGTTTTTGTTTAATAAGAATGGGAAAAAAATAAGTAATCTAAAATTTCATATGAGAATATCTTATTGTAACCTATTTAGGAAAACATGCGCATAAAGCACATATGTAAGTATATTCTTACCTATAACGTAGCTAAATCTAAATATTGCTGTAAATCCTTAATATTCGGTGAAATACATCACAATTTTATATTTCAAATTAAAAGGGTAAAATAGAGCGTCCTATTTTAAATAATGAATTGATTATAAAATAGTTGCCCGGGCAATTAGTAATTCATCCTCAACATCAACATCACAATACTAATTACCCTACAACAACTAATCGGGGGAACTAAACTTCAATTAAAAATTCAGTTTCAAACATTTACACAGCAAATATCTGAATGTTTAAATGTAGAAATAGCTCCATCGCGTTAAACCACCAATTAGTATAGTTCAATTGCAAATAACTGACTACGAACACTTTTTCATCATAATTACCTCAAATAAAACATATTAGTACTAATAAATAGCCACATTTGACGTTATCATATTTGTAGTAAAATTCTCACTGTTATATGCTTCGATATTACCTTATAATTATTACGATGCTCTCGTTTTTTATGGCAAATGCACAAAGTGAAATGCAGGAAGGGTTTACCCTATTAGAAAATGGCGAATTTGAACAAGCAGAATCCTTTTTTTATGACTATTTAAAAAAGGATTCAACAAACAAAACAGCTAAACTATGCTATGGACGTGCAGTAGGTTTAAGTGGTGAACCCAACAAGGCTACTAAATTATTCGCTGAACTATTAAAAACTTATCCCTCCGATTTTGAAGTAGCGATTAATTATAATGAATCATTTTTATGGGCAAAAAAATATAAAGAAGCTAAACCGCTGTATGCCCAAATGGTACAAGAACATCCAAAAAAGTTTGCTGCTGTCCTAGGCTATGCTAATACTTTAAGTAATTTAAAAGAATATAAAGAAGCTTTAAAGTTAGTTGAAGATGCCTTGCAATTAGATCCTGATAATAGTAACGCAAAAGTCTCTCGAAAATATATGCGTTTAGGATATGCAAATGAATACGTAAATAAGCAAGAGTATGTAGCTGGAGAAATGATTTTAAAAGAAATTTTTACAGATTTTCCCGAAGATAAAGACGCACTTTTAAATTTAGCAAACCTTTACCTAATTACTAAGGATGTAACAAGTGCTAAAAACAGCTATGTTAGATACGCTACAACGGCTAAAGACTCCATAACCGCATTAAACGGAATAGCACTTGCCGAACATATAGGTGAATCTGATAAAAAGGCTTTAGCCTTCGCTGAGATTTCGAAATTAAAAGTTTCTAAATTTGAAGATTTTGAGCTTACTGAACGTACTTATGATAGGTATATACAAGCATTAATATGGAATAGAAAATTTATATCTGCAAAAAAGAAAATTGATAGTCTAGAGAATATTTACCCCAATAGAAATTGGATACACGCTCTTAAAGCAACTTTAGGTTTATACACGGGTGATTCAAAAAAAAGTATAAAAAGCTACGATAAAATTTTAGTAAATGATAGTTCTTCTTTTGATGGTAACCTTGGTAAAGCAAATGCTTTGTTTGCAGCGGACCGTATCATACCAGCCTATAAATCTGCTTATAATACGCTAAAGTATTATGACAATCAAAAAGATGCACTTGGTTTTATTGAAAAGCTAAATTTAATGCACACACCTAGTGTTGAAGAACATGCAGCATACACATTTGACAATGGTAAAAATGTCGCATTTTTCACCAATACAACTGCAGATGTACCTTTCTCAACTAAATTTAGAACAACACTATCCTATTTTTATCGCACCACGGAAAATACAGTTTCAGGTAACAAGGCAAATGCACATGTAATTCTTGCCGGATTACATTACAAATTATTTCCAAAAACACTACTAAAAACTATTATTGGGGCAAATAATTCAAGGTTTACTAATGATGCCTATACGCAACCTGTATTTGATGCCAAATTAGAAATGCAACCGTTTAAAATGCAAAATCTTTCAATAGGTTATCAGCGAGAAATTCAAAACTTTAATGCAGATCTAATCGAACGTGAAATTGTTCAGCACCATTATGGGCTCAATTATAACCTTGGTACAAATGTAAATTTTGGCTGGTATACCCAATTGATGCATACGCAACAGAGTGATGCTAACATAAGAAATCTTTTATTCACCTCATTATATTATACACTTTCACAGAAACCTGCTTTAAAAATGGGTTTAAACTATCAGCACATAACATTTAAGGATCAAGTACCTACAATATATTTTAGTCCTGAACAATACCAAGCTTTCGAAATTTTTGCAGACATAAGAGGCAAAATTTCTGATAAAACAACATACATGGGTAGCGCTGCAACGGGTTTTCAGAAAGTAGAAGATGACCCATATACAGCTATATTTAGAGCCGAAATGGCAGTACAACATCAATTTTCAAAACGCTTGAGTGGCAATATTTATGGCAAGTACAGTAATATTGCTTCAGCAACTGCAGCAGGTTTTGAATTTACTGAAATTGGTTTAAAAATTAAGTGGTTATTTCTTGACAAGCCATTATTTTTTAATTCAATACAATAATAATTAAAACGTATTTGTAGGACTCCACTAAGATTTTGAGTTGAATACAATTTAAAATGATGTCATAAAAAAACAACCACAAACGTATTTATGGTTGTTTATATATCACTTCTCCCGAACCCAAATATATAAAGAGAAGTATGGGGTTTGAGCCCGTTTAATTTTATACTTTAATTATAGCATACCAGCCATGGCTAAAGCCACGCCAACAACTACTGTGCTGATTACTGTTTTAAGACCAGTTACTAAAGCTTTTAATGTTAGAACAAGTAGGAAAGTTTTCATAATGTAAAGATTTAGGTTAAACTTTTTCTTTTGTATACCCCAAATTTACACTATGAAGATAATTTTATAGGTCATGGCCCGCTCAAAACCCAATTTCTATAGTCCGATGGTTACAAATAATAGAGGAATAAAATTATAGTAAATTTAATCGTCGCATAAGTTCAGGACGATTTGAACGACTTATAGGAATTACATTTTTTTCTATTAAAACACTATTATCTTCAATATCAATAATTTTCTTAAAATTTATAATATAAGATCTATGTATATGGAAAAAGATATGTTCTGGTAATTTATCTTTTATTTTCTTTAAAGTGGTGTGTACCTTGTAATTCTTTTTTTCAGTCTTTACTTCAATATAATCACCTTGCGCTTCAACAACTAGTATTTCGTTATACTTAAGTTTTATCAATCGGCGGTCGATATTTATGTATAAATCTTCGGTTAAATCGGTAGTACTCTCGTCTTTATTTATCTTGCTAGATTGACTTGCAATTGCCTTTGTTAACTTCTGAACACACTTTTCGAAACGATCAAAGGTTATTGGTTTTAATAAATAATCGACTATTGCCTCATATTCATAAGCCGCTATTGCAAAATCTGTATCCGAGGTTATTAAAACAATTTTAGGTGGATTTTTTAGGGTCTGAACCAAATCAATACCTGTAAAACCCGGCATATGAATATCGAGAAATATTACGTCAACATCTTGCTGATTTAAAAATTTTATTGCCTCAATAGCATTATCAAACTCCTGAATAACATCTAGTTCAGGTATTTGAGTACAAAGGTGACTTACAACTGCTCTAGCCGCAGCCTCGTCATCAATGATGATACAATTCATAATTAAATTGTTTTTAGGTATGTTTCAATAGTATCAAGTACTTTTTGAAACTCATTTTTTAATCTGTCATTACCTAAACGTAATTCTTCCTCAAAAGTTACTGCTAATCTATAACTTTCTTCTAGCCCTAACACACTAAATTTATGCTTTAATTTATGTACAATTTGCGAACCTTCGTCGGTTCTATTGTTATGAATACTATTGCTATACTCCAATTTTTCAATAGGAAATTCCATTTTTAATATTTCAATGAATTTATTTCTAAACTGCACATCATCACCAGCTATTTCATCAATGTATTTTATATTTGGGGTTTCCATCATCTTATTTTTTAATAGTGAAAAAAAAGGTCGCTCCTTTTCCTTCTTCAGATTCTAGCCATATTTTACCACTGTAAGAATTAACTATTTTTTTAACCAATGCTAGCCCAATTCCTGTTGCTTTAAAATCATCTTCAAGCTTTTTGAACATTTTAAATATGTCGTCTTGATATTTTTTAGCTATACCCTTACCGTTATCTGAAATACTAAATTGCCAAGAATCTGTTTTTTCCTTAGCTGTTATTTGGATTTTACCATTTGAATTATGTTCTGTAGCGCTTATTGCATTGAGTAAAAGATTTTTAAACAAAAGCTCTAGTTTGTATTTACCGATTAATAATGAAGGCAAAGTGTTTACACATTCGATTTCCACATTATTTGGCACATAGATAGTTTTCAATAAATCTGTAATTAAAACCTTTACATCTACCATTACCTTTTTCTCTTCTAAATCAGTAATTGTAGCATGCTTTAAAATCCCGTCAACTAAGGCGTCCATTTTTTCTAAGTTCTCACTTATAAGTTTATAATTATCTATAGTTTCTTCAGAAAAATTTGTCACCTCTTGATCCGTAATACAACCAATTAAAAAATTAATGTTGCGCATGGGTGATTTTAAATCGTGAGAAACCATATGAGCATAATTGTTTAAAGCCTCATTTCGTTCTTCTAAATTCTTAAGTAATAAATCTTTTTCTGCTGAAATTCGATTAATTTCAGATGATTGTTCTTCTATTTTTTTGGCCAATGCCAAAGGATCAAATACTGTATTACCTTTAGAATTTGGATTTAACTTTGTACCAGTATTTGTTTCTAAACTAGCTATAGAGCGTTCAAGCGACTCAATAATCTTTTTTTGAGAATCTGCACGCTCGATTAATCTTTCGTTCGCTTCGGAGAGTTCTTGAGAACTTATTATGGTAGAACGCTGCACCATTTCTAATTTTGAATCATTGTCAGCATAAGATTTATTGATTGCCTCTAAAAAATTGGCAAATGATTCCTGCTCAGCCCAGTTAGTAGGTAAGTATTTTCTAATTTGTCTGGCTAATAATTTATGCATTATTCACTAAATAGTGTTAAAGTCATTGTTTGATTATGCAATTTACATTCTTTCTGGCCCGCAAATGGCGCCAATTCACCATAAGAATAAAATCCCATAACCGAAGCCTTAGCACCTATTGTACTAATAACTTCTTCTATTTCTTCTTCGGTTCGTTGATCTAATACTAATTTTCTTCCTACACAGCTTACCAATAATGCCAATTCAGGATCTGATTTTCGATCTCGCATGGCATATTCGCCCGCAACTGCGGCACCTTCTGCAATATCATCTACGGTTGACATCATTAATTGTACTTTTGATCCTACCGGAACATCTCCTGCTAAAATCATAGTATTATTAGTTTCGTCAATATTTAAAATAGTTCTTACTATTACCTCCTTACTATCTGGCATGTGTACACTTAATGGATAAAGTAAAGCTGCCTCCGGCAAATCATCGGCCTTATCGCCTAAATATAATTTATATAAATCCAGTGCTGGTTTTCCATCTAACTCATGTAAAATATTATTTTTTGATTTTGTTATTGTTCGTTGCGGTCCGAAACCTGTCCATCCTCCATAATTTGCACATGTAATTTCTAAAGAACTACCATAGAAACCAATGCAAACAACTTCTCCTTCTTTTGGGTTTTCATTGTAAGAAGCCAAAGTGCGCTCAAAACGTGCATCATCACCACACAATCCACCAGAAATGGAAACACCAGGTTGCAAATTTGCTTCTAAGCCATTTATTAAACCACTACCATTTACATTAGTACCTTCCGATATTATAAAAACATGTTTTAAATCTTTTTGAGGTAAACTGTTCACTAGACTCTGACCTAAATTTTCCACATTCATGCTATGTGAGGCCATATTTTCTCGCACTACTTTAAAGCTGCTTTTTTCAAATTCAATTGCAGTTAGCACAATACTTTCATCAAAGACTTTACTTTCAAGTATTTCACCAGAAGTACTTCCAAATACAACATGACCATTTGGATACATTTCTTTTAATTCTTGATATATATCTGCCGATTCCAAGGCATATCTATTACCAAAAACCATAACTAATGGTTCTTTTAAGTCCTTACGAGACTCCGTAAATGTCCAACCATTATTTTTCTCTCTAACCCCTTGTTCTAACTTCATGATTGCTTTTTTAATGTAAAATAAAATGTAGTGCCTGTATTTGGGTCACTTTCCAACCAAACCAAACCTTCATATAAGTCAATAATTTTCTTTACAATGGATAAACCTATACCCGTTGATCTTTCTTTATTCCCTACTGATTCAAAAATTTTAAATATTTTTTCATGATATTCTTTAGGAATTCCAACACCATTATCTTCTATGCTAAACTGCCAATGTGTTGCGGTTTCTTTATAATCGATATTTACTAATCCAACCTCTCTTTCAATATGCACCACCGCATTACTCAAAAAGTTTTGAAATAATTGATGGATTTTGGTTTTATCAGCATAAAGTGTTGGTAATTTCTTTACAATTTTAACTTGTACATGATCAGGAATATAAATGATATCAGTAATTTCCTTAATCACCTCATTTACATCAACTTGTGTATTATCTACTACATCACTACTTACTGTGGAATATTTTAAGATTCCATCGATAAGTTTATCCATGGCCTCCACTTTTTCTTGCATCATATTTAATTGGCTTACACCATTTTCATCTAATACATTTTTATAATCTTCATACAGCCATGTCGAAAGTGCACTAATACTACGCAAGGGTGATTTTAAATCGTGAGATACTATATGTGCATATTCTTGCAAACCTTTATTGCTCTCTTCAAGTTCTTTTAATAATATTTCTCGTTCCTTCTCAAGATTATGTTGAGCTGAAATATCTTCAATCATTGCAACTTGATATTTTACTTTTCCACAAGTATCTTTAAAAGCATTTACCGATGTTTTAGCCCAAATATTTGTGCCATCTTTACGAAAATACTTTTTAACCACGGTGAAGTTATCAATTAAACCCGCCTCCATTTGGTTGTTAAGTTCATTCAGTTTATCGCTGTCTTCAGGAATCGAAATTTCATCAACAGGCCTATTTTTTAATTCATTTTCTGAATATCCCAAAAGATTTTTAAAAGTTTTATTAGCAGTGATGATTATTCCCGATTGTTTTAGAACAATACCTAAAGGTGAATTCTCTACAATTATATCAAGCTCCTTTTTTTGCTCAGCTAATAAATTTTTAATTTCTGTATCTTTTGTAATATCTCTAATTATGCCTTGTGCAGCAATCGGAACATTATTTTTATCATAAACTAAACTTCCATTAATATGTACAAATCTTTCTGATTTATCTTTTAGTATAATTTTTGATCTATAATTTTTGAGCACCCCTAATTCACGTAGCGTTTGCATTGCTTCTAAATTATAATCCAAATATTCAGAAGGAATTAGGGCCGATAAATTTATCTTCTCCTTTTCAATATCATAGCCCAAAAATTCTTTTGCAGCAGAATTCATTTCTATAATATTCATATGCAAGTCTACAACTACATAAGGGTCTAAAATATTAGTAAAAACTCCCTCGAGTTTATTTGTTTTTTCACTTAAAAGGTTTTCTAACCTGGCATTTGATTCTTTTAAATGAAAAGCAGTATCGTATAATTCTTTAGATTTTTCTTCTAAAATTTTTTCTGCTTGCGCCCGTGCCTTTTTTTGACGTTCTAGTGCTTTTTTTAGCAGCAATACTTCCTTATTATCCATTTTGCGTAACATCAAATTTTACTTCGGTACCGTCTTCTTTTAACAACTCATAAACAATTGTGGCACTACCATTATAATGTTCAAAGCACCTTTGCATTAATCCGTGAGCTAATCGATATAATCCTCTTGAAGAACTATATATCATTGATATGGAAGTTTCAGTCTTTTCTAAAATCTTAAATGTGGGCAATTCCGCATCTGGATATAATTTTTTTACATGAACATGTATATGGTCTTCAATGGAATTGAGTAAAGGAATTGGTGAATTGTAGTTTTCAATAACCTCTGGATGTGCTTTGCCCAGGCTATTAAATAAATATAATCCAAAAGTATATATTAGGTCATTAGCCGGAATAGCTACTTCTTTACTGAGATTGGTAATTAAGCTTACCATTTCATTAAAATCGTAGGTACCAACTGAAGTATAAATGCCCTCTGAAACTAAATCTGAATTTTCAATGATATTATCCGTAATCTCCAAACCAAAGGAAGATTCAACCATTTCTAAAAATTCAGTAAAAACAATGCCCTTCATAACTCTAATTTATAAGAGTATAAAAGTAAGAAATGTATTACAGTATAAAATATTTTGTTGTGAAATGAAGGATTTTGTTAGGCTTTAACTAGCTCATTTACTTCCCAGTACTCAAAAACTTTTTTAATCTTAGCTTCATAGTCCTCATATTTTAAAGGCTTTAAGACGTATCCTGCAATTCCAATTTTATAACATTCTAAAAGATCGGCTCTATTTTCAGATGTTGTCAATACAATTGTTGGCAGATATTTCATTACGCTATCTGCTTTAAGAATCTGTAAGAATTCTATACCACTCATTTTAGGCATGTTTAAGTCTAAAAGTATGATATCAGGTAAATCTGCATCTGATTTTAAAATATTTAATGCTTCTTCCCCATTTTTAGCTTCGGTAATAGTGTGTTTTGTATCTAATTTAGAAACCGTTCGCAAAAGCTTCATTGTTTCAATTTTATCGTCTTCAATAAATAATACTTTCATAGCACGTTGTTTTTATTTGAGACAAAAGTCAGAAATAACATCGAAATGCATTTAGCTGTGTAGACGAATGGAAAATTACTGTAGACGAATGGTAAACGTAGCTCGATTAAAGAAAAAGTTGAGTCCTAATTTTTAATATAATTATGATATTAAGCCCTAATTTGTACATTTAAAAATAAAATCACCCTCTTTATTATTAGGGGTAATAAATAAAAAAGAACGCTTTTTATGGCTCCTTTAATAAAAATTTATTTGATTTATGAGTTTTTAACATTTAATATGCAATAAAATAGAAAAAATGAATACGTTTTTAGATAATATAAACTGGGAATTTATTTTAGCAATTTTAGCTATTGCAATAAGTATATATTCCATTTTGTTGCAAAGAAAGCACAATACTTTATCCTATAAACCTATTCCAGTTATTGTCAAATACAATTACAGCAGCCATATTTCAGTAAAATTATGGAACAAAGGAACCGGTCCATTAATAATAAAATCAGTTGAAGTTGATAAATTTCAGAACCTTGTAGATTCCTTGTCCTTAAATATTAAGACATTCGTATTTGTTGAGTACATCAATGATTTTAGAGAAAGAGCAATCTCATCAAATGATTATTTAAATATGATTGAATTTAAAATTCGATATGATGAGTCTAAAACACCAGAAGAATATGAAATAGCATTACAAGAAATTAAGAACGAATTACATGAAAAAATAATCACATTAATCTACACTGATATTTTTAACAATTATAACACATATAAAAGTATCCCTTTAAATTTTAAAGATAGCAAGGACGAGATTGAAGTTTAAAAGTATTCTTAGAATTTTCAAAAATTTCCTCAATTTTTATCTTCCAAAAGCGGAACAAATCTAAAATTACCAAACTCCTTTTTTTCAAATTCGGTGGCCGAAGTGCGCACATATAAGGTCATAATCTGATCTTCATCACCAACAGGAATAACAAGTCGCCCACCAACTTTTAATTGGCCTAATAAAGCTTTCGGAGTTTCTGGAGCGCCAGCAGTAACAACAATACTATCAAAAGGTGCCTCTTCAGGCATCCCTTTATAACCATCACCAAAAATCATTTTCTTAGGACGATACCCCATTTTTTTAAAAAAGAGTTTTGTCTTTTTAAAAAGTTCTAATTGTCGTTCTATAGAATATACCTGTGCTCTCAATAACAATAATACCGCTGTCTGATAACCACTACCTGTGCCTATTTCAAGAATTTTTTGTCCGGGTTTCACCTGAAGAAGTTCAGATTGAAAAGCAACAGTATAAGGTTGAGAAATAGTTTGACCAGCTGCAATAGGAAAAGCTTTGTCTTGATAAGCATGGCCTTCAAAACTACTATCCATAAAAAAGTGTCGAGGTATTAAACGAATTGCATCAAGAATTTTTTTGTCTGATATGCCCTTTTCAATTAGCACTTCTGCTAATTTGTTGCGCATGCCACTGTGTTTTAAAGTATCCTTCAAAGGTTTGGTTTTGGATTGTAAAGTTAGCGAAGAAAATCAAATTTTCAATTACTTAAAAATGGGAAATAACACATAAAACTGAATTTTTTAAACATAAAATATGTCATGCCAATTTGATAAATTCATTAATAATTAAGGCTAAGATGCTTAGTCTAATTTCTTATCCCTAACTATTCACTATTTTTGAGTTAAAAATTACAAACATGTTAAAAGTTGGTGTTTTAGGCGCTGGTCATTTAGGTAAAATTCATTTACGATTACTAAATGAATCTGATAAATATGAGTTAGTAGGTTTCTTTGATGCCGACGCTATAAATGGAAAAAAGGTCTCTGATGAATTCGGATATACGTATTTTGATAACATCAATAATTTAATTGATGCTGTTGATGTAGTTGACATAGTAACCCCTACCCTTTCTCACTTTGATTGTGCTCAAAAATCAATAAAAAAAGGCAAACATATTTTTATAGAAAAACCAATCACTAATACTTATGAAGAAGCAAGCGAACTGCTTGAATTGGAAAAAGAGTATAATATAAAAGGTCAAGTGGGCCATGTTGAGCGATTCAATCCTGCATTTAGTGCAGTAAAAGATAATATCAAAAACCCAATGTTTATTGAGTCGCATCGACTTGCAGAATTTAATCCGCGTGGCACAGATGTACCTGTGGTTTTAGATTTAATGATTCATGATATTGATGCTATTTTAAGCGTAGTAGATTCTGAGGTAACCCAAATTAATGCAAGTGGAGTTTCTGTAATTAGCAATTCGCCAGATATTGCAAATGCACGTATTGAATTTGAAAATGGTTGTGTAGCAAATTTAACCGCAAGCAGAATTTCATTAAAGAACATGCGTAAATCACGTTTCTTTCAAAAAGATGCGTACATCGCTGTTGATTTTCTAGAGAAGAAAGTTGAGGTCGTTAAAATGAAAGATGCACCTGATGAAGTAGGCGACTTTGATATGGTTTTACAGAATGCAGAAGGCCAAAAGAAACAGATTTATTTTGAAAACCCTGAAATAGAATCTAATAATGCAATTAAAGATGAATTAGAAGCCTTTGCTGATGCCATTGTAAATAACACCACGCCAGTTGTTTCATTAAAGCAAGGCGCAAAAGCTCTTGAAGTAGCGTTACGTATAATTGATTCATTTAAAAAATAATTTATGAAAATAGCAGTCATTGGTGCAGGCACAATGGGCAACGGAATAGCTCATGTATTTGCACAAAACGGTTTTGAAGTTCGTTTGATTGATATCTCAGATGAGGCATTGAACAATGGTTTGGCTACCATTTCAAAAAACTTAGATCGATTGATTGCTAAAGAAAAAATAACTAAAAGTGATAAGCAATCAACTTTAGAAAAAATATCAAAACATTCTGATTTAGCCGAAGGTGTAAAAGACGTTGATTTAGTTGTTGAGGCAGCAACTGAAAATTTAGAATTAAAACTAAAAATTTTTAAAGACCTTGATTTGTATTGTGATGCTAAAACCATTTTAGCATCAAATACGTCGTCAATTTCAATTACCCAAATTGCTTCGGTTACTGAAAGAGCAGATAAGATAATCGGTATGCATTTTATGAATCCGGTGCCAATTATGCAATTGGTTGAAATAATTCGAGGTTATAATACTTCAGAATCAACAACTAAAACGATTATGCAGCTTTCAGAACAACTTGGTAAAACACCAACTGAAGTACATGATTATCCTGGTTTTGTTGCCAACCGTATTTTAATGCCCATGATTAATGAAGCGATTGAAACTTTATACAATGGAATTGCCGGTGTTTCTGAAATTGATACCGTAATGAAATTAGGCATGGGCCACCCAATGGGGCCACTGCAGTTAGCTGATTTTATAGGGCTCGATGTTTGTCTTTCAATAATGAATGTGATGTATGACGGTTTTAAAAATCCGAAGTACGCCCCTTGCCCTTTACTTGTAAACATGGTAATGGCCGGAAAATTAGGTGTAAAATCTAGTGAAGGCTTTTACGATTATTCTACATCACGAAAAGCAGAAACCGTTTCTTCTCAATTCAAATAGTATTTAAATGACTATCAAAAAAAATCTAGCTGAAATAAAAAACAGTTTACCTGAACACGTCACTTTGGTTGCTGTATCAAAGACAAAACCAAACGAGGCTATTGAAGAAGCTTATGAAAGTGGCCAACGAATCTTTGGCGAAAATAAGGTTCAGGAAATGGTGCAGAAATGGGAAACACTACCTAAAGATATTGAATGGCATATGATTGGGCATTTGCAACGGAACAAAGTGAAATACATGGCAGAATTTGTGTCATTAATTCATGGTGTAGATAGCTTCCGGTTGTTGCAAGAAATCAATAAACAAGCTGCAAAACATAATCGTGTTATAGATTGTCTTTTTCAAATTCACATTGCAGAAGAAGATACAAAGTTCGGTCTTGATGAAAAAGAGCTTCTCGAAATTACATCATCCGAAGAATTTAAAAAGCTAAAACATATTAGAATTGTAGGTTTGATGGGCATGGCAACATTTACTTCTGACCAAATACAAATTGAAAAAGAATTTAAACAATTGAAAGCTATTTTTGATAATCTAACGAATAGTTTACCCAATATTTCTATTCTATCTACAGGTATGAGCGGTGACTATAAAATAGCGATTAAAGAAGGTAGTACTATGGTCCGCGTGGGAAGTAGTATCTTTGGTTCTAGAAATTACCACTAGATTTAAGCAGGACTATAATCCTGATAGTCTTAAAAAAATATATGTACACAGTTCTTGATATTGAGACAACCGGCGGAAAATACAATGAAGAAGGCATAACTGAAATTGCTATTCATAAGTTTGACGGCCATGAAGTAGTTGATAAATTTATAAGTCTTGTAAATCCTGAAAAAGAAATACAGCCCTTTGTAGTAAAGCTCACTGGCATAAATAATAATATGCTACATTCAGCACCTAAATTTCATGAAGTAGCCAAGCGCATTGTTGAAATTACAGAAGGTACTGTACTTGTTGCTCACAATGCACAATTTGATTATCGCATACTACGAACCGAATTTAGACGCTTAGGGTATGATTTTGAGCGACAAACAATTTGTACAGTAGATTTATCAAAAAAGTTACTACCAGATGCGGAGTCACACAGTTTAGGTAAACTAGTACGTTCATTGGGTATTGCGGTAAGTGACCGGCACCGTGCAAATGGCGATGCCTTAGCTACCTTAAAATTATTCAAACTTTTATTAGCTAAAGATTCAGAAAAAGCCATTATAAAAACGGTACTCAGAGAGGCTAGTACTGGTGAACTTTCTGATAGACTTTTAGATATTGTTGAAACCTTACCCATTGCCACGGGCGTATTTTACATGCATAATAAGGATAGTGAAATTATCTACTTATCAAAGTCTAGTAATATAAAAAAAAGGGTAAACCAACAATTTATAAAACCTGGATCAAGAGCTCGAAAACTTCAAAAAGAAACCCGTAAAGTAACTTTTGAAAAAACTGGTAGCGACTTAATCGCGCAATTAAAAGAATACGAAGAATTGAAACGTATTCGACCGCGTTATAATCAAGCAAAAGGAAAATTATTTAATTATGGTTTATATTCTGAAAAGGATAGTAAAGGTTTAATTAAATTAAAGGTTGTACCACTTATCAAAGGTGAAAAGGCGATTATAACTTTTAATGGCGCTGAATCCGGAGCCAGTTTCTTACAGAAAATTAGTAACGAAATATGCGCTGACAAATCAGATATTGTAACTTACAATGCAGAAATAGAAAAGCTACTTTTAAAATATAGGATTGTTAAACGGACATTAATAATAAAAGATAAAGGCCGTGAAATTGGTGAGCAGAGTGTAATTTATATAAAAAATGGAATTTATAAAGGTTATGGTTATTGCGAATTAAACCATCAAATAAATAATATTCATATCTTAGAATCAATTATTACACCAGCAAAGGGCGATGCAAATACCAATCATTTTATCACAACACACCTTCGTAAAAAGGGCAGCCATTTGATTGAAGAAATAAATCCATAATTATGGAAACAAGTGCAAGAAAACATGGTTGGCGCGCAAAGCTACATGAGATTATCTACGGAACCCACACTCCGGCAGGTAAGCTTTTTGATATAGTTTTATTAGTGCTAATTCTCTATAGCGTAATTATTGTTATGCTAGAGAGTCTACCTAGGTTTGATGTAAAGTATCATAAATTCTTAGACATTTCAGAATGGGTAGTAACCATACTTTTTACCATAGAATACATAGTACGAATTATCTGCATCAATAAACCAAAAAAGTATGTTTTTAGTTTTTTCGGTATAATTGATTTACTGTCAACCATACCAAAGTATCTATCCTATTTTGTTGTAGGATCCCAATATATCACAGCGTTTAGAGCCTTACGACTATTGAGAGTATTTAGAATATTAAAACTGGTTCGTTTTGTGGGTGAGTCTAATAATTTACTACGCGCACTAAAAGCAAGTCGAACAAAAATATTTGTCTTCGTATTTTTTGTACTAATTGTTGCGGTATTGTTAGGAACAATAATGTATTTAGTAGAAGGCCCTGAACATGGTTTTGAAAGTATTCCACATAGTATCTATTGGACCATTGTTACACTGACCACAGTAGGTTATGGTGATATTTCACCTGAAACTTCACTGGGTCAATTTATTGCAACATTCATTATGATTATTGGATATGGAATTATTGCTGTGCCTACCGGAATTGTTTCTGCAGAATATGTAGCTAAAGATGGCAAAGATGAAGAAATTAAGGGCAGTTCTTGCCCAGATTGTGGCACATACATCACAAGCATGGACGCTGCATATTGTAGAAAATGTGGTTGCAAATTAGAAGAAGATTAATGACGGCTAAAACTCTAATAGTTGTTGTTGGTCAAACTGCAATTGGTAAAACAAAATTAGCTATTGCCCTTGCTCAGTATTTTAAAACCGAAATACTTTCTGCGGATTCAAGACAATTTTACAAAGAAATGACAATTGGCACCGCCGTACCTTCATCTGAAGAATTAGCTGCAGCTCCACATCATTTTATTCAACACAAAAGTATTTTTGAAAATTATTCTGTTGGTGATTTTGAAAAAGAGGCGTTAGGTTGTTTAGAGCAACTATTTAAAATTAAAGACACTATAGTGCTTGTGGGTGGCAGCGGACTTTATATTGATGCAATTACAAAAGGATTAGATGATTTTCCAACAGTGGCTACCGAAATTCGTGACCAATTAAATAGTAGATTAAAAAACAAAGGTATTGAAGCACTGCAAGATGAATTGAAGCAAAAAGATCCAGTTCATTACAATACTATTGATTTGAATAATCCGCATCGTTTGATTCGAGCTTTAGAAATTTGTATTGGCACAGGCCAACCATATTCTTCTTTTTTAAATAGAAAAAAGAAGGCAAGACCATTTAATACCATCACAATTGGCTTAAAAGCTGATCGTGAAGTTGTTTATGAACGTATCAACCAGCGGGTTGATATTATGATGAAAGAAGGGTTATTAAACGAATGCAAAACACTACATAAAAATAAAAATCTAAATGCCTTACAAACAGTAGGTTACAAAGAGTTGTTTAAATTTTTAGATGATAAATGGGAATTAGATTTTGCAGTTTCTGAAATTAAAAAGAATACACGAAGATTTGCCAAAAGACAGATGACTTGGTTTAAAAAAAATGAAGATACACTTTGGATTGATTATCAATATGAAATAAACGAAGTATTAAAAAAACTTAAAGCTAAAAGTAACATTGAATAAAGCAACTGTTTTTATTGTAATGGGCGTGTCAGGTTGTGGCAAGTCTACAATTAGTCAGTTATTGGCTGACAAACTTGAATTACCCTATTTTGATGGTGATGACTTTCACCCTGAAGAAAATGTATTAAAAATGTCTAAAGGGCATCCGCTTACTGATGATGACCGCAAAGCCTGGTTAATCGCATTGAATACCTTAGCAATTGAGAATGCTAAAAAAGGTGCTGTAATTGCATGCTCGGCTTTGAAAGAAGTATATCGAAATACCTTACAAAATTCGGTTGAAGACAATCTTACTTTTGTGTATTTAAAAGGGACTTTTGAAGAAATTAATAAGCGAATGCAAGCCCGTAAAGGACACTTTATGCCAGCTGGACTTTTAAAATCTCAATTTGAAACATTAGAACCGCCAAAAAATGCGATTACCGTTTCAATTAATGACACACCTGCTGAGATGTTAGCAACGATATTAAAACAACTTGCATAAAAAAAAAGGCATTCTAGTTAAAGAATGCCTTTGAATAATATCCTATTTTATTTTACTCTGATTCTGTCTTTACCACCAAACGAAATCCTTCACCATGAATGTTTAAGATTTCAACGGTATCATCACGTTTTAAATATTTACGCAATTTGGCAATATAAACGTCCATACTTCTAGAGGTGAAATAATTATCATCACGCCATATTTTGGTCAAAGCCAATTCTCTAGGCATCAAATCATTCTCATGTAAAGCTAGAAGACGTAATAAATCATTTTCTTTCGGAGACAATTTAATTGTTTCCTCATCCTTATACTTTAAAAATCTAAGTTTTGAATTTAAATGGAAATTACCTACTTCAAATTCAAACTTTTTACTATCTGCAAGTGTATTTGAAGCTTTACGCTGCAATATAGCACGCAATTTCACTAACAACACCTCAGAGTCAAAAGGTTTGTTCAGGTAGTCATCAGCACCAGCCTTATATCCTTTTAAAACATCTTCTTTCATGGTTTTAGCCGTCAAGAAAACTATAGGTACATCTTCATTCTTCTCTCTAATCTCTTTAGCCAAAGTAAATCCGTCTTTGTAAGGCATCATTACATCAAGAATACAAATATCATAGCTATCTTTCTTGAATTTCTCAAAGCCTTCCATTCCATTTTTCGCCAAAGTGACGTCAAAATCATTCATTGATAGATAGTCCTTAAGCACAATTCCAAAATTTGGATCATCTTCAACTAATAGTATCTTCTTGTTAACTGTTTCCATAGTATTTTAAATTAAAGGCAATTTTATGTAGAAAGCACTTCCTTTATCCTTTTCGCTTTCTGCGTAAACTTCTCCTTGGTGATCGTCTATTATTTGTTTTACATAAGAAAGCCCTAATCCATGACCTTTTACATTATGTATATTACCTGTATGTTCTCTATAAAATTTCTCAAAGACCTTTTTTAATACTGCTTTACTCATACCAGCACCTTGATCTTTCACTTGTATTATAATATTATTTTTAACGACTTCTGTATAAACATCAATTTTAGGAGCCTGAGGCGAATACTTCACCGCATTATCTAGTATATTGACAATTACATTGGTAAAATGCATTTCGTTTGCCAGAATGTCTGTTCTAGTTGCATCAAAATGAGTTTTAATATAACCTCCTCGATCTTCAACTATTAATTCTACATGTGCGATGGCATCTGTTACTATGTCGTGCACATCTACCCTATCCTTACTAATATCTAGCTCCTTTTTCTCAAGTCGTGATATACGTAACACATTTTCAACTTGAGCATGCATACGTTTATTCTCATCTTTAATCATTGATAAATAACGCAAGATTTTTTCTTTATCACCCATTATTTTTGGGTTTCTAATTGCTTCAACCGCTAAGTTTATAGTAGCAATAGGCGTTTTGAACTCATGTGTCATATTATTTATGAAATCAGATTTGATTTCAGAAATCTGCTTTTGTCTGATTAACTGATAAATAGCACCTGCATATGCAACAAGAATTACCAATGTAAATAAGAATGACAAAAATGCCATTCCTAGTATTGAACTAAATAAAAATCGTTCCTTTTTAGGAAAATTAATTAATAATGAAAAATCAGTATCACCTTCACTATCTCTAAAGATTGGTGCTTTATACGATGTTGATTCCGAAGGCTTAAACTTTTTAGATTTTACTTTTGTTGGCAAACCTTTACTATAAACCCCGTACTCAAAAGCAACATCTAAATTATGGTTCTCTAATTCACGAGCTAGCAATAGTTCAATTTCTTGAGTTGATACACGTTGGTGCAACGGCACTTTTTTCGCATATTCACTAAATACATCTTCCCATTGAGCCTTCTCAATTGAAGACATTCCTCCAATTTTCGTCAAAGTCTGAACCGGATCCAATCGCATTCGATTACCATCAATATCATAATTTTCTTTTAGAATTGTGGTGGTACGTTTGCTCGTAAAATTCTTAATAGTACTACTATCATTATTATTTCCAAAGTCAAAGAACGTAGATGCTATATTGTAATCTTCCTCTAAAATACCATGTGAATACAATCGTATTTCATTGGAATTTAAATCTTGATCAATAATTAAGATATTGCTTAATTGAGAACTTTTTAATTCACCCACGCTATCCTTTAAACTAAGGTAACGATCAGAGTAATCTTTCTGTTCTCTTTTTTCAATCTTATCGGTGACTCGGTTGAGCACTTCTGAAACGGTATTGGAAAATTGATCTTCTTTGTCTTCAACAGATTTTTTAATCCAAAAACCTTGAACAAAAATTATTCCAATTAACGAGAGGCTCATCAAAATCACCAAAAGCACAAACAACCTCTTATTCATCTGGTGGTAAATTTAGAAATTTAACAATTAGCAATTCTTTTGTTTAACCTAACCTTAACAATAATACTAAACCTCAGAGCCTTAGCAACAATCTAAAAAGGTTTGATGCAATTCTTTAACCCTATTCTCAGTACTTTCTAGGACTATGTTCTCAATAATATAATCTGATAGTCTAATTTTTTCGCTATCAGGCAGTTGATTTGCCATTCGCTGTTCAATTTTTGCTCTGTTTTGATGGGTATCTCGTTGTAATACACGCTCAATTCTAATTTCTTTAGGAGCCGTTACCAAAACAATTTTATCATAGAAATCTTGATTATTTTGCTCAAAAATTATAGCGGCTTCTTGTATTACATAAGGAGCGTCTTGCTCATTTACCCATGATTTAAAATGATTACGAACGGCAGGATGCACTATGGCATTCAATTTTTTGAGCATTTCTTTATCCGCAAACACCTGCTCTGCAATAAATGCACGGTTTAGCTTTTTTTTCTTGTAAGCATCCTTTCCAAATAAGTCTTTTATTGATTTTCGTAATTCTTTTGATGAATTCATCAACTTTTTTGCCTCTTTATCAGAATTATAAACAGGCACGCCCAATGCTTTAAAAAGCTTTGCAACTGTAGTTTTACCGCTACCTATTCCACCTGTTAGACCAACAATCATTATTCTTTGTTCAAAATATATTCCACTTTCACCTCCATCAAAGAAGCATCAAAAATACCTTCAGGTTTCTTAGCTAACTTCAACTGCATTTCGTTTGAACGATTACTACTCAACTTAGAATAGTCCGCTGTTACCTTAAAATCAGCAGCTTTTAGCGCTTTAAGTTGGTCAATTTTAGCCTTACATAAAATAGATACTTCATCAGGAAATGTACGTATTTGTGTGCCCGATGGAAGGTTTATAACTTCAACAGCAACGGTAATCATTTTTTCCGAAAATTTAGAAACAGTACCTGTTACTTGAACAAAATCTTCAGAAAACGTAGTGTTAACCAATTTTGGTGATTTGTAAAGTGCCACTTGCTTTGTGAAATTTGCTTCAATTTCAGAGGAACCTAAGCTTTCTATATGAACACTTTTAACACTATCAATTTCTGCTTCTGGGCCTGTTATAGTTATTGTTTCGGGTTCTATTTTTAGAGCACCGTCTAACAAGTAATTATGGGCCAGGTTTGGTTTTATTTCAGATTGTACTGGTACTTCTTTAGAAATCAACTTTAAAAAATCAAAAAACAAAGTGTCTGATGTGATAGCTATAAGCACCAATGAATTTGGTAATTGCTTTTCAATTTGACTTTTATAGATGTTCGGCGCTAAATAATACCTATCATTAATGGTCTCAACTTCTGATAAATCTAATACAATCGATTTCTTTTTCAAGTTGAAACCCAAAAACTGAAACCCTTTTGTTTGCAATTTTACATCTAACTTGTTCGTATATGCCTTAGTGAGTTTTAAATTACTATTTGTATTCGAATAGTCTATTTTAATAGTAGTATTCGCTATATAAGTCTGAGATAAGGTATTCAAAAACCAAATCAACCCAGAAGCCAGTACAAACAGTATAAATACTTTTGCCTTTCTTTTATTAATCAATTTTTTAATGATCTCTAGCAATTGATTTTATTTAAAAAATAAATTTGGAAATATTTCTTGTGGCTTTCGTTTGCTAAAGTTAATCAAGAAGGTTGATTTTAAAAAACCCAAACCATAACCTGCAAACTGCACTAATACTGTGAATAATGACAATATAGCAATAACAATGCTTTTATTCTTTAGAAAGGAATCAATAAAAATCAAAATAAAATAAATACCAAAAAACCATAAAGGCAATTGAATACCTAAAAAATAAAACACTACCGACACCATAAGCCCTAAACAGAAAAAAGTTGGAAACCAATAAGTCATTTTTATAGTTTCAGGATGCCATTTGTTCAAAATAGGCCTAACCATACCAAACTTATTCACTTGTGTATAAAATTTGCTCCAATCAACCCTGCGCTTGTGATACACAAAAGCCTCAGGAATCAGTTTAGTTGCAAAACCTGCTTTCCAAATTCGGAAGGTTAAATCAGGATCTTCACCTGGGTGAATTTTACCAAAACCACCTACGGTATCAAAAACCTCTTTTGAAAGCCCCATATTAAAACTCCTAGGTTGAAATTTACCAACAGCTACTTTATTACCGCGTATACCGCCAGTGGTCAAAACGGAAGTCATTGCATAGTTAATTGCCTTCTGCAGCGTAGTAAATGACTGGTGTGCAGCGTCAGGCCCTCCATAGCAATGCACAAACTCTTTCTCAAGAGACTTTGTAACTTCAATTAAATAATCAGGTGGCAAAATACAATCAGAATCTAAAATGATAAAGTAATTACCTTTCGCCCGCTCCATTCCATAGTTTCTTGATGGACCTGGACCTGAATTTTCTTTTACATAATAGGATATATCTAATTGATGTGAAAATTCAGCAACGACTTCTTTAGAACTATGTGTTGAACCATCTTCTACCAAAACAACTTCAAATGAATTCACATAGGTTTGAGAAACCATACTTTCAAGCAGCTCACGAATCTCATCGGGCCTATTGTAAACGGGAATTACAAAAGAGAATGAAAGGTTCATAAACTAAATGACTTGTAAAAATTCAATGATTATTCCGATTTGATTAAACATGTATTGCTAATCATACAACCGTGAGGCAATAGCCTTTTCAGGCTTATAACCTAAGAAAACTTATCTATTACTTCTTGGCTGACACCTGTATTAGAGAATCCACCATCATGAAATAAATTTTGCATCGTTACTTTTCGTGTTAAATCAGAAAACAATGTTAGTGTGTAATCAGCACAATCTAAAGCCGTAGCATTTCCTAAAGGTGACATTTTCTCAGCATAGCCAATAAATCCGTCAAAACCTTTTATTCCCTGCCCAGCAGTTGTTGCTGTAGGTGATTGTGAAATAGTATTCACACGTACTTTCTTTTCCTTTCCAAAGAAATATCCAAAACTACGAGCTACAGATTCTAAATAAGCTTTATTATCAGCCATATCATTATAATCTGGAAAAGTTCTTTGTGCGGCCATATAAGTTAAGGCAACTATACTACCCCACTCATTCATAGCATCAGCTTTATATAAACTTTGCATCATCTTGTGAAAAGACAGCGCAGAAACATCCCATCCTTTTTGGGTGAAATCATATTTCTCATCAGTATAGGCACGACCTTTTCTAACATTAACTGACATACCTATTGCATGAAGTACAAAATCAATTTTACCACCTAAAATTTCCATCGACTTAGAAACTAGGTTATTTAAATCTTCTTCAAGTGTTGCATCAGCAGGTACTATTTGAGAACCTGTTTTTTCAGCTAGTTTATTGATTTGCCCCATTCGCATGGCTATTGGCGCATTAGTCAATACAAAAGTACCACCTTCTTCATGTACACGTTCAGCAGTTTTCCATGCAATTGAATTTTCATCAAGTGCTCCAAAAATAATTCCTTTTTTTCCTTTAAGAAGATTGTAAGACATACGGTTTGTTTTCTAGTATTTTTCGTTTGCCAAAGATATTTAAAAAAGTTGGCAGTAATTTCAAAAAAGTGAAGTGATGCTTTCTAAATTCGAGGTACCTTTTTACAAATAACAATTAGTTCAATAACTGTTTGGCGTGAGCTAATGCGGAATCGGAAAGGTCTTTTCCACCAAGCATTTCTGCAAGCTCTACTACCCTTTCATCAGTATTTAGTTTACGCATTTGCGTATTGGTAGTTTGACCATTTTCTTCTTTAAAAACTTTAAAATGTTGATGACCTTTAGAAGCAACTTGAGGCAAATGTGTAATTGAAAATACCTGCATGGTTTTACTCATTTCTAACATAATATCACCCATTTTATTAGAAATTTCACCAGACACACCACTATCAATTTCGTCAAACATCATGGTTGGTAATTGCTCATATTTGGCTAATATTGACTTAATAGTCAACATAATTCGTGATAGTTCACCACCAGAGGCAACCTTTTTAAGTTCTCCAAAATTACTGCCTTTATTCGCTGAGAAAAGAAATATCAAATCGTCTTTTCCTTTTGATTTAAAGGTGTCAGATGGATTAACTTCAATTTTAAAGGAAACACTAGGCATACCTAAAATGCTTAGTTTTTCTTCAAGCTGTTTCTTTAAACTAGGAATTATCTTTCTACGTCTATCTCTAATTTTACCCGCTCTATTTTCTAATTCTTTCTCTTGAATAGCTAGAAGGTTTTCCTTTTCTCTAATTTGTTCTTCAATATTTTCTGTAATGCCTACTTTCCCAGCTAATTCTTCACGAATAGCAATCAGCTCTGAAATCTCTGAAACACTATGCTTTTTCTGCAAATCATACAATCGTTGCAACTTACCATTAACTTCTTCAAGTAATTGCGGGTTTGCTTCAATATTTTCTTGCAGCCCTTCAAGTTCTGAAGATATATCATCTAACTCAATGAAAGCCGAATTAATACGCTCATATAATTCTGTGTAGCCACTACCAAATTCTGTTAACTTACCAGCAATCTGTTTTAATTGACTTAGTACAGTCACTACACCCATTTGCTCATCATTTAATAAATGATGGCTTTTAGAAAGTTCTTCGGTAATAGTTTCAACATTATTTAGTTGCTCATATTGCGATTCAAGTTCTTCTTGAATACCATCTTCTAAAGTAAGTGCCTGTAACTCAGTTAGCAAAAAGCTATTGTAATCTAATTCTTTATTCGCATTGTTCTGAATATCAACAAGTTCGTTAAGATCTACTGAAGTTTTATTGTAATCAACTAGAGCCTTAGAATAATCAGTTAATAGGTTTTGATTTTCAGCAAGTGCATCTAACATTTTCAATTGAAAATCATTATCTGCAAGTTGAAGTGTTTGATGTTGCGAGTGCACATCAATTAACTTATTGCCTAATTGTGAAAGCACATCTAACGTTACTGGAGTATCATTAATAAAAGCCCGTGATTTACCACTGGGGTGAATCTCTCTTCTTATGATGGTTTGCTTTTCAAAATCTAGATCATTCGTTTTAAAAAAAGGCTTCAAATTATACTTATCAATTCCGAATTCAGCCTCTATCACACATTTTAGATCCTTATTTCTCAAAGTAGAAAGATCCGCTCTTTTGCCCAATACTAGCGAAAGACCACCCAATAATATGGACTTACCAGCACCGGTTTCACCAGTGATACAAGTAAAACCTGAGTCAAACGAAACGTTTAACTTATCAATTAAGGCGTAATTTTTTATGGATAGGTTGCTTAACACTTTTGTTCTCTTTATTACAAACAAAGATATACAAAGCGAAACGAATTTTTAGATTCTAAAAGTATCAGAATTTGATATCATTCCAAGTACTGGAATAAAGAGGTGCAATAGAATTTAAAGTTTCTTTCAAACTGACAATATCAACCTTGGGTCCGTCTGAAAATATACTCTGAATTTCTTCAGATTTTGCATCAAAAAAAGTAGTTACCAAAAAAGCATTCGGTCTTCTTTTAGTCATTGTTTCAAACAATTTCATGGTGCCTGCTATTACTTGTTTACCCGTACTATTATTATCACCCAATATATCTAAACCTTTACGGTGATAGTTATACATAGCAATTCGGTATTCACGATAGGTGTTCGACAACAAGTTATCAATCAATTCAAAACGACCGCGATCACTGGTTTGGCTCCATCCAGCAGAATTACTTCCTTGTGCTTGGGTAACAATTTTTTGTGCAGTTCTATAACTTTCAGTCCCTCCTTCTAAAGAAAAAGTATCCGCATCTAACCCTAAAATAATATAGGCATAATAGGCTACAACGCTAGTTAAGTTAGATTCAAAAGAATTTTCATTGAAAATCAATGGTTGAAATTCAATGTATTCAAAATTGAATTGATTGTCTTTATAATTAAAAATAGGACTCTCGTATGAAGTATTGTAAACCGGGCGTGATGACTGAATTTGAATATTACCTTTAAATCGGTTTGATTCATAATCAGTAATTGTAATAAACATTTGCGCATTGATACGCTCATTCTCTTTGTAGATTCTGTTTGACCATTTGGTCTTATTCACAAAATCGTTTAATGAACGCTCTAAAGTTTTGAAAATTTGTTGATTGGTTTGCGATACCTGATCAGAATTGATGGTGACCGTACAATTAAGTTCTTGTGCCTTAGCAACAAACGCTATGCACATAATAAGAATAGTGAAAATTAATTTACGCATGAATTCGATTTACTATTTCTCCCCAAATATCAGCTGCAACTTCAGCCTTCGTCTTTAATTCAAACGCTTTAATAGTCAAATTCTTATCTATAAAGGTAATTTTGTTTGTTGGCTTGCCAAAGCCTGCACCAGCATCATTCAAAGAATTTAATACAATAGCATCAAGATTCTTCTTTATCAGCTTCTTCTTGGCGTATTCTACTTCATTTTCGGTTTCTAATGCAAAGCCAACTAAAAACTGATTTTTCTTTATTTCTCCGAGGGATAAAAGAATGTCTTTATTCTTGATGAATGAAATATTCAAGTCGTTCTCAGACTTCTTTATTTTTTGGTCTGCAATAGTTTTCGGACGATAATCAGCTACTGCGGCAGCGGCTATAGCAACTGCAACAGCATCAAAATGAGCATGAGCCGCATCATACATTTCATCCGCTGAAACTACTTTTATTAGTTTTACACCGGTGGTATTCATTGTTAAATGCGAAGGGCCTGATATCAATATAACCTCAGCACCTAGGGCAGCTGCAACATTGGCAAGTTCGTACCCCATTTTTCCGGAAGAATGATTACCAACAAATCGCACAGGATCAATAGCCTCATAAGTAGGCCCTGCAGTAATTAATACCTTTTTACCGCTAAGTGGCAAGCCCGTGGCCAAATGATTTTGCATAAAAGCAACTATGTCTTCAGGTTCAGCCATACGACCTTCACCATGTAAACCGCTTGCCAATTCACCTGATGTTGCAGGTATCATTACATTTCCGAAAGATGTTAATCGATCAAAAGAATGTTTTGTTGACGGGTGCTTATACATGTCTAAATCCATCGCTGGCGCAAAATACACTGGGCACTTGGCAGAAAGATATGTTGCAAGTAAAAGGTTGTCACATGTACCATTAGCCATTTTAGAAAGCGTATTGGCGGTGGCAGGAGCAATTAGCATTACATCAGCCCATAATCCTAATTCCACATGATTGTTCCAATCAACACTGTTTGCATCTTCATGCACAAAATTGGTCAACACCGGATTCTTAGAAAGCGTAGCTAAGGTAAGTGGGGAAACAAAAGAGCTGGCACTTTCAGTTAAAACAATTTTAACCTGAGCACCAGCTTTTATTAGTAAACGTACAAGAAAGGTAGTTTTGTAAGCAGCAATACCTCCAGTAATGCCTAAAAGGATATTTTTTCCGCTTAACATGAGAGTTTAATTTAAAACTCGATTAATTATCTTTCTCTGTATTTCTAAAGTATATTTTATCAGTCAACCACTCTTCTACTGCAAGAGCATGCGGTTTTGGTAATTTTTCGTAGAATTTTGAAACTTCAATCTGCTCTTTATTTTCAAAAACCTCTTCAAGGCTATCGCTATAAGTAGCAAATTCTTCAAGTTTTTCTAATAACTCTTTCTTGATTTCAGAATTAATCTGAATAGCTCTTTTAGCTGTTATTGAAATTGCTTCGTAAATGTTGTCGGTTTTCGCATCAAACTCATTTTTGTTGATGGTGGTTGTACTAACCGATGCATTCGAATTCTTTAAGTCGTTCATATTCATGATTAAATAAGTTTATTTCGCACTTGTATCTGCGGGTTTCTCAATACTACCTAATTCTTTATCTAAATCTTCAAGTAAATCATTCGCTTTTTTAGCGAATTGCGTTTCCGGAAAATTCTTAAAAAGAACAGCATAGGCTGTCTTTGCTGTTTCTATTCGTTCTTTCTTTACAAAGTCAAAACTATTTAAAGCTAGATTGGTACTTGCTTCAACTTTATAATAAAGGGCTTCTTCTCTAAATACTGATCCCGGATTATCTGAGATAAAATTATCTAGTGCAGCAACGGCCGTTTTCAATAAATCGTATTGAAACTCACCTAATTTATTATATTGCTTCGCAATCTCAAAAGCTTTCTTTTCTTTCTTGGTGGTCAATTCAATTGCCATATTATTGGCTTCTTCAAAATATTCTGATTCACCGTAGGTATTGATAAAGGTTTGAAGTTTGGTAAGCGCTTTATCAGTATCGGCTTGATCTAAAGAATAATTAGGGGAAAGCTCATAATAACTCTTGGCTCCCATAAATGCGGCTTCTGGTACCTTCTCACTCTTAGGGTATTGCTTTAAAAACCTTTCAAATTGATACCCTGCCATGTTATAATCTTTTCTCTGAAAATAAGTATCAGCCAAAAAGAACATTACACGCTCACCTTGTGGTTTACCTGCATATTTAGGTGCTATTTGCTCAAACAAGCGATTGGCTCGTTTATAATCTTCAGCATCATAATACTTTTGTGCCAAGTCATATTTAGCCTTAACATCTTCATTCTTGAGCACCTTTTGGTATTCATTACATGAAGACAAAGCAACCAAAGCAAACATAAAAAGAAGTAACTGCCTCATTTTTAAAAACATTTTGCAAAATTAGGTATTATAGTTGGGTTTAAAAAACATTTTCGCTATCCGAATTTAGGCTCATTTTGGCAATGAAATCAGTATTTAAGCAAACTTTAACTTTCAGAAATTAAAAGTATGCTTAGGCAGTAATCTTAGCAAAAGGCTTAATAAATGTTGAAAGTTCAGCTTTCAAACCTTCTGTAGCTTCAATTAATGGTAGTCTTAGCACTGCATTTGAAAGCCCTAATAGTTCGAAAATTGCTTTTATACCAGCAGGATTTCCTTCCTTAAAAATTAAATCCATACCATCTTGAAGTTCATAGTGCAATTTATAAGCTTCAGCGGCATTTCCTTGCAAAGCCAATTTTATCATTCTTGAAAACTCCATTGGAACACCTTGACCCAACACTGAAATAACACCTGAACCACCAGCAAGAACCGTTGGTAAAGCAGTAATATCATCACCTGATATCACCATAAAATCTTCAGGTTTATGTTGCAATATCTGTTGTACTTGCACCATGCTACCTGAAGCCTCTTTAATACCTATAATATTATCAAAATCATGCGCCAATCTTAAACTGGTTGCAGGCAACATATTACTACCTGTTCTACCTGGCACATTATATAATATTATCGGTTTATTGGTAACCTCAGAAATAGCCTTAAAGTGTTGATATATTCCTTCTTGTGTAGGCCTGTTATAATATGGAGAAACAGAAAGTATTGCTGCAAAATGTTCTGACTCAAAAGACTTTATTTCATCAACAATTCTATAGGTGCTGTTACCGCCTATACCTAAAACTAAAGGTAATCGCCCTGCATTTGCAGCAACTACAGTATCCATCACCTGTATTTTTTCTGCCTTATTCAAGGTAACAGACTCACCAGTTGTTCCTAAAACAACTAGATAATCTACACCTCCATCAATACAAAAATTAACAATGCGCGTTAATGCATTTGTATCAATTGACAAATCTTCATTAAAAGGTGTAACCAATGCTACTCCAGTTCCAATCAATTCTTTCATTATATTTCATTTAGTACCCCGAGGTACTTTTTTAGTTCTGACTTAAATATTTTGAATTCCTTCATTGGAGAGTCCAAAATAATATCATTATAAATTTGATCTACTTCTTTAAAACCAACTCTAACCCTGGCTTTTGTTTTTACACTCATTAATTGAATTAAAAGACTTTCTCTGTTATAATAATTTACCAGAAGATCGTACTCTCTACTTAAAAATTCATGAACGTAACTATTTTCAATATCACCATTCCAACCAAGATCTTTATCAGAAAAAACCGGAGTTGAATATGGCGAGTTTTTATCATAAAAACTCTTGTAACCAATTATTTTAACAGCATTTGGGCGCAATTTATAATCTTCAACAAACTCATAAAACAAATTAGCATCATCAAAATTATCTAAATCAACTATACACGCCAAAGATGTTATACCTTTTGAACGTTGTACAGTAGGCATAGGCTTTTTCAGCTCTTCTTTCAAGAATTTCTGAGCTGATTTATGCTTAAATTTATCTTTTATTCCTTTAAACATGTACTTTTACATTTTTGAAATAACTGCACAAATGTAAAGAATTATACATGCATTTCGAGTACGAAGATAAAGAGTCCCTGCTTTTTAAAATAAAACAAATTGTTGTATTTATAACAATTTGTTTATTAACCTCCTGCGTACAAGAAAAAACGACGCTTAAGTCAGTTACCGGAACGGAAATTTCTATAGACAGTTCGCTATCTAAAAACATTGAAATAGACAGTTTTATTCAACCGTATTTCAATAGAATAAATAGCATTTTAGATAGTACTTTGGCTTATGCTCCAAAAACGCTCACTAAAAGCGATGGCAGCCTTAATACCTCAATCGGAAATTTAATGGCTGATATGATTCTTGAACAGTCGAATCCAATTTTTAAGTCGAGAACGGGTCATGATGTTGATTTTGTATTGTTCAACCATGGCGGAATGCGCTCTATAATTTCAAAAGGCAACATTTCTGCACGTACAGCCTTTGAGGTTATGCCCTTTGAAAATTCAATATCTATTGTTGAATTGAGTGGTAAATCTATAATTGAATTAGTCAATTTCGTTATTAAAAATAGTAATCCGCACCCAGTATCAGGTATTCAGTTAACCATCCATAGAAATAATCACATTAAAGAATTGAAAATTCAAGGCAAACCATTTGATGCAAATAGAAATTATTTTATTGCGACCAGTAGTTATTTGGTTACAGGCGGCGATAATATGGTATTCTTTAAAAATGCCATAACCGTTACTGACATTGACTATTCAATTCGTAATGCTATGATTGATTATTTCAACAAGAAAGATACCATTTACGCAGAGGTAGATAATAGAATACTTAAGTTATAAGCTTAATGGAAAGAAGAAAATTTATAAAAACCTCAACTGCTGCCAGTGCTTTAGTAGGCATTGGTGCACTTTCTTTGAATGCGTGTAAGTTGAGTAGTAAAAAGCATTTGACCATTCTGCATACCAATGATGTGCATAGTCATATTGATATTTTTCCAAAAAGTCATAGTCAATACGCTAATCTTGGTGGATTGGCCAGACGCGCAACTTTAGTTGAACAAATACGCCAAGAAAATAAAAATACATTACTTTTTGATGCAGGTGATATTTTTCAGGGTACCCCCTATTTTAATTTCTATGGAGGTGAACTTGAATTCAAATTAATGAGCAAATTAAAATATGATGCGGCCACAATTGGTAATCATGATTTTGATAATGGTCTTGAAGGATTACTTGCTCAAATGCCACATGCCACGTTTAAAATGCTTTCTGCTAATTATGATTTTTCAAATACGATTATGGATGGGCATACCAAACCATACCATATTTATGAAATAGACAATATAAAAATAGGAGTTTATGGCATGGGTGTCCATTTAGATGGATTGGTTACCAAAAAATTATATAAAGAAACTCAATATTTAAATCCGTATGAAATTGCCCAAGATATGGAGCGCAAATTAAAAAACGAATACCATTGCGATTTGGTAATTTGTCTTTCACATCTTGGCTACGACTATAAAAATAAAAAACGCCCATCAGATTTGGGTTTAGCTACAAAAACAGAATACACTGATTTAATTATTGGTGGACATACCCACACTTTTTTGGACAAACCTACCGTAATAAAAAATAAACTTGGAAAAGATATTCTCGTAAACCAAGCCGGTTGTTATGGCCTAAATTTAGGTCGAATTGACTTTTATTTTGATAGCGCTAAAAATGCAAGTGCCAGCGGTGTAAGTATCGCAGTTTAACTCAATAAAACGAATTCTACTATTTCTTGGAGTTCGTCCGCTAAAGTTAATTTAGAAAAAGGCTTACCCGCTTGTCTGTACCAATAGCCTGCATTAAATTCGTCGCCCTCTTTACGGTGTAAATAGGCATGAATCCAACTTCCGAGTCTATTATGCATATCCTGAGCAATGTTATGCGAAGATTCCCAATCATCCTTGGCATCAAACCATAAAGCCTGTAAACCTTCGGGCCAATCACTAGGTGGGTTTTGCTTTAAAAGTGAATCTTGAAATTCAGAATAGTCAGTTGGCATGCTCATTATTAAAGAAATTACTGTTGACAGCTACAAATATAGATAGTCTTGATAAAAATATATTATAGAATTTGTCGTTAAAAAAAACCAAGTCAATAATACTTTCAGGCCTATAACACTATCAACCAATAAATGAAGAATTTTATAATCTCATTATTTTTAATTTTTTCAAGCACTTATGTTTTTGGACAATGCCCAACAACGGAGATTTTTATAAATAATCAGCAAGACATTGATTCATTTGCAGCCAACTACCCAAATTGCACCGAATTAACAAACAATCTAGTACTACAAGGCCCAGGAATAACTAATTTAAATGGTCTTTCACAAATTACTGAAATTACGGGTAATCTAGTTATCGGAGGTTTTAATGTAGGCACATCGTTAATTAATCTAATTGGCCTTGATAACCTTGAAACCGTTACAGGTAAACTCGATATTAATAGAAATGCAAATTTAGAAACACTAACAGGTCTTTCTAAGCTAACCGTTGTAGGTAGTACCCAAATTGGGAGTGGTATTTCTATAAGTTTAAATCCGTCTTTGTTGAATTTAAATGGTCTAAATAACTTAAATAGAGTTAACAATAGTTTTAATATTCTTAACAACGCTTCATTACTTAATATTGAGGCATTATCAAATCTTAACACATTACTTCTGGGTAATTTTCTTTCATTAACCATTCAGGGTAATAATGCTTTAGCAAGTTTAACTGGCCTTGAAGGTTTGACAATGATCAGCGGAGGTTTAGCCATAAGCGGCAATAGTCTCATTAATTTAACAGGATTAGATAATTTAAATTCTATAACCACTAGATTAACTATCACAAATTGTGATTCATTATTAAATTTACAAGGATTAAATTCATTACAAAGTATAGGCTCAGATTTTCAATTAGAAACTAATTCTTCCTTGCTTAATTTACAGGGTCTTGAAGCTTTGAACAGTATTGCAGGCAATGTTAGAATCGCTCATAATGGTGAAATGCTAAATTTTGATGGTTGCCAAAATTTATCTTTAATTGATGGTGACTTTACCGTTTTTAACAATGAAAAACTAGACGATTTTACTGGACTTGGTAATTTAGCCGCAATTAACGGAAATGTTGAAATAAGGTCCAATGAATTACTTCAAGATTTTTCAGGCCTTTCTTCGTTAGGTACAATAAGTCAAGAATTACAGATTGGTGACAACCCTTCATTAGAAAATTTAATTGGTTTAGAATCCTTGGAATTTATAGGACTAGACCTTCAAATAAACATCAACCCAAGTCTTCAAAATTTAAATGGGCTAGATAATCTTAAAACAGTTACGCGTCATTTAGAAATTTCACAAAATGCTACTTTAACAGAAATAAAAGCATTAAAAAATCTTGAAACAATCAGTGGTGATTTAAGTGTAAATCAAAACCCATTATTATTAAATCTATTGGGCTTAGAGAAAATTACAGAAATCGGTCGTCATATGTATATCGGTTTTAACACTTCGTTAATTAATCTCAATGGATTGGACAACTTAGAATCCATTCTTTCAAGTTCAAATATTAATAATAATACAACACTAAAATCATTAGATGGTCTTTCTTCGCTAAAAAGTGTAAATGCATTTGAGTTTGAATTATCAAATAATACTGAACTCACCAATATCAATGCACTTGAAAATCTATCGCAAATTAAAGGTGATCTTATACTGCAAAACAATGATTCTTTAGTTGATTTTTCAGGTCTTGAGTCCTTAAATTATATCGAAGGAACGCTTTCAATAAAAGATAATGAAAAATTAGAAAGCTTATCTGGAATTCAAAATATAGACAACGAATCAATTGCTAACTTAGTTATAGAAAATAATCCCGCTTTAGCAATTTGTGAAGCGCTAAGCATTTGCAATTATTTAGGCAGCAGTAGTCCAAGAAACATTCTTGACAATAAAATTGGATGTGACACTGAAATAGAAATTCTAAACCGATGCGATGGTGCTTTAAACCTTATTACCGGACAATTTCTTTACGACCAAATCGAGGACGGATGCGACCCATCTGATTTTCCTGTTAAAAACCGCGTTGTAGAAGCTACCAATGGTACAAAAGTGTTTTCTAGTGTTACCGATAGTACGGGTGTATTCAACATATATGTTTCCGAAGGGAGTTACACTACAACAAGTTTTCTGAATGAAGCTGTTTTTAACGTTTCGCCACCGAATAACTATTCCACCTTTGAGAATTTAGTTGCCAAAGACACAGTAGATTTTTGTGTAACAAAATTAATTGAAGCTAATGATGTTCAACTTACCATTCTACCAATCACAGAGTCAAGGCCCGGTTTTAATACAAGTTACATCATAAATTTTGACAACAAAGGCACCGAAACAATTTCAGGAGATATTACAATGCAATTCGATGATAGCAAACTTACTTTTCTAGAAGCTAGTGAAACCACATCGTCACAAACGCAAAATTCAATATCATTTAACTATATAGATTTAAAACCATTTGAATCTAGAACAATCCAAGCTGACTTCAATATCCTTGCGCCACCAACCGCGAATATTGATGACATTATAGAATTTACTGGCACAATTAATCAAATAAACAATGATTACTTACCTGAGGATAATATTTTTCACTTAGAACAAACTTTAATTGGCTCTTATGATCCCAATGACATTTTAGTTGTAGAAGGAGATTCAATTTCAATTGAAAATAAAGACAACTTTCTTAATTATATAATCAGGTTTCAAAACACGGGTACCGCATCAGCAATTAATGTGAGGGTAACACATGATTTAGATTCGAATTTAGATTGGTCTACATTTACTTTTACATCTTCAAGTCATAGCAATACAACATCGACAACAAACGGTAATGAGATAGAGTTCACATTTGACGATATCAATTTACCTGATAGCAATTCTAACGAGCCAGAAAGTCATGGTTATATAGCGTTTAAAATAAAACCAAAATCTGATATTCAACTTGGAGATATAATTTCAGGAATTGCTGAAATATATTTTGATTTTAATCCTGCAATAATTACCAATACAGTAACAACAGAAATTGTTCAAAAAGCAGACCTACCCTTACAAATACAACTTTCAAGTTATTCTAATGTCAAATGTAATGGTGAGAATAACGGAATAATACAAGTAAATACTATTGGTGGCCTACAACCCTATAGTTTTGAGCTGTTAGATAGTAATAATCTACTCATTGATAGTAGTACAAATAGTGAATTTGTGAATCTTCCTCCAGGTCAATATTCAGTTAAAGTTACTGATGCCAATTTAACTCAAGAACAAAGTAGTTCCATTGTTATTACTGAACCTGAAATATTGACTGCGACTTTCACAGCCAATGGTTTAACTTGTTTTAATAGTAATGATGGCCAAGTAACGTTAATGGCTTTTGGCGGCACAGCTCCTTATGAGTTTTCTATAAACTCAGAAACTACTTTCCAAACAGGCGCTACTTTCGAAAATTTAGATGCAGGTTCTTACTCCGGAATTATTCGTGATGCAAATGGCTGCCAAGTTGATGTTATTTTTGAAATAACTCAAGGACTTCAAATAGACCCACAAATAACTACAACTAAAGCTTCTTGTAATACTGATGATGGTAGCATAACAATTGCAGAACTTCAAAACCCTGAAGCGTATCAATATCGAATTAATAATGGAGAATTCACTTCTCAAAACCAGTTTAACAATCTTGCTACAGGTTCATACGAAATTAACATTTTGCATAGCAATGGTTGTCAAATCACACGTATCATCACAGTTTCAAATTTCGATGATTGTACTGATTTTTCCTTACCTACTGATAATTTCAAGATACAACTAACCGGAGAAACCTGTGCTTCAAGCAATAACGGTTCAATACTAATTACTGCTGCTGAAAACCACAATTATTCAGTCACATTAAAAGACGAGAGCAACACAATTAATAAAGCATTTAGCACTTTTACAAGTTTCGAAAACCTAGAAGCCGGCAACTACGATATATGCATAACTGTTACAAGTGAAGTTGAATATAAAAAATGTTTTTCGGTACAAATTAGCGAACCTGAAAAACTTATAGTTGAAACTGACTTAGACCCCTCAGGTAAATTGGTAACATTAAAAATGAAAGGTGGAAACAAATACAACATCAATATAAACGGCAAGAAATATAGTACTACGGAAAATAATATAACGGTCCCGATTTCATTAGAAAATAATTTAGTTTCGGTTAAAACTGATATTGATTGTCAAGGGATGCATACTGAAACCATCATTTCAACGAATAACAAAGTCTTAGTATATCCAAATCCTATTGAAAAGGGCGATGTAAGTATCCACTTGCCCAATATAACCGAAAACGAAATTCTTCTAACCATATTTTCACCAAGTGGACAAAGGGTAATAGATAAAATGGGAAAATCTGACAATGGATTTATTAAATTGAATATAGATGGAATACCAGCAGGTATATATACCCTTATCATAACTACGGAATCATCAAACGAAGTAGTTAAAATTATTAAAAAATAATGGAGAGAAGAACATTTAAAAATTATCTTTTAAGCATAGTGATATTGTTTATTTTCTTGTCTTGTAGTCGTTCGAACGATACTATACCAGAAGAGGTAATAAATAACCCAACGGCTGCTATACTATCTTTTCCAGAAAACAATACGGAGTGTAATGAAGGAGTGATTATTAACGATAATAAAAGTAGGGTCAATTTTCAATGGAAAGCTTCAGAATTCACAGATAACTATACTGTTGTCCTTAAAAATTTAACTACAAATATTACCCTCGAAACTGAAAGTAAAACGAGTACTGTCGAAATAATTATTGATAGAAGTGCCTCGTACCAATGGCATGTAATTTCAAAATCAGAAATTAACAATGAAACGACTCAGAGTGACATATGGAAATTTTATAATGCGGGTAAAGGAAAAGTAAACTACGCTCCTTTTCCAGCTGATATAGTTGCTCCCGAAAATGGTAATACAATTTCTCAAATAGATGATAAAATAATCCTGGAATGGAATACCGTTGATATCGATAACGATATAAAGGAATATGAGGTTTTCTTTGGAAGTGAAAATACATCAAAAGAAAGTCTAGGTATCGTAAACAAAAATAAATTTGAGGTTAATGTAGCATCAGGAACAAAATATTTTTGGATGATAAAAACAATAGACGAAGTTGGAAATTCATCGACTTCAGATGTATTTAACTTTATGGTTAATTAGTTAAATGTTAATTTTAACTAAGCCAACATTCGTTCTAGTTTATCAAATAGAAATGAATTTTTAGGATTTTTGTTAGGTAACAAAGCGGTGTTCATTAGTACGCTTCCTTACTTTTTCACTTCTTTGCAGAAACAAAGCATTTAAGTATCTTCAAATCTTTTGTTATCTACAATTAAAAATCAACTATGAAATTTATAATCGCTCCTGATAAATTCAAAGGATCCTTAAGCGGGTTCGAATTTTGCGATGCCGTAGCAGAAGGTTTACAAAAAGTCTCTAGTGACTTTGAGATTGTAAAAATTCCACTAGCAGATGGTGGTGACGGCACCATTGATGTTGTCAATCATTACCTCAATGGTAATAAAATTTCTTTAGAAGTTAACAGTCCGTTTTTTAGACCAATTCAAGCGCATTATCTCTACGCCGACCAACGTAAAATTGCATTCATTGAAATGGCAGAAGCTTCAGGACTTAAATTGTTGCAACCATCAGAATTCAATTGCATCAACGCAACAACATATGGCACGGGTCAATTAATAGCAGATGCTTTAGACAAAGGCGCAAAAGAGATAATTTTAGGTATTGGCGGAAGTGCAACAAACGATGGCGGCATGGGTATGGCGAATGCTTTGGGTTTTCGATTTTTAGACGAAAATGACAAAGAATTACAACCAATTGGAAACAATCTTAATTTAGTTGCACGAATAGATGACACAAATAAACACCATAGATTAAACGAAGTAAAAATTAAAGTTGCCTGTGATGTTTCTAATCCATTTTACGGTGAAAATGGTGCGGCGCATGTATATGCAAAACAAAAAGGTGCAAATGATAAAGAAATTAAAGAGCTAGATTCCGGACTCCAATATTTCGCAAAAGTAATTACCGAAAAATATAATATAAATCTTCAAACAATTTCGGGAGCTGGTGCTGCCGGCGGTATTGGTGGCGGAGCAGTTGTTTTTCTCAATGGACAATTAACTTCTGGTATTGAACTTATTAAAGAATTAGCAGACTTTGACCATAAAATTTCTGATGCCGATTGGATAATTACCGGAGAAGGCATGATAGATATGCAGACATTGGCAGGAAAAACAATTTCGGGAGTTATCACTTCTGCTGCAAAAAAAAACATTCCAGTTGCTGCGTTTTGTGGTTCTGTAAACTTATCACTTGAAGAACAAAAGAAATTAAACTTAACCTATGTAACTTCTATAGTTCAAGGTATTTCAAACTTACAAGAGGCAATGGATTCTAGTTATGAGAACCTGGTTAAAGCAAGCTATAATTTTGCTAGTCTATTAAAAAATAAATCGTAGCGGCAATTTTTAAAAAAATACGCTATTATTCATATTTACGAACCATATATTTTAAAATGGTATTTAGAATCTCTTCCTCTGAGGTTGTCATATCAACAGTTAAAGCGCGTTTGGGTGTTTCCAAAATCTCAAAATCCGCTTTTAATTCCGATACAGGTCGGTCATGATCTTCAATCTGTTCTATACGCTCTGCAACAAATTCGTAAGAACCTTTCATAAAAATCCAATCCAATTGATGGTCTATATTAGTATCTAATTGTACACGATTTTCCTTTTTTAAAACCGAACAAGAAACAACACAGCCTTTTAGTTTTGAATGTTTACTGATTAATTCTTGAATAGAATTCAACCATTTATTTATACTAGTATCTTTCCCCAAATTACCATCAGGTAATTGGTCAGCAAAAAGTTTATCTGCATCAAAAAAAGGTGTTTCTAAAACCTTAGCAATTTTCTGCCCTATGGCACTTTTTCCTGTACCGCACACTCCTACTAGAACAACAACGTAATTATGATTTTTCATACTCAAATAATTGGTTTACCAGATTGGTTTACCAAATATAAGTATTTTGCACTATCCAAACTAAAAATCAATCAAAAACAATTCCTTATTACTTCTAAATCCGAATAGCTATTGGTCGCGCAACCAAATATCAGGGTTTAAATGAAACATTTTTTTCCATCCTTGAACGGCAACAGAATCATATAATTTTGGGTATGGAAAAGGTGATGTTATGGCATAATGTAAATGAGGTGGTTTACCTATTGCATTACCAGTATCACCAACTGTACCAATTGTACTACCTCTTTTTATAGGTTTTAATGGGAAGGTTTTTATTTCATTCAGATGTGCATAATAATGAAAACGCCATTTAGGACCGAGCATCATGACGGACTTTCCTCCTTTGCCACCTTCGTAGGTATAGATTACAATTCCATTTGTTGAAGAAATTACAGCTGTGCCTTTAGCTGCAAAAATATCAATGCCTTTATGTGTGATGGATGTACCCCAGGGATAGGCCCAAAACGATTTTTCATCCCAATTTTTTATAGTTGCATTTTCTACTGGGATTATCATGTTTTGCGGCAATAAAAAACCAACTGCAATAAACACTAATGGTACCCAAAACCACTTACGCATCGACCTATTTCGAATAATAAATGCGAAAGCCGATAAAAGCACAAACCAAAATCGATTAGTTGTGTTGGTTATCATTTAAGAAATGGATTATTAAGCTAAGTATTAGCACACTACTTCCTACAATATGTTAAAAACTTATAATAAGTCTCTTACAATACTAATAAGAAATAATAATATTTTTGATAGTACCCAGCCTAAAAATTTTGCCCTTACTATTATTTCCCCCATAAACAATTTTACAGGTACAAATTAATAATATCGAATGATTTATAAGAATTTTACAATTGAAAATTTTAAGGGAATTAAAAAGGTATCCTTAAGCTTAAGGAAGAATGATTTGGTTCTTTTACTTGGTTTAAACGAATCTGGGAAAACGACAATTCTGAAAGCGATAGAAGCTTTTGATTATGTCAATGATCCTTTTTCCGAATACATGAATGATTTTCAACGGACAATAAGAAACAAATCGGATGTTGGTTCAAATAAAAGTGCCAAAATTACCGCGAATATTGAAATAGATAACCCAATAAAAATAGAATGGTTTAAATCAATATTAAAGTCATTAAAAATTGAATCCTCAGTAGAACAAAATATTGAAGCTTTTCTTAGAGAAATTAATTCACTAAAAACAGTTACTATATCAAGAGTATTCCCATTCAAAAATGGTAACCCAAAACCACCATATTATGAATTCATAACTGATCATCCATTTGCCAAAAACAAATACTCAAAAAATTTGGCTAAATTAATAGTTAATCGTTGTCCTTTTATTATCTATTTTGAAGATTTTAAAGATAGAATACCCGATAAAATTCACATCATACGAACTAATGATGCTTTCAATTCTGATTGGTATGATATTATCGATGGTTTATTTTATAACACTAATCCAGATTATAGTATAAAAGAATTTAACACGTATTATTCAACTAAAAATCCTCGTCATGAAGATGCCAAAACCGTTTTAAAAAGAGTAAATATGGCTCTAAACAAAGCCTTTTCAGATAAATGGAAAGATCTTTCAGGGGTTAAAGATATTCATGAAACAGAATTAACTTTTAATCACACATCTAGCAAATACTTTGAAATAAGAATTACAGATAAAGACGGTACAACTTATAAGGTAGAAGAAAGGAGTAAAGGTGCTCTGTGGTATTTATCTTTTTTAATGAAAACAGAATTTCGCAGAAAAAAACTAAGAAAAAACCATGGTCGACCTATATTTTTAATAGATGAACCAGCATCAAATCTACATTCAACCGCACAACAAAATATGATAGAAGACTTCGAAAAGTTAGTTGAGGACACTTCGGTTATTTATTCCACTCATAGTCAATATCTTATTTCGCTTGATAATATTAAAAATACTTACGTTATAAAACGTGATTCTGGTATAATAACTTCTTCAATTTGGAGTGATTATATTATTCAAGATAAGTCCAATCAAAGTTATTATCAACCATTACTAAACCTATTAAATATAATCCCTAACAATTTTGATATTCCTTGGAAAAAAGCAATTCTTACTGAAGGACCATCCGATTTAAAAGTTCTTAACGTTATGTACTCTGTTTGCTTTAATAATAAAGAAAAAGATTTTGTTATTTATCCCGGAACTTCTGCACAAAATTTAAAGTCTTTAATATCATTAAACCTTGGTTGGGGTACAGATTTTTTTGTTCTACTTGACTCTGACAAAGAAGGTGTTAAAGCTCAAAAAAGATATATAGAAGATTATAATTTAACTGAAAAACAGGTACAAATTTTACCCATAAAAAATAAAAAAATCGAAACAATGTTTTCGAAAACTGAAAAAAGTGAGCTATATAAATTAGTATTTGATAAAAATAAAGACAAGGTTAATAAAAAAGAATTCGCTGTGGTTTTTTCAATCCTAAATACTAAAAAAGGCTTAATAAATCGTGCAAATAAAATTATTTCTAATGAAACCAAAAGTGAGTTCAAAGGTATTTTTAATAGCTTTTGGAAGAATTAAAAAATTATTACTAAACCATTGCTAAAAAGTCATCCTCTGTAATAATAGCAATACCTAAATCTTCGGCTTTAGTTCTTTTACTCGGTCCCATTTTATCACCTGCAACTACATACGAAGTCTTTGATGAAATTGATGAAGAAACTTTACCTCCGTTATCTTCAATTAACTTTTTAAGTTCGTTACGGCTCACTTTTTCAAATACCCCCGAAACCACGAAAGACTTACCTTTTAATGCATCAGTCTGATTTTGTAACTGTTCATCAGAAAGTGAAAATTGAAGTCCGTATGATTTTAATCGATTTACGATTTCAATATTTTTAGGGTTTTCAAAAAACTCAACCACACTTTGAGCAATGCGCTCTCCTATTTCATCAACCGCAGTTAGATCAAGAATATTTGCCACCATTAAGGCATCAATATTTTTATATGCTTTTGCCAATTTCTTTGCCACGGTTTCGCCTACATACCGAATACCCAATGCAAATAAAACGCGTTCAAAAGGAATATTTTTAGATGCCGCTACACCGGCTACTAAATTCTCTGCTGATTTTTCTGCCATTCGTTCTAAGGGCAATACCTGCTCCTTGCTTAAGGTGTATAAATCAGCATAATTGGTAATCAATCCACCTTTAAAAAGCAATTCAACCGTTTCACTTCCCAAGCCTTCAATATCCATAGCCTTACGCGAAATAAAATGTTGGATGCGACCTGTAATTTGGGTTGGGCATCCATATTCATTAGGGCAATAGTGTTTCGCATCGCCATCTTGTCTTACCAATTCGGTTTCGCATTCAGGGCATTCTGAAATATATTTAGTGGGATTTGAATTTACATTTCGCTGGGTAAAATCGACTCCGACAATTTTTGGAATAATTTCACCACCTTTTTCAACAAAAACTGTATCCCCTACTCTGATATCTAATTTTTCAATTTGATCGGCATTGTGTAATGATGCACGTTTTACCGTTGTACCTGCTAACAACACAGGCTGTAAATTTGCTACGGGCGTAATAGCACCTGTACGCCCTACTTGATAAGTGATTTCATTTAGAATAGTAGAAACCTGTTCTGCCCTAAATTTGTACGCCATCGCCCAACGCGGAGCTTTAGCAGTATACCCCAATTCTTCTTGTTGTTGCAAACTATTCACTTTTATCACCACCCCATCAGTTTCATAAGGCAACTTGTGACGATCAATGTCCCACTGTTCTACAAAGTCTAGAACATCATCTGTTGACTTGCATAGTTTTGCTATTGAAGGTACTTTAAAACCCCATTGCCTAGCTTTTTCAAGCATTTGCCATTGCGATTCAATTCCGGTATTTTGACCCACTATTCCATAAAGCAAACAATCTAACGGACGTTGTGCAACCTGCGCACTGTCTTGTAATTTTAAACTCCCCGATGCTGTATTTCGCGGATTCATATAGGGCTCTTCACCGTTTTCAATACGTTCTTGATTCATTTTCACAAAACCCTCAAACGGTAAAACAATTTCTCCTCTAATATCAAATTTTGAAGGATAATCTCCTTTCAGTTGTAATGGCACCGAACGAATAGTTTTAATATTGGTCGTCACATCATCCCCTTGAAAACCATCACCTCGGGTAACAGCTTTAATTAGTCGCCCATCTTCATAGGTTAAATTAATACTGGCACCATCATATTTTAATTCACAAGTAAACTCAACCTCGATGTCTCCTAAAATTTTTTGCACACGCTTTTCCCAATCTGTTAGATCTTCTTTTGAATAGGAATTTTCAAGCGAATACATACGTTGCTCATGAGCAACAGTTTTAAAATTTTTCGTCACCTCTCCCCCAACACGTAGCGTTGGTGATGACGCATCATAAAACTCAGGATTCTTTTCTTCTAATGCCTGAAGCTCTTTTAATTGCATATCAAAATTATAATCCGATATTGTAGGATTATCAAGCACATAGTAATTGTAATTATGCTCTCGCAATTGTGCTCTAAGCGAATTTATTTGCTCTTCTATATTCATTCCATTTATTATTCTCGCGTGTTACATCAAGAATTTATTTTATAGTAATAACTCCAATTAAATTAAGATGAAAGCTACTAATATTCTCACTTTATCGATTTCATCATCCGGTCATTTCCAAAAATATCTTTTCGCAGTTCAATATCTTGAAAATTATTTGCTTCTAAAAGTTGTTGTGTTTCTTTCGCTAAGTATTGGTTAATTTCAAAATACAATTCACCACTATCTTTTAAATTTTGGGTGGCGAAGGAAACAATATTTTCATAAAAAATTAATGGTTTTTCATCTGCAACGAACAGAGCCAAATCAGGCTCATGCGCTAATACATTTTGAGCCATTTCTTTTTTCTCTAATTCTCGCACATAAGGTGGATTAGAAACAATAATATCAAACTTTTCATCGATAGCCACTTTATTTAAAATATCAGCCAATATAAAAGTTACTTCAACTTCGTTCAAGGTCGCATTACTTTTTGCAACAGCTAAAGCGGCATCAGAAATATCTAAACCATAAATTTTTGATTTAGGAAGATTCTTCGCCAATACAATTGCAATACATCCGCTACCTGTACCAATATCAAGTATATTTAATTCTTCTTTATTATTTACTGATCCATCAATAATCCACCGCACCAATTCTTCTGTTTCTGGTCTTGGTATGAGTACATTTTCATCCACAAGAAAATCCATCTCCATAAAATTTGTCTGCCCAATAATATATTGAATAGGATGATTCAATTTTAACTTTGCCAAACCTTCAAAAAGTGGTTGTTCATCTGCCTTTGAAATTACAATATCAGGTTGCAAAGCCAAAACAAAACGTTCGAAATTTAGGTGATGCTCAATAAGTATGTAAAAAAAACTAGCTACCTCTTCTTTTCCATACAGTGCATCTAATTCTAGATGGAAGATATTTTTTATTTCGCGAAGTAGCATATTTTATTCTATTTTCTGTTGGCAATTACTCCTAAAACAGTATTCAACCAACCTTCTAATTTGTATTTATAAATCGCAAAATTTAATATTCTATTTTTGCGAAGTGAATATACACACAAAATACATGTTGCGCTGCATTGAATTGGGCAAAAACGGATTAGGAAGTACCTACCCTAACCCAATGGTTGGTAGTGTAATTGTTACTAACAACACTATTATTGGTGAAGGCTTCACTAGCGCATATGGTGGTAATCATGCAGAAGTAAACGCAATCAATTCAGTAAGAGATAAATCACTTTTTGAAAGTGCTACTATCTATGTAAGTCTTGAGCCTTGTTCGCATTATGGTAAAACACCACCATGTGCTGATTTAATAATTAAAAATAAAATTAAAAAGGTAGTAATTGGTTGTCTTGACCCACATGAAAAAGTAGCCGGAAAAGGAATACAAAAATTGCGTGATGCTGGTTGCGAAGTTGAAGTGAAAATTTTAGAAAAAGAATGCCGCGAGCACCACAGACGATTTTTAACTTTTCATGAAAAGAAACGCCCTTACATCATTTTAAAATGGGCAGAAACTTTAGATAGTTTTATTGCGCCAGATAAAAATTTGCGAAATAAGAATTCAGAACCCTTTTGGATTACTAATAAAAAATCGAGACAACTAGTACATCAATGGCGTGCTGAAGAACACGCAATTTTAGTTGGCACTAATACGGTAACAGAAGATAATCCGAAATTAAATGTGCGAGATTGGGAAGGTAATTCACCTATTAGAATTGTTATTGATAAAGACTTAAAAATTGCAAAAGACTTTAATGTTCTTGATGGTAGTGTTAAAACATTAGTTTTAAATTCTAATTTAGAAACTTCATCCTCAAACGAGATGATTGAGTACTTGAAAATTAATTTTGCAAATAATCTTACTCAAGAAATTTGCACAGCACTTTATCGTAAAAATATAGTTAGCCTAATTGTAGAAGGAGGTGCAAAAACTTTACAAACCTTTATTGATGCTAACATCTGGGATGAAGCCAGAATATTTAAAGGAAGTAACAATTTTGAAAAAGGATTAAAAGCTCCCACTTTAAATGGAAATAAACATAGTGAACAAAAAATAGTACATGACACTTTAACCACATACCGAAATGATTAAAAACATCATCTTTGATTTTGGTGATATATTTATCAATCTAGATAAGCAAATAGTTTTTCGAGAAGCTGAACGGTTTGGGGGCACTGCAGAACGAATGCCTCAATTGCAAAAAATTAATAATGAATTTGAAGTGGGCGCAATATCACCAACCGAATTTGTTTCTGCTTTGCAAGAGGTCTATCCAAAAGCAAGCACATTAGAAATTGAAAATATCTGGAATGGTATGTTATTAGATTTTCCAGATTACCGACTTGAGTTCATAACCAAATTAGCAGGTGAGAAAAAATATCGATTGTTTTTACTGAGCAATACTAATGCAATGCATATTCCATATTTAGCTAAAAAATGGGGTTATGAAAAGTATAATGAATTCAAAAATTGTTTTGAAAAATTCTATCTATCTCAAGAGATTGGCATGCGCAAACCGAATGCAGAAATTTTTGAATTTGTACTTAATGAAAATGGATTAATCGCAGAAGAAACTTTCTTTATTGATGATACCAAAGAAAATACAGATGCAGCTGAAAAACTTGGAATTCACTGCTGGAATCTTCAAGTTGGAAAAGAAGATATAATAGATTTAAAATCGAAATTATAACATGCTTGATTTAGCACTTAGCGTATTTTTTGCAAGTCTAATTTTTGTGATTTTTAAGCTATTTAGTATTTATAAAGTTGAAACACTTTATGCAATTATTACCAACTATATTGTGGCCAGCATTTATGGTTTTACACTTTACAAAGGTACAGTTACACCTATAGAAATTCCAGAAAAAAAATGGTTCTTAGGCACTTTAATTTTAGGGGTATTATTTATCGTGGTCTTTAAGTTAATGGCGGCCACTGCACAAAAAGTTGGAGTATCTGTCGCCTCTGTTTCCACTAAAATGTCTTTGGTAATACCAGTAATTTTTGGCGTACTTGTTTATAATGAAGAACTCGGAGGACTTAAAATTTTAGGAATTATTCTTGCATTAGCATCCGTATATTTTACTTCATTTAAAGAACAGTCTTTAAATGTTAAGCGTACAAGTTTGCTATTACCGTTTCTTGTTTTTCTAGGTTCTGGCATAATTGATACCACACTAAATTTCATGCAAGAAAAACATATTCAGGAAGCAGAGTTACCTTTATTTTCAGCAACCATTTTTGCATTTGCCGCAACAACCGGAATTGTATTTATTGCAATCAAGACCTTCAAAACACCGTTAAAAGTAAATTATAGAAATACAATTGGCGGCATTGCTTTGGGTGTAATAAACTATTATTCTATATTCTTTCTTATGCGTGCCTTACAAAATGACACTTTAAACAGCGCATCTATTTTCACAATAAATAATGTTGCTATAGTAATGTTTTCAACTTTACTAGGCATTCTATTATTTAAAGAACACTTGAGTATAAAAAACTGGGGTGGTATTGTTTTAGCTATAATTAGCATTCTATTAGTTGCACTATTTTAATGAGTACTACCACAACTAAATATAAAACCATACTAAAACCTTCAGAAGAGATTCTTTATAAGGATAAGAAAAGTAAGTTTTACGGTTATACCTTTCCGATACAATCAGAAGATGAAGTAAAACCAATAATCGAATCCCTTAGAAAAAAGCATCATACAGCAAATCATGTTTGCTATGCATGGCAACTTGGTATTGATGATATTCGATATAGGGCTAATGATGATGGTGAACCTAACAATTCAGCTGGCATGCCAATTTATGGGCAAATACAATCTTTTGAAGTCACAAATATTTTAGTGGCGGTTGCACGAATCTTTGGAGGTACAAAACTAGGTGTAGGTGGTTTAATAAGTGCCTATAGAGAAACCGCAAAAATTGCTATACAAGAATCAAAAATTGTAGAAAGAAAATTACTAAATCATTATAAAATACAATTTGAATATTCTGAAATGAATCAAGTAATGGCGTTCATAAAAAAATTACAACTAGAAATTAGTTCTCAAAAAATGGATAACAAATGTGAAATCTGTTTTTCAATAGAAAGAGAAAATGAAAATCAAATGCTCAAACAGATTGCTTCGTTACATAAAATAAAAGTGTCAAAACTGGACTAACTCCTTTATTTTTTCAAGCACATAATCAGGGCAAGCAGTAGGTCTATTTGTCTTCATGTCAACAAATGCCAGTACCGTGTTCGCAGTGACCAATAATTCTTTTTGTTCATTGAAAATTTTATAGTCAAATTCTATCTTAACAAACGGCACTTTTTTAAGAGTGGTCTGTACAGTTAGCAAGTCATCATAGAGGGCTGGTTTTTTAAAATCAATTTGCATTGAGACAACGGGTAACATTACACCGTTTTCTTCCATAGTTCTATATGATACGCCCAGGTCTCGCAGCCATGCTACCCTACCCATTTCTAGATATTGTGCATAATTTCCGTAATAAACGTACTTCATTTGGTCCGTTTCAGCGTAACGAACATGAAAAGAAATTTCTTTAAAATTTGTCATTATAGGGGTAAATACTTTATATTTAAGAAGTAACAAAATGTGGCTCCTGAACTTGCAAAAAAAAAAGCGAAAAATCAACCCCCCTTTCATTTTTTTTTTAATTTATTTGTTCACATATTTGTCAACCCTAAATAAGCAAGGAACTTACCGAACTTAGACCAGCAAAACTTAATCACTAACCAGAGAAAAGAGAGAACACTATCACATGAATGTAACTGCAAAATCGGTGTGGGCCAATTGTTTGACGTTTATACAAGACAACATACAACCACAAGCATTCAAGACGTGGTTCGAACCTATTAAGCCGGTCAAGCTTTCAGATAACGCACTTAGTATTCAAGTACCTAGTAAATTTTTTTACGAATGGCTTGAAGAGCATTATGTAAAACTTCTAAAAGTTGCCTTAACCAAAGAGTTGGGTGAAACCGCCAAATTAGTGTACATCATAAAGATGGAAAACACTTATGGGAATCGAGAACCATTTACTGAAAAAATTCCAAGTTCAAACAGGGCCACTATGAGTCCGCAAGAAATGGATGTGCCAATTAAATCGAAAAACCCGGAATTAAAAAATCCGTTTGTTATTCCTGGCATACGAAATATTAAGATTGAATCGCAACTCAATCCGAATTACAACTTTGATAATTTCTTAGAAGGTGATTCAAACCGATTAGCACGTTCAGCAGGTATGGCAGTTGCCAATAAACCTGGTGGCACATCATTTAATCCGTTACTCGTTTTTGGTGGAGTTGGCTTAGGTAAAACTCACTTGGCTCATGCTATTGGTGTAGAGATAAAAGATAAATATCCTGAACGTACGGTTCTTTATATTTCAGCTGAGAAATTTACACAACAATATATTGAGTCTGTTAAAAAGAATACTCGTAATGATTTTATTCATTTCTATCAATTAATTGATGTTTTGATAATTGATGATGTACAGTTTCTTTCTGGCAAGTCAGGTACACAAGATGTATTTTTTCACATCTTCAATCATTTGCACCAGAATGGCAAACAAGTAATTCTAACTTCAGACAAAGCACCTGTTGATATGCAAGATATTGAGCAACGCTTATTATCTCGTTTTAAATGGGGCTTATCTGCAGAATTACAAACACCTGATTACGAAACAAGAATTTCTATCCTTAAGAATAAATTATATCGTGACGGTGTTGAAATGCCAGATGATATTATTGAATATGTTGCTAAGCACATTAAAACCAATATTCGAGAACTAGAGGGTGCTATAATTTCTTTAATTGCACAATCATCTTTCAATAAAAAAGAAGTCACTTTAGAACTTGCTCAGCAAGTAGTAGAGAAATTTGTTAAGAATACGAAACGTGAAGTTTCTATAGATTACATACAAAAAGTGGTTTCTGATTATTTCGAAATGGACGTTGCTACTTTGCAATCAAAAACTAGAAAAAGACATATTGTTCAAGCTCGTCAGTTAGCTATGTTTTTTGCAAAAAAATATACAAAAGCATCGTTGGCAAGTATTGGATCACAAATAGGTAAACGAGATCACGCCACTGTTCTACATGCATGTAAAACAGTTGACAATCTTGCTGAGACTGATAAACAATTCAGAAAATATATTGAAGACCTTACTAAAAAACTGTCTTAAACCATTTTGAAGCGCACTAAAATTTTAATGGTGTGTTTAGGAAATATCTGTCGGTCACCTTTGGCCGAGGGTATTTTGAAAAACAAGGTAGCCCCAGAAAAAGTATTTGTTGATTCAGCTGGTACTGGTGGCTACCACATTGGTTTAAAGCCAGACAGCCGATCAATTGATGTTGCTCAAAAATATGGCATTGACATAAAGGATCAACGTTGTCGTAAATTTTCAATCGCTGATTTTGAAGAATTTGACATGATTTATGTCATGGACAAAAGTAATTATCAGAATATAATCAATTTAGCATATACTGAAGCTGACAAACAGAAAGTACAATTACTTTTAGAAGTTTTAGGTGAAGGATCAAAAGAAGTACCCGATCCTTATCACGATAAGGCTGATGGTTTTGAAAAAGTTTTTCATATGATTGATGAAGCGTGCACTAGTATCGCAAATGATTTGAATACACAGGAATAAATAGATGGCTAAACCAAAGGATCACCCAGGTAAATTATATTTAATTCCAAGTATTTTAGGAGATAATGAACCTCTAGAAGTACTACCAATCTCAATTAAAGGAGCGATTGAGGCCATCGACTACTATATAGTAGAAAACGAAAAGTCTGCACGACGATTTATCAAAAAGATAAGTCCCAGAAAATCTCAAGATAAATTAAAAATTGAATCGCTTAACAAATTTACAGAAGCAGCGGCAATACCTACTTTTTTACAGCCTTGTTATGATGGTTATGATGTAGGAATCATTTCTGATGCAGGTTGCCCAGGAATAGCAGATCCAGGTGCTGCAGTTGTCAATATTGCGCATGAAAATAATATTCAAGTAGTGCCGATGGTTGGCCCTTCATCTATTTTACTAGCCATGATGGCAAGCGGATTTAATGGTCAAAACTTCGCCTTTAATGGCTACTTACCTATTGAAAGTGCTGACCGTAAAAAAGCAATTAAGACTTTTGAACGCAACTCCAAAGAATTGCAACAATCACAGATATTTATTGAAACACCTTATAGAAATGACAAGTTGCTACAAGAATTAATAAAAACCTTAGCATCCAACACTAAATTGTGTATTGCTTGTGACATTACATTACCCACTGAGCAAATTGCAACAAAAACCATTGCAAACTGGAAACATGCGAAATGGGAACTTCATAAAAGGCCCGCCATTTTTATAATTCACGCATAAAAAATCCCCTGATTACATGGCAGTAGAATCAGGGGACATTCAATTAAATATGAGTAATTTATATTTTTGGCACTTTCGGGTTACGTACTGGTGATACATGTGAAACATCATACCCAGAAAACTTACGCATATAATGACTCATTGATGTACCATACGTATCTTCAAAATCAATGGCTCCGTAAGATCTTAGATATTTTTTCACATTTCCAGGTCCTGCTAAATGTGCTGCAGCTAAAATACCTGATTCAGTAACTTCTACACCTGCAACGTACTTACCTTCAAAACGTGCAATATCTCTTCTAAGAATCCATTTGTTTCGAGCAATATTGGTCTGAAAAGCCTCTTCTTGCAATTTTGGATTATTCAAAAAGCGAGTTGCATTATAGACACCCATTAATTGTAAGGTACCAATACCAAATTGGTACTTACCTAAATAACCTAATGTATTGGTTGTAAAGTAATTTCCTTGTGATTCTTTAAAAGCTAAAGCCTCACGAAAACCAATAAAAGAAGTTCCTAAAAAAGGTGGTGCAATCATAAATAAATCAAGATTCACCTCTTCCCTCTTAGGGTAATCGACCACCATAGGTTCTGTAACCTTAAGTGATTCTGGTACTTTTACTTCCTTTGGTGTAAACCCGTAACTCACTAAAACTAATACTACTACCAGAGGAATAACCCAATTAATCCACTTTTTCATAGTTCTTTTCTTTTGTTAAACAAGAATAAAATCTTGCTTAACTATGAACTTACAAAGATACTCCTCCAAGCCATGATCAAGTTGAAGGCTTTGTTAAAATCACCTAATTTTAGTTAAGAAGCGGTTAAAATCCGTCAATTTGCCTATCTATTGATTTTTTGTGCATTTATCCAACGGATATATTGCTCCTTATTTCGGTTGTGCTGTGCCATACTTTTCGCAAATTTATGATAACCGAAATCTTCAACATTTGCTACCATATAAAGATAATCATGTTTTTCAGATGACAAAACAGCATCTATAGCTGAAATATCAGGCATTGCTATGGGTCCTGGCGGAACCCCTGCATATTTATATGTATTATAAGGTGAATCTAATTCCAAATCTTTATAAAGAACTCTTTTAATGACGATACTAAAGTCATTAGCATGTTTTTTAATCGCATAAATTACTGTTGGATCAGCTTGTAATAGCATTTTTCTACGCAATCTATTAAGGTACAAACCTGCCACACGAGGTCTTTCATCAACTTTCGCTGTCTCTTTGTGTACAATTGAAGCCAAAGCCACTACTTCTTTTGGCGTTAAGCCTAACTTTTTTGCTTTAGCTTTTCGATCATCATTCCAAAAACGATTGAATTCTACCACCATTCGATCCCTAAATTTTTCAGCGGAAGTATTCCAAAAAAATTCATAACTATTAGGAATATACGGTACTATCTCGTTTCCATTATCAAAACCTTTATTCCTAAGAAAACTAGCATCTTTAAAAGCATTAAGCAGCGAAACACTATCTGCTTCAATCTGAACTGCGATTCGTCCTGCAAGCGATTCTAATGTTTCTTGATTGTTAAAAGCAACTTTAACTGGAATATTACCACTACGCAGCGCTCCAATAATTTCATTATTGTTCATTCCTTTTTTAATAGCATACTTTCCGCCTTTAATATTTGTTGCGTAACCCTTACGGTCAGCAGCTTGTTCAAAAGTTTCTAAATCCTCAATTAGTGGAGTGAGCACTTCTTTCACATCATTAAAAGTATCATCTGACTTTATAAATACATAAGCTTCATCATTGTTGAACTTCGTATTCGGGTTAAAAAAGGCACTATAAACCTTATATGCAAATAGCCCACCACCAACCAAGCCAGCTAAAACAATAAAAAGTAAAATTTTTCTGATATACATTATCTATTAATCTTTTGAAGTAATATTTCGTTTTTAAAACTACCTAATGAAAAATTCCAATCTTTTTTAACGCCCACTTCTTCAAATCCCATTTTCTTAAAAAGCTGTATACTAGGAACATTATCACTTGTGACATTGGCGTACAATTGATGCAAATTTAATGTTTCATATGCGTAATTAGTCATCAATTGAATGGCTTCAGTACCAATACCTCTATTCCTGTTTTCAGTTTGCAATATAACAATACCCACACCAGCCCTTTTGTTTTTTGGGTCAAAATCAAAAAGATCAATAAGGCCTAATAATTTACCCGAGTTTTCGCAAATACATAAGCGCAATTGTTTCACATCATAAATATCGCGATGTGAATTTTCTAAATAAAGCTGAAGCACGTGCCTTGAATACGGAGTAACTGTACCACTAACCTCCCATAAATCTGTATTATTTTCTAACTCATATAGAAAATCAAGATCCATTGGTTCTAGAGCCCTTAAGTAAATATTCTCTCCTTTTAAAGTCATATTTCAACAAAGCCTTTAAAAACTTGTTCTGCAGGGCCAATTAACCATATATTTTTATATCCTTCATTTTCAACCTCAAATCGAACTTCAAGATTGCCTCCTAAAACTTCAATTTTAGCCACATTACCTTTGAGTTTATCTGATTGATGCATTGCTAATACCACTGCAGTAACACCTGTTCCGCATGCTAAAGTTTCATCTTCTACTCCCCTTTCATAGGTTCTAACAGCGAAAACGGCATCTCCTTTTTGTTCTACAAAGTTGATATTACTTCCTTTTTGTCCATAAAGTCCGTACCGTAATTTTTTTCCTTCTGCAAATACATTATATCCATCTAAATCAGAAACCAACTGCACATGATGAGGTGAGCCAGTGTTTAAGAAATAATAATCTGGTTTTTGTCGAATTTGATTTACATCACCCATTTGCAGACTCACCTGACTATCTTGTATAGTGGCATGATGTTTTCCGTCAGTGGCAATAAATGTAGTTTCATTTTCAATAAGCTCTAAAAATTTAGCAAATGCAACGATGCACCGGCCTCCATTGCCACACATACTACCCTCTGCTCCATCGGCATTAAAATAAACCATTTTAAAATCTAAGGCAGCATCGTTTTCTAATAAAATGAGACCATCAGCACCAATACCAAACTTTCGATCGCACAAACGTGCAACTAATTGTTTGTCGTTCTTCGGAAATTTTTCATCTCGATTATCGAACATGATAAAATCATTTCCGGTTCCTTGGTATTTAGAAAATTGAAATTGCATGAGCTTTAATTGTAGAACAAAGATATAGAACTCCTTTTGAGTTTTTGATAGTGATAATGTTTTTTGACAAATGTGTATTATTATATTCTTTTTATAAAGAACAAAATTATGCCAAAGTCATATTCTACAAAGCCCCATTCAAAATTTATTAAGGTTTTTTTAGCAGTTAAAAAGTAGTTAAAGCAAAATCAGTCCATATATAAAATTGGTAAGTTTGTATGTACCAAATAAAATAATAAGATACATACTATGAAAAAAATTGGAAGCATGTTCTTGGTTTCGCTTTGTGCAGGAGCCATAACATTAGGAGCTTATAAACTGTTTTTTGAACAACCTAACTTTTCTGTAGTTACTGAAAATGATGGCTTTAGCACCTTTAACACTAGCTACACTCCTACCTCTGCGAAAGGATCAGGAATTAATGATGTTGATTTTACCATTGCCGCTGAAAACACAGTTAATGCTGTAGTACACGTTAAAAACGTAACTGTAAGTGCAGGCCCGAGTAGTATTAGAGACTTTTTCTATGGATCAGGTGGGTCACAACGAGCACAAGTAGGCACTGGATCTGGGGTTATCATTGCACCTGACGGATATATTGTAACTAATAATCATGTTATTAAGAATGCCAGCAAACTGCAGGTTACCTTAAATAATAATAAAACATATGATGCTGAATTAATTGGTGCCGATCCAAATTCAGATATCGCTTTAATTAAAATTGAATCAGACATAAAGTTACCTTATTTAGCTTTTGGTGATTCTGATAATACAAAAATTGGCGAATGGGTTTTAGCTGTAGGCAACCCGTTTAACTTAACCTCTACAGTTACTGCAGGAATAGTTAGTGCCAAAGCAAGAAATTTAGACACAAGAAGGAATAATCAGTCATTTATACAAACAGATGCCGCTGTAAATCCTGGAAACAGTGGTGGTGCATTGGTAAATACAAACGGAGATCTTGTAGGTATTAATACTGCTATAAGTTCACAAACGGGATCTTATGTTGGTTATTCATTTGCAGTACCTAGTAATATTGCTAAGAAAGTAGTTGAAGATATTATGGAGTTTGGCAATGTACAAAAAGGTATAATTGGAATTAAATCGGTTCCCATCAACACCCCATATGCTATAGAAAAAGGCATTAGTGATATTGATGGCGTGTACATTGACGGTGTTGAAGAAGAAACTGGTGCAGCAGAGGCTGGTTTAGAACGAGGTGATATCATCAAAAAGATAGATAATATTAAAGTGACCAAATATCCTGATTTAACGGGCTACCTTTCAACTAAAAGGCCTGGTGATGAAGTAGAAATCACATACGAAAGAGATGGTGACTTAGTTACTGTACCTGTAAAAATCATAAAACGGCAAACAACAATTTTACCTGTAATGAACATTGAAGTTAAAAATCTCAATGAAAGAACCAAGAAAAAATATAGAACAGAAAAAGGGGTTTTAATTACAGGAGTGCCTGAAACTTACAGAGGTTACGGCCTTGAAGATAAAGTAATGATTGCTGTTGATGATGAAGAAATTGATGATATTCAAGAAGCACGTGATTTATTTGGTGCTATTTCTAAATATGGTAGAACAAGTATCACTCTATTAAATAAAGATGGTGAACGTGAGCGATTAATATTTCAATAAGAGCACAACTAGAATAAAAAAGGCGTTCTAAAATTTAGAACGCCTTTTTTAATTCATTACTATATTTGTGAATATATTTTAATACAAAAGATAACTCACTCCATCTTGTATTTAGTTAAACAGTAAGTAAAATTCATTACTTAAATTTGTAAATACACCTAAATATTATTCTGTATTTTTGCAAATGCATAATGAGTTTGAACGAAGCTTATGATCAATTTTTTTTCTTAATTGATAATATTCAATTACTTTAGTCCTTCTCTAAATCAAATAATTAATTTTTAAGACCTATTTTGAAAATGAAAGGTAATAAAATACTTACTATCGTAATTGCGCTTCTAGCATTTAACCTACAATTTGCGCAAGATACAGATGATTCAGATTTGTCATTAGACAAAGGTACAATTGACAGCCAATTTGATTATATATCTAAAAAATCAGGTAACTTTAAAGGTGTGAACGGTGCTCGTTATGAAGCTGTTCGAACCTTGTCTTTAGATAAATTACGCAAAAATGTAATAGATACTTTAAAGGCTCAATATACCAATGCATCTGCACTACAAGCAACAATTTCGGGACATGAGTCTACAATTGAGTCTCTAAATAAAAAATTAGATGAGACAACAACCAATCTTACTTCAGTAACTGAAGAAAAAGATTCAATGTCTTTTTTAGGAATCATGGTTTCCAAAATAACATATAATACCATTTTGTGGTCTATTATAGCAGGTTTACTTGGTTTCATGTTATTCTTTATGTACAAATTTAGAAGCAGTAATATTCTTACACAAGAAGCCAAATCAAATTTATCTGAATTGGAGACTGAGTATGAAGACCACAGGCGAAGAGCTCTAGAACGAGAGCAAAAAATAAGTAGACAACTACAAGACGAGATTAATAAGTACAAAAAAACAAAATAATTTAAAAGCTCCGTTCGGAGCTTTTTTTATATCCTATGATTAACATTCACCAAGCTACCATTGAGGATATTCAAGAAGTAGCATCATTATTTGACAAGTACCGCATTTTTTATAAACAAGAATCAAATTTAGAAGCTGCTAAAGATTTTCTTCATGAAAGATTAACTAAGAATGAATCAATCATATTGATAGCCGTAATTGATAATAAAGCAGTAGGATTTACGCAACTATATACTTCTTTTTCATCTGTTTCTTTACAATCTACCTATATTCTCAATGACCTATATGTTTTAGATTCCCATAGAAAAAAAGGAATAGGCGAAGCACTTTTAAATAAAGCCAAAGAATTATGTAAAGTTAATAATTTCAAAGGTTTAGCACTATCTACCGCAATAGACAACCCAGCGCAACAGTTGTATGAGAAGCTAAATTGGCAAAAAGATTCAGGCTATTTTCACTACTTTTGGACTGCTAAATAAATATTCAATTTTTAACAGAATTTACAATGAGTGCTTGGCTTAAAGAAGTAGAATTAATTGGTGAAGTTGTTAAATTAACACCTTTGAAAGCTTCTCACAAACAACAGCTATTGGCAGCGGCAAGTGATGGCGAATTGTGGAATTTATGGTACACGTGGGTTCCGTCAAAAAATGATATTGACTCGTTTATCGAAATTGCGCTTGCTCAAAAAGAAAATCAAACTGCGTTACCTTTTGTAGTTATTGATTTAAAATCAGACAAGGTGATTGGTACAACACGTTTTATGAATGCAGATAGCGAAAACCGAAGATTAGAAATTGGATCTACTTGGTATGCTGCAAGCTCACAACGCACAGGTATTAATACAGAATGCAAATATCTACTACTGCAACATGCATTTGAAAAATTAAATTGTATAGCTATTGAGTTTAGAACCAACTGGTTTAACTATCGCTCAAGAAATGCTATTTTAAGGCTTGGAGCAAAACAAGATGGAGTACTAAGAAACCATAGAATTGATTCAAATGGAATTTTGCGAGATACGGTAGTATTTTCAATAATTTCAATGGAATGGCCAGTGATTAAGAAGTCATTGAAGTATGAAATAGACAAACACTAGCAGATAGACCAAATGAGAATTGATATTATAACAGTATTACCTGAACTACTAAAGAGTCCGTTTGAAGCTTCTATTTTAAAGCGGTCAATTGATAAGGGTTTGGTAGAAGTACATTTTCATAATTTACGTGATTATACTGATAAGAGTTACAATCAAGTTGATGATTATCAATTTGGTGGTGGTGCTGGTATGGTTTTAATGATAGAGCCAATAGATAAATGTATCACATCATTAAAATCAGAAAGAGATTATGATGAGATTATTTATATGACTCCAGATGGTGAAACCTTAAATCAGAAAATGGCCAATAGCATATCATTATTGGGTAATATAATAATACTCTGCGGACATTATAAAGGAGTTGACCACCGCGTTAGAGATGCATTTATCACCAAAGAAATATCTGTTGGTGATTATGTTCTTTCAGGCGGTGAATTGGGCGCTGCCATACTAGCAGATGCCGTAATTCGATTAATACCAGGGGTTTTGAGTAATGAAACATCTGCTTTAACTGATACTTTTCAAGATGATTTATTGGCACCTCCTGTATTTACGCGTCCTGCAGAATATAAAGGTATGGCCGTTCCAGAAGTACTTTTAAGTGGAAATTTTCCTAAAATAGAGGCTTGGCGAGAAGAGCAAGCACTTAAAAGAACTGAAAAGCTTAGACCTGATTTACTGCAGTAAGTGAGCATTACACCATCCTGGGAGAATAAAATTCATTAAAAATTACTTGCAGGTTCTAATTTTAGAACTATTTTTGCATCCTGTTTAATCAACCTCTGACGAAATACGTGAATGTTGATTGAGGTAAAATGCTAAATAAAAGCAATGGATTCATTAATAAAATTTGTAGAAGAAGAGTTTGTTCCAAGAAAGGAATTTGCTGAATTCTCTTCTGGTGATACAATCACTGTTTATTACGAAATTAAAGAAGGTGAAAAGAAACGTACGCAGTTCTTTAAAGGTACTGTAATACAAAGACGTGGCTCAGGAGCTACTGAAACTTTCACTATTCGTAAAATGTCTGGTACTGTAGGTGTTGAACGTATTTTTCCTGTTAACATGCCTGCTTTACAAAAGGTAGAAGTTAACAAGAAAGGTAAAGTACGTAGATCACGTATTTTCTACTTCAGAGGTCTTACTGGTAAAAAAGCAAGAATTAAAGAAGTTCGTTCTTAATAACTTCTCTGAAATCATATTGAAAGTCCCGTTACGTACATACGTAACGGGACTTTTCTGTTATCAACATTTGTTAATAACAGAAGTTCATAACCTGTTGATCTTTAATTCATTGAAGATTTTGGATATTAGAGAGAAATTTACTACATTTAGAATGCGGTTATAAAGATATGCCTGTCGATGGCTACTCAGCGAACCGTTGTAAAGTTTACGTTCTTTATATTGTTGTCTAATTTTTAAGCGGATATATTTAGGTATATTCATTAAAAATGAGCATTTATTTAAAAAGCTGTGGTTTTTTATCGATAGATGTGAACAAATTGAATAAACTGTAATTAACAGTAGTTAATTATAAAGAGTTCAGGTGTAAAGACTTCAAGAAGAAATACATGATTAAGTTGCTTGGTTTGTTAATTAAGAACTTATAGTATTTCAAACGTTAACATGACATAGTCTGGTGAATGCAATCATTGGTTGCCTATCGTATACGTACGAAGCAGAAAGTTTACCTACTATCTCAAAAACCCAAAACAATGTACTTGTACAATGTTTTGGGTTTTGTTTTTTAGCGAAATACCGTACAAAAACTAGTGCTCTTTTATTAATTGTACATTTTAGCACAAAAGTGTTTGATATTGCCATACAGTCCTATTATTCCACACATTTAAAATTGTATATTTGCTCCGCTTAAATTAAACTACATTTTCGAATGCCAAAAATTCTTTACACACAAACTGACGAAGCACCCGCTTTGGCAACTCAATCTTTTCTACCCATTGTAAAAGCCTTTACCAAAACATCAGGCATTGAAGTAGAAACAAAAGATATTTCTTTAGCCGGTAGAATAATCGCAACTTTTAATGATTTTCTTAAAGAAAATCAAAAGCTCACAGATGACCTTGCTGTATTAGGGGCTGCGGCAAAAACGCCAGATGCAACAATCATCAAGCTACCAAATATTAGTGCTTCAGTGCCTCAATTAAAAGAAGCAATTGAAGAATTACAACAAAAAGGGTATGCCCTACCCGATTATCCTGACGAACCTAAAAACGATTCTGAAAAAGAAATCAAAATTAGGTATGACAAAATTAAAGGAAGTGCCGTAAACCCTGTTCTTCGTGAAGGTAACTCTGATAGACGAGCACCGAGAGCGGTTAAGAATTATGCGAAGAAAAATCCGCATTCAATGGGGGCTTGGAGCGCAGACTCTAAAACTCATGTTGCCACTATGGGCGCTGGGGATTTTCAAGCAAATGAAAAGTCAGTAACAATCACCGCTGCTACTGATATCGAAATTGTTTTAGATGCTAACAATGGCAGTAAACAAATTTTAAAAGACAGTATTAAATTACTAGATGGTGAAATTATTGATGCCACTGTGTTAAGCAAAAAGGCGTTAATAGCATTTTTACAAGAACAAGTAAAAGATGCAGCTGACAAAGGTGTGCTGTTTTCTTTACACATGAAAGCAACAATGATGAAGGTTTCAGACCCTATCATTTTTGGTCATGCAGTTGAAGTTTACTTTGCTGATGTTTTCAAAAAACACAGTGAAACTTTTGAATCTTTAGGCGTAAATGCAAATAATGGTCTAGAAACACTTCTTGGAAAATTAGAAAGCCTTCCTTCAGATAAAAAGAATGAAATAAAAAATGACATTGCTACCGCTATTGAAAACGGACCTGACTTAGCAATGGTGAATTCTGAAAAGGGAATTACAAATTTACATGTGCCAAGTGATATTATTATTGATGCTTCAATGCCAGCAATGATTAGAAATTCTGGTCAAATGTGGAATGCTGCTGGTCAAGCACAAGACACAAAAGCCGTTATACCTGATAGTAGTTATGCAGGCATATATACTGCAACTATTGATTTCTGTAAAAAGCATGGTGCGTTTGACCCTACAACTATGGGTACCGTACCAAATGTTGGACTAATGGCTCAAAAAGCTGAAGAATATGGTTCACATGATAAAACTTTCGAAATTTCAGAATCAGGTACCGTAAATGTTATCGATAAAAATTCAGGTATCGTTTTAATTTCACACGAAGTTGAAGAAGGTGATATCTGGAGAATGTGCCAAGTGAAAGATGGTCCAATTGAAGATTGGGTTAAATTGGCAGTTAGCAGAGCAAGAGCTTCAGACACACCAGCAGTTTTTTGGTTAGATGAAAATCGTGCTCATGATGCTGAATTAATTAAAAAAGTTAATGCGTATTTACCTGATCACGATACTTCAGGACTTGATCTTCGTATTTTATCACCTATTGAGGCAACTCATTTTACATTAGCAAGAATTAAAGAAGGCCAGGATACCATTTCTGTTTCAGGAAATGTGCTTCGTGATTATCTAACTGATCTTTTTCCTATTCTTGAATTAGGTACAAGTGCAAAAATGTTGTCTATTGTACCTTTAATGAATGGTGGAGGTTTATTTGAAACAGGTGCAGGTGGATCAGCACCAAAACATGTGCAACAGTTTTTAGAAGAAGGCCATCTACGATGGGATTCTTTGGGAGAATTTTTAGCACTAGGCGTAGCACTTGATTTTTATGGTGAAAAGTATAACAATCAAAAAGCTCGAATTTTAGGTGAAGCCTTAGATGCCGGAACTGAAAAGTTTCTACTAAATGACAAATCTCCTTCTAGAAAAGTAAATGAGCTTGACACCAGAGGAAGTCATTTTTATTTAGCCATGTATTGGGCTGAAGCTGTTGCGAATCAAAGTGAAGACGCTGACTTAAGAAAGACCTTTACTAAAGTTGCTGAAGAACTAAAAAATAACGAAAGCAAGATAGTTGCAGAATTAATTGATGCTCAAGGTAAAGAACAAAATATTGATGGGTATTATAAGCCATCTGATAGTTTAAGATCTTCATCAATGAGACCAAGCGCAACATTAAATGCTATTTTAAGTAGCATATAGTCTATGCGATAAATTATTACTAAGACCTTCACCTAACCGGTGAGGGTCTTTTTATATACCTCATATAAACTTTCATAAAGCCGTAATTATAAGTAGTTTTATATAAAATTGCTCCTTCTATGAAAAGATTGACCATAGCTAGCTTCACAATTATTTTCTTGTGCTCGATACTCAGTTATGGCCAACAGAAATTTACCATCAGTGGTACTATTACCGAAGCTTCTAGTAATGAAACACTAATTGGAGTCACAATACTAATTCCTGAATTAGCAACAGGCGTGACTACCAATCAATATGGATTTTATTCAATTACAGTTCCTGAAGGAGACTATCAAATTTATATAAGTTATCTAGGGTTCGAAGAAATCAATCATACCATATCATTAACTGAAAACATCAAATTAAACTATCAATTAATAGAGACAGCAGAAGAACTGGATGAAGTTGTTGTCACCCAAAATGTAGAAAAACTTGACATTCGAAAACCTCAGATGAGTGTAAATTCATTAAAGGTTGAAACCATAAAAAAAATACCCGTTATTCTAGGAGAGGCCGATGTAATAAAGGCTATTTTATTGCTGCCAGGTGTTACCAACGCTGGTGAAGGAGCTTCAGGGTTTAATGTTCGCGGTGGGTCTGTAGATCAAAACTTAATTCTTTTAGATGAAGCCGTCATTTTTAATTCATCACATTTATTCGGATTCTTTTCAGTTTTTAATCCAGATGCTATAAAGGATATTAAACTCTATAAAGGCGGTATTCCTGCGCGTTATGGAGGAAGAGTATCTTCAGTTTTAGATATTTTCCAAAAAGAAGGAAATAGTAAACAAATTAAGGTCAACGGAGGTATTGGTGCTGTGGCCAGTAGACTATTAATAGAAGGACCAATTAAAAAAGACAAAGCTGCATTTTTGGTTGGTGGTAGGGCATCATACGCACACCTATTTCTTCCACTATTTGATGTTGACAATTCTGCTTATTTCTATGATTTAAACACCAAGTTGAACTACAATATTAATGACAAGAATAGCATTTTTCTTTCAGGATATTTTGGTAGAGATGTTTTTAGTATATCTGAAAGCTTTGTAAATACTTATGGTAATATGGTAGGTAATTTCAGGTGGAACCATTTATTTTCAGATAAGTTATTCTCCAATTTATCTTTAATTTATTCGGATTACTATTATGGTCTTAAATTAGATTTTGTAGGATTTAATTGGAACTCAGGCATCCAAAATTTCAATTTAAAATATGACTTAAAGCATTATGTTAACGATAAGTTACAAATCAATTATGGTATCAATAACATATATTATAGGTTTAACCCCGGTAAAATTGAACCTAGCAATGAAGAATCTGGTATAGTCGCCGAACAATTAATTCAAAAATATGCTAATGAATTTGCAGCCTATATAGACATAGAACATGACCTTACAAAAAATTTAAGTTTAGAATATGGGCTTCGTTTCAGTAATTTTATGCGCCTTGGGCAAGATGAAATAAACGTCTATAGCAACAACAATCCAATTATTTTTGATCCGCAAACGCTTGTTTATAGTAAAGCAATACCGGAATCCGTTGCGCAACCAGATAGAAATGCAAGCTTAGCAACTTATAATAATTTTGAGCCGCGTATATCTGCTTCATACGTAATTAACGATAAAGCCTCTGTAAAAGCGAGCTATACACGGTTAGCCCAATACTTGCATTTACTATCAAACACCAGCTCCCCTACTCCTTTGGACGTATGGACACCCAGTGGTCCATTTGTCAAACCCCAAATTCTTGACCAATATACAGCCGGTTATTTTAGAAATATAAAAAATGGTGATTATTCATTAGAAACAGAAGTTTTTTATAAGAATATAAAAAACCGTATTGACTATATTGATGGGGCAAATCTAATTGCCAACAATGCAATTGAACAAGTTATACTTAATGGCAAAGCCCGAGCATATGGTCTAGAATTGTTATTACGAAAAAATGAGGGCGCATTACAAGGTTGGTTAGCGTATACACTCTCCAAATCAGAACAAAAAACACCAGGACGAAAATCAACTCCTGAATTAGAAAGGTCAAATTTTGAAACTGGAATTAACAATAGTGAATGGTATAATACACCTTTTGACAAAACACATGATTTTTCAATATTTGGCAGCTATGAGTTAAATGAAAAATGGAGTATTAATTCAACTTTCGTATATCAAACTGGGCAACCAACGAATTACCCAATTGGCCAGTTTGAATTTCAAGGTTTGTCAATACCTTATTATGGTTTGAGAAACAGTGAGCGCCTTCCAGATTATAACCGAATGGATATTTCGGCCACTTTAACACCCAGAAAAAATTTAAATAGAAAATGGAAAGCTGAATGGGTTTTTAGCATTTATAACGTTTATAATAGAAGGAACGCTGCATCAATAAACTTTAGTAATAACCAAGACACTGGGGTCAATGAGGCAGTACGTACTTCTATATTTGGCATAGTACCAGCAGTAACCTATAATTTTAAATTCTAAAACATGAAAAACTGGCCCTTAGCTTTTATGTTGTTTTTTATACAAATTTCATGTCAAGATGTTATCACCGTTGACCCGCCTACTGAAGCACCAAGATTGTCTGTTGATGCTTTAATTCGTATTGATAAAAGTGAACCATTTACAACTGCAGTAATCAACACTGCATTAACAAGTTCATTTTTTGAACAAATTGAACCTACAGATGTTGATTTAATTACCATAAGTAATTTAGACTATTCAACTAATGAGAATATTTTAGTCTTAAATAAAAACCAATTAGGGCATTATTCTGGAACAAGAGAAACCGCTTTTTTTACTAGCGGTCGTCTTGTTTTAAATATTGAATATGAAAACGTACAATATCAGGCTGAAACTACTTATGCCCCAGCTGTTCCTATTGATAAATTAGAAGAAGGAAGCCAAACACTTTTTACAGGTGATGAAACAGAAATATTGGTTACGGTTACTGACGCCCCAAACCGAACTGACTTTTATCTTTTTGATTTCTCCTTTGATGAATATTTAGTTTCGGAAGACACATTTTATCCAGGTCAAAAATTTCAATTTTCATATTTTTATGAAGGCGGCTTAAAATCAGGTTATGAATTAGAAATAAGTATTCTTGGTATAGACGAACAATTTTATAATTACATGAACCAATTAATAGTTCAAGCAGGCGGTGACCAAGGTCCATTTCAAAGTCCAGCAGCTACAGTACGAGGTAATATTATAAAAATTTCAGACAACAATTCCACGGAGTATGAAAATCAAACTAACGCATACATTTTAGGGTATTTTGCTGTTTCAGAAGAATATAAAAAATCAATTATACTCGAATAATATTTTGTATTCGCATTCTAATTAACAAAATGCATGTTTAGTTCAAATTTCACTTCTGCATTTAATATAATAAATCTGTATTTTTGAATGATTATGAAAACGGATAGATTTCTACTTGTAAAAGGCTTAAAATACATGGGCATTACTATAGCCTTAATGTTCACAGCCCCCGTAATTCTATCACAAGCCTTTAAAAATGTTGGTCATCCATTTTTTTGGCCAATAGTAATAATCGGTGGTTTATTAGCCATTGGAGCAATTGCTGGCGGATTCTATGGCATAAAGGTTATAATGGACGCGCTCTTCTCGAAAAAAAAATAAAATTACCTAAGCTCACAAGGCCAAATCCCTAGCTATTTATTAAATTAGGGCATGAAAAATTTGGGCTTCTTTGATGTCTTCTTACACACCTGTGTATTGTCTATCTTTTCTTCTAGAAATACAGAATTGAAATTACCAGAAAATTTAGTGTTACAATTAAGAATTCTGTTAACCAACATATCGAAGTTTCATATACCACAATCATACACCTTAAACAATCACAATATGCCTTGATTTTTCTACAAAGCGAAATGTATATTTCTACTAAGACCTAAATATCACAAAAAACAAACTAACATAAAGCAATATAAATGAGCAAATTAGACAGAAGAAATTTTATTAGAAAAACCTCATTGGCCGGGGCAGCAATAACAATGGCTCCTACAATGGGAAGTGCTGCTAATTCTTTTACAGAACGACCATTTATGCACAAATATATGGGCGATTTTGCGGCTCCAAAACTAGAAAAAGTTAGAGCTGCTTTCATAGGCGTAGGTCACAGAGGGCCTTCTCATTTACAATTCTTTGCAGGATTAGAAGGCACTGAGATTGTAGCAATATGTGATTTGTACGAAGATTTTGCGAAAAAATGGGGCGAAAAAGCCAAGGAAATTGGTAAGGGCAAACAACATCAAAACATCAAACTATATTACGGTGAAGAGAATAAATGGCGTACCATGCTTGATGAAGTAAAACCCGATGTGGTATTTGTAGTAACCAATTGGGCCAATCATGCACCGATGGTTATTGAAGCCATGAAAAAAGGAGCTCACGCCTTTACTGAAGTGCCTATGGCGTTGACCATCAAAGAAATGTGGGACATTATTGATACGTCTGAGGCAACCGGAAAGCATTGTATGATGATGGAAAATGTAAATTACAACCGTGATGAATTGATGTACCTTAATATGTGTAGACAAGGCGTTATTGGTGAATTATTACATGGTGAAGCTGCTTATATTCATGAGTTACGTTTTCAAATGAAAGAACAAGTACGAAATACAGGTTCATGGCGTACACCGCAAATAGCACATAACAATGGTAACCTATATCCCACTCATGGTCTAGGTCCCGTAGCACAATACATGAATCTCTGTCGAACAGATGATAATTTCAAAAGTTTAGTTTCTTATTCATCTCCATCACGAGGTAGAAAATTATACGAGCAAAATCATATGGAACGGGATAATAAATGGAAAGACCTTGAATTTAAAGGTGGCGATATGAACACATCAATTGTTAAGACCCAGGCAGGTAGAACTGTAATGATTCAATGGGATGAAACAAGTCCAAGACCTTATACACGTCATAATTTAATTCAAGGTACCAAAGGTACTCTCGCTGGTTTCCCCAATAGAGTTGCACTTGAAGGCGGTGTTTTAGGAATAACCAAAGACCATCATGAATGGGTTCAGGGTGACAAGTTAGCAGCGGTTTATGAAAAGTACGACCATCCACTTTACAAACGATTAAATGAGAAAGCTAAAAATAGTGGTCACGGTGGTATGGATGGAATAATGATGTACCGCATAGTTGAATGCTTGCAAAAAGGACTTCCTTTAGATCAAAATGTTTATGAAGGTGCCTTTTGGAGTGCTGTAACACCTTTAAGTGCGGCTTCAGTTGCAAGTGATGGAATGCCACAGGCTTTTCCTGATTTTACCAGAGGAAATTGGAAAAACACGAAACCATTAGATATTATTAGCTAAAATAAAAAGAGACTGAAGAATGAAAAAACTAATTACAATACTTACAATAACTTTAATTCTATTTTCTTGTAAAGAAGCAAAAAAGGAAGAAAAATCGGAAGCAACAGTAGCTACCGAAAATAAAGCAGATGAATGGATATACCTTTTTGATGGAACTTCAACTGAAGGTTGGCGAGGCTATAATGGCAAAACCTTACCTCCAGGATGGGTGATAGAAGACAGCACTTTAACCTTTAAATCTGATTTAGATTTGAAGAAATCGAATGGTTCAGAAGAGGATTATGAAGGTGGAAAAGACATTATTTATGCTGCCGAAGAATTTGATAATTTCGAACTTTATTTAGAATGGAAAATACCTGCTGGCGCTAATAGTGGTATTTTTTATCATTTAAAAGAAGGGTATGATAGCCCTCCTAAGGTTTCACCGGAATATCAACTTATTGATGACCTTGGGTATGCCAAAATGCATCCTAAAGAACTGACTGCCTACAATATAAGCCTTGGGTATACAGACAAACCAGAAGAATTGAAACCATTACAATCAACAGGAGCAGATTATGCAATGCATCCAGCTCCCGCCGATAAAATTCTACATCCAGTAGGTGAATGGAATTCCTCAAAAATTGTATTCACACCCGAAAGAGTAGAACATTGGTTGAACGGACAAATGTTATTTTCTTTTGTTCCTTGGGATGAAGCTTGGACTGAGCAAAAGAATTCTGATAAATGGAAAAATTCTGAAGACTATGGCAAATACAAAACTGGCTATATCGGTTTACAAGACCATTCAAGCCCTATTTGGTTTAGAAACATAAAAATTAAAAAATTATAGCGTCGTTTATGAAAATCAAAAAAAATAGTTTTCTAGCGCTAAGTTTCATGATACTTACATTATCATCTTGTGGTTCAAAAAAAAATCTTCTAAGCGAATCAAGTTTCACGAGCCTTTTTAATGGTGAAAACTTAGATGGTTGGGAAGGCAACAAAGAATCGTATAAGGTTGAAAACGGATTAATTATTATTGACCCAAACGGCGGTGGAAGTGGTGGAAATCTATATACTGCAAAAGAGTATAGCGATTATGTCTTTACGTTTGAGTTTCAATTGACACCCGGCGCAAATAATGGTATAGGGATTCACATGGCTCCAAATGACCATGCAGCTTATGATGCCATGGAACTTCAAATACTTGATGACACGGCTGAGAAATATGCAGAACTTGAAGTATACCAATATCATGGTTCTGTTTATGGCGTAATTCCCGCAAAAAGAGGATCCCTAAAACCGGTAGGTGAATGGAACCAACAAACTGTAACCGTTAAAGGTTCAAAAATTACAATTGTACTTAACGGAACCACTATTGTTGATGGCGATTATAAAGAAGCAGGCAAAAACGGAACATTAGACCACAAAGATCATCCGGGGCTAAATAAAAACAAAGGTCATATCGGTTTTTTAGGTCATGGAGATGTTGTCCGTTTTAAAAATATTAGAATTAAAGAATTGAATACCGAAATATAATTTACACCAAACAAAATGAAGAAACACAAACATAATAACGATAGAAGAGACTTTATAAAGAAGAGTGGTTTAGCAGGTATCGCACTTGCATTAACGCCTTCATTTATAATGAAAAATGCTGGCCCACATGGTAGACTAAGAACTGCACATATTGGTGTTGGTAATATGGGAGGTGAAGATTTAAAAGCAATTTCTTCACATGCCTCGGTTGATGTAACAGTACTTTGCGATGTAGATGCAAACAATTTAGCTGCTGCTAAAAAATTACATCCAAACGCAAAAACGTATTCAGATTATAGAATAATGTTGAAAGAAATGGAAAATGAAATAGATGCGGTTATTGTTTCAACACCTGACCATACACATGCACCTGCTTCAATGATGGCTATGAATTTAAATAAACCTGTGTATTGTCAGAAGCCATTAACACATTATGTTTCTGAAGCTAGGGCAATGAATAAATTAGCCGCAGAGAAAAACTTGGTAACCCAGATGGGTATTCAAGTACATTCATTTTACGATTATAAATTAGCTACTCTTTTAATTCAATCAGGAATTATTGGAAAAGTTCATACAGTGCATGCTTGGTCACCTAAAACTTGGGGTTATGACGGACCTGCACCAGTTGGCGAAGACCCAGTACCTGATACCTTAGATTGGAATCTTTGGTTAGGTACTTCTGCAAAGAGACCTTATAAAAAAGATGTGTATCACCCAGGAAATTGGCGTAAACTAATGGACTATGGTTGTGGCACTTTAGGTGATATGGGAGTTCATATTTTTGATACTCCATATAATGCTCTTGAATTAGATGTACCTAGAACTATTAAAAATGAATGTAGACCAACAACTGGTTTTGGTTACCCAGAGAATAACGTAGTTACTTATGAATTTCCGGAAACTCCGCATACCGCCGAAACATTAACATGGATTTGGTATGATGGCCCTGGTGCACCTAATGATCATGAAGACCTAGTTTTACCAGGTGCTGAAAAAGAGAATTCTAAAAAGAGTAAAAAATCTAAGAAGAAAAAGGAATCTGTAAAAGATAAGATTTCACTTGACGCAAAAATAGCTGGCGCAGGTAAACTACCAGATCAAGGTGCAATGTTTGTTGGTGATAAAGGCCGTTTATTATTACCACACTTTATGCAGTTACCAACAAAAATAGTTAATGGTAAATATGTCGACATTTCTGCAGAAATTGAAGCTGTAAGTAAAGCTAATAATATTGGTGAAATTGTGCGCAATTATGAGTCTGAAGGTCCAAAACACTACCATCAATTTGTTGATGCTTGTTTAGGTAATGGCGAAACTACAGCTCCATTTTCATATGCATCCAAACTAACAGAAACAATTCTTTTAGGTGTAATTGCTGGTCGTTTTCCAAATCAAACATTGCATTGGGACAGCTCTTCTGCTCAATTTTCAGAAAGTGAAGCCAATCAATATTTAGAAGGGGAATACAGAGCGTTTTAATTATTAATTAAACACACTTAATTATGAAAGTATCTAGAAAGAATTTTATTAGAACAGTAGCGCTTGGCACCGTCGGTGCAACTACATCATCATTTGCCGTAGCTTCTAAAAACAATACCACTCAACCAGAAGACCATAAGTTGACTGTTGGCCTTGCGTCTTATACACTTCGCAAGTATAGCTTAGATGAGGTTATTGATATTGCATTAGGTTTAAACCTAACGGATGTAGCTTTTAAAAGTTTTCATCTGCCCTATGAATCAACAGATGAAGAATTACGACTAATAAGTGCTAAAGTAAAAGCTCGTGGCCTAAATCTTTATGGCGGAGGTGTTATTTATATGAAAACTCCAGAGGATATTGAAAAATATTTTAATTATGCTAAGGCTGCAGGTCTTAAAATGATTATTGGAGTAACCACACATGAATTGTTACCTCAAATTGAGAAAAAGGTTAAGGAAACCGATATTAAGTTAGCAATACATAACCATGGTCCTGAGGATGAAATTTTTCCTTCACCCAAAAGCGTTTATGATAAAATCAAAAATCTTGATAAACGTATTGGTCTTTGCATGGACATGGGGCATACATTTAGATTAAATCTAGACCCAGCAGAAGAAATCAAAAAGTACAAGGATCGTTTACTAGATGTACACATTAAAGATATTAATGAACAAAATGCTGAAGGTAAGCCAGTAGAAATAGGACGCGGTAAAATGAATATTCCAAGTCTCTTAGCTGCACTCAAAGAAGTAAAATACAGTGGCATAGTGGGCATTGAATATGAAAAAGATGGTGAGCATGCCAAATTCGGACTTGCCGAATCTGTAGGCTACGTGCGTGCCGTTTTAGATGTGATTTAAAATCTCAAATTTTAACCCTCTATTATTTACTTGATTAATTTTAGAGGGTTTTTTATTTAATTATTACAAAATATAAGCATGAGAACAATCTTAGCTTTACTCTTCTGTTTTCAGCTGAGCATACTTACAGCACAAGATTCTATTATTAAATGGTGGAATCCTGTTACCAATGAATTTCCAGTTATTGAAGGTCAAGCATGGCCAAACGAAGTTGAAACACCATATGACAGACTTCCAGCAAGAGCTGAAAAAACAGTTCGAAAAGCGGTATGGAATCTTTCAAAACATTCAGCCGGTTTAAAAATCAGATTCCGTTCTAATGCTGAAGAAATTATAGTCCGTTATAAAGTCCGGCAGAAAAAAGCAATGGATCACATGCCAGCAACAGGTGTGAGCGGGGTAGATTTATATGCTATAACAAGTGATGGAGCCACTTTATGGGCTAATGGTAAAAGAGAATTCTCAGACACCATTACATATCGTTTTGGTGGGTTGCAGCCCAACGACCGCTATCATGAATTAGGCAGAGAGTATAGACTAGACTTACCCTTATACAATAGCGTAGAATGGATGGAAATCGGTGTACCGACAAACACCCGATTTGAAGCGTTACCAGTCCGAAAAGAAAAACCGATAGTTGTTTATGGAACCTCAATTGCTCACGGAGCTTGTGCAAGTAGACCAGGTATGGCATGGACCAGTATTTTAGGTAGAAATTTAGATAGACCTGTTCTTAACCTAGCTTTTTCTGGTAATGGCAGATTAGAAAAAGAGCTAATTGATTTATTGGTTGAAATTGAAGCTAAGATTTATATTCTTGATTGTCTTCCTAATTTAACCCGTGAAAAACAATTTAGTGATATTGAGATAGAAAATAGAATAATTAACTCCGTAAACCAACTACGCCAAGAAAGACCTGATACACCAATTCTATTAACTGAACATGCCGGTTATTCTGACGGATATATCAATCCTGAGCGAATGAAATCATATACTCGTGTGAATACCATTCAAAAAAACACTTTTGACAAGCTTATTAATAAAGGAATTACAAATCTGCATTATTTGAGCTATGATGAATTAGGCTTGCAACTTGATGACACTGTAGACGGAACCCACCCAAATGATTTAGGTATGATGCATTACGCAGAGGCGTATGAAACCAAACTGCGTGAAATCTTGCAGGAACCTTTAGGTAAATCAACCACTACCCTACCCGTTACGCAATTAAGAGAACCTTATAAGTACGATTGGGAAAAAAGGCATCGACAAATTTTAGAAATGAATAAAACCAATCCTCCTAAAAAAGTGATATTGGCCAATTCAATTATTCATTTTTGGGGCGGTTTACCAAAATCAGAACACGCAACAGAAGAAAAATCATGGGATAACTATTTTACGCCACTTGGCCTTGGTAATTATGCCTATGGATGGGATAGACTAGAAAACGTTCTATGGCGCATTTACCATGGTGAACTTGATGGCTTTAAAGCGGAACAAGTTTTAGGTATGATAAGCACGAATAATCTTCATTTAAATACTAATGAAGAAATTATTGAGGGTCATAAACTCATACTTCAGGCAATACAAAATAGACAGCCTCAAGCAGATATTATATGGTTCGGAATATTACCTAGAAGGGATAACGAAGAACGTGTAGTTCAGTTAAATACTAAAATTAAAGAAACAGCTCTGAATTTTAAGGTTAAATATGCAGATGTTGGTGCAATCTTTTTAAAGGAAGACAATACCATAGATGAATCACTATTTTCGGATGGACTCCATCCTAATAAAGCTGGCTATAAAAAGATGCGAAAAGCCTTGATGCCTTATTTGAAAGAATAGTAGCTACTTTTTTTCGGCAGCATAACTATTCCATTTATTACTCAATGCAGAAAAATCATATTCTAATGCAGATTCTTGCCGTTCAAGTTTAAACTTGGCAAAAGCACGTTGTAGTATATCTTCAATCAAATAATCATCATGTACTACATCAGGATGAAATTCTTCTTTAATACTAATTTTAAACATCTTAGCAGTAGTTTGATACCAAAAAGCACGCCAACCGCTACGTAGTTCTTTTACCAAATCAAAAGCCGTTATTCCTGTTTGGCGATGAACTAATTTCACTAATATTTGACCTTCTGTACGGGTCAATTTTTTAAGCTCATCTGAAAACTCACCTTCTATATATTTCTGTATTTTTTTTGTGTATTTCTTTTTCTTTCTCGTTCGTTTTATTTTGGTCAAACTGTCATTAAGTTCTACCAGTCTATCTGCAGCCATTTTGGCATACGGATATACTTTCAGTGTTTTTCTACGTAAAATATAATAATGTAACTTTTCATCATAATTTTCGAATTTCAATTTGCCAAAAACATACACTTCATCTAAAGAAACCGATGTTCGAAAAATAGAATCGCCTTCTACCATGATTAGCTTCTCAGCAATAGAATCTAAGGGCTTATCCTCAATCTGTGCGAGCAATGCAGACGCTGTTCCTAAAAATAAAATCAAAAAAATATTACGTATCATATACTACTTAGTGCAATTCACCTGCCAAAGTTAACGATTATGGAAGAATGTAATTATTAATTAAACGCGAATATGATTAAGTTTGTATTCAAAATCAATGTAAATGAGTACAAAGAAAATATTGACAAAAAAATCTCTTGAATTTCTAGAGAAATACCTAAATAATGCAGCACCAACTGGTTATGAATGGGAAGGGCAAAAACTTTGGATGGAATATTTAAAACCTTATGTAGATACTTTTATTACAGACACATATGGTTCAGTAGTTGGAGTTATTAATCCGGATGCGAAATACAAAGTTGTTATTGAAGGTCATTCCGATGAAATTGCCTGGTACGTTAATTATATTACGGATGATGGCTTAATTTATGTGATTAGAAATGGTGGCAGTGACCATCAAATAGCACCATCAAAATGGGTTAATATTCATACAAAAGGTGGTATAGTTAAGGGTATTTTCGGATGGCCAGCAATTCACACGCGCAGCCGTGTAAAAGAAGAACCGCCAAAGCCAGATAATATTTTCATAGATATAGGTGCAAAAGACAAAGAAGAAGTATTGAAAATGGGTGTTCATGTTGGTTGTGTAATTACATACCCTGATGAATTTAAAATTCTCAATAAGAACAAATTTGTATGTCGTGCCTTAGATAATAGAGTTGGTGGGTTCATGATTGCCGAAGTAGCTCGACTATTACATGAAAACAAGCAAAAATTACCTTTTGGCTTGTACATTACAAACGCGGTACAAGAAGAGATAGGTTTGCGAGGTGCTGAAATGATTAGCCATACTTTAAATCCTGATGTTGCTATTATCACTGATGTCTGTCATGATACTACCACACCAATGATTGACAAGAAAAAAGAAGGTCATATTGAAATGGGATTAGGTCCAGTAATTTCGTATGCCCCAGCAGTACAAAATAAATTACGTGAACGTCTTATTGAAACAGCCGAGAAAAATAAAATTCCTTTTCAGCGTTTAGCAGCTTCAAGATCTACGGGTACTGATACAGATGCTTTTGCTTACAGCAATGGTGGTGTAGCTTCAGCCCTGATATCATTGCCGTTGCGTTATATGCATACTACGGTTGAAACTGTTCATCAAGATGATGTTGAAAATGTAATTAAATTGTATTATGAGACATTGTTATCAATAAAATCAGGTGAAACTTTTAGCTATTTCGATTAATCTTAATCCAATAGTTACTTAATTCACTGGCATACTTTGCGCAGTTTAGAGACCTTGTCTTATTGATACAGTTTTCTTTACTGCGCTTTTTTTAATTATTTTATTCCGATGGATGAACTTATAGATATTCTAGATAGCAACGGAAAACTCACTGGCAGAACAGCGTTGAAGTCAGAAGCGCATCGCAATGGTTTATATCATCAAACAGTACATGTTTGGTTTTATACTTCAGATGGAAAAATTCTTTTACAACAGAGAGGCAAATATAAAGACACACACCCCTTGCTTTTTGATGTTTCCGTAGCAGGCCATATAGGTGCGGGCGAGCAAATTGAAATCGCAGCACTTAGAGAGGTGCAAGAAGAAATTGGTATATCTATTACCCAAAATGAACTAAAAAAGATTGGTATTTTCAAGTCTGAATTTAAACATAATCAAGATTTGAAAGACAACGAATTTCATCACACTTTTTTATGCGAATTAAATCATTCGTTAGATAGTTTAACAAAACAAGAAAGTGAAGTAGAATCGTTAGCACTTATTCGCATAAGTGAATTTAAAAAAGAGCTTAAAGACCCTATTTTACAGAAAAAGTATGTATCTCATACTTATACTTATTTCACAACAATAATTAATGAAATAAATGCACTATTAAAGTGATTGAATAAACTTCTCTGGATTTTTTAAATCATAAGTTTCTTGGGTACCAGAAGACATATTCTTTACGATAAACGTACTATTTTTAAGTTCTTCTTCACCAAGCAAGATTACAAACGGTACGTTCTTATTGTTTGCAAACTTAAATTGCTTTTGAATTTTACTATTAGAAGGATACAAATCAGCTTTTACACCAACTTTTCTCAGACTATTGACCAATCGTAAAGCAGAAAGCGCTTCAGTGTCCCCAAAATTCAAACAAAGCACTTGAAGTGATTGATCTACCGATTCAGGAAATAATTCCAACTCTTCTAAAACAAGGTAGATACGATCAAGGCCAAATGAAATTCCAACGCCACTAACATCTTTTAGTCCAAATATTCCGGTAAGGTCATCGTAACGTCCTCCCCCACCAATTGAGCCCATTTTTACGCCATCTGGTGCAGCAACTTCAAAAATAGCACCTGTATAATAATTTAAACCTCTTGCCAGGGTTACATCAATCGTAAGATTTGCTGATTGAAGCCCCATTGATTCAATAGTTTCAACAATAAATGAAAGCTCTTCAACACCTGTACTACCTTCATCTGAATTCGATAATAACTGTTTTAATACAGCTAACTGTTCTTTATTATTTCCTTTTAATGTAAAAAGCGGTGATAGTTTTTCAATAGATTTTTCTGAAATACCCTTTTCAAGCATTTCTTTTATCACTCCATCTTCACCAATTTTATCTAATTTATCTAATGCGATGGTAAAATCAATCAAAAGGTCTTTAGCACCAATAGTTTCAGCAATACCCGATAGAATTTTTCTATTATTTAGTTTTATGGTAGCACCATCTAATTTTAAATCGGTAAACACAGCATCATACAATTGAATAAATTCAATTTCTTGTATAAGTGAATTAGATCCAACAACATCAGCATCACATTGATAGAATTCTCTGAATCGTCCTTTTTGTGGTCGATCAGCACGCCATACCGGTTGAATTTGATAGCGCTTGAACGGAAAATCAATTTCATTCTGATGCATTACTACATACCGAGCGAAGGGCACTGTTAGGTCATATCGTAAGGCCTTTTCAGTAATTTTAGGTGCAATGCTGCTAGAATTCTTAGAACTATACGTAAAATCATCTACTTTGCTTATAAAGTCACCAGAATTTAATATTTTAAAAATTAAGCGGTCACCCTCTTCACCATATTTACCTAATAAAGTGCTTGAATTTTCAAACGAAGGAGTTTCTATAGGCTGAAAACCAAAAGTTTGAAAATGCCTTTTTATTGTGTCAAAAATATAATTACGTTTTGCAACTTCACTGGGAGAAAAATCACGGGTTCCTTTTGGTATGCTTGGTTTTTGAGCCATTGAATAGATTCTTATAACATATGCCCACTTCTTAATTCAGGCACCTATAAATTTAGATAATACTGACAAATATACTCCTCCCCTTTACCATTCCAAAATAGCGGAAGTTTCATTCATAATTTCATGCAAGTTAAACTAAACTGATTGACGTATTAAGAAGTAACAATCACCTTTTCAAACCATTGATAAAGTTCACCTTTTGTAATAACAGCACCTTGTTTAATTAAATTAAACTTATCAAGATTTCTGTCATCTGTATAGGCTTTTGCAGCTGTTAAATATTCAACAAAATCAGACTGCCAATTCTTCTTAAACCATGAAAAACCAAGAGAAGTTGTTAAGTCAACGTCTGGATTCATGACTTTTACAGAAATTAATTTCATTTCTTTTTCAGTACAATGAAACAAATGCATTTGTAGTGCTGATATATTTTCTAGATAAGCAACTTTACTGAGTACTCCTTCCCAAATTAAATCACTAAACACATCAATCTCGTCTTCAGCAACTTCGGGTTTATCTTCTTTCAATTGCTTCCAATCATCACCAGTAATCGATTGCGTAGCTAAAAAGTTGATAAATTCTGGATGTAATTCTTCTAATTGTTGTTTTGTAAGTCTCGTGTATTTCACAATCAGTAGTGCTTTTTAATGTATTATTTAATCCATTTAAACAAAAAAAGAGCCATGCGAACACGGCTCTTATAATCTATTAAAGAAATCTGAAAGATTTACTTAGCCTTAGCGTCAGCAACCACATCAAATGCGAAATCTACCAATACATCTCTATGCAATCTAATTTGTGCATTTGCAGTACCAGTACGTTTTACTGAACCACCTTGTATTTTGACAAATTTCTTATCAATTTTGTGACCTTGCTTTTCAAGTGCGGCGGCTAAATCAATATTTGTTATTGATCCAAACAATTTATCACCAGCACCTGTTTTAGCAGGAATCTTCAATTCTAAACCTTTAAGTGCTTCAGCGGTTTTATTAGCGCTATCTACAACTTCTTTTTCTTTATGAGCACGTTGCTTTAAATTCTCAGCCAAAACCTTTTTAGCAGAAGTAGTAGCCATATGAGCTAAACCTCTAGGAATAAGGTAATTTCTACCGTAACCATTCTTAACAGTTACTACATCATCTTTAAAGCCTAAATGCTCAACGTCTTGTTTTAATATAAGTTCCATCGTACGTTTCTTTTATTTTAACAAATCGCCAACATAAGGCATTAATGCAATGTGACGTGCGCGTTTTACAGCTTGAGCCACTTTTCTTTGATATTTCAACGAAGTTCCAGTAAGTCTTCTAGGAAGAAGTTTACCTTGTTCGTTTACCAATTTCATTAAGAAATCAGCATCTTTGTAGTCGATATACTTGATACCCGACTTTTTAAATCTACAATACTTCTTTTTAGTATTGGTTTCAATGTTCAATGGAGTCAGATATCTGATTTCTCCATCTTTTTTACTTTTTGCTTGTTGTTCTATAGATGCCATATCACTTACGCTTTAGCTGTTTTTAACCTTGTTCTTCTTTTCTCCGCCCATGCAACTGCATGTTTGTCTAATTTCACTGTTAAAAAGCGCATAACACGCTCATCACGGCGAAATTCTTGCTCATAAGGTAAAATCACCTCACCAGGAGCAGTAAACTCGAACAAATGGTAAAAACCACTTTTCTTGTGTTGGATCGCATAGGCCAATTTTTTTAGGCCCCAATTCTCTTTAGAGACCATCTTGCCTCCGTTCTTTTTGACGAAATCTTCAAATTTCTTTACTGTTTCCTCTATCTGAGTATCAGACAGAACGGGATTCAAGATGAAAACAGTTTCGTAATTATTCATATAAATTAATTTTAGGAGCGCAAAAATATGAATATTTTAAGACTAATTCACACGAAAACCGTTTTTTCTTCGTTATAAACAGGAATCATAAAATTTGAACTTAACCTAAATCTTAACCTATCGTCATTGAAAACTACACAGAATACCGTACAATGTTTACAACTTTTGTTGCATTTCAACGTCATTATTATGTAATTTGTCGATGATTTAACCCCACAAATCAAACCTTTTATGAAATTAAGAAGTATAATTGTCGATGATTCGTCTATGCAACGAATGGCTGTGGCGAAATTGGTGAACAACCATCCCAATCTTGCTATGGTGGCAGAGTACAGTAATGCTATTGAGGCCAAAAATGGAATCAAAAATAATCAGATTGATATAATCTTTTTAGATGTTGAAATGCCTATTATCAACGGATTCGATTTATTGGAGTCATTAGAGAACCCACCTCAAGTAATTTTAATTACTGGAAAACCAGATTACGCACTTAAGGCTTTTGATTATGATGTAACAGATTACCTTCATAAGCCAATTACAATGACTCGTTTTGATGCCTCTGTAAAAAGAGCTGTAGCCAAATTTGAGCAAATGCACAGAGTCAATGAAGACGAAGAGCATATTTTTGTAAAAAGTAATCTAAAGAAAAGAAAAGTAATTCTTAATGATATTAAGTGGATAGAAGCACTTGGTGACTATATTAAATTAGTTACTGACGAAGCAAACATCGTTATTCTTTCTACCATGAAGTCTTTTGAAAAGCAATTGCCAGAAGATAAATTCTTAAGAATACACAAATCGTACATTGTCAATTTAGAAAAGATTGAGAAATTCAACAGTAAGAATGTAGAAGTTAGCGGAAGATCAATTCCGTTAAGTAGAAACAAAAAGACTGAGCTTGCAGAAGCGCTGAACAACTTTTAGTTTTTTTGACAATTTATCAACAATAAAAAATCGCTGGTCTTTAATGACTGGCGATTTTTTTATTTAGATATGATCCACATTATAAATTACCCGTACGGATCTAAAACTTCCTATTGCATTAAATGATTTTTCAATCCGTTTGATACTAATTTTTGTTTTAGCAAGAGATTGCCCAGCTGGTATTTTCAATAACACATGTTTTAAATACTGATTTCGTATACGGGCTACCGGCGGATATTCTGGCCCCAATACATTTGAAGCGAAAATATTACGCAGTCCTTTTGCAAACCATTCTGTTGCTTCATTTAACCGATTGTAATCTTTATGTTTAAAAGTAATCTGTATTACCTTATTATGAGGTGGATATTTATACTGCTCACGTTCATACAATTGTTCTTTAAACATCCCTTCAAAATTACCATCTGTTACCTGACGCAGTATTTGATGATACGGATTATACGTTTGAATAATAACTTTACCTCTTTTTTGGGTTCGCCCTGCCCTACCTGCAACTTGTGTCAATAGTTGAAAACTACGTTCATGAGCTCTGTAATCAGGAAAATTCAACAAAGAATCTGCATTCATTATCCCCACTAAACTTACATTTCTAAAATCGAGACCTTTGGTTACCATTTGTGTACCCACCAAAACATCTACTTCTTGCTGCTCAAAAGAGGTAATTATCTTAGCATACGCATGTTTTCCACGTGTAGTGTCTAAGTCCATTCTAGCCACCTTTACTTCCGGAAAAAGCATTTTCAACTCTTGTTCAACCTGCTCTGTACCAAATCCTTTAGTATCAAGTGTAGGACTACCACAGGCCTGACAACTCTCAGGCAAAGCAATATGATGACTACAATAATGACACCGTAGCTGTTTTTTATATTGATGATATGTTAAGCTTACATCACAATTAGGACATTGCGGTGAATGACCACAAGTATCACATTCAAGAATTGGCGCAAAGCCTCTTCTATTTTGAAATAAAATAACTTGCTCACCCAATTCTAATGTCTCAGTAATTTCTAACAACAACCGCTCAGAAAAGTGTCCTTTCATTCTTTTTTTGCGGTGTTGTTCTTTGATATCTACCAACTCCATCTCCGGCATTAACACATTACCAAAGCGCCTAGTAATTTGAGCGTACCCATATTTATTTGACAATGCATTATGATAACTCTCAATACTTGGCGTTGCAGAACCCAACACAATGTTCGCTTTATGCAGGTTACCTAAAACAATAGCACTATCTCGAGCATGATATCTTGGTGCTGGATCAAATTGTTTGAAAGAACTCTCATGTTCTTCATCAACTACAATTAAACCTAAATTAGCAAAAGGCAAAAATAGGGCTGAACGCGCACCAATAACTATTTGCGCTTTAGGCTTACTTGCTAAAACATTATTATATACCTCTACTCTTTCTTGAATATTATATTTGGAATGAAACACGGATACTTTCTCTCCAAAATAATCTTGTAATCGCCCAATTAATTGAGTTGTTAAAGCAATTTCAGGCAGCAAATACAATGCCTGCTTGCCTGCATTGATGCATTCTTCAATCAGTTCAACGTATACCTCTGTTTTTCCTGAGGATGTTACCCCATGCAATAATGCAACCTTATTTTTTTCAAAACTCTGTCGTATAGCCAACAAAGCTTCTTCTTGATATTCGTTTAGTCTTTTTAAGTTTGAAGTATCGCCTTCTCCGTCATAACTAACCCGATCCGTACGAATGAAATATTCTTCTAAAATTTCTTTATCAACTAAAGTCTTGATAATTGCCCTAGATGCTCCACTATTCTTCTCTAGTTCCGCAACTTTTATTGGTTTTTTTGAGGTAGCTTCTAATTGAAAAAGTGATAATATTACTTGGCTTTGCTTCGGCGCACGTTGTAGGTCATTCAAAAGCGCTTCTAATGCAGATTCTGATTGGTATGATTTTCCTAATTTGACATAGCGCACTAATTTAGGACGATATTGCTCGTAAATTTCTTCCTTTAGAATAACAACACCTTTAGTAATTAATTGGTTTAAAATAGGTAATGCATTCTTTCTATCAATAATTGCTGCAACTTCATGAACACGCAACATTGATTGATGCTGCAAGGCTTCATAGACCAAAAACTCATCATCCTTTAGGTCATTTTCATCAACTTCACTTTCTTTATTTAGCAAAACCAATGTTTCACTTTCTAATAAAAAAGCACTAGGCACGGCACTTCTAAAAACCTCACCTAACGTACACATATAATACTCCGCAATCCATTGCCAATGTTTTAGCTGCGTTTCATTGACTAAAAAGGTATCATCTAAAATTTGATGAATTGGTTTGGCTTCATAAATTTCGGGCGGGTCATTATGAACTTTCAGCACCAAACCTGTATAAACCTTTGATTTGCCAAACGGTACCGCAACCCGCATACCAATTGAAAGTACTTGCGCTTCTTCTACAGTTATAGCGTAGGTAAATTGTTTCTCTAAAGGAATTGGTAATATGACGTTGACAAAATACTGCATAGGGTTATTTATGGCACTTGGCTATCCATCAGCACGTACCCAAGTCTGGGTTCGGTATATAAAAGCTAAATAACCCCGAACTTTAAGTTCATCAGAATTATCAGGATTCAACCAAATTTTACAACGAAAGGTCATAGCTTGTTCTGGGTCAAATAAGGTATCACCTTTCCATACACCATTTTCATTTTCTTTCAAACCTTCAATAATGGTCATGCCCAAAACTGGTTTATCCTTCAAATCACCATCACATTTAACGCATAATGCATTCTCTTTGCCAGGTTCTACAATTTTTTCAACTACACCATACATTAATCCATCTTTTTGATAAATATTGATAACAGCCTTCGGGTTACCAGTACGATCATCTATTGTTTTCCACTTACCAAAAATTGATTGTGAATTTGCAAAGTTTGCGGTAAAGAACAAAATATATAACAAGGCAACTTTAGTAGTGAATTTCATTCTTTTTTAAATCTATTTCTTAGTGAATTTAATGATGCATTTAGCTCAAAACCGAGTAGCAAGATATTGGAATTTAGCCAAATAAAGACCATCAAAATCAACAAACCTCCTAAAGCACCATATAATTCATTATAACGAGCAAACTTTTCTACATAAACTCCAAATAGATACGAAGTCAGAACAAATAACAAAGTTGTCATTAATGCACCAGCTGAAAAGAATTTTGCCTGCTTACCTTCTGCTGTTCCAAAATAATATAGAATGGCAATTGTTAAATACGAAAGCAATAAGAAAAATAAAATTCTAGCTATTTGCAAGCCCATAACATCGCCTTCATCACGCACATACCCACCAGTTCTTGCGGCAATATCACTAATTCCGTTAAGTATATAAAATTCAAAATAAACAAAGGTAACAGCACCAGCTATCATAAGTATTGCTAATACTAGCCCAACCATTAAGGCATACAAATATTGTCTATAAAAATTTCGGGTAAGGTTCACATGGTATGAGTTTTCAAAGCCACCAAAAATGGCATTCACACCATTTGCAACCAAAAATATAGAGATAACAAAGGTCGAAGATAAGAGTCCGGTTCTCGGTTGATCCTTTATTTGTTGGTATATATCTTCAAAATAAACTCCCGTAGCATTTGGTAGGAATGATTCTAAAAATGATAAAAATTGTCCATCAAAATCATTTCCCAAATCAAAAACAAACTTAATAACCGGTATAAGCGTGATTAAAAATATCAACAACGGAAACAAGGCCATAAATAAACTAAAGGCGATTGAACTGGCACGGGTGCTTAATGCACCATTTATTATACCGCCAATATACATTTCAATAAGATCGTAAATCGATAGGCCTTCAAAACCAGGAAGCTTAATCTGTTTTAAGAGCTTTACCGCCCAATTAACAATTGGAATCTTCTCAAGTTTTTCTTCGATTTCTTTTGACATTATACCGCTTTTAGGCTAAGGTCTAAATTGTAGACTGAGTGCGTCAAGGCTCCTGATGAAATATAATTAACCCCACATTCGGCATACTTTCTAATGGTTTTTTCGTTAATACCACCAGATGACTCAGTTAGGCATTTATCACCAATCATTTTGACAGCAGTTCGTGTATCTTCATAATTGAAATTATCGATAAGAATGCGATATACGCCATCTGATTTCAAAATTTCTTCAATCTCAGTTAAGTTTCTTGCTTCTACAATTATTTTTAAATCACGATTTGTTTTCTGCAAATACTCTTGTGTTTTCTTAATTGCATTTGTAATGCCACCTGCAAAATCAATATGATTGTCTTTAAGCATAATCATATCATAGAGTGCAAAACGATGATTCTCTCCCCCACCTATTTTCACTGCCCATTTTTCAATAGCTCTAATACCAGGTGTAGTTTTACGAGTGTCTAAAATTTTTGTGTCTGTACCTTCTAATAAATTCACGAAAAATTTAGTTTTGGTAGCAATAGCACTCATGCGTTGCATCGCATTTAAAACAAGCCGTTCTGCTTTTAAAATACTTTGCGAACTACCGGAAACGTAAAACGCAATATCACCATAGACTACTTTTTGACCATCTTCAATTAAAACTTCAATTTCAAGTGAATTATCAACATAAGCAAAAACTTGTTTCGCAAATTCGACACCTGCCAATATTCCATCCTCCTTTACCAATAATTTAGCTTTGCCAGTTGCGGTTTCTGGAATACATGATAATGAGCTGTGATCACCATCACCTACATCTTCGCGTATAGCATTTGAAATAATGATATCTAGTTCTTGTTGAAATTGCTTTTCTGAAATCATATAAATTTTACTTTAGGCTAAATTAACAAAAACATACTCCAAAAAAGAAAATCAATTAACTTTGAAATATGACGATTAAACTTCTAGCGGTTGGCAAAACCGACAATACAGAATTGCAAACATTAATTACTGCTTATGAAAATCGATTACAGCATTATATTAAGTTTGAATTAGAAATAATACCTGATATAAAAAATTCAAAAAATCTTTCTGAGAATCAGCAAAAAGAAAAGGAAGGCGAATTAATTCTCAAGAAATTAAGCAGTACAGATGCACTTATTTTATTAGATGAAAACGGAAAGCAATTCTCTTCGGTTGTATTTTCTGAATATCTACAAAAGAAAATGAATTCTGGTTTAAAACAATTGGTTTTTGTTATTGGCGGTCCGTATGGGTTCAGCAAAGAAGTCTATCAAAAGGCACAAGGAAAAATTAGTCTTTCAGCAATGACCTTTTCACATCAAATGGTACGTCTTTTTATAGTCGAACAATTATACAGAGCATTTACTATTCTAAAAAACGAACCGTACCATCACCGATAAACAAAAAAGTGATAAACATTTCTGCTTATCACTTTTTAAATCATTTTAAAATATAGAATCTAGTAAAGAACTCTAAACTTAATGGTATTCTCAACTTTTTTCAAAGCATTGATTACCTCTTTATTGTATTCTTTATCTAAATCAGAAATAACATAGCCAACTTCACTATCCGTAGAAAGATACTGACCAGAAATATTCATTTCATATTTCGCTAAAACCTTATTTATTTTAGCCATTATACCTGGTACGTTCTTATGAATATGTAAGAAACGATGTGATTTATTTTGTTTCGGTAATCTTATATTCGGGAAATTAACCGCATCAACAGTATTTCCTGAATTAATGTAATCCATAATTTTATTAGGCACAAAATCAGCAATATCACGTTGCGCTTCTTCAGTACTACCACCTACATGAGGCGTTAAAATCACATTAGATAAACCTTGTAATTCTGTTATAAATTCACCATTACTTCTTGGTTCTTCTGGATAAACATCTACTGCTGCACCACCTAACTTACCAGATTTAAGTGCACTTACCAATTCTTGAATATCAACAACAAAACCTCTAGAAAGGTTAATAAGAATAGCACCTTTTTTCATCTGCCCGATTTCTCTAGCACCAATAAAATTCTTATTTGCTTTGTTATCATCAATATGCAAGGTAACTACATCTGAAACATTTAATAAATCTTCTAAAGTATTACATTTAACCGCATTACCCAATGCTAACTTGTCATCAACATCATAATAATACACACGCATACCAAGCGCTTCAGCTAAAACAGATAATTGCTTACCAATATTTCCGTAACCAACAATACCAAGGTTTTTACCTCGAACTTCGCGAGAATTGATTGCAGTTTTATTCCACTGACCGTTATGAATTTCTGTGCTTCTAGGAAACACATTTCGCATGAGCATAATTATCTGCCCAATTGCCAATTCAACTACTGAACGAGTATTACTATACGGAGCATTAAAAACAACAATACCTTTATTTCTACAGGTATCTAAATCAATTTGTGTAGTTCCAATACAAAATGCACCAACAACTAAAAGTTTATCAGCGGCGGCTAAAACATCTTTAGTCACTTGCGTTTTTGAACGAATACCTAAAACATGAACACCTTTAATTTTTTCGATTAATTCTTCTTCCGGAATAGCCTTATCAACAAGTTCTACGGAAAAACCATCTCCTGAAAATTTATCAAACGCTGCCGGATGCACATTCTCTAGCAACAAGATTTTAATTCTATTTTTCGGGTATGATATATTTCTAGGTAAATCATTTACAAAAAGAAACTCATCTAAATTAGGTGTCACATGATCAGCATTTTTTGCAGCCTTATCTCTATGCACATTTTCGGTATACGCAAAAAACTTGTCAGCAATACCAGCTTCTCGCATTACATAATCACTATATCCATCACCTATTACCTGCACTTCTCCATCTAAATCCATCTGCTTTAGGCATTCAATTTTGCCATTATGCTGTGAAAGTGGATTCTCTTCATCAAAACCAACAATATTACCAGCATCATCAAATTTAAACGTATTGGCATATACACGATCAGACGGAATATTATACTCCTTTACAATAGGATCGATAAACTCTTTAAATCCACAAGAAATGACATAAATATCATCAGAGAATTTTTCAAAAAACTCTTTATTAGATTCTATTGACTTTGAAATTTTCTGGCGCAATTCAGCCACTAAACCATCTAAATCAGATTTATTTGCTTTTAGCAATTTGATTCTACGTTCAAGAGACTCTGTAAATGAGATATCACCATCAATACCCAGATTGGTGATTTTTTGAATTTCTTCTATAACCTCATCTTTATTTGATTTGCCTTGTAGCGTCATTTCGGCCAAAACATCTAATGCTTCTACCCTTGTTAATGTGCTATCAAAATCGAATACGTATTTTCTACCCACTTCTACCATAATTTATATTTCCTGCTGTGACTGTGAAAATTTTTAATTAAAAATAGTTTCCCGAAGCCTTATATGCATTACGAGAATGACAATTAATAAAGATGTAAAAATAAAGATTAATCCGATTTATATAGGCCTAATGTTATCAAAAGTTATTGGTATAACCAATAGTCCTTATTTTGATATAAACTTGATTTTATAGAATACTACTAATAATTTTACAGCTGAGTGTAGAGAATGCCCGTTATAATTGCCAATCCGAAGCTAATTAAAGTTCCTATAAGAATATATTCTGTCAATTTACGGCTATTACTTTCTTTCAAGTCATTAAATCGAAATACAGATTTTGCAGTAATTAATAGGCCAATTGCCTCCCATCTACCTAAAATAATAAAAACCAACACAAAAAGGCGCTCTATAATACCAATATACTTGCCTGCATTGGGTAAAGACTTATGGTCAAAATTAATTTGGCTTGACATTCCTTCCAATAATTTACTCATAATTATTGCGGAAGGAAAACTAACAAATACAATTGCAGTGACCAAAGGCCAGTCCATTTGAGTAAATATTGATATGGTATTCTCTAATAGATTACCATAGTATGCACAACAATACAAGACTATTATATGCAGCAGTTGATCTACAAAAAACGGAATGCTTTTTAGCTTGAATAGCGGATTAGCATACAATTTTGCCAAATCGATAATATAATGTGAAATTGTAATTACAAGAACTATTTTCCATGCATTCAAATCCCACAGCAATAGCATTGTTATCGCGAAATGCAGCAATACATGAAAATATAAATATTTTGAAGCGGCTTTGTTTGCCTCTTTGTGAATTACCCATCTATTTGGCTGTAAAAGAAAATCAGCTATTAGATGTGCTAATAAAAGTTTTACGAATAAAATCATGAGGCAAATTCTTTAATAGTTTCTCTGTAGTAGGTTAGCAGTTCTTGCACTAAATCTAATCTTGCCCTTTTTTGGCGCTGACTTACAGCAGATTGTTGAATATTTAATTGCGCTGCTATTTCTTGTTGCGAAGCATCAGGATATTCAAGAGCCAAAGCAACTATTTCTGCTGAAACCGGAGACCAATCATCAATAAAATCAAGTGCCAACTTAAGCATTAAATTTAGTGTACGGTTGTGAAATTGATTATCAGCAGCAAAAGTCAAACTTAACTTTTTTGTTTTAAGTGTATCTAAACTTCTACCCGAGAGCCTGTATGCTGGCCCATTAGATTCACTAACACCATCACCAACAAAAGTAATAGCACCTATACCAATACCCATTCGAACATCAAGCCCCTTAATAGATTTTATCAGTGCTTTTATGTGTAATGCTACTTCAAGAGCCTTTTCAACAGGTATTTTAAGCTGAAATTCATCGCCACGGTATATTTCCCAATCATGGGGAGACTTACCAAGTTTTTCAAAATAATTCTTTAAAACATCAAGCCATTCAGAGACCTGATACTCTTCAGAATTAACAATATCACCAGTTATAATTGCTTCCATATGTATAAGCTAAAGTGCTAATATATTAAAATATAAGCTAAAATGCTAATAAAATACAATTATAAGTTAATTAGCTAATATTAAAATGACAATTAGGACTCAAAACCATCGTCTTACACTTTTTTTATACAATTGATATTGTTTTCCAAAAAGTTTAGAAAGTGCTTCTTCTTCAGGAGAAATCTGAAACCGATTCATATATGATACGAACAAGGCAGCGAGTAATATATTAAAGGCATTACCCAATCGAATCGCAAATGCAACGAGTACAAGTAACAACGCAAGGTACATTGGGTTTCGGCTATAAGCGAAAATACCACCAGTAACTAAAGAAGAAGCTTTATTAGGTTTTGTTGGATCAACGGTTGTTTTATTTTTGAAAAAATTACCCACAGAAAATAAACCGATTAAAATGGCAATACCAACCAAAACATAACTTAAATAATACCTGCCAAAAAATTGAAATTCACCAAAAGGCAGAAAATATGCTAACAAATACATCAGTAAAGCAAAAATAAAAAAGACAACAACGGGTGGTAATTTTAATTCCATCTGATAAAATTACTATTTTCGATACTATTATATCATTTAATATGAAGCTTGTTTTTGCAACCCATAATTTGAATAAATTGCATGAAGTACAATTACTCATGCCTAAAAATGTTACCATTCTTTCTCTAAATGATATTGGTTGTACAGAAGAAATCGCCGAAACAGCTAAAACCCTTGAAGGTAATGCACAAATAAAAGCAGACCATGTAACAAAAAATTATGGAATGCCTTGTTTTGCAGATGACACCGGTCTTTTAGTAGATGCATTAAACGGAGCGCCTGGTGTATATTCTGCTAGGTATGCTGGCGAACAGAAAAACAGTGATGATAATATGAATAAGCTTTTAGAAGCTTTAATAACGACAGACAATAGATCTGCATACTTTAAAACTGTCATAGCCTTAAACCTTAACAATCAAAGTATTTTTTTTAAAGGCAAGGTAGAGGGCTCAATAAGTAAAGTAAAGCATGGTGACGGTGGCTTTGGCTATGATCCTATATTTGTACCAAACGATTACGACCAAACATTTGCGCAACTATCAATAGCAATAAAAAACAAAATCAGCCACCGCGGTAAAGCCCTTCAAAAATTGATAAATTATTTAAAAACTCTAAACTAATGTCACAGAAAAATGCAAATGTGAAAACCGTTGAAGTATCAGTCGCCTCTGAAAAAGCAGAAGCAGTAGGTGGTGTTTTGATAGCCTTTTTCGCAGCCTTAATGGCCATTTCACAAATGATTAATGGTGAATTTGAAGAAGAAATGATGATTGCACACAATCGGGTAGTCAATTATTCAAGCTGGTACCAATCAAAAAGTATTAAAGAGAGTTTAAAAGAAAGTGAATTAGATTATCTAGAAGCCTTACTTAATACAGGCTTAGTTGCAGAAGGTAAAGAAACTACAGTATTGGCAACTATAAAATCATCAAAAGAAAAAATACAAAAATATGATGCAGAAAAAACCGAAATATTATTAGGGTCTGCAAATATTGCCAAAGAAGATTGGGCTCAAGATCTTGATGGTGAAATGGGTAAAATCATTGGGGTAAAAGAATGGGAAGTACTTGCAACAGAATACGATAGTGCCACCAAAAAATTCGACATTGCAATGTTATTTTTTCAAATAAGTATAGTACTCGGAGCCGTTTGTATAATTATATATGATAGTCCTAGACTACAAAAAACGTTTATTGTACTTATGATAATCTTCGGTGTATTAGGCACCATAATAGCCACTTATGGCTACCTAATAGCACCATAGTATTCATTTGAATAATTAATAGTACCTTTGCAACTTTATTAATCGCCGCCGGTATGGCAGGTGTTGCGCTGAGTTCAGTAGGTTATACGCGATAATCGCTCTATGCAACACACATATTTGCGAATAAGTATAACATATAATGAACAAATTTGAAGCGCTAGGGCTAAAACAAACCCTATTAGACGCAGTTGCTGACTTGGGTTTTGAAAACCCATCAGAAGTACAAGAAAAAGCAATCCCAATTTTATTGGAAGGTGAGACTGACTTAGTCGCACTTGCACAAACAGGAACCGGAAAAACCGCCGCTTTTGGTTTTCCATTAATTCAAAAATTACAAGCTGAAAGTAGAACAACTCAAGGGTTGATCCTCTCTCCTACTCGTGAACTTTGTTTGCAAATCACAAATGAACTGAAGCTTTACTCAAAATATGAGAAAGGCGTCAATGTAGTTGCAATTTACGGTGGTGCAAGCATTACTGAACAAGCAAAGCAAATAAAACGTGGCGCTCAAATTGTAGTAGCTACGCCGGGTCGAATGAAAGACATGATTGGCAGACGTTTAGTAGACATTTCTAAAATCGACTTTTGTATTTTAGATGAAGCCGATGAAATGCTGAACATGGGCTTTTTTGAAGATATAAAAGATATTCTTTCAAATACCCCTGATGAAAAGTCAACTTGGTTATTCTCTGCTACCATGCCTAAAGAGGTTTCGGTAATTGCTAAGAGATTTATGCACAATCCGCAAGAAATTACGGTAGGTGCTAAAAATTCAGGAACAGATACTGTACAACATGAATATTATGTTGTAGGTGGTCGCGATCGTTACCCTGCATTAAAAAGATTAGCAGATGCTAATCCTGATATATTTTCAGTAGTATTCTGTAGAACAAAACGTGATACGCAACGTGTAGCAGAAAAGCTGATAGAAGACGGATATAATGCAGGCGCATTACACGGAGATTTAAGTCAAAACCAAAGAGATTTGGTAATGGGTTCTTTTAGAAAGAAACAAATTCAAATGTTAGTTGCTACTGATGTAGCAGCTCGTGGAATTGATGTAGATGATATTACACACGTAATTAATTATCAATTACCTGATGAAATTGAAACGTATACGCACCGAAGTGGTCGTACAGGTAGAGCTGGTAAATCAGGAATATCAATGGTTATTGTAACTCGCAGTGAAATGCGAAAAATACATGCTATTGAGAAAAAAATAAAGCGAGATTTCATTAGTAAAAAGATTCCAACAGGTATCGAAATTTGTGAAACTCAACTGTATCATTTAGCTAATAAAATCAAGGATACTGAAATCAACAAAGATGTTGAAAACTATCTACCAGCAATAAACGAAGTTCTTGAAGGTATTGATCGTGATGAACTTATCAAAAAAATAGTCTCTGTAGAATTTACAAGATTCTCTAATTATTACAACAAATCAAAAGACCTAAACAGCTCTGGTCCTGATCGCGAACGCGGTGGTGACAGAGATGATAGAGGCGGAAACAGCAGAGGAGCTTCTTCTGATGGTTCAATACGATATTTTATTAATATCGGTGAGAAAGATGGTTATGATTGGATGACTTTGAAAGATTTCTTAAAGGATAAATTGAGCTTAGGCCGTGATGATGTTTTCAAAGTTGACACCAAAGATGCATTTTCTTTTTTCAATACTGAAGCTGAACATACCGATGCAATTTTAGCATTCTTTTCAGATTACAAAGAAGACGGAAGATTTATCAATGTTGAAGTTTCTAAGAGTCCAGAAGGTGGCCGAGGTGGTGGAAACCGAGGTCGTAGAAGAGAACGTAGTGGTTCTGGTGGCGGTTCTGGCCGATCTGGTCGATCATCAGGAGGTGGTGCAAGACGCGGAGATAGAAATTTCTCTAAATCTGGTGCTTCCAATTCAGGTAGAAGAAGAAGTAGTGGTGGCAGTAGCAGCAGCGGTAATAGCAGCAAGAAAAAAAGCGGTTTCTACTAATTTAATATATGCTAAGAACTCGTTTAAACACTGTTGATTTAAACGAGTTCTTAGTTAATTGTTTATTAAAAGTATGCAGATATACTTTTTTTTCATTTGTTTAGCACTTCAAAACAACTGATTTGTCAATACATAGATACTTACTTCTCTTTTGCTTACTATCCGGAATATCAACTTTTTCGCAAGATTTAGAAGAGCCACAACTCAAAGAATTCAATGCAATAGTAGTAAATGCGCAAGATGAGTCGGTAATGGAGTCCGTTCACATTGTCAATTTAAATCAAGTAATTGGTACAATTACCAATGAAAAAGGTGAATTCTCAATAGACGCTGCAGTTAATGATACGCTCTATTTTTCTTTCTTAGGATTTAAATCTCAAAAGATTCGAATCACAAATGACATGTTCAAATTTAAAGGTACCAAGATATCACTAACAGAACTTGCTTATGCCCTAGAGGAAGTCATTGTGAAACCGTATCAACTTACCGGTTATCTTGAAATTGATGTTAAAAACATTCCTATAAACAATGGGTTTCAGTATAGTATTTCAGGCTTAAATGTAAGTTATGAAGCTGGAAATAAAAGTCCAAGCGCTGTCACTAAAGTACTTGGTGCAATATTAAATCCTGCAGATCAACTCCGAAATTTATTTGGCCGAAAACCGAATAACATGCGTAAGCTCAGAAAAGTAAAAGCAGATGATCATATTCGAGATCTTTTGGCAACAAAGTTCGATCGTGAAGCACTTACCGAGTTATTAAATATGGATAAGCTAGATATTGAAGATATTCTCAATAATTGTAATTACTCCAAGTCGTTCATTCGTACAGCCAATGATCTTCAAATCTTAGATGCAATTAGTAGTTGTTATGAAGATTTTAAAGTTTTAAATCGTAAAAAATAAATTTTCTATTCACAGCATCATTTTATAGCTTTAGGCAAAATAGATGTAAATGAAGAAACTTCTGATTGCCCTAGCAATGTTCTCTTTACTATTTAGCTGTAAGCAAGAAAAGAAAGAACCAGTATCAGAAACATCAGTAGTAAAAGATTCAATTATCTATCCTGAGCGAAAAGCACCCTTTATTTGGGATGCTGCCAATATTTATTTTCTACTTACAGACCGTTTTAATAATGGTGATACCACAAATGATTTAAATTATGAACGTAAAGATTCAACGGCAGTTTTACGTGGATTCATGGGCGGAGATATTACCGGTATTACTAAAAAAATAAAAGAAGGGTATTTCAATAATTTAGGTATAAACGCAATTTGGTTTACCCCAGTTGTAGAAAATATTCATGGATCAGTTGATGAAGGAACCGGAGTAACTTATGGTTACCATGGCTATTGGACAAAGGATTGGACAGCAATAGATGCAAATTTTGGAACACGAAAAGAGTTAGAAACGCTAGTAAAAACTGCACATAAATTCGGTATTCGAATACTTATGGATGTCGTTTTAAACCATACCGGGCCTACAACTGAGCTAGACCCACTATGGCCCGAAGATTGGATTAGAAATTCACCAGTTTGTGAATTTACCACGTATGAAAATACAACCAGTTGTACGCTTGTTGAAGGCTTACCAGATATTCTTACAGCAACTAATGAAGATGTAGAGCTACCAGATCATTTACTTGCTAAATGGAAATCAGAAGGTCGTTTAAGTCAAGAGCTTGATGAATTACAATTATTTTTTGATCGCACAGGTTACCCTCGTGCACCACGATTTTATATTATAAAATGGCTCACAGATTATGTCAATGAATTTGGCATTGATGGTTATAGAGTAGATACTGTAAAACATGCCGATGAAGATTCATGGGCTGAACTTTACAAAGAAGCTTCTTATGCTTTTTCAACATGGAAAAAAAGAAACCCTGATGAAGTTTTAGATGACAATCCATTTTTCATGACCGGTGAAGTGTATGGATACAATATTTCAAATGGTAAGGAATTTAATTTTGGAGATAAAAAAGTAGATTATTTTAATTATGGCTTTAATAGTTTAATCAATTTTGAATTAAAAACTGATGCCAAAAACGCCTATGAAAAGGTTTTTCAAAAATACAATAAGCTTTTGACCAGTGAGTTGAATGGCAAATCTGTTTTGAATTACATGACATCTCATGATGACGATGAACCTTTTGATATAGCCCGTACAAAACCTTACCAAACTGCAAATTATTTATTATTGACACCAGGGGCTTCACAAGTATATTATGGTGATGAAACATCGAGAAAGCTAACTATAGAAGGTACTCAAGGCGATGCTACACTTCGCTCTTTTATGAATTGGGAAGATGTAGAAAATTCTGAGGAAACAAAAAATATTCTAGAACACTGGCAGAAATTAGGAAAGTTTAGAGACAATCACCCGGCAATTGGTGCAGGCCGTCATCAACGACTAGCAAAAAAACCTTATGTATTTAGTCGCACCTATATTGATGGTGATTATAAAGATAAAGTTGTCGTTGGTTTAGATTTGCCTCAAGGAAAAAAATCACTTTGGGTAAAAGGTTTTTTTGGTGATGGTACAACACTTTTAGACACGTATTCAAACACCGTTGTTGTTGTTGAAAATGGTAAAGTCATTTTAGATAATAATTTCACTTTGGCCTTATTAGAATTACATCAATAATTATTGTTCAGATGCTCAATTCTTCCTTTTTAAAAGAGAAACCTTAATTAAACCTTTTACAGTTCAGATTACTTTTCTAAAACGGATTTCAGAGAAGCTAGTCCCTCTTCAAAATCTTTACCAACCATTTTATCCATACTCATAAACAAAGTCATTATACTCATAGGAAACTTATTTTTTCCAGAAAAACCCCATGTAACTTTGGTTGCTGCTGCAGCAGTTTCAACAACCTTTAAATAACAATCAGAAGTAGATTTCCATGGTTTTAAAAAACGTAATTCAGAATCAATTTGTTCACCATTAGTAATCCTTTTAATTTCCTGTTCTCCTTCACCTACATCCTTGTTACCTACCCAATGACTAATACAACCTACTTCACCATCAGTACCCGTAAAAGTCTTTACCATATTAGGATCTTTCTTTGCCCATGGTGACCAATCATCCATATTTTTCAAAGACAACAAATAGTCAAATACTTCTTGTTTCGGCCTTTTAACTTCAATTGACCTTGAAACATTATAGGTTTTTGGTGCAGCTAAGGCTAATAAAATAACAATTGCTACAATCGCTATAATAATATACATTGCTATATACATAACACTAAATATTAGTTAGTTAACCTTTAAATATAGTAAAAATGTTAGTTGTTCTGATGATATCTTTCTAAAATATTATCTATGCTTTTGATTGTTTTCTTTGTCCAATCTAAATGTTTTTCAAGTTTTTCATCATCTGTTAAATGCCAATCAATTTCAGAAGACTCTAACTGTGTTCTCAAATGTTGTAAAATAATAGCGGCAGAAACCGATATATTTAAACTTTCTGTAAAACCAACCATTGGTATTTTTAAAAAACCGTCAGCATTATCTAATACCTCAGCACTTAAACCTTCTCGTTCGGTACCGAAAAATAGAGCTGTTTTTTTGTCAAGTTTAAAATCATGTAGTACGCACGAATCATTATGAGGCGTGGTAGCAATTATCTGATACCCTCTATTTCTTAGTTGTGAAATGCAATTTTTAGTATTGGCATATCGTATAACATCAACCCATTGTTCGGCTCCCATTGCAATATTTTTGTCTAATCGTTTTCCAAAACGGTCTTCAATAACATGAGCCTCTTGAATACCAAAAACCTCACAACTACGTATCACAGCACTTGTATTATGTAATTGAAAAACATCTTCTATAGCTACAGTAATGAACTTAGTTCTATTTGCTAGAATTTCAGCAAAACGTTCTTTTCGTTCTGGAGTAATAATTTCTTCTAAATATTTTAAAAGTTGATGATCAATCATAATTCGAAAATAATAAAAAACCGCTATTTCATTTTGAAATCATAATTTTGAAATATGAAGAAGAACATAGTTGTACTTACAGGAGCTGGTATAAGTGCTGAAAGTGGCATAAACACTTTTAGAGATGCAGATGGTTTATGGGAAGGCCATGATGTTATGGAAGTAGCCTCACCACAAGGTTTTGCCAACAACCCTGAATTGGTTTTAGATTTTTATAATCAAAGAAGAAGACAGCTATTATCGGTTTTTCCTAACGCGGCGCATCATGCACTTGTTGACTTAGAAGAAAATTTTGACGTTACAATAATCACGCAAAATGTTGATGATTTACATGAACGAGCAGGTAGTTCTCAAATTTATCATATACATGGTGAACTACTTAAAGCAAGGTGTACCTATAACGAAGATATAGTTCTAGATTGGAAAAAAGATCTTGTTTTAGGAGACTTAAGCGATACTGGGCATCAATTACGGCCCCATATTGTATGGTTTGGTGAGCAAGTTCCTGTATTAGAGAAAGCCATTTCTATTACTTCAAAAGCCGATATTTTAATTATTATTGGTACTTCAATGCAAGTATATCCGGCTGCAGGATTAATTCATGAAGTAGTAGCACATATGCCCATCTATTTTATTGACCCCAAACCAAGTGTAAATCAAAATGATTTTAATAATCTTAAAATTATTGCTGAATCTGCTACAGTAGGCGTTCCTACTCTTGTAACAACTTTGCTTGGTACAACAACCTAGTTGTTTTTGCCCAAACCACAAGATCATTTCTTTGTTTTTCAGTTAATCGCGCACTACTATGCGTCCAAGTATATTCATTTAATGGCATTTCACCATCGGTTACCATTTCTACAACTTCTTCTAATTTATGGTCCTTCTTTTTAGCATCATAAGAATCCCATTCTGAAAAATTGAGGTCTTTTTTTCCATCTTTAATATGATGCGCCAACCAAAAAGATATGGGGGCTACATCATTATACCATGGGTACTGCGTATTGTTACTATGACAATCATAACATGACTGTTCTAAAATCAACTTAATATCAACCGACGGATTTGTCTCTTCGATAAACACTTTTAAATGATCACCTTGAGCACTATTTTTTTCAGGTCTAAAAAACTGCATGATAACCAACACTAGCAGTAGGCCCAAAAATAATTTTTTGAGTAATTTCATGCCTATACTTTAAGTTCAAAATTTGAGGTACAACTAAAGTACGATAATAATGACTAAGACAGATCTTATTCAAAAACTAGAATACATAAATCATACCCGTGAAAAAAGAGGGAAAATGGCCGAATTGGCTTTAAGTACGCCGAAAATGATTCCGCAATTATTAGAAATAGCTTTTGAAAAAAACAATAATATTTCTAATAAAGCTATTTGGGTTACTGAATATACTATCAAGCAAAATGTATCACTATTATTACCATATTTAGATTTTTTTACAAATAACATACAAAACGTAAAGCAAGAACAAGGCATTAGGCCAATTGCAAAAATGTGTGAACTACTGCTTATAGATTACTATTCAAAAAAAGAAACTGCTTCAAAAGATTCCGTAAAAAAAGTACATCTAGAACATATTACAACTGCATGTTTTGACTGGTTAATTGGTGAGCACAATGTTGCGCCAAAAGCTCATGCAATGACTTGTCTATATTTATTGGGTAATGATTTTGATTGGATACATCCTGAATTAAAAATGATATTAGAACAAAATTATGTAACAGGAAGTGCAGCGTATAAAGCAAGAGCAAGAAGAGTTTTATCAAAACTAAAGCGTTAAAATCTCAAAATCAACCAGAAAACTAATAGACAGTTCATAAAAGGCTAATTTGACTATAAAACTATAATAGCAAACTTTCAAACTCTCATTGTATTAGGTATCTTTGCAGCTTTTAATATAGCATCTATGTCATTAAACCAATTGAATGCTATTTCGCCTATTGATGGGCGTTATAGAAACAAAGTAGATAATCTAGCACCTTTCTTTTCAGAAGAGGCACTCATTAAATATCGAGTTCAAGTAGAAATCGAATATTTCATAGCATTGTGTGAAATACCATTACCGCAATTGGCTGATTTTGACAATAGTAAATTTGATACGCTTAGAGAAATTTATACCAGTTTTGATACCGCTGATGCGCAGGAAATAAAAGATTTAGAGAAAACTACTAATCATGATGTTAAAGCCGTTGAATACTTTATAAAAAAGAAGTTTGATGTCTTAGGATTAAATACTTTTAAAGAATTTATTCATTTCGGATTAACATCTCAAGATATTAATAATACAGCTATTCCACTTTCAATGAAGGAAGCCATGAATGCTGTTTATGTGCCACAATATTTTCAATTACTTGAGAAATTAGAGGGATTAGTAACCGAGTGGGCAGAAATTTCAATGCTAGCAAGAACACATGGTCAACCGGCATCCCCTACCCGCTTAGGAAAAGAAATTGAAGTTTTTGTTGTTCGTTTAAAAGAACAATTCAACTTGTTAAATGATATACCAAGCGCAGCAAAATTTGGTGGTGCTACCGGAAATTATAATGCACATAAAGTGGCCTACCCAAATATTGATTGGAAAGCCTTTGGTCAAAAATTCGTTCAAGAAAAATTAGGGCTGCATCATTCTTTTCCAACAACACAAATTGAACATTACGATCATATTGCTGCATTGTTTGATTGCATGAAACGTATCAATACGATAGTTATCGACTTAGACCGAGATTTCTGGACGTATGTTTCTATGGATTATTTCAAACAGAAAATTAAGAAAGGTGAAATTGGATCTTCGGCTATGCCACACAAAGTAAACCCAATAGATTTTGAGAACTCTGAAGGAAACTTGGGCATCGCAAATGCAATCTTTGAACACTTATCTGCCAAATTACCAATTTCAAGATTACAGCGTGATTTAACAGATAGTACCGTACTTCGTAATATTGGTGTGCCTTTTGCACATACTATGATAGCATTTCAATCTACAATGAAGGGCTTGAATAAATTGCTTTTAAACAAAGTGAAATTTGAACAAGATTTAGAAAATAATTGGGCGGTTGTCGCAGAAGCTATTCAAACTATTTTACGAAGAGAAGCATATCCAAATCCGTATGAAGCTTTAAAAGGTCTAACGCGAACCAATGAGAAAATAAATCAGCAATCTATTTCAGGGTTCATTGATACATTAGAAGTTTCTGACGCTATTAAAACAGAATTAAAGGCAATTACTCCAAGTAATTACACAGGTATTTAAACCGAACATATAAGCATAAAAAAAGACCGCAATTGCGGTCTTTTTTATGCTATTAAAAATCAAATTTCTATTTATTGATTTGTACTTCATGTGGGTAAGGAATTTCGATACCAGCTTTGTCTAATGCTATTTTAGAATTTTCATAAGTAGCAAAGTATACATCCCAATAATGTTCAGGAGCACAATATGGTCTTACTGCAAAATTCACTGAACTATCCGCAAGTTCCATAACATTTACTGAAGGTGCTGGATCTTTTAAAACCTTAGGGTTAGAAGTAAGAACCTCTAATAAAACTTCTTTTGTTTTTTTGATATCCTCATCATAACCAACACCAATAACGGTATCAACCCTCATTTTACCTTCCGCAGTATAATTGATGATATTTCCGTTTGCCATTGCGCCATTGGGTACAATCGCTAATTTATTATCAGGCGTTATTAATTTTGTTGTGAAGATTTCAATTTCTTTAACGACACCTAAAGTACCTTGTGCTTCAATTAAATCACCAATCTTATACGGCTTGAAAATTATTAAAAGCACGCCACCCGCAAAATTAGAAAGTGAACCTTGTAATGCTAAACCAATAGCAAGACCTGCTGCTGCTATTAATGCCGCAAAACTAGTAGTCTCTACTCCAAGTGTTGAAATAACCGTTATAATTAAGAAAATGGTCAAAGCCCATTTTGCCAAACTCAAAAGAAACTTCTGAAGTGACTTATCGTATTCTTGAACAGTCATTCCTTTTGTAAGCAGTTTCATGAGTTTTTTAATTACCCATGCACCAATTATATAAATCAATATTGCGCCTACTAGTTTTGGTCCAAATTCAACAATGAAATCTATTCCCTTGTCAATCCATACTTGTGCATCTTCCATAATGTTCTTTTATTTTTTAGGTTATTCTTATGCTATTACGACACCAAAATAAGCAACAAGTCACAATTTGCCATTATTTTTATGAAGCGTTATTATTTACTAACATAAAAAAAGCCCTGTTCAGCTTATGCTGAACAGGGCTTACAATTAAGCATAAAATTTTATTTTAAGAAGCTTCCAAGTTGCTCAAGACCTTCACCTTTATAATTAGACTTTTGAATCGCTTTAATTAATTGCATCATATGTTGCGGCTTCATATTATCTCCTAAAACTCGAATAAGTGCAAAACCTTTTTCTTCACTATTACCATATATCACAACCTCATCAATTGCATCATCATCACCAAGATATTGTACACTTGCATTACCACCACCAAAATTAAACTTCATCAATTCATTGAATTTATCATTTTTTAAAATACGTTTTACTACCTCTTTCTCTGCATTATATTCAACGTTATTTTCATTCGTTTTTTTAAAGGCCAAAATATTCAGTTTTTTTAACGACTGCATGGCTTCACGTTCACTTTCACTTAAATCAACATCAGCCAAATTCAAGACACTTGTTGGAACATCTAATTTTAAAAAATTTGGATTTTCAGAATTGTCGATATAATATTCTTGCAAACTTTGGGTAGATGAACAGGCAGTGATTAATACCATGCACATCAATAATGATAGTTTTGTTATAATTTTCATGATGTAATAATTTTGATTGATGAATTAAAATAAGCCGTAGAAGATAAATTTCTACGGCCTACAATTAGTTTTTACTTTTGCTTTTTTTCAGCAGCTTTACTCAATTGCTTACCACCTGGCAAGTCCATTTTCTCGGTAAGCTTTCCTATTTTACGCAAATCAATATCACCCGTTAAAGAAAGTAATACCGTTTCCATTTTCTTACCTTCTATTTCGATGTTTTTATCAGCCATTCCGGTAACAAACATCAAGAGTTCTTTAACGTGATCATCATCTTTTCCTTCTTTTACATAAAATTTCACATTAGAATCTCCATCACGAACACGCATCAACTCTTCATAAGTTGAACCTTTTAGCCTTGTTGTAACCCAACCATTCATATCATTAGAAATAGAAGCATTTGCGGTAGTAATTACCCTAAAGCTAGTAATGGATTTTACCAAGCTAAAAAAATCTTGTGCTTCTGGATCATCTGAATCAACGCTAATATTGGCTAGCATTTGAAACATCTTTGGTTGCATTGCCACAAAAGTTACATCGCTATTGTCTTCATATTTTTCAAAAATATCTTGACTGTAAATGAAGGTTGGCAATATTGCCAGTAGTACTATAATTATTTGCTTTTTCATTGTATTAATTTTTATTGTTCGTAATTTAATTGAAGTAATCTGATTAATTTTTTTGTATAAATCTAGTTGTGTTTTTCTCAAATTCATTTAAGTGAGAAAATTGATGGGTACCCTTATTAAAATTATCACCAAGCAATGCTAAGGCCTCTTGCGCTGCGGCAATTTCTTCAGGTGAGTACTCATCTTCAATAGCTGTTGGTTGATTAAAATACAACCCTGCACAAATTGCGACTGCAGCCGCGGCAGAATACCATCCGTAACGGTTCTTTTTCACCTTAGTTACTTCTGAGGTTAAAGGAACCTGTTTTGTAAAGCGTTCTTTTTTTGCACTTGCAAAGTATTGAAACATGGGGGCGTACTGTTCAAGATGTGGTGCTACACTTTCTTGTGAGAAGTACTCTTTTAATGTCTCTTCTTCAGCAACCGTAGTGGCAGCCTCGAAATACTTTTCTATTAACTTTTCTATGTTATCTAATTCCATAACTGTGTTTTTCCAATAATTTTTCTCTAACAATTTTTCGTGCTCGTGATAACGCTACGCGTACTGCGGTAGGTTTCATTTCTAACATTTCAGATATTTCATCTAAATCATACTGTTCTACATCTCTCAATTGTAATACCATTTTTTGCTGTTCAGGTAACTCTTCCATTATCCTTTGCACCCATAAAACACTGTCTGATGCTTCTACTTGCTTTTGTAATGAACTATTATCATCAGTATAATTACTGTGTACTAACTTCAAATTTGATGCCTGTTTCGATTTTAAACGGTCAAGACAAAAGTTTTTAGTCATAGTCATCGCAAAAGCTTCTACATTTTTATAGCTACTGATAGCATTGCTTTTCGTCCATAGCTTTAATAATATTTCTTGTGTTGCGTCTTCTGCTTCTTCAGTTGAGACTAACAATCGCTTAGCCATACGAAAAAGCTTGTCTTTAAAGGGCGTTACAATATTCAGAAATTCTGCTTGTTGCATTATTGGTTGTTGTTTTGCAATCCTTATTATGGGGTTACAAATTGAAGACGAATCATACTTAAAATTGTTACAAAATATTTTTTAATACCTCAGAAGTAAGTAATTTCACCACTTTTTGGCACTAATAAAGCAAATATTATAGCATTCTCTATACATTAAGTAGGGATTACCAGAACTCGGTTGTTATACTATTAATTGCACTATTACCTGCAAAAGTAAACCCAAAAGCATGAAAAATTCCCTATTCTTTCTTTTTACAATTATTCTTTTTATCTCAAGTTGTAAAAAAAATGATGATGTAGTTATTGACGAAGAAACTGAAGAAGTAAAAGATGTTGTGCTCGGAAATGAGGCCAATGATTTTACTTGGAAAGCCATGAATTCTTATTATCTATGGCAAGATGAAGTAATTGAACTTGGTGATGATCGTTTTGCTGATAAGAATGATTATCATAAATTTTTAAACGGTTTTAATTCTCCAATCGCATTATTTCAAACATTGAAATCACCAAAAGATCGCTTTAGTGCCATAGTTGATGATTATGACCTATTATTCAATGTATTATCTGGTGTATATACTACCAATGGTATTGATTTTGTACTAACCCGACCACCTGAAGGCGGAAATAAAGTTGTCGGAGTGGTTCGATATGTAATAAATGACTCTGATGCTGCCACAAAAAATGTAAACAGAGGTGATGTGTTTTATGCCGTTAATGGTGTTGAATTATTTGCCGAAACAGATATAGACGGCAACATCACTTCAAGTAACCTAGATTTATTAGATCCAGAGACTTTTACATTAAACTTCGCTGAGATTTCAGAAAATAACGAAACCGTACCAAACGATGTAAACATAGAGCTTACTAAAGCTGAAATAACAGAAGACCCAATATTGGTTTCTAAAACACTTGAAGTTAGCGGCATAAAAATCGGTTATATCATGTACAATAGCTTTCCTTTTGATTCTGATATCGCCCTTAATGAGGCCATTGGTGTCTTGAAGAGTGAGAATATTGACGAATTGGTTTTAGATTTACGATATAACGGTGGAGGCAGCGGACAAACTGCTCAAAGACTTTGTAGTATGATAACTGGTCAATTCACAAACGAGCTTTTAGGTAGAGATATGTGGAATGCCAAATGGAACAATATTCTAGGGTCTCAAGACTTTTTTGTTGATACCATAGATGAAACACCTATTAATCATCTAAATCTTGATAAAGTATATATTATTGCAACTGATGATACTGCCTCTGCGAGTGAATATGTACTAAACAATCTTGCACCATATATAGATGTAATACATATTGGAGATGTCACTGTAGGTAAAAATCAACTATCGGTTTCCTTAGTTGACAATCCGGGTCAAGTATATAAAGAGGAAGGGCGGCAAGATTTACCTTTGCCTTATATTGTTTTAGGCGGAGAATACAAAACTGTTGAAAACTCAAATTCCAAACATAAATATGCCTTACAGCCCATAGTAGGGCAAGCACAAAACGCTGATGGCTTTGGAGAATTTACAGATGGTTTACAACCAGACTTTCTGCTACAAGAAAGTTTGGGCAACTTAGGGCAACTAGGTGAACAAGGTGAGCCCTTATTAGATTTAGCAATCGAAAAAATTACAGGTGTAACTTCAAAGGCCTCAAAATCGTATGTACCTGATAACATGAAAATAAAGACCATAAGTAGTTCAACTAGAATGAAGCCATATGGTGGTACAATTCACAAAGGTTTTATTGGAATAAATTAGTTCTTTTCAAATAGTATTAACTAATCGAATGAATTAACATGCAACAAATACTACTAGGTTAAAGTATCATTTTCCATGATAATACCGGTCTTAGTGAAGTTTATTAGGATAACTTTTTATGTTAATATGAGAAAATGCAAAACCATAAACTAAATAGACTCGTAAATACGTTAAGATTAAAGTGATAGCACAATATGGGTAATAAAACACTTGGAACGAAAATTGATACTTTGCTGTAAAAAAGAAGAAATCTATGAAAGGTAAGAATATGAATAAATATGTATTATTATTTATACTATCAGGTATAATGCTAGGTGGCTGTAAAAATGATGATGCCATTATGATTAACCCTAACATACCTAGCCCTGATCCAAGTGCTAATGTTGTTGTACAAGACTTTATGTACAGAGCAATGAATACGTGGTATTTTTGGCAAAAAGATAAAGCTGATCTCGCTGATGATCGCTTTTCAAATACTGAAGATTACACCACTTTTTTAGCTTCAGAAACCGACCCAAGTGCTTTTTTCGAAAAATTAAAAGTTAGTGAAGACCGTTTTAGCCGTTCAAGTGATGATTATAAAACTTGGACCAATGCTTTAGCTGGTATTTCTAAGAGTAATGGATTAGAATTTGGTTTGGTTCGATTAAACCAATCAGACAGTATCTTCGGAATTGTACGTTATATCATTCCGAATTCAAATGCAAGTACTAAAAGCATAAAAAGAGGTGATATTTTTATGGGTGTCAATGGTCAGGTTTTAACAGATGATAATTATATCAATCTACTTTTTGGAGATTCAGATACCTATACACTAAATATGGCTGATATTGAAGATAATAAATTAACTGCTAATGATATTGAGGTTAGTTTAACCAAGGAAGAAGGTCTTGCTGAAAATCCGATATTTTTAGATAAGATTTTTGAAATAGGCGGAAAAAAAATTGGGTATTTAGTTTACAATGCGTTCACTGATGAGTACGATGAAGAATTAAATCAAGTTTTCGGGCGATTCGTTGCTGGCCAAGTTGATGAATTAGTTTTAGACTTAAGATATAACTCTGGTGGTGATGTAAACTCTGCACGTTTACTTTCTAGTATGATTCACGGACTTCATACTGACAAAGTCTTTTTAACGCAACGTTGGAATGCCAAATGGCAAGCTTTTTTCGGAGAAGAACTCACCGATAATTTTGCTGATAAAACAAAAGCAGGCACCCAATTGAATACGCTTAATTTGAGTAAAGTTTATATTATAGCAACATACGGTTCAGCGTCAGCAAGTGAATTAGTTATTAATAGTCTTAGACCGCATATGGAAGTTATTCATATCGGCGAAAAGACTAGAGGTAAAAATGAGTTTTCGCTTACGTTTGTAGATGACCCACAAAGCCCTTCATACCCATACCTTTTTTCACGAGGTAGAGAAGATAAAATTAACCCAAGTAATAAATGGGCAATTCAACCTTTGTGCGGACGTAATGAAAACGCAGATGGTTTTTCTGATTACACATCAGGTTTAATACCAGATGAACTATTACAAGAAGATTTAGCCAATTACGATGTTCTAGGTGATCAATTTGAGCCATTACTGGCAAAGGCAATTGAAGATATTACTGGCACTACTGGCAAGCGAAGCTTTGAAGTAAAAATGCCCGCTAATTTAATTACAGATTCTAAAATGTTCGCTCCGTTAGAAGATCGAATGTTTGTTTCTAATCCTTTTGAGTAAAAACGAATTAGTAGTACAATATAAAAGCGACCATGAATTTCATGGTCGCTTTTTTTATATGACTATTTTTAATTCGACTAAAAATAAAAAAAGTCTAGAATTACATAAACTTACTAAAATTCAAATGCACCATTAAAGTAAATCGCAGTAGGAATAATTGAAACCTCTTCAGAAGTTAAAAGCGTGTTATTACTTAAGTCATACACTTCTAATGATCCATTACTTGAATAATCTTTAGCATCTACACCGTAAAGTTTTCCAGCATTCACTGACATATTAACAAAACTTAGTCCTGTAATTTCAGCTGTTGTAGGCAGTGTTGTGCTAGTAGCGTCTAATTTAAAAACTGATCCAGAAAGATAATAATATAAACTACCGTCTACTAAAGATAATGCTCCAGGATGTTCAGTCGTTTCAAAAGTTAAGGTTTCCGTAACTGTATTATCTGTAATATCAATTTTATCTAATTGACCAGGGCTTTCAATACCTGTCCATGAAGGGTTACCACCTGAAAGCGCCCAAAGATTACCATCAGCATCAAATTGCAGCGAATTAGGTCGATCTGCAACAGTAATTGAAGTAGTCACAGCATTCGTAGTTGCATCAATTACAGAAACAATATTGTTTTGGTTAAATCCACCTTTATGAGCAACATAGATTGTACTTTCATTGGCTACAATCATTTCAGGACCTTCTGCAACCGAAATAGGAGATTCAACTGTATTATTTTCTAAGTTGATTACTGCAATAAAATCATCATCAGGATTACTTCCGTCACCCCAATTGGTTACATAACCTTTCCCATTTACAATAACCATGAAACGAGGATTTAAAAAATCGGTTTTATCAGGCCCTCCAATTGTAGCGACCGACTCAAAAGTAAAGCGGTTAACCACTTCTATTTTTTGAGAATTATTAAGAACAATATAGGCCAAATCACCTTCAAAGGCTATACTTTGCGCAGTATCACCCCAACTATCAACTTCATTCACAGATTTAAAAATTCCATTTTCTGTTGATGTCAAATCATCCGACACAAAAGAGACAGAAGCGTTTCCTGCGCCAAAATTTCCTTCATGTAAAACTAGAATTCCGTTTTCATAAGCAAAAGAATCGTTATCAGTAATTGTTAAAGTTACCGCATTACTAGACCCAATAAGCTCTTGAGCGCCATCAATACTCGTAATGGTTATAACTAGTTCTTCAGAAGTCTCAACATCATCGTCATCTAATAATGTAATGTTTTGAATGAAAGTAGTTTCCCCTGCTGCTAATGTTGCAGAACCTGAAAGTGCCTCAAAATCTTCTGCAGCAGTAGCTGTACCAGAAACTTCATAGGCTATTACTATATCAGAGTTAAATGCCGTAGTCGCAGTAAAAGTAAGTGCAATAACGCCATCGCCCTCCGCATACGAATTATCAGTTACCGATATTGAAACGGCGCCAAGTTGTGGTTGAACATCGTCGTCATTTTTACATCCTACAAATACTATTGCAGCCATGGCTACAGTTAAAATAAAGCTTCTAATTTTCATTAGTTTAAAAATTTAAGATTAATTGAATTTGAAAATTTCTATTAGGCATTGGTCGCAATGCTACGTTCTCGTAATAGTTATTGAAAAGATTGTTTACTGTAACTCCTAAATTATAGTTCAATTTTTTGTTCGAATTCAGAGAATAATTAATTCCCATATTAGACACTTGATAGCCTTCTAATTCACCACCGATAATGGAAACAGGTCCATTGTATAAGTGCTGATAAAATAGACTTACATCAGAAATTGCATATGCCAAGGAAGCGTTACCCCGATGAAAAGGAACATAAATAAGTTGCTCTTTGGTTTCATTATCTTGTGATACGGTATAGGCATAATTCAATTTAAAATCGACATTCTGATTTTTACCGATAGGATATTTTATACCAACCTCACTTTCAAGACCGTAAATTTGTACTTTGTCAACATTAGTTGGTGACCAAGGCCCATTATTCTGTGGCAGCCATCGAATCATATCTTCAGTGGCGATATAAAAACTGTTTAGATTTACATATACAGAACCAAATTTTAGTTGATGCCCAAGATCGATTTGGTAAGAGCGCTCAGAAAGCAAATCTAAATTACCACCTGGCTGCCAATAAAGGTCATTGAAAGTAGGTGCTCGAAAATTTCGAGAAGCATTAAGTTGTAGCGTGTATTGGTTGCTAAATTCATGGCTACCGTCAATGGCAAAAATCAAAGGACTTGAAAAATCAGATGAGAAATCTTGTCGTAAACTGAAATTTACAACTGATTGCTTCGATAAATTATACTTTAAAATTGACGTTACAGAAACATCATTTCGTTGGGGACTACCGAAGCTACTCCCCTCACCCTTATAATTATTATATTCTATAAAAGAGAGCAATTTAAATAATTCAGAAAGCTCTATATCTAAAGAATACCGTGCTAAAAACGTGATAACCCTTCCTTCAGAAAAAATATCAGAATCCTTATTTTCAAAATATTTAAAGGCTTCATCTAAGTGTGCAAGCTTTAATTTTGAAACTGATTTTTCACTATAATGTGTCCACTCAATTTGTGTACGGTATTGATTATCCTTGTAACGACTTCTACCAATAGTTGCTAAATTTCCTGAGAGATTACGGTCACCAATGATGCTTTGATGGTATAATCGCAAAACATGCTTATCAGAAATTATATATCCTGAATTAAAATTTAAACTCAAGTTTTCAAATTCACCATTCGTATTTTTCTGATCGGTTTCTAGGTATTCGTAATCATTAGTAGACCCTTTATAATTTATACCAAAAGTGGATGACCACTTACCATTTCCGAAACTTTGATTGTAGTTGGCGTTTTTAGTATTAAAACTACCGTAACCTAAAATGAGACGGTGCCCAAAATGCTTTTCAAAGTTTAATTCATTGTTTAAATGAACACTGCCACCAATTGCACCAGTACCAAATTGCACACTGCCACCACCACTTCGAATTCCGACAGAACTATAATTCAATGGGTTAATTGTATTGAAGTCTACCTGACCATTCATTTGAGAATTAATATTAATTCCATTCCAAACCACAGCCGTATGCGAAGCATTGGTTCCTCTAAAAGCAGGTGAAGAGACCATGCCGTAACCATTTTCTTTAAAATAAATATTTGAATTGAATGATAAAAGCCCAGTAAGTGATGATGCGTTGCGCTGTATGGTACTATCTGTTAGAATAGATACTTTGTGACCTTCTGCATACCTTTTTACCCGAGTATCAGATATAACAACCTCATCCAATTCCCAGATAGGTGTTTTCTGAGCGGATAGCTGCCAACAAAAAGGCAATACCAATACTAAAGAGAATACATAGTTCTTCATAACCTAAACCTTTATCCCGAAAGTTTACTAATGTTTGTTGCTGCCAAAGGCAGACAAATTAAAGGCAGGTCTCCTGACTTGCTTTTTACTACTTACCTTCCCATTTGCTTTAGGCAAACAGTGGTTGAAGTTTGTAGCAAAATCCGATAAATCGGCAAAGCTTACAGTTGCGGGAACAGTTCTAGATTTTAACTAGATTCCCTTTTAATTAACACAGCCAATAGAGCCATGTCAAACCAAAAATTCAGCGCGAAAGTAGGCAATCTTTTTTCAAAGTATTGGCAAAAATTAAAAATATAATTGACCAACATAAAATGATGAAACCAATAATCCCACTTAGGTTATCAAAAAAATAATAAGATTAACTGTACATTTGGCCGCAATTAAAATTCATAGAATTGAGAAATTTACTTTTACTTTTTGCCTTACTACTACTTTCTTGTAAATCTGAAAATAAGAAATCAGAGCAATCAATTGAATTGCCAAAGGTTGAACAAATTGCAGTTAAGTATGCAAATGGATTTAGCATAGAAAAATCAGGAGATATTACAATTCTTAGTATTTCTTCACCATGGCCTAATTCAGAAAGTGCATTTACCTATGCCTTAATTCCGAAAGCAAAAATGGCAGCAATGACATTAAATGTTGATGCCTATGACGCAATTATTGGTACACCGGTAGACAATATAGTAGTTACTTCAACAACTCATATTCCTGCATTAGAAGCCCTCGGTGTGTTAGACAAATTAAGAGGTTTTCCTGACACACAATATATTTCTTCTGTAAAAACTCGAAAACTCATTGCTGATGGAAAAATAAAAGAATTGGGCAGCAATCATTCTTTAAATACTGAAATGGTTATTGAATTGAAGCCTGAAGTTGTAATTGGTTTTTCAATCAGCAGTGAAAATAAAGCGTATGAAACCTTAAGTCATGCTAAAATTCTGGTAGTATATAATGGTGATTGGACGGAGCAAACTCCACTAGGAAAAGCTGAGTGGATTAAATTTTTTGCACCTTTTTTCGAATTAGATGATAAGGCAAATTCGCTTTTTAATGAAATTGAAAGTTCGTATTTAGCCGTAAAAGAACTAGCTAAAAAAGCAAAAACAAAACCTACTGTTTTAAGTGGTGCCCTTTATAAAGATGTTTGGTATTTACCTGGTGGTGGTAGTTGGGCAGCACAATTTATTGAAGATGCAAACGCAGATTACTTGTATAAAGAAACCACAGAAACAGGGAGCCTTTCTTTGGGTATTGAAGCCATTTTAACCAAAGCTAAAAATGCTGAATTCTGGATATCGCCATCTCAATTCACGGCTTATAATGAAATGGAAAAGGCAGGACGTCATTACAGCCAATTTGATGCCTTTCAATCTAAAAACTTATACACATTTGCTAAAACAAAAGGTGAAACTGATGGGCTATTGTACTTTGAATTAGCCCCCAACAGACCTGATTTGGTTTTAAAAGACTTGGTGCATATCTTCCACCCAGATTTATTACCAAACCATAATCCGTTCTTTTTTAAACCCCTTGATTAAACAATGTTAGAGTCAAAAACATATCGTTTTTCTTTTCTGTTTTTACTTTTAATACTCGTGCTTGTTTTTACTTTAAACATTAGTTCAGGTTCGGTCTCAATTCCCATAAATGAAACTATAAATGCCCTTTTTGGCGGCACTTTACAAAATGAATCTTGGAGTTATATTATTTGGGATTATCGAATTCCGAAAGCACTTACCGCAATTTTAGTGGGTGCAGGATTAGCCTTGAGCGGACTCTTAATGCAAACCTTATTTCGTAATCCCTTAGCAGGGCCTTTTGTACTCGGTATAAGTTCAGGTGCAAGTTTAGGAGCTGCACTACTTATAATGGGATCATCGGTTTTGGCTAGCTTTTTTTCCTTCGGATTAATAAATGATATTTCATTAGCAATTGCCGCTAGTATCGGCAGCTTTTTAGTTTTAATGGTTGTGATATCAGTGGCTACAAAAGTGAAAGATACCATGGCTTTATTGATTATAGGATTGATGTTTGGTAGCATTACTTCTGCAATTGTAAGCGTACTCTCCTATTTTACGAATGCCGAAAAATTACAGCAATATATCTATTGGTCATATGGAAGTTTAGGTAACCTTTCTTGGCGACAATTAGGATTATTATTTGCGCTCGTTTTAGCTGGTATATTCTTAAGTATACTTTCTATAAAATCATTAAATGCAATGCTTTTAGGTGAGAATTATGCGCGTAGTTTGGGCGTGAATATGAAAACATCGCGCTATCTGATTATTATTGCTACAGGTATTTTAGCAGGGAGTATTACGGCCTTCGCGGGTCCGATTGCTTTTGTAGGTCTAGCGGTTCCGCATTTAACACGGCAAATATTCAATACCACAGACCATAGAATATTAATGCCAGCAGTATTAATTTATGGTGCTATATTGATGTTGATTTGTGATACTATTGCGCAATTACCAACCTCAGCTAACGTATTACCCATTAATGCAGTAACAAGTATTATAGGAGCACCCGTTGTAATTTGGCTACTAATTCGAAAACGAAAAATGATGTTTTAATGGCGGCAAATCACGATAACATTACTTTTAGTGTAAGAGACTTAGCAATAGGTTATTCCTTAAAAAAGGAAAAAGCACTAATTGCAAGCAACATTAATTTTGATACAATCAAAGGTGAGCTTACTGCTATTATTGGAATAAACGGAATTGGTAAATCAACATTATTAAGAACTTTAGGTAAGGTACAACCAAAACTTTCGGGTGTAGTTGAACTAAATGGTAAATCATTAGACAACTATAAACCAATAGAATTAGCTGCAGACCTTAGTCTTGTTTTAACTGAACCAATTGCATCAAAAAACATGACAGTAGCTGAACTACTTGCTTTAGGTAGGTCTCCTTATACCAATTGGCTTGGTGCTTTATCTAAAGAAGATGTATTAAAAGTTGAAGACGCTATTCAACAAATGGAACTCGCTAAAATACAGCATAAAAAATGTTATGAATTAAGTGATGGACAATTGCAACGTGTTATGATTGCACGAGCTTTGGTACAAGACACTGCTGTAATATTATTAGATGAACCTACAACACATTTAGACTTATACCATAAAGTTCAAATATTAAAATTATTAAAATCCATAGCACATAGAACCAACAAAACAATTGTGTTTACAACGCATGAAATTGAAATAGCAATTCAAATATGCGATAAAATTTTGGTGTTAGATGGCACAGTAAATGCCTTTGACAAACCCAATAAACTTATAGAGCAAAAAGCTTTCGACACCTTATTTCCTTCAGATACAGTTTTCTTTGATGCTCAGAACGGTTCTTTTAAAATTAAAGAATAGAAATATATTTGAATGCAATACTAAAAGGCTATTTTTTGGCTTCAATACATATTCAAACCTAAAGTTCTCCTTTCTTCTTTTTTAAAATCACTTATCTTTACTTCGAATACATTATTTGACAATGAACGAATACTTAATATATCTTATAATTGGTATAATCTGCCTTGCAATTGGTTACTTTATAGGCAATTATATTAATGCACTAAAAACAAAATCAGAGCAAAGTGCTTTACTTGAACGCGAACAACAGTTAGGCAATAATCTCAACAATCTAAACGAAAAATTAATAAATTCTGAGGCAGAAAAAAACGAACTTCGATTAGAAAAAGAACGGCTGGGCTATCAGATTACGAGATATGAAGCAGACCTAGAAAATTTACAATTAAAGAATACTGAGCAAAAAGAAGAAGTAGAAAAGCTTCAAGAAAAATTCACTAAAGAATTTGAAAATCTCGCGAATAAAATATTAGAAGAGAAGAGTCTAAAATTCACAGAGCGTAACGAGAAAAATATCAAAGACATTCTTACCCCACTCAATGAAAAAATACAATTGTTTGAAAAGAAAGTAGAAGAAAGTCAAAAAGAAAACATCAGTATTCATTCTGCCTTAAAAGAACAATTACTTAATCTTCAAACTCAAAACCTAAAGATTACCCAAGAAGCTGAGAACCTTACAAAAGCGCTTAAAGGCGATAGTAAAATGCAAGGCAATTGGGGAGAACTTGTTTTAGAACGGGTTCTAGAAAAATCAGGACTAGAAAAAGATCGCGAGTATACGGTGCAACAAAGTTTTACATTAGAAGATGGTTCTCGTGTTTTACCAGATGTGATTATCAATCTGCCTGATGGTAAAAAGATGATTGTTGATTCAAAGGTCTCTTTAACTGATTATGAACGTTATGTTAATGCGGATGACGATGATGCACAAGCCAAACATTTAAAAGATCATATAAATTCGCTTCGAAGACATGTAGATCAGTTATCCGCTAAAAAATATGAAGACTTATACCAAATGGAAAGTCCAGATTTTGTACTGCTTTTCATTCCTATAGAACCAGCATTTGCCATAGCTATAAATAATGACAACACCCTTTATAATAAAGCATTTGAACAAAACATTGTAATTGTTACTCCTTCTACTTTATTGGCGACGTTACGCACAATAGATAGTATGTGGAATAACGAAAAACAACAGCGAAACGCTATTGAAATTGCCAGACAAGCTGGTGCACTTTATGATAAATTCGAAGGTTTTGTTGGTGACCTTACCAAAGTCGGTAAACGATTAGATGATGCCAAGGGCGAATACAAAGGCGCAATGAATAAATTAGTTGATGGCCGCGGTAATATTATTACAAGTATTGAGAAGTTGAAAAAAATGGGTGCCAAAGCTAAAAAGTCAATACCTGATGCTTTTATAAAAAGAGCTGAAGAAAGTGATTTTGAAGAAATTGAAATGTAGAATACAACGATTTACATTTAAATAGATGGGGCTACAAATTAATGCCCTTAATTAAAAAACTCCTGTATATACAGGTATGACTATAATAACTTATTGATGAAAAAAGCACTAGTTCTTGGCTTAACGTTTTTATTAATTGCGATAGCCGCATTTTATGCATTTATTTATTTTGTGCCATATAGTCAAGGATACCGCTCAGGTGAATTGATAAAATTTTCTAGTAGAGGGGTACTAACAAAAACTTGGGAAGGTGAAATTAGCCAAGGAATTTCTGGTGCTCAAATATTCTCATTTTCGGTTTTAGACAAAGAAAAAGAAGTAATACAAAAATTGAAAGACTACCAAGGTAAGTATGTCAAAGTAACTTATGTTGAACGTTACGCCACTTTCTTTTGGTTAGGAGATAGCAACTATTTCATTACCGAGGTAGTTGAAGAAAAATCACCCCATTTTAATAAATAGCAATGCAGAATTATAAATCAGCAAGAGAATCTAAAGTTTCAATTACAGAGTTAATGCTTCCCTCCCATTCCAATTTCGGTGGTAAAGTTCACGGTGGCCATATATTAAATTTAATGGATCAAATAGCCTTTGCTTGTGCTTCAAAACATTCGCAATGTTATTGTGTTACAGCATCGGTCAATAGAGTTGATTTTTTATCACCTGTAGAAGTTGGTGAATTAATTACCTTAAAAGCATCCATCAATTATACAGGTAGAACCTCAATGGTTGTTGGCGTTCGAGTAGAATCTGAAAATATTACGACTGGCAAAAAAAGACATTGTAATTCGTCTTATTTCACCATGGTCGCTAAAGACACAGATGGCAAAAACATACCTATTCCTGGTTTACTCGTAAATGACAATCAAGGGATTAGAAGATTTACACGAAGTAAATTTAGAAAAGAATCGGCCTTTGATCGTGATAGCAAGTTTGATGCTAGCAATTTTAATGCAGATGAACATGTGAAATTACTAAACGAAGAAAATGTTAAGATTGAGTTGAAGTAATTCCTGCAGCTGCGGCTTCATCTAAATACCAAACAACTTTACCATCTGTTGGCTTCACTAAACTAACAGGATATTTTTTTGCTATCTCTTCTCCTTTTATAATTTCAGAAATCCTGTCAGCTTTACCTGCACCTGTAACTAAAAAGGCGACGATTTTTGCATTATTGATTATTTGACCTGTTATCGTGATTCTCTTTTGACCGCTTACCGGATGTTTGGCAACCTCACAATATTTTTTTGAATGCCATAATTTAATTTGATTCGGAAAAATTGATGCGGTATGACCATCATCACCAATACCTAAAATCACCAAGTCAAAAGTTGGCAACGCATTTGTTTTTGGTAAAACAACATTTAAGAATTCACTATAATGTGCTGCCTCATATTTTGGACCGTTTTCACCTTTTATTCTATGAATATTTAATTCAGGTATTTTAATTTTAGACAACAAATGTTCGTTGGTCATTTTATAATTGCTTTCATCATCATCAGGCCACACGCAACGTTCATCACCCCAATATAAATGCACTTTTGACCAATCAATTGTTTCTTGATAATTAGCAGCTAATTCATCAAAAACAACCTTAGGTGTACTACCGCCAGAAAGCGCAATATGCACCTCAGGTTTAGAAGCACAAACTTTGGCAAAATAATTTGCAAAGTCTTTAGCAACTTCGTTTTTAGTACTTGACACATTTAAATTCATAGTAATTTGGGGTTTTATTTCAATCTACTTTTAGAGTTTAGCTAATAACACAATAACCGGGATCATCAGCTAAGTTTTCACAGGGGTTACGCCACATACTTACACCATCAATAAGTTCATCGGCATTTTTAGGACCCCAAACACCGGCAGAATAACCATAAACTTTAGCATCAGAATTTTTCCAGAAGTTTAATATTGGATCAACAAATGCCCATGCTGCCTCAACTTCATCAGCTCGTGCATAGAGAGTAGCATCACCCTGCATTGCATCCAATAATAAACGCTCGTAGGCCGTCATCACATAAGTATCAACCAAACTAGAATAGTAAAAATCCAAATTTGCACGTTCTACCTCAAACCCTTGTCCTGGAACTTTAACACCAAATTTTATTAAAATACCTTCATCAGGTTGAATTCGTATTACAAGTTTATTGTCTTTATTATTCAAGCTAGATTCCTTAAAAATTTGATGATGTGGTGATTTAAAATGAATAACCACTTCCGTTACTTTAGTAGGCATACGCTTAGCTGTTCGCACATAAAATGGCACATCAGCCCAACGCCAATTATCAACAAAAAATTTAATTGCGGCATATGTTTCTGTGGTAGAATCAGGATCAACACCATCTTCTTCTCTATACCCTTTTACATTTTCCCCATCAATTACAGAAGAAACATATTGTGCTCTTATTGTATTGTCATGCAACTCTTTATCAGTAGTCATAACACGTAACGATTTTAAAGCTTTCACTTTTTCATTTCTAATCTCTTCTGCATTAGCCCCAATTGGTGGTTCCATAATTATCAAAGAAACAATTTGAAGCAAGTGGTTTTGAAACATATCGCGCAAGGCACCAGATTTATCATAGTATCCACCACGCTTTTCAACACCTACACTTTCTGCATTCGTAATTTCTACATGATGTATGTAGTTACGATTCCATAATGGTTCAAAAATGCTATTTGCAAAACGAGTAACCAACAAATTCTGAACAGTTTCTTTACCTAAATAATGATCAATTCTAAAAATTTGTGGCTCTTTAAAATAACGATGTAATGCATTATTCAAATTCTTAGCGGTTTCAAGATTGTAACCAAAAGGTTTTTCTACAATCACTCTTTTCCAACCATCATCTTCTTTGTGTAAACCTTGATCATAAATATTCTTGGCCGTTGGTTCGTAGGCAGCAGGTGGCAATGAAAAATAGAAAATGTAATTATTATCCGTAGCGTAGTTTTTATTCAGCTGAGTAATGCGTTCATTCAAAGAACCAAAATCAGCATCTTGGTCTTTATCTAAAACATGATAGAAAATTTTATCACAAAAATCAGTTATAAAATCCTTATCAACTGTCGCCAATTCATCTTTAAGGTAAGTGCTTTCTTTTACAACATTCTTCCGAAAATCATCATCTGTCCAATTACTCCGACTCGCTCCTAAAACCACAAAATTTTCAGGCAAGTGCTTCCCTTTGTACAAATTATATATTGCAGGTATTAATTTTCTTGCGGTTAAGTCACCTGATGCACCAAAAATAATAAGCATCTGATTCGCGGTTTTATCCATATATATCTTCGTTATGATTTTTCTAATACAAGATTCATTTAAATATAACCAACCTTTATGAGTTTACAAGAACTAAAAGAACTAAAACCGGATATTTTCATTTAATTTTGAATTCATTGAAACCTTCAAATTATAGATTATGGAGCATACTTACGATTTTGGATTAGTAGGATTAGGAGTCATGGGGCGCAATTTTATTTTAAATGTTGCTGATAATGGCTTTAAAGCTTTTGGCAATGATTTAGACACAGAAAAAGTAAATGCTCTAATTGAGGAAGGTGGTGATACCAATCGAGTTAATGCATCCACAGACTTAAATACCTTTGTTAATGCATTAGTTAGACCGAGAAAAATTATGTTGCTGGTACCTGCCGGAAAAGTTGTAGATATTGTAATTGAAAGTCTTTTGCCACATTTAGATCATGATGATATTATCATTGACGGTGGAAATTCTTTTTTTACAGATACAGACCGTCGGGAAGCCTATTTACAAGAAAAAGGAATTCATTTTTTTGGCGCAGGAGTTTCTGGTGGCGCGAAAGGTGCTCGTTTTGGCCCTAGTATTATGCCTGGAGGAAATAGAGATGCCTACCAACATGTTAAACCCATTTTTGAAGCCGTAGCTGCTAAATCACATGGCGAACCTTGTGTTGCATACCTCGGACCAAAATCGGCTGGTAACTACGTAAAAATGGTTCACAACGGTATTGAATATGGTCTTATGCAATTGACCTCTGAAATATATGACCTCCTTAAAAAAGGTGGTGATTTTTCAAATGAATTATTGCATCAAACCTATGCCAAATGGAATTCAGGACGCTTACAATCTTTTCTAGTGGAAATTACTGCTGAAATCTTTGAACAAAAAGATGATTTAAGTGATGGCAATCTAATAGATATGATATTAGACAAAGCCAAACAAAAAGGTACTGGTAAATGGACAAGTCAAAACGCAATGGACCTTGGTATACCTGTACCTTCAATTGATATTGCAGTTAGCATGCGTGAAATTTCAGCTTTGAAAGAAGAGCGTATTAAAGCTGATGCCTTATATAATAGACCCGAAGTAACTTTAATGAATAAAGCTACATTGGGTGGTTTAGCAGAAAAATCTTTATTCTTCTCATTTATAATTACCTATGCCCAAGGTTTACATCAGTTATCTGACGCTTCAAAAGAATATGGTTACGAATTAGAATTGGCTGAAATTGCAAAAATTTGGCGTGCGGGTTGTATTATTAGAGCCGGATTATTGGGTGATATTATGCAAGCTTTTCAAGAAGACAGTTCTTTAACAAATCTATTACTTTCACCTCGTTTTGTAGAAAAAATTCAAGACACCGTAGATGCCGCACGTGAGCTAGTAAGTTATGCTGCTCAAAATGGAATTCCTGTACCAGGGCTATCAAATTCACTTACATATTTTGATTCGTATACCTCTTCTCGCCTACCCTTGAACTTAATTCAAGCACAGCGCGATTATTTTGGATCACATACCTATGAACGCATAGATCGTGAAGGAACTTTTCATACGGAATGGTAGGCAAAATAATCTACTCAAAAGAATTAACTGCCGTTTCTAACTGAGGTTCAGCTAATTTTTGAACTGGTTTATTATATATGCTTTCTACAATTTTATGCAAATCTGGAATTACATTTCTAGCTATTGGAGAATTACTATTTAACAATACGCAAATTCCAAAGTCAGTATCTGGGTAAACTGCAATTTCATTTCTGAAACTATTCACGCTACCTCCATGATGCCACATGGTCTGTTGCTTGTTAGTGGTCTCATCCATAAATTTATGAATACGCCAACCAAAACCATAATAAGATGCCAAATGACCTGGCCATTTTTTATAATACTTACGACCAATTTTAATGTCTACACGTGGTTCAAAAACTTCAGATAAAGCCGATTTATTCAACACCTCTGGATTATGACCTAGCAAAAATCGCATCCATTTTGCCATATCTAATGCACTTGCATTAATACCTCCAGCAGCCACTGCATTGTCGTAATGATCATTAAGTTTTCTACTTCTCCATCCCCTTCTACTTTTTGAATGCGGTATGGCTACATTTTTATTTTGAATTAAAGTTTCATAATTAGTACTTGCAGTATACATTCCTAATGGTTTAAAAAACCGTTTCGATAATGAAACTCCAATATCATTTCCTGTAACTTTTTTTGTTATCTCACTTGTAAGTGCAAACATTGCATTTTGATAACTATACATTGCACCAGGTTCACTAATTGGTTTTACTTCGCTGAAACGAGCGGCAATTTTTTCTAACGTTATACCTGCTTCAACAAGGTTTGTAAAACTATGATATGGTGTGCCTGAAGTATGCGATAAAATATGTGACAATTTAACCTGATCCGTATTTTCTTTATCGCCCAAATGAAACTGAGGCAAATAATCACTCACTTTATCTTGCCAGTTTAGTTTACCTTCATCTTTAAGTTCTGCTGTTAAAACTGCTGTAAATCCTTTCGATAAAGACCCAAGTCTAAATACGGTTTCACCATCAACTTTAGTTGTAGTTTCAACACTTCTTTTACCAAAACCGTTTGAAAGTAAAATTGAGTCACCCTTAACAATGCTAACGCCTGCACCAATTATAAGGCCTTCTTTTACTGCTTTTTTGAAGTATGAAGCTACCGCAATTTCTAATTCTTGCTGTTGTTTTTTGTGAACTTTATAAGCTTCTAAATCGAATGTGATTTTTTCCGTCGTGGATGAAGTTATTGATTCTGACGCTACTTTATCTGCTGGTTTATGCCCACTCAATATCAATACTACTAGTAGCATCATTGATAAAAAAGTAAATACGACCAGAATTTTAAATCGTCGCATAGGTTAAGTTTTGATTTGGTTGTTATCTTAAAAATAGGACTATATAACTTTATAAACGCCTGATTTTACTTAATATTTCATTAAATTATTGGCATATAAAAACCATGAAATTATGTACGTCAGATTCTTATTAATTCTAAGCTGTATTTTACCAATGCTCGCCGTAGGGCAAAATACATCATCAATCACTGCCGAGCAACTAATTGAAACCATAATTGAACAAACCGGTGCCAAAAAGATATCAAATACAGTTGATGTTATTAAAGCAGGTAATGCTGACACTAAAGTAACTGGTATTGTTACATGTATGTTTGCTACTATGGATGTTTTAAAAAAAGCAGCTGAAAAAAAATGCAATCTTATTATCACTCATGAGCCGCTGTTTTATAATCATATAGATAGTTCAGAAAAATTTGAAGATGATGTAGTTTATTTAGCGAAGAAGAAATTTATTGATGACAATAATTTAGTCGTCTGGCGATTTCATGATTACATACATCGCATTCAACCCGACGGTATTATGTCTGGTATGGTCAATAAATTAGGATGGCAAACAAACCAATCAAGTAAGAACCCTTATAAATTTAGTTTTCAAGAAACTACTTTAAGTGCATTTTTAAAAAGTATAAAAAAAGTTTTTCCTGAAAACGCTTTTCAAGTAGTAGGTGATTCAACAATGAATCTTACAAATGTAGTATTGGTACCTGGCGCATCAGGTAGTATGGCGCAAATAGGTCAACTAAGAAAAAGTGATGTTGATGTTGTAATCGCAGGAGAAGTGCCACAATGGGAAACCTATGAGTACGTACGAGATGCAAATTTACAAGGTCGAAAAAAAGCAATACTATTCATCGGACATATCAACTCAGAAGAAAGCGGAATGAATTTTTGTGCTGATTGGTTAAGTGAATTTATCAATGATATTCCCATTCATTTTATAGCATGTGGTTCATCATATTGGAGTTATTGAAAAAAGATTTGTACTTAACTATTGATTTATTTTATGATAAGTTCACTCAATAATTCTAGTTCTTTGGATAAAAAAAAGTTGAAGACTTTTGAAGACTACCCTACTCCCATTAATGCTAATCTATGGTTAGAATATTCTGAAAAAACTTCAAAGTTCACGATTTGGTCACCTACAGCAGACGAAGTAAGGTTGCACTTATATGAAAACGGAAATGGCGGTGCATCCTTTGAAACGCATCCGCTTATAATTGAAAAAGATGGAATTTGGTCTGTATCAATTTCAAAAGATTTAAATGGTATTTATTACACCTATCAGGTAAAAATTAAAGGCAATTGGTTAAATGAAACACCAGGTATTTATGCTAAAGCTGTTGGGGTGAATGGTGAACGCGCTATGGTTTTAAATTTCAAAAATACAAATCCGGTTGGGTGGGCAACTGATAGAGGTCCAGAAATAAATTACGCCAATGAATCAATAATCTATGAATTACATATTAGAGATATGACCATTAGTGAAAGCTCAGGGTCCACTAATCCAGGAAAATATTTAGGCCTAATTGAAGAAAATACTAAAAGCCTTGAAGGAATTAAAACAGGTATAGGTCACTTAAAAGAATTAGGCATAACACATGTACATCTACTGCCCACATTTGACCACTATGCTATTGATGAAACAAAACTAGATAGCCCTCAATATAACTGGGGTTATGATCCGCAAAATTACAATGTACCAGAAGGCTCATTTTCTATAAATCCATTTGATGCTAAAGTCCGTATTAAAGAATTTAAGAAAATGATACAAGCGTTTCATGACAATGGAATTGGTGTGATTTTAGATGTCGTTTACAATCATACTGGTAAAACATCTACATCTAATTTTAATCAAGAAGTTCCTGGTTATTATTATCGATTTAACAAAGACGGATCGTATTCAGACGCCTCCGCTTGTGGTAACGAAACGGCTTCTGAGCGCTCAATGATGCTTAAATTCATGATTGAATCTGTCACCTATTGGACACAGGAATATCATATAGACGGTTTCCGGTTTGATCTCATGGGCATTCATGATATAGATACCATGAATGCAGTTAGTACAGCGCTTAAAAAAGCGAATAAAAACTGCATTATATTTGGCGAAGGATGGACTGCAGCTAATTCAGTTTTACCTGAAGAAAAAAGAGCATTAAAAAAACACATGCAACAACTGCCGTTAATTGCCGCTTTCAGCGATGACTTTCGCGACGGTCTCAAAGGTTCAGTATTTGATGAATCGGATACTGGCTTTGTTAGCGGTAAAACGGGTGTTGAAGAATCCGTAAAATTTGGAATTATAGGTTCAATAGCACATCCTCAAATTAATTATAAGCTTGTAAATTATTCTGATGCTCCATGGGCAAATCAACCCTGGCAAGCAATATCTTATGTTTCGTGTCATGATAATCACACCCTCTATGATAAATTAAAATTATCCAAACCAAAAGCCTCAGAAAAAGAAATCATAGCCATACACAAATTAGCAATTGGTATCGTGCTAACTTCTCAAGGCACACCCTTTATACATGCTGGGTCTGAACTATTGCGTAGTAAAAATGGAGAACACAATTCTTATAATTTACCAGATACAATCAATCAAATAGATTGGAGACTAAAAAGTAAAAATGCAGCTGTTTATAAATTTTATAAAAATCTCATCGCTTTGCGAAAAAAACATCCTGCCTTCCGAATGACATCGGCAAATGCGGTTAGAAATAATTTAGAATTTATAAAAACTGAAGCAGGTTTAATAAGTTATAAAATTAATAATCATGCCAATGGTGACAGCTGGAAATCAATTTTAGTGATATACAATGCACATAAAATATCTATAAATTATAAACTAAATGAAGCTTGGAAAATTGCCTTAAATGATGACCACTTCTTCACGGAAAATTACATAACTTGTAGAACGAAAATTGAAGTCAAACCCATTGCTATGGCAGTACTTTTTCAAAATTAATATGTTAATGAAAGCCCTCACTAGTATAACAATACTATTCCTATTTTTTATAACTACAAATGTAATAGCTCAAGAAAATGCATTTAGCGATTACGAAATCAAGGCGTTTGAGTTTAAAGGTAGAAGTGCAAAAATTGTAATTCCTAAAAAAGCAAATGATGAGCGTTTATGGATTTGGCGTGCACGATTTTGGGGCCATGAACCGCAAACAGATCTTGCATTATTAGAAAAAGGCTTTCATGTAGTTTATGTTGATGTGGCAGGGCTATTTGGTAACAATGAAGCCGTTGAAATATGGAATAGTTTTTATGACTATCTTTTAAAAGTGTATAATTTAAATACCAAAACAGTTTTAGAAGGTATGAGCCGTGGAGGATTAATTATTTATAATTGGGCAGCTGTTAATACAGATAAAGTATTTTGTATTTATGCTGATGCCCCTGTATGCGATATAAAAAGTTGGCCAGGCGGATTGTATAATGGTAACGTAGGCGCTGCCAAAGATTGGAAAGAATGTTTAAAAGCTTATAGCTTAAATGAGAAGTCGGTTTTAACGTTTGAAGGTATTCCAATAAATAATGCTGTAAAGGTTGCAGAAGCAAAAATTCCAGTTTTACATGTATGTGGGGGTGCCGACAGAGTAGTACCGTATGAAGAAAATACGGCTAAACTAGAGGAAAAATTTAAAGCGGCAGGCGGTGACATAAAAATTATAGTAAAAGATGAAGTTGGTCATCATCCGCACAGTTTAAAAAATCCGAAGCCTATTGTAGATTTTATTTTAGAGCACGCGAACTAACATAGTTCATTATCCTATAAATAATACTTATGTATACGAAAAAAATATTCACTGTACGGCAATTAGTAAAATGGACAAGGTATGAAACACTTGTTTTTCTATGTATTATAATTGCATTCGTATCGGCTTATTACTTTCTAGATTTAGTTTGGGTAAAAATTCCTTGGACACCTTTGGCACTTATTGGTACTGCGGTAGCTTTTGTGATTGGTTTTCAAAATAATTCGGCCTACGGAAGAATTTGGGAAGCGCGAAAAATTTGGGGTGGTATAGTAAATACATCTAGAACCTTAGGCATGTTTCTTCAAGACATGATTACCAATGAATATGCTGAAAGCCCAGTCTCTGAAGAACAGCTAAAATCTGAGATTAAAATTATTACATACCGACATATTGCATGGATGACCGCACTACGACATGCAATGCGATTACCAAAACCATGGGAAACCACTTCAGCACACAAAACAAATCAAGAATTTGGTATACGGCCACCAGAAATGAATTCTAATTTAAGTGACGATTTGAAACCCTATATTTCACAAGCTGATTTAGATGCAATAATGGGCAAAAACAATAAACCCACTGCCCTATTGTATCAACAATCACATCACCTTAAAAAACTAAAAGAACACGGTATTCTATGGGAATTTTCATTTTTAGAGTTGGAGGCAATTCTTCAAGAACTGTTTACACTTCAAGGTCAAAGTGAACGCATCAAGAATTTTCCGTATCCACGACAATTTGCAACAATGAATCACTTTTTCATGTGGGTATTTGTACTATTACTTCCGTTGGCATTAGTGCCACAATTTGCAGAAATTGGCCTTGAACTTAAAGCTACATACCCAATAATTGGTAATTTATTTGTGTGGTTATCCGTTCCGTTTTATATAATAGTTGCCTGGGTTTTTCACACCATGGAAAGAATAGGAAGAACAGGTGAAAATCCGTTTGAAGGAACCGCGAATGATGTGCCCATTTCGACCATTTCAAGAGGAATAGAGATTGACCTTAGGCAGAATTTAGGTGAAAATAGTGAAGATATTCCGTTACAATTTCCTGAAAAATTCAACACTCAGTTTTAATTCATGCCAAAAACAGAATATCGCGTTTATGTGGTGGAGCTTTCTAAAAAGGTGTTTTCTGAAAATAGAAAATTCAGAGAGGCGAATCCACAATTCAACGGTGTGCTTGAATGCCTTTATGTAGGTATGACTAGTAAGGCTCCTAAAGAACGTTTTGAACAACACAAAAAAGGGACCTTGAGTAAAAAAGGTCATAATTTATCTTCCAGCATTGTTCGTAAATATGGTGCGTACTTACGCCCCAGTCTCTATAATCACATTGACCCAATGCCCACACGAGCTCAAGCCTTAAAAATGGAAAAAATACTTGCACTTGAACTTCGTAGAAAGAAATATGCCGTTTGGTTCAACTAATTAAGCTAATCTGTAGCGTCTTGATGAGTTTGATTAAATCGAGACGAAAACCAATACCTTTGAACAAAATATTTCGTTTTAAAGTTAAAATGTTTTTTAGCTAAAACCTATGACAAAAAAAAACACGCTTACCTTATCCAAAAACGCGATGCAGGAGTATGGCTATAAAATTGTAGACACTATTGTTGAACACTTTCTCACTCAAGATGAGAAAAATCCGATAGCTATAGCAACGCGTCAAGAAATGGATAAACTTTTTTTAGAGGAAGCTCCTGAACAAAGTTCAGACCCACTTGAGGTATTAGAATTTGTAAAAAAAAATGTACTGGCACAAGCCGGAATTCCTTCACATTCAAAATTTTTCTCTTTTGTACCAGGGCCTAGCAATTATATAAGTGCAATGTCAGATAGTTTGGCAACTGGTTTTAATGTTTTTTCTGGAGGCTGGGCGGCATCAGCAACTGCGGCAGAGCTTGAAATAGTTACCATTAACTGGCTCTTGAAAATATTTAAATTTCCCACAAAAAAAGGGGGCGGTATTTTTACAAGCGGTGGGTCAATGGCAAACTTGACAGCTTTAGTTACCGCAAGAAAGCAGCTTTTAGGTGATGATTATTCAAAAGCAGTCATTTATATTTCAGATCAAACACATTCTTCTAATATCAAGGCAATTAGAACAATTGGTTTCAAAAAAGACCAAGTACGAATCATTCCGACAGATATGGAGTTTAAAATTTATATAAATAAATTAAAAAACGCCATTGCAAAAGATAAATTAGAAGGCCTGCAACCTTTTTGTATCATTGCTACTGCAGGTGCTACCAACACAGGCACGGTAGACCCGTTATCAGAAATATCAAGTATATGTAAGGAAGAAAGTATGTGGATGCATGTTGATGCTGCCTATGGTGGAGCCGGAATACTTTCTAAAAAAGGCGCTAAAGAATTACGTGGTATTGAGAAAGCGCATTCTATAACTATAGATCCGCATAAATGGTTTTTTCAACCCTATGAAATGGGCTGTTTATTAGTACGAAACCATAAATGGCTGAGCTCAACGTTTAGTGAAAAACCAGAATACTTAAAAGATGTTGAAGGCAATGAGTCAGAAATAAACTTTTATGACCATGGTATTCAATTAACTAGAAGATTTAGGGCTTTAAAATTTTACATGTCAATAAAGACCTATGGCTTATCTGCTTTTAGAGAAGCCATTACTTATAATATTGAGCTCGCAGAAGAATTAGAACATTCTATTCGAAAAAGTAAAAATTGGGAGATTGTATCACCAGCGAAATTGGCAATTATTAATTTTAGATATAATCCTATCGGGCTAGGTTTCAACGAATCAAAACTGAATACGCTCAACCGTGAAATTTCTAAACGTGTTATGATATCAAAAAAAGCTGTTTTGGTTACAACTGAATTACATGGTCAAGTTGTTTTAAGAATGTGCCTAATCAACCCAAGAACAACAATGAAAGACATAGATGAAACACTTGATTTGTGCATTCATTTTGCCAACGCAATTTTAGGTAATAAGAATTCGACCGCCTAATTTAAATCTCTGAACATATCATACAACTTATATAAGTATGATAATGAGACTTAAATTATATTGATTAAAAAAGCCCCAAATTAGTAGTTCTAATTTGGGGCTTTTACTTTATAAGAATGAGTTCTATTTTGATAGATACATTTTGCGTCTAGCGTATAAATTATAGAAAGCATCATCTTTCAAACTATCAATAAACAAAATACTTTCACCCGTACTCTTCATTTCGGGTCCTAAGTTTTTGTTCACGTTAGGAAACTTATTGAAAGAAAATACCGGTTGCTTAATTGCAAATCCTTCTAATTGCGGATTGAATTTGAAATCTTTCACCTTTTTCTCACCCAACATCACTTTTGTGGCATAATTTACATAGGGCTCTTTATAAGCCTTAGCTATAAATGGTACCGTACGTGAAGCACGCGGGTTGGCTTCAATAATATAAACCGTATCATCTTTAATTGCGAATTGAATATTTATTAATCCAACTGTATTAAGTGCCAAAGCAATTTTCTTAGTATGATCCTTAATTTGTTGCATAACAAATTCACCTAAATTAAACGGTGGTAAAGTCGCATTTGAATCCCCTGAATGAATACCACAGGGTTCAATATGCTCCATAATTCCTATGATATAAACATCTTCCCCATCACAAATAGCATCAGCTTCAGCCTCAATTGCACCATCTAAGTAATGATCCAACAATAATTTGTTATTCGGAATTTTACGAAGCAAATCAACTACATGTTCTTCTAATTCTTCTTTATTGATTACAATTTTCATTCCCTGACCACCCAAAACATATGAAGGTCTTACCAATAATGGAAAATCCAATTCATCAGCTAAAACCAACGCCTCATCAGCAGATTCAGCAACACCAAATTGTGGAAAAGGAATATTGTTAGCTTGTAAAAGTTCAGAAAAACTACCGCGATCTTCCGCAAGGTCAAGCGACTCAAAACTGGTACCAAGTATTTTAATTCCGTATTTCGATAATTTTTCAGCCAGCTTTAATGCCGTTTGGCCACCCAACTGCACAATAACACCTTCTGGTTTTTCGTGTTTAATAATATCGTAGATATGTTCCCAAAAAACAGGCTCAAAATAAAGTTTATCAGCAGTATCAAAATCTGTTGAAACCGTTTCAGGGTTACAATTAATCATTATGGTTTCATAACCACACTCAGCAGCCGCTAACACCCCATGAACACAACAATAATCAAATTCGATACCTTGACCAATACGATTAGGGCCAGATCCTAAAACAACTATTTTCTTGCGATCAGTAACAATACTATCATTTTCAACATAACGCTTACCATCTGGCGTTTCTATTTCAGCCTCAAAAGTTGAATAATAATAAGGCGTCATAGCTTTAAACTCAGCAGCACAAGTATCAACCAATTTGAATACACGGTTGATGTTCATTTGTACGCGTTTTTCGTGCACTTCACTTTCGTAACAATCAAGCATGTGCGCTATTTGTCGATCCGCAAAACCTTTTTGTTTGGCTTCAAGCATCAACTCTTTCGATAAGGTATCTACACTATAGTTGGAAATTTCTTTTTCTAAATAGTGTAATTCTTCATACTGTCGTAAGAACCACATATCAATTTTTGTGATCTCATGAATACGACTTAATGGAATGCCCATTTGAATAGCATCATATATAACAAACACACGATCCCAACTAGGTATCGTTAATTTGCTAATGATTTCATCATAGTTTGTATAGCCTTTTCCGTCTGCACCCAGTCCATTTCTTTTAATTTCAAGCGATTGTGTTGCTTTATGCAATGCTTCTTGAAACGAACGACCAATACCCATTACTTCACCAACAGCCTTCATTTGTAGGCCTAAAGTTCTATCAGAACCTTCAAATTTATCAAAATTCCATCGCGGAATTTTTACAATCACATAATCCAAAGTTGGCTCAAATAAAGCTGAAGTAGACTTCGTAATTTGATTATCTAATTCATCAAGAGAATAGCCAATTGCAAGTTTTGTTGCGATTTTTGCGATAGGATATCCGGTTGCTTTAGATGCCAATGCTGATGAACGAGATACCCTTGGGTTAATCTCAATGGCAATAATATCTTCTTTTTCATCGGGACTAACGGCAAATTGCACATTACATCCACCTTCAAAATCACCAATACTACGCATCATATGTATTGCCATATCACGCATTCTTTGATACGTTCTATCAGAAAGCGTCATGGCAGGTGCTACGGTAATTGAATCACCTGTATGAATACCCATTGGATCCATATTCTCAATAGCACAAATGATGACTACGTTGTCATTTCTATCTCTAAGAAGTTCAAGTTCATACTCTTTCCACCCCATCATAGCCTTATCAATCATGACCTCATGAATAGGTGAAATTTCTAATCCACGGCTTAGCAGTTCATCAAAATCTTCTGGTTTATATACAATTGAAGCTCCCGCCCCACCTAAAGTATATGATGCTCTAATTACAAGTGGAAAGCCAAACTCTTGTGCAATTTCTTTTCCTTTTAAGAAAGATGTAGCAGTAGCTTGCGGTGCCATGGGCACACCAATTTCAAGCATCAACTCACGAAATTTCTCTCTATCTTCAGTAATATTAATGGCATTAATATCAACACCGATCATATCAACCCCAAAATCTTCCCAAATACCTTTTTCATCAGCCTCTATACAAAGGTTAAGTGCCGTCTGCCCTCCCATAGTTGGTAAAACCGCATCAATTTCCGGATGATCTTTTAATATCTCAATTATTGATTTAGTAGTGAGTGGCTTCAGATAAATATGGTCCGCCATAGACGGATCCGTCATAATAGTTGCAGGGTTGTTATTAATTAATACAGTTTTGATTCCATCTTCAGTTAATGACCGTAAAGATTGTGAACCTGAATAATCAAATTCACATGCTTGACCAATAACAATAGGGCCTGAACCAATAATTAATATACATTTTAAATCTTCTCTTTTTGGCATTCTAATACTTCTTTTAAGGTACTTACATTTAGATTAAAACCCGTTTCACAAAACTTGGGTAAAAAAAAAGTGCTACTTCTAAAAAAGTAACACTTCAATATTATAAAATAATTCAATCATTATTTTTTATGTCGTAGCTCAGATGATACAGTAAGTTTCTTTCTTCCTTTAGCTCTTCTTCTTGCTATTACCTTTCTACCATTAACAGAAGCCATACGTTCTCTGAACCCATGTTTATTCTTCCTTTTTCTCTTTGATGGCTGATATGTTCTTTTTTGACCTGGCATTGTTAAATACTTTTCGTTGTTGAATGTTCTACAGTACGACCTGCAAAACTGGGCGCAAATATACAAAGACTTTTTTCTTCAGCAAGCCTATATAAAAAAATATTTTTTAATTGTTCAATCGTTCCTACGGATTGCTTTTTATTACTTTTGCAAGAATCTATTTTACGCTATAAATATAGACATGAAACATAAGTTCTCCATTTTCTTCTTTTTTTTAGCATTTGCCACCACTTTTGCGCAGACTACCTTGCAATATAATCTGAAAAAAGATCAGGTGTTTTTGGTAAAACAACAAGCTGAACAGGTAATTACGCAAGAACTTGACGGCGCTAGCCATGTTTTAACTAACTCTATTGATGGTATTTTACAATTTAAGGTTATTGAAGTAAATGAAAGCGATTATAAAATTGAGCTTTCATTTGAAGACCTTAATATGAAGATGAATTCAAGTATACAAGGCGATATTATGAATGTTCGCGCCAAAGAGGTAGTTGAAGGAGATATGCAATCTATGATGTTTAATAGCCTCTTAGGAAACCCTGTTAACATGATTCTTTCGCAAACAGGCGAAATAATTGAGGTTATTGGTGGCGACAAGCTTGTAAATAATATGGTAGCAAAAGCAGGCATTGAAGACGAATTCACGCTAAATATGATGAAAACATCTTTAGATAAAGAATTTGGTTCTGAGGCACTTTCAGATAGTTATGAGCAAATGACCTTTATTTATTCTAAAGAGCAAGTAAAGGTCGGAGATACATGGAATAATGAGTTTTCTGGCAAGTTAAATGCAAAAAACACATGGACACTAACTGCCTTAACAGACGAAACAACCAGCATAACCGGTGTTGCTGAAGTCATCATGAATATAGAAGAACCTGCACTAACTATGAACCTTTCAGGTAATCAAAACAGTGAAGTTATCACAAATAGCACAACGGGTTTCATTAAAAAAATGACCGTAGAAGGATTAGCTGAAGGCAGTTCTACTATGGTACAATTGGCGGATCAAAAAATACCAACAACTATAAAATCAACAGTAACTTACGAATTAATCACACCATAAAATGTTCAATAAAAACATAAAGCTTGTTATAGCAGCCTTAATAATAGCATACGCAGTTTATCAATTTATAGAAGGAGGAATTGGCAATGGAATAGCCTTAATTCTACTTGCAGGAATATTCATTTTTCTATATTTCAGAAATGAAATTATTCTTTTATCTTTTCTTCGGATGAGAAAGCAAGATTTAGCAGGTACTGAAAAATGGCTTACTAAAATCAAAAATCCTGAAGCAGCGTTAATAACAAAACAACAAGGCTACTATAATTACCTACACGGAATCATTTATTCACAGAAAAACTTAACTACGGCTGAAAAATATTTCAGAAAAGCCCTAAAACTAGGCTTAACAATGGATTATGACATAGCAATGGCTAAATTAAGTCTTGCAGGCATTGCAATGCAAAAACGTAGAAAACGTGAAGCTACTACCCTACTTCAAGAAGCTAAAAAATTAGATAAAAACAATATGTTGACTGAGCAAATTAAGATGATGCAGCAGCAAATGAAGAAAATCTAGCTTATACATTGTAGACAATTAAAGTCTATAAATAGCCTGAAATACATGATTTCATTGTTAGCATATTATTTCGCTAACGAAAAGTACTACCGATAAAATCTAAAATATTCGATTTTATTTAGAACCGCGATAATACCCTTTATTTGGAATCTGAATTGTATATTTTTTACCAGACTGGTTATTCAAATGTGGCTCACGCAACCATGGGTTATGACGCTTAAGTATCTTATAGTTGATTTCATATTGTTTCGCGAAATCTGTAATACTAAAGATAGGCTCATCAACTTCGACCTCAAAAGTAGGAACTGCAGTATATAAATCCTCTTTAGGAATGTCAAAACCATACTTCTCAGGATTTGAAAGAATTTCTTTAATAGCCATTATTCTGAATACATATCTTCCCGTTTCTTGCCCTAATAATAAGTCATAATAATCATCAACTTGTTGTGCACCTAAATACTTATTTATCGCACCTGGCCCTGCATTATACGCCGCAGTAGTTAAAGTCCAATTTCCATACTTACTCTTCCATTTGTTTAAATACTTACAAGCTACCTCAGTTGACTTCACTAAATTGTAACGTTCATCTACATTAGCATTCACTTCTAGTCCGTATTCGCGACCTGTACCTTTCATAATCTGCCAAAAACCAGTAGCGCCAGCATGTGAAACCACATTTGTCAATCCGCTTTCAGCAACCGCTAAGTACTTAAAATCATCAGGAATTCCGTTTTTAGCCAAAATTGGCTCTATAATCGGAAAATATTTATGTGCTCTTTTTATCAAAAGCACGGCATTTGACTGCCAATACGTATTCACCAAAAATTCACGATCAATACGCTCCATTATTTCAGGGTCGTCTTGCGGTACTTTTTCACCAGCAAAGTTTAAATCTTCAGGAATTTCAATTGAGGTTATCCTATATTCTTTCGCAACACTTTTATCGGTTATATCAGTGTCAGTTGATTCTGAGACAATTGTTTTGTCTTGAATTGCAAAAATTAAGGTGCTTATTACAAAAACAACACCCAATCCCATTAATATATTCTTTAAAAGCTTCATTTTGATAATTTTTGGAGTTAACTCAAAGGTAATATTAGAACTCACTTATTGCAAAATAATTGTAGCTAAGTGTTCATTAAACCATTTAGCTCTATGAATAATCATAGTATGTGTACCATTCTCTACTGAAATACAATTCTTTATCCGCTCTATTGGAAAAACAGGATCCTTATCACCATGAATATGTACAATGTTTTCGGGCGGTTCTTTTTGTCGCCAATTAACCATTTGATCTATGGCCCAATTAAGGTAAGTAGTATCACGAACATCAAGATACTTTTCATATAAGTGTAAACGCTTAGTTACTGCGTCACCAAAGGCATATTTTGCCATAAACTCAACATTATTTACTAAACTAGTAGGTAGTAATTTGTGGGCACTGATCAAACTTGCAAATCGCATTTTCTTTGGCAACTCATCACTAGTCTTCACGCTAGATATAATTATAACTTTTTTGACTTTTTTATATTTCGCCATTTCTTGCACCAAAATGCCTCCAAAAGAAACCCCAATTAACACTACATTTTCATGAATAATACTCTTATTCAATTCTTGTGCATATGCCGCTAAAGTCATATTTGGTGTAGGCACAAACCATTTGAGTAAATGAATTTCAAATTTTTCAATTGGCAATTTAATATATTCGAAAATGGAAGTGCTTGCAGCCAAACCAGGTACGCAATAAATATGCTGTTTTTCATTTTCTTCAATCATCAATTGTCTGTTTTAATAGGAAAATCGCCTTTTTTTTCTTACTTTTGTCTTTCGGCCATATTTAAACTCTTAATTTAAGACGTTTGCCGATTTATTGGAATTACGTCATCAGAACACCGTAATTTTTTATTCTAAAGAGACCAATTAAAATCAAACTATATGAATGAAATGGAAATCAATGACAACAGTTTCTTGCGCCAATTTGAAACCAAGATGGATGGTCATCTAGCAAAGATCGAGTATTCTTCTCAAGAACGAAAAGTATTTTTGACCAAATTGGTCATTCCTGAGGAAATCACTACAGAAGGTTTCAAAGAAAATTTCATTAAAGCTGTATTACATCAAATTCAGGATAAAAATTTGAGAGTAGTACCAACAAGCCCTCAAATTGCAGGATTTGTTAGAAAACACAGACAGTACAAAGAAATGTTGCCCGTAGGCATAAGAATCTAATTCTTTGTATGACAATATTAAAAAAATCCCGTTTAGCTATCTAAACGGGATTTTTTTATGGATTACCTTGAGATTCATAAGCTGTCTCCGCGCTACAATACACTTTTCTGAATTTTTAATAATTAGTAAAAACAGCCGTATCAACAAAATCAAACCGAACTAAACCATCAACATCAATTTCTTTAAGTATAATTTGATGTAAGGTATTCACGAGTTCAGGATTCCAAGTTGATTTTACTTTCACATAGTTTTCAGTAAAACCATGAATATAGCCTTCTTTGTTTTCACCTTCAAAAAGTACAGTTCGTTGACTGCCCAATTGACTTTCATAAAAAGCACGTCTCTTTTTAACCGAAAGCCCTCTTAACATTTTACTCCGTTTGTTTCGTACATTTTTAGGAACCTCCCCAGCCATAGTAGCTGCAGGCGTATTATCTCTTTCAGAATAGGTAAAAACATGCAAATAAGAAATATCAAGCTCATTTAGAAAATGATAGGTTTCTAAAAAATGCTCTTCGGTTTCTCCTGGAAAGCCAACAATAACATCAACTCCAATACAAGCATTCGGCATTGTTTGTTTTATACGATTCACCCGATCAACATATAAACCACTCATATAACGCCGTTTCATTAGCTTTAATAAGTCATCACTACCACTTTGAAGGGGAATATGAAAATGTGGCACGAAAGCATCGCTCTGCGCAACAAAATCAATGGTTTCATTTTTTAGAAGGTTCGGTTCAATTGAAGAAATACGTAATCTATGAATACCCTCTACCCTATCTAAAGCTTGAACCAAATCAAGAAAAGTATGTTCGTGTTTTTTATTTCCAAACTCACCCTTACCGTAATCACCAATATTTACGCCCGTAAGAACAATTTCCTTTATTCCTTTTGAGGAAATCTCAGCCGCATTTTTTAGCACATTTTCAAGTGTATCACTACGAGAAATACCTCTAGCTAAAGGAATTGTACAATAAGTACATTTATAATCACAACCATCTTGTACTTTTAAAAATGCTCGTGTACGATCTCCAATCGCGTAACTACCTACATAAAAATCAGCCTCCTCAATTTCACATGAATGTATTTCACCTTGTGCGTTTTTTGAAAGGTCATTCACATAATCTGCAATCTTAAACTTCTCACTAGCACCCAACACTAAATCAACTCCATCTACTGCAGCTAGGGCTTCTGGCTTTAATTGTGCATAGCAACCAATTGCCGCTACAAAAGCGTCTGGATTTACTTTCTGCGCCTGTTTTACAATCGTTTTAAAGCGCTTATCTGCATTTTCAGTAACTGAACACGTATTTATTACATACATATCAGCCTGCTCGGTAAATTCAACTCGCTCATACCCGTCTTCTTGAAACCCTCTAGCAATGGTAGAAGTTTCAGAAAAGTTAAGTTTACATCCTAAAGTATAAAATGCGACCTTCTTTTTCATAAAATTGAAAACTGATTAGCTTCTAATATTTTCTCCACTTTTTTGTCAATTCAAAAACATGCTCTAATATGCGAGCTTCTTTGTCATCAAACTGTACGCCTCTTCTTGCCATCATTACAGTAGCCGCCTCAAAAGCTTTTTTTGGTAAATACGTAGAAAAGCCTGTTGCCCCACCCCAACTAAAACTAGGAATAAAGTTTCTTGGAAATCCTGGCACATAAAGATTTACATTAACACCCACTACAGTGCCCGTATTTAGCATGGTGTTTATGGCAGTTTTACTGTGATCACCCATCATTAGGCCGCAAAACTGCAAACCTGTATGTTCAAATTTTTCAGTGGCATAATTCCACAATCGAACTTGAGCGTAATTATTCTTTAAATTGGAATTATTGCTGTCTGCACCAATATTACACCATTCACCTAAAACAGCATTTCCCAAATAACCTTCATGGCCTTTACTTGAATAGCCAAAAATTACAGAATTGCTAATTTCACCACATACCTTACTAAAAGGCCCTATAGTTGTGGCTCCATAAATCTTCGCCCCCATTTTCACTACGGCATTATTGCATAATGCAAAAGCACCTCGAATTAGGTTACCTTCCCAAATTTCTGAATCTTTACCCAAATAAATCGGGCCGTCAGTTGCATTTAAGATACTATATTCTACTGAAGCACCTTCTTCAGCAAAGATATTATCAGGATTAATTAAGGTATTTGTATTTGAAATAGCAGCACTCTTTCTTCCTTCTGTTAAGAAATCAAAATCAGCTTGTATCGCTTCCTGATTTTTAGAAAAAATGTCCCATGTATATTCTATCCGCAGTACTTCACCTTGAAACTCAATTTGCTTGTAATTTTCAAAGTCTACTTCTTCTTGTTCGTCTTTCGTAAAAAAAGCAATGACCTCATCCTCATAAAAAACAGCCTCATTTTCTTGTAAGTCCTCAATTATAGCTGCTAGCGCCTTATTTGGCAAAAATGATGCATTAATCAATACATTTTCTGGCATTTCAACCATAGGGTACTTCTCAGAAAGGTATTCTTCAGTAATTGTGGTTGTAGTACTGCCTAGATATTTTTCCCATTTCTCACGAATGGTCAAAATGCCGACACGAATATCCGCTACGGGCCTAGTAAAAGTGAATGGTAGTAGATTATTGCGAACGGTACCATCAAAGAGAATGTAGTTCATGGCTAGCGAATTTCAACAAAAGTAAAAAAAATAACGCCCCCGAATTACCGGAGGCGTCTGTATTATCTTAATATGAATTGAATCATATTATTTTTCATCTGAACCTTCTTTGGCTTTCGCCTCAGCTTTTGGAGCTTCCTTTTCGGCAGGAGCTTCAGCAGCAGGAGCTTTTTTGAATTTGTTGTATTTATTTTTGAACTTATCAATTCTACCAGCGGTATCAACCAATTTAGCTTTACCAGTATAAAAAGGATGTGAAGTTCTAGAGATTTCTAATTTTACCAATGGGTATTCAACACCATCAACCTCTAAAGTTTCTTTAGTATCTGCAGTAGATTTTGTTAAGAATACATCTTCATTAGACATGTCTTTAAATGCTACTACTCTATAACTTTCTGGGTGTATATCTTTTTTCATTATAATAAAATTTAACGCACCCATTCCGACAGGCACTCATTTTAAGGCTGCAAATTTACTGTTTTTTTATTATTTCACAATTATATTATACAAAAAAACAACATGTAATATACCTTTAAAAATTAATGTATATTTAAATGTAACATTATGAACAATCATGTTACTAACCAAATAAACCTAAAAACTATATTAAAATGAATGATAATCAACCAAAAATCGGAAAATTTTCTTGGACTTATGGTCTATTATTAGGTGTCGCAAGTGTAATCTTTGGTTTCATGTTGTATACAATGGAAATGCATTATGAACAAGGATGGGCTGTACGTATTGTTGGCATTGTATTAATGGTTGCAGCGGTAGTATTAGCCGTTATGCAATATAAAAAAGCCAATTCAGGTTTTCTTAAAATTGTTGATGCAGTCAAGCTCGGTGCCGGAATAGGTGTAGTTTCTGCAATTATTAGTCTTATTTGGTATGCCCTTTTAACAAATGTGATAGAACCAGATTTTATGGACAAAGCTATGGAACTGGCAAAAGTTCAAGCCATGGCTCAAAATCCGCAAATGACAGATGAACAATGGCAACAAGGGGTAGAAATTCAAAAGAGTTTTGCTTGGTTAGCATACCCCATCGGTATTGTGGTTAATGTTATTTTCGGATTAATAATTGGGGCAATTGTTGGCGCAATAATGAAAAACACTGACCCAAATAATTAATATTCGTACTTTTGAAATGCTTATCAAAGGTACTCTATGAATTTATCGATAGTAATTCCCTTACTCAACGAAGAGGAATCTCTCAAAGAATTACATGATTGGATTGTTCAAGTGATGCAGTCGAATCATTTTTCATATGAAATTCTTTTCATTGATGATGGTAGTACTGATGATTCTTGGAGAATAATTGAATCACTATCTACCCACAATACAAATGTAAAAGGCATTCGTTTTTTAAGAAATTTTGGTAAATCGCAGGCGTTACATGCTGGTTTTGCTGCAGCCAATGGTGATGTAATTATTACTATGGATGCTGACTTGCAAGATAATCCTGAAGAAATTCCTGAATTATATGCCATGATTGAAACCGAAAATTTTGATTTAGTTTCTGGTTGGAAGAAAAAAAGATATGATTCTGTAATTGCCAAAAACCTACCCTCAAAATTATTCAATTGGGCAGCTGGTAAAACTTCGGGTGTAAAACTTCATGATTTTAATTGTGGATTAAAAGCTTATAAAAAAGCTGTTGTAAAAAACATAGAAGTATCTGGTGAAATGCACCGTTATATTCCAGTTTTAGCAAAAAATGCTGGCTATTCAAATATTGGCGAAAAGGTGGTACAACACCAAGCCAGAAAATATGGTAATACAAAATTTGGTATGAGTAGATTTATCAATGGCTTTCTTGATTTAATAACCATCTGGTTTGTTTCAAAATTCGGAAAACGCCCTATGCACCTCTTCGGGGCCATAGGCGTTTTGATGTTTCTAATTGGTTTTGGTTTTGCCGCATATCTTGGTATTGACAAAGCATTTATCAACCAAACTGGACGTTTAATTACTGACAGACCTCAATTTTATATCGCACTCACAGCCATGCTAATAGGTTCACAATTATTTTTGGCGGGGTTTCTCGGAGAAATCATCATTCGATCTCGTAAAAACGAAAGCCGCTACAATATTTCTGAAATGTTGAACCAAAGCACCCAAAAAGAAGAGTAATCTTCGTATTTTTAAAATAGATTTTTAGCAAACTACTATGGATAACATTATAACTATTGCCAAAACTTGGCTTACTGATTTTTTTGACGCCGATGTAAGATCGCAGGTACAACACCTAATTGACAACGATACTGAAGAATTAAAGGATCGTTTTTATAAAAATATGGAGTTCGGTACAGGTGGTATGCGCGGTATGATGGGTGTTGGCACCAATAGAATTAATAAATATACTTTAGGAAAAAGTACTCAAGGCTTAAGTAATTATCTTAATGCTTCTTATAAAGACGAAGATATTAAAGTGGTTATTGCCTTCGATTGTCGTCACAATAGCGATACACTAGCAAGAACGGTTGCGGAAGTTTTTTCAGCAAACGGAATAAAAGTTTTTCTCTTTTCTGAATTACGCACCACTCCTGAACTTTCATTTGCAGTTCGTCATTTAGATTGTCATGCCGGTATTGTTTTAACCGCATCACATAATCCGCCAGAATATAATGGCTATAAAGTTTACTGGACAGATGGCGGACAAATAGTACCACCACAAGACGGTGAAATTATTTCAGAAATAAACGGACTTAATTTTGAGGATATTAATTTTAATGGGGATGATAGCCTTATTGAACTAATAGATAAAGAAGTTGATGAATCTTTTATGGAAGCATCTGTAGCCAACGGAAATTTTAATGCAGCTGGAAAAGATGATTTTAAAATTGTATTCACCTCATTACACGGAACTTCAATAACTGCAATACCTGAAGTATTAAAACGTGCCGGATATAAGAATGTTACTATAATTGAAGAACAGGCTAAACCTGACGGGAACTTCCCCACGGTAAAATCACCAAACCCTGAAGAACCAGAAGCACTTTCAATGGCAATTGCCAAAGCAGAAGAAATTGGCGCTGACATGGTAGTAGGTACCGACCCTGATAGTGATCGTTTAGGTATTGCGGTTAGAAACCTAGAAGGTATAATGGAAATTGTCAACGGTAATCAGGCAATGATTTTAATGACTAAGTTCCTTTTAGAAAAGCAAAAACAAAAAGGTTTTAAAGGCAATGAGTTTGTTGCAACAACAATAGTTTCTACGCCAATGATGGAAGCAATGGCAAAAGCTTATGGCGTTGAATTTAAAACGGCACTTACTGGTTTTAAATGGATAGGAAAAATGATAAAAGACTTTCCACAATCGAACTTCTTAGGGGGTGGTGAAGAAAGTTTCGGCTATATGGTAGGTGATTTTGTACGTGATAAAGATGCAGTAACGGCTACCCTATTAGCTTGTGAAATTGCAACTCAGGCAAAAGCAAATGGAAGTTCTTTCTACAAAGACCTTATATATTGTTATGTTGATTATGGCTATTACAAAGAACACCTGGTTTCATTGACTAAAAAGGGAATTTCTGGCGCTGAAGAAATCAAACAAATGTTAATTGATTTCAAAGAGAATCCGGTTAAATCTGTTGCTGGCTCAAAAGTAAAATGGATTGAAGATTACAACACTTCAATTGCCACCAACGTGATAACTGGTGAAGAAAAAGCTATAGACATTCCAAAATCAAATGTTTTAATTTATGAAACAGAAGATGGCACGCGTGTAGCAGCTAGACCAAGCGGAACAGAACCAAAAGTGAAATTTTACATTAGCACCAATACTGTTTTAGATAAAGCGGAAAATTTCAAAAAAGTTACAAATGAACTCAATGACAAAATTGAGCGCATTTTGAGTGAACTTAACCTTGGTTAATGGACTATTTTAAAAAGATTCTTCGCTTTGCGAAGCCTTATAGTAGCTACGGCTATCTCAATATTTTCTTTAATGTACTTTACGCACTTTTTAGCGCATTATCTTTTGCTGCCCTAATACCAATGCTTGATGTGCTTTTTACACCTGAAAAAAAGGTGTTTAAAGAACCCATTTACGAGGGCATGGCGAACATTAAAGATTATTTACAAGAATATATTAATTATAGAGTTACCGCTTATTCTGGTGATGACGACATGAAAGGCCTAGTTCTCGTAATTGGTCTAGTTTTAATACTGTTCTTACTTAAGAATTTTTTCAATTATTTGGCAATGTATTTCATTACCTTTTTACGCAATGGGGTTTTGAAAGATATTAGAAATAAAATGTTTCATAAAATCACTGAATTGCCCATTTCTTATTACTCTGAAAAAAGAAAAGGTGATGTAATTGCACGTATAACTTCAGATGTTTTAGAGATTCAACATTCATTTTTATCAGTTTTAGAACTAATAGTTCGTGAGCCCCTGACTATATTATTTACCATCATAATAATGTTTGGAATAAGCGCCAAACTAACTTTATTTGTTTTCATCTTTATTCCAGTTGCCGGAGCAATTATTTCAAGAATTGGTAAATCATTAAAAAAACAATCTGATAAGGTTCAAGAAGAGCAAGGTCAATTTTTGTCTATCGTTGAAGAAACCCTTGCGGGACTGCGAGTTGTAAAAGCCTTTAATTCGGAATCACGTTTTTATAAAACTTTTTCAAATTCAACACAACGCTTTTTTGATTACAGCAACAAACTACTCAATCGGCAGAATTTGGCATCACCAACAGGAGAATTCTTGGGCATCTTAGTTATTGGTGTATTATTATGGTTTGGTGGCAAAATGGTTTTAGTTGATAAAACTTTAGATGCATCTTCCTTTATTGCATACATGGGCTTAGCTTATAACATCTTAACACCTGCAAAATCAATAAGTAAAGCGTCATACGGAGTTAAAAGAGGTAATGCAGCCGCAGAACGAGTTTTAGAAATTCTTGAAACTGAGAATCCTATAAGTGATAAACCAGATGCGGTTGAAAAAACAAGTTTTGATTCAGGCATAGAATTAAAAAATATTTCCTTTAAATATGAAGATGAATATGTACTAAAACAATTCAATCTTATTGTACCTAAAGGTGAAACTGTTGCTCTTGTTGGTCAGTCAGGTAGCGGTAAAAGTACTATTGCCAACTTAGTAACTCGCTTTTATGATGTAAATGAAGGCGAAATTAAAATTGATGGTATCGATATAAAAGATATGACTAAAAAGTCACTTAGAAGTCTAATGGGACTTGTTACACAAGATTCTATACTTTTTAATGATACGGTGGCTAAGAATATTTCTTTAGGCAATGAAAATGCTACAATTGAAGAAATTACAGAAGCAGCAAAAATTGCCAATGCCCATGAGTTTATTGCTGAGTTGCCGGAAGGTTACCATACGAATATTGGTGATAGTGGAAATAAATTAAGTGGCGGACAGAAACAACGATTATCAATTGCACGAGCGGTTTTGAAAAATCCACCAATCATGATTTTAGATGAAGCCACTTCAGCATTAGATACCGAAAGTGAACGTCTGGTACAAGATGCGTTAGAGAAAATGATGCGTAATCGTACTTCTATAGTTATTGCGCATCGCCTTTCTACTATACAAAATGCAAATACAATTGTTGTTTTACAAAAAGGTGAAATAGTAGAACAAGGATCACATGAAACACTTCTTGCCAAAAATGGCACATATAAGAAATTGGTTGAAATGCAATCTTTAGGATAACACCACTCAAACTACTCATTAATAGCGAATTATCACCATATTCGTATAGCGAATTAAACCTTTTTCTATATCTAGAGTCTAATCATTAAACACAAGAACTAAATATTGGTTGCAGAAGACGACTTAGTAGATCAGTTAAAACAAGCTGACACCCAATCAAAAGCTTTCGAAGTGCTTATAAACACCTATAAAGAGCGTTTGTATTGGCATATACGTAGAATTGTGTTAGATCATGATGATGCTGATGATGTGTTGCAAAACACTTTCATTAAGGTTTTTAAAAATATAAATGGTTTTAAGGGTGACAGCCAACTATATTCATGGATGTATCGTATTGCTACGAATGAATCTTTGAGTTTTATGAAATCCAAAGCAAGGAAATTAGGCGTAAATAATGAAGAACTTCATGATCGTTTAGCAAATAACTTGCAAGCCGATGTTTATTTTGATGGAAATGAAATTCAACTCAAATTACAACAGGCAATAGCTAAGCTGCCAGAAAAACAAAAACTGGTGTTTAATATGAAGTATTTTGACGAATTGAAATACGAAGAAATATCTAAAATTTTAGACACTTCGGTAGGTGGGTTAAAAGCCTCGTATCACTTAGCCATAAAAAAATTAGAAAATTATTTAAAAGAAGATTAAACCTTTTAACAAATTGATAGTCAAAGAATAAGATGAAAGCATCAAATAAAAATAACGGATTTAAAACACCTGAGGGCTACTTTGAAGGCCTAACGGATAAATTGCTCAGCAAAATAGCTGAAGAGCAGTCTGTTTTACCAAAAGAAGCCGGTTTTAAAGCTCCTGAGGGTTATTTTGATACTTTACAACAAAACATACTGCAAAAAATTGATACGGCAGAACCTAAGGTTATACAGTTAAATCCGTACCGTAAATATTATTTTGCAGCGGCCGCAGTTGCTGCTGTAGCTTTAGTGATTTTCGGAATTAATTTCAACTCAACTGAAAGTCCCACTTTTGAAGGCTTGGCAGACTCAGATATAGAAAATTACTTTGAAAATAATACGATGGAATTATCATCATATGAGCTTGCAGAAGTGATTTCATTTGACGAATTAGACATTAATGATATACTAGACAACCAGCTTATTGACGACCACATTATTGATTATCTTGACGATAATATTGACGATTTAGATGAATTAAATCTTGAAACCGATGAATAGCTTAAAAAACTTAACCGTAATTATATTTCTACTCACCACAACTGCTTTTTATTCGCAAAACAAGCAAGATTGGGATAAAATAAAGTCGCTCAAAGTTGCTTATTTTACTGAGCAATTAGAACTTACCAGTAATGAAGCAGAGGCGTTTTGGCCAGTATATAACAAGTATGAAAAAGAACGTTATCTACTCAGAAAAAACGGATATGACGAGCTAAGAAATAGAATGAAAGAGGCTGATAGTTTTAATGAAAAAGAAGCCGACAAATTATTAGATGAATACTTAGATTACGAAGAAAATGAAGAAGAATTAGATAAGAATTTCTTCGTCAAAATAAGTAAAATTATTACGGCCAAAAAGACTTTGAAACTAATACGTGCTGAGCAAGATTTCAAACACAAACTAATTCGTCAATACCGTAAAAAGCACCAAGACGACAAAGGAAATCGTTAGGTAGGCTATTTAAATTATCTGAAAATAAGTTTAGAAATTCGATTCTGACCAGCTGCATATGCTACAGAATCATTTAAAAATCTCAGCGTGTAAAATGATTCATCTGAGAGCGTTTTCCAATGTTCACCCATATCATTTGAATATGAAATTCCAGTGAAACCTAAGGCAACTATCCCATTTCCTTTTGAATTTGGCACAAATTGAACACAGCTTTTATAATTAGGAGCTTGACCGTCGGCAATCAATTTCCAGGTTTTACCGCCATTTTTAGTAATTGCTTTATTCTGTTTATTCTCATTTGGTTTAGTGTAATCACCACCGACAACAATTCCTATATTTTCGTTATAAAAGTCCATCGAATAAATACCCTGAGTTGGTTCTTCTTTCACTATTGGAGTTTCTTGAATCTCCCAAGTTTTTCCTTTATCCGGAGAAAAATAAACACGACTACTAGTAGTTGCAATCCAAGTTTTATTTCCTTTAACCACAATATTTGTATTACTCGCAGCAAAAGCACCTTCACCTTCTAATGCTTGAGGCAGTTCATCACATGTAAGTTTAGCCCAATGATGGCCGCCATCACGAGTTATAATTATTGACAAACATCCGTACATAAAATCGCCTACAGCAATCCCTTCTCTATTATTCCAAAATGTCATTGCATCATAAAACACTTTTTCACCCGTCTCATCATAGACTAAATCCATCACGTCATCTTCACCGGTTTTGTAGAGCAAAGCTGGATTAGCGACAGAAAGCATAAAAAAGTCAGTAGCATTATGAGCTACAGCTCTATATTCAGGAACAATTGAACCAAACGTTTGAACACTAGCGCGTACTTTTCCACTTGATAATCCTATTGTACCAAAAACACCTTTGTTCGCAGCAAATACCAAGTTATTACCCATTAAATCAATAGCTCTTATACTCAAAGAATCTTCATACAAATTTTCAATTGCTACAGATGTAAAAGGAGCTTTCTGATTCTTTTTGGCGCATGAACTGCCTAAAACCAAAATCATTAAAATAAAAAAACGCGTCATGAAGTAAAGTTTATCAAAAATAAAAGGAATAGATGCGAATACAATACCTTTGCAAACTTAATTCACAAGAATGAAACTGCACAGAAATTTAGTTTTTGCCGTCATCGACGCCTTGAATTTAACATTTAATGAAGGAGAATATGCCGATAAAGTCATTCAGAAGGTTCTGAAAATTGACAAGCGTTGGGGTGCCCGTGATCGCGGATTTATTGCTGAAACTACCTATGAAATGGTCCGATACAAAAGGTTGTATGCAGAAATTGCAGAAATTAAAGCCCCATATAACAGACAAGATTTATTTAGAATGTGGGCTGTTTGGGCAGTTTTAAAAGGAATTAAATTACCAGACTGGAAACAAATTGAACCTACACCAGAACGTAGAATAAAAGGAAAATTCGATGAACTTTCAAAAATTAGAAAATTCAAAGAAGCAGTGCCAGACTGGATAGATGAACTTTGCGTAAAAGCACTTGGCGAAAAGTTATGGTCAGCAGAGATTACTGCGTTAAACAAACAGGCCGAAGTTATTCTGCGAACCAACACATTAAAAACGACAAAAGAAAAACTACGAAAAGCACTTTTAGACGAAGGTATTGTCACTGAACCAATAAAGGGATACCCATTAGCACTACGATTACCAGAACGTGCTAATGTTTTTGTTACCGATAGTTTTAAGAAAGGTTATTTTGAAGTTCAAGATGCATCTTCGCAACTAGTTGCTGAATTCCTTGATGTAAAACCTGGGCAACGGGTTGTTGACACATGTGCTGGTGCTGGCGGTAAATCACTGCATCTAGCAGCTTTGATGGAAAACAAAGGGCAATTAATTGCTATGGATATTTATGGCAGTAAATTGAAAGAGCTTAAACGACGTGCTAGAAGAGACGGCGCTCATAATATTGACCCTCGCGAGATTGACTCAACCAAAGTATTCAAAAAACTCTACGGTAGTGCAGATCGCGTTCTGATTGATGCTCCTTGTACAGGTTTAGGCGTAATTAGAAGAAACCCTGATACTAAATGGAAGTTACAACCTGAATTTGTAGATAAAATTGTTAAGGTTCAACATGATATCATTCGCAGTTATAGTAAAATAGTAAAACCAGGAGGTAAAATGGTTTATGCTACTTGCTCTATTTTACCAAAAGAGAATAATGATCAAGTTGCTTCTTTCTTAGCTTCGGAAGAAGGTAGCGACTTTACCCTTGTAAAAGAAAAGAAAATATACGCCTCAAAAGATGGTTTTGATGGTTTTTATATGGCATTATTAGAAAAGGCGAATAAATAATATTTATTCGCCTTTCTATATTTTTATTTAAGTTCTGGAATTTATCAGAACAACGTTATTTGTGCTGAATCAGACGGTGGTGCCTTTTTAACAGGTTTTGTAGTTTTAACAGCCTTAGTTGGTTTAACAACTTTAGTTATTTCTACCAGTTTTTCCTCTTCTATCACTGTACCATGTTGTTCTTTTTGACCCCATCTATTCATAGCCTGAACAAGGGGTAAAAGCGACTGCCCTTTCACTGTTAAATTATATTCTACACGTGGTGGTATTTCACCATATACTTTGCGTTCTAACAAACCATCACGCTCTAACTCTTTTAATTGCTTACTTAGCATTTGTCTATTTATACCTTCAACACATGCGATTAGCAAACCAAATCGGTTTTGTCCTTTTGAAATTCTATCCAATAATATTGGTTTCCATTTGCCTCCAATATATTTCATACAAAATGTAATACTGCATGAATCTGTGTTTAATGTTGCTCTTTTTGTGTTACTCTTAGTAATTGCCATATCAATTAGTTTAGGGAAGAACAAATTAACATACTTTATTCAAAATTCATACTGTTTAATTAAAATAAATATTAGTTCAAAAAGCATACTTAGCATAAGCCACTAATAACCAGTGAGATTGGTAAGATATTTTTTATCAACAAATTGTTGTCACATCATTAACAATTGCTGTTTACAAGTGTTTAAAAAATGCGCAATACATAACTAGTAAAATCTTAAATTTGTGCTTTCTTAAACCTAACAATTTACGCTGTTCATGATTCACTTTTTCGGGGATGCAAGTACCACGGTTTTTGCGGTTCAAACTGCTAAAGAACTTACACAAGAAGATTCAAACAAATTAAATTGGTTGTTTGGCAATCAACCTAAAATTAACGCGGCGTCAATTGACGCCTTTTTTGTTGGACCACGAGCGGCCATGATTACTCCATGGAGTACAAATGCTACAGAAATCACTCAAAATATGGGTGTTTCAGGTATTATCAGAATTGAAGAGTTTCACAGCGTTTCAAGTGAATATTCTGATTTTGACCCAATGCTTTCTCAAAAATTTTCTGCATTGCATCAAGATATTTTCAAGATTGATGTCACGCCAGAATCGGTAAAGCAAATTGATGACATTGCACAATATAATCAACAAGAAGGTTTAGCCCTGAGTGACGAAGAAGTTACGTATTTAGAGAATCTAGCTAAGAAATTAGAGCGTCCATTAACAGACTCAGAAGTTTTCGGATTTAGTCAAGTGAATTCAGAACATTGTCGTCATAAAATATTCAATGGTACTTTTATCATTGATGGTAAAGAAATGCCAAGCTCTTTATTCAAATTAATAAAGAAGACTTCACAAGAGCATCCAAATGACATTGTATCGGCATACAAAGACAATGTGGCCTTTGTAAAAGGCCCAAAAGTGTTACAATTTGCACCAAAAACAGCCGATAAGCCTGATTATTACGAAGAAAAAGAATATGAGTCAGTAATTTCATTAAAGGCAGAAACACATAATTTTCCCACCACAGTTGAACCTTTCAATGGTGCAGCAACAGGTTCAGGAGGTGAAATTCGTGATCGACTAGCTGGTGGCAAAGGTTCTTTACCTTTAGCTGGAACAGCTGTTTATATGACCGCATATTCGCGTTTGGAAGAAAATAGACCTTGGGAAAATGCGATGCCCGCACGTCCATGGCTATATCAAACTCCAATGGACATTTTAATAAAAGCCTCTAATGGTGCATCTGATTTTGGTAATAAGTTTGGTCAACCTTTAATTTCAGGATCTGTATTAACTTTTGAGCACCAAGAAAGCGCATCATCCGAAGACATCGATGGAAGAAGATTAGGTTTTGATAAAGTTATCATGCAAGCTGGTGGTATCGGTTATGGAAAATCAGAACAAGCTTTAAAAGACACGCCTAATAAAGGTGATAAAATAGTAATTCTTGGTGGTGACAACTACCGCATTGGTATGGGCGGTGCCGCAGTTTCTAGTGCAGATACAGGCGCTTTCAGTTCTTCTATAGAATTAAATGCTATTCAACGTTCAAATCCTGAAATGCAAAAAAGAGCGGCCAATGCCATTCGTGGTATGGTTGAAAATGATGTAAACTCCATTGTTTCAATTCACGATCATGGTGCTGGTGGGCATTTAAATTGTCTTTCTGAGTTGGTTGAAGATACTGGTGGTAAAATTGATTTAGACAAATTACCAATTGGTGACCCTACCCTATCTGCAAAAGAAATTATTGGTAACGAATCACAAGAACGTATGGGTCTTGTCATCGGTAAAAATGATATAGATTTATTGGCACGAATTGCTGAACGTGAACGTTCCCCAATGTACGAAGTTGGTGATGTTACCAATGATGACCGATTTACGTTTGAATCGAAAACTACGGGCGAAAAACCTATGGATGTTCATTTGAATGATATTTTCGGGAGTTCACCAAAAACAATATTAACAGATTCAACGGTAACAAGAACTTACGAAAACGCCAATTATTCACTAGAACTTTTTCATGATTATTTAGACCAAGTTTTACAGTTAGAAGCTGTAGCCTGTAAAGACTGGCTAACAAATAAAGTAGACCGTTGTGTTGGTGGTCGCGTGGCAAAACAACAATGTGCTGGCCCATTACAACTTCCATTAAACAATGTCGGCGTTATGGCTTTGGATTTTAAAGGAAAAGAAGGCATTGCAACAAGTATTGGCCACTCGCCTATTTCAGCATTAATTGATCCTGCAGCAGGAAGCAAAAACAGTATTGCTGAGGCATTAACCAATATTATTTGGGCACCTTTAAACAAAGGATTAAAATCTATATCACTTTCTGCCAATTGGATGTGGCCCTGTAAAAACGAAGGAGAAGATGCTAGACTTTATAAAGCAGTAGAAGCGGTTTCTGAGTTTTCAATAGCATTGGGTATTAATGTACCAACGGGAAAAGATTCACTTTCCATGAAACAGAAATACAAAGATGGTGATGTTCTAGCACCCGGTACCGTTGTAATTTCTGCCGCTGGTCATTGTGATGATATTACCAATATTGTTGAACCAGTTTTTCAAAAAGCTGGTGGTTCAATCTACTATATTAACCTTTCAAAAGATGATTTTAAATTAGGTGGTTCGTCTTTCGGGCAAGTATTAAATGCTGTCGGAACTGAGACGCCGACCATTAAAGATGATGCCTATTTTAAGACTACATTCAATACTATTCAATCACTAATCAAAAAAGGTAAAATTATTGCAGGTCATGATGTTGCATCTGGTGGGCTAATAACTACTTTGTTAGAGTTATGTTTTGCTGATATTAATTTAGGAGCAGCATTAGACCTTTCTGATTTAGGTGAATCGGATACAATAAAATTATTATTTTCTGAAAATTCAGGAATTGTTTTTCAAACTAAAGATGCCTCAATTGAAACTGAATTAGCTGCCGCAAATATTGAATTTAAAAAGATAGGTGAGGTAATTACTGAGTCTAATTTAACCATCAAAAATGGTGGTATGGAAATGGGACTTAATGTTAATTCACTACGTGACACATGGTTTAAAACATCTTATCTACTAGATAATAAACAAACATCAAATAATTTAGCAAAAGCTCGATTTGATAATTATAAAACACAGCCTTTAAATTATTCTTTTCCAAAGAACTTTACGGGCTCATTACCTACAATAAGTAAAACTAGACCTAAAGCCGCCATCTTAAGAGAAAAAGGTAGTAATTCAGAACGTGAAATGGCGAATGCCATGTATTTGGCAGGCTTTGATGTAAAAGATGTTCACATGACCGATTTAATATCGGGACGAGAAAACCTACAAGATATTCAATTTTTAGGTGCTGTTGGTGGATTCTCTAATTCTGATGTTTTAGGAAGTGCCAAAGGATGGGCAGGAGCTATTAAATACAATGAAAAGGCAAATACTGTAATTAAAAATTTCTTTTCAAGGCCAGATACACTTTCAATAGGCATTTGTAACGGTTGTCAATTGTTTATGGAACTAGATTTAATAAATCCAGAGCATGAAAAACATGGAAAGATGACCTATAATGATTCGCATAAACACGAGAGTAATTTTACTTCAGTGAAAATTCAAAAGAATAATTCAGTGATGCTTTCAACACTAGAAGGCACTTCATTAGGGGTTTGGATTTCTCATGGCGAAGGTAAATTCAAGCTTCCACTTGCTGAGGAAAATTATGATATTGTTGCCAAATATGGATATGAAGGATACCCAGCGAATCCGAATGGCAGTGACTTTAACACAGCAATGCTTTGCGATACAACTGGTCGGCATTTAGTAACAATGCCACATATAGAACGATCGACTTTTCCTTGGAATTGGGCCTACTACCCTACTGATAGAAATGATGAAGTTTCACCATGGTTAGAAGCATTTGTTAATGCAAGATTGTGGGTAGAAGTAAATAAAGGATAAAACTGTTCATTATAAAATAACAATAGAATTGTTATTTTAGTTTTTGAAGTATATAAAAATGAAAAGGCATCTATCAAATAGCTAGATGCCTTTTATTCTATTTTGATTAATATTATCGCACTAATAACCTACCGCTCCATATCTTGTTATTTGTATTGGTAATTTTATATAAATATAGACCAGGACCAAGATTTTTTCTCCCAACAACTATTTCATTTTGTCCTTCAACACTATTTCCTTCCATATGTTGATTTGCGATTAAACTACCTCCTAGCGTAAACAAATCGAACTGATATTCAGAAGCTTGTTCTTCATAAAAATACAGTGTAGCTGACGTAACCATAGGATTAGGGTACACTACAGATTTATTAATATCGGTATCAATAAATTGTTGCCCCGACACGCGATTATTAAAATCGATATTACTTAATTCCATTGATTTAGCTTCGTTCTGCTCGTTGGTTGCAATAAGATTAAAAGAAATGACTTTTAAATCTGAGAAATCTGTGCTTACTTCCTCATTTTTGAAATCCGAATCAATTAAAATATAGGTGTTTAAGTCATTTTCTAAAGTTACAGCTGTCTTAAAAACTGAACCATCACCTTTAATTAATTGCACTTCTAAAGTACCAGTACCTTTAGCATCAAAACTTAACTTTTGATACGCGCTCAAATCAACAGGAGAAAATCGCGGACTCAAAGCTCTATAGACACCTAAATAATTACTAGTAGCTCCTTTAAGCAAAACATTTCTTTCTATTGAATAACCTTCTCCCGTGTACGGACTTTCAGTAGGTAATATTTCATATACCTCAACCGATGTATCTTCAGCTGATTCATCTAATCCCCATGGAGCATCTGCCACGAACAAATCATCTGGTGTATCCGAAGAACCAGCACTTATACGAAATCCTAAGTCGAACAAAGTACCTGTTTTTAAAGCCACTGTATCGAGATACCCATCAATATTAGCAGAGACACCTATTACCTCGGTATCACTTGTTTCAGTTAATTTTAATCCACCTTCTAGTTTTATAGACTCCGTATTGTTATTATTTACGAGATTTAAAATTACCTCTCCGTTTTTATAACTCGCCGATTTTACAAAAACTGGTGGCGGGGTAGAACCATTATAATTGCTTATTATAGCATTCGCCTCCAATAAATTTAAAATCTCATCTGCAAGAGCAATTAGATCATCAATAGAATTAGACCATATTTGAAAATTATAATACGCAGTATCTTTGGCATAGGCATCAATATTCCAATGTGATTCAACAGTAAGATTATTTTCTTCATTAACCCTTGCTGAAAACGTAAGCGCAAATTCTAAACTTCCATCTGGCTGTTTTATAATTGATTTTATAAAATCTTTCTCACGTAATTGTATATTAGAAACAGATAGTAATTGTGCCCCTAGAAAACGATCGCAAATAAATTTACTATGTTCATAAACTTGATTATCAGTTTTAATAACCATAACCGAAGCCAGATTCGTAGATTCATTTAAATAATCTACTGAATAAATATCAGAAGCATTAGTTAAGTCTAATAAATCATCTGGAGAGGATTCAATAGTACTTGTTTCCCCTATAACACCAATAGGTATTAAACTATTTAATGAAATATTGTCAACACTAGTTTTGGCACTTTTTCCGTAATGGACTGTTTTCAAAACTTTACTTGCAGTTTTCTTATCGAATTTATAATTCTTTTTTACACGTTGGTAGTTTCTATTGCTAATTAAATTGGATAACCTGTCATTACTTTCAAGTCCCCCATTATTGGCACTTGAAGTTGTTTTAATAACCGGACAGGTTGCAACACCTGAACAAGCTGGATCATCGCAATCTACTAAACCATCCCCATCATCATCAATACCATTAATACAATCTTCTTGTGGTACTGGTGCAGTTGGACAACGAGCTCCATCGTTACTAGCAGCTGCAGGTCCAAATGCAAAAATATTTGAATCTATAATGCCTGAAATAATATTTTGGGCTGTTTTAATTTTGTAAACAGAACCGGTTTGATTAGCTGATACATAAAAATTACCATCCACATCAAAATAAACAGCACCAAAAGTATAATTTAATCCAGATAAAATTGGAACCACACCTAAAGGTTCAACTATACCTGTTTCGGCGGTTATTCTGTATAATATATTAGTACTCTTTTCAACGGTGTATAGTTTACCATCTTGAGCATTAAAAGCCCAATCGTGAATTTTTAAACTTTGGGTTAACGTTATTGATCCAAGATATTTAAGATAATTTGCAGAAGAAGGGTTTAAATCTATACTATAATACGTAGAAGAACCAGACTTCAAATAATAAATGCCATCAATGGAAATATCACCCACATATTTATTACTTGTATCTGGCAGCTCAGAAATACTAAAAACTTCAGGTGTAAAATCCTTACCTATTCTTACAATTGACTTACTTGGACTAGACAAGTAGCCCCACAGATAACCATCAGCAGAGTTATACGCTGCTGCATTAATATTACCACTTGTAACATTTTCTGATACTAAATAAGAACTGCCTGAAGCTAAGTCGAGCGCATAAATGTCATTATATTGAAATAAATAAGCATTAAAATCGCAATTAAAAGGTTCAGCTTGCGCAATTAATTTTACATTAAAAAATAATATAAGTGTAATAGTACTTATGTACTTTAATAAATAATTTAAAGTGTAAATTGTCTTCATAACGTTAAAGATTTGGGTAAATTCTTTAGCAAACCTAAATAAAAGTTTCTAGGAATTTTCCTACAAACAACTAAACTGTTTATATAACCCGTTCAGTAGCAATTTATTGTAGACAAATGGTGAATTTTTAAATTACCATAATTAAGAAATTTATAATTTTTGTGATGTATATTTATTAATACAATTTTAAAATCCCGTGTTCTTTCGCTAATTTGCAGTAACTCATTCGAAACTTAATATGCAAAACGTAACCCGACTTTTTGATTTTCCGTATTATCAACTGGAAAAGTATAATCTTGAAAAATCACTTATCACCAAGTATAACGGAGAATGGCTAGCTACCTCTACCAAAGATTATATTGATAGAGCAAACGAAGTGAGCCGTGCATTACTTCGTTTGGGAGTTAAAAAAGATGATAAAATAGCCATTATATCCTCTACCAATAGAACGGAGTGGAACATTATGGATATTGGCATTCTTCAATTAGGAGCTCAAAACATTCCCATTTATCCAACAATTTGTGCTGAAGATTACGCTTATGTACTAAACCACAGCGAATCAATATACTGTTTTGTATCTGATGTCGAGGTCCTTGAAAAAGTAAAAAAGGTACAATCAACAACCCAATTAAAAGAAGTCTACAGCTTTGATCAAATTGATGGTTGCAAACATTATTCTGAATTGTTTGAATTGGGCAAAGATGATAGTAATCAAAATGAAGTCCAAAAAAGAATGGATGATGTACAGCCAACTGATTTGGCAACCATTATATATACGTCGGGGACAACAGGTAAGCCAAAAGGCGTAATGTTATCTCATAAAAATATCACCAGTAATGCATTAGCTGGAGCAAAAAGATTACCAATTACCGGTAGTGGCACTCGAATACTTAGCTTTTTACCAATATGTCATATTTTCGAACGGGTACTCATATATATATATCAATATTCTGGCACCTCAGTTTATTATGCAGAAGGACTTGATAAGATTGGTGACAATCTAAAAGAAGTGCATCCGCATTTAATGTCAGTTGTACCGCGATTACTTGAGAAGTTGTTTGATAAGATTTTTGCCAAAGGCGCAGAATTGACAGGTTTAAAGAAAAAATTATTTTATTGGGCTGTAGAAATTGGTGAACAATGGGAACCGTATGGTAAAAACGGTTGGTGGTATGGATTCAAACTTTCAATTGTTGACAAACTAATATTTAGCAAATGGCGAGAAGCATTGGGTGGCGAACTATCTACTATGGTTTCAGGTAGTGCTGCATTGCAACCAAGATTAGGTAGAATATTTGGCGCAGCGGGTATGCATGTTATGGAGGGTTATGGCCTAACAGAAACATCACCAATTGTCTCTGTAGGTATGTATGCAAATAATATGTATCAGGTAGGTGCGGTTGGTAAAGCAATTGAACATGTAGAAATAAAAATTGCTGAAGACGGTGAAGTATTAGTTAAAGGCCCTAACGTAATGCTGGGTTATTATAAAGATCCAGAAAAAACCAATCAAGTTATGACTGGTGATTATTTTCATACTGGTGATAAAGGTGAAGTCGATAATGACGGCTTCCTTAAGATAACAGGTCGCAAGAAAGAAATGTTTAAAACTTCTGGCGGAAAATATGTAATACCCACTTTATTAGAAAATGAATTGAAACAATCTCGGTTCATTGAACAGGTTATGGTTGTTGGTGAAGGTGAAAAAATGCCAGCCGCTTTTATTCAACCAAATTTTGAATTTGTTCAAGAATGGCTTGCCAAAAAGAATAATGTTATTGGTGCAACACCAAGCGAAATTGCTTCTTCTCAAGAAGTTATAGAACGTATACAACAAGAATTAGATAAATGCAACGAGCATTTTGGAAAATGGGAACGAATAAAAGTATTCCGTTTAACAAAAGAAGCTTGGACTCCAGAAGCTGGTCACCTCACGCCAACTATGAAGATGAAAAGAGCAATTATAAAAGAAATGTACATTGACCTTTATAATGATATGTATGGGCGCTCATAATCAATTAACATCTGAATTCTAAATAAACAGTTAGAGTTTTTCATCGGTTTTTGATAAATATATTATGCGTGCATAATATATTTATGTATATTTGGGTATACTATAAAACCTATTATGCCAGATATTACCATTGATTATGCACTTCGAGACACATGGTTATCAGTAGCCAAAATGTACAACGAAGAGGCTAAAAACTATGGCAGTACCATGGCCATGGGATTTACCCTTTTAAGTATAGATCCAAAAACAGGCACTCCATCAACGGCTTTAGGGCCAAAAATGGGAATGGAAGCGACAAGTCTTTCAAGAATTTTAAAAAGTCTTGAGAAAAAAGGATTTATTCGGCGCAAGCCAAATCCTAAAGACGGTAGAGGTGTTTTAATTCATCTAACAACCACAGGTCTAGAGAAAAGAAACTTATCAAAAAATGCCGTTTTATGTTTTAATGAAATGGTTCGCGAAAATGTATCCGAAGAAAAAATGAAAGCATTTTTTGAAGTTACCGAGACCATTAATAAATTAATTTTAGAAAAGAATATTTTTTCAGATAACACTACAAACAAATAACAAAAACAGCAATGCGAAAACATATTAATAAGGTTGCAGTTATCGGATCCGGAATAATGGGAAGTGGTATTGCTTGCCATTTTGCAAATATTGGGGTTGAAGTACTTCTACTTGACATAGTACCCAGAGAACTTACTGACAAAGAAAAAGCCAAAGGCTTAACACTTACAGATAAGGTGGTTCGTAATAGGTTGGTGAATGATTCACTTACAACGGCTTTAAAATCGAAGCCTTCACCTATTTACCACCAAAAATTTGCTTCTAGAATTACAACGGGTAATTTAGATGATGATATTTCAAAAGTGGCTAATGTAGACTGGATAATTGAAGTGGTTGTTGAACGATTAGACATTAAAAAGAAGGTCTTTGAAAACCTCGAAAAGCATAGAACACCAGGTACATTAATTACTTCAAATACATCTGGTATTCCTATAAAGTTTATGAGCGAAGGTAGAAGTGATGATTTTCAGAAACATTTCTGCGGAACTCACTTTTTCAATCCAGCTAGATATTTAAAATTATTTGAGATAATTCCTGGACCAAAAACTTCACCAGAAGTTCTTGAGTTCTTAAATGGTTATGGTGAGCAGTTTTTAGGAAAAACATCTGTTATCGCTAAAGACACCCCAGCATTTATAGGAAATCGAATTGGAATTTTCAGTATTCAGAGCCTCTTTCACATGGTCAAAGAAATGGGCATGACTGTTGAAGAAGTAGATAAATTGACTGGGCCAGTAATTGGTCGTCCAAAATCAGCAACTTTTAGAACGGTTGATGTAGTTGGCTTAGATACTTTGGTTCACGTAGCAAATGGTATTTCTGACAATTGCAAAGAAGATGAGCGTCTTGAACTTTTCTCTTTACCAGATTTTATTTCCACAATGATGGAAAACAAATGGCTCGGAAGCAAAACCGGACAAGGCTTTTACAAGAAATCAAAAGATGATAAGGGTAAAACTGAAATTTTGACTTTAGATTTAGATACGATGGATTATCGTTCTAAAAAGAGTGCAAAATTTGCCACATTAGAATTGACAAAAACCATTGATAAAGTAGTTGATCGTTTTTCTGTTTTAGTAGATGGAAAGGATAAAGCTGGTAAATTCTACAGAAAAAGTTTTGGACAACTATTTGCATACGTATCGCAAAGAATTCCTGAAATTACCGATGAACTTTATAAGATTGATGATGCAATGAAAGCTGGTTTCGGTTGGGAACATGGCCCCTTTCAAATTTGGGATGCAATCGGATTAGATAAAGGCTTAGAACTTATAAAAGCTGAAGGGCAAGAAGCTGCCGCATGGGTTAACGAATTAAAAGATTCAGGAAACAACTCCTTTTACAGTGTAAAAGATGGAGCGACTTATGCATATGACATTCCGAAAAAATCGATGGAGAAAATTCCAGGTCAGGATGCCTTCATCATTTTAGATAACATTAGAAAATCTAAAGAAGTATTTAAAAATAGTGGCGTTGTTATTGAAGATTTAGGTGATGGCATACTTAATTGCGAATTCCAATCTAAAATGAACACCATTGGTGGCGATGTATTGGCCGGTTTAAATAAAGCAGTTGATTTAGCTGAAAAAGACTTTCAAGGATTGGTAATTGGTAATCAAGCAGCGAATTTCTCAGTAGGAGCTAATATCGGAATGATTTTCATGTTGGCCGTTGAACAGGAATATGATGAGCTAAACGCAGCTGTAAAAATGTTTCAAGATACAATGATGCGCATGCGCTATTCTTCAATTCCAACCGTATCAGCCCCTCATGGTATGTGTTTAGGCGGTGGATGCGAACTTTCATTGCATGCTGACAAAGTAGTTGCAGCAGCTGAGACTTATATAGGTTTAGTTGAATTCGGAGTCGGGTTTATTCCTGGTGGCGGTGGTTCAAAAGAATTTGCAGTTCGCGCACAAGACACCTTTAAGAAAAATGATGTTGAATTGAATGTATTACAAGAATACTTTCTAACTATTGGTATGGCTAAGGTTTCAACTTCTGCTTATGAAGCTTTTGATTTAGGCATTCTTCAAAAAGGAAAAGATATTGTGGTAGTAAACAAAGACAGACAAATTGCCACTGCAAAAGCGCATGCAAAATTAATGGCGGAAGCGGGCTACACGATGCCACCGAAACGAAAAGACATTAAAGTACTTGGTAAACAAGCTTTAGGTATGTTTTTAGTGGGAACCGATTCAATGGAAGCAAGCCATTACATTAGCGAACATGATAAAAAGATTGCCAATAAATTAGCCTACGTAATGGCTGGTGGCGATTTATCAGAGCCAACTCTTGTTAGTGAACAATATTTACTAGACTTAGAGCGCGAAGCGTTTTTATCACTTTGTACAGAGAAGAAAACCTTAGAGCGAATTCAGCATATGTTGAAAACAGGGAAACCATTACGTAATTAATATTACCAAGTTATTTGCCCTTAGCTACTGGCTTTTGGCAAAATAAGAAATCAATTAAATGCTAAAAGCCAAAAGCTAATAGCCAAAAGCATAAAAAATGAAAACAGCATATATAGTTAAAGCATATAGAACCGCTGTCGGAAAAGCACCAAAGGGAGTTTTCCGATTTAAGCGAACAGATGAATTGGCAGCTGAAACCATCTCATACATGATGAATGAGTTGCCTGATTTTGATAAGAAAAGAATAGACGATGTTATTGTGGGTAACGCTATGCCTGAAGGTTCACAAGGCTTAAACATGGCAAGGCTAATCTCATTAATGGGATTAGATATTGTTGATGTACCTGGTGTGACAGTGAATCGTTTTTGTTCTTCAGGTATTGAAACTATTGGTATTGCCACTGCAAAAATACAAGCTGGCATGGCTGATTGTATTATTGCTGGTGGAGCTGAAAGTATGAGTTCTGTACCCATGACAGGTTATAAAACTGAATTGAATTATGATTTAGTTGCTGAAGGTCACGAAGACTATTATTGGGGAATGGGTAATACGGCTGAAGCTGTAGCGAATGAATACAAGGTCTCTAGAAAAGACCAAGATGAGTTTGCATACAATTCACATATGAAGGCATTAAAAGCGCAAGCTGAAGATCGCTTTCAAGATCAGATTGTACCTATTGAAGTAGAGCAAACGTATATTGATGCAAATGGTAAAAAAGCAACCAAAAAGTATACAGTAACCAAAGATGAAGGTCCAAGAAAAGGGACAAGCATTGAAGTTTTAAATAAACTTCGAGCAGTTTTTGCTGCAGGTGGAAGTGTTACTGCTGGTAATTCATCACAAATGAGTGATGGTGCTGCTTTCGTTTTAATTATGAGCGAAGACATGGTAAAGGAACTAAATATAGAACCTATTGCCCGATTAGTAAATTATGCCGCCGCTGGTGTACCGCCACGTATTATGGGTATCGGACCTGTAGTTGCAATTCCAAAAGCATTAAAACAAGCAGGTCTAAAACAATCTGACTTAGAACTAATTGAATTAAATGAAGCATTTGCATCTCAATCATTGGCGGTTATTCGAGAATTAAATCTAAACGCTGATATCGTAAATGTAAATGGTGGGGCTATTGCCCTAGGTCACCCTCTGGGCTGTACAGGTGCTAAACTTTCAGTACAACTATTTGATGAAATGCGTAAGCGAGACATGAAAGGCAAATATGGTGCAGTAACAATGTGCGTTGGTACAGGTCAAGGTGCTTGCGGCATATTTGAGTTTTTGAACTAGAATAGCAAAGACTAAAAATCAGAAATTAAAAAAATTGTTTAACTATTAAAATATCCCTACAAACCTGCTTTTCAATTAGCAGTAAAGGAACTTAAAGCATGGAAACAGCAAATAAAGATAATTTACTTCGTGGAGGTCAATTCCTCGTTAAAGAAACCAAATGTGAAGATGTCTTCACTTTAGAAGATTTGTCTGAAGAGCAAAAAATGATGCGTGATAGCACCAAAGAATTTGTTGATCGCGAACTTTGGGCTCATTGGGAGCGTTTTGAGAAAAAAGATTACGCTTATACTGAAGAGTGTATGCGAAAAGCAGGTGAACTTGGACTATTAAGTGTTGCTGTACCTGAATCTTATGGTGGTATGGGCATGGGATTCGTTTCTACCATGTTGGTTTGTGATTATATCTCGGGTGCAACAGGATCATTTAGTACTGCCTTTGGTGCACATACCGGAATTGGCACTATGCCAATTACACTTTATGGATCGGAAGAGCAAAAACAAAAGTATGTACCTAAATTGGCTTCTGGCGAATGGTTTGGCGCCTACTGCTTAACTGAACCAGGTGCTGGATCAGATGCAAATTCAGGAAAAACTAAAGCAGTTTTATCTGAAGACGGAAAACATTACAGCATTACTGGACAAAAAATGTGGATTTCCAATGCAGGCTTTTGTAGTATGTTTATTGTATTTGCTAGAATTGAAGACGACAAAAATATCACAGGATTTATAGTTGAGAACAATCCAGAAAACGGAATAACTTTAGGTGATGAAGAGAAAAAACTAGGAATTCACTCCTCCTCTACTCGTCAGGTCTTCTTTAGTGATACCAAAGTACCCGTTGAAAACATGCTTTCAGAGCGTGGAAATGGTTTTAAAATAGCGATGAATGCTTTAAACATTGGGCGTATTAAATTAGCGGCCGCTTGTTTAGAAGCACAAAGAAGAGTTATTAATGAGGCTGTAAATTATGCAAACGAAAGAATTCAGTTCAAGACACCAATAATGAATTTTGGGGCAATTAAGGCAAAGATTGCAAATATGGCCACCAACTCTTATGCTGGCGATTCCGCTTGTTATAGAGCAGCTAAAAATATTGAAGATCGCATAGCATTACGTGAAGCTGCTGGCAATTCTCATCAAGAAGCTGAATTAAAAGGTGTTGAAGAATACGCTATAGAATGTTCTATTTTAAAAGTTGCAGTTTCTGAAGATGTACAAAATACAACAGATGAAGGTGTTCAGATTTTTGGAGGAATGGGCTTTAGCGCAGATGCACCTATGGAAAAAGCTTGGCGAGATGCTAGAATTGCTCGAATTTACGAAGGCACAAATGAAATAAATAGAATGCTTGCCGTTGGCATGTTAGTTAAAAAAGCAATGAAAGGTCACGTTGATTTGCTTGGACCAGCAACATCAGTTGGAGAAGAATTAATGGGAATTCCGTCTTTTGACACTCCTGATTTTTCTGAATTATTTGGCGAAGAAAAAGATTTACTTGTACGATTGAAAAAAGTATTTTTAATGGTAGCAGGTAGTGCCGTTCAAAAATATGGGCCAGAACTTGAAAATCATCAACAGTTAATGTTGGCTGCATCAGATATACTTATAGAAGTATACATGGCTGAAAGTACTTTGTTAAGAACAGAAAAAAATGCAAAACGTTTTGGTGAAGATGCACAGGCTACGCAAATAGCGATGTCTAAATTATATTTATATAGTGCAACTGAAACCATCATTCAAAAAGGTAAAGAAGCAATTATTTCTTTTGCTGAAGGTGATGAGCAACGTATGATGCTAATGGGCTTGAAACGATTTACAAAATACACCAATAACCCTAACGTGGTAGCCTTGCGTACACAAATTGCTGACAAGGTAGCTGCTGATAACGGTTACACTTTTGACTAATTCAGATTATTAAATTTCCCCTAAAGTTAAGAGCCGTTTACTTTTGTAGACGGCTCTTTTTATTTGAAATATTTCTTCAATTCTAGATGAAATTCGCCTTAAAGATCAACTCCAATTACAAACAATTAATAATCTAAAAATCAGCAATTTAAGAATATCTTTATTCACGCATTGACTCCAAAATTGATTCTTCAGAATCTTTATTAGAGAAATTTATTGCACACTCTATTAATGCTAAGTGAGAATACGCTTGTGGAAAATTCCCTAAAAGTCTTTTCGTTTTAAAATCTACATCTTCACTAAAAAGCCCTAAATGATTACTATAACTTAATAATTGATCAAAGTACTTTCGAGCTTTTTCCTCTTCACCAATTTTAAATAAACTATTTATAAACCAAAATGTACAAATTGTAAAGGATGAGGAAGGCAACCCAAAATCATCTTCATTTTTATATCTATATAGCAGTCCGTTATTATTTAAATCTTTTTCAATAGCCTTTACGGTACTAACAAATTTTGGATCTTTTGCGGGTATAAATCCATATGATTGCATTAATAAAACTGAGGCATCAAGATGGTCTGACCCGTATGATTGTACAAAAGCATTTACTTTCGGGTTCCATGCATTTTCATGAATGTCTTCTCTAATCTGTTGCTCAAGGGCTTGCCACTTTTCTAATTTTCTAGTCTTCTTAAAGATACGAGCTACTTTAATAGCTCTATCTACAGCCACCCAACATAAAACTTTTGAAAAGGTGAAATGGCGGTCTTCTGTTCGAAACTCCCAAATACCTTTATCTGCCTCTTGCCAGTGTTTCGAAACTATCCAAACAATACCTTTAGTAATACTCCATAGTTCTTCTCCATTTTCAATATCAGTATTAAATTGCATCAATTGCGTATAAATAACATCCATCAAAATACCATAGATATCATTTTGTTTTTGCGCATAAGCAGCATTACCAACTCGAACCGGCTTTGAACCTTTGTAACCAGACAAGTGATCAAGAGTTACTTCGGTTAACTTCTTTTCCTTATTAATACCGTACATGATTTGCAATTTTTCATCCTTATCCGGAATCAAATCAATAATAAATTGCAAATATCTTCGCGCTACATTTTTATGTCCTAATTCTGAAACAACTTTCACCACCATTGATGCATCACGAATCCAGCAAAAACGATAATCCCAGTTTCGAACTTCTCCAATTGTTTCTGGTAATGATGTTGTAGCAGCTGCTAATATAGCTCCTGATTTATCATAACTTAACAATTTAAGTGTGATGGCACTTCTACTTATTTCAGCATTATATTTTTTATAGGTAGGTGTAGTACTGCTCCAATTCAACCAATATACTTTCGTACGTTCTAATTCAAGATACATACGTTTTGTATTTGGTAAAAATATTTTCTCATTGTAGCCCATTAAGAAATAGCCATCTTTCTTAATTTCAATTTCTCGGCCTTCTACAACTGCATTTTTATTAAATGATGTGTACAGAAAAACAGTATCAAACTTATCGCCATGAGTTAAACTGGCAATGAAGTTATGTTTTATAAATGTTTCGGTTACACCTGCTGCATACTCTAATTTAGGATCATACTTTACTCTAAATTTAGGTCTACCTGAAACAAGTCGCACATATCTAACTAATTCAGGTGGAGAATGATAACTACCATCTTCATTATGGTAACGTGGCATAAAATCACGAATCTCAAATGCATTTTCTCCATCAGAAAATCGCGTTATTAATAAAGCTGTATGCTTTTTATATCGTTGTGTAATCGTATAGCTTTCATCAACTAAAATTTCAAAGCTTCCGCCAATTTCTTCATCTAACAATTTTGCTAAAACTGAAGAAGAATCAAATTCTGGCAAACAACACCAATCGATACTTCCTGTTTTCGACACTAAGGCCGCACTTCTACAATTTCCTATAATTCCGTAGTCTAAATTATCCATTCAATAAAAATATTGATTCAATCTGTTTAACAATTGCTTTTGCGCTTCAATTTGTCGAAATTTAAAGACAAAGAATTTAATAGCAGTCAAAATCTTCTAAAATATGAGTAAAACTATCATAATCTCAAATAGACTACCAGTTCAACTACAAATTAGCAATGGTGGCATCACTGCAGTGCCAAGTGTTGGCGGATTGGCTACTGGAATGAAATCTGTACATTCAAGTGGAGATAGTCTTTGGATTGGTTGGAGTGGATTGACAGATGAAGAAATTCCGGAAGAACTTTCTGATGATATTGACGTAGCACTTGCAAAACATGGCTCATCAAAAGTGAGACTAACAGCCCAAGAAGTTGATGGCTTTTATTACGGATTTAGTAACAGAACCATTTGGCCATTATTTCATTATTTTTTAGAGTATTCCGAATTTGAACTCGATAGCTGGAACACCTATAAAGCAGTAAATCAAAAATTTGCAGATGCAATATTAGAAAAAGCCGGTGATGATGATACCATTTGGATTCATGATTATCAATTAATGTTAGTACCGCAAATGGTTCGTGAAAAAAGACCGAACATTTCAATTGGTTTCTTTTTACACATTCCGTTTCCTTCGTTTGAAATATTTAGAACAATGCCTTGGCGTGAAGAAGTTTTACGTGGATTATTAGGCTCAGATTTAATTGGATTCCATATTTATGATTACGAAAGGCATTTTCTAAGTTCGGTAAGAAGGTTACTCGGACTTGAGGTAAGTTTTAATGATATTTATTTGGATAATAGAATCATCAAGGTTGATTCATTTCCGATGGGAATCGATTATAAGAAGTTTAGAGGTGCTGCTGAAGAGCATGAAAATCGTAGTCCTGATGAACTTTCTGAATTACAAAAAAGGCTTAATTCACATAAGACATCAGATCCTGATAGTAAATTTTTACTATCAATTGACCGTTTAGATTATTCGAAAGGAATTGCAAAACGCTTGAATGCTTTTGAATATTTCTTAAATAAATATCCGCAGTACAAAGAAAAGGTACGTTTGATAATTTTGGCAGTACCGTCTCGCTCAAATGTACCTCAATACCAACTTTTAAAACGTGAAATAGATGAGTTAGTTGGCCGTATTAATGGTGAATTCTCAACAGTAAGTTGGACACCAATTTGGTATTTCTATAGATCAATGCCTTTTGAAAACCTCATCGACCTTTACACCTCTAGTGATATAGCTTGGTTAACCCCACTACGTGATGGTATGAATTTAGTTGCCAAAGAATATATAGCAACACGAACAGATAAAACAGGCGTACTTATTTTAAGTGAAATGGCTGGTTCTGCAAATGAAATGAATGAATCATTATTGATAAATCCGAATAATTTTGAACAAATTGCCGATGCCATTAATGAGGCAATTAATATGCCTATAGAAGAACAGCAAGCGCGAAACGGACAATTGCAAGAACGTCTTGAACGATATAATGTAGAAAGATGGGCTAATGATTTTATGACTTCATTAGAAGCTCAACGTGATAGAGAAGCAGCAAATGTTTCTGCCCGAATTACTGATTTACGATTAACATCAATTGTAGAGAATTATTCAAAATCGAAAAAACGCCTATTATTTTTAGATTATGATGGTACGTTAGCTGGCTTTCATAATGACCCGCAAAAGGCAAGCCCTGATGAAGAATTATATGAATTATTAGACACCTTGCATAATCAAGAAGGCACAGAACTTTTTCTTATCAGCGGTCGTGATAAAGACACTTTTACCAAATGGTTTTTACATAAAAAATACAATATGATTGTTGAGCATGGTGTATGGATTTCGAGAAAAGGCGAAGAATTTAAACTTCTAGAAAATGTGAAAAATGATTGGATGGAAAAAATACGTCCCGTACTTGAATCTTTTGTTGATCGTACGCCAGGCAGTTTTATAGAAGAAAAAAACTATTCACTAGCTTGGCACTACCGTAAGACAGATCCTGATTTTGGTAGTTTACGTGCTACTGAACTTACTACAGTACTTACAAGTTTAATTGGCACAGATGATCTCAGCGTACTTAACGGTAATAAAGTTATGGAAGTTAAAAGCAGTAATGTCAATAAAGGCCGTGCATCAATGCGCATGTTAGGTGAGGCCGACTATGATTTTGTTTTTGCAATTGGTGATGATTGGACAGATGAATTTATGTTTCAAGAACTGCCAGAAAGTACGGTAACCGTAAAAGTTGGCCGACAAAAAACTTCAGCAAAATATTTTGTAGAGAATACTGAAAAAGTTCGTGTATTGTTAAAAGCTTTTGCGAAAGTATAAATAGATGCAATTAAACTTTTAGCTTTGACCTTTTAAATTATAAATTAAGACTACTAAATGATAATAGAACCTAGAACTCGCGGATTTATCTGTATCACTTCACATCCTGATGGTTGTGCCAAGGGTGTGGCAAATCAAATTGACTATATAAAATCAAAAGATAAAATTGATGGAGCAAAAAATGTTCTGATCATAGGTGCATCAACAGGGTTTGGTTTGGCTTCAAGAATCACAAGTGCTTTTGGTTCAGACGCCTCCACTATTGGCGTATTTTTTGAAAAACCACCAGCAGCGGGTAGAACTGCATCATCGGGTTGGTATAATACTGCAGCTTTTGAAAAGGCTGCCCATAATGAAGGTTTATATGCTAAAAGTATAAATGGAGATGCATTTTCACATGAAATAAAGAACGAAACAATAGAACTTATCAAAAAAGACCTAGGTCAAATTGATATGGTTGTTTACAGTTTGGCTTCACCTGTTAGAACGCATCCTGACACAGGTATTCGTTATAAATCAACATTAAAGCCAATAGGCAAAACATATACCAACAAAACAGTAGATTTTCATACTGGTGAAATAAAAGAGATAAGTATAGAGCCGAGCACCGAAGATGATATCTCAAATACAGTGGCCGTAATGGGTGGTGAAGATTGGGAAATGTGGATAAATGAATTGAAGAAAAACAATCTGCTTTCGCCAAATTTTAAGACTATTGCCTACTCATATATTGGTCCAAAACTTACAGAACCAGTCTACAGAAAAGGAACCATTGGCAAAGCAAAAGACCATCTAGAACAAACAGCATTCACCATCACTGATTCACTCAAAGATTTAAACGGACAAGCATATGTTTCTGTTAATAAAGCGCTCGTGACACAATCAAGTTCAGCTATACCAGTGATACCATTATACATTTCTTTATTGTACAAGGTCATGAAGGAAAATGGAGTTCAAGAAGGATGTATTGAGCAAATACACAGACTCTATTCAGAACGATTATTTATTGATAAAACACCAACAGATTCTGAGGGTAGAATTCGAATTGACGATTGGGAAATGCGATCTGACATTCAAGAAAAAGTTACTAAGTTATGGGAACAAGCTACTACCGAATCACTTTCATCAATTGGAGATTTAGAGGGATATAGAACTGAATTTTTTAATCTCTTTGGGTTTAATTTTGATGAGATTGATTACAGTGCCGACACCAATGAAATAGTAAATATTCCGAGTATAAATGCATAAATATTGGCATCGTTATTGCTTATAAAGTATAGAATATAGTAAGTGACAACAAAATGTCATACACACCAATAACACCATATTTCATTACTTTAGTCTGTTTTTAATACCAATTAAAAATATTAAAATTACGTGTGATTTATATCAAAATTAAATGAAAAAAAACTCACATTTATTATTTACAGTTCTCGCTTTAATTATGTCTACAATTTGTACGGCACAAGAATTTACAGAGCAAGATACATTACGAGGTAGTATCACTCCAGAACGTGCTTGGTGGGATTTAAATTATTATCATTTAAATCTTGAGGTAAACCCAGATAAGAAATTTATCTCTGGATCCAATACAATCCGTTATAAGGTTTTAGAAAATAAAAAAAATCTTCTTCAATTCGATTTACAGCCACCGCTAAAAATTGATAAAGTTACACAAGATGGTAAAGTTTTAAAGGTAACTTCAAAGGGTAATGCGCATTTCGTTCATTTAAAAAAGAAACAGAATAAGGACATGTTTAATGAAGTAATTGTTCATTATTCTGGTAAACCGAAAGTGGCTGTTAGGGCTCCTTGGGATGGTGGTTTTTCTTGGAAAAAAGACGAGAATGGAAAACATTTTGTCGCTACATCTTGTCAAGGTTTGGGTGCTAGTGTCTGGTGGCCTAATAAAGACCATATGTATGACGAAGTTGATAGCATGCTAATTAGTGTTACGGTTCCTAAAAATTTGATGAATGTTTCAAATGGGCGTTTGCGAAAAGTTGATGATAATGGTAGCACCAAAACTTATCATTGGTTCGTCGACAATCCTATTAACAACTATGGCGTCAATGTAAATATTGGAGATTATGTTCATTTTGGAGAACAATTTTACGGCGAAAAAGGCACTTTAGATATGGACTATTATGTACTTCGTGACAATTTAGAAAAAGCGAAGAAACAATTTAAACAGTCGCCAATGTTAATGGCAGCTTTTGAATATTGGTTTGGCCCCTACCCTTTTTATGAAGACAGTTTTAAGTTAGTTGAAGTCCCATATTTAGGTATGGAGCATCAAAGCTCGGTAACTTATGGAAACAAATATAATAACGGTTATTTAGGGCGCGATTTATCTGGTACAGGTTGGGGGTTAGAATTTGATTATATACTTATACATGAGGCAGGCCACGAATGGTTTGCTAATAATATCACCTATAAAGATATTGCTGATATGTGGATTCATGAGAGTTTTACAACCTATTCTGAAAGCCTCTATGTAGACTATCATTTTGGTAAAAAAGCTGCCGAAGAATATGTTATTGGTATTCGCGGTAATATAAAAAATGACGCCCCAATTATTGGAAAGTACAATGTGAATATGCGTGGTAGTAATGACATGTACCCTAAAGGCGCAAATTTAATTCATACCATTCGGCAATTGGTAGATGATGATGAAAAATGGCGTGAGATACTACGTGGTATGAATAAGGATTTTTATCATCAAACGGTAACTACGGCACAAATTGAAAATTATATCAGTGAAAAGTCGGGTATCGATTTATCAAAATTCTTTGATCAATATTTACGCACCAATAAATTACCATTACTGGAATATAAAATAGAAGGTAATACAATTCAAACTAAATATTCGAATGTTGTAGAAGGTTTTAATATGCCTATAAGAATACTTTCAGAAGGCACTTCACAATGGATTCACCCAACCACAAAATGGAGTTCTGAAGAAATAAATGGTGATGTATCAAATTTAAAAATTGATCCTAATTTCTATATTGAATCGAAATTGGTAAACTAAAATGTAATCATCATCAATACCTCCCAAAATAACGTAAATAAATTTAGAGAACGTATTAGCGACTATATGTCGTCAGCCACGCCTTTTGTTTTTATCATCGATTTTGACATGCAAAATCCATTAGTTTATTCTATTGATACGCTTGAAAAAGAAGGTTTTTTGTTTGACATAAAAGGAAAAACAAATGGTTCAAAAAAATCGATTCAATTGAATGATATTCAATTAAAAATAAATCCATTATCCCAAAAAATATATGATAAAGCATTTGATGAAGTACAAGTAAACATCAACAAAGGCAACTCATTTTTATTGAACCTTACCTTTCCTTCTGAAATAGAAACTCCAGCTACATTAGAAGATATTTTTTATTCTGCAAGAGCACCTTACAAACTGTTTCGTAAAGATAAATTTGTAGTGTATTCACCTGAGTGTTTTGTTAAAATCAAAGACGGTTATATTTATTCATACCCCATGAAAGGCACAATAGATGCAAACCTACCAGATGCAGAATGTATTTTATTAAACAGTCAGAAAGAAATTAGAGAACACAATACCATTGTAGATTTAATCAGAAATGATTTATCTATGGTAGCAACAGAAGTTACAGTAACTAAATTCAGATATGTAGAAAAAATAAAATCGCATCAAAATGAAATTCTACAAACAAGTTCTGAGATTAGAGGAAAATTACCAGATAATTGGGAGAACAATTTCAGTGACCTTTTGTTGAAATTACTACCGGCCGGATCAATTTGTGGAGCGCCAAAAACGAAAACAATAGAAATCATCAATTCCGTAGAAATGAATAACCGTGGTTATTACACAGGCGTATTCGGCATATTTGATGGGAAAAATATTGATAGCGCTGTAAGCATTCGTTTCATTGAGAAAGATGATAATACGTTGTGGTATAGAAGTGGTGGAGGTATAACTGCATTGAGTAATGCAGATGAAGAATATCAAGAACTTATAAATAAAATTCATGTACCCACTAATTGAAACCATATGCGTATTAGACGGAGCAATTCAAAACCTCGAATGGCATCAAGAACGTTACGAATATTCATTTAACGAACTGTATGGCCTAAAACCAACCGATAGTGTTATTGAAGGTTTTAAGTTATTAGAAAAATATTCGTCGGGTTGTTATAAATTACGGGTTTCGTATAGTGATAGAAACAAAAAATATGAGTTGGAAAAATATAGTTCACGGCAAATTAACACGCTTAAACTAGTACGAGCTAATAGTCTAGATTATGAACTTAAGTATGCCGATCGAGAACCCTTAAACCAACTTGTACAACACAAAGCTGATTGTGATGACATACTCATTTTAAAAAATGAAAAAGTTACGGATGCATCCTATGCAAATATAGTTTTCACCGATGGAGAAAAATGGTTTACCCCTTCTACTCCACTTTTAAAAGGCACCTGTAGAGCTCGACTATTAAAAGAAAAAAAAATAATAGCAATTGACATTGGCCTTCACGATTTATCAAAATATTTGGGTTTCAACCTTATCAATGCAATGAATGATTTAAACACTAGTAGTTATGTGAAAATTGAGAATATAATTCAGTAACAATCTTATAAAAAAAAGCATCCGTCAATTGACGGATGCTTTTTTAATTCGGCTTAGTTTTTAAACTAAGTATAATAATAGTACTATTTTTTTCTAGATAAAGCTACCGATTTAGAGCCCGTTAACGGTATAGTACCTTCTGTTCCATTATCAGTATAACTTGCGGTTATTACCATTAATTCCCCTGAATCATTAGCTTCTGCCGTTATAGCGCCTTTTGCTGGCAATGATGGTTTTCTATTCGAAGTACCATTTAATGACATTATATAGGTTCCTATCTGTCTCGTTTCATCAGAAGTAATATTTGGATGCGCTGGCATCGAAACCTCACCCCATACGCCAGAACCACCTTTTTTAATTTTATTTTGCAAATAAGTCATAGCTCTTTTCACATCTTTATACTTTTTTGCAATATCTAAATATTTAGGTCCGATAGATGCTTCAGCCTCTTTATGACAAGTTTTGCAGTCCATAGCTTGGGTAAGCGCTTTACCAGTTACAGCAGCAGACACTTGTTGGTGTCCAAGCGACATTGTTGCTTTATCCAATCCTTCTAAATAATCAACGGATACAAAAATATTGTCTTTATTAATAGCATTACCCTCAGCGTCCGTAACGGTAACCTCATATTTTATTTTTTGGCCGGGCTCATAAAATGAAGCGTCACCTTCAATTTCAATACTTACAACAGGTCTTGAATTACCTGCTACAACTGAAGTCAATGCACTTTTTGCAACTTCCCCTTTATCGTCTTTAGCTTCAACAGAAATTTTAAAATCTCCGGCTTCCTTAAATGTGTACTGAATATTAGGTTCATTTGTTTCTTTGGTTTCGCCATTTCCTAAATCCCATAGATATGTAATTGCATCTCCCTCTTTGTCCATTGCTTCAACACTTGCATTGACTGTTAATGGAAGTTTACCTGAAGTATGGTCTACAGCTACTTTATTTATTACTGGAGGACGATTGCCTGCGTTATAATCAATAAAACTTAATGCAGCGTTTTCATTTGCAGAAAACCAACCACTACCATATTCTAATAAATACATACGTCCATCAGGTGACATTTCAACATCTATTAAGCTATTAACCTTGATGTCTGAAGCAAATGGTTCCATTTTATTAAAGGTGCCATCGTCAAAAAGCGTAACCGCCATCATCCACCCACGAATCCACTCATAAATTATAGTTTTGCCATCGTAATATGAAGGTAATCCACCGCCATTTTCATACATATCGGAATAATAGGTTGGGCCGGCCATGGCATTTCTACCGCCTGTTCCCGTCTGTGGAAACAATTTACTTTCATCATACGGATAGTATATATAAGCAGGCTTAGCTGGTGGCAACTCACGTAAACCCGTATTGTTTTTTGAATCGTTAATAGGTTTTAGTGGATCAAAGGCCTCACCAGATTCTCCTGTTCCATAATCATAAGCGCGATATGGATAGTTGTCACCAATAAATAACGGCCAACCAAAATTACCTGCTTTTAATGCAAGGTTCATTTCATCATATCCTTTAGGCCCTCTAGTGTCTAACGAATCACCTCTAGCATCAGGCCCTACTTCACCCCAAAACAAATGATTATTTTTAGGGTCAACAGAAATTCTGTATGGATTTCTATGTCCCATAGTATAAATTTCTGGTCTAGTTTTATCGGTTCCTAAAGCAAAAAGATTTCCTTCCGGAATATCATAACTACCATCTTCATTAATTTTTATCCGAAGAATTTTACCTCTTAAGTCATTCGTGTTAGCTGAAGAACGCCGCGCATCATATTGCTCATGACCAGGAATATCATTTAATGGTGCATAACCATTATTAATATACTTTTCTCCTTTCTCATTAAATGGAGTGGCATTATCACCAGTAGAAAGATATAATAAACCATCGCCTCCAAAAGCTATTGAACCACCGGTATGACAGCAAATTTCACGATCTGATTTTACATCTAAAATTTTCTGTTCTGAAGCTAAATCAATAGCACCATCAATATATTTAAATCTCGAAAGTCTATTAACCCACAAATCGCCTGCAGGTGCATAATACACATATATCCAATTATTTGTCGCAAAATTTGGGTCCTTTTGTAAGCCTAGTAGCCCTTCTTCTGCATTTACGCCAGGGGTATTTAAGGTTTTATGGTACACATCTAATTTTGCAATTTCAGTTACTTCTTTGGTTTCAGCATTGTATCTAACAATTTCCCCTCTTCGTTGACCAATTAATACATCATTATTCGCAAGCACTGTCATTTCAATAGGTTCAAAAAAATCACCTTCGGCTAGTACAACCTTAGAAAAACGATCAATATCTGGTGGTAGCTGCGATGTAGCTTTACTATAATCTAAAATAAGATTATCACCTATTGCATATTGTATACCACCTAAAATATGCTTCAAGAATAGTTCTTCAGAATAAGTTTCTTCGGTATGACCAGCACCCGTATAAAAAGCTCTACCACCATCAAAGTCATGGTACCAAGCAAAAGGATGATTATCACCATTTTTGCCACCTTCATAGGTAGATTCATCTACCGTCATCAGCACATTTACATCCGGATTTATATTTTTATAATTATAAATTTCATCTGCACGATGCCAAACTGAATCAGTAAAATGTTTGGTCGCAATAAAGCTATTGTCTTTAATTATAAAATCAGCTTCAGGTGTGCCAGCAGGGTGACTTAAAAATTGGGCGCCAACTAACTTATTATACCAACCCCAATCATACTCAGTATCAGTAGCAGCATGAATACCTACATAACCACCGCCTGCTTGAATATAGCGTTCAAAGGCAGCTTCTTGTTTATGATCAAGCACATTTAATGTGGTACTCAAAAAAACTATCGCAGAATATTGCTTTAAATTTTCTTCAGTAAATAAGTCTGCATTTTTGGTTGTATCTACTTCAATTCCATTTTCTAGACCTAATTTTTGAACTGCAGCTACACCGGTTGGTATAGAAGCATGTTTATATCCCATAGTTTTTGAGAAAACCAATATTTTGGGATTACCATCACGTTTATTTCCACATGATGAAATGAATAAACCAAATACTAGTATAAGTACTAAAAGTATTTTTCGCATAATTTAAGTTGATTTGTTTTTGTATAATTTTTAAAAGTAAGGCATCTTCACCTTTTTTACCAAATTAGCAGAAAAATATATACTATTTTTAGAGTTTATGGATAAAATTCTACCGATTAATGGGTAATTCACAAGAATACTATTTTAAAAATTCATCTGAATTTCAAGTGTGGCTTCATGAAAATCACACTCAAACAGAAGGTATTTATTTGATCTTTTATAAAATTGATCATGAAAATGAAAGCATGCGCTGGGAAGAAGCTGTCAGAGTTGCACTTTGCTACGGGTGGATTGACAGCACAGTGAAAAGTCTGGGCGATGGTAAACGTCGGCAATATTTCTGTCAAAGAAAGGCAAAAAGTGTTTGGAGCAAATTAAATAAAGAACATATTAAGGATCTTAAAGCTAAAAAGTTAATGCATAAAAGCGGATTAGCAACAATAAAAATTGCAAAAGAAAATGGTTCTTGGACTGCTTTAGATGATGTTGAAAACGGCGTGATACCTAAAGAGCTTCAAAATGCGTTTGATAAAAACCCTGTTGCATTTTCGAACTATAATAATTTTTCTCGAAGTCAGCAAAAGAGTTATTTATATTGGCTAAATCAGGCGAAACGAGAAGCAACCAAAGAAAAACGAATTACCGAAATTATAAGACTTTGTTCCGAAAATATCAAGTCACGAGATACATGGTAATATCTTAGATTATACCGAATTGTTAATTAAATCTTATCTTTATACAAGCTTTTGAAAAGTGTATCGAGCTAGCGTGTTTTCGTTTTCGATTTTCTATACTTGAGCCCCTTCCATGTCCAAATTGCCGAAAGAGCACCAATTCTTAGATTTTTCTGATTACGGAAGACCTCTTGCACGTTACATCGCAGAACATTTGAAGAACACTTCAATCACTCCCATACATGTCACAATTTGGTTCATAATATCAGGTTTTATTGCAATAGTCTGTATTTTAAACCATAACTATTGGGCAACTGCTTTTTTTCTAATTTTAAAATCTATACTTGATGCAGCTGATGGAGAACTTGCTCGAGTAAAAAATACACCCAGCTATACGGGTAGGTATTTAGATTCGGTTTCTGATATTATTTTGAATCTTTTAATACTGATTTCAATATGGCATGTTACTAACGGCTCATTAGTATATGCATTACTCGCTTTCTTCGGTCTTCAATTACAAGGTACATTATACAACTATTACTATGTAATACTCCGAAACAAATATGCTGGAGACACCACAAGTCGAATAATTGAAGAAGGCACACCCACTGCCATGATGGGTGAAACACAAAAACATGTAAACTATCTCTTTAAAACTTATACCCTGTTATATGGTCTTTTTGACCGTATCATTTATCGCTTAGATCGTAATGCCGTTGAAAGTGAAAAGCTACCCAATTGGTTTATGACCGCAGTTTCAACTTTTGGCTTAGGTTTTCAACTTTTAATTATCGGTTTTATGTTGGTTGTAGGGCACGCTCAATATATTATCCCATTTTTTATAGGGTACTCACTACTTATTTTTGTTTTTATTGCTATTCGAAAATTTATTAATAGTTAATTTCTCGCTACCATTAAAAGTTCGATAATATCTAAAAGCCGCAATACCACCGACTACAGAAAACCCAACCAACATTAAAAAAATATATTGATAGCCAAGCTCTCCCGGAAATTTATCTAATAAATAACCGTAAGCTAATCCTGCAAAAATATCTGGCGTAAATCCAACTAAAGAAATTAATCCAACCGCTGTGCCAGTATAAATTAAGGGAATTCTACCTTCTTCCATAAGCGCAAAATAAAGTGAACGAGCCGCATAAACACCAATGGCAATTACCACTACTGAAAGAAAAAATAATGCTGTTGCCGAAGGTTCAATTAATCCGGAAGCAAAAAGTAGTCCGCCTATTATTGACATCAAAAAGCTATAAACCAAACAAAGTGAAATTTTAAATCGATCCACAACCAAACCAACCATAACGCCTATAACTGGTCTTAAAAATTGAAGAAAGGTGCCAATTTTAGCAGATTTCACTTGATTATAATGTAGAACCTCATTTGCATATTGCGACAAAATATCAGTTATTTTGTAACCAACATAAGCACATAAAATAATTACCATCAATAATTTTACAGCGGGTAAATTAATTACTAGACCTATTTGTTTATAGGTTATCGATTCAGAACGAATTTCTATCTCATCAACATCAGACTTCATAAAGAACCAGGTTAAAAAACCTATAGTAGTAATGATGGCAACAGTACAGTAAATCACATTTTGAAAAGCAAGTTTTCGATTAGACAATAGTGCGGTTTCTATATTTTCTGAAACGAAAATTGAAAAAACAAAAACACCCATCAATCCAAAAAGTGCACCGGTCATTCCTCTACCACCATCTAATAGTCCGAATGCTTTTCCTTGCGAACTTGAACCACCCCATATTCGAGCGGCTTTTATCATTGGTGCCCAGAATAAAAATATGGTTGTAAAGCCCCAAAATCCATATAAAACTTTAAGCATCCTATAAGAAGGAAACGTTGCAAAAAGTAAACCACCAAATGCTGTCATCCATAAAGCAATAGCCATTAATTTTCTAGGAGGATAACGATCCGCTATGGGGCCACCCAACAGATAAGAAACCAAAGCAACAACGCCATAAATGGAAAAACAGAAACCCAGCTCAACATTTTCTAATTGAAATACTTCTAAAACAGTAGCTCTAAATATTCTTGGAAGTACAAAAGGAAGTATGAAAACTGCTTCACCAGCTAAAATCAATAACGTAAGATAATACCAACTGGCTTTTTGTTTCATATGTGCTAAAAATACTTAAAATAAGCGGGTATGCTAATTATACTAAAAACCAATATTCATAACTATATTTTACCAAACTTAAAGTTTTTAATATCTTTAAATTCTTAATTAATTCAAACGAATCTCCCGTATTTTCCTTCTCTATGAAAAAATTTATTTTAGTTTTCACATTACTTATTGCTATTCAAAGTTTTGCCCAAGAAAATGGTGAAAACAAATTAGGTTCTTGGCACATGTATTTTGGCACCACTAAAGTTTCTGATAAATTAAGTATTCATTCTGAAGCACAACTTCGTTATTTTGAACAAGCTAAAAATTTCAACCAATTACTTTTACGAACTGGGTTAAATTATCATATTAACGCTAACGCTATTGCTACAATAGGTTATGGTTATATTACCACTGACGGAACTTTTGAAGAATTTTCGAACGAAGAAAATGCCAAAGAGCATCGTATTTTCGAACAATTCATTTTAAAAAATAAGGTTAGTAATGTTGCATTTGAGCACCGCTATCGATTAGAACAACGTTTTCTTAATTCTGGCAACAATTCAGACACGCAACACCGTGCTCGTTATCGACTACAAGTCACTGTACCTTTGACAAAAATTGTTTTCTTAAATTTTTATGATGAAATATTTTTAAATCTTCAAAATGAAATTTTCTCGCAAAATAGATTGTATGGCGCAATAGGATTTAATGTATTTAAAAACGTTTCACTTCAGGTCGGTTATTTGAAGAATCATTTCAAATCTGCTCATTATGATCGTTTACAGATAGGTGTCGTAATAAATACCGACTTAAGAAAAAGCGACAAAAATAAAGACGATGAATCTACAAAAAATTGAATTTAAGAATAAAGAAGACCAAATTTTAAATGGGCGATTAGAATTACCCTTAGACCAACAACCACATAACTTTGCAATTTTCGCACATTGTTTTACGTGCAATAAAAACCTTTCAGCAGTAAAAAATATAAGTAGATCATTGACTGCAAAAGGTTTTGGCGTTCTTCGATTTGATTTCACTGGACTAGGAGAAAGTGAAGGTGAATTTGAAAACACCAATTTCTCAGGAAATATTGAAGATTTAATTGCAGCGTCCAATTATCTCGCAACAAATTACGAAGCACCTACCCTCTTAGTTGGCCATTCATTAGGCGGTGCAGCTGTACTTTTTGCTGCTGCTCAAATTGACAGTATAAAAGCTGTAGCTACAATTGGCGCACCCTCAAACCCTGTGCATGTCAAACACTTATTTAAAAGTGATTTGGATGAGATAAATTCAACAGGCTTAGCAAATGTAAATTTAGGTGGTAGAGGTTTCACTATTAAAAAACAATTTATAGAAGATTTAGAATCTAATTCTTTACCTGAAATAGCAAAAAATTTGCGCAAGGCTTTGTTAATAATGCATTCTCCGCAAGACAATACAGTAGGGATTATTAATGCAGAAGAGATTTATCAAGCAGCAAGGCATCCGAAAAGTTTTGTATCATTAGATGGTGCCGACCATTTGTTAATGGATAAAAAAGATTCAATGTACGCTGGTGAAGTAATTGCAGGCTGGGCAACGAGATATGTTGAATTACCTGACAATAGTCAATTAAAAACTAAACATCAAGTAGTTGCAAGTCTTGATGACACAGACGGATTTACTACTCTCATGAAAGTAGGCAACCACAATATGGTAGCTGACGAACCAGTTTCTTTTGGAGGTAATGATTATGGTCCATCGCCGTACGAATTAGTTTCAGCAGGTCTATCTGCTTGTACTGCCATGACCGTTCAAATGTATGTTAAGCGAAAAGGCTGGCCCTTGAAGAATATTGAAGTGCATACCTCTTATGGTAAATCGCATCTACAAGATTGCGAAAATTGTGAATCTGAAAACGCTAAAATAGATACATTTAATAGAGAAATTAAATTGACTGGAAATCTAGACGATAAACAAAAAAAGCGAATACTTCAGATTGCTGACAAATGTCCTGTTCATAAAACTTTACACAGCGAAACGCAAGTGATTACCAATTTAATTGAATCATGAAAAGTGAAGTTTTTGAGATAACAATTACTGGAAAATATTTTGGTCTTCAACTACCTGAAAAAATAGTACTTCCATTTCTTGAAAAGAACTTAAAAAGAGTAAAAGTAATTGCAACTTTTAAACAAAATATATTTGCTTTTCACGGTGCCATTCAAAAAAGAAATGGCAATTACTTTATGATGTTTGGTAAACGATATCAAAAAGAATTAGGCGTTTTTCCTAATGACTATTTTCAACTGCAACTTTTTGAAGACACTTCTAAATATGGAGTGGATATGCCTGAAGAACTGAAAGCTGTTCTTCATAGTGATTTTGAGGCAAATGAAATTTTTGAAAGCTTCACAGCCGGAAAAAAGCGCGGTATTATTTATGCAGTTCTCAGCTACAAAAATTCACAAACAAGAATTGATAAGTCACTCTTAATCTGCGAGAACTTAAAAAGAGGAATTCGTAAGAATCCGGAATTACTAAAATCATTTTAGCCCAAGCTTGAAATGCCTTTTAATAATACTTAACTTTGAGGTATAAATCATCTAACAATATGCACTTATGGTGCTTATAAAAACAAATTAATAGGTATGAAAACAATAAAATTGGCTTTTCTCGGACTCGTTCTAATAGCCTCATACAACTGTAAAGAAACAAAAAAAGAGACTAAAGAAAATTTAGAGGCCGCAGCAGTTGAGCAAGTAAGCCTAGTTCAAGATTCAACTAAAGTGAGCTTCACAGCATATAAAACCACCGAAAAATTACCCGTAGGTGGAAAATTTACAAAAATCAATATTACCAAAAGCGGTTCTGGTGCTACAGCGCTAGAAGCAATGAATGGTACAACATTTACTATTCCGGTAAGCAGTCTATTTACAAATGACGCTACAGGCACAAGAGATCCAAAACTTCTTGAATTCTTTTTTGGCGTAATGGAAAACACAACACTTATTTCAGGTGTAGTTAAAGTAGCTGCTGATGAAAAATGTTCTATTGATGTTACATTGAATGGCAAAACTGGTAACATTCCTTTAGAAATTGAAAAGACTGGTGATAATAGTTTTACTTTAAAAGGAGTAATGGATCTTGAAAACTGGGACGCACTTGGCGCTGTTGCTTCAATTAACAAGGCGTGTGAAGCTTTACATACAGGTAAAGATGGAGTTAGTAAAACATGGAGCGAAGTAGCTGTACAAGCAGAAGTTTTATTCCAATAAAATTTAAAACTTTTTGTCTGGTTTTAGGCTAGGCCAAATTTCATAATATTAAAAGCTGCCCTTTGGCAGCTTTTTTTATGCTCTAAAAGTAACACCGCAAACCAATATTTTTGTTGAATAATATATTTTAAGAAAAGTGAATTACTGTATAATTTCTCTACTGTTTTAATTTGAACCAAACTCAATCAACGAATTACCATTTATAATTGTTGATAAAAAATATAATATAAAATTGTGAATTCATGAACTTTAGCTACTTTCGACATAGCTAGAAAAAGAAATATGCAATTAGAACAATTAGTTGAACGATTTCAAACAAAAGACCCCGGGGCTTTTGAGAAACTTCACAATATGTATTCCGAGAATATTTGCGGAGTCATCAATACCATTGTAAAAAATGATGTAATCGCAGAAGAAATCTGTCAAGATGTATTCGTTAAAGCATGGCATAACGCTGAAAAGTACAACACTTCTAAAGGAAGATTTTTTACTTGGATGTTGAACATAGCCAGAAATGCTGCGATCGATGAACTGCGCTCTAAATCCCATAAACAGCAAAAAAAGAACCTACCCGTAGATTACTTCGTAGGTATTGCAGATGACAGTGATGATCAAGAGTTTACAGTAGACAAAAAACAGCTTAAAAGGCTGATAATGAACCTGAAAGAGAAGTGCACTCAAATTATAGACCTTTTATATTTTAAAGGCTATACACAAAAGGAAGCTTCAGAAGAACTTGATATTCCGGTAGGCACTGTCAAAACAAGAAATAGAAGTTGCATCTCGCAATTGCGCGAAAATATGAGTAGCTAAAATGGATGTAAAAAAATATATAGATTCAGGAATTCTCGAGCTTTATGTGGCCGGACAGCTTTCAGATAATGAAAATCTGGAGGTACATAAACATGCGCTAGAAAATACTGAAGTACTTGCTGAAATTGTAAGTATTGAAAATGCGATTCTCGAACTCTCAAAAACTGCTTCACCAAAACGTACTTATAGTTTTGACAGCATTAAAGAAAGAATTTTAAAATCTGCAGACGTTAAGGTAATAGACATTGCCAAAAAAGAATCGAATTGGTCACAATATGTTGGGTGGGCAGCATCAGTTTTATTTGCAGCTGGTCTTTTCTATATGTATACTCAAAATGAAAATTTAAAATCAGAACTTGAAGTTGTTGTGCAAGAAAATTTGCAGTTAGAACAACAAATTTCAGATGCTAATTTATCGCTTGAAAAATCAAATGAATTATTAGCGACCATTAGAGATAAGAACATTTCAGTTGTGCCACTTGGTGGTCAAGAAGTCTCCCCTACTTCATATGCAAAAGCATATTGGAATACAGATCAACAAAAATTATTTATAGATGCCCAAGGTTTACCAGAACCACCTGATGGTTTTGTATACCAAGTTTGGTCATTAAAACTTAATCCTTTGACTCCAACAAGTGTTGGTCTTTTAGAAGATTTTGTAGACGATGAGAATAAAGTATTCGCACTAAATAATCCGAATGATAATGGTTCTGAAGCTTTCGGTATTACACTTGAACCTGCGGGTGGTAGTGAATCACCAAACTTAGAGCAACTATATGCATTAGGAGTAGTTGCAGCTTCATAACGAGTAGTTATTTTATTGAAAATTCATGCGCTAAACTCTTTACTAGAGTGCTTATAAAAAACCAGACTAAACAATTTTCATTGTATAGTCTGGTTTCTTTTTTGAATATTATATTCAAACTCTTTTTTTTAGCAAAACCCTTTTTAACATAAATTAGGTTTTGTTCTTCTCAAATATTATACATCTTTGAAAATAGATAACTGATTTTCAATGACAACAGCAGAAGCTAAACTTAAAGAGCGAATTAAAGAATTGACTTGTCTTTATGATGTCACTTCTATAATTGTCAACTCCGATTATGACGAACTGGAGACTTCATTAGAAGCCATAGCCTATTGCCTTAAAAAAGCTTGGCAATTTGAAAATGATTCAGAGGTTTTTTTCACTTGCGGAAATTATACAGTTAGAACAAAAAAGTATAATGCCAAAATGGTTGAATTATCATCAAACATTAAAGTCTTCAATAAAATTGATGGCCATATAAAAGTTGGTTATCCCGCAGATAAATATTCGATATCTGATTTTTTAATTGAAGAGCAAACATTGCTTGACAATGTAAGTTTAGCTGTAGGCAATCTATTAGAAAGAAAACAAATACGCGATAGTGAAGCCTCAGTAAAACGTCAAATGGAACGCACAGATAGGTTATATATATTGGGTGAAATAACAGCTGGCATTGCGCACGAATTAAATACACCCCTTGCAAATATTCTTGGTTTTGCTGAATTATTAGCAGATAAAATGACGGATAATCAAGCCATTCGTGATTTAGAAAAAATAATTGACAACACCATTTTCAGTCGAGAAATTGTAAAAAAATTAATGTTTTTCGCCTGTGAGATGCCGCAAGAAATGAAGATTGTAGAATTAAATGCAGTTGTTGAAAATGTTTTAAAACTACTACAACCATCTTTACAAGAGAAAAAAATTAAATTAATAAAATCGTTTAATAAGGAAAACATAAAATTAAAAGCTGACACCGTACAACTAACACAAGTACTATTCAATTTAATAATGAATGCAGTGTATTATTCTCCAGAAAACGGTCAAATTGCCGTACAGGTAACAGAAAAATCTAAAAAAATTCAAATTCTCATTTCTGATGAAGGTTTAGGAATTCCTAAAAAAAATGAAGACAAAGTTTTTGAACCATTTTTCACCACAAAACCACTTGGCGAAGGTTCAGGTTTAGGTTTAAGTGTAGTTCATGGAATTATAAACAGCCACAAAGGCGTAATCATGCACAAATCGAATAATCCGAAAGGAACTATTTTTACGGTTGATTTTCCTAAATTGTAACTATGGCTTTACATAAAGAGAATATTTTACTAGTTGATGATGATATTAATATTCTAGAACTATTGCAAAGGCATTTACATGCAATGGAATATCATACCTATAAAGCGGTTTCTGTAAAAGAAGCTCTCTATATTTTGAAAGATACATTTATCGATTTACTGATTACTGATATTCAAATGCCAGAAGTAGACGGGCTTCAATTACTTAAATTTGCTGACGAACATTACCCAGAAATGCCCAAACTTGTGGTAACGGGTTATCCATCTGCTAAAGGAGCCTTAGAGGTTATTAAATCAGGAGCTACAGATTATCTTACCAAACCATTTACCAAAGAAGAGCTGAAATTATCAGTGCAAAAAGCCTTAGTTCATGGTAAAAAAAGAAAAACTATTAAACCTAAAACAGCTGTTATTGATAACAATATACATGCTGATATGGTTGGTATATCTGAGGGTTTTCATAAAGTACTAAATATTGTTGAACGTGTAAAAAATAACAAAGCAACAGTATTAATTAAAGGTGAAAGTGGTACTGGAAAAGAACTTGTTGCCAGGGCTATTCATTATTCTGGTAAGTATTCGCGTGCTCCGTTTATAACTGTCAATTGTGGTGCAATTCCTGAAAACTTACAAGAAGCAGAACTTTTCGGCTATCTAAAAGGTGCATTTACTGGTGCCGATGAAAATAGAAACGGATTCTTTCAAGCAGCTCAAGGTGGTACTTTGTTTTTAGATGAAATCGGAAATGCCTCTTTAGCCGTTCAAACTAAAATGCTACGGGCATTACAAGAAAAGGAAATAACAAAAGTTGGTTCGCGTAAAGTAGAGAAAGTAGATATTAGAATTATTGCTGCCACCAATTCAAATTTGCAAGATGATATTAAAAACAAAAAATTTCGTGAAGACCTCTATTATCGTTTAACAGTAGTTGAAATAAACGTACCACCTTTAAGAGAACGAAAATCAGACATACCTCTTTTAGTAGAGAAATTCTTGCGCAAATACGGAATAGAATACAAAGACCGTCTATTACAAATTTCACCTGACGCGCTTCGAATTTTAAACAATTATGATTGGCCAGGAAATATTCGTGAATTAGAAAATATTATGCAACGTGCCATTATTATGAGTGATGGTACTGTTGGTGTAAAAGATCTACCTGAGCATCTTAAATTTCAAATAGATTTTCCAGATTCGGGCTTCCTTCCTTTGAGAAAAATGGAAAAAGAATATGTTCAAAAAGTACTTATTTCTACTAATGGCAACAAAACCAAAGCCGCTGAAATTCTTCAAATTGACAGAAAAACATTGCGCGAAAAACTTAAGTAATGTACCGGTGAAAAATTACTCAACCGGGTAATTTTTCACCACTAACAAATATCTTCTCTTTTAAATATCAGCTGATTAATAGCTGATTTACAGCATCTTACAGAAATTTACTGCAACAACTATGTGTATAGGCATGGCATTTGCTTATTCTGTACCAATAATTATTGACTGCAAAATTATACGTTTAGCACAATCAATAATGAAAAAAATAATGCTTTAAAAAGAGATTCATGAAATACGGTAGCCTAGTATTAGAAAAAAGGGATTTTGTTATGATAAAGCGGTATGAACATCTGAATCATTTTATAGAAGATTACACTCATAAAGATCTACTTGAAACTTTAGATGAAAATATGTCAAATGCCTTAATTTTTAATTTGGAAGATATGCCTGACGACATAATTAGAATGTATTCTACAGTAACTGTTTCTGGTCCATCGGACTGGAGTGATACTTTTCAAGTGGTTCTTCCATTTGAAAATGATGATGACAATAATAAAATTTCGGTACAAAGTAAGTTAGGGGCTTCAGTCATTGGACTTTCTGAAGGAGACACTATCAAACATGGAATTCCTGGAGATTTTGTGGTTTTAAAGATTGAAAAAGTGTTACACAGTGAAGACCAAATTAAAGAGGATATTCCTGAGGCTGTTTTCAAAAAAGTGCTGCCAAAACAATATAAAAATTTATTAACTCTAAATATATAACTATGATTAAATACGCAATTACTATTTTATTCTCAATGGGAATGTTATTTACGCAAGATGCCTTGAATCAAAAACCTGCTGATGAAGTACGTGTTGGAGATGTATTTAAAATTGGTAGTCCGCAAACCCAAACATTTAAACACATAAATTTTCCACGTGCCAATTTCATCATCAAACGAGGGGGCATCGCTAATTACAAATCAGTTACCGGCAACTTAGTTGAAGTAACAGCTATCAAAGAAAAAAAGGACGGCACTACTGAGGTTACATTAAAACGTAAAGATGGCAGTCGCTTTTTTGGTAGTCATACGGCTGTTGAGGCTGATATTTATGAAGCTGTAAATTCGGGGGAATTACACGCTAAATAAAAACTCGGCTTTTTGAGTTACCTACCTGTCTAACTATCGCAATTCTAGTTCGTTCAAATAAATGAAATAGTTCAGGTAGGTTTTCTCTAATTAATTATAAAAATTTATTGTGTTAAAGTCATTCACAGTATAAAAACACAATTGACCTAAGAAAGGAATAGCATATATCGCATCTTCTCTTTTGAATAAAATGCTTCACTAGGTCATAGCATAGTAAAAAGTTGCATTTATTATTTGTTTGTTCAATTAAACACTTGTGTGTAATTGAAGTGTCCACATAAATAAAAGAATTATGAAATACGAAAATTTAGTTATAGAGAAAAAAGAATATGTTCTCTTAAAACGAATGATGAATCTTTCTGGTTACTATAAGGATAATACATTGCGCAAATCAGTTGAAAAATTGGTTGGTGAAATGGAGTTTGCTAAGATATATGATGAAATTGAAATGCCCAATGACGTCATTCGATTCAATACCAATATTACCATAGTTTCAGATAATGGATGGCAAAAAGAATTCAAATTAGTAATGCCAACTGATAGTGATATAAAAAATAATAAAATATCAATTCTTACACCTATGGGCGCTGCTGTAATAGGCTATAGTGAAGGCGATACTGTTACCTGGGAATTTCCTTCAGGCGAACAAAAATTGACCATAAAAAAGGTGAGTCAAGAGAACGAGCATATAGATTTAAACATGGTATTATGAATGCATCAAAACCATTCTTTTCAGATGAAATAGATAGTAGAATTATGATTAAAAAAGATAAAGCTGAAATAGATAATTGGACTAATGATTTGGAATATATAAATGAAGAGCTTGAGTATCTTTTAGATATTGAAGACCGCATGTTAAATAATTCTGAGCTATATCAACAATTACATTCAATGCGCAGGGATAATACTTTGAGACTCGGATCATTGTATCGGTATGAAGGCTCCATGAAAAATGCTCTTGAATGTGACACTGTGCATTGTGACACATACTACCTAAACAATCATGAAAAAAATCGGAGCTCGTATCTAGAACATTTAAAAAAATACAGAAACATTAAATCAAAAGTACTTTCTAATATTTTATTGCATGCTACAAGATAATTCATAATGATATAAAACTTAGACTTAAAAAAAGGTCTCATGTTTTATGTTTTAAAACACAAAACATCATGGGAAAAAAGATTCTATTACCTACCGATTTTTCAAAAAGTTCATGGAACGCCATACAATATGCTATAAAACTTTTTGAAGGGCGTGATTGTGATTTTTACATTTTAAATACTTACATGAAAGACACGCATGGCCTAAATAGTTACACTCTATTAGACCCCGATGAAGCATTTAATAAATTATCAGAAAAACGATCAAAAAGTAACCTAGGTGACATCTTAATAAAATTATCATTATTAGATACAGAAAACAACCATCGCTTTCATGTTTTATCGAGGTCCGTACCATTAGTAGAAACGATTAAAAACCTAGTAAATACTATGAAGATAGACATGATTGTTATGGGTGCCAAAGGGTTTAATGACAAAGAAGGTAAATATGGCAAAAATACTTTAGATGTTATTGAAAATATTAGAAAATGTCCGATAATGGTCGTTCCTAAAAATGTAACCTTAGAACGGTTAAAAGAAATTGTTTTAGCCACCAATTTCAATGTTGATTTTAATGAATGTAAAATCAAATATTTGGTAGAAATAGCCAAAATTAATAATGCTAGTGTGCAAGTTTTAAGCTTGTCAAATAATAAGAAACAATCAAAACAACAAAAGAAGAATAAGTCGCTTTTAAAAGAACACCTAAAAGGTGTTGACTACAGTTTCAACATACTTCACAATGTGAAATTGTCGACAGCATTAAGCTGTTTTGTAGACATTAGGCATAGCAATATGATTAGTTATATTAATAAAAAACCTTCGCTATGGGAGCTATTAGGTTTTGGCAAACGAAATCTAGGCAAGTTAGGTTATTTTAAAGATGTGCCCGTTTTGGCTTTACATGAGTAGAAATGTTAAGGCACATATAATTTTTTAAAATTTATGCCATATAACTTCTGTAAATAAACGTTAATACTTTTTCAAGGTGTAATTTTGTAGCCAAACATTGAAGACAAACCATAATGAACAATGGGCTATCCCGAATACTGTACAATCACCTTTTAGAACTAGGCCTGAGCGAAACCATTTCATCTTACCTTAATTTAATTATTCTTTTGGTTTGCGCTTTGATATTCGCCTGGCTTTTAGATTTGATTATTTGGAGAGTGCTACGGAATGTAACTTCACGACTAGCACGAAAATCAAAAACAAATTATGACAATTTTCTTGTTGCCAATAAGGTTCCACGCTATATAGCGCACACTATTCCTTTATTCTTGCTATTTGAATTTGTTCCCTTTGCATTTATCGGTTTTGAATACGGAGGCAATATAGCTTTGAAAATACTACGAATTCTGATTGTAGTATTGACTCTTTTTGTGGTTAAAAGTATATTCAGGAGTACTAACGATTACCTAAAAACTAAACCAAGGTTTCGTGATAAACCTATGGATAGCTATATTCAGGTATTCATGATTTTTGCATGGGCGCTTGGTATACTAACCATATTCGCCATAATTACCGATGTATATATTTGGAAATTTTTCACGGCTCTTGGTGCAGGTTCTGCTGTTATCTTATTATTATTTAAAGATTCAATACTTGGTCTTGTTGCCAGTATACAGGTCAGCATAAATGATATGGTTCGCATTGGCGACTGGATTACTTTTGAAAAATACGGAGCAGATGGTGATGTAAGTGAGATCACTCTTGCTACAGTAAAAGTGCAGAATTTTGATATGACAATTACCACCATACCCACCTATGCTTTGATTTCAGATTCTTTTAAAAACTGGCGGGGCATGCAAGATTCTGGCGGAAGACGTATCAAACGTGCTTTAATCATCAGTCAAAAAAGCATTCGTTTTTTAACAGATGATGCTATGAAATCTTTACAAAAAATAGAACTAATTCAACCTTATCTTATTTCTAAAAACGAACAGATTACCTCTTATAATACTACAAACGAAATAAATAAAGAACTGCCAATAAATGGCAGAAACTTGACTAATATTGGTGTTTTTAGAAAATATGTGAATGATTATCTACAAAATCATTCTGCGGTAAATAAGAATATGACATTAATGGTGCGCCAATTAGCGCCAACTGCACAGGGTATTCCATTAGAAATTTATGCCTTTAGCAGTGATAAACGATGGGAGAATTATGAATATGTAATGGCCGACATTTTTGATCATCTTTTGGCTGCACTCCCCTATTTTGAGCTTGAAGTTTATGAACTGCCAGCTTCTTTTCAACTAAATACGTAAACGCAGAACATTCAATCATTGCAGTTGCTGAAGAAAAATAAATTCGTTTGTGAAATTTAAATAATTCGATTGTTCAGTTTTTCTATTGAGAAGAATTTTGATATGGTGTACGAATTAACTTGTTGTGCAGTGATTTCAACTTCTTAGCCGAATAACCTAGTTTAAATAATGTTACTAATAACAGGTTTGATAAATTAACACGCAAGTACGAATTGCATTGGTATTTACGTGATGAAACTATCAAGTCATTTTTAATGATTTTAAATCGTACTTCACTTTTTTTCATCCGTTCAAAGAATTCAAAATCTTCCATTACCACCTGACTTTCATCAAAACCACCCAAGCTATTAAATACGGTCTTCTTTATAAAAAGACATTGATCACCACCACCAGTGAAAATACTTTCTTTAGCTGTAAACGAAGCATTGATTTTTAATAAAAAGCTCTCATTATCAAATCGGTATGAAAAAAATCCAGCTTCATAACCATCATTTAAAGTTGTACGAATATCATTTAAAAAAGAGGTTGGTGGTATGACGTCAGCATGAAGAAAAACCAAAACATCTCCTTTTGAAAGCTCTGCTGCTTTATTCATCTGTACCGCCCTACCCTTTTCTATACATTTAAAATAACTAACCGCATCATGTTTCAAAATAGTTGCAGAATTATCTGAATTTTCTGAAGACAAAGCCACAATAACTTCAACAGTATTACCTTCAGTTAGCATTACCAAATGTGGTAAAAGACTTTGCAGGTTTTTTTGTTCGTTATGAGCGGGGATTATTATTGATATCATTTAAATAGCCAGTGTACAATGGTTTATATTAAACAGCAATACTATGTTAATACATCTACGTAATTTTTCAAGAAAGGTTTTCTAATAATTACGACCAAACCTTTACTTACTTTTTTCGTAAGTAACTATAATACGTTTTTAATTTACATTCAAGAAATCAATCATGCGAAAAATTAAGCTTGCTCTACTTTTCACACTAATATTTTTGGGCGCTGCGCAAGCACAAACCAACAATACAGATAGTGCTGACTTAAATTCACTTGCTATAGAATTTCTTACAAACATTAAAAATGGAAATGACACAAATGACCTTAGGGCAAAACTTTATGCCCTTTCATTAGAAGATTTAGAGCAAGGTTTAAAAACTGATGCAGAAAAGCTGGCCTTTTGGATTAATATTTACAATGGTTATATACAGGTAATTCTTTCTGAACACCCTGAAAAATATGATAATAGAAGTGAATTTTTTAAAGCCGATCAAATTCCGATTGCCGGTAGATTGATTGCCTTTTCGAAAATAGAGCATGGCATCATCAGAAAATCTCAATGGGAATTAGGACTTGGAAAAATAAGAAAATGGTTTCCGAATAAGTTTGAACGAAAATTAAGAGTAGACAATCGCGATTATCGTATTCATTTCGCCTTGAATTGCGGCGCTAAAGATTGTCCGCCAGTCGCTATTTATGATGCCAAACGTTTGGAGGAACAATTGAGTAAAGGCACTGAAATGTATTTGAAAAAAACATCAGAATACAGCAAAGAAAAAAATGAAGTAGCTGTAACCTCCTTATTCAGTTGGTTTCGTGGTGATTTTGGCTCAAAAAAAGGTGTGAAAAACATTCTGAAAGAGTTAGAAATAATACAGAATACAGATGTAAATGTTACCTATAAGAATTACGATTGGACGCTTGATCTTGACAATTGGATTGAGCTCTAAAAATAATGCCCCTTCCACAAATAAATATATAGATAAGGCACAATTTTGCGTGAATTAAATTACCCAGTAGTATCTTTGTTTCAAATCACAACGGTTTTATAGCGTAACTACATTTCTATGCGAAAAATATTGGCGTTCAAAAGAACCATTCTTGCCATTTTTTTGGTGCTCGCAATTGGCTCAGGTTTTCTCTTACCCAATCTTAAATTCTCTTTTGATTTTAGTCAATTTTTCCCTGAAGGGGATGAAGATCTTATTTTTTACCAAGAGTTTATAAAAGAATTTGGTGTTGATGATAGTTTCCTTTTGGTAGCCGTTGAAAATGAAGGTTCTGTTTTTGAAAAAGATTTCCTCTCCAGATTCAATGATCTAACTCAAGCTTCAAAAAACATACCATATGTAATTGAAAATCAATCATTAACAACTTTATCCTATCCTTTAAAAACAGCTTTCGGATATACTAAACTACCCATCATACGGCTAAATGATTCAACTAAATATGCTGCCGATTGGGAAAAAATTCAAGAAGATGACCTATTTGTAAATACTTTGATTGATGAAGAAAAAAGTTCTTTGGTACTCTCACTTGAAACTATTGACAAACTAGATTATGCTCAAAGCATTGAACTACTCACCTCACTACGTCAACTCTTAAAAGAACATGGTTTTGAAGAATATCACTTACTAGGTCGAGCATACTTTTATGAGGCTCTTATTGCTATGCAAAAAGAGGAGTTAATTAAAACGAGTATTGCCGCAACGCTTCTTGTGTTATTCATACTTTTCTTGGTATATCGGCGTACGTTAGTCGTTACAATCACCATGATATCAATAATTCTTGCATTAGTTTTATTTTTGGGTCTGCTCTCGCTACTCGGTAAAGAATTAAATAGTCTTGCATCTTTTTACCCTATTCTAATTTTAATTGTCGGCACATCTGATGTCATTCATATTTTAGACGATTATTTATCCAAACTACGAAACTGTCTTGAGAAACATGATGCCATGCTTCGCACACTCAAAGAAGTAGGTATTTCAACGCTACTCACTTCTGTAACAACAGCCATTGGCTTTGCCTCGCTCTTAACATCAAAATCGAGTGTAGTGAGCGGATTTGGAGTCAATTCAGCAATTGGCGTATTAATCGCTTTTATAACAATTATCTTTTTTACATGTCCACTTCTATTATTAGTCAAAAAAGAAAAGGTATTACCAAAGAATGGTGTTTCTATAAAATGGACTACAGGCCTATCACAAGTAAATAATTTCACAAAAAAATATCCGAATAAAATACTTACGTTAAGTGCTGTGTTTACTATAATTTGTATCTGGGGCATTACAAAAGTCAATACGAATTATCAAATAAAAGAAAGCCTACCTAAAGGAAGTGCTATTGCCAATGATTTCGACTTTTTTCAAAGCAATTATGGGGGATTTAGGCCTTTAGAAGTAGCAATAACCACAGAAGGTCAATTTAAGATTACTGACTTTAAAGTAACCCAAGAAATTGAAAAAGTAGCGCAGTATTTAAAATCAGTAGCCCCAATTAAAAATGTACAATCAGTAAACATATTTTACAAGGGTTTACATAAGGCAAACAATCTTAATAAATCAGAGTTTTTTGTACTGCCTGAAAAAGCAGAAACTTTTGAAAAATATAAAAATGAAATCAAAAAACTAGCTAGAAAGCCCTTTAGTAAATATGTAAATGCAGAGGAAACAAAATCAAGAATTTCTGCAAAAGTATTAGATGTAGGTCTTGACACTTTAAATACAGTGTATAAAAAATTCTACGACTTCACGGCAATGAATACAGATACCACCATGGTTAAGTTCAAATTAACTGGCACAGGAATCTTATTAGATAAAAACGCGTTTTACGTAAAAGACAGTCTCATTCAAGGCCTACTTTTAGGCTTGCTCATTGTTGCATTGCTAATGGCTTTACTTTTTAAAAATCTGAAATTATTACTGATTTCATTGCTACCGAATATGTTACCACTTTTATTTGCAGCTGCACTTTTAGGATTTTTAGGAATACCATTAGAAGCTACTATCTCAGTGGTATTTGCCATTGTATTCGGTATAGCTGTAGATGACACAATACACTTTCTTGGGCGCTATAAAATTGGTATATCAAAAGGATTAACGAAAGAGGAAGCCTTAAAAGTCACATTTTTGGAAACCGGACGTGCCTTAGTAATTACAACCTTAATATTATTTTTCGGCTTTTTAGTGCTCTTAATATCAGTACACACACCAAGTTTCACTATTGGTTTATTAATAAGTGTAACACTATTAACAGCATTAATTATAGACTTATTATTGCTTCCAGTATTGATTCGTAAAATGCTATAAAAAAAGATGTCGTACCCTAACGATACGACATCTACAAAAATCAACCTAACCTAAAAAAACTGGAATTACAATAAAATACTGTGGGGGAATTTTACACTGGCTAGAGGCTGACAATTTTGTTTTCCATAATTGGTCCCAATTCGTAAAACGCACCTACTAATTCTTTTTTTATTGTTGCAACTTTACCTGTTTCACCCGCTGCTCTATAAACCTCTGCAGCCCTATATAGTATAGCTGGTTCAAACGTTTTATCTGCAATGTGTTCATCAGTAATTTGCAAAGCCATATCTATTTCACCTAATTTCAAATAAGTATTAGCCAAAAGACTATATGCTTCAGGGGTTGCCCTATTTGCTACTTCTTGTTTAGCCAACACTAGCGCCTTGTTATATTGTTCTGTAATATCTAGATACAACGGAATAGTATATGCGCTGTACATATGGTAAAGAGAGTTATCTTTTATGACTTTAAAATACTCTTCCATATACTCTATACTGGCTAACTCATTGCCCATATATTCTGCTATTTCTGATTTTAAAAGCAAATAATCTGGAGCTTTATTATTTTTAGTTACCGCATCAAGAATACGCAAGGCCTCTTGTGGATTCTTTTCATGAGAAAATACAATCCAAGCAATACCCTTTTTAGCATATGCATTTTTCGGGTCTAATTGCAAAGTCTTTAAATAATGATTGTACGAATCTTCAATTCTACCTGCGTGACCATAATAGTCAGCTAAGTTTGTATACGACCATATTAGAAGATTCTTGTTTTTTGAACTCTCAGCCTTAGCCATTGCTTTTTCCATAAAGCGAATAGTAGTATCTAGATCACCTTTATAATCATTCCATTTTGCAACACGAATCAAGTATCCAAAACTGGAAAGGTTTTCTGTACTATCTAAATATTTTTTAGCAACATCATAATTACCAAGTTCAATATGAATATCAAATAACAATGCCTGAGATTCTTTAACTCCGCTACCAATGTATCGGGCAGAATCTGCTAAAACAAGTGCCTCTCTAAATCGATGTTGTGAAATATAATTTCTAGCTAATGCTCTTAAATAACCTGATTTACCAATATTGGCTACATCTACAGCTTTTTTTAGTGATTTTTCAGCTTTCTTTAAAAACTTGATATCACCAGTATTTTTGAAGTATCTATTATACTCGCCAGCAACTATTCCGAAACTTAAAAATTGCGAACTATCTGCTTCTATTTTTTTATTCCAAATTTCAAAGTACTTTGATGTAGTATCTATTTTGCTTACCGCCAGATATTCATCATAGTCACTAATATTGGTTAATTTTTGTGCCGTTTCTGTTTTGCAGGAAATAAAGAAGAGTAATGAAAGTGAAAATAATATAAATCTCATGTTCTTAATTTTACGTACAGTTAAACAATTAAAATAAAGGGAGGATATTTTACTACCCTCCCAATGCTCCCTTTTTCATAGACTTATTCAGGAGCCCCCAAATAAGGGAAACTTGTAGATATATCTGCTGATAGACCAACACCATCAGATGTTAAACGTGGTAAATTACCGCCGTTACCATCATCTTGACCGCTGAATCGGACGCCATCCATTCCTCCAAAAAGAAGAATTAATGAAACATCAATAACATCATCTTGTGGAGTTCTACCAGTTAATCCGATAATAGCCGGATCATTCAATACATTACCATCCATATCAACATCAGGACCAGGTAAAAAATAAGTAGTTTGTGCATCTGGTGCTACTTCAAGAACATCAGCAGCCAAATAACCTGTAAGCGTAGCAGCATCTAATCCTAAAATATTGTTTTCGTAATCAACATCTTCCGGTTGAAAACCTAATAAACCTGCATACACATCATGGTACTGCTCTAATCTTGCTTCAAAACCAGCTTGAAAAGTAGCAGCCATTTCTGAAGGAATAGAAACATTATAGGCATCCTTTACACTAGGTTGTCCGTCCATATCAACACTCAATACAGTATTAATACCTGGGCGTCCCATAAAATCAACTTGCGAGTAAGTTCCAGAAAAATCCGGCTCCATCATCGCAACGTCGCAAGGTGTACAAGATCCACCACAATCAATTGCAGTTTCTGTACCGTTCATTATTCCGTCGTTACAAGTAGCCTGTTGCATTGGTTCAATTGAATTGTCATCGCTTGAACAAGAAGTAAAGACTAACGTTGCCAAAACTAATGGCATGATAAATTTATATTTATGAATTCTCATCTTTTTTATTTTTTATAATTACAATTATTGTTTGCTGTTTGTAGTTACCCAAGTCTTATAAACCGTTACACCTAGTGCATTTTGTCCTGTTGTTTCACCTAACATGCTGTTTGGTATTTCAACTACAATAGACATGGTATTAGTTCCGTCAAAAGGATCCATAGCATCTTCAGGAGCTAAAAAACCTTCAGGAGCTTCACCACCTATTACTTTATTGAACTGAAAGAAGTCAAAGAAAAAAGCATCTTGTCTTGGTCCAGCAAATAATGAAACACCGTCAGCAGTAGTTTCAACAATAGCGGTAGCAGCTGAAATTTCAACAGCACCTAATGGGTAATCTGTAAGAACAGTACCAGAAATACCAGTTGAAGAAGGCGCATAAGGTCCGAAGAAGTACATCATACCATCCCTAGGTATTGCTTGAATAACCAAATCTTCAACCAAATCATTATTGGTATCGATATTAATCTCAGTTAAAACATCTTCATCAAATGTACCATACGCCAAATCTGGAAGTATGTTTGATTGCAAATCAACTGCAAAAACAGTGTTGTCAGAACCTTCTGTTGGTTCAAATGCGTAGAAATCTGCAATATCAGCAGTAGTACCTGTTGTTGAAGGTGCATCAATATGGTCAGCTGCGACCAATACTATACCTAAAACAGCCACAATCGACAGTTTTATTAAAAGCTTACTTTTTTTCATAATAACAATTTTTAGATTAAATATTTGCCTTACCTACGCAGATATTATTCGAGGGTTCATTTTTTAGTGTTAAAAATGAAAATTTATTTTATTCAGAATGCTTACGAAGGATAATTATAAGGTCAAACTGCCGTAAATAGCTTTATTTTGTAACTCCAAATTATTAAGCATGAACCCTTCGGCCTCAGGATGGATAGACAAGTTCGGACACTTGGTCAAAGACAACCTTGAAACATATTCTGATTTTAGAGACCTATATGGTGGCCTTAAGAAAACGGGGTTTGTATATGGCATTAATGTAAAGGTGCCTAGGTTTATCACACCCGAGCATCGGTTATCTGAAGATGAAATTGCCAAAATAAATTTACTGACCTCTTTATATTTCACTTTTAAACAAGAAACAGAGAATTCAGATTTTGATGCCTTTCTAGAGAGCATCTTAAAGTTTTATGAATTACTTGAAGTAAGCGGACTTACTTTTTTAAGCAAGCTTTTTGCTGGCAATAAAACTTCAGCTAAACTAGAGAAGCTTATTGATTCTAGAGTCTATCTAGAAGATAATATGTTAAGTAAGACCTTTAATAGTATAATTACAAATTCACTGCTATTCATTGATGTGTTAACTTATAAGTATCATTTAACCCATGAAAGTGGCACAAGGCAGCATGCGCAATTATTAGAATATTTGACGATTAACACCACTTTTCATGCTTTAAACTCAAAAGAAATTAATAAAAAAGATGAACGTCTAGCCCAACTTTTTGAGGCTTCGCTCACATTTGTTGATTTTGAAAAGAATGCCTTTGATGGATCATTCCGTAAAAAGCTGATTGCAAATAACTCTGAATGGGAAAACCGATATTTTCTGGATATTGCCTGTTTAACTGTTTGGGAGGACAAAACATTTGAATATCAAGAATCAGAATTTATTCATGGTATAGGAAGAGATTTAGGTATTGAAGAAAAATCAATTGTACGCGCATTAGAAGAAATTACTGCTTTTTTTGCAAAAAATTCTGAGGTTGTGCCCTTTTTAAAAGACAACAATTTAGCTGTTCAATTTTATGAAAGCATGGCAAAAGTTGTTGACAAGCTCATCTCAAGAAACAGCAAACGACTTAAAAAAGAGCTTTTAGAAAGTAAAGAACTTGTTGCACTTCTAACAAAATCTACCATAAAAGACCTTGACGAAGAAGAGAAAAAAAAGGTGCAAAATCAGCTCATAGATATTTTTAAAAGCATACCTTCGTTGGCTATATTTATTCTACCAGGTGGCGCTGTTTTATTACCAATTTTCATAAAATTGATACCAAAACTTTTACCTTCTTCGTTCGATGACAACAGAGTAGAAAAATCTAAGGAAAAATAGGGGTTTTGAGTACTATAAGAAATATCTATAGCACAATTCAGACAATTGTGATCCAATCTTTTAAATAACTTTACTCCAACCAAAGCTTGAAGTCCTTAACACGTTCTCTACTCACAATAATTTCTTGTTCATCAAAGTGATTTAACTTGATTTTTAGCCTTGAATTTGAGTATGCTATGATATCTTTTATATGATCAACGTTAATGTAAAACTTACGACTTACTCTGAAGAATTTTTTTGGTGAAAGTTCATTTTCAAGACTTTCTAAAGTAGTATCCATTAAATAATTTCTACCATCAATCGTAGCGGCATAGGTACCTTTGTTTTCACTGTAAAAACTTTCAACCTCATCAGCATTTATAATTTTCAAGTGTTGCCCTACTCTTGCCGTAAATCTTTTTTTGTATTCTCTTTCGATTGGGTTAACCAACAACTTTTTTATATCCTCAAAATCTATACTCAACTTTTGTGTACTCGGTCGCATCTCTTGATATTTTTTTACCGCATGTTCTAAATCTTCATCATCAATTGGTTTCAATAAATAATCTATGCTGTTTAATTTAAATGCTTGCAAAGCATACTCGTCATACGCTGTGGTAAAAATTATTGAACTCTTTATTTCAATTGCATCAAAAATCTCAAATGAGAGTCCGTCTGATAATTGAATATCTAAAAAAATAAGATCCGGATGCTCATTACCTTCAAACCAGGCAATTGATTCTTCAACAGAATATAATAGTACTGATACATTAATATTTAATTCAGCTAATAGTCTTGATAGTCTACGAGCGGCTGGCTTTTCATCTTCTATTATAATAACATTCATATATTGTAACACTTAAATATTAATCATTACTATTTTTATCTTCACGCATTATCTTCTCTATCTGGCGCTCTTCCCAATCTTTTAGAAACTGTGGCCTTAATTCTTTTAAAGGTTTTGATTTTAGAATAAAAACATAAATCGCATGACAGCCTAGACCAATACCCCATATTACAGGCGTTCCAATAATATTCCATTCAAACCAGTTTAAAAAACCTTCATCAGAAATGCCTTTTTCGGTAAAAAACTCATAAGCCTTGAATTTAAACACCAGCAACAATATATTAACTACAATGAAAATTCTAAGGTGCTTGTAAAACTTTTTAATCTGCCCAACTCTGCGTTGCGCTCTTTTCAATTTTTTTGCTTGATTGGTTTCCATAATTTGATAATTTATCTAAATTTTTCAGCTCTTTCTTGTTCTTCTTGAATAAACTTCTGTATTTGCTTTTCTTCCCAATCTTTTCCGAAAATTGAAATCAGGGAAAAAACTTTAATGGCGTGTGCGGCCAAACCAATACCCCAAAAAATCCATATGGCAAAGGTTCCAAAGTCCAAAAAAGCGTCTGAAAAACTCTCTCCTGAACTCATATTTTGGGTTAATTTAACAATGGTTATAAACAAATTAACACCTAAGTATGAAGCTAAATGCCAATAAAACCCTTTAAGTTCAGCAATGCGCTTTTTAGCTCTATTTAATTTTTTTCGTTCAGTTCTAGTTTCTACTTCCATCGGTTCTGATCTTTGTCCTCGTTCATAATTTCATTTATTTTGCGTTCTTCCCAACCTTTACCAAGAAAGGGGTTCGCACCAAAAACCTTTATTGCATTAAAAATAAGACCAATTCCCCAACCGAACGCCGCCCATAAAAACCAAGGGTAATTCCATTGATCTGTATAATAATTTATACCGGCTAGCATTGCTATTACAAACACATAAGAAATTAGGCTTGTATAAAATTTCTTTAGTTCATTAACTTTCTCTTGTGCTCTAAAATACTTGCTTTCTTTATCTGAATATTCCATCTGTAATGATTTATTATTTATTCAAATTTCTGGTTAATTAGTCCCTTTCCTAAATTAATAATACTGAATTGTAGATTCTGTAGGATGGATTGTAATAACTCTTATTATCTATATAAAATGACAGGAAGAATAAGGCTAAAAACGATCATCATCCATATACTTTTTAATTCTACGATCTTCCCAGCCCTTACCCCATAACGGATTATAGCCATAAGCTTCCATTCCGTGAGCAATCACTCCAATACCCCATCCAACCATAGGAAATAGCACCCATGGAAATCCTGTGGACTGATAGTTTAAAAATGCCAAAAACGGGATAATTATACAATAGGATAACAGATTGCCATAAAACTTCTTTATTTTTTCAACCTTTTCTTTTGCTTTTTTATAGTATTTATCATCAATATAAACACGCTGTTTCTCCATCACAGAAACTTGTTTTGTTAGCATTGGTAATTGAACACTAAAGTTTACATCACCCTTCTGAATTAATACCTTTCGCTCAGTTAAGATTTCATAGCGTTGTTTAATATTCTGCAAACCAACTCCGCTACTCTTACGAACCACCTGCTTTTCTTGAAGATTATTACGCACCACCAACATATTATCCTCTTCATAAACGCTAATATGCAATGGCCTATCTGAAGTAACCACATTATGTTTTACTGCATTTTCTAATAGCAGTTGTAACGACAATGGCACAATTTTAGCCTCTGGGTTTGTACTCTTCTCAGGTATGTCAAAAACAATGCTATCTTCAAATCTCATTTTCAAAAGCCGAACATAAGTTCTAGCAAATCGAAACTCTTCATCCACAGAAATTAAATCTTTATTTTTTTGCTCAAGAACATACCTGTAAACCTTTGATAATGAAGTTGTAAACTTTTGAGCTTGATTTGGATCTTCTTCAATTAAACTGGTTAAAACATTAAGGCTATTAAATAAAAAATGAGGATCTAATTGATTCTTTAAAGCATCAAATTTAGCCGAAGCAGTACCTGCAATTATCTTCTGTTCTTTGACTCTATTTTCTTGCCAATGCTTGTAAAAATAAAAGGCATAAAAAGCCAATATTATTACTACTGCAATAAACATTGGAATGAGGTATGAATTAAATTGATGATTCGAAATAAATTCAACAAAAGGGATTCTGGCTATTACAACTTGTAAGATTATTTTAGACACAAAAATTGCAGCAAATGAAGCTGTCAAGTTTAATAAAAAGCCAAAAAATAAATTTTTACCTGAGTTTAATAAGTTACCGTATTTGAATCTAAAAAAACGCCAAGCATATATATTAGCCAAATAAATAAGCATTGACATTATCATGTTTTCATAATACTCTTTCCAAACATTTGCTGGTGTAAAATCACCATTCAATGCGCCGGTTGAAAACAAAACTATATGAATAACAAAAAAAATGACGGTCCCTATTGCAATCGAAGCGAGTATGTCTTTTATAAATTTTTGCATATAAATAATTTCAATATACCTATGATTAATATAGCACCGCACCAAGTATGGTTATTGATGAATTTAGTCTTTGAAACAAATATGGAGAACAAGTTAGCAATCTTAAAGAAATAATTACCCAGTCGTAGATTTTTAAGGATAGATTGTAAAAAATTAAAAAGCAAGCCTGAAGTCAGCCGTTGATAGTGAAATAACAGTAATTTTGCCATTATGGTTAGAAACATCCAACTACGGGTAAGTTTAAAGGAAGAAGAAAAGCTAGGTCTGAAAACTAAAACAGCTAAATACCTAGGCGTTTCAGAGAATGAGATTGAAATTAAAGTACTGAGAAAATCAATTGATGCTCGTAAACCAAGCATCTACTTTAATTACAAATTAGAAGTCTTTATCAATGAACCAATGCCGACTTCTACTGATTATTCTTTTATCTACAAAGATGTTTCAAAGGCAAAAGCAGTTCATATTATTGGTTTTGGCCCTGCGGGGATGTGGGCAGCACTACGGTGTTTAGAATTGGGGTTTAAACCAATTGTTCTTGAACGTGGCAAAAATGTTCAAAACCGTCGACGCGATTTAAAAGCAATAAACCAAGACCACAAAGTAAATGAAAACTCCAATTATTGTTTTGGCGAAGGTGGTGCCGGCACTTATTCAGATGGTAAACTTTATACGAGAAGTTTAAAACGAGGTGACGTACGACGTATTTTTGAAAGTTTGGTTTTTCATGGAGCAACAGAAGAAATTTTGGTTGACGCCCACCCACATATTGGTACAAATAAATTACCAAAAATTGTACAAGACATTCGTGAAACCATCATTGAAAAAGGTGGTGAAGTACATTTTGACACTAAAGTGACGGACTTTATAATTGATGAAAATCAAATAAAATCTATTGTTCTTAACGACTCTGATGAAATTGAGGTTAATCGAGTGATTCTCGCCACAGGGCATTCTGCACGTGATATTTTTTATCTGTTAGAAAAAAAGAAAATAGCCTTAAAAGCAAAATCGTTTGCCATGGGTGTTCGCGTAGAACATCCGCAGCAAATAATAGATTCTATTCAATACCACTGTCATGGCAATCGAAATACCTTATTACCAGCTGCCGCATATAGCCTAGTACATCAATCAAAAGGGAGAGGCGTTTATTCTTTTTGTATGTGTCCGGGTGGTTTTATTGTTCCTGCTGCAACAGCGCCAGGTGAGGTAGTTGTAAACGGAATGTCACCTTCAAAAAGAAATAATATTTATGCAAACTCAGGTATCGTTGTAGAAATCAATGTAGATGAAGATTTATACAAGTATGAAAAGTTTGGCGAACTAAGAGGATTGGAATATCAAAAAGATTTGGAACGTTTGGCATTCACTTCAGGCGGAAGATCCCAAACAGCACCTTCACAACGGCTTACTGATTTTGTTGAAGGAAAACTTTCAGAAGACCTCAACCCTACTTCATACCAACCTGGTTTAAAATCAGCACCATTACATTCATTACTCCCAAAATTAATTGGCAGTCGTTTACGTGCTGGTTTTACTGAATTCGGAAAGAAAATGAAAGGTTATTATACATCGCAGGCAAATATTATTGGCGTAGAATCTAGAACCTCATCACCAGTTACCATTCCAAGAAATGAAAAGTTAGAGCACCCAGAAATCAAAGGTTTATTCCCTTGTGGAGAAGGTGGCGGATATGCTGGCGGAATTGTTTCAGCAGCTATGGATGGTGAACGCTGTGCTGAAGCTGCAATTGCCGGACTATAAGTTCAATTTGAACGTATAAAACCTTAAACTTTAGGCATTAAAGTGCCTTTTTAGACTTACCTTCGCCGCTTATTTATTTTTATGACATTCAAAGAATTAGGCCTTGCAGAGCCAATATTAGATGCCCTTGAGGCTCAAGGTTATACAAACCCAACCCCTATTCAAGAACAAGCCATTCCTATATTATTAAAGGGAAAAGACCTATTGGGCGTTGCTCAGACAGGTACTGGAAAAACTGCAGCATTTGGTATACCTATACTACATCATCTGTATAACTCAAAAAACCAGCAAGCGGGCAAAAAAAAGGTTCGCGCCTTAATTGTAACGCCAACACGAGAATTAGCGATACAAATTGGTGACAGTTTAACCAACTATGGTAAATATACCGGCTTACGAAATACAGTAATCTTTGGTGGTGTAAAACAAGGCAAGCAAGTGAACGCTCTCAGAAATGGCGTTGACATTCTTGTAGCTACACCAGGTAGACTTTTAGATTTAATGAATCAAGGCATTATCAACTTTAGAGATATTGAATTTGCCGTACTTGATGAAGCAGACCAAATGCTAGACATGGGTTTTATTCATGATATCAAGAAGATAATTGCCAAACTACCTCCAAAACGTCAATCGCTTTTCTTTTCGGCTACTATGCCAAAAGATATTGTTGAACTCTCTAGAAAGATATTAGGTGATTTTGAAAGAGTTACCATTAAACCAGAACAGGCAACAGCAGAAAAAGTAGAACAAGGTGTATACTTTGTTAGTAAAAAGAATAAGCCAAAACTTTTAGTGCATTTATTGCAAGAGCGTTCAAGTGATTCTGTTTTAGTATTCTCGCGAACCAAGCACGGCGCCAACAAAATTGTGAAAAAACTGGCACAAGCTGACATTCGTTCGGCTGCCATCCACGGAAATAAATCACAAACTGCTCGTCAAAAAGCATTAGGTGATTTTAAAGATGGCAAATTAAAAGTGTTAGTTGCTACAGATATAGCTGCAAGAGGTATAGACGTTGAAGATTTAGCCCTGGTTATAAATTTTGATCTTCCTAATGTTTCAGAAACCTATGTACATAGAATTGGTAGAACTGGCCGAGCTAGCGCAAGTGGTATTGCACTTTCTTTTTGCGACAAAGAAGAACGACCATACTTACGTGATATTGAAAAGTTAATTAAGCAAGAAGTGCCGAGAATGCCAGAACATCAATTTATTGATGGTGATGATGATGAACCGGAAACTGCGCCACAACCCAGACGACCTAGAAATCAAAGTCAATCTAGAAATAGAAGTGGCAACCAAAACCAAAATCGATCTAGGAATTCTAATTCAAGGGGACGAAATACAAACCGAAACAATAGTAATAGAAACAGAAACGCGGACAACTAAAGTCTACTAAATCTGAAGTTTTTTTATATTTAAAGCACTTATGAAAAGACAATTATTTATTTACGGTAGCGGACGACATACAGTACCTTTTTTAAAATATATGGCAGAAGCAACAGGCAAGCAAAAGCCAAACCTCTGTTTTATACCCACTGCAAGTGGTGAAGACCAATCTTATATAGATTCTTTTTACGAAGTCTGTACTCAAATTAATGTGACACCTCATGTGTTAAGCGTTTGGATAAATTCATATGACCAAAAAGAATCATTTGAAGAAATCATTCATAAAATGGACGCAATTGTAGTTGGTGGAGGAAACACCCTTAATATGTTAGCCATTTGGAAAGCACAAGGTATTGATAGTGCACTTAAATCAGCTTATGATAACGGCGTTGTTATGGGCGGTGGTAGCGCAGGTTCACTTTGTTGGTTCAATGCAGGTACAACTGACTCAAGACCTAAAGAGTTAAGCATAGTTCACGGTATGAGTTTTATAAACAAAAGTCATTGTCCGCATTACAATTCTGAGAAGTCACGTAGACCACTATATCAAAACAATATTCTTTCAGGTAAATTAAGTGATGGTTATGCTTGTGATGACCGTTCTGCTATTCATTTTATAAATGAGCAAGTTCAAACATCAGTCTCTTTAAATGAAGAAAACCATTCTTATTACGTTCATTTAAAGAATGGTATTATTGAAGAAAAGCAATTAGAAAATACAATTATTTCATAATCAAATTGATTTCGTAAGTTTTTTCTTATTGAATTTAAATTCCTCCAAAACCTATTGTTTTTTTATATCATTTGTGTTAAAATTTAACGTACTTTAACAGGATTAAAATTTGTTCCCTCCTTTTATAAAGCCAATAAAAAACAGGTCTCTATTTAATTTTTGAAACGCTTACAAACGATTTAACTCCCCCTAATCGTAATTTATATTTTGGGTAATTCCTCCTACGCCAAAAACATTGATAATTAAATAAATTAAAAATTTCAATCAGTTCAAGATTCAATGCATGTACTTGTGGTTTTGAATATCTTTTAATGTAATAATTTTTCAAGAAAATAAGAATTAACAAAGAAATAGAAGTAGCATAAAACCAAGACCAAACCTAATGGGGCAATCCAGCCAATTTTCGGGGGAACAATAGTTGGATCCTGTTAGGTTTTAGCTTAAAAAATAGAGGTCTATCAATGTATAAACACTAACAATTTTAATAACCAAAACAACAAATAAAAACCACCAATATGAAAAACAAAGTACTATTATTCGCGCTCACATTATCAATTAGTTTAACTGCCTTTGCACAAAAAAAAGCCAATGGAACTGTTTACAGTGAACATCCTGCCATTCAAGTTGTAGAAGAGTTTAATAAAGCTTGGCTAAGCGGAGACAAAGAAAAAATGGCAAGTTACTTAACAGAAGACTTTAAATCATATAATGGCACATCACACAAACCTAGTACTAATGAATGGGACAGCGAGCGGTATTTAGCAAGTTCAATGCGCTATTATGATGAGTTAGACTATTTTTCAGCAGAGGCCTACCCAGGATCATATCCTGACGCAGTAGAGTATAAAAAAGACAATAAAGAAAAAGAGGTTGATGTACAAACCTGGGATTTGATAAAAGGGGTACATAAAACCACCGGCGTTAAAATTGATGCTCCATCACATAGTTTATACACCATTACCAAAGACAATAAAATAAAAAGAATTATTGATTATAGTAATACTCGTGTTATTGATGAAATAATTAGCAGTTTTTCAAATAGAACAAACGGCACCATTTATAACCACCATGATAATATTAATACAGTTCGAAAAGCTATGTATGCTTTTGAAAAAGGAGATTTAGATAAATACTTAAGTTTTTATGGCGATGAGGCAACATTTTATGACATAAATGACGACATTGAAATTTCACGAAACACAGAGGAAATAAAACCAATTAGAGAAGAGTTTTTAAAGGCCTTTGAAATAAAAAATGTTGAAATCTTTGGTTACCCAGATTACTTAGAATATGAAATGGGTAACGGTCGCGAAGTACTTTCATGGTGGAAACTACAACTAATTAGAAAGTCAGACAAAAAAGCAATCACTTTGATGATGCATATCAGTCAGGGTTTTGATGAAGATGGTAAAATAATTTCAGAGGTAATCTATTACGGTAGTAAATTACTAACAGAATAGCATTTACAAACGTGCTTTGGTACTATCAAATACTAAAGCACGTTTTTTAATATTTTTTGTGAATTGCCTTTTGCAAAATACCCACTATTAGGTATTTTAATTATTAAAATTAAAAATTATATTGAAAAATAATTTTTAATATGAAAAATCTAATTTTTTTATTTATCATAGTACTCGCTTTTTATGGGTGTATCCCAGATAGCAATGATTCTTTGGATTCACCAGTAAATTCTGAAAAAATAAATGTTGAAAGCACAAATGTTAAAAGTTTTCAGGTAATTACAATTTCAGTCACTAACACCCAATTATTAGAATCTTACAGCGGACTTTTTGCGGAAACAGCTGTTTCAATAGTAAAAACAGATGAAAACACATTAGCTTTTGCTGTACCCGACATTGGCAATGGAAAATACAACTTACAATTTGATTTAGGCACTATTGAATTTACTGTAACGGAGACTACTGTACTGAACACCGAAGAGCTAATATCAAATGTATTTGAGAATTTTGATACAGAAATTTCAAATCTAAATAATACTAGCCCACTCATTGCTAAAGAAATTCAGAATGCTCAAGATTATCGACTTGAAGTACAGAACCTTTATAGTTCTTTAAGTAATGAAGAAAAACGACAAGTAGCATTATTCTATACAGCCAATAAAGAGGTTTTTAAAACTTTTAAAGATAATCTGTACACAAATTTGGATGCTACAACAGTATTTTCCAAAACTATACAATCAAATTGTCCTAAAAACGAGGGATGGAAAGCATTTTATAGTTGTACAGCTAAAAACTTAGGTGGGTCTTCTAAAGAGTTGGCACGTAGTGCAGTTCACTTTATTACGTTTTTGACTTTGGCAGGTATTTCCGTTTCAATCTCGCCTGCTACCTTAGGTGTTGGTATTGCGGCAGCAGGCTTAGCAGTAGCCGCGTCTGCCTATATTTTATTTGCTGAAATTTTACCTGCAACAATTAAATTTAAAAATGATTTGCGAGCATTTCTTTATGCTAATTGGGTGCCAGTTAAAGCAACATTTCTAACAATCATAGACGAGTTTTCAAGTAATACAGATACAAGTTTGGATCTAGAACCTAAATTTAGGAGTGTTAATAACACAGACAAAATAGTATCTAATGAAACAGGTTTATTTATTAATTCTTTAAGTACGTTAAATGAATCCTGGGACAAATTAAAATCTTTATTTGGAGAACTACCCGATTATCAAGGTTCTTCAGAGATTATTCCATTTAATAAAAATGACAAAATAATAATTTCAAAAATATCAAATCCTAATGTAGAATTGGTTTCCCAAAATGGTCAATTTATTAAATTCAAATCCATATCAGGCGAAGATGAGACTTTTTCATATACACATGAGGTCTTTAAAGAAGGTTTCGTTGAGATTTCTACTGTTATAGCAATTGTATACAAAGAAAAAGAAATCGACTTATCAGGTGTTTGGATAATGAAATATACCACGGCAAGTTGTAGCATTGGTGGAGATAACATTGAAATTCCATTTACATCCACTTTTATTTTCAATTCGAATAATACAATTACCTTTGTTGGTAATTCTTCTTCGGACAATGATGGAGTGATATCTATAAATGAATACCTGTTAGTCAATACTACTTTATCGATCAACTTTAAATCTTTAGAAAGTGGTTATAGCTCAGATATTTGTAATGGAATTAGTTACGATTTCTCAGTTGATTTTAACTTAAAATTTAACGGTAGTTATAAAAATAATACCAATGAATTTATTGGTAATTATTCAGCCTTCCAGTATGAAATTCCAAGTTACCCATGTGTTGAAAATGACGTATGCAATGGTTCAATGAAAATTTATAGAAAATAAATAAAATGCTCATAACATAGCTTCTAAAATGTAGTTAGGACTAGGAATTTCAACTATTCTTACGATGTTATAGAAAAGTCTTTGGCTATTAATCCCCAGTGTTTTTTATAGTAAAAAGAAAAAATAAAACCTGCCTAGTTATCAGACATTCAAGAAAGTTTTAAATATCGTTTATCGTAGCTATTAATTCTTTTAAAACAACTAAAATTTGATTACGTCTATATTTTAGTCTTTCGTATAATCAATATGAATTGCCTTTTCAAAAGCAGCCCAATGTGCATCTGTCATTCTACCAGGCGTAAAAAGACAAATACCTTTAGCGCCATTTTCCATTGATTCACGTATTGCATCTTCTAATTCTTCAGGTAGCAAGCCATGACCTTCAGGGTCTTCTTCATTCGCTTTATTCCATGGTCTAGGACTAATAAACAATCCACTATATACAGGTTTTTCTTTTGCCGCATGTACCTCTTCTTTTACCACACTGCCCACCCATAACGTATTGGCCATATAAAAATCATTGTAGTTCATAGGAAAATATGCATCCACATCCCATTTATTCCACTCTTGACGTACCAACTTTTTAGATATTGATGGACCTGGAAAAACTGCAGCATTTATTTGTTTTCCCTTCTTATGCACTACTTCACTTAATCGATTCACTAAACTAGTAATGACATCATATCGATATTGTTTCCATTCTTGAACCGTTGAAGGATCTTCCGCTGCTTTGATATCAATTCCGCTTTTCTTCTTAAAATCAGAAGTACAAGTATCACAATAGCAAAAATCATATTCCGGAAATTCTTGATCTTGAATTAAATCGTACTTTTCCCATAAACCACGAGCTAAAATCACATCAGGGTATCGAATATAATCCAAATGAATTCCATCAACTTCTTCTACATCAGCTACCTTAGAATACATATCCTTTAGATACTTATAAACCTCTTTTTTATTTGGACATAGAAATTTATAATACCCAGCATATGGCTGTATTTCATAGGCCGATTCGCCTTTACCACTAACCCCATACCATTCTGGTTTTAATTTTGGGTCACTTTGAATCATGGTTGGTATCCACGTATGAAATTCCATTCCAGCAGCTTTAACAAACTTACCTACTCTTTTATACGTCTCTGGATCATGACCACCACTATACAACAAACCATCTATTCCTTTTTTCTTTAAATCGGTAAATTGTGCCTCTAGTTCTAGATCAGTAGCTTCTCCTGGTCCGCCCATCCAGGCAAATACAGGTATCTTCGATTCTTGAGCAACTACTAATACAGAGAATAAAAAAACAACGGCAACACAAATATTTTTCATCACTTAAATTATTTATGCCTCAAATTTAGTTAAATGAATGTTCATCATCATGCTATTTTAATCTTACAAATAATAGTCTAAATATCATACTAATTAAAATTGCGAGAGTTATAACCCTTAAATTACTGAATAACAAAAGATTATAAATGCGATTGTTTTTCCTAAATAGTTTGAATTTAACATTGAGATCAGCAATGTTTAATAGCAGAAATGTTAGTCTTATTTGTTAAATTGGCAATGCACAACTAACATCCTAAAAAATGAGAAAAATAACACTTCTATTAGTACTAATCACCTTTTCTAGTTACGCGCAAGACGTAAAAGTAATGAGCTACAATATTAAATATGATAATGTAGATGACACCGTAAATAATTGGAATGACCGAAAAGAAAATATGGTCAAACTAATTAAGCATTACCAAGCCTCATTTATTGGAACTCAAGAAGTATTAAACCATCAATTGACGTATTTAGATAATTCGCTAGAAGGATTTTCATATATAGGAGTTGGTCGCGATGATGGTAAAGAAAAAGGCGAATACTCCCCTATTTTGTATGACACGTCGAGATTTAAAGTATTGCAACAAAACACTTTTTGGCTTTCTGAAACACCTGATAAAGTTTCAAAAGGTTGGGATGCCTCTTTAGAGCGTATCTGTACTTATGGTCTTTTTGAGGAAAAAGAAACGGGTAAAAAGATTTATATTTTCAATACGCATTTTGACCATAGAGGCGTAAAAGCACGTGCAGAATCAGCAAACCTTATAGTTCAAAAAATTAATGAAATTAATAAAGAGAACCTTCCTGTTGTTTTTATGGGCGATTTAAATTTACCACCAGAATCTAAACCGATACAATTTTTACAAAGCAAACTTTCAGACGGACAAAAAATTACACAGAAAGCATTTTATGGTCCAACCGGCACATCTAGCGGATTTGATCATAATAGAGTATTAAAAAAACGCATTGATTACATATTCGTTAACGACCTAGAGGTTAAGGAATATATTCACATTGATGATCGAATGGAAAACAATCAACATATTTCAGATCACTTACCAATATTGGCAAAATTGTATTGGTAAAAAAAGCACTGAATTTCAACGAAAAAACCTTATTAAGAGCATCTTACACATAAAAAAATAGCACATTTATTGTTTCGGCTATAACCTTTAATTATGCCCTAATGAAAACATATGTCACTGTTGTGATATGCTGTATTATTTCATTTATTAAACAATTTAATAGTAAACGAAAACCTTATCGATGCTGTCACAATAATTGAAAACATATATTTATAGACAACAGATAAACACCGAAAAATAAGAAATGCCAATTCAGATATTATGCATATGAAAGAATTGACTGAAAGAAACAATTGACTATCAGATTTATGAGTCCTTGCTAAACTTTTTTTTATTAAAAATAAAAACCGAGACACTTAATAATTTCAATATCTTTAGTTTTTATGAGACACTTTTAAAAATGGATTCGTTATTTCAAGAAATAGAAAAATTTATCACCGTAAGTAATGTACTAAAATTAGATTTGCACGAGAACTTTACCATTCACCATCTTAAAAAAAATGAAAAACTAGTTCGTGAAGGGCAATACAATGTTCCGTTAGCATTCGTCAAAAAAGGAATACTCCGTTGCTTCAATCTTAAAAATGACAAAGACGTTACCAACGATTTTTTCTTTGAAAATACTTTTGTAACCGACTTTGAGGCTTTCGTACACAATAAAAGGGCTAAGCAGAATTTTGCAGCAATCGAAACATCTGAAGTACATTTAATATCTGCTGAGAAATTATTTAAATTAACCCAAAAGCACCCCGAACTGCGTGAATGGGGTACAAAAATGACAGAAAGCTTATTTACCAATCTCCTTAGTAACAATTCAATGTTGAAATCTGATAGTCCTGAAGAGCGATATACTGGCATGCTTCAAGAAAAGCCGATGATTATTCAACGTATTCCGCTACATTATGTAGCTTCTTACCTAGGAATCACTCAAGTACATCTTAGCCGAATTCGAAAAAAAATACAATAATTTTTCTTTTTAACATATGTTAAAGGATGCTATATTACCTTATGGCAACTTTGTAACTCAATATTAAAACAATAGAGTTATGAAATGTTTATTAGAAAAATTGTCAAAAAAACAATTGTTAATCGGATCTTTAATTAGTACTACATGCTATTTCATTGCTAGTTATTTTCTTGATATACTATATCTAAAATCTAAATTCTCAGTTCCATATTTTGAAGCACAAACTAGTTTTGATGCGAAAAAGATTAAAGTTTGGTACCAAGAATTAATTGATTTTGGTACCATAGATACATATTACCAAACTCAATATTTCGATTTTTTATTTATTGCAACTGTAATAGCAATGGGGTACTTTGTTTGGTTCTTATTTGGCTCAATGCTTTCAAAAAACACAATGTTATACAAAAACAAATATCAATTAAGCATCTTTTTACCTCTTGCCGGACTTTTTGATATTTTAGAAAATTTAGTTTCTTTTATAATGTTAGCAAGTCCAACATCTTTTAATGATAATCTGGTTTATCTTTATTCAGGTTTTGCTAGTTTAAAGTTTTTATGTTGGAGCATTGCTATAATTATTTTGATAATCTTAATAATAGCTGTAATCTATAACCTGTTATTTTCAAAACGAAAATTTAAAAATATTTAGAATACTTCAAGCAAGTGGCAATAATTAAATGAATAATCAACATCAATAAATAAATGAAAATATTGAGGCGGTTAAAGACTTTTTAAATCATAATAGCTTTGGTATTTTACTGAATGTTATCGACAGCAAACCCTTGGCTAGACATATTATGAAAGAACTAGGTGTAGATGAAAATGATGTTTTAATAAGGCATCTAGCTTAAGTAAACCAATAAGAAAGCGATACAAATTCACTAAATTAGTATCCAGTTTTAATACTTCCCCACAAAAAATAGTAAAGTATGATATTTTTTAAAAGGATAACATGGGCATTTTTGACCTTTTCTTTAGTAATTGCATTTTCGTGCAATTCAAAAAATGATCCACCTAAAGATTCCGATGACCCTACTGATCCAATTGATTCTGTGATCACTACACCAGAGCCAACTCCTTTAGACAGTATCATTTTTACTGCCATTGGCGATGTACCATATAATGAAGGTCAGCGTACAGATTTAATAGCAATGATTAACACACATAACACGAAATCAAAATCAGAATTCGTCGTGCATGTTGGCGATATAAAACCTGGGGCTGACCCCTGCACAGAACCTGTATATAAAGATGTAAGTGAGATTCTTAGTGAATTTTCAATCCCAACATTTATGCTACTTGGCGATAATGAATATAATGACTGTGATGATCCCATTTCTGCATTAGAACTTTGGAATAAATATTTTTTAGACTTTCATAAAAATTGGACATTTGAACCCACAGTTACTTACCAAGAAAATCGTACTGAAAATTTTGTATGGTCACAAAAACAAGTAATGTTTATGGGGCTAAATCTAGTAGGAAGTTCGGCTCATGACCAAGAAGAATGGGATACACGATTAGAAGATAATGGTAGGTTTTTACAAGATTATGTAACTGCAAATGCTGACGATTTAAAAGCTTTAGTCATCTTTGGTCACGCAAATATGGTTGAGCTCGGTCCGGACAAATTTGAACCCTTTACTGATATTTTAAAATCTGTAGCAACTGAGTTTGAAAAACCCATCTTATATGTACAAGGTGATGGTCATTTTTGGCTATTAAACAGACCTTATGATGAAATGAATATTCTTAGAGTTCAAGTAGAAGGTGGTGCAACGGCAGTTCAAATTACAGTGCATCCAGATAATGAAAAACCTTTCTCTTTTGATCGAAAATTTTTAGAATAACCTTTCAAAATCGATCTTGATTTTTAATTGAATTAAAGCTAATTATTCAACTGATACTAGGATCAATAGCAGGAATAAATATAGCTAAATCATTATATTATTATGGCCTACGATGAGTATTTAGCAGATAGAGCTCGAAATTATTTAAAGCACAAATCAGTTCATTTTGAAGAAAAAAAAATGATGGGAGGCCTCTGTTTTATGGTCGATGAAAAAATGTGTTTTGGCATGCACATTGATAAAAACTCTCAAACATCATTATTAATGGCTAGGGTTGGTACGGATCAATATGAGAATGCACTTTCAAAGCCACATTGTACAGAAATGAATTTTACGGGTCGTACTATGAAAGGTTATGTCTTTGTTACTGAAGAAGGTATTGACACCGATGTAGATTTAGAATTTTGGCTACAATTATGCATAGATTTCAATCCTTTCGCCAAAAGCAGCAAGAAGCGGACTTCTAAAAAGAAATAGAAGAAAATAATTAAAACTATTTCAGAGTCATCGAGATTTAAAAATAGGGTTGCGATTTGAACCAAAAAAAGCGTGTCAATAAACACGCCTTTTTTTTTGAACTCTACTATCTTTTAAATATCCTCAGCCAACCAAGCTTTCATCATCCAAACTGTTTTTTCTTGTTCAGAAATAAAATCACTCATCATACTATTTGTACCCTCATCTCCTGCTTCATCAGAAGCATCTAAAATACCTCTTTCAATAACCAATAACTGTGATAATGAATCAACAATTAAACGAATCGCTTCCTCATCTCGAGTAATATTTTTACCCACTGGTACTTTCGAAATTTTTATATAATCTTCAAAAGTGTGTTCTGGCACAACACCCAAAGTAAGAATACGCTCCGCAATCATATCTACCTTCATGTTGGCATCAGTATACAACTCTTCAAATTTAACATGAAGATCGAAAAAACGCTTTCCTTTTATATTCCAATGAATACCTCTTAAATTCTGATAATAGGTTTGAAAATTAGCTAATAAAGTATTTAATTCCTTTCCTAATTCTTCCGATTTCTTGATGTCTAGACCTATACTATTGATTTTCATATGATTTCATTTTTAAATTACTATAAATTTACAAAATGATTATACCACAAAACCATAAGTTTTATTGATGGATTTTATACCTTTATTGTTTAGAATTATAGCTCATGACAATAACACAATTACAATACGTTTTGGCGGTCGCTGAATATCGAAACTTTACTATAGCTGCAAAACACAGTTTTGTTACGCAACCTACTTTAAGCATGCAAGTTCAAAAGCTAGAAGATCAGCTAGATGTGCAAATATTTGACCGAAGTAAAAAACCTATTGGAATTACAGAAGTAGGTGAAAAAATAGTATCACAGGCCAAAAATATTGTTGCTGAAGCCGACCGAATTAAAGATATAGTTGATCAAGACAAAGGGTTTATTGGGGGTGAATTTACATTAGGCATCATACCTACGATTATGCCTACTCTATTACCAATGTTTCTTAAGAGTTTTATTAATAAATATCCCAGAGTAAACTTAAATATTAAAGAACAGCCAACAGAAACGCTAATAAAAAATATTGCCGATGGTCATTTAGACGCAGCAATTGCAGCCACGCCACTTGAAATAGAGTTTATCAAAGAGCGACCCCTATACTATGAGCCTTTCGTAGGCTACGTACCCAACGGACACCGTTTATTTTCGGCGTCTAAAATTTCTCCAGCTGATTTAGACATTGCTGATATATTATTATTACAAGACGGACATTGCTTTAGAGAAGGTGTAATTAATTTATGCAAAACTGCAGGCAATAATGTAAATGAACATTTTCAGTTACAAAGTGGTAGTTTTGAAACACTTGTTAATTTGGCTAATGAAGGTCTTGGCATGACTTTATTACCCTATTTGAATAGTCTTGAATTAGATGAGGTAAAGAAAAAACAACTGCGATATTTCAATGAACCACCACCGGCACGTGAGGTTAGTATAATATACCATAAGAATGAGCTAAAAATGCAAATTACCAACGCCTTAATTGATGTAATATCAGGCGTGGTTAGAGGCGCTATAGCTTTTCAAGACGTGAAGATTATCAGTCCGTTAGGGGGGAAATAAAAAAATCCCCCATTGTTAATGGGGGATGTATATCTAAGCTTTTAAATAAATTAAACTTTCGTGCAATTCAGGTTTATCATTAATAAAACCCTCTAGCCATTCTTTTAATTCTTCAATTTCTTGGGGGAGTAATCGTGAAATCGCTTTCTGTAGTTCTTTGCAAAACAAACTTGCATCAAAACTAACCTTTTTAAGTACCGTTTTAGTGTACTCAAGCATTGCTCTTGCCATATGAAAAAGATTAAAATTAGTTGTTTATCAAAAATAACTACTTTCGTTCTAAATATATTGCTAGTACCACGTTAAAGTTAAGGTAAATTCATGTTAAAGTCAATAAAAACAGTACATTCGAGAGATAACATAAAATTAAATTCGTGCAGTAGAAATACAATTATTACAATAATTGTTCTTTTGTTATTAACTAGTTGCTCTAGCTCAAAAAAAATAATATCAAAAAATATATCGGCTACTATACATTCAGAACAATCGGCAAATCATTTTACTGGAATTTTGATAATCGACCCCCAAATCAATGATACTATTTACAATCTAAATTCACAGAAATATTTCACACCCGCTAGTAACACTAAAATTTTCACTCTTTATTCCGCTTTAAAACTTTTACCAAAAGAAATACCTGCCCTAAAATACATTACAACAAATAACACCACGTATATTGAAGGAACAGGTGATCCAACTTTATTTCATTCCTATTTTCAGAATGACAATGTTGTTAATTTTCTAAAGGATAAAAAGGAAATCTCACTTTCATTAAACAATTTTGATGATGCAAAATATGGCCCAGGATGGTCTTGGGATGATTATCAATATTATTATCAGCCTGAAAGAGGAAGTCTACCACTTTATGGTAATGTAGTTACACTCTACAACATGCCGCAAAAAACTATTTCTCCTCAATTTTTTACAGATAGTATTGTCAATATTCATTTCAACAAGAACCGTGAAGCCGAAAAGAATCTATTTTACTATTCAACCAAAAGAAGAGACACAATAGAAATTCCTTTTCGAACAGATTCAACCTTAACTCGAAAATTATTAGAGCAAGTTCTTAACAAAAAAATTAAATTAGTTAACGAGATGCCCAAGGGTGAAAAGCAACTCATTTATAGTGTACCCACTGACACAGTCTTGAAAAGAATGATGCATGAAAGCGATAACTTTTTGGCAGAACAGTTATTGATATTGGGATCATCAACGTTATCAGACACTTTAAATAGCAGCACAACAAGAAACTATGTACTAGAGAAACTATTAGCTGATTTAAAACAAGAACCGCGTTGGGTAGATGGATCCGGATTATCACGTTATAATTTATTCACACCAGAATCAATAGTTCAGGTATTACAAAAAATGTATATCGAGATTCCAAGAGAACGCCTTTTTGACTTTTTTCCTAAGGGAGGAGTTTCCGGAACTTTGGAAGATTGGTATCCAGGAAACACAGAACCCTATATTTTTGCTAAAACAGGAAGTTTAAGCAACAATCATTGCTTGAGTGGGTATCTAATTACCAAATCTGGAAAAACCCTAATATTTAGTTTTATGAACAATCACTTCAAGCAATCATCTTCAGAAATCAAAAAAAGAATGCAACACATTTTTGAAGAAATTAGAGATAATTATTAGTTACCAACCAAATTATGTATCTCAGCATATTGCAATAAAAGAATGGTCTTAGCATCTTTAATTTCTCCGGTGACAATCATTTGAAGTGCTTTTTCTATAGGATATTCTAACACTTCAATATTTTCAGTTTCATCTTCAGCACCTCCACCCTCGCCTATTTTCATTTGATCTTCATACGCACCAATAAATAGATATAAAATTTCGGTTACCGAGCCAGGGCTCATGTAAGTCTCTATTACTTTTTCTACATTATCTATTTTATATCCAGTTTCTTCTTCAGTTTCTTTACGTATACAATCTTCTGGTTTATCGCCGTCTAAAAGTCCCGCACATACTTCAATCATCATTCCGTCTTCATTCCCATTTACATAAGTCGGCATTCGAAATTGTCGGGTTAAAATCACAGTTCCCTTTTTCTTATTATATAGTAATATGGCCGCACCATTACCACGATCATAAGCCTCTCTATGCTGTTCTTCCCAAGAGCCATCATCCTTTTGATATTCAAAACTAAATTTATTGAGTGTATACCAATTGTCAGATAACAGCTTCTTCTTAATATTTCTAATACGATTATTTTTCATTATGCCAAGTTACAAAGTGCCTTATTAGAATTCAACAGCAAACGGCTATGTTTTTATTGATCCAGTTTATTTTGAAATAAAATTGGTATTCAAAATGAATTCAAAATTGTAAATTCATACATTCAAAACCTTCCAAATGTACATACCAAAATCTCTTCACAGTTATTTAGTCTTACTTATTGTAATACTAACTTCTTGTTCAAACCCCGCACAAGAAACAGGAACACTACTTATTCATGGTGGCCCCATCTATACTGTAGATTCAACCCAAACAAAAGTAGAAGCTGTAGTTACAAAAGACAGTATTATACTTTTCGCAGGCAGTCTTGAAGAAGCCGAAAAATATAAAAACGAACAAACACAAATACTAGATTTAGAGGGCAATACAATGACGCCGGGTTTAATTGAAGGACATGGTCACTTTATGGGATTGGGTATTAGTGCTCTAGAACTCGATTTAACGAATACCAACAGCTATGAAGAAATTGTTGCTGCTGTTGCAGAAAAAGTAAAAACGGTTAAACCAGGTGAATGGATAATTGGTACCGGTTGGCACCAAAGTAAATGGAATGTAAAACCGGAGATAATGGTAAAAGGTTTTCAAACGCATGATTTATTAAGTGCGGTTTCACCAAACAACCCTGTTGTTTTAGGTCATGTAAGTGGACATGCGGTTTTTGCAAACGCCGCGGCCATGGATATTGCAGGAATTCATGCTTTAACAAAAGAAGGTATCGACAAATCTTCAGTAGAGGGCGGTGAAATTATAAGAGATGCATTAGGAAGACCTACCGGTATTTTTAATGAGACAGCCACAGATATAATTTGGAAGCATGTTCCAACCGATATGTACACCCCTGAAAAATACATCGAAGCTTTTGATCTTGCTATTGCTGCATGCCATGAAAATGGAATCGTTGGTTTTCATGACGCTGGAATTGGTAGAGAAAATATCGAATTTTATGAAGCTATGAAATCAGCTGGTAAAATGACCGTACGTATGTATGCTATGCTTACTGGTGGGGACATGGATTTGGTAGATGAATGGGGTGACAAGGGGCCTTTGATAGATCCTGACAATCGGTTAACTATACGTTCGATAAAATTAAATTGTGATGGAGCATTAGGTTCACGAGGTGCATGGTTATTAGAAGAGTATACGGACCAACCCGGCCATTTTGGTCATGAAACACTACCCATGGAAGTCGTAAAAGAAACTGCCATAAAAGGATTAAAAAATGGTTTTCAAGTTTGCTCTCATGCTATTGGTGATCGCGCAAACCGCGAAATACTAGATCGTTACGAATCGGCATTTAAAGATCTACCTGAAGCAACCAAAGATCATCGATTCCGGATAGAACATGCGCAACATTTGCATCCAGATGATATTCCTCGTTTTGCAGAACTAGGTGTTATACCAGCAATGCAAGCCATACATATGTCTTCTGATAGACCTTGGGCAATTGATCGTTTGGGCCAAAAACGAATCGAAGAAGGTGCTTACATGTGGCAAGATCTTTTAAAAAGTGGTATTCCAATTATCAACGGCACAGACGTACCAGTAGAACCATTGAATCCGATAGCAAGTTTATATGCCAGTATAAGCCGTAAAACATTAAAAGGTACTCCCGAAGGTGGATATGAACCAGCACAAAAAATGACTAGAACACAGGCTTTAAGATCATATACTTTAGATGCAGCCTATGGTGCTTTTGAAGAAAACATCAAAGGTTCAATTACCGCTGGTAAACTTGCGGACTTTACCATATATAATCAAGATATTATGACCGTACCTGAAGACGAATTCTTAAAAACCGAAATTGCGATGACCATTTTTAATGGTGAGGTGGTGTATTCTAAAAGTGAATAGTTTTAAGCGCTATCCCAAACTCCATTTATTTCCAACTTCAGACACAGGTTTGCATGGTTCATATTTACCAGGGATTGGATCATAATTCAAAACATTTTTTCCAATCTCTTCTGAAGTAAAATAAGCGCCAATGGCCATTGCTTTTAGAGATCTATAAAAACCAATGGGCTCTTGTTTACCTACCGAAGATCCCCAAACACCAGGATTAAACTTACCCGAGGTTATCTCAGCATTTTCTAGCACTTTTACTCTATCCGTTTCATTTAAGTTTGCAAAATCTGCGCCAAAATCAGCTTTACAATCTTCATTAAACTTTGCAATATTATCACGCATTTCTTGCTGTGCGTTTTCATCGTAACCTTTAGCTATAACCGTATCAATAAATACATCAACATTCATATCTAAAGCTCCTGGTGTTTCTGTTTTAGGAAGAATCATATCAACTAAAGTTGCGATTGTTTTCGCTTCGTTTTCATTGAAAAAAAGTGGTTGCCAATTTAATCTTGGCTCATCTTTACAAGCTTGTAGTAGTGAAAAAATTGAGGGCATGGCTAGTGCTGCTCCTGCAAACAGACCTGTTTTCTTAAGTGCTTTTCTTCTATCCATGTTTTAGATATTTTGCTTTTTTAATTCAGTTACTGCATGGTTAGCAGCTCTAGCAGTTAAAGCCATGTATGTTAAGGATGGATTTACACAAGACGATGATGTCATACACGCACCATCTGTTACAAACACATTTTTGGCTGCATGTACTTGATTGAATTCATTCAAGACTGAAGTCTTGGGATTGCGGCCCATACGAGCTGTACCCATTTCATGAACACCATATCCTGGCGGGTGCTCATTATCAAAACCTAAAACATCTTTCAATCCTGATTTTTCAAGCATTTCAACTGCATCTTCTTGAATTTGCTTGTTCAATGCTTTTTCATTTTTCTTGAATTCCGCATCAATAGTTAAGGTAGGCTGCCCCCATTTATCAAGAACATCATTGTTCAAACTTATTTTGTTATCATGGTACGGAAGACATTCTGCAAAGCCAGTAATGAACATTTCCCATTCACCAGGTTTTAAAATACTGTCTTTATAAGCTGCTCCAAAACCTTCTATATTTGCAGCATTACCTCCTCTATACGCTCCGCCTTGATATCCAAAACCACGAAGAAATTTATCAGATTTCGACTTTTCATCTATATTCCAATACCGCGGAATATAAATTCCATTTGGTCGTCTACCCTTATAATACTTATCTTCAAATCCATCTATCTTGCCCATTGCTCCTACTCTGTAGGTATGGTCCATTAAATTGTGTCCCAATTCTCCACTATCGTTGCCTAATCCATTTTCAAATCGATTAGATTTAGAATTCATAAGAATTTGCGTAGTACTTAAAGTAGACGCGTTAACGAAAATTATTTTTGCAGAATATTCAATTGCTTCATTAGTTTCTGAATCAATAATACGAACACCAGTTGCTTTTCCTTTTTTCTCATCATAAATAAGCGATTGCACAATTGAAAAAGGTCTTATAGTTAAATTACCTGTCGCATTTGCTGGTGGCAATGTTACAGCATTAGAGCTAAAATAAGCTCCGAACGGACATCCTCTACTACATCTATTTCTATTCTGGCATTGCCCTCTTCCATTATGTGGAACAGTTAAATGGGCACATCGTCCAATAATCAAATTTCTACCCGGAAAATCTTTTTCTAAACGAGCTTTAACATGCTTCTCTACACAATTAAGCTCCATTGGTGGCAGAAAATGACTATCAGGTAATTGAGGCAAACCTAAAGCTTCACCACTTATGCCAGCAAATTTTTCAACATACGAATACCAAGGTTCAATATCTTTATAACGAATAGGCCAATCAACACCATGCCCGTCTTTTGCATTAGCCTCAAAATCAAGATCACTCCATCGATAAGTTTGTTTACCCCATAACAGTGATTTTCCACCCATTTGATGACCTCGCAACCAAAGAAATGGTTTCTCTTCAGTGTACGGATTCGCCTTATCATCCGCCCAAAAATGTTCAGTATCAGTACCTATCCAACCAGATCGCGAAGCTTTATAATGCTTCTTTTTTTGCTCTGGGGTTAGTCCGCCTCTCAGTTCAGTATCCCATGGATCCAAATTCATTGTGGGATAATCAACAACATGCTCAACAATTCTACCTCGTTCGAGCACTAAAGTTTTTAATCCTTTTTCACAGAGTTCTTTGGCGGCCCATCCGCCACTAATACCTGACCCAATGACTATGGCATCATATGTTACTTCCTTTTTTGCGTCTATATTAAAATTGGCCATCTTATGTTAATTGTTGAACTTCGAAGTTAAGAATTTAGAAACGACCCCGCAAAATGATGAGTGATCAAAAATTAAATAGGTATTATCTTTATTCAAAAATAAAACCAACCGAAAATGAATAGTAAAATATCTAGAAGAAAAGCTATTGGATCAGGCCTTAAAGTATCACTTGCTGCTATGAGTGGATTTGCTTTTTCATCAAGCACAGCTTCAGAGAATATGAACTTGAAAGCAAAGAATATAGCAAAATTGCCCATTCGCATAAGCTTAAATACCTCAACACTTTTACATTACAAAATTGCTGTTGATCTTCAAATTGATATGGTAGCCAAAGCCGGATTTGATGGTATTGAACTTTGGATGAGTGATATTAAAAAATATCTAGATGCAGGCGGTAAAACTTCAGATTTGAAGGCAAAATTAGAAAAAAACAATCTCGTTCTTGAAAACATTATTGGGTTCTCTAAATGGTGCAGTGATGATGCAGAAGAACGGAAACAAGCACTAGTACAATTACGCGAAGAAATGAACATTACCGCTGCTTTAGGAGGTAATTTCATAGCAGCACCCGTTCAAGGCATTAGCACCATAAACAGCAATAAATATGACGAATATGCACAACGATATACTGCAATTTTAGAATTAGGAGATGAAACCGGAGTTACACCAATAATAGAACTTTGGGGCATGGGAGCTTTACACAAAATTTCTGATTGTGCACAAATTGCGATTGCTACTGGGCACCCCAAAGCCACTATGCTTTTAGATTTTTATCATGTTTACCGAGGCGGTAATGATTGGGATACGATAGACATTCTTAATGGAAAAAGACTGCCTGTCATCCATATTAATGATTATCCATCTAGTCCATCTTATGATAAATTAAAAGATTCTGATCGGATATTTCCAGGTGATGGTATTTGCCCTTTTGACAACGTAATTCCGAAACTATACGATGCAGGTTTTAGAGGCGGTTTTTCCGTTGAGCTTTTCAATAAAGAATATTGGAATACTATGGATGCAGAAACATTGTTACAAACTTGTTATGATAAAACGCATACAACGGTTAAGCAGGCACTTTCTAAATCAAAAACAAATTAATTACGACGTCAAATATATGGTGTTAGTTCTATTGACAATATGTACTAATGTTATAAACCATATAGAACCAACAAAATAGGATTGTAAATAAATATTGAGAAATGATTTATTAAACCGAAACCGCTCGATTTAAATATCTTCTAAAAGGAAGCATTTCTTTATATACCGTTATCACTTTTTTTTCAAAATCAGGTTTAAAAATTTCTTCTGTAGAAAACTCCGTTACGACTGCAAAAGTTTTGTTTCGAAGTAAATCAATATGTTTATGGTCGTTTGAAAAACCTTTGGGCGCTTTCGTTAATTTAACATCTTCATACAAATCGCCAAAGGTTTGTTTAAACGACTTTTTGTCTATAATTTTCTTTAATTCCTCTCCATCGTAATCGATAGCTTCACGAATACTTTTCAATCTTTTTGGGTCTGGTCTCCATAGTCCACCAGCAAAAATGCATCGTTCGATACCTATTTCAATATAAAAATCACCCGTGTTCGGCCGCTTATCCAAACCAGCACCAAAATGATCTTTATAAATAGGCTTATTCGGGTGAAACATTAAATTATTATTGATACGATTTATTCCCTTCTTTCCTGGCGTATCATAGTATTCATCATCAAGAGCTGAAAGTCTAGTATTCAGACCGTCTAACCATTCAATAAAATCATTTCGGACTTCTTTGTACCATTTGCGGTTTAAATCCATCCATTCTTTATTATTATTTTTTTGAAGTTCTTTGAGAAAGTTTATTTGATTTTTGAAATCCATTAATAGATTATTACTTTATAAAATGCAAGCTCCTTTTAGCAATGCCTTAATTAAAATCGATTATCTCCCCCAACAATATCGCCAATTGTACCTAGAATACTTCCTTCCCCTTTATCTTTTCCCCCGCGAGGGATAGAAGCTAAAACACGACCTGCCAAGCGACTAAAAGGGAGCGACTGAATATATACTGTACCCGGTCCGCGTAGTGTCGCAAAAAATAATCCTTCTCCACCAAAAACTGTGTTTTTGATACCGCCAACAAACTCAATATCATAATCTACGGTTTGCGAAAAACCAACAATACAACCGGTATCAACTTTTAAAACTTCGCCAGGTGCCAATACCTTTTTGGCCATGGTTCCACCTGCGTGAACAAAAGCCATTCCGTCTCCTTCAAGCTTTTGCATGATAAACCCTTCACCCCCAAAAAGGCCACGACCCAACTTTTTTGAAAATTCAATTCCAACAGAAACACCTTTAGCTGCGCACAAAAACGCATCTTTTTGGCAAATAAACTTTCCCTGTTTTTCAGATAAATCTATAGGTAGAATTTTTCCAGGATATGGCGAAGCAAAACTCACCTTCTTTTTGCCTTGTCCAATATTTAAAAATGCGGTCATAAAAAGACTTTCTCCAGTAAGCATTCGTTTACCTGCAGAAAACATTTTTCCAAGAATACCTTTATCTTGGTTAGAACCATCACCAAAAATGGTATCCATTTTAATATCAGAATCCATCATCATAAAACTACCGGCTTCTGCCACAACAGCTTCTTGCGGATCGAGTTCTATTTCGACGTATTGCATTTCTTCTCCAAATATTTGATAATCTATTTCGTGTGCGTTCATAAGTAATTATTTTTAACATTCCCATCTGGCAGGGAATCTGATTTATATTGATTGATGGTAGTTAGTTGTCATAAGTTAACTTTTGTTACATTCTTGTCTTCACTATACCTTAAATTTTTCCCAATTAAAACATCATTAACAGAAACAAGACAATTAATTGGCAATCTTGTTGACACAATTTACGACGACCTAAATAAACTTACAATGAAATCATTATGCACCAACCTTTCATTTTTTGTTTTTCTTTTATTTCTAAACACATTTCTCAGCGCTCAGGATCAAGTTAATTTAAACAAAACAAAAACTTCTGCTCAAGATAAATTCAATTTAAATTTCAATGTAATTGATTCAACAAAAAACCTTCCTAAAGGTTGGTTTAAATGGGGGTATTATGATCTTGCCGCAGAAAAAAAACAAGGTTTTGAAAATTTCGCGGGCAAAGTAGTTTCGGATAAAAAAGGAAAATTTGGCTGTATCACTTATCGAATTCCCGCCAACTACGTGGGCGACTCAATTCAGTTAACAGGCTATATTAAAGTCGAAAATGTAAAAAAAGGTAATGCCGGTTTGTTAATGCGAATTGATGGTTACGGCAAACACGAAATGTTAGCTTTTGCTAATATGAGTAAACAAAATGTGAACGGAACTGCCGACTGGAAAAAATATTCCATAAAACTACCCTTTTCAAATCGAGCCCGAACCATTTTTATTGGTGGTATTTTATCAGGAAAAGGAACTGCTTGGTTCGATGACTTTGTAGTAACCATTGATGGAAAAAACATTCAAAACCTAGAGGAGGTCCAAAAATCCATATTAAATGAAAATAATAAAAATGAAGTAAAAGAATCAATTGAGAAGAATTATTCAGCATTAGATATTACAAATGATGAAACATTGGATGAAAGCTTGAATTCATTAATTAAAAGCATTGGCACTAAAAAAATAATTTCAGTTGGAGAAGATACACATGGTACCTCAGAGTTTTATAAACTGCGAGAGGCGATTACTAAGAAGCTAATTTTAGAACAAGGTTTTAATACTATCGTTTTGGAGAGTCCGTATGATGACATAGAAGTCTTAAATCAAAATTTACAAACCGTAGGCCTAGATACGCTTATGCAAAAGCATCTCTTTTCCATATATCAAACCCAAGAAATGAAACATTTTTTAGAATGGTATAAAACTTCTGGTGTTTCAAATAAGGTGAAATTTAAAGGTTGCGATGACTCTTATTGGGAAATGTCCAATTTATTAAATGATGACTTAAAGGAAAATGCATCTGAAAGTATAAGAATACTATTAGATGATTTTAATGAAAAATCATCTTTAACTTATAAAGAATACTCGAAAAAACACAAACGAGAAAATACAAAACCAAAAAACGAAAATGAGTTAAGAAAAATGGCTTACGAGTCTATCTTGGCTATTGAAAAACAATTAGGTACTGAGAATATGCTTTCAGATAAAAGAAAGGAATATTTGTTTAATGCTAAAAACAGTTATATCAATTATGTCAATGTAGTTCAAGAAAAAGCATTGCAAAGCAGAGATGAAATTATGTCTGATAGGATATCTTATTTAGCAAACGACCCACAAGCAAAAATAATTGTTTGGGCACACAACGCTCATATTTCAAATACGGTTATCATTGATAATGAGATAGGTATTATGGGGCATGACTTAAAACAAGAATTTGGTGATAAGTATCATGCCATTGGTCTAAGCTCTTTAAATGGTAGTTATTCTTATATGGAAAACAAGTTTATAAACGACGACCATGATTATAGCGATAGGCTATTAAATACAACCCTAAAACATCAACCAAAAAATTCATGGGAAAGTATTTTTAATCAAATAGAAACCGATGCTTATTATATGAATATGGCAACTGTAAAAAAGGAATTGAATAACGATGCTCTTTTTGGAAGCTTAAAATTAATAGGATACGGAGAAGAAAAAGAATCAGATTACTACTTTTTGTCTCCATTGGATATGTTTGATACCCTTATTTTTATAAAAAGGACGTTAGCCACAACGCCTTTGGTTAGTGCTACAAACTAAAACATTTTTTTAAATCATTTATTTTAGCAGAGAATTTTTATAGGCGGATATTTTAAAATATAGCTCGTTATTGGTAATTGTAATTACCATTAATCATCTCTATTTCTTAATTCGAACCGTCCATTCAAAATTAAAAGTAGACACCACTACTCCATCTTCATTAACTCCAACAGACTTCATCCAAAAAGTTTCACCTTCGCCCGTGGCAATAGTTCTTTTAATGGCCTCCCCTATTAGATGCCCATCTTCACAAGTAAATGTTACTACACCAGTTGCTTTTTTTGAAAAATTAGCATTGTTATTTTGAACCAACATTGATATTCGCTTACCACTTTCTTGAATCTGATTAATTACCATGGCACCCGTACTAAGTTCTGCTGCCATACCCTGTACGGCCCAAAACATCGACTTAAATGGGTTCTGATTTCGCCAACCATGCTTAACTGTTACCACGCATTTTTGCTCATTTATCGATTTTACACGAACTCCTGTCCACCAAGCTGCAGGTAATTTAAAAAAAGTGAATTTATTGAATTTACTAGCTGAAGCGCCCATTTTTATTATGTTTTAGGTAAAAGTATAGAAAATTATCTAGATATGTAATTGTTAATGTTATCTTAAATTTCAGTACTTTGTTTTGCATAGTACCTTTTTTTAGACATATATTTGCATAGTAAGTTATTAGGTAATCAACATAATTGAAATAAAAAGTAATACAAATAGACCATGGAAAGCGCATTAACAAAACATGAGAAAAATTTATCGGCTTTGATACATGCCTCAACATTTTCAAAGTTTTTTTTTCCGTTCGGAAATTTCATCATTCCATTAGTATTATGGACTGCCAACAAAAACGAATACAGCTTTGTAGATCACAATGGCAAGCAGGCATTAAATTTTCAAATAAGCATGCTACTCTACTCTATCATTTTAGGAATCGTTAGTGTACCTTTTTTAATTGGTTTTTTTCCTAATATTTTTGATTTCGGTCATTTCGGTTTTGATGGTTTAAATAATTTCAACAACTTAAATATTAGTTTTAATAGCGACAATTTTAGATTTGGCAAATGGCTATTTCCGTTAGGTGTCGCAGGATTAGTTCAAGGCGCTCTATTTGTAGTCAATATAGTGTACACCATATTGGCAACCATAAGAACTAATGAAGGACAAGAATTTGAATACCCCATCACAATTAATTTTATAAAGTAAGTTACCTGGGTCTTAATCACACCCAAACTAGTAAAGTAGTAATTCATTAATCAAATCAATCAGGATGTTTATTTATCATTCAAAAAACGAACAGTTAATCTATGCAGACAAGCAACACATTACAAGACCTGCCAGACGGCAGGCTTGCTCGGCATAAAAAGCAAAAAGAAACTATGAATGTAGAAAATACAAAAGCGCAAATGCGCAAAGGAGTTCTAGAATATTGCATTCTGTCTATTCTCAATGGAAAAGACAAATATGCATCTGAAATTCTAGGAACCCTTAAAGATGCCAAAATGCTGGTGGTAGAGGGTACAATTTACCCACTATTAACACGGCTAAAGAACGCTGGCCTTCTCAATTATCGTTGGGAAGAATCCACTTCAGGCCCACCACGTAAATATTATACCCTAACCGAAACAGGTAAACTTTTCTTAAAAGAATTAGATACCACTTGGGACGAATTAAGAAATGCCACCAACTTGGTTACCAACACAAAAAACAGCTAACGATGAACAAGACAGTAAATATAAATTTAGCAAACGTACTCTTTCATATTGATGAAGAGGCGTACAATAAAATGCGACGCTATCTAGAGTCGATAAAACGCTCATTTGCAAATACAGCGGGTAGCGATGAAATATTAGCAGATATTGAAGCACGTATTGCCGAACTCTTTCATGAGAAATTAGAAAATGAAAGACAGGTAATTACAGAAAAAGAAGTTGATGAAGTTATCGCCATTATGGGTCAACCTGAAGATTATATGGTTGATGAAGACATTTTTGAAGATGAGCCAAAAACTTCTAATACAAACACTAATGGTAAACGTACTAAAAAATTCTATAGAGATACTGAGCATAAATACGTAGCGGGCGTATCATCAGGTTTAGCGCATTATTTTAATATTGACCCACTGTGGATTCGTTTACTATGGATCATTCTAACCATTGGTTCAACAGGTGGTTTTATTTTAATATATGGTTTATTATGGATACTGATTCCTGAAGCTTCAACAACATCGCAAAAATTAGATATGCGTGGTGAGGCAATTAATATCAGTAATATAGAGCGAAAAGTAAAGGAAGGCTTTGATGATGTTGCAGCTAAAGTAAAAAACGCCGACTACAGTAAAGTTAAAAATAGTGGAAAAACATTTTTTGATACTGTAGGCGATATCATCATGTTCTTATTTAAAATTTTCGGCAAATTTATTGGCATAATTTTAATTGTAATTGGTGCTTCTGCAATAATTGGTATGTTCATTGGCATGCTAACGGTTGGTACATTAGATTGGATTCATTTACCAGGCTTAGAAAATATACTTGACAATATTACTGGTACATCAGTTTGGGTTTGGTCTTTGCTAATTTTCTTTGCGGTGGGTATTCCGTTTTTCTTTCTACTGTATTTAGGGTTAAAAATATTGGTAAACAATCTTAAATCAATAGGAAGCATCGCAAAATTCTCACTACTTGGTTTATGGTTAATTTCAATTATCTGCCTAATTGTAATGGGTATAAAAGAAGCTGCAGCACATGCATATAGTGGTGGAATCACAACTGAAAAAGAATTGTATTTAGAGAACAGTACAGATACATTAAACATTGAGTTGGTACGCACAGATTTATGGGATAATGGTTCTAACGTTCGTATGGATGATATGGTAATGACTTATGATGATGACGGACAACCAATTTTGCTTTCAGACGATGTTCGTTTTCGTATTAAGAAATCTAATGACACCATTATTAGAATTGAAGTAAAAAGAGAAGCAAACGGTCCTTCTGTAGTGGAAGCTAGATCCGTTGCTGAAGAAATAAACTACAGTTACAATGTTATTGGCAACACATTAATTCTAAATGATTTTTTAACTACAAATAGCGAGAGTAAGTTTAAAGATCAAGAGGTACGGGTTAATTTATATTTACCAGTTGGCACTACAATTAAGTATAATTCAGAGAGTGATCGTAACTGGGTTATGAATGCGGAAACAGACCGCTCTTCTGATGATCTAGAAGATTTTTATTGGAAAATGGGTTCAGATAATGAATTAAAATGTCAAGACTGTCCTGAGGAAAAAGAAGATGACGAGGATGATAAAAATCGAATTCGAATAAATGAAAACGGCGTTGACATTAATATTAATGAAGACGGAGAATCATTTAAAATGAAAGTAAACGAAGACGGTGTCAACATAAAAGCCAAAGACAATAGTGACAATGTGGATATTAATATTAACAGCGAAGGTGTAAAAATAAACACCGACGATAACTAATTAAAAAAAACAATTCATCATCATAATTCTACAATTCAGAAAATTGAATTAATAAAGACCAAGTAGAAGTGGCAATTTTACATCAATCAATAAAACAACAATCATGACAACATTATCAAGAATCGCAATCGGATTTATTTTAGCATTTTTAGCCACTTCATGCGGCTTTGACATTAACATAGCAGATTTTGGAACCGGAGTTAAAGGGTCCGGTGACATAGTAACTGACACCAGAAAAGTGACTGATGATTTCACAGAAATTTCAACGTCTGAAGGAATTCAGGTTTATATAACACAGTCTAAAGATTTCAAAATTAAAGTGGAAGCAGATTCCAACATCATAGATTTAATTGGTACGGATATAAAAGATGGTAAACTTCGTATTCATGCAATTGAAAATATCGGTAGAGCTACTAAAAAAGTATATGTCACGCTGCCGGCAATAACAGCACTTAAAAGTTCTAGTGGTTCGCATTTAGACGCAGAAGGAACGATACACACTGATAAATTAAAAATAGATTCCAGCAGTGGTTCAGGAATTGAAATTGAAGTCGTAGTTGATGAACTTGATATAGATGCAAGTAGTGGTGCTAATCTTAACATATCCGGTAAAACAAATATGCTTAATGTTGATGGTAGTAGCGGAGCAAATATTAACACAAAGGGTTTACAATCTAAAATTTGCGATGCAGATGCTAGTAGTGGATCCAATATTGCTGTAAATGTTTCAGATAGACTTACCGCTGATGCATCAAGTGGTGGTAATATTGCTTATGCAGGTGACCCAACAGTTAAAAAGAACAAATCAGTTTCGGGTAGCGTTCATCAATATTAACAGCACCAACAAACAACAGATTCAGTATCTAAAGACGCTGCTTTTACCTTTAGGGGTTTTCAACAACAGCAGTATTTTCACCCTCTTTAGTTACTGAATTTTTTATATTTATTGTGCCTGTCCCCTTTCCTGTATGGGTAAATTTAGGCCCATTATATTTAATGTAGCCGTTTTTAAAATCAACCCTTCCAATTGAATCATTATTCGTAATAATTGCAGGATTACCTTCTGAATTATTTTCGATTGTGACATTATTAAAATCAAATTCTCCAGATTTTCCATCAATAAATAAGGTGCCATATACATCTGAAACCCAAATGTCATCTGTAACAGTAACATTAACCACATTATTAAAATAGATACCTGTATAAAAGGTATTGCCTGACATAATTAAACCATCTATGTTGGTAAATTCCATTCCGTTACCATCTAACTCCTGTTCAACGTCAATATTATTTTCAATTCTTATATTTCGTTTTTGGTTGGTATTCGTAATAAGAATAGGCCGCTCAACATTGGTCTGAAAAACATTACCGCTATATGTCGTATTCCAAGAACCTATGTTTTCTATAGCCGTTACGGGTATATTGTTGAAAATAACATTTTTAACAGCGTTATTTTCTCCTCTACCAGAAAAGCTAATGCCAATACCATTTGTTCCATGGAGGCCTATGTTGTTTATAGAACCTCCTAAAACTTTAATATCATTATATCTAGAAACTGTAGGTTCTACATGGTTTATGAATTCAATAGCCATTTGACTTATATCAAACCATTTATTATTTATAAAATGTATCGATTCACTTTTATAAATAGTTTCATTTGCAGATTTAAAACCAGTAATACAACCACTAGGGGCTGTCCAACTAACATCTTTAAAAGTTATATTCTTAATAGGCGTTGCACCTACAAAAAACAAAGCTGGATTATTATTTTCATTTGTTGTACCAGAATAGGATGAACTAAAAGTTAAATTTTCAATGTATAAATTTGAAATACCACCAGAATTTAATCTAGAATCTACAATAGGTTCATCTGTAGTTATATTTAGAACAACACCTTTTTCTGCTACTATTTTGAAGTCCTTAATTCCATTTGGATATACAGAATCATCTAAATTATACACTCCCTTTTTAATATGAACAACTTTTAAATTACCATTTTCATTTGCGCTAAATATAGCCCTAAACGCGGTGGTATTTTTAGAAGGAATATTTGTTGGTAAAAGATTAAATTCTGAGGCCCATTTTACAACTACGGTATCACCATTAACTTCATTTAAAGTAACTAACGGTGAAAACGGCTTAGTTTGCGAATGAGCAATAAGGGTCATGAATAAAAAACTCAGAATAATTACTTTTTTCATCATAGATAGTTGTTCATCCTTTTTACTACAGTAAAATTCTGTTTTTTCAGCATTCTTTAAATTGTTTATCAGTAAAGTACTTTAAAACTCGTTCAATGGCTAGCAAATATCGGTTATACATACCCAATCATCGCTTGCATTCTGAAGAATCTACCACAATAATTATATCAAAAATTGTTCCGATAAGTTTTTGAAGAGATTATCAATTTAACGGTATTAACTAAACCATGACAAATTCATGATGTGTTTACACACAAAAAAGCAGATTAAAGCACAAAATATTATTCAATAAATAATTCTATTAAAATCGCATTGAATTCGTGTAGAGATTTACCTTTTTACCTAGGGATTTCATATTTTAGTACAAACGAATTTTATGCAGTTAGAACTTAAGAAATTTACGCTCCCTTTAAAACATACGTTTAGTATTTCTAGAGAATCACATGATTTTCAAAATACGCTAATTGCATCACTTTCTTTAAACGGAAAAACAGGATACGGAGAGGCAACTTCAAATCCGTATTACAAAATTTCAGTAGAAAGTATGATTGCTGAAATTGAAGCCATTAAAAGTGAAATTGTAGATTTTGAGTTTACATTACCTGAATTATTTCACAAGTTTTTAGTTGATAAAAATTTAAGCAATTTTGCCATCTGTGCTTTAGATCTGGCCGCACATGATCTTTACGGAAAACTAAAAGAAAAACCATTATATGAAATTTGGGGTACTTCTATAGACAGCTATCCCACTACAAATTATACTATCGGTCTTGATACTATTGAAAAAATGGTATCTAAAATGAAAGAGACACCTTGGCCAATTTATAAAATCAAATTAGGCACTGATGATGACGTTGCTATAGTTAAAGAACTTAGAAAGCACTCTGACGCCATATTTAGGATTGATGCAAACTGTGCGTGGTCAGCTAAAGAAACAATTTTCAATGCTCCAATTTTAAAAGATTTAGGGGTTGAATTTTTAGAACAACCACTAAAAGCTGATGATTGGGAAGGAATGGAAAAAGTAATGCACCACAGTGTTCTGCCCGTAATTGCAGATGAGAGTTGTATTGTAGAAACTGATGTTGAAAAATGTGGGCTACATTTTTCGGGCATTAATATTAAACTAACGAAATGTGGTGGCCTCACTCCTGCTCTTCGCATGATTCAAAAAGGAAAAGATTTAGGATTAAAAGTTATGATTGGTTGCATGACAGAATCTACAGTTGGCATTTCTGCCATTGCTCAATTACTACCCCAACTTGATTATGTTGATATGGATGGCGCTATGTTGTTGAGCGCTGACATTGCAAATGGTGTACGCATAACAGCTAATGCAGAAGTAGTATTTCCTACTGAATTTGGAAGCGGAATTACCCTACACTAATGATTCACGAAGTAGCAGAATTTCCGGATAGAATAATTATAATTGATGGGGAAGAATATTTATATTTTGGTGGCACCGCATATTTGGGTTTACAAACTGATTCCTCATTTCAAGAAATTTTTATAAAAAACGTTAGAAAATTTGGGACCAATTACGGGGCTTCTAGAAATGCCAATGTTCGCTTAACAATTTATGAAAAAGCAGAAAAGTATTTAGCTGAACAAATAAGCAGTGAGGCATGCTTAACATTATCTTCTGGCTTTTTAACAGGGCAATTAATTGCTAAACATTTTCATTCACAAAATAAGCACTGCTATTATGCACCAGGTACGCATGAGGCTTTACACCTACTGGGCACAAAAAACCACACGGACTTCAAGAATTTAATATCTGATTTAAATACTGCTCTGGAGAATGAAAATATAAATCCCATTCTATTTTTAGATTCCGTATTAATGAACGGAAAAAATCATCCTGAATTTAATTGGCTTAATAAAATTAATCTTGAAAAAATCACCTTGGTTGTTGATGACTCACACGGTTTTGGTATTGTTGGGAAAAAAGGTAATGGCATATATGAGACCTTAATAAAATTAAAACCGAAAGAACTTATTGTTTGTGGTTCTCTTGGCAAAGGCTTTGGAGTACAAGCAGGTTTTATAGCAGGCAGTAATAAATTGATTAATAAACTACGGTTAACAAATATGTATGCAGCTGCTAGTCCCGCGTCGGCTGCAGCAATGGCCACTCTTGTTGAATCTCATGAAATTATCACTGCAAAAAGAGATTTGTTATTTAAAAATAATAAATATTTCATTTCCAATTTAGAGCATATCAGTTTATTCAATTATCTTCCTGACTATCCTTGTTTTTCATTTAATAATGAACGTCTGAGCGAATATTTAAAAGCAAATAAAATCATTGTAACAAACTTTTATTATCCAACGGAAAAAGACAATTTAGTACAACGTATCGTCATAAGTGCTCATCACAAAAAAAGTGATATTAAAAAGTTGGCTGACGCGATTAATCATTATTTCTAAGTTTACTTTAATAGCATCAGTATCACATCTGTGATATTTTTAACAAAAACCTAACATTTTATTAAATTTTATCGTAACTTTTTAGGAAAACTTATAGTTTAACTTTAAAGGATACGATCATGAAAAAATTACTTGTATTGGTTTTTTTGATGCTATTCCTCATTTCCGCTACGGAAATGGTGTCTCCAAAACCTGCGTTACACCCTTCAATTGAAGGAACTTGGGAATTAGTAAGCTTTTATAATTATGTAGATGGCGTAAATGTCTCTGATACTTTACCAGCGACCGATGGATATAGGCAAATAAAAATGTACTATGACAGTAAGGTTATGTGGACAAGATATGTGCCAAATGATTCTATAGAATGGTTTGGTTATGGTTCATATCAAGTTGAGGATAATCAATTAGTTGAAAAATTAGAATACATGTCTGCTTCAATGCGAAAAGTAGCCAACAATGAAATGATTTGGACAATGGAACTTGATTTGAAAAATAACAGCTATAGTCAAATTTTTCTTGATGAAGAAGGCAACAGAATAAACTCTGAAAATTACAAACGCCTCAATTAAAATCTTCAAAAAAAATGCCCAGTTAAAACTGGGCATTTTTTTTATAAACTATAGAGCATTTAAGCGACTTCATTTTCTTCATGAACTTCTTTTGAAGCTAAATATCGTTCAGCATCTAAAGCAGCCATACAACCTGTACCCGCAGCAGTAATTGCCTGACGATAAACATGATCAGCAGCATCACCAGAAACAAAAACCCCTTCTACATTAGTTTTTGCAGTACCTGGTGTTTTTATGATATACCCTGTTTCATCAAGTTCAAGGTAATCTTTAAAGATATCTGTATTAGGTTTATGCCCAATAGCTACAAAAAATCCTGTTGCCGGAATATCAAATTTCTCACCAGTCACTTTGTTTTTAGCACGTACCCCGGTTACTACTTGTCCATCTCCTAAAACCTCATCAGTTTCAGTATTGAATAAAATTTCAATATTTTCAGTGTTACGAACTCTAGCCTCCATTATTTTTGATGCTCTAAACGCATCACGCCTAACTAACATTGTAACTTTTTTACAAAGTTTAGAAAGGTAATGTGCTTCTTCAGCAGCAGAATCACCTGCACCAACTAGCACCACTTCTTGATTTCTATAGAAGAATCCATCACAAACAGCACAAGCAGAAACTCCACCGCCAAGGTTTAAATATTTTTGCTCAGATGGCAACCCTAAATATTTAGCTGTGGCTCCTGTAGAAATTATTACAGTGTCACAATGTATTTCAGTTGTCTCATTTACCCAAACCTTGTGAACAGGTCCTGAAAAATCAACTTTAGTCACCCACCCATCACGTACATCGGTACCAAAACGCTCTGATTGTTTTTGTAACTCAATCATCATTTCTGGTCCAGTAATTCCATCAGGGTATCCTGGGTAATTCTCAACTTCATTTGTAGTGGTCAATTGTCCGCCAGGTTGCATTCCTTGATACAATATTGGAGCCATATTAGCCCTTGCCGCATATATTGCTGCAGTGTATCCCGCAGGTCCAGAACCTATAATCAAACACTTCACTTTCTCTATATTATCCGCCATATCATTGTATAATTAATTACTTATACAAAAGTAGTTGATTTGTAAAAAACCTTACATTTAAAGTTATCAAAAGTTTTGATACATTTGTCTTTGAATTTGGATTACTAAAGTTGTAGGACTTTTTTTTGTTGATTGGAATTAAAATCCGAATTCTCTTTAAACTACTTTAAATGTTGATATTCAATTAATTTTTGAATTTATTTTAAAGTTGTATCCCCCTTTATTTTTAAAAAATGATTTGTTTGGCAGGATTATTGAAAACGATATAATTGCGAACGAAGACCAAAAAAATAACGAACATTACCAATCATGTCTGAAAAAAAATTGAAAAGTATTGTTGTTGACGATTCTGAAATGCAAAGAACTTCAGTGGCCAAATTAATAAAAGATCATCAAAATCTTGAATTGGTTGCTGAGTATCGTAATGGCGTTGAAGTATTACAAAACGTAAAAAGTAACGAGATTGATGTAATTTTTTTAGATGTTGAAATGCCGCTAGTTAATGGTTTTGATTTGTTAAAATCAATGAAGCACACACCACAAGTTGTGCTAATTAGTTCTGACCCAAGTCATGCATTAAAAGCATTTGATTTCAATGTTACTGATTATCTACTTAAACCAATTACGCCACCTCGTTTTAATACTGCCGTAAAAAAGGCATTAGTTGCTTCTTCCTATCGGAAAAATAATGTTATAGATGATGACCGACATATTTTTGTAAAAAGCAATCTACAACGAATTAAAGTAAAGCTTACAGATATTAAATGGGTTGAGGCCTTAGGTGATTACGTTAAACTTTTTTTAGAAGATGCTACAATCTTAGTGTTGACTTCAATGAAATCATTTTCGGAAAAATTACCCGCTAACGAATTTCTTAGAATCCATAAATCATACATTATCAATCTGAATAAGGTTGAAAAGTTCAATAGTAATTCTGTAGAACTCTGCGGTGAAATACTTCCATTAAGTAGAAAACGAAAAATGGAATTAAAAGAAGCCTTAGGGGAAGCTTAAAATCCTAGTTAACATAACAAGTTGTACCAGCACTTGGCTTCACTTCAAATGCCTCTAAACAAATATTAAATTTTTCTTTGTAAGCTTCTGTTGCTGTTTTAATAAAATCATCAACACCATTTTCATGAACAATATTAAGCGTACAACCACCAAACCCACCTCCGGTTTGTCTTGCTCCTAATACATTCGAATTCCATTTTGAAAAATCAACCAAAAAATCAGATTCCGGACAACTCACTTTATAAAGTCGGCTAATTCCATCATGTGCTTCGTATAAAATTTGACCAACCAATTCTAAATTATTCTCAGTAAGTGCTTCCGCCAAATTATGAACCCTTTTATTTTCTGCGATTATATAAGAACATCGATTAAAAACAGTTTCAGAAATTCGTTCCTTCACACTTTCCAACATTTCAATAGAAACATCTCGTAGTGAATTAACTTCAGAAAAATCTTTTTTTAATACAGCTACACCTTCTTCACACTCTTTTTTACGGGTGTTATATTCACTAGACGCCAAATTGTGCGAAACTTTTGTATTTAATAAAATGAGTTTATACGGATGTAAATTTATGGGGATTGGTTTATACTCTAATGATCTACAATCTAATAATAGCACATGCCCTTCTACACTCATTACAGAAGCAAATTGATCCATTATACCACATTGCGTACCTGCATAGGTGTGTTCAGCTATTTGAGACAATTTCACCATTTCCATTTTGGAAAGCCCTAATTCAAAAAGTTCATTTAGCCCATATGCTAGTCCACATTCTAATGCAGCTGATGAACTTAACCCTGATCCTGTTGGTAGGTTGCTAACTATTGTACAATCAAAACCACGAAGCTTGTCGGTACGTTTCGATATTTCATTAAGTACACCTAGAATATAATTTTCCCATTCAATGGCACTTTTATCTAAAGCATTTAAGTTTAATTCAAATCCGGTATCAAAAGTCTTACTATAAACATTGCAATTATTTTGTGTACCATTTTTTTTGAACTCAAAAATGATTTTTTTTTCAATTGCTGTTGGTAGCACAAAACCCATATTATAATCAGTATGTTCACCAATTAAATTAATACGACCTGGAGATTCAACCGTCAATTCGGGTTTAAAACTTTCTAAAAACTGCATCTACTTAGATTATTTTTTATTTGCTAACATGGAAGGAGTTACAACAGTTCTAAATCCCAAATGTTCTAGTGAAGAATCAAGACTTGTTGCCATTCTAGCCGAAATACGATAACTAGCGCAATAAGAAGCATTACATAAAAACGAACCACCTTTCATTACTTTTTCTTTTGCATAAGGATCTCGATCATTAAACGCACTTGATGCTCCTTGCGGATTATGCAATTCAGTACCTTGAGCCGCAGCTTCTTTATAGTAATTTGTATTGTACCAATCGCTTGTCCATTCCCAAACATTACCCGCCATATCATATATTCCATTTTCATTTGGTGGATATGATTTCACCGGAGCTCGAGATTCAAACCCATCGGCCATAGTATTGGTTACAGGAAATTCACCTTCCCAAGAATTAGCATTTTTTGCTAAAACACTAGTATCATCACCCCAAGTAAATATATTGTCAGGATTAGCACCACCAGCGGCTAACTCCCATTCAGCCTCAGTTGGCAATCGATGTCCACTCCATTCACAATAAGCCATCGCATCTTCATAGGCAATATGAACAACTGGATTGTTATCTAAGCCTTTAATTGAACTTCCAGGTCCGTTTGGGTGTTTCCAACTTGCACCAATAGTCCAATTCCACCATTGCGAAAAATCATAAAGATTAGCAACAGCGCTTTTGGCTTTTTTAAAAGTCAAAGATCCAGGTTGCATGATACTGTCATGTGGTTTTGGCGTACCAGCTGGTAGTTGCTTTTTCATTTCTTCCCAATCTAATTCTCGTTCAGCTACCGTTATATATCCCGTTTCTTTTACAAATTTTGAAAACTGTGCATTTGTCACCTCGGTCACATCGATAAAAAACCCATCTACGGCAACTTCAACATTAGGACTTTCATGCCCCATTACCATTTTATCTTGTGCAACTGCACCTTGAGAAAATTTAGATCCTGCAACCCAAACCATCCCTTCAGGAGTCTCTATATCTACCGGTTGCTCTGTGATTAGATTTACTGGGACTTTTTTAGAAACACTTTTAGTTTCAGTTGTAGTATTTTCAATTTTTACAGCATCAGATTTCTTAACATCTTTACATTGAAAAAAAAGTCCGAGTAAAAAAACTAGCGTAATATTTTTATATAATTGCATTCTATTTTTGTTCTATTTTGAATCGGCAATTTAATTATTATTCCTTGCTGAACAATCAAAAAGTCAAGATTCATTCGTTTAATAAACCAGTATCAATTAAAGGAATATTAAAACTCTCTAACTCGGGTATATCACGTTCGTTATTGAATATTTTTGCTGCCTTCTCTAATATTTCTGGGTGTGCCTCAGCAATATTCTGCTGCTCAGTTGGGTCATCTTTTAAATTATAAAGCTCAATGGTAGCTTTGTCTTTAGAATTTAAATTTTGGCGAACTACTTTCCAGTCACCCATTCGCATAGCAACTTGCCCCCCATAACTTGGAAACTCCCAATACAAAAACTCATGTTTTTTTTGATTTTCTTCGGATAAAAAAGTAGGTAATAAGCTAATACCATCTGTTTCTGTAGTTACCTTATAATCTGCAATATCTGCAAAAGTTGCAAGCATATCATAATGAGCAGAAACCACATCACTCTTTGAACCTGGACTTATTTTATCTGGCCAAGAAGCAATCATAGGTACACGTATTCCACCTTCATACAAAAACCCTTTACCCCTACCGTATTGTCCTTCAAATGGTTTAGCACTCTCAAAATATTCTGGGTCTGCTCCACCAGCATAGCTAGGTCCATTATCCGAAGTGAAAATAATTAGTGTATTATCATAAATTCCTTCATCTTTTAGTTGCTGTACAAGCTTACCAATATTCTCATCTAAATATGAAACCATAGCGGCATAAGCAGCATGTGGATTTTTATGCGGAAAATAACCACCTCTTGGTTTATTAGCTAAATAAGGTTCTTCATCACCAAACTTTTCAATGTAATAATCAACCCAACGTTGTGGTGCTTGTAATGCAACATGTGGAATTGGTGTTGCCCAATACATAAAAAACGGGCGTTCTTTGTTTGAATCAATAAATTGAGTCATTTCAGCAAACATTAAATCTGGCGCGTACTCATTTAAGGTATAGTCAGCATAACTTTTCGAGTCTGTGGGATCTGCACCTTTCGGAAATGCTTTATTCGGCGGAATTGTATCATTTGCTAAATGAACTCTATTTCTATTTTTATATAAATGTAAAGGGTAATAGGTATGTGCCTGACGTTGGCAATTAAATCCGTAGAAGAAGTCAAAACCCATTTCATTCGGAATCGAATGCGTTTGCGGAGCACCTAATCCCCATTTACCAACCATACCTGTAGCATAACCTACCTCTTTTAATCGATCAGCAATTGTAATGGTCGATTCTGGCATTGGTCCTTGCCCTTCAAGTGTAGAATCTTTGGCCATAGCAATGTAATTCCATACATCACCACGTTCTTTCCATTCAGAATTACTTCGAATATATGCATGCCCTGCATGTTTTCCAGTCAAAAGCATATGCCTTGCTGGTGCACAAACTGGAGCACTAGTATAATGTTGTGTAAAAAGCATTCCTGTTTTGGCAAGTGCATCAATGTTAGGAGTTTCTATTTTCTCTTGGCCATAAGCACCTATTTCAGCATACCCCAAATCATCAGCCAAAATATAAATGATATTTGGTTTTTGTTCTTCAGATTTAGGCACATCATTCTTTTGGCCTTCCTTACAGGATAAAAGAAATGTCCCCGCTAAAAGCAGGGACAAAATTGATTTCGATAAATTCATATTCAAATCAAAAATAATTTACATTACTATAGATTTTCCTGGAGTTGGTATTTCATACCATCCGTCAGCATTAGGCTGAACTGGCGCAGGTGAATCCCAAGTTAAAGCATCAGGAACTAATTTCAGTTCAGATTTCATCGCTTCTTCCCAGGTTATAACTTTACCAGAATACGTAGCCATACGTCCAATAATTGCACTCATAGTACTCTTAGCCCCATTTTCAGCATTGGCAATTACTCCACCATTACGAATTGATTCAAACAATTTAACATGTTCTACTTGATACGGGTTTGGATCATCTTTACCTCTATGTTCAAAAATCATATTACCGCTATAATCTTTCAACTCAGCTCGATCACCAGCTGTTGAAACAGTACCTTTTGTACCCTGAAAGAATTCAGAAACACGTCGCATGGTATCTGGTTGATGTCTACACTGACTAGCAATAACCGCACCACTAGGGTACGTATATTCTACAAAATGATGATCAAAAATTTCACCAGTATCTTTACCGTTACGTACCTCTCTACCACCCATTCCTTGAGCTGATATAGGATACTCCCCTATAAACCAATTGGCTACATCAATATTGTGAATATGTTGTTCAAGAATATGATCACCACATAACCAATTAAAATAGTACCAGTTACGCATTTGATATTCAAGTTCTGATTGACTAGGTTGTCTTTCACGAACCCAAACACCTGCACTATTCCAGTAGACCTGACCAGAAACTATTTTTCCTATTTTGTCTTGTTTCAATTGATCAATAGCAGCCAAATAACTGTCTTGATAATGCCGCTGTAAACCAACAACCACATTCAATTTATTTTCTTTGGCCTTTTTGGCAGCTGCTAACACTTTACGAACACCAGGCACATCTGTAGCAACTGGTTTTTCCATAAATACATGCTTACCGTTATTCACAGCATACTCAAAATGTTGCGGACGAAAGCCTGGTGGTGTTGCCAAAATTACAACATCTCCTAAATCCATTGCTTTTTGCGCAGCATCAAAACCAACAAATTGGTTCTCCTTTTTGACTTTAACCTTCTTGCTTTCACCCATTTCTTTAGTGATATTCGCAAGACTACTTTGTAGCCTATCTTCAAAAGCATCAGCCATCGCAACCAATTCTACATTATCATCAGCATTTAATGCCTGAATAGCAGCACCAGTACCTCTACCACCGCACCCAACAAGTGCAATCTTTAATTTTTTGTTATTAGCTGTATTGAAAATTGAAGTAAACTCCATAGACGGCATTATTACTGCTCCGGAAAGCAATGCTGATTTTTTCACAAAAGTTCTACGTGAGTTAGCACCCTTATGGGCATTTGAATTTTGTTCATTCATCTTAGTATGGTTTCTTAAAGTTTTAAATAAATATAGGAAGTGAGCCATCAATATACGATAAAAAGTAAAAAAAGTGCCTTAGTTTTTGAGGATGTTACTATTTCCCTTAAATATTCATAAAAAAGGAATGTATTTTATTACGCTAACTAATAATTTGACATACGCCTCTTCAGTTTTTCCAAAAATAAACTATCTTCCATGTCCAATTAACAACATTTTATGAAAGGCCTTGACACACTCGACTGGATTGTAATCGTAATATATTTTGCTCTATTACTTGGTGTAGCCTGGTGGGTAATCAAGCAAAAACAAAAGAATACCGAAGACTATTTTTTAGCTGGCCGAAATATAGGCTGGTTCATGGTAGGTGCATCAATTTTTGCATCAAACATTGGTTCTGAGCATGTTGTAGGTTTGGCGGGTAATGGTGCTGGTGATAAAATGCCGTTACTTATTTATGAACTTCATGCATGGATTGTTTTAATGCTGGGTTGGGTCTTTCTACCTTTTTATGCCCGTAGCGGCGTTTTCACAATGCCTGAATTTTTAGAAAAACGCTTTGACTCAAGGTCAAGATGGGTGCTGTCAGTAGTTTCTCTGGTTGCCTATATTTTAACCAAAGTATCCGTAACTATTTATGCAGGAGGCATCGTTGTTTCAGCTTTAATGGGAATACCATTTTGGATTGGCGCTGTTGCAACGGTAGTTCTAACGGGAATCTACACCATATTAGGTGGAATGAGAGCTGTAGTTTATACTGAAACCATACAAGCTATTGTACTTGTTGTAGGAGCCGGAGTATTAACAGTCATGGGGCTTGACGCTGTTGGCGGATGGGGTGAATTAAAAGCTACTATTGGTGATGATTATTTTAATATGTGGCGCCCTAATTCAGATCCAGATTACCCGTGGCTACCTTTATTCATTACCAGTACCATTGTTGGTATTTGGTATTGGTGTACAGATCAAGTTATAGTGCAACGTGTATTAACTGCAAAAAACATTAAAGAAGGTAGACGTGGTAGTATTTTTGGAGCACTGTTAAAATTACTTCCTGTTTTTCTATTTCTAATTCCGGGTGTTGTTGCTTTGGGCCTGAAAATGCAAGGTAAATTAAATTGGGATAGTCCCGATGAAGCTTTTCCTGTTTTAATGAGTCAAATTTTACCTTCAGGATTAAGGGGTTTAGTAGCAGCCGGACTTTTAGCTGCATTAATGAGTTCATTGGCATCGGTATTTAACTCCTGCTCTACCCTATTTACATTAGATATTTACAAAAAGATAAAACCAAACAAACCGGAAGCCGAATTAGTAAAAACTGGACAAATAGCGACCTTCTTTGTCGTTGGATTAGGCTTACTTTGGATACCAATAATTTCACGACTATCTGACGGACTTTATGAATATCTACAAAATGTTCAAGCCTACATTTCACCACCAATTGCTGCCGTATTTTTATTAGGAATTTTCTACAAGAGAATTAATGCAAATGGTGCCATTGCAACTTTAGTAGGAGGATTTATTATCGGTTTTGGTAAATTAACCTTAGAGATTCTGAAATCTAGTTTTTCTGAAGGAAGTTTTTTGTTTAACATTGCTGATATCAACTGGTTAGTATTTGGCGCATACTTCTTTGCTATGTGTATTGCAATTGCAGTAATAACAAGTATGTTCTATCCTGCGCCAACAGAAGCACAATTACAAGGATTAACCTTCGGAAATATAACAGACGAGCAAAAAGCCAATAACAAATCAAGTTATAATATCTGGGATATACTTGTCTCAATAGCTGTAATACTATTGGTCTTATATATTATGGTTTCATTCAGCACTTTAAGCTTGTAAAGATTCCTATTTAATTTCTAATAAAAAGAGAGCAAATTCTACTTGACTTTTCTATTTTTGCAATCCAATTTCGGGATGTAGCGCAGTTCGGTAGCGCACTCGGCTGGGGGTCGAGTGGTCGCAGGTTCAAATCCTGTCATCCCGACTGAATCGTAAAGTGAACTGTGAGAGCAGTTCACTTTTTTGTTTTCAAGAGCGCTATAATCATGTTTTATAAAAGCTATTGAGAACAAAAAGTGAGCAGGCGTTAGCCTTCACTTTTAAATTTACAACGAGTGTTTATTAGGATTATGAAAATCCTGTCATCCCGACTGAATTGTAAAGTGAACTGTGAGAGCAGTTCACTTTTTTGTTTTTTAATGAATGTACAACTACGTTTTTATTAGAAGATATAAATCGAAAACACATTTCCATCTTAAATAATTTAACTTAGAAATTCTAGAAACGTTTTTTGTAATAAACGTGAAACAAGACTCCATACTTTCATAGAAGAGTTTTAAATTTGAATTTCATGAAGGCCAATATAAATTCAGTAAATCAAACAAAACAAATGAATACAATTAAGAAAACATTTTTAACGAATTTAAGTTATGCCTTCTTTTTTCTTCCGCTACTAGTTTTTCCACAAGAAAAACAATCTAAGAAACCTAATGTTATTGTTATTTTGACCGACGACCAGGGTTCAATCGACCTTAATTCATATGGCGCAAAAGACTTGTATACACCAAATATGGATAGGCTTGCAAAAGAGGGCGTACGTTTTACCCAGTTTTATGCTGGTGCTCCGGTTTGTTCACCTTCTCGCGCTGCTCTTCTTACCGGAAAAACCAATTTAAGGGCCGGCTTACCAAATAATGTTCCAATTCCTGAACGTGCTGAACAAAGTGGACAATATGGATTACCAACTGAAGAAATTACCATGGCAGAAATGCTCAAAGAAAATGGATATCATACAGCGTTAATTGGAAAGTGGCACCTAGGACATCGACCACAAAACCTACCAAATGGTCAAGGATTTGATTATTTCTTTGGACATCAACGCGGTTGCATAGACAATTATTCACATTTCTTCTTTTGGGACGGTCCGAACAAACATGACCTATATCGAAATTCAGAAGAAGTGTATTACCAAGGTCAACATTTTTCTGATTTGATGGTTGATGAAGTCAAAGGAGTAATAGATCAAAAAAAGGAAGAACCTTTCTTTATATATTGGGCCTTTAATGCGCCACATTATCCATATCAAGGAACACCAAAATGGTTAGAATATTATAAAGATTTACCAACACCAAGAAAAGAATATGCTGCATTTTTATCAAACACTGATGAGAAAATTGGAGACATTTTAGACTACCTCGATGAACAAGGTATTGCTGAAAATACCATCGTTATTTTTCAATCAGATCACGGACATTCTTTAGAGCAACGAGCCTTCTGGGGAGGCGGAAATGCTGGTCCATATAGAGGGAGTAAATTTAGTATGTTCGAGGGTGGTATTCGCGTACCTGCCATAATACGTTATCCCAAATTAATTCCTGCCAATCAAGTTCGTGATCAACTCACAACTGAAATGGATTGGTTTAGTACAGTTGCTGAGCTTACAGGTTCTAAAGTAAAAGAGAAAGTAGATGGCAAAAGCCTTTTACCAATTATCATGAACGAAAATGAAAAATCGCAACATAAAGTTGTTCATTGGCAGTTAGGAGGCTATGATGACAATACTGCGCAATGGGTAGTTCGTAAAGGGCCCTGGAAGCTTATAGGCAATGTTAAAGAACCTATGGGGCAAGCTAAAAAAAATGATTTACCTCAACTATTTCTTGTGAATTTAGATGATGATATTACAGAACAAAATAACTTGGCTGAATCTAATCCAAAAAGGCTAGCTGAGCTCTTAAATTTGCATAAAGAGTGGTTAAAAAAAGTTAGGGAAGAAAAAGGCAAATAAAACTTGTTTTTATCGTGTAAAACCTAATGTTTAATAAGGTAGTTGAAGATTATATTATCAAATTTGCTACAGTTTATTTCAGTATTTGTAAGAATTTACATATAAAAAAGAAATATCACTTATTCCTTACTACATGATTTGGCCTTGCTATACCGTTTTATGCCTTATTGACAACAAAAAATTCTCATATACTTAGGCTAGGTATAAATTTGTGCATAGACCTATCTATGCTATGACTTTAGAATTTTTAAAAAATTTATTGTCCCGAACAAATGTCAGTACTCGAAAAGCAAATGCTTTTGTCACTTTCATTATATCGTTTATAGCCGTTGTATCAGTTTCTGGTCAGATAAACAATGCGTCATATCGGGTAGATTTAAGTTCTACGGATATGCGACCATGTGGCGGAGCAAATAATGGTTTAAGCACTGTTGGTATACGTGGCAAAAAAGCATCATTAAACACTTTCAAAATAGCTTTTGACTTACCTGATGGAATTTTCTACGAAACGGGATCATTTGTAATTAATTCTCAGATTGGTTCTGGCGATTTAGTTCTTTCTGAATTTGACATCTCAAACCTAAATGCACCAATTTTTCAAATTGAAAGACCTAGTAATTCGAATTGGCAAATAGATGATTTTATTGAATTTACTTTTGAAAAAACAGCAGCATGTGAAGCGGTACAATACTCATATGATGGTGGTTTATTTAAAGACACCCATAGCATAACTTATACAGATGGCTCAAATTCACGCACAAATACAGATAACGACAATACGGTCAACTCATATTCATTACTAAAGGCATATTTAGCTGTAGAAGATATTGATATACAAGAGGCATTTGTAGGTCAAACCTACAATAGAGACATCATAATTACCAATTCAGGAAATGGTAGTATTCAAGCATTCGCACATGAAGTAAATGTGCCATCAAACTTACAAGCTAATTATCAATTATCTTTTAATGGTACAACGCTAACTCCTAATATTTCTGGTGACATTTATACATACGAAATTGATTTAAACAATGCTCCCTTTTTAGGTAATGTAGGTGATTCAGATAATGCATTTGAAAATGAAACAATAACCCTAGTCGAACAAATTGTATTGCTAGATTGTAGTTCGAATACTGTGATAACGCATAGTCCGAGATGGGGATGTACAGCCGGTACTTTATGTCAAATTGGAGCGCCAATTCCAGGTTTTATCAATTTCGACCAAGAATGGGGTGATATTTCATTAACAACAATAGCCGATCCAAACGCAAGGTGGGATGCACCCGTCACCTATACATATGCGATTGACAATGATAATAATGCTGAGAATGCATATGATGTGAATATAAATATTGGTTTTACGTGGAACGGGAGTTATTCAAGGCCCGGTTTTAATCCTTTACGTGGGGATGAAGACACCAATCGTATTTTATCAAATTTCAATTTTACAGGAGGTTCATCAGTTACACCTCAAAGATGGCCTTCAACAACAGGCGGATCTGGCCCTGGATCTTTTCATTTACCACATGACTTTTTCGCATCTGACCCAGATGGGCCAGGTGGTTTAGATGATTTAGATGGTGATGGTTTTTATGATGATTTATTACCAGGCGAATCCACAGAGATTAACTTTGATATGGTCATGGATCCAGAAACCCCATCATGTAGCCCATATTCAGCTGACTACGTTTCTAGTGAAAGCCTAAATATTGATATATGGAATGAAAATACATGTGGAAATTATAATCGAAGAGATCGTGAAGAAGTTGATCGCCATTATGTAAGGAGAGAATCCCTATTCAATTGGGGGGCTCCTGAGAATTATGATTTAGATGCTGAAGACGGTTCTACCTTCAACCTTAGTTTTACCGGAAATTTTGTAGCTTCAAGTGGCTCACCCATGTGTGGTTCAACCGAAATGTTTTCGAACGATGCCAGTACTAGATACCTTGCAGTAATTGACGTACCAACAGGCATTACGTTAGATTCAAGTGCAGATCCAAGATATACTCAAGTTGGAAATCAAATTATTTTCACAGAAACAAACTTGGCTGACTTTGTATATAACAGTTATCTTTTACAAATACCAATAAACTTTCCTTTAAATATTGATTGTAGCACGTATACAGGTCCTGTAGAAGTGGAACTTGACTATACAACTTCCTATGAAAGTTCATGTTATTCTACAGATTTACATTGTGGTCAATTTGATATTACCACACATTGTCCTAATTCTTGCGTCGGTCCTACCACAACTAGTTTTGATGCAAATAGAATTACAGCAGGTTGGACAGATGAAACAATGGCCACCAAGGTAACTCTTGATCCAAATGTTCATGCTACTAAGTTTTACATGCCTAAAGATGAAATGGTAGTTACTACTAGTGCTTTTATGCAAAATGATTCAAAAGACAATCTTCATTTTGAAATGCGATATGTAACTGATAATGGTGAAAGTATGGCAGATATTATTTCATTTACAACAGGTACCATTACAATAAATGATTTATCCACAGGAAGTCCGCAAACTTTTCCAATAACAAATGCGCCAGTAGTTACAACACAAGGCACAAATGATAATTTTTTCACCTTAGACCTCTCAAGCTATCAATCACTTATATCACCAACCTATGCATATGGTGAGGGTCTTGAAGCAGATGAAATAACGTTAGAATTGCATTTTCAATTTAAAGATGATTTTCCGCAAACGGCACACCTTTATGAATTTTACTCCTTTCATGGTCGTTTTTTTAGTTTAGACACTTCTAGCAATGAAATTTCATGTGACACCTATAATGATCGCGCCTATTTCTTTCAAGATGAAGTTAAAATGTTTTTTAATAATAATGATTCAGTAACTGGCTGTGATAATAAATGGCTGTCTGTTGGGATAGAACAAGCATCTGGAGTAAGTGATAAATTTCCAAATGAATTTAGACCTCCTGTTATTTGGGAATCAACAAGTATTGAAATACCAGCGGGAATGGTATTTAATGGCGAAGTGACAAGTTCAGGCTACCCCTACCTTCAACCCGAAGGAGAACCTGCTTCTAACGCCAATAATGGATTAAATTTTACGGTATCTGGGAATATAGTGACCATTACACCCGGACCTCGATTTTTACAATTAGATCAACAAGGAAATAATTATCCATCTATACGAATTTCAGTAACAGCTACTAGTGAAACACCAAATATGAGCGTGCATGATGTGTCTACAACGTATCAAAAATATGCCTACTCAGATGATCCTATTTTAATCACTGAAAATGACACAAAAGATTTCGAGTATGAAATTCCTAACTATTATTTAAGTTCAGATTCATCTACAGAAATTGGAAATGAGCAGGTTGAAAGTTTCACCGTTGACATATGCACCGATAATGATGATGAAATAAATAATAATTGGCTGCGCGTTGACACCGGTACTGGTTATACAATAACAAATGCTTATCTAGTTGAAGGTGGTACTGAATCTTTATTAAATTTTACGACATCAGGTAATCTTACTTTTATTGAGTTTGGGACAATGGAATCAAGTTCTTGGGTTTGTAAAAAAATAAGATTTGAAGGTACATATACCGAAGATAGCACTCAAGAAATAAGAGTTTCACATAATTATGATTGTGTCGCCTATCCAACGAATTATGACAGCACCGTATTTTTTAATGAAATATCACTCACATTAGAACCAGTAGCGGCTGCTATACAATTACTAATTCTTCAACAACCAACTTCAAGTGTGACAACTTGTTCTGATTTTGATATTGAATTAGAAGCTAGAAACGCTGGTGAAGCTGATTTAATAGCTCCAATAATTAATTTTGATATCCCCGGAGATATTTCGTCTTTAACAATTAATGACATAACAATTGAATATCCTCAAAACTCTGGGAATATTGAATTTATCACACCTATAATTTCTGGAAATAATGTTGCTATAAATCTATTAGAGCATACAGGTATTGCAGCAAATAATGGGCTTTTAGGCTCTTTGAATGCTCCAATGGTAGCAGATCAAATCGCAATAATAAATTTAAATTTAAGTCCACAATGTAATTACCAATCGAATACTGGAACGGCGTATACAATAATAGGTAACAATCCTTCTGGTACTGACGCAATTGGTAGCGGTAGTAGAATATCTGCCAATCCAATTATAATTACAGGAGCAGAACCACCCTATAGTACAAACACTATAGTATTAGATTCTCCGACTTTTACAGGTTGTGTAATAGAAACAATTTCTATAGAAACTAATATTGAAGATGGTCTAACCGGTTCTAATGATTTTTCAAGAATAGTGTTGCCTTCAGGTTTAATTTATGTTGACGGTTCACTTACTTCAACAGGAACTCAGGCGGTCACATTTGTTTCAAAAGATACAGTTGGCGACCATGAAGAAATTACCATTGCCTTACCTGCTGGTGCAGATAGCTCAGATATTATTGCATATAATATTGGCGTACAAGGAATCGGAGATATTTGCGAAGGCACTTATGATATTGACTTGAGTACGTTTGTTACAGTTTCTGGCTTGTCTTGTTCAGGAGTTTCTTGTGGTACAACAGAAGTGAACACTGGTAATGCTAGTACCACCGCTGTGGTAACAAAAGGAAACTTAACTGCCTCAACTTATGTTGCTACTGCTGAATATGCCCAAGTTGGTTCTAATACCAATTACGCTTTAACTATCGGATTAGAGAATACCGGTACAGAAAATTTAGACTCAGGCATTACTTATAATGTATTTTGTGCAGATGGTGCTGGAGTAATAACTGGTTCTTCATTGTACACGGGTACGCTTTCTCAAAGTATTCCTACAGGAAATACAATAGAAGAAACTATCTCATTTGCGAGTTCAACATTCTGTGGTGATAACAGTAATTTAGTTGTAGAGTTTACACCATCAAATACGGATTGCTTTTGTAATCCACTTTCCATTGTTATATCAAGTATGTCTTCTACAGATTTAACTGATTTAAGTATTGATAAACGTTTGGCAACTGGTTCAAGTAATACACCCAATGTAGGTGATACTATTACATTTGAAATTGAAATATCTTCAGATGGCACAGCAACAAATGTTTCGCTAGAAGATATTATTCCTGTCGGATATACTGTTGATACTGCTAGTATTTCTGACGGTGGTATATTAACAGGGAACATTATTAACTGGACAATTGCAAGTATTAATACAACTTCAGTTATAGTAAGTTATACAGTAACCATAAATGAACCTACAGGTGCTTCCAACGAATATACCAACATAGCACAAATAACAGCATCAGATCAGTTAGATCCAGATTCAACTCCTAATAATGATGACGGTGATCAGTCTGAAGATGATGAAGACAGCGTAACTGATGTTATGGTAGATTCAGTTGATCTTGGCATCACTAAAAATGTAAGTCCAAGCTCTGCAGCAATTGGTGATACGGTTATTTTTACAATAATGGCAATTAATTTAGGGAGTTCTGAAATCACTAATATTGAAATAGTAGATGAACTTCCTGCTGGTTACGATTATGTTTTAGGAACCACTGATAATGGTACATATGATAATCAAACCAGTTTATGGGTAATTAATTCACTACCTGCTCAAGAATCTGCAGAATTAACCATTGAAGCTATTGTTATAGAAGGTGAGCAATACACAAATATTGCTGAATTAATTACAATGGATCAGCTCGATCAAAACGAAAATAATGATCGAGATGAGGCAACAATTGACCTTGTTACTGATGACTGCCTTAAAGTTTATAATGAATTCTCACCAAATGGTGATTTAAGCAATGAGCATTTTCATATAGATTGTATTGAAGATTATCCGAATAATCATCTTGAGGTGTACAACAGGTGGGGAACTAAAGTTTTCGAAACCATAGGCTATCAGAATGATTGGAACGGAACTTCACAAGGAAGATCAACTTTTAATAAAGAAGATCAACTACCAGTGGGGACCTATTACTATATTTTAGATTTAGGTGATAATCAAACCCAACCAACATCAGGCTGGTTATATATTACTAGATAATTAGCAATGAATATAAAATTCAAACATATTAGAAGAATATATTTCATATTGGCTTTCGTTGCATGTTATTATGGTAATGCGCAGCAAGAACCACAGTATACCCAATATCAGTATAATACTATGTCTGTGAATCCTGCATATGCTGGCTCACAAGGTTATGCATCTATAATTGCAGTATATAGAAATCAATGGGTAAATATTCAAGGATCACCAAGAACAATTAGTCTAGGAGTTGACACCCCATTTAAGCTTTTTAGTGGACTTGGACTTTCTATCGCAAGAGATGAACTAGGGCCTTCAGATGAAACATATTTTAACGCAAATTACTCACATAGTCTTATTCTTAATAGAAAAGGACATCGTCTAGCTTTTGGATTAAAGGGTGGTGGAAAATATCTTTCTGTTGATTGGTCAAAGGGTACTTTTAAAGATCCCGATACTGCTTTTCAAGAAAACATAACAGGTAAATTTCTACCTTCAGTAGGTGCTGGTATTTACTTTTATACGGACAACGCATATTTGGGTCTTTCTACACCAAATGTACTTCAAGGTCAACGATATGATGATATTCAAGAAACTGTTGATACAGACCGTATACACTTATATTTTATTGGTGGATATGTGTTCGAATTGAATCCTTCCTTAAGTTTTAAGCCATCAACATTTGTAAAATATGTAAATGGTGCTCCGCTGATATTTGATGTTTCTGCGAACTTTTTAATTAATAAAAGTATTCATTTGGGTGCCAGTTACCGTTGGGATGATTCTGTGAGTGCACTCTTAGGTTTCAATATTTCACCTAATATACAAGTTGGCTATTCTTATGACTATAACATTACTAATTTAACCAATTATAATGCTGGCAGTCATGAAATTTTCATCAAGTATAATTTCATTTCTAGACTCACAAAAATTCGATCTCCTCGATTCTTCTAAAAATTAAGGCTATAGAATTATTATAATTTAACGTCCCATCCAGCCACCGTCTACTAACATTGTTACACCATTCATATACGCTGAGGCTTCTGAACAAAGAAATACAACCGGACCTTTAAAATCATCTGGTTGCCCCCATCTGCCCGCTGGTATTCTACCCAAAATAGCTTCATTTCGCTCAGGATTATTTCTTAGTGCTTCTGTATTATCTGTATTTATGTATCCAGGTGCAATAGCATTTACATTCACACCTTTACCTGCCCATTCATTTGCTAAAGCCATAGTCACCTGACCAATAGCACCCTTACTCGCAGCATAACCAGGTACTGTTATTCCCCCTTGAAAAGTCAATAAAGAAGCAGTAAAAACAATTTTACCTTCTCCCCTTTTTACCATTTCTTTTCCAATCTCACGCGATAATATAAATTGTGCCGTTTGATTAACTTCAATAACCTTATCCCAATATTCATCAGAATGTTCTACGGCCGGAGCTCTTAAAATAGTACCTGCATTATTTACAAGAATATCAATTTTAGGAAAATCATCTTTTACTTTATGAATAAATTCATATAATGATTCTCGGTTGCTGAAATCACAACTATAGGCTTTAAATTTTCTTCCAAGTCCTTCAACCTCTTGCTCAACCATACTACCATAATCTTCTAAAGAAGCGCTCACTCCAATAATATCAGCGCCAGCCTCTGCAAGACCAATAGCCATTGCTTTTCCTATTCCTCTTTTACAGCCAGTAACTAATGCTGTTTTTCCTTTTAAACTAAATTGATTTAATATGTTCATTTCTACTATATTCTTTTATTTCAATTACGTTTTAATTCTTCTGAAACAATAAATAATTGACTTCTAAATTTACTTCCTTTTTGTATTTCTAATTAAAATATGTCCACAACTTTTAACCAGACATTTCTTTTCACAATTGACAATCCATTAGTACTTTCATGCCATCAGGATTATTATCAATATTTTCAAATACTTTTTGAATGGAGCTCAAAGGTTGAACATCCGTTATCATTTGCTCAAAAGGCAATTCGTTTTTAGTAATCAGCTCAATTGATTTTTCATAATCTTCTTTTTCATAAACACGAGCACCAATCAACTTTAATTCTTTCCAAAAGAATTTGAAAAGATCAACTTCTTTTTTCTGTCCGTGAATTGCTACCATAAGAATGCGACCTCTAATTCCTGCTACTTCAGTCATCACATCTAAGGCAGGTTGTACACCGGCGACCTCAAAAACAACATCAGCTAAACGACCATCTGTCTGTTCACGCACATACTTTACTAAATCAATTTTTGTTGGATTCACTGCATTTAACCCTAGTTCTTTTGCTTTCGCTATACGATTTTCATTTACTTCAGAAACAATCACAGTAGCACCTTTTTCTTTCGCAACCATCGCAACCAATAAACCTATTGGGCCACCACCTAAAACCACGGCAGTTTCATTTGGTTTTAACTCACTCAACCGCACATCATGAACGGCAACAGATAAGGGTTCGATTAGTGCTGCTAATTTTAAATCAGTTTCAGCTTTCAGCTTATGTAGCGTAAATGCAGGAATATTCCAATACTGTTGCATTGAACCTGGGCTGTCAATACCAATGAATTTCAAATCTTCACAAATATGATTAAACCCTTTATCAGAAGGCTTAACACCTCTATCATCAAGTGGTCTTACTACTACTTTTTCATCAATAGAATAACCCGTAACACCTTCACCAATAGCATCAATTGTGCCTGACATTTCATGACCAATAGTCAAGGGTTTGTTCACACGTTTATCCATCATGCCATGATATATATGAACATCAGTACCGCAAACACCTGAGTAGGCAACTTTAATTCTTACTTCTCCTTGTTTTGGTTCTTCAATTGCTCTTTCTATAACAGTGAATGTCTTATTTCCTTCGTAAAGTGTTGCTTTCAAAATTTATATTTTAATGTATACTATTAAGTAGTAAAATAATGGCACTACAGTTTTTCTTAAATAAACTAAATCTGCTTAGATTTCTCTAAAATAAAGAATTCTTATTTCAATTCTAAAGGTGCAATTTTTTCATCACCTACACCTCTAATTTTTTCATAGGATGTTATCATTTCTTGCAGTTTATCCGGATTGCTTTGAGCGAGATTTTTTTGTTGCTCAATATCTTCTTTTAAATTGTACAACTGATACTCCTTATCATTACCTAATTCAATATTTACATACTTGTTAATAGCAGGTCCATTGTACGGAGGAATCATTGCCCAATCGCCTTTGCGAAATGCTGTTCTTGAGGTTGCTTCAACAACCAATTCAGACCGTCCGACATCGTTTTTTCCTAAAAAAGCATCTAATAATTCTTGGCTATCAGTAGTACTTTCATCACTACCAACTAACGATGCTAAAGATGTAAATAAATCTATTTGAGAAACCATAGCATCTGAAACACCTGGATTAATTTTCCCTTTCCAGTAGGTGAAAAATGGTACTCTTGTACCTGCTTCAAACAAACTATATTTTCCTCCACGTAAAATACCTGCAGGTGTATGATTACCCAATTTTTCTTCCGAGTCATCATAGTAGCCATCATTTACAACCGGGCCATTATCACTCGAAAAAATAATTAACGTATTCTCTAGTAAACCTTCAGCTTCTAAAGTTTTTACAAATTCACCAATCATCCAGTCGGCTTCAACAATTACATCCCCTCTTGGCCCCATACCTGATGAACCAACAAAACGTGCATTTGGTGTTCTAGGAACATGGGGTTGTTGTAAAGCATAGTACAAGAAAAAAGGTTCAGATTTGTGCTTTTTCACATATGCTTGCGCATCCGCTAGAAAGTAATCAGCCATATCTTCATCAACCCATTTAGCAGCCTCACCACCTTTCATGAAACCTATGCGCGGTATTCCGTTTACAATACTATTATTATGACCGTGATGCCATTTCATTTTTAATAGTTCTGGATTATCCAAACCAGTAGGTTCTCCATCAAAATTCTTTTCATAACTAACCTCTATTGGGTCATTAGGATCAAGGTTAACCACCTTTCCATTTTCAATGTAAACTGTTGGAACTCGATCCTGGGTTGCTGCTAAAATGTGACTATAATCGAAGCCAACTTCGTTTGGCCCTGGTGCAATTCGCTCATTCCAATTAACATTGCCAGAACCTAAACCTAAGTGCCATTTTCCAACAATTCCCGTATAATAACCCTGTTTTTTCAACATTTTAGGAATCGTTGGCTGTGCCGTATCGATAATTAGTGGTGCAGTTCCTGGAAGTATTTTGGCATTTTTATTTCGCCAAGGATATACACCAGTCATCAATGCATATCGACTTGGTGTACAAGTTGCCGAAGAAGCAAACCCATTGGTAAAACGCATACCACCATTGGCAAGCTTATCAAGATTCGGAGTTTTTAATTCAGTAGCGCCATATGCGCCCATTTCACCGTAGCCCAAATCATCAGCATAAATGATAATTATATTCGGTTTTAATTGTTCATCAGTGCTATCAACTACCTTTTTATCTTCTTTACAAGATGATATAACTAATAAGAAACTAATCAAAATTAGGTAGGTTACTTTCTGAATTCTCATATTCTAAATGGTATTAACTTCATAATATATCAGTGAATGTGTTAGAATCTTAATGAAGTGATTAGGCTTTTAATTTCTTTTGCATTATTAGTTATTGTGCCCCAATCTTCGGTTTGTATTAAAGACCTATTAGCTACCCAAGACCCTCCAATAGCAGTAATTAAATTAGATTGTAAATAAGTTGATGCGTTATTAATATTACAACCACCTAAAGGTATAAACTTCAAGTCTAAATAATTATAAGGAGCAGACATGCTTTCTAAATGTTTCATACCACCAGAAGATTCTGCCGGAAAAAACTTAAGAATACGACAACCTTCTTGTACAGCAATTTCAATATCTGTTGGAGTCATAATACCAGGAGCAAATGAAAGTCCATGTTTAATTGCCTCAGAAATAATTTTTGGATTACAACCTGGTGACACAGCAAAATCAGCACCAACATCTACAACTTGTTTTACTTGATCAACGTTTAAAACAGTACCAAAGCCTAGGGTTATTTCAGGCACTTCTTTTCTAATTATTTTAGCTGCTTCAATTGCAACTGGCGTACGTAATGTTAGTTCGATAGTATCAATACCACCTTCTAATAAAGCATTTGCAAGTGGTATTGCATGTTTTACTTCATCAATCACCAAAACTGCAATTATACCTGCATCATCAATTTTTTTTGCAATCTCAGGTGACATAGCTTTAGGCTCAAACTTTTTCATAAATGGTTTAATAATTCTAGTGTAAATTTAAACTAACGAAGGGTAATTATAAATCACTCAAGTCTAGTTTCAATAACTTTTTGGAAATGTCGTTTAGTGCTTCTTTATCTCCCTCAAAATGATAAGTTTTATGAATGTGTTTAATACTTTCTTTTGGAAGTAATTCACGGGTACTTGAAGAAGATTCCATCTCGTAAAAAGGTCCCAATTGCTCGCCATTTTCTAATGGGCCATCATTATAGCTATTAATGACATCTCCGGCATAGGGATTATCTTGAATTTTCCATTCAGAATTTACGTAGGTAGTATCATTTTCAAAAGAATAGCTAACAATAGTTAATACATTTTTATCCGCATCATAACTACCAATATAAGGCATAACGTTTTGTGGTGGAACACCCATTTTAAAGCGCTTTGTACCATTCCCTTTAAATAAAACGTGCTTGTCTGTTATGGTTAATCTTTCAGGAGGAATCTCTCCAAAATAAGAAGTATTTAATGCTAATTCATTTTTGTAAGGCAAAATTACAGTCGTCTTTTCTGAAGGATTAAACATTCCTAAAATCCAAATAGAAAGCAAACCAGTGTTCTTTGACCATTTCTCTTTGCCCGTATTTACAATTTCATTGGCAGATTGAAAACCAACAGTTTCAACATTAGTTAGATCAATAGCTAATTCTTCTGCTATTTGAGAATTATCAAAAATGGTAACTATTCGGTTCACTTCAATATCAAACCTATAACCATTATAATTATCTAATATCATTTTTTTACGAAAAGAAACCGAGGTATCTGTTTGATTAACTATTTCATAGGTTTCTGTATCAATCTCTTTTGGCGTGTACCAATTATCAAAAGTAAAGTCTGTTCCCTTTTTAAAGAATATTGAATATTGACCTCCCTCCGGCCCCATCCAAAAGCGATCTTCGCCACCAAATGCATTCATGTGTTCTTCAAATTGTCCGGATGCTAGTAATTCATAATGCATCCATCCATAGCTATTGCCTTTTAACCCATTTGCTGTACTTGTCATAACCCTACCTTGTAATTTGGGCAAAACAATTAATTGACTTTTATTATTCTTTGATTTTAATAAAACAACCTCTTGATGCTTTTTTAGAAACTGAAAATCATTTTCAAAATTACCCGCTGAATTTTGACTAAAACCATTTGATGTCACAATGCTCATAAATATTACTATTAAAATATTAAGGTTTTTTTTCATCAATATGCAATTAAATATCCAAATTTCTAATTCGGTTTTTGATGTGGCAAATATCCCCCTGCTTCATGGAGTTTATATACTTGTTTATAAGCAAAGTCAGAAATAATTTTAGATTTATCCGTATCAATTTTAATCAAACTTACAATAGAATCTTTGTGTTCATAACCATCAATTTTTTCTATATATGTTCCATATAAATTCTTTTCGATTGGCTTGCTAATGTTGCCGGTAATAGTTGAATAAAGAACACTCGCTGTTACAAAAGAACCTAAGGCTGTAGGATGCAAATTATCGGGACAATATAGTTGCCAATCACTATTTTGTTCTTGTATCTCTCTCCAAACTGTACTTACAGGAGCAACACTCATCTTTAATTCTTTGGCTATTTTCATATAAGAATAATCAAGCATTTCTCCGTCTTGAATTGGTGCATTTTTTCTGGCGTATAAAGAAATTATTACCGTTTTAGCTTTACTTTGTTTTATTTTCGAATCAAGCTCCCTTACCGTTTTATAAAATGAAGTGCTTTCTCTAACACTGGGACGGCCATTAACTATATAATTTTCTCCAAGAGTACTTTGTTCATTAAGAACAACATAATCCCATTTTAATGAATCCAAAATAATATCAACCTCACCATTGTCTAAATGATTTTGTAATGTATATCCACCATAAGCAATTAGTCTTGTTCTTAATTCAACCCCATTTTCAGTAGCAATTTGTTCTAACATTTTAGGCATGTTATTAAAATAGATACTACTATTGCCTACTAAAAGTACATTGAGAACTTTATTTTCAGATTGAACACAAGCAGTTAATAGCCATACCAAAAAAACATACTTAATTGATTTCATTCCAATGTGCATCAATTACTTTTTGTATATGTGGATAGTTGGCATCCGTCTCGTTTAATTCTTCACGCTGCTTTAGCAATTGCAATTTAAGATCAGCAATTATTTCTTTGTATTCTGGGTCTGAATAAGCATTATTCATTTCCTTTGGATCTTTTGTCAAATCATAAAATTCCCACGCTGGCGGCGTATGATTCGCAAAGTCATTTCCCCAACTTTTTTTATTCCATTCCGATTTTGGATCATCAGTATCAACCCAATATTTTCCATAATAAAAAATCAACTTATACGCTTTGGTTCGTATTCCAAAATGAGCAGGGTTTTGATGTCTATGCGCTAAATGCATCCAATACCTATAATAGGTAGATTTTTGCCAATCTGCGGGCTCAACACCTGTTTCTAAAATGGTTTTAAAACTTTTACCTTGCATGTATTCAGGAGTTGTACCGCCAGCCATTTCAATTAAAGTAGGTGCAAAATCAGTATTATTAATTATTGCATCAGTTCTACTGCCTGCTTTTATTTTTTCTGGATAACGCACAAAAAACGGCATTCGCATTGCTTCGTCATACATCCATCTTTTGTCAATATAATCATGTTCGCCCAGCATAAAACCTTGATCACCGGTATACACGATAATTGTATTATCTAATAGGTTTTCTTCCTCCAAATAATCTAATAATCGTTTTACATTATCATCTACACCTTTTACACAACGTAAGTATTTTTTCAAATAATCTTGATAGACTTTACTAGTATAATCTTTTTCAACTGCATCCATTTTCCATTTAACCAATTCTTCTTGGCTAATGTCTTTTGCATTTCGATACTTTTTGTAAATGGTTGAATCATTCCAATAAATATTCATTGCTTGATTTCGAATTACGTTTCTATGTGAAACAGAAGATCCTATAATTCTAGTCAATGAATCATTTTTACCTCTTGTTGCTTCTGAACCATGATTCCCAATTTCATACAAACTCTCAGGTTCTGGAATAAAAGTATCTGCTAAGTATTCTTCATATCGAGGAGCAAACTCAAAATCATCATGTGGCGCTTTAAAATGATGCATTAAGAAAAATGGTTTGTTCGGATTGCGCTTATGCTTTAAATAATCTAAAGTAGCATCCGTAATCATATCAGAAGAATGACCTTTTGTATGAATTATATTTTCAGGCCATGGTTTTTCACCTTGAACTCTAAACTCTGGGTCAAAATATTTGCCTTGGGCCGGTAATACCTGATAATAATCAAATGCGGCGGGTTCATGATGCAAATGCCATTTACCAATTATTGCTGTTTGATATCCTAATTTTTTCATTTCCTTAGGAAGGAATTGTTTTTCAGGAGCAATTGAACCTTCCAAATCTATAACACCATTTGTTTGTGCTCTTTGACCTGTAATAATTGCCGCTCTACTAGGAACGCAAATTGCATTATTTACAAATGCATTATCGAAAATCATTCCTTCTCTCGCTAATTGATCTAGGTTAGGTGTTGGGTTTAAACTAGCTAGCCGACTTCCGTATATTCCGAAACCTTGTGTGGTATGATCATCTGACATTATATAGATGATATTTGGCTTCTGGTTTTTTGATGCAACCTTTTTTTCCGCACATGACACAAGTGCAAAAAATGAAATCATTCCGCAATATCTCAATACCTGTAAACTACTAACAAAATTCATAACAAACTGGTTCTATATTGCATGTACAAATATTAGGTCAAGCCCTAGTGAAGTCAAATATTTAGATGCTCTTATTTAAAAAATAAAACTAGCTGCAAATACCATTAAGGCCGCTGAACAACCAACAACTAAAGTACCTAAGGTATAAACTCGGTAACCCGTTTTAACATCAATACCTGAGAATTGAGTCAATAACCAAAACCCACTATCATTAGCATGTGAAACAACCATTGCACCAGCACCTATTGCTGCTACAACTAAGGCTTTATCAATTTCAGTTACAAAACCTAAAGTTCCTAAAATTGGTGCTACAATTGAAGCTGTTGTGATTAACGCTACGGTAGAAGAACCCTGCGCTGTTTTAATTGCTGCACACAGAATAAATGGTAACCAGATACCCAAATTAGCACCTGATAATGCATCGGCCATTACTGTTGCTATACCACTTTTTTGTAAAATTGTTCCGAAAATGCCACCAGCACCAGTTATTAAAATAATATTTGAAGCATCCATAAGAGCCTTACCAACCCAGCCTGATGTTGAAAGCATTTCTTTATCAAACTTTTTAGGCAATAAAAATGCGAAGAACATACCTATTATTAAAGCTACCACCGGTGAACCAATAAATGAAATAAACTTCACCCAACCCAATTCTTGTTCAGCATCGGTAATACTGAAGTCCATCAATGATTTACCAACAATTAATAGAATAGGAATTAAAATTGGTAAAAATGATTTGAAAGCACTTGGCGCTTGTCTTACTTTCTCTTTTATTTCTTCGTCAGACAAAGCAGGATTAGGGTCAATGTATGTTTTTTGACCAACCTTTTTACAATAGATAATTGCCACTATTAATGATAATATTCCAATAATAAGTCCTACCAACATTACTAAACCAATATCAGCCCCAATGATACCGGCTGCAGCAATTGGCCCCGGCGTTGGCGGAACCAAAACATGTGTAATCATTAATCCCAATAATAAAGCAGTTGCTGTTCCTACAATTGATAAACCCGCTTTTTTGGTTAAACTTTTATTTAACGGATTAAGAATTACGAAACCACTATCTGCAAATACCGGTATAGAAACTATAAAGCCAACAATACCCATTGCCTCATGAACACGTTTTTTACCAATAATTTTGAGAACAACTTCAGCTAATTTAAAGGCACCTCCTGTTTGTTCAAGAAAAGCACCAATAATAACACCAAGAATAATTACAATTCCAATTTTACCTAATGTAGAACCAAATCCATCATTTATAGACTCCACCAAAGTAGCCAATGACATTTCTGAAAATAAAGCAAAAAATATGGCAGCACCGAGTAATGCTAAAAAAGGATGCACATTATATTTAGCAGTGAGTACTATTATAATTAGAACACTTAAAATAAGCAGCAGAATAGAAATCATATTGATGGTTGTTTAGTTGGTTGGCATTTATGTATCGCACTTTTTTTTACTAAAAGAATGCCTAACAAGTTATCATCTTTAATGCGTTTTGCAAAATGCAGTCTACAAATTTTTGGAACAAATCACAGAATTGAAAAAAATAGTATAATTTATAGTCCTAAAATAATTGGAATTAGTAGCGAAAAAACAGAAAAGTTATGGCTGAAGAAAAATTACCTGGAATAAATCTTTTTCAAATGGCAGGGTGTAACGCCCTAATAACAGGTGGTTCTAAAGGATTGGGTTACGCAATGGCTGCGGGGTTAGCATCTGCTGGGGCAAATGTTTTTCTGCTAAATAGAAATTTTGAAGAAGGAAACTCAGCTGCAGAAAAATTACAAAATGATTTTGGCGTTCAATCAAAAGCGTATACTGCTGACGTAACAAATTTGAAACAAGTAGAAGACGTAGTTGATAACATCATAAAGGAGTTCGGTAGTGTTGATATTCTAATTAATAGCGCTGGAATAAATATTAGGGGGCCTATTGATGAAATAACAGCTGATGATTTTGAGAAAGTAATGAAAGTAAATGTTGATGGTACCTGGAATGTTTCTAGAGCTGTCACACCAAACATGAAAAAGAACGGCTGGGGAAAAATCATTAATATGGCTAGTACTTTGGGCATAGTTGGTTTAGCAAATAGAACGCCTTATGCAACCAGTAAAGGTGCTGTAGTAAATATGACACGCGCACTAGGTCTTGAACTGGCCCCATTTAACATCAATGTAAATGCAATATGCCCAGGACCATTTTTAACCGAAATGAATATTCCTATTGCAGGTACAGAAGAAGCCAAGAAACACATAGTCGGAGCAACTGCTTTAGGGCGATGGGGCGAACTCAACGAAATTCAAGGAGCAGCAATTTTTCTAGCTAGTAAAGCCAGTAATTACATGGTTGGATCGCTACTGACTGTTGATGGTGGTTGGACAGCCAAATAAAAGTCCAATTAAATGAATACCAAGTTCGCTATTGTCAGCCTACTTTAGTTCTGCAATAAATATTTTTTTTTCTGCACTTTGACATATCTAATAAGCTAGATCTGTTAACCTTTCCTTAATTAATCATTTCGATCAATTTTTAATTGATTAGAGCTAAGCTACACTCATAAATATGGGCAAATTTGTAGTGAACAATAAAATACATATAATCATGAGCAATAGCACAAACACCCTTTTGGGAATTATAACAGGAACTGCCATTGGTGCAGCTGTTGGTATACTTTTCGCTCCGGATTCTGGGGTGAATACTAGAAGAAAAATAAAAACACAAGCAATAGATGCAAAAGACTCATTAGCTGAAACGGCTATTGATTTAAGAAACCAAGTTGCTGAAACAGCTTCAGTAAAAAAGGAAAATTTAGATTCGCAACTTGAATCAATTGTAACTAATGTGAGTTATAAGGCTGACGACGTAATCTCAACCTTAGAGAAAAAATTGTCAGAGCTTAAAGTAAAGAATAAAAAATTACAGAAATCGTAATGAACATTATTCAATCAATAAAACAAACGACTGCTAAAGCTTCAATTCAAGGCGAAAATTATCTAGAGACCTCTAAGCGCTATTTTGAATTAAAGGTTTTTCAACAATTAACGCTTGCTATGAGCTTTGCAGTAAAGACAGCACTAATTGGTGGACTACTCTTTTTAGCACTTGTTTTTATGTTGGTTGGAGCAACTATAGCCCTTGGCAATTATTTAAAGAGTATGGTGCTAAGCACCTTATTAATTTCTTTAGGTCTAATCATTTTAGCATTAATAGGATATGCACTCCGTAAAAAAATAGACAGAAAAGTGATTAAGAATATGGCTTCAGAATTTTTTGAACATTAATTATGAGAACAACTTACAGTTCATTTGAGGAAATACGAAAAGACCTAAGAAAACTTAGTTTGCAACGTCAGATTGCATTCGAGGAAATAAAAGGATTAAAACAAGAAGTACAAGAAGATTTTAGTTCAGACAATTGGATGCACACTGCATTTGATGCTTTTAAAAAATTTGGAATACTATATATTATTCGTTCGATTTTTAAAAAATGATTTTATCTGGAAAGGAATTCATATGAAAAATAAATAGTGTTTTAATAAAAATTTACAACAACTTAATACGTAAGTTTTGTAGTTAATTACGACCAATAAAATGATGGGAAAGATATTGCTAAAAAAGATTAAAAATTAGAATAGAAAAAGAAAAACGTTTTTTGGTTGGTTGTTTTTAAATGGCTCTAACAATACTCATGTTAGGGCCATTTTTATTTTAGTCAAGATTTAGACTTAGCAAGATGATGCTTATAAATTATTCGATACACCACTATATTCTTTATTGATTTATTACAGCCAATATATCGTTTTAATGAAAGTAGTTTTTCAGAATAACTTATTGTTTCTGAATATGAGTCAAAAATGAAATCATCTAAGTTAAAGGTTATCCCCTCTTTTAATGATATTGCAGTAGTACCAAATAAGAGGTACACAATTAGTATGAACCTAAAACTAATATTATGTTACGTTGGACAGTCACTTTCATTATACTTGCAATTATTGCTGGAATCTTTGGATTTGGTGGAATCGCCGCTGGAGCCGCTAGTATTGCAAAATTCTTATTTTTCCTATTTATAGTTCTTTTTCTCGTTTCCTTAATTACAGGACGAAAAAAAATATCGTAAATAAATTATTCACAACCTAAAATTCTAAAAATGAAAAAAATAGCATATACATTTATACTACTCGCATCAATGGCTCTAACTTTTACGGGCTGTCGTGAGACAAAGTCAAACAGCGAAAAAATCGAAGATTCAATTGAAGAGGTCGGCGATGATATAGAAGAAGGCGCTGAAGAAGTTAAAGATGAAATTGACGATGCAGTTGATGACAATTAGTATTGATCAAACCTTCAAATTAAAAGAACACCATAACTGGTGTTCTTTTTTTGTTTTAATTATTTTGCATTGAACAGTTTGAAGAACTAAACAATAAAATTTAATCAAGATTTTCTAACCATTCAAACATACGTTCTGTCCACCCTCTTAAATAAACATTATCTCTAGCCAAACCAAAACCATGCCCCCCCTTTGGGTAAATATGCATCGTTGCTTCCACTCCTTTTTCCTGAGTAGCTTCAAAAAATAAAATACTGTTGGCAACTGGCACCGAAGTATCATCAGCAGCGTGAATCAATAATGTTGTAGGCGTATCAGAAGTTACTTGCAATTCATTTGAAAAATGCTTTTCCAATTTAGGGTCAATTTTTTCGCCCAACAAGTTTTTCTCAGAACCAGAATGTTTCGTGCTTTGTGTGAATGTAATTACTGGATAAATCAAAGCCATAAAATCTGGTCTCGCACTTAAATTATCAATTGCATCTATAGGTTGGTATACTTTTTCATTAAAATGAGTTCCTAGGGTTGATGCCAAATGCCCGCCAGCAGAAAAGCCCATTATTCCAATTTTATTTGGATCTACGTTATAAGCTGAAGCATTACTACGAACCATTCTAATAGCACGTTGCACATCAATAAGCGGCACATTATGTTTATCTTTTTGCGAAATTTCTGAGGGTAAACGATATTTTACTACAATACCAGCAATACCCTTGCTGTTTAAAAATTTGGCCATATCAGTACCCTCCCAATCATAAGCTAAAATGCCATAGCCCCCACCTGGAAAGATTAGCATCGCTTGACCGTTAGCGGTTTTTTTTGAAGGCAAATACACTTCAATAGTCGGTTCTTGAACGGTTTGTATTCTTAGAATATCATTATAAACATGAACCTCTTTTTCATCAGAATCAATCCGATTTGGAATTTTATCTTTTGGCCACAATGGCATAATTGTGTCTTGCGAAAACGCATTTGAAGTTATCATTAGTGTAATAATTAGAAGTGCTGCAAAGTATTTCATTTAAGTTTATTTTTTGTTAGTTACAATCCCATTTAAAATTGGCAATTTTATCTTTATGAGAACCTTGTAGATTGTAATGCCACCATTCAGTTCTTGTAGACCAAAAGCCATGTTTCTCCATAGTTTCTTTTAATAATTTTCTATTGTCAAGTATTTCTTTTGGCAAATCAAAATTATCTAGGTACGCCCTTTTTCCGAAGAAATCAAAATCAGTACCCATATTAAGTTCTTCACCGTCTAATGTAACTAGTGTAATATCAACTGCACCACCTTTATTATGAATTGAGCCTTTTTTCGGGTTTGCTACATACTGAGGATTAGGAACAATCGCCCACATTTTATATTGTACTGAATTTGGTCTATAGCAATCGTAGAATTTTATTTTAACTCCAGATTTCTTAAACGCTGCATTTGCCTTTAGCAAAGCCTTCACCGTTTTTACACGGGTATAACATTCGGCACAATCATAAACTTTTTCCTTTAAAAAATTATTAGAAGTAGCATAGCGCATATCAAATGCAAAACCATCGCTAAAATCAGCTAATCTAACAAAGGTTGTATCTGCAAGGTTTTCAAAAGTTCGAAAAACCTTTTTCGCTTTCTCTTTTTTCTTCGGAAGAATTGCTTCATCCACAATTACCTCTGATTCATTTGTATTTTGAGATTCTGACTTTGGTTTTTCTTTACAAGCACTAGCTGTAAGTACAACAATCACCAAAAATTTGAAAATAAAAAGAGCGTTAGACCTAATAATTTTAAGCATTACTTGACTTTAATTTTAGGAAGATGAAGATAGCTATATTTTTTATCCCATAAAATTTGAATCCTTTGAAATCAAAAACTAAATAGCGCATTATATATTCACTTTTACACTATTTTTATAAACAACATATATGATATGAAAAGAACCTTACTTACTCTAATTGCTTTGCTTTTTATTTTTACTTCTTGTAATGAAGCAGTTAAAACCAAAACCGTAACTGAAGTCAAAAAACCCAACATCATTTTAATAATGAGTGATGATCAAGGCTGGGGTGATCTAAGTATTAGTGGAAATAGTAATTTAAATACTCCACATATTGATGCATTAGCAAAAAACGGCGTAACCTTTGAGAACTTTTTTGTTCAACCGGTTTGTTCACCCACTAGAGCAGAATTACTTACTGGCAGATATGCAACTAGATCAGGTGTTTATGGCACATCAGCGGGTGGAGAACGCATGAGTCTAAATGAAACTACAATTGCACAAATTTTAAAAGAAGCAGGTTATCAAACTGCAGCTTATGGTAAATGGCATAACGGAATGCAACCACCTTATCACCCTAATTCGAGGGGATTTGATGATTACTATGGTTTTACTTCTGGCCATTGGGGCAATTATTTCAGCCCTATGCTTGAACATAATGGTAAGATTGTAAAAGGTGAAGGGTTCTTAGTTGATGACCTCACCAATCATGGAATTGACTTTATTGAAAAGAATAAAGAAAAGCCATTCTTTTTATACTTGCCTTATAATACGCCACACAGTCCTATGCAGGTACCTGATGCTTACTGGAATAATTTTAAGGATAAAAACTTGAATATGAAATATCATGGCACCGAAGAAGAAAACGAAAACTTCTCTCGAGCAGCGTTAGCCATGGTTGAAAATATAGATTATAATGTGGGTAGAGTTACTAGTAAACTGAAAGAGCTAGAACTTGAAGAAAATACAATAGTAATTTATCTTTCAGATAACGGACCAAACGGTTATCGCTGGAATGGTGGTATGCGTGGTAAAAAAGGTTCTACTGATGAAGGCGGTGTTCGATCTCCATTTTTTATCCAATGGAAAGATGTTATACCTGCCGGAAAAAAAATAAATCAAATTGCTGCTGCAATTGACCTCTTACCTACTCTAGTTAATTTAACGAACACTGCGTTTGAAACTAAAAAACCTTTAGATGGTAGAAATCTTTCAACGCTAATATTCAATGATAATCAAAAATGGGATGATCGAATAATCGTTAATAACTGGCGAGGAAAAACAAGTCTGAGAACACAAAATTATCGTTTAGATGCTGATAATAAGCTGTATGACATGGTTAATGATCATGGACAAACCACCGACGTTGCAGCACAAAACCAACAAATAACAGACTCCCTAATTAATGCTAAAAACAATTGGCTTTCTGAAACAATTCAATTAACTAAAGAAACAGATGACAGAGCAATTACCTTAGGGCATCCTGATTATAAATATACACAAGTACCTGCTAGAGATGGTATTCCGCACGGCAATATTAAAAGAAGTAACATACACCCAAACAATACATTTTTCACGAATTGGCAAAGTGCAAAAGATTCAATCACTTGGGATGTTGAAGTTTTAGCTGATGGAAATTTTGAAGTTGAATTATACTATACAATGAAACCTGAAAACGCAGGTATCGCCATTGAATTATCACATGCACATAACAAACTAGTTTCTCAAATTACAGAAGCACATGACCCGCCCTTAACTGGTATGGAAAATGATCGTGATCCAAGAATAGAATCATATGTAAAAGATTTTAAACCTAAAATATTAGGTACAATAAATCTAAAAAAAGGCCGAAGTTTACTCACATTAAAATCCCCCCTACTAAAAGAAAAAGATGGTATCGATGTACGGCTGTTAATGTTTAAAAGAATAGAATAAATTATTCTGGAGCATACTTTAATATTTCACTATCTGTATATCCTATTCTTTCTGCTTTTGCTTCAAAAGGAATATCTTTTGGTAGTGGTTTGTCATAGATATTCCAGATTGAATCTTTTGGTTGTTTCCACACAATTGTAGCATCTTTTCTAGATGGAAACAACGCTATTCCATCAATTGTTTTTTCAATTTTCAAATGTTGTAAAGCCGGTTGTTTTCCTTTAGGACGCCACTTGTCAATTAACTGTTGTTCAGCGTATTCACCAAGATCATGTGTATCAATGATCCACTTATTCAACACACCTCTAAAATGCATAAGCGTATCTTTAAGCTCTGGCAATTTAGCAAGATTATGTAATTCAAAAGGGTCATTTTTCAAATCGTATAATTCTTCTTCAGGTTTGGTTTTATGTAACCAACTTGCCTGTTGTTTATTTAATGAACCTTCTTTGTACATTTTTCTTAATTCGCGCATCATTGGCATTTGTTCACGATACGCAACCGGAAGTGCATGCGAAAGATTTACATCATAACTTTTAATATATTTATATCGCTTTGAACGTACCGCTCGTAATCTATCATAAACACCATCAAATCGATCCGAAGTATGAAACGTATATTTTGATTTAACCTTCGATTTAAATTCTCCAAATTGTGCTTTTCCTTGCATTACCTTAGGAGGCGAAATTCCGGCAAGAGAAAGTACCGTTGGCGCATAATCAATAAAACTAATCATGCGGTCATCAACGCTACCAGCATTTTTATTTTCAGGAAATTTTATAAGTAAGGGCACCAAAACCCCGCTATCATAAAGTGCACGTTTATGTCTGGGAAAAGGACCTCCGTGATCTCCATAGAAGAAAATAATACTATTTTCATATAAACCATCTTCTTTCAAATCTGCTATAACCTCACCTATTTGATCATCTAATCTTTTTAGGTTACTATAATTTACAGCCAAGTCATGACGAATAGTATCATTATCAGGAAAATATGGCGGCACTGGAACATCTTTCGGGTTGACGAAAAGTGAATCTTTACCTCTTTTCCAAATTTGCGATTCATGACAAACCGCATAATTAAAAACTGTAAAAAATGGTTGTCCTTCTTTTCTATTTCTCCAATGTCTTTTGCGACTACTCTCGTTCCAAGCGGCATCGGTTTTTTCAAAATTGTAATCTTCTTTGGGGCCGTTAGCTGTATAATATCCTTTCTTTCGTAAATACTCAGTAAACATTTTAACACCTTCAGGTACCACAGGCGAGTAACTTGGAATATCTAAATTTGGGTATGGTTTGTCACCTTCACCACGCCACGGCGCATGTGTACGCATATTATGTGTACCCAGAGTTGACGGGTACATACCTGTAATTAATGCAGAACGCGCCGGTGCACATACAGGTACAGGTGCTACCGCATTAGTGAATTTCACACCATCAACTGCTAATGATTCTAAATTCGGTAATGAAATAGTTGTATCGCCATACATCGGAAACCAATCGGGAGATTGATCTTCAGCCACCAACCAAACAATATTAGGAGGCTTTTTTGCATCTACAATCTCATTTGTTTTTTTATCTGCACAGCTTACTAATAAAAATGCTATAATAAGAATACTCAATCTCATAAAAAGTGATTTGGTAATACCACTAAAATACGAAATTAGAAGGCAAGCAGTAAGGGCTTCTAAAATTAATTTCAGAAGCCCTATTATAATTAACCCACAGTTTTATAACTGCAAAATAAAAATCAAATCTCTTTACTTTAATCCTTTAACAAACTCCACACTTTTTGGTGCTTGTTCTTTTACTTTTGAAGATTCATCTTCAATAAAAAGAAAATCAATATCCATTTTTTTTGCCTCAGCAACAATAGCTTTAATATCGATTTGTCCCGTACCTAAAACTACATTCGTTTCTACATCTGCACTTCCGTTTTGATTGCCCTGCGTACCTTTTTTACAATCTTTAAGATGCATCAACTTAAATTCTTTAGGGTATTTTTTTAACCACGCAACAGGATCTTGACCAGGATGGGCAAACCAATATACATCCATTTCAAAATCGAAATATGTAGAATTTTTTATTAAATGGTCAATTAGCAACTCATCTTTATACGGTCTAAACTCATATCCGTGTGGATGGTATGCTAACGTAACACCTTCTTTTGCAAACATTTTACCCGCCTTATTAAACACTGCGATTGCGTTTTCTGTATCTGCTAGTGTAAATTCATTACCATTATGTGGTATCCAAAAGCATACTGCATATTTTGCACCATACGCTTTGGCTCTTGCCAATATAGTTTCTGGAGCATCTCTATAATCATCAAAGGAACCACTAACGCTAACCATTTTAAGGTCATTTTCTGCCAGCATTGCTTTATACTCGTCCATTGAATAATCATAGGTGCCATCGTTACCATCCTCTAAATTATGAATGCCCCATTCTTTAATCTTAGCAAAGGTACCCGGCACATCTTTAGGTAAATCATTTCGTAAACTATATAACTGTATACCTAATTGTGGTTCTTTTAATTCATTTAAGTAGGTAAGACTTTTTGGTATTTGATTCACCACATCTGTAGACTCATCTTCTATAAAAAGATATTCAATTCCCAAGGCTTTAGCCTCGGCAACAGTACCTGCAATATCTACCTGGCCAGTACCCAATACCACATTTGTGTCATCTTCTTCACTACCTGTATTATTTCCTTTAACCCCATGCTCCATATCCTTTAAGTGCATTAGGGTAAATTTAGTTGGGTACTTTTTTAATAAAGCTAATGGGTCTGCACCTCCATGATGAGCCCAAAACACATCTAATTCAAAAGTAAAATCTGTAGCATTTTGAGCCATATAATCGAACAAAGTCCCTTTTTTATATGGCCGAAATTCATAACCATGAGGATGATATGCTAAAGTGATTCCGTTTTCTTTTAAAAGTTTTCCAGCTGTATTAAATACCTTGGTGGCATGCTTTGTTTCTTTTAAGGCCCACTCATTTCCTTTGTGAGGTACCCAAGCGCACATTACGTACTTGGCACCAAAAGCCTTTGCCTCTGCAATAACTTTTTCTGGATTATTTTCTAAATCATCAAAACCAGCCCCAATACTAACCATATGCAAATTATAATCTTCTAGCATTTGTTTGTAGGCATCCATTTCTAGACCATATGTACCTCCACCTTCAATTTTGGTGATTCCCCAATCTTGAATTTGTTGCAAGGTACTCGGCAAATCTTTCTTAAACTGATTTCGTAAGCTATACAGTTGCAATCCAATTTCTTGAGCGCTCAAAGAAACTGTGAAAGCAACGAGTAATAAAAGCGTTGTAATTTTTTTCATTGTATCTAGTTTAATTAGTGTTCTTAATTATATGGTGTTATATGTTAAATCATATAACTAAAAAACACCTCTCTATTTCTGAAAAGAATTCAGCCATCGAGAGGTGTTTTAAATTTTTACCTATTTTCTATGTAAGCAAATTACCTTCATCATCCCAAGTTGCAATGGTACCTCTTGTACTTTGATCAATGCATTTGGCAATCCATTCGGGGTCATAAGCTACGCCATGTTGATCTAAAACATCTTGCGGTACTCCATCCCAAACATTTGGCGTATTTCCTTTATATCCTAAATCAGCTATACCTACTTTTGAAGTGTAATAGCCAGTTACGGTAAGTCCACGCATCATATAGAAAAACTGAATTTCTAATGCTTGTTCATCAAGTGGCTTTTCAATATCATGCCAACAAATTTGATCACAAATTTCTTTTTTCTGTTCAAGCGTAACAGATTTAAACTCAGTACCATATTCGGTATTACTCTTATGGTCTAACCACATCAAACCACCTAATAAAGTTGGTGCCATAGATGGGATATCTTTACCCATAAACTCAACAAGTTCTGGAACACCCGCTTCAATCGGACCACCATGTGGTTCTTTCGGAGGAAGTATAACAACGCTTAACGCGGCAATTGTTTCCATTTCATGCTCATTAAATAATTGCTCCGCATTTAGTTCTTCAATACGCTTAAGTTCTGCTGGTGTTCTACCAAAGTATTTTTCACTACTTGCAGAAATAGCCTCATCAACAGCAACTTCACTTTCATTTTTACAACTGTTTAACGCAATGCCAGAAGTGGCAGCCCCAGCACCTAAAATTAAAGTCTGTATACTTTTTCTTCTATCCATAACTTATATGTTTTGTGCTTTTAATTGTTCGATAATATAATCAGATGCTCTCCATGAAAGCGCTAAAATAGTCCAAGTAGTATTCTTGTCTGGCTGTGAAGTAAAAGTACCAGCATCTACTACAAACACATTGTCTACTTCATGCAGCTGACTAAATTTGTTGGTAACACTTGTTTTGGGATCATTACCCATTCTTGTAGTACCTACTTCATGTATAATTTGACCACCGGCCAACAGACCATAATCTTTATCCTTTCCTGGTTTTTCTCCTAACGGTTTACCGCCCATATTGTGAATCAACTCTTCGAAAGTATCCTGCATATGCTTAGCTTGTTTAACCTCATTATCCGAATGCGAATAATTGAATTTTAAAACAGGAATACCAAATTTATCAACGGTAGTTGGGTCAATTGTACAGTAATTATCTTTTCGAGCAATACTTTCACCTCTTCCACCAAAGCCAATGACAGAACCGTAATACTTTTTAACATCTTCGCGAAGTGAATTACCATATCCACCCACTTTTAAATTAAAAAATTTATTGAAATCATTAGGGTTCCAACCAAATCCATAATTCGGTTGACCCATACCACCCCATACTTCAATATGATAACCACGAGGAAAATCAAGCTTAGAATGATCGCCCCACCAAGGTGAATACACATGCATACCGCCGGTACCATCTTCATTATATGAAGTCTTTCTATTCATTAAATCAGGAATAAAACCAGCAGCACTAGAACCGGTAGAATCATGAAGGTATCTACCAACAGCATCGCTACTATTGCCTAAACCATTAGGGTGTTGCTTACTTTTAGAATTTAGCAAAATACGAGCTGAACTACATGCTGAAGCAGCCAATACCACAACTTTTGCTTTAAGCTTATACTCTTTTCTATCGTCTTTACTTATATAAGATACGCCTGTTGCTTTACCTTCTTCATTGGTAGTTACTTCGCGAACCATTGAGTTTACAAAAATCTTCACTCTACCACCACTCTTCTGCGCTGGAAAAATTAAACAACTACCCGCCGAAAAATCAGCATATACAGAGCAAGACCTATTACATTGACCACAATAAAAACAAACACCACGATCGTTGTTTATTTTTTTAGTTAGCATAGAAAGACGTCCTGGAATAACAGGAATCCCACTTTTCTTAGCTCCTTTAATGTAAAAAAGCTCATGTAATCTTGGTTTTGGTGGAGGAAGAAAAAAACCATCAGGGTTATTATCTATACCTTCTTTTGTACCATAAAGACCAATCAGCTTATCAACCTTATCATAATATGGTTTTATATCATCATACCCTATTGGCCAATCTTCACCATGACCATCTTGAGATTTACCTTTAAAATCTTTTGGGCCGAAACGTAATGAAATTCGTCCCCAGTGATTTGTACGTCCACCTAACATTCTCGCACGCCACCATCTAAAATCCGATCCTTCTTCTTGGGTATAAGGTTCACCCTCAACTTCCCAGTCACCCCATGACATATCCCATTCACCAAATGCACGATCCGTACCAGCTCCTCTTCTAGGAGACTCATAAGGCCATTTCAATTGAGTTTGAGTTTTAGGGTCAGCAGGATCGAAAAATGGCCCAGCTTCAATAACTGCAACATTCAAGCCTGCATCTGCCAATTGCTTAGTTGCCATACCACCACCTGCGCCTGAACCTACGATAATTACATCATAAACCTCAGCGGATTCTTTTATCTGCATAATTTAAATTTTGTTGTTTGTTTTAGTATAGTTTGTTTTCAAGGGATAAGTTACTTTTTTCTATGAACATTAAAAAGCAAAATTTCATACTATTTGATAACGTACAATATTCTAAATATTGGATTTAATAGTAATTTAAAAATTTGCCAATTGCTGCAATGCCTCTTCTACGGTGCTCACCGGTAGTTTACAAGTGGTGTTTTGGCAAACATAAATTACCGTATCATCATTTGAAAATCTACCTTCAAATAATGGAAGATTACTTTTTGAAGTACTACCAACCAATAAAACATTCGTAATATCAGTAGCTTGAAGTTCATGTAACAAAGGCTCAGCGTTTTTGCCTACAACCGCTATTTCAAAATAAGGATATGCTGTATTTAATAGTAATGAATTCCATTTAGAATAACTTGTTGCACTTTCAGTAATTAAAGGTACCATAGCAGATAACATTTGTTTTGACTCCTTCATCATTTCAGTATCATAAACAATATGTCCGAGTTTAAATAAATTGTGAGCCATAACTGCATTTGGTGATGGTAAAACACCGTCATCAGTTTTTATAATTTTAGCAATTAATTCTTCTCCTTCATTATACTTGTACATTCCGGTAGTAGCATCAGAATATTTATTGTTAGCCGAAGTATTTAATTCTTGGGCCAATTCAAGATATTCTGTTTTCATAGTTGCGCTATACAAATTCAACAGCGCCTCAATCATAAAAGAATAATCTTCTAAAAAGCCTTCTTTACGTTGACTGCCTTCTTTATAAGTATGCACCAAATTAGCATTAGAATAACTTTTAGCTTTAATAAAATCTAAAATAGATTCTGCCATGGCCAAATGGTCTTTTTCGCCAAAAGCTTCATAAGACTTTATTAGTCCCTTTATTAAAAGAGCATTCCAAGAAGTTATTATTTTATCATCACTTCTGGGTCTCACTCTTTTATTACGAGCTTGCATCAACTTTTTATTCCAATTTAATTTTGCAGTCTGTAATTCAGTCTCAGAAAGTTTATTCGTTTCTAAAAATTCATCATCGTTCACTACTTTATGTAATACATAATTTCCATCTTCCCAAACTGATGAATTATTAATATTGTAATATGAAGCAAAAAGTTGAAAATCTGTATCTAAAACAGATTTTAATTCGTCCAATTTCCAAACATAAAACTTACCCTCTTCCCCTTCACTATCGGCGTCAATAGCTGCATGATAACCACCTTGATCATTTTTCATTTCGCGCTGTACAAATGAAATAGTCTGCAAAACTGCATCTTTATAGGCTGGTTTTTTGAAAACTTTATACGCTTTTGAATAGAGTTCGATTGCTTGAGCATTGTCATAAAGCATTTTTTCAAAATGGGGTACTTTCCATTTATTGTCTGTACTATATCTAAAAAAACCACCAGCGATATGATCATAAATTCCACCAAGTAAAATTTTATCTAAAGTTTTTTCAACATGATTTTTTGTTTCAATATCATCTGACAATTCTGCATAATCTAGTAGAAACTCAAGATTTACAGGTATCATAAATTTTTGGCTACCTAAGTCTCCTCCAAAATCAGAATCCCAATTCAATTTCCACTTATCAACGCTTGATTTTAAAGTCTCTTTGGTCAATAATTTAAAATCAGTTGCCGGTTGAATTAAATTCACTTCCGCAATACCAGAAGCAACCATATCAGCATATTCTGCGGCCTTTTCAGGGTCATCTTTATATAACCCACTTATCTTTGTAAGCACCTGCATCCATTGTTCCTTTGTGTGATAAGTGCCACCGTATAAAGGCTTTCCGTTGGGTAATGTAATAACATTTAATGGCCATCCACCATTGCCATTAATCAATTGTACTGCGGTCATATAAACTTGATCAACATCAGGGCGCTCTTCACGGTCTACCTTTATATTGATAAAATTTTCATTCATTATTTTGGCAACCTCCTCGTCTTCAAAAGTCTCGTCTTCCATAACATGACACCAATGGCATGAAGAATAACCAATACTAACCAAAACCAATTTATTTTCCTTTTTTGCATCTTCTAGTGCATTAGTACTCCATGATTGCCAATTAACAGGATTATGCGCATGCTGCAGTAAATACGGACTGGTTTCATCAATCAACGCATTCGTATACTGATGTTGTTCACCTGAATTAGTATCTGACTTTTTTTCTTGACAAGTAGCAAATACAAACAAAAACAAACAAGGTAATGCGAGACTAACTTTTTTTCTAGAAATCAAAATATTCATTAACAGTTTTATAGAATGACTAAAATAGTACAATGAATTCATTTTAACTTCCGCCTAAATAATAAAATCAATAATTAAACGAAAAATTGTACTTTGATAAGCTGAAAAACTCAACTAAAGAAATTATCAACCAATTATGGAAAATAAAAACCTCGGTCGAAGAAACTTTATTAAAGGCACAACGGCAGCATTTGCTTTTACTTCGTTAGGCGCCTATGCTTTTGAATATGGCCCAAAAGACAAACCATGGAAAGTTGGATTAATTGGCTCAGGGTGGTACGGTAAAAGCGATTTATTTCGATTAATACAAGTTGCAAATGTTGATGTAGTTGCATTATGTGACCCAGATAAAAACATGCTTTCTGATGCTGCTGATTTGGTTCAAAAAAGGCAACGTTCTGGAAAAAAACCAAAAATGTTTAGTGATTATCGAAAAATGTTGGCTGATAAAAAACTAGACATAGTTCTAATCGGGTCACCAGATCATTGGCATGCATTACAAGGCATTGAGGCAATGAAATCAGGAGCACATGTTTATCTACAAAAACCTATTAGCGTTGATATAATTGAAGGTGAAGCTTTAGTTGCAGCCGCTAAAAAATATAATAAAGTTGTTCAAGTGGGTATGCAACGTAGAAGTACCCCGCATTTAATTGATGCCAAAAAGAATATAGTTGACGCCGGACTTCTTGGCAAAATTTCACACATTGAGATTTGCTGTTATTATCACATGCGTGACAAAGGAAACCGGCCAGTAGTAGAAATTCCTGATTTTTTTGATTATGATTTATGGACAGGGCCAGCACCAATAAGAGAATTTGATGGCGTGCCCCATAGAAGATGGCGAGCCTTTATGGAGTATGGTAACGGAATTGTTGGTGATATGTGTGTACATATGTTTGATACGGTACGATGGATGTTAGATTTAGGATGGCCAAAACGAGTTAGTTCTCATGGTGGAATTTATGTTCAAAAGGATGCCAAGGCAAATATTTCTGATACACAAACTGCCATTTTTGAATTTGATGAACTTAATTGCATTTGGGAACACCGTTCATGGGGCACAGCTAGTGATCCGGATTATCCTTGGGCATTTAAGATTTATGGCGATAAAGGCACACTTAAGGGTAGTGTTCAAAAGTATGATTTTATACCAGTCGGTGATGGTGAAGAAATTCATAAAGATGTTATTTATGAACGAGAAAAATTCCCTGAAGATTTAACTGAAAAGGATATGGAACTTCATGTAGCACCAGCATCACGAGGCCATATGATAGATTTTTTAAAAGCCATTGAAAACAATACTAAGCCAGTTGCTGACATAGAACAAGGCCATATTTCAGCAGCAAGTTGCATACTAGCCAATATGTCAATGGAATTAGGTAGACCGTTAGTATATGATCCAAAAAGTATGACTATAATTGATGACCCAGAAGCTACACAGCTTCTACAACGAAACTATAGAGCACCCTGGAAACATCCGCACCCTGATAGTGTTTAAAAATGAGCAAAAAGGAAATTTTAGAAGCATGCCAAAATCGCATTACACCCTATATTCATAGAACTCCTGTTTTAACTTCTACAGCAATTAATGATTTAGTTGGTGCATCTCTATTTTTTAAATGCGAAAATTTTCAACGCATGGGTGCATTCAAAATGCGAGGCGCAACTAATGCTATTATGCAATTAAGTGATGCTCAAAAACAACGAGGAGTAGTGACACACTCTTCAGGAAATTTTGCACAAGCCGTTTCTTTAGCGGCTAAAAATTTAGGTATCTCAGCAGAAATTGTAATGCCTTCAAATGCCCCCGCAGTTAAACAAAATGCAGTGATTGGCTATGAGGGAAAAATAACACTTTGTGAACCAACTTTAGAAGCACGGGAAAATGCCGCTCAAAAAATAGTTGCTGATAAGGGAGCTACTTTTATTCATCCTTCAAATGACATTGATGTTATATACGGTAATGCCACTGCTGCAATGGAGTTGTTGGAGGATCAGTCAGAACTTGAAATACTATTTGCGCCAATTGGCGGAGGTGGACTAATTGCAGGCACAGCACTTGCAGCTCATTTTTTTGGTAAAAATTGTAGTGTTATTGGTGCAGAACCCGAAGAAGTAAATGATGCCTATCGTTCATTACAAAGTGGAAAAATAGAACAGAATAAAAGTGCTAATACCATTGCCGATGGTTTGAGAACTACCTTAGGTACAATTAACTTTCCCATTATTCAAAACTATGTTGACCATATTATTACTGTTACTGAAGAACAAATAATTGCAGCCATGAAATTAATTTGGGAACGAATGAAAATCATTGTTGAACCTTCAAGTGCCGTAGCGTTAGCAGCAATTATTGCTAATAAAGCTACGTTTCAAAACAAAAAACTAGGCATTATTATTTCAGGTGGTAATGTAGATTTAAAGAATTTACCATTCTAAATATACTCAGTTTAAAAAATACTTTTTAAGGTAAATCTGCAGTCAAACAACTTTTTTAATTTCCCTCTCTAATGTTGTTTAAAACCCATTCAAGTTCAGGGTCTCTTTTTTGTAGTCGATCCTTTTGGGTTGGTATTATTTGAACATCTGGTTTAATTCCATAACCAATTGGATCTGTATGAAACGGCGATTCTATATGCAATAGTCCAAATTTCATGCGCACCTTTGAATTCGGTAAGGTAACATATTTAGACTGACCAGCAACAGTACCATTATAACCACCACCTGTTTCTTCACCCACAAAAATTGCTCTATTTGTAGCTTGCAAATTGGTTGATAAAATTGAAGAAGCAGAAAAGGAATATCCGTTTATCAAAACATATATTTTTCCATTGAAATTATTCTCTTTGGGCTTTTTTAATTTTGAGTTGCTCAATTTGTAATACCTTTTTTCGCCTTTCTTTTTTACATGAAATAAATCATAAATTAATAAACCAGGTATTGAGAACAAACGAATGGTTGCATCTATAAATCCTGAATATTCTAATGAGGTTGTTGCTTTTGTTGCCGGTGTTTTTGTAAGTGCTTCGGCATCATTTACAAAGTTGAAGGGTTTTAAAGCCAAATAAGCATATAGGTTTTCTATTTCATCAATGCTACCACCACCATTATCGCGTATATCAATTATTAAATTAGCAGATTTTGCTGAATCAATTTTGGCAAAAGTTTCTCGATAAAATTTTCTTTGATTACCATCACCAAAAGCTCTAATTTTTAAATAGGCAACAGAATTATTCTCACCAATAAATTCAAAATTTCGCAGATAATAATCTCTTGATGGTACATAGCCTCTACTTCTTCCTGCTTTCTTTTTCGATTTTTGTTTTGCTTTATAAGCAAGTTTTTCAGCCTTAGTTGGTGTTTTAGATTCACCAATTGTTGCGCTATCTCTTTGGATAATCCTACCTTTTTTTATCCATTTAAATTTCTGAAAATAAACAGAATCTCCCTTCTTCAAAAGCAACATTAAACTATCTCTATAGCCTTTATCTGAATAATAAAAATTAGTGAAATTACGACCTACATAACGGTCATAATATGTAGAATTAAAACCATCTGAAGTAGATAGCGCTTTGTATTTATTCACCAATTTACCAGCTGTTTCTTTACCTACTGTCAATACCTGGTCTCCAACAATTGTGGAGTCGTGTCCCATGGTTGATTTTATCCATAGCTTCTTATCAAGGACTTCAAAATCTAAATCATTAAATTCAAATTTCATCTTACGTAAAACTTTAAGTTGAGCTCTTGAAAATCTTTGTGTAGGCGGTCTCAACATCAAATGCCCTTGTCTAATTTCTTTTAAAACTAAGGCCAAACGTTCGTAAAATTCATTACTAGGCATTGGGTGATTTATTTCATTTTTAAGAGCATTAATTTTTGAATCAAGCGCAGCCCTTGAAATGTATTGATTTAGCCTGGGGTGAAATTTTTGCAATTGTGAATAGGCCTTATCTACATCTTGATGCAATTCTTCAACCGAATGCAATGAAGAAATTTGGGCATTATATTGTTTCACACCAACGCAAGATGTGAAACAGAGATATACAATGCAAGCCGAAATAATATATTTCATAAAATCAAAACTACTATTTCTGTTATTTAATAACACCTGTTATACCTTTTAATGTTGAACATTGTAAAATTTGGCTCTCGAAATTATAATGCTTTATTATATTTGAAGAACACGACTAAACTAACTTATTTCACTATGCTTAAAACCAAACATTTCTTTTCAAAAATTGTGTTCTTATTTTGCTCATCAATGCTATTCTTTTCATGCAAAGAAGAACAAAAACAAACGCCACAGAAACCTAATATTGTTTTTGTGTTTGCAGATGATCTTACCTATACCGCAATCAATGCACTGGGTAATTCTGAAATAAAAACGCCAAACCTTGACCGTTTAGTTCATCAAGGCACAACTTTTACGCATGCATATAACATGGGAGCATGGGGTGGCGCGGTATGTGCTGCTTCAAGGGCGATGATTATTTCAGGGCGTAGTGTCTGGGATGTTAATGATTTTAGACAAAGTTGGAAAGAAAATAAGAATTTCGATAAAACATGGGGTAAACTTATGGAAGGTGCTGGTTATGAAACCTACATGACTGGCAAATGGCATGTTGATGCTCCTGCCGATTCTGTCTTTCAAAATGTTGTTCATATCAGACCCGGAATGCCCAGAGATGCATGGAGCCATCAAGGTACCATTCCATTTATTAACAAAATGATTGAAGATGGTAAATCAGCAGAAGAAATTCGCGCTGCAGGCTACAATAGACCCATAGACGAGAATGATACACTATGGTCGCCAACAAATAAAGACTTTGGTGGTTTTTGGGAAGGCGGTAAACATTGGAGCGAAGTAGTAAAAGATGATGCTTTAGGTTTTATTGCGCAAACTAAGAAAAGTGAAAATCCATTTTTCATGTATCTAGCATTTAATGCGCCACATGATCCTCGGCAAGCTCCACAAGAATTTTTAGATATGTATGATATTGATAATATCAGTATTCCTAAAAGTTTTTTACCCATGTATCCGCATAAAGATGGTATAGGTAATGGTACTTGGTTACGTGATGAGGCATTAGCTCCTTTTCCAAGAACAGAGCTTGCAATTAAAACACATACCAAAGAATACTATGCTTTAATTAGTCATTTAGATGCCCAAATTGGAGGTATTATTGATGGACTTAAATCAACTGGAAAAATGGATAACACCTATATCATTTTCACTTCTGATCATGGGTTAGCAATGGGCAAGCATGGGCTTCTTGGCAAACAAACACAATTTGATCATAGTATTCGATCGCCATTTATCATTGTTGGCCCTGACGTGCCAGCAGATAAAAAAATAAGTGCAGACATCTATTTACAAGATGCCATGGCCACTAGCTTAGATTTAGCTGAAGTACAAAAACCAGACTATGTATTTTTCAACAGTATTTTAGATCTTGTTCATGGTAGTAGAACTACTAGTCATTATGATGCTATTTATAATGGATACGTAGATTATCAACGAATGATAAGAAAAGACGGTTATAAATTAATCGTATATCCAAAAATTAAAAAAGTATTGTTGTTTGATATGAACAACGACCCAGAAGAAGTCAATAATATAGCCGAGTTACCAGAGCAAAAAGAAAATGTTGAGCAGTTATTTACAGACCTTTTAGCGCTGCAAAAACAAATGAATGATACACTTGACATTTCATTTGTGATGCCAAAAATATAAAATTAAGTACCTTGTCGTTAGACCACAAAGACCAATGATATGAAAGATCCTAAAAAAGCAAAAAATGAATTATCCCGTAGAAAATTTATAAAACGAACAGCACTAACGGCCGGAGCTATTACAATAGTACCCAGATTTGTACTTGGAAAAGGATTTGTTGCTCCAAGTGATAAAATAAATTTAGGATTTATTGGCTTGGGAAAACAAACATCAGGCTTAGCAAGAGCTTTTACTGAAAATACCAATGCGCAAATAGTTGCTGGTTCAGATGTGTGGTCTACAAAGAATGAATGGTTTAAGGGTCACGTAGAAAAAATATATGCGGATAAAAGAAAACAAAGCGGATATAATGGCGTATCAACTACTGGTGATTACAAGGCACTATTAGCACGACCAGATATTGATGCAGTAATTATTGCAACGCCAGACCATTGGCATGCAATTCAAGCAATTGCGGCAATGAAATCTGGTAAAGATGTGTATTGCGAAAAACCTATGACCTTAACCATCAAGGAAGGTATTGATATGGTTTCAACTACTAAAAAAACAGGAGCCGTTTTGCAAGTCGGTAGTATGCAACGTTCTTGGCAAAAATTTCAAAAAGCAATTGAACTCGTAAGTAAAGGTTATATAGGCGAAGTGTCAAAAGTATTGGTAAATGTTGGAGACCCTGCTATTCCTTTTAATATGGAAACCGAACCAACACCTAAAGAAGTAGATTGGAATACATGGTGTGGTCCAGCTCCACTTCTACCCTATAATAATCGACTATCACCACCAACCAGCGATGGTTTTTTTCCTGATTGGCGTAAGTTTAATGAAACTGGTGGGGGCATTTTAACAGATTGGGGGGCACATATGTTTGACATTGCACAATGGGCATTGGGTATGGATCGTTCTGGACCAGTACGTTTTGAACCACCTACCGATAAGAATGCAGTTCGAGGTATGAAAATGATTTATGAAAACGGAATTGAAATGATTCATGAAGATTTTGGCCGTGGTTGGGGAGTTCGTTTTATTGGTAGTGAAGGAAATTTAGATATCAGCCGTAGTTATTTAGAAACTGATCCGCCAACAATTTTAACTGCAGAACTAGAAGCTTCAAAAACTATACTTGATGAATCTAGAGGTAATCATTATCAGAATTGGATTGATGCTATTAAAAATAGAAGTCAACCAATATGTGACGTAGAAATAGGACATCGCTCTGCTAGTGTTGGCAATATCTGTAACATCGCATATCAACTTGGCAGACCATTAGATTGGAATCCTGAGATAGAGAAATTTATTGGTGATAAAGAAGCCAATAAAATGAAAAAAAGAAAATACAGAAAATTCTAAGCGAATTTCACAAAACACAATTATTCTTAATGGCTAAAATTTTTAATTACCTTTCTCTATTAATTCTGATAGTTACTGTTTCATGTGGCGGACCTGAATTACCAGATGATGTTGCATTAGCTTATGAAAAACTACCGAAGCAATTAGATTTCAATCAGCACGTAAAACCTATTTTATCAGACAAATGTTTTTTATGTCATGGCCCTGATGAAGCTAAAATTTCGGCTGGGCTGCAACTACATTTACCTGATTTAGCTTTTAAAGAATCGGAAAATAATCCGGGTAAATATGCAATTGTACCAGGTAATGCTGGCAGCAGTCTTATGATTGACCGTATTCTATCGGATGACCCAGAGTTGGTTATGCCAGTTCCCGAATCGCACTTAACGCTAACCGAATATGAAAAAGCTGTGCTTGTTCGGTGGATAGAAGATGGTGCCGAATATAAAGATCATTGGGCCTTTATTTCTCCTAAGGAGCAAAATCCTCCTAAAGTAAAATTAGAAGATAAAATTGTCAACCCTATTGATAATTTTATTTTGGCAAAATTAGAATTAGAAAATTTAGAAACCAATGAGCGTGCTAACAAAGAAACAATTCTTAGACGTCTAACATTTGATTTAACAGGCTTACCGCCTACTCTTGATGAAATCAATACTTTCATTAATGACGACTCACCCAATGCTTTTGAAATACAAGTAGATAGATTACTTTCTTCACAGCATTATGGTGAACAAATGGCTTTAGATTGGATGGATTTATCGCGCTACGCGGATACAAACGGTTACACAGTAGATCGTTATCGTGATGTTTCGCCTTATAGAGACTGGGTCATAAAGTCGTTCAATACTAATGTACCCTATGATCAATTTATCAGATGGCAACTAGCGGGTGATATGATGCCGAATGCAACCAAAGAGCAAATTTTGGCAACCACATTTAACCGTTTGCATCCACAAAATGGTGAAGGTGGAATTATTGATGAAGAGTTTCGTTCAGAATATGTGTCTGACAGAACCAATGTTGTAAGTGAAGGGTTAATGGGCTTAACTATGGCTTGCGCAAAATGTCATGATCACAAATACGATCCTATTTCGCAAAAGAACTATTTTGAAATGTATAGTTTCTTTAACAATCAACAAGAATCAGGTCAAATATCTTATGATTGGTCTATGCCCGCACCAACATTATTATTGCCTAATAAGGAGCAAGAACAATTTTTAAGTTATATAGAAAAACTTATAAATGATAAAGAACAAAATGTTAAAGTAGCATCAACAGCTGCAGAACAAGAAGCTCAAAAATGGATAAATAATGAGGGTTATCAAAAAATAAATCCGAACCAAACACCGAAGGGGTTAATTGCCAAAGTTGATTTTAACAATGGACAATTGGTAAATAAAATCAAACCGTTTCAGAAAGGTAAAATGGAACGACAATATTCTACTAATCAAACTCCAAGTTATACAAAAGGTTTTGATGGTAAAGGTTTGCAGTTAGATGGCGATGCCTGGCTAAATTTAGGTAAAGTTGGTATTTTTCAACGCCATGAACCTTTTAGCGTTGGTATCCGAATTTATGTGCCGAAAGATTTAGAAACTGGTGTTATATTCCATAAAGGAATTGGTGCCAAATTATTCAATTTCAGAGGGTATCATCTTGCAATAAAAGATAATAAGATAGAAGCACTTTTAGCTCACTTACATCCTGGCAATGCAATTGTAAAATATTCATTAGATGATATTCCTAAAGAAAAATGGATACAATTGACCATGACGTATGATGGTTCAAGTACTGCCAATGGCTTACATATTTATTTAGATGGAAAAATATTAACTACCGAAACTGAAATTGACAACCTGTACAAAGACATTGTATTCAATAAAAAAGCACATGGAATGAAAGGGGTCCCAGACGATCCGGGCTTACAAATTGGTGCACGTTGGCGAGGCAAAGGTATTGGTGGTGCTGTGGTAGATGATATTACCGTATTTGAAAGAGAATTAAATGCTTTAGAAATTTTACAAATAGCCAATAAAACTACAATTGAGAATTTAATTAAGAAACCTATAAATCAGTTATCGACAAACGAAAAAAATGATTTATTGAAGTACTATATTAAAACCAATTCTAAAACCTATACCGATGCTTCAAAATCACTAAAGCAGACTCGAAAAACTTATGTTGATAGTGTTGATCGAATACAAGATATTATGGTGATGAAAGAAATGAAATCACCTCGTCCATCATTTATTCTTGAACGTGGTCAATATGATGTACATGGTGAACAAGTTTATCCGAATACTCCAGAGAAAATATTTGCATTTCCAGACAGTCTTGAAAAGAATCGTTTGGGCTTAGCCAAATGGGTTACCGATAAAGCAAACCCATTAACAGCAAGGGTTGCCGTAAATAGATATTGGAAAAATATTTTTGGCACAGGCTTAGTTCGTACAGTTGAAGACTTTGGTAATCAAGGAGAATTACCAAGTCACCCTGCCCTACTCGATTGGTTGGCAATTGAGTTTATGAATTCTGGTTGGGATGTCAAAAAATTACACAAATTAATGGTCATGTCAAATACGTATCGCCAATCTTCTGTGGCAAGTTCTGCGCAACTGTCAGTTGACAAGCCAAATCGATTATTAGCGCGAGGACCTTCAAAAAGACTCACAGGTGAAATGCTACGAAATAATGCATTGGTTGCCTCTGGATTAATGAATAAAACTATTGGCGGACCTAGTGTTAGTCCGTATCAACCCAAAGGCCTTTGGAAAATTAATGGTTCGGCATATCAGGAAGATACGGGTGAAAAATTATATCGAAAAAGCATGTACACCATTTGGAAAAGGTCTGTACCTCATCCTACAATTGCAACTTTTGACACCCCTGACCGATCCCTGTGTACGGTAAGAAGACAAGAAACAAATACGCCTTTACAAGCTTTGGTTATGTTAAATGACCCTACGTATGTTGAAACTTCTCGTGTTTTAGGGTATACTATGTTATCCTATTCAAACGTAAAAGAAGGCATAGCAGCTATATTTAAAAAATTGACAGGTCGAAATGCACAGGATAAAGAACTAAACCTATTGGCCGATTTACAGTTAAAAGAATACGAAAATTTTAAGTCTAATAAATCAAAAACAGATGGATGGCTTAATACAGGTGAATTTCGAATTTCGAATAAAAATGACGCAGCAATGGTGGCTGCAAATGCTGTAGTAGCTAGCACCATAATGAATTCTGATGCAACAATTACGAAGCGATAACAAAAAGAACTAATGTATGTGCGATAATCATGACATTTTAAGGTCCAACAATAAAGACCTTCAAAAAATTGAAAAGCAATTAGATAGAAGAAATTTCTTGACAAAAACTTCAATGGGACTTGGTGCAATAGCGTTGGGATCCCTTTTAAATGCTGATAAAGCTTGGGCATCTGTTAAAGGCACTGATTTGAATGCTTCAAATGCAGATGCTATCTTAAAATCTTATAATAAAAATCGACTTGGTTTACCACATCACCTCCCAAAAGCGAAGCGAATAGTTTACTTATTTCAAAGTGGTGGTCCCTCACAAATAGATATGTGGGATTATAAACCCAAGTTAAAAGATATGTTTGGTCAAGACCTTCCTGATTCTGTCCGCCAAGGCCAACGACTAACAGGTATGAGTGCCGATCAAACAAGCTTTCCGATGGCACCGTCAATTTTTAATTTTAAGCAACACGGTAAGTCTGGTAAATGGGCAAGTGAGGTATTACCCTATACCTCAGAAGTGGTTGATGACTTATGTTTTATCAAGTCAATGCAAACGGATCAAATAAATCATGACCCGGCCATAACATTCATGCAAACCGGAAATCAACTTGCAGGTAGGCCTTCAATTGGATCTTGGTTAAGCTATGGTTTAGGCTCAGAAAATGAAAATTTACCAACCTTCATTACCCTTATTACCAAAAATATGGGCGGGCAGCCTCTGTATTCGCGTCTTTGGGGAAATGGTTTTTTACCCACTGAACATCAAGGTGTACAATTTAGATCCGGCAAAGACCCCGTTTTATACTTGAGTAATCCAGAGAATTATGACGGGCAAGATCGTAGGCAAATGTTAGATTACTTAGGTCAACTTAATGATGTGCAAAATGATGTCTATGGTGATCCAGAGATAAATGCGCGAATGGCCCAATATGAAATGGCATTTAGAATGCAAACTTCAGTACCTGAGGTTACCGATATGTCAGATGAACCTGACTATATTTTTGAAATGTATGGTGAAGACAGTAGAGACCCAGGCACATATGCCGCCAATTGCCTGATGGCTCGTAAATTACTAGAGAAAAATGTGAAGTTTGTACAATTATACCACCAAGGCTGGGATCAACATATTGGCTGCCCTGGTGGCGTAAAAGCACAAAACAAACGCACCGATCAAGCAAATGCTGCGCTAATTAAGGATTTAAAACAACGTGGAATGCTAGAGGATACCTTAGTCGTTTGGGGTGGTGAATTTGGAAGAACAGTGTATTCACAAGGGCAATTAACTCCTGAAGATTATGGTCGAGATCATCATCCAAAAGCTTTTACCATGTGGATGGCCGGAGCCGGAGTTAAATCAGGTTATACCCACGGTGAAACGGATGATTTTAGTTACAATGTGGTAAAAGACCCCGTACATGTGCACGATTTTCATGCAACCTTAATGCACTTATTTGGTGTTGACCATGAACGTTTAACTTTCAAACATCAAGGTCGCAGGTATCGCCTAACGGATGTACATGGGCATGTGGTGAAAGATTTGTTGACCTAGGCGAATTATAAATTATAGAATTTTATTGCATTATCACCCATAATGGCTTGTTGTTCTGAATCACTAAGGATCCCGATAAAATCAGTTACCAATTTTTTCGCATCACTGTAATTACCGGCAACCAGACAAACTGGCCAATCAGAACCATACATAAGTCTTTCAGGACCAAACGCCTGCAACACCAAGTTCATATAAGGTTGTATTTGCTTTGGTTTCCAGGTTTTATAATCTGCTTCTGTTATCATTCCTGAAACTTTACAATGTACATTCTCATGTTTGGCAATCGCTTTCATTAAAGTTGCCCATCCATCAAAAAAGCCATCTTTTATGTACGGTTTAGCGATATGATCTATGACAAACTTTAGATGCGGAAATTGTTTTACAAACTCTAGTGTAGCCCCTAATTGATGCGGAAAAACCAAAATATCATAAACGTAATCATACTTTTCTAGAAAAGATACACCTCTTAAAAAGTCTTTACGCATTAAAAAATTATGGTCAGCTTCACCTTGAACAATGTGACGCCATCCTTTTAATTTCTTTTCTGCATGATATTTTTCTAAAACAGTATCAACTTCTGCTGAGCGTAAATCTGCCCATCCTACTACTCCTTTTATAAAATCATTTTTATTGGCTAACTCTAATAAGAAATCCGTTTCACTTAGAGTTTGATCCGCTTGCACTGCAACACAGGCATCAACTCCGTTTTCAGCAAAAACTTCTTTTAAATCAGCAGGTAAGAAATCGCGCCGAATGTTCGCCATTTCATCGTCAATCCACGAATGCTTTATGGCATCATATTTCCAAAAATGTTGATGTGAATCTACTATCATGACTCAATTATTTTTTAACTATAAGAGTTGAATTGAAGCCGAAACCCCTTTATTTTCTATATTTTCAATATTATTCAACACAGCATTTGTTAGTCCTTTTAACTCCGTTAAATCTTCCCCCCAAATACTAGTATTACTAAGTATAGTTGTAATGGCATCTGCTAATGAGATTTCATTGGCATCTACTTTAGAATAGATAGTATTAAAGAAATCAAGCACAACTTTATCATCGTTCAATTCTATCTTTTCCCCATTGAATTCACCCTTATAAAAACGAATCAACGCGGAAAGACCAAATACTATTCGTTTGGGAAGTTTTCCTTCACTTTCATTATAATCTTTTAAAGTCGGAAGCAAACGAGCTACAAACTTGGAAGTGCTATTCAATGAAATACTAATGAGTTGATGCTTCAATAGTGGATTTCTAAAGCGATCCAAAACAGCTGAAATGAATTTTTGTTTTACTTCAGTAGGAAAATCTAATGTTTTTGCAGCCTCTTCTTCTAAAAGTGATTCTACAAAGTTAGAAACCGTAACATCATCCATGGCCTCTTTAACAAATCGAATTCCAGCTAAATAACCAACGGGCACCATAGAGGTATGTGCACCATTAAGAATACGCACTTTCATTTCACGATATGGAGCAAGGTCATTAACAAATTCAACATTTAAATCTGTCTGAGCAAACGGCATTTCTTTTTGCACTATATCATCGCCTGCTATTACCCAACTATGATAATATTCACCTGCGACTAAAAGGTCATCTGCATATTTTGTTTCACTTAAAATTTCCGCTGCACGCTCTTTTGGATATCCCGATACTATTCTGTCTACCAAGGTACTACAGAAATAATTTGAAGTATTGATCCACTTTATAAAATCATCATTCAAATTCCAATAATCTGCATATTCCAGAACCGCATTTTTTAATTTTACCCCATTATTTTCATTTAGTTCACATGGTAATAAAATACATCCTTTGGTAGCATCACCATTAAAATATTCAAATCTTTGTAAAAGCCAACGGGTTAATTTTGCAGGGAATTCTTTAGGTGGATTAGCATCAAAAGTATCATCAGAATTAAATTTAATACCTGCTTCAGTCGTATTTGAAACCACAAATCGCAGGTCTTTATTTTCCGCTAAAGCCAAATAAGTATCCCACTCATTATACGAATGCACAACTTTTTGAACGCAATCAACAATGGTTTTCTCAGCAACTAACTCCCCATTCTTAATTCCGTCTAATACAACTGTAAAAAGACCATCTTGAGCTTTCAATTCTTGATAATCACCTCTCTCTGTTGGTTTAACAACAACGACTCCGGCATTAAAATCCGTTTCATCATTTAAAACTTGCACCATCCAATCAACGAAAGCACGAAGAAAATTACCACCACCAAATTGCATGATTTTTAACGGTAATGTATTTAAACCTTCAACTGTTTGTCTATTTAATTTTTGCATCCTATAATTTATATGGCCATTAAACAAAGGCCTACTTTATAATTTTAGTGAATATAATTGAACTATTGCCCTAAGCATACTATAATGACAATCCTCTTTTCCAAGGAATAAAGTCTTCCTGTCCTAATCTTACAGCGGCTGTTACTTCTTCGCCACTAGCAACTTTAATAATGTATTCTAATAATTCTTCGCCTTTAGTTTCAATAGTGTCTTCTCCAGAAATAATACTGCCTGTATTAAAATCAATAAGATCTTTCATACGCTCAGCGAGTGCATGATTACTTGACATTTTGATTACAGGAGTAATCGGATTACCTGTTGGAGTACCTAAACCTGTAGTAAAAGCTATGACATTACACCCTGACCCAGCTAGGCCAGTTGTACTTTCAACATCATTACCAGGTGTACATAATAGATTTAAGCCTTTTTTGTTAACTGGCTCAGTATAATCTAAAACATCAGTTATTGGTGAAGTACCACCTTTTTTTGCTGCTCCAGCTGATTTTATAGCATCAGTTATAAGTCCGTCTTTAATATTTCCTGGCGAAGGATTATTCGCAAAAGCTGATCCAAGGGCTACTGCTCTAGCCGAATATGTATCCATTAAAGAAGTAAACTTCTGTGCACTTTGTTCTGTTTCACATCTATTTATTAATTCTTGCTCAACCCCATTTAATTCAGGAAACTCAGATAATACTGTAGTTGCACCTAGAGCAACCAATAAATCCGATGCATGCCCTAAAGCAGGATTGGCAGATATTCCTGAAAAACCATCAGAACCACCACATTCAAGACCTAAAACCAACTTGCTCAAAGGGGCTGGCATACGTTCAACCTTATTTGCCTCAATTAGCCCAATAAATGTTTTCTTTACAGCCTCTTCAATAAAATGCCGCTCACTTTTACTTTTTTGTTGTTCTAAAATATAAAGTGGTTTTGAGAAATTAGGGTCGCGTTCTTTAATACCGGCCTCTAATATTTTGACTTCCGCATTTTGGCAACCCAGACTTAATATAGTGGCACCAGCAACATTCGGATTCGTAATATACCCTGCAAATAAATTACAAAGCGTTTCAGAATCTAAACGGAAACCGCCACAACCACCTTCGTGTGTTAAGAATTTAATACCATCAACATTCGGAAATGTTCTATTTTGCTTAATTTCTTCGGGTGTTTTAATAATGTCTGCATTAATTAAATCTTCAGCAGAGGCACCATTCTTATAATTCTTGACTAAAGTTTCAGTATCTACTTCAAAATCTGTAGTCATATCATAACCAAGCGCTTTCAATAACGCTGATTTCATAACCTCAACATTTCTATTCTCACAGAAAACCATTGGTATAACAAGCCAGTAGTTTCCGGTACCAACATTTCCGTCAGCTCTATGATAACCATTAAAGGTTTTATTTTCCCAACGAGAAACATCAGGTGCCTGCCAGTCGGTTTTCTCACCACCAACACCATATTCTAATGATGCATGCACTACATTCTCTGTTGTAATGGTTTCCCCTTTAGCAATGGGTTTGGTAGCTTTACCTACCAAAGTACCATACATTGTTATGTCATCACCAACATTTAAATCATTAATCGTAAACTTATGTTTCGCTTGCGTATTAGTCGTTAACGTTAACGGAACTCCATTATGTTCAATAGTTGTACCCGCATTTAAATCTTTAAGTGCTGCTAGTACATTATCTTTAGGGTGAATTTGTAAAAATTGTTTTATCATGCTGTTTTAAAAATATAAATCTTCTTTAATATTAGTTGTGTTGGAAATGCACCAAAAAGCGAAATATGAATAAATTCTACTTTGAGCAGCTAAAAATACAATTTTGAAGTATAAATTTGATTAGAGAATCACAATTAAAACAAATACAATGAACACCGTTAGAGATTTAGCAGATAAGCACCGTTTAGTATCGAAAATGTTTAGTTGGCCCACGTCAAAAGAGGAATGGGAACAATATCGCCTAAGCGAAGACCAGATAACACAATTTCATGAGTTAGGGTATGTATCAAATATAAAACTCTTAAATGATGAACAAGTAGCAATTCTACGAAATGAACTAGATGAAATTAATGACCCGAAACACCCGGGCCACCATTTATTTTATGAATTTCACAGCAATGAATCTGAAGATCCTAACACCGTATTGTTTCATTCTTTAGGACATTGGAGACTTTCTCCAGGATTTCATGATGTAATCTGGAACCCAGCATTCGTAATGGCAGCGCATCAATTGTTAGAAAATAAATCGGTTCGTTTTTGGCATGATCAATTGTTTTGTAAACCAGCCAAACACGGAGGAGTTGTCGCTTGGCATCAAGATTATTCATATTGGACACGGACTATTGCAATGCAGCATTTAACGTGCTGGACGGGTCTTGATGACGCCTCAGTTGAAAACGGTTGTTTGCACTATATACCTAAGAGTCACAAATGGGGCTTATTGAATGCGCCAGAATTAGCGGGCGATATGAATGGTTTAATGAAGTCGCTTACGGAAGCGCAAAAAGCAGAATTTAAACCAGAACCCATTGAGATGAAAAAAGGATACGCTACTTTTCATCACCCCTTAATGGTTCACGGTTCTTATGAAAACAAATCAGAAATGAGTCGCCGTGCTTTTGTTTTAAACGTATTTGCGGATGGTACAATTAGTAATACAGATGATGAATTACTTCAAAATGTACCGAAAATAGGAAAAGGCAGAAAAATGGAAGGCAAATTTTTCCCTCTTATATATGAAAAGGAATAAGCTCAGAAGAATCATGTTTTAAATTCCCATACAAATAAATAGTCTCTACCTTATATATAGACCTGTTGTTCCCATAGACATCAGGTTCATCATTACCTTTAAATTAGTCCTTTAGCGTTCGATGAATGCTAAAGGACTTTATTATGGGATATGACTTCATACATCAAATCATTGAAATTTGATACAATTTGAAGATTTCAATGTCACTCATCTATCATTTTTATCCCCTTACCGATAGCCCCATTTTTTCACCTCCGTTTAAGTTCATTTTATCACCGATTAAGTGTCAAATCATGGGTGAAATACATCATTTATCAGATGAAAATTTTATCAATTTTTGATTTCAACAACATGACTATCAGTATTTTACACTTAATCTGACAAATAGAACCATACACATAGTTTATTGTCTTCTGATGTAGTACTCCACCTACTTTTACATCAGTAATAACAACAAAAATATAAGCTATGTTTCGTTTCAACCTTTTAATTCTTATCGCTCTTTTAACTTTAACTGTTTCTTGTTCTTCTTCTAATACTGAAGAAGCAGAATTATATACTGAGATTGCTGCTACTAATAGTAAAGCAGAAATTTCTGAAATTGAGCAAGAAGTAATTGATGCTGTAAACGGTTACAGAGCTTCTAAAGGTCTTTCTACTTTAAAGTTTAGCGCTGTAGCTTATGAATTTGCAAACGAGCATAACACTTATATGATAGAAGCTGGTAAAATTAGCCATGACAATTTTGGTAAAAGATCTTCAAAACTTTCTGTAGCTGCTAATTCTGAGTATGTATCTGAAAATTTAGGTAAAGACTTTTATAGTGCTGAACAAATTCTTGAAGCTTGGATCAATAGCCCAACACATAAGAAAGTAATGGAAGGTGATGTAAACTATACTGCTGTAAGTGTTACTGCTGATCAAAACGGAGTACTTTACTTTACGCAGTTGTTTATTAAATAAGATACCAACCAACACAAAACATAGTAAACGATTAGCTTATTTATTTTTAAGTCCCCTTTCTTGAAACAAAAGGGGGCTTTTTTTTCAACTTAATACCCAGTAATTTACTTATATATAGTATTAACTAGTTGAGACCATTTAAAATACCAAACATAAATTCAAAGAAATCTATAAAACAAGAATACATATTACTTACCTCCTTCATCCCTTCTACAGTAAATCATTCAAATTTGATGCAATTTGAAGGTTTTAATGTCACTCATCTATCATTTTTACCCGCTTACCGATAGCCCCATTTTTTCACCTCCGTTTAAGTTCATTTTATCACCGATTAAGTGTCAAATCATGGGTGAAATACATCATTTATCAGATGAAAATTTTATCAATTTTTGATTTCAACAACATGACTATCAGTATTTTACACTTAATCTGACAAATAGAACCATACACATAGTTTATTGTCTTCTGATGTAGTACTCCACCTACTTTTACATCAGTAATAACAACAAAAATATAAGCTATGTTTCGTTTCAACCTTTTAATTCTTATCGCTCTTTTAACTTTAACTGTTTCTTGTTCTTCTTCTAATACTGAAGAAGCAGAATTATATACTGAGATTGCTGCTACTAATAGTAAAGCAGAAATTTCTGAAATTGAGCAAGAAGTAATTGATGCTGTAAACGGTTACAGAGCTTCTAAAGGTCTTTCTACTTTAAAGTTTAGCGCTGTAGCTTATGAATTTGCAAACGAGCATAACACTTATATGATTGAAGCTGGTAAAATTAGCCATGACAATTTTGGTAAAAGATCTTCAAAACTTTCTTTAGCTGCTAATTCTGAGTATGTATCTGAAAACTTAGGTAAAGACTTTTATAGTGCTGAACAAATTCTTGAAGCTTGGATCAATAGTCCAACACATAAGAAAGTAATGGAAGGTGATGTAAACTATACTGCGGTAAGCGTTACTGCTGATCAAAACGGAGTACTTTATTTTACTCAGTTGTTTATCAAATAAGAAACCAACCAACACAAAACATAGTAAACGATTAGCTTATTTATTTTTGAGTCCCCTTTCTTGAAACAAAAGGGGGCTTTTTTTATATCCCATATTCTATTCTTTAGTTCTTATGCTATAAATCAACCCACCCCCACATTCATACTATTTTGTGGTTTGTGTAAGAATACTTGAAAACCAAAATTAACAGTTCACCGATAATAACATATCAAAATATGCATTTCATCGATTAAAATATGCATTTCATCGAATGCATATTCTTCATTTTGAAATATAAGAAGCATTCTTTGGTTAAATGATGACTTAACCTACAAATAAATACGTATGATTCTTACAATTACTTTAAAGATTCGCTATGCAATAGTAATAGGGATGTTACTTTTAAGTACTTCCCCCGCACTAGCACAAAGTAAGGTATTTGCGAACAGTATAGTTGATTCGCAAAACGTAAACTCTGCCGCCAATGCAGTAGATAGTGACCTTACCACAGATGCCCAGATAATGGCAAATTCAGGACTCGCCTTAGGTATTGGTGCATATTCAGGTGTTTTAGAAGTCGAATTCCCCGAAGCCTTAGCCCCCAATACAACCAGCTTTGTGAAAATTGATACTGAAGATGATATTTTAACTAGCTTACTCGGTGGTAATATTGGTGGTCTTTTGGCGGATATTGCAGGTACGCTACTAATCGGCAATCAAGAATTCACGGTTGAAGCGAAGAACGGAGGAACTACCGTTCTAAGTAGAGCATCTAATTCCTCCATTGGTTTTTCCAATGATGATTTGCGAGTAGTTACCGATGCTAACAATGATTATTTTTTAGCCGTTGCACCCTCTAATACGTACGACAGAATAAAAATTACGAACAGAATTGGATCATTAGTTGGCTTAGGCAACACAAAAGCTCTTGATGTAGCTGGCGCATATACTAGTAATGGTACTAATGATTGTGGCTCACCCAGTTATACTTCTTTTAATGGAAATGGTTTAACCCTAGACCTTTTGAATATTGGTGGAGCTGGAGTTACAAACCCAGGTAACGCAATAGATGGTGACGCCAGCACTTTTTCTGAGCTTGGCTTGGGAATTTTAGGCGTTGCAGCTGACATTGAGCAGACTATATATTTTGATACCCCGTCTCATGAAGACGAAAGCTTTTTTGTTCAATTAAGAATGAATCCAGCGTTATTGGAGTTGGGCATTTTAAACAATATTCAATTTGAAGCAAAAGATGGGCCTAATAATATAGTATCATCGAATAACTTATCTAGTTTAATAAACTTAGATGTATTAACACTATTACAAAACAATTCAATTACAACAATAGAGGTTCGTCCGGGAACAAATGCAGATAGGTTAACAGTTAAACTATCTTCACTACTTAATGTAGCCTTAGCCCAAGAAATTGAAATATTTGAGGTTTTTGTTGCCCCTAGTACTCCAACGATTTCGGAAGATTCAGAAAACCCAAGTATTTGTTTCAATACTTCTGCGGATTTAGTAGCAACTACTTCGGGTAGTTCAAATCGAGAAATTAGATGGTATGATGCTGCTGAGAATGGCAACTTATTGGCCACAGTTAATTCAGGTGAAGCTTTTACAACTCCAAATCTAACTACTGATACAACCTATTATGTGGCTGCCGGAAACACGACTTGTCCACAAGAATCTGCACGGGTAGCAGTAACCGTTAACGTTGTTGATATACCTGAAGCTACTGATATTAATGTATCAGGAAATGAATTTCCTATTTGCTCATCTAACGATGCCATATTAATTCCTTCTAGCACAATAGACGGAGACTTTTCATGGTATTTTGATGCCAATGGTATCAATGAAATTACTAATGGTCTAGTATCCGGTGCAACTACATATTCAATAGATTCTAATGGTACTTTAAGAATTAGTGGCTTAGATGAAGTAAACAGTCCGTATACCTACTATGTGAAAATCACAGAAGATACAGCGGTTTGTGAAAATGCACCAGGTGATTATAAAGAAGTCATAGTAGAAATAGTTGACTCTAATTTCGATGCTGTGGTGGCGGTAAATTCTATTATTGACATTGATGACCTTGTAAATATTTTTCAAGGTGATGCCAATATAGCACTAACTGGTAATGTTACAGGTGACGTAAGTGAAGGAGATTTATTATCACTATCATTAAACGATGTTACAAGTGGTGGTGCTATTGACAGCAACTTAAATTTCAATATTGATATTGATGGCAATGACTTACTTGCCGCGGTTGGAACTGGAATAGAATCAACAGTTTCAAACGGTATATGTACAATAACAAACTTAATTCCTATCGATATACCTGAATTACCTGTAGATAATATTTTACAAATTTTCTGTGAAACTGAGCTTGCGGTAGTAGCAGACTTAGATGTATCAAGAGATGATGTATTGTTCTTTGAAAGTTTAACAAGTGATGTATTAGTTGATGCCAATACACCATTAGTTGACGGTCAAGTTTACTTTGCTGGTATATTAGATATTCCAATTTCAATTTTAAGTAGAGTAGAAATTACAGTAGAAATATTAAGTGTAACGCCACCAACTACAAATTCAACAAACCAAAATTTCTGTAATGACAGTAATGCTGTAATAGGTGATATACAAGTAAATGAACCCGATGTGAAATTTTATGATAGTGCAGCCGGAGGCAATGAACTAGATCCTTCTACTCCTTTAGAAGATGGCCGCACATACTACGTAGCAAATGTAGCATCAGGTTGTGAAAGTGTTTCAAGATTGGCTATAACAGTCTCTTTAAGTGATGCTGAACCAATCTTATTATCAGGCCAATTTGAAAATGTGTGTCTTAACCGAGATTATACGTACGAAACAGCAAACAATAAAGAAAATTATGTTTGGGTGGTTACTGGAGGTACAATTACAGATGGAGGCACTTTAACAGATAACTTTGTTAGTGTACGATGGACAGATTTACAGGATACAGAAGTAAGTCTTTCTTATACTGATGCAACAAATTGTGCTTCTGATATGGGCATTACACTAGCCATTGCAACTATCTCTTGTGGTGAAGTACTTGGTGAAGAATTTGCACTAATTGTATACAATGAGTTTACACCAAACAATGATGGATTCAATGACTTTTTTAAAGTTGAAGGACTTGAAGCATATTCAAACTCAGTCGATATCTATAACCGTAATGGTGGTTTAGTCTTTAGCGCAATAAACTATCAAAACGACTGGAATGGCATTGCAAATTTTAGTGGTGATAAAGGTAAATATTTGCCTTCTGGTACATACTTCTACAAGATTAACATACCAGAACTTGACCGAACGCTAGTTGGTTGGTTACAGCTTGCAAGATAACCTACCGAATATTTATCAAAAATAAACATCAACCCAAATCACAGCATAAAATGAAATCAATATATAAAACAATTAAGCTTTTTCTGTTCTGTACAGTTGCCATGCAAATAAATACTGTTTTTGCACAACAGGCACCACAGTACACTCAATATATGTATAACACTAGTGTTCTTAATCCAGGATATACTGGATCTGTAGGACAATTAGAAGCGTTGTTATTGCATCGTTCACAATGGGTGAACTTAGATGGTGCACCAGAAGTTCAATCATTCACCGTAAATGGCATGCTAAAAGAGCGAATTGGTGTAGGCCTAAGTATCGTCAATGACAATATTGGCGCTTCAAATAATGTTGATATAAACGCAAATTTCGCTTATCATATTCAAACAGGCTACAATACCAAATTAGGTTTAGGTATTAATGCCGGTCTTGATGTCTTAAAAATTGACTGGTCAAAAGGTACTTTTGAAGATTCTATGGATCCAGTTTTTATGGAAAACCTCAACGCAGTTAGACCAATATTTGGGGCTGGTGCATTTTTCTATAGCGACAAATGGTATATGGGAGTTTCAACAAATAACTTTCTGAATTCAAAAGTTTATAGTGATAATGATGAAACAGTAACTGACCGAGCTAGTCAATACCATTTTATGGCTGGTTATGTTTTCGATTTGTCTCAAAATTTGAAATTCAAACCTACTGTACTTGCCAAGTACGTATCAGCTACTCCAATATCCTTTGATATTTCAGCGAACTTTATGATTAAAGAATTTCTAGTTTTGGGTGCAGCATATCGTTTTGATGATGCCTTTAGTGCCATGGCCGGAGTACATGTCTCAAAAAGTTTCTTTCTAGGTTATGCGTATGATTATTCAATAAATGGCCTTCAAAGTTACAATGATGGTTCACATGAAATAATTCTAAAATACAATCTTTTCAACCAAAAAAAGCGAGCGTTATCTCCTCGTTTCTTCTAAATCAAAAATCATGAAAAAACTATTACTATATATATTCATTGGATCTTGTTTAATTGGATCTGCCCAAACAAAAGAAGAACGAGCTGACAATCATTTCAATGATTTTAAGTTTGACAAAGCTATAGTTCTATATAAAGAATTAGCAGCAAAAAAGAGTAGACCATCTATTCATGTGATGAAGAACTTGGCAGATAGCTATTTCAATATTAACGACTACATTTCAGCAAAGCCATGGTATGAAAAGCTATATGGCATTCAAGGTAAAGAATTTGGAGAAGGTAATATTATCAAGCTTGTGCAATGCCTAAAAGCAAATAAGCAAAATGATCATGCAGATAATTTATTAAAAGAATTTTATACTGATAAAGATCGTTTGAAAATTATCATGACACAAAAGAAGTATCTCGATAGCTTAGAACAAGAAAAAGAAAAGTATGAGGTGTCTAACTTAGCCTTAAACGGTAAAAAGTCTGATTTCGCACCAGTGTATTTTAATGACAGATTGATTTTTGCTTCTGCTCGTGATTCAATTAAATCGAATGGTAAATTATATCCTTGGAATAAACAGCCCTATTTAGATCTTTATGTAACAAACCCAAATGACGCTAATTATATTCCTGAGAAATTCTTGAATAATTTAGAATCAGACTATCATGATGCTACCCTAACATTCTCATGGGATGGTTCTACAGTATTCTTTACAAGAAACTATCTTAAAAAGAAAAACAAACTCAGTACAAATGAAGATGGTCTTTCAAACATGGAAATTTTACGCGGTACAATTGTTAACAATGAGTTGATGAATGTTACATCTCTTAGTTTCAATAGCAAAAAGTATTCTTGCGGTCATCCGGCACTTAGCCCAGATGGTAGGTTTCTTTACTTTACATCTAACATGCCAGGTGGTTATGGTGAAAGCGACATCTATTTGGTTGAATTGAATCCTAGTGGTGATGTACTTTCAGATCCAATGAATTTAGGTCCATCAATTAATACACGTGGACGAGAAATGTTTCCGTTTGTACGTGATGAAAGAATGTATTTTTCATCTGATGGCCATTATGGTTACGGAGGCTTAGATGTTTTTGGTTCGGTAATTTTCTCAAAAACAGATTATTCAATGCCAATGAATATGGGCACACCTATCAACAGTAATATGGATGATTTTTCATTCATACGTGAAAAAGAAAAAGGTAATGGATTTGTAGCATCAAATAGACCTGGTGGAAAAGGTGATGATGATATTTACAGATTTGAAAAAGTAAAACCTGTAAAGTGTTTAGAATATTCAGGGTATGTATTAAATAAACAAACAAATGAACCCATTGCCCAAGCAAGTTTAGAATTGACGAATACTACTGATGAACTTGTACATATTGTGCGAACCGATGAAAACGGATATTACAATGTAATATTACCATGCAACAAAGAAAATAATATGGTTTTCTACAAAGCTGGCTTCACAAAAGAAACGGTAAAAATTGTTACTGGCGAGGCTGTTGAAGAACCCTCATTGAACAATATGGTATACTTAACAGCATTTGAAAGTTTAATTGTAAAAGAAGATAATGTTGAGAAGATAAAAGTAGATCCAATATATTTTGATTATGATAAATCTGATATAACTGCTAGAGCAGAAATTGAATTGGAAAAGGTACTTTTTGCAATGAGAGAATTTCCTGATTTAAAAATAAAAATCGAATCTCATACTGATTCTAGAGGTACTGACAGTTATAATTTAAAGTTGTCAGATGATAGAGCCAAATCAACAAGTAAGTATCTTAAAGCACAAGGCATTGCTAGTAACCGTATTGAAAGTGCAAATGGTTACGGAGAAACCCTTCTTAAAAATAAATGTAAGAATGGTGTTAGATGTAGTGAACAAGAGCATTTATTAAATAGACGTTCAAATTTTATAATAGTTTCAAAAGAAGGCGATACTGTAATAGAAGATTCAGCCAGATAAATGGTAACAGATTAAACTCAATTTTTTAAATTCATAGAAACTCATAGTTTCAACTTAAAACAGGCATTTCTCTAAAGAAATGCCTGTTTTATTTTTAATATATATGGTTTACCAAAACCATTCTTATAGGCGCTCTTTTATAATAGCGCAATACAGTTGGTTCTTCTAGCATATAGGCGTATATATGAGCTAATTTATCTTCTTAACCCAATTACGAAGTTTAATCGCATAAGTATATTACCATTCTTACAATTATACTCCTTCCATTGTCATTTGTAATATTTATTGGAAATTAGAAAGCTGTAATTCATCGGTTTATGTAAAAAGTCAATTGTAATTCAACGAACTATTCGGGTATTTCATCGAATACACTAGCTGCCAAATCAAATAAAAAGAGGTTAATTATTGTTAAATTAAAACCCAATCTTGTAATACTTAAACAATGTCGATTCCTAAATTTTTGAATATCCGTTTAGTATTTATTTTTAGTCTTCTTGCTAGTAGTTCGGTTTGCGCAAACATTATAAATACACCCTATTTTATAAATAATGAAATCGCAAATTCAAATGACTTAACAAAGTCAGTTGATGATTTAGTGACTGCGGCTGATATACAATTTAATGCATTTCAATATAAAAAAGCAATTGAGTTGTATGACGAAATACTTAAGAAAAATAACAAACCTACAATTCATGTTATTCAGAATTTAGCTGACAGCTATTTCAATTTAAGTAAATATTCAGAAGCGGGGGTTTGGTATACAAAACTTTATGAAATGCAAAACGGAGCACTCAATGAAAAGTATATTATTAAATTAATTGAATGCTTAAAAGCAAACCGACAAATTAGAAAAGCTGACGAAATACTTATTGAGTATTATAAAAATAAAGAACAATTAAAATTGATTCTTGCACAAAAAAAGGACCTTAATAATCAAAGAAGAAAAAACGAAAAATATACTATTTCAAATTTAGAATTTAATAGTGAAGCATCTGATTTTGGTCCTGCGTTATCTAAAGATGGTTTGATATTTATATCTTCAAGAGAAAAAGAAATTTCAAATTCTGAAGCTCAGTTTGAATTATTTAAAACTTGGCCAGAAGGCTCTGCAGCTGATGTTGAGAATTACTCAGCTATTTTTGAAGCTTCAAATTATGCACAAAACTTAACCTTTTCTAGAGACAGTAAAACTGTTTATTTTACTAGAAATAATTACAAGGGTTCATCTAATTTACAAATATTAAGCGCATCTATTAATAACAACCGTTTATCTAATATTAAGGTTTTAAATTTCAACAGTAAAAATTATACATGCAAACAACCGGCATTAAGTGCTGATGGAAAATATTTATACTTTTCTTCAGACATGCCTGGCGGATATGGTGAGAGTGATTTATATAAAGTAGCTTTAAAAAATAACGGAACAGTGTTATCAGAGCCTATCAACTTAGGTTCAAAAATAAATACACCGGGTAGAGAAGAATATCCGTTTGTAGAAGGTCAACAAATTTACTTTTCTTCGGATGCGCATTATGGTATGGGTGGACTTGATATTTTCAGTTCGCAAATAATTTCAGATTCAAACTATTCTATTCCATTAAATTTAGGAACACCAGTAAATAGCTCAATGGATGATTTTTCTTTCATTGCCGAAAGAAGTAGAAACAATGCTTACTTTTCTTCAAACAGACCTGGTGGAAAAGGTGAAACTGATATTTACCATTTAGTTAAAAATGAAACTGAAACTTTTCAAGAATACTCAGGGTATGTACTTGACCAAAATACCAAAGCACCTATAGCAAATGCTCAAATTGAATTAAGTTCAAATTCATCTAATGTTAACTTTACTTTTCAAACGGATGCAAATGGTTACTACAACTTAAAATTACCAAGTAACAAACAAATCAAAATGATTTTCCACAAAGAAAATTACACAAAAAATCAGGTTGGGGTTGAAACCGGTCGTAATCCAACTTTACCTTCAATTAATAACATGATTTATCTAAACCCTTCAAATGTAGCCGAGACTTTTGCTAATAAAAGTGCAACTATTGAAGTTTATACAAACAATTATAAGAAATGATATTTCACGAAATTTTATTGAAATCTTGGATTCGGATAATTATCAGACTGATCTTCAATTGTATCATCTAAACAGGTAAAGTCTTTTTCAATTAAAATTGAAAGCACTGTACCATCATGCAATTGAAGATTATGATGATAACCAACTTTGTTGTTGGTTGCCCACTCCCCTATTAAGTCTTCTGATATTGTAACTTCAATTTTATTCAATTCAAATTTGGCTTCCATGTTTTGAATTGTTTTGCTGGCTTTTAGAGCATACACAAAAACATTCTCAGAAAAACTAGTCTGCTCTTCAAAATATCCCGTTTCACAAAAAACAGCAACATCCGATTTTGTTAGTCGATACCGAATTGAGTTACCTTTTATTCTAATTTTCATCACCTTCTTTTTTATTCACTAATCCTTTTGTGAACTCGTTTAGTGTTTCAACCTTTTGTTCAAAATCTCCTTTTATAGTCTTTCTATATTCGTTTAAGTTTTTCACCAAATCATCAATATTTTCTGGTATCACATCTTCAAAAAACTGACGTAAACGTTTCGCGGTAGTTGGTGATTTTCCATTAGTAGATATGGCAACTTTCACATTTCCTTTTGTAACAATACCACCCATATAAAAATCACAAAAAGGAGGATTGTCAGCAACATTCACCAAAATATTCTTTGCTCTACAGTCATGATAAACCTGTTCATTTACTGTAACATTATCAGTTGTTGCAATCACCATATGTTTTCCTTCCAAAAATTCGGCATCATAACTATTATGCTGCATGTGTACTCCAAATTTATTTGCCAACTCAATAGTCACTTCTCGAAACATTGGAGAAACCATTACCACATTTGCATTCGGGCTAGATTTTAAAAGAAATGTCAATTTCTCATGCGCCACATTACCACCACCAACAATTAAAATATTCAACTGTGATACCTTCAAAAAAACTGGATACAATTCATTCTTCTCCATCTAACTATGCTGTTTTTTCAATTTTATAATTTATAGTAATTCGTGTACCTTTTCCTGGTTCTGAATTAATAAATAAACGCCCGTTAATATAGCTTATTCGCTCTTTCATAAAGAAAAGCCCCATACCACCATCGCTATTATTTTTTGGCATCTCATTTAAAATTGCTGTGTCAAAACCTTTACCATCATCTTCAATAACCACACTCAATATATCATTACTAAAATTAATACTTACTAAAATATAATTTGCTTGTGCATACTTTATCGCATTATTTACTGCTTCTTGCGTAACACGATACATATTGGTTTCAGCTAAAGAATCAAAACGAATATTTTCATCAACTTTATTGTCAAACAGAATTGATTTTCCTGTAAGCTTGGCCAGTTCAACTGTCATTTTATGCAAGGCTGGAAAAATACCATGATCACCCAATTCTGGTGGGGTTAAATTAAATGTTGCTGTTCGCACACCTTTAATTAGGTCTGAAGTAAGGTCTTTTAAATATGTTATTTTTTCTGTTGTTTTAGCCGTATTAGTAACATCAATTGATTCTATATTAAATCGTAAAGCAGTCAACATTTGCCCAATACCATCATGAATATCTTTAGCAATTCGCTTACGCTCTTCTTCTTGCCCTTCAACAATCTGACTAGCTTGCACCCTTTTCTGCAACATGCGCTCTTCAAAATTTTGCTGAGTCAGTTGTTCAACTTTTAATTGATTTTGTTTACGCTCAGTAATATCAGAACATAATATTAAAATACTCTGTTGCTTGCTTGCTTGGTGCATGGGTATTATAGAAATATCTAACCAAATATGCTCATTACTTGCTGTAGTTATTTCTATTTCCTCATTTCTAATCTTATTTTTTCGATTGCTTTTTAGCACCTCTTTTAGGTAGCGTTGCTGTCCTTCATCAGTAGTCAATAATTCAGATAACGGCTTATTAAGTTGTTCTTTTTCAATACCTAAAAGGTTTAAAAATTTCTTACTGATAAAAACAATATTGCCATCTTTTCTAGCACTAGCAAAGAGAGCAGCATTATCAATTACAAAATTGAGTTCTTGCAACTCTTTCAGCGATTTTTCTTTTTCAGATAAAAGTGTCTCTATTTTTTTTGCATTCGTTTCAGATTCAAATCGACTCTGCATCAAATTAGAAATTGTTTTTCTAATTTGAAAAGATAAAGGTTTAAAGATAAAGAGCATTTCTAGCAACAAAATCAAAAGCGAAAAAGCCAATAATAAATATTCTTTCTTTTTAAGGTTTTCTAGTTTTGATTTACTGTGTTCATCATACTTGTTAACCATTTCGTCCATCAAGCGTAAAAATGGCCCTTCATTGGTTAATAAAACATTCACCTCATCTGTGAGGTTTGAAGTTGTAATATTTTCTTTGGATAAAATAGTTTCGGTAGCTACAACCATAGCTTTATGGTGGGTATCAATTGCTTGAAACAATGATAGTATTTCAGCATCTTTTTCTGCAGGAAGATTCATTTCACCATTACCAGATTGCAACCCATTATGCGATGCTACCCACACCCCCAATGTTTCTTTTATGTCTAATAAAATTTCATTGCTTTTTGCTGGTGCATCTGATTCTTTTAAAAGCAAAACCTCTTTTACTAGTTTTTGACTTAATGCACGCTGACGACCCGCTACATTTATAACACGCGAATCATTTAGTTGTGAATTTAAATGTGTTTGAATTAATAATTGAGCGATAATAATAGTCAAAGCAATACCCGCAAGTGCAATAATGTACCACTTTCTAATGCGTAAAAAAGTGGAAGTATCTAATGGCTTTTGCTCTTGATTATTTGGCATTTATTTTCTTTTGAAAGCAGTGAAATTTTCATGCACTTATTGCCTTTGTAACTAAAGCAACTGCACTTTTTGAAAGTGGTAATTTTAATGCAGCCTCATGCCCATCTTCAGACATTTTACGCCAAGTCTTTTGCAAGATATCAATAGTTTTTTCTTCAGGATGTTTTGCTGCAAAAGGCTCAAAATAATGTTCAAGAAAAACGAGGCAAACCACATCTTCTAAAACTTGTGTTTCTTCGTTTTTCTTTAATTGTTTCTTCTCTAAAAGAAATTTCACTCTTTCAATAAGTTCTTCAGAGTAACCCACTTCTTTTAAAATGCCTTCTGCTTTATGGGCATGAAACTTTTTCAATTCTTGTCGCCATCGTAAATAGCCCTCCCTATTCATATCATAAGACTCTCTCGGAATTTCCCATCTACAAATATGCTGACACCTTGCTGTTAATTGCAAGGCTTCAGAAGCATCAGGTAAAAAAGCACTTAGCTGTTCCGTCATTCGAACTGCATACAATAATTCTTTCGGATATGCTTTTTCTTGAAAGACTTCAGTATTGGGATCTTGTGCATTAGCAGCATCAAAAAGTTTGAATGCCTTTTGCAATTTTACAGAATTTATCATGGTCTTCTATTTTAACCAAAACTATTCAGAAAAGCCTACATACACAAAGTCATCTTCAATTTTTACTGGATAAGTTGCAATACTGTCTAAGTCACCGTTTAAATGGTTGCCAGTTTTCAATGAAAAATTGTTCTTATGTAATGGGCAAGCTACTTTTGGCTCCATATTTTCTTCTCCAATCATTCCACGTGATAAAACCATTTCCATCTTATGCGGACATAAATTTTGACAGGCATACCAAGTACCTTCACGGGTAAAATTAAAAACTGCAATTTGCTTGTCTTTATATTTTATACATGCTCCGCCATTTTTAGGAAATCTAGCAACTGGTGCCGCTTTGAACCAGAAAATAACATTTTCTGACTTTACTGTTTCGTAGGTGTTTAGTTGTGCCATCATAATTATACGTTTTTAATAGGTTATGCCCGTTCTATAAAGACATTAGTTATTTTTTTCGTTCCAAGTATTTCATTAAGCCCATTCTTTCGGCATTTTTTGGTCTCGTAACGATACAAATTCTATAGAATCATCACTTTCTTCTGAATTCACAAAATGGGTATAACGCTCTCTTATTTCAGGAGTTTCGACTGCTTCTTTCCATTCGCATTTGTATGAATCTACTAAAGCTTGCATTTCTGCATCTAATTCATCTACAATGCCTAAAGAATCATTTATAACTACGTTTTGCAAATAGGTAATTCCACCTTCAAGTTTATCTAACCAAGCGGCTGTGCGTTGCAAAGGCATTGCTGTTTTTATATAATACATGATAAATCGGTCAACATAATTTATTGCCGATTCTTTATCAACTTTTTCAGCCAATAATTCTGCATGCTTTGGGTTGGCCCCTCCATTGCCACCTACATAAACATTCCAACCACCTTCAACGGCTATAAAACCAAAATCTTTTCCTCTAGCCTCTGCACATTCACGAATACATCCTGAAACCCCACCTTTAAATTTATGCGGAGATCGAATTCCTTTATATCTATGTTCAATTTCAATTGCAAAACTCACACTTTCATCCATACCATATCTGCACCAAGTTGAACCTACACAACTTTTTACTGTTCGTAAAGACTTTCCGTATGCCTGCCCTGTTTCAAATCCTTCAAGAATAAGTTCTTCCCATATTAATGGAAGCTCATGTAACTTTGCTCCAAACATGTCAATACGTTGACCACCTGTAATTTTGGTATACAAATCATATTTCTGGGCAATTCTACCCATGGCCATAAGTTGTTTCGGAGTAATTTCACCACCTGCAACTCTAGGCACTACTGAGTAAGTTCCATTACGCTGAATGTTTGCTAAATATCGATCATTTGTATCTTGAATTGTCTCTTGTTTATTTGCAGTTTCATTATAGATACTAGCAAAAATTGCTGCAACAGCAGGTTTACAAATTTCACAACCATGACCTTTGCCAACGGTATCAATTAGCTCATCAAAATCTTGAATACCTCTAAGTTTTACAATATCGAATAGCTCTTGACGCGAATAATCAAAATGTTCGCAAATCTGTATTTTAACAGTTTTACCCAATGACTTCAAACTTTCAGTTATTAAATCGTTTACCATTGGTTTACAACCACCACAACCTGTGGCAGCCTTTGTTGCTTTCGCTACTGCTTTTAAACTCTCATTTCCATCTTCAAGTACAGAACAACAAATCGCACCTTTTGTAACGGCTTCACAAGAGCAAACTACGGCAGTATCAGGCAAATCCATTACACTTCCAAAAGAACTTCCCCCCTCATTTCTACCTCCAATAATTAAAGCTTCAGGGTTTTCTGGTAGCGGCATTTCATTTTGATACATCTGCAACAACATATTGTAATCATCTGCATCACCTACCAAAATACCACCCAGTAATTTTTTACCATCGTGGCTCACATTTATTCGTTTATATAAGCTTTCAGTTTTGTTTTCAAATATGATTGAATGTCCTCTATCAGAAGGCATAAAAGGTGTTCCAAAACTTGCAACATCAACACCTATGAGTTTTAATTTGGTTGACATATCAATTTCGGCAGCCATTAATGAATCAGTTTTTCCTAGAATTTGATCAACAGCTACTTGTGCCATCTCATAACCAGGCGCTACTAAACCATATATCATTTGGTTATAAAGCGCAACTTCACCAATTGCTAAAATATCTGGATCAGAAGTTTGCATTTTATTATTTACGATAATTCCACCTCGGGTTCCCATTAAAAGACCTGAACTTTTACCTAGTTCATCTCTCGGCCGAATACCTGCTGAAATAACCAGCATGTCAACTTCAAGCATATCATCTTCGCCAAATTCCATCCCTGTAATTTTACCGTTCCCAAGAATTTGATTGGTAGCTTTACTAAGATGTATATGAATACCCATAGATTCTAACTTCACTTGCAATACCTTACTACTTCTAGTATCTAATTGACGCGGCATAAGTTTAGGAGCAAACTCAATTACATGTGGTTCAAGCCCCATATCCATAACTGCTTTGGCAGCCTCTAGTCCTAAAAGTCCCCCACCTAGAATTGCCGCCTTACCACCTTTAATAGTTTTAGCATAAGCCAAGGTTTCTTCTAAATCTTCAATTGTTCTGTAAACAAATACCCCATTTTTTTCTACACCTCGAATAGGTGGCACAAAAGGAACAGAACCAGTTGCAATGACCAATTGATCATATACCATAGTGGTACCCTTTGAAGTTGTAATTGTCTTTTTATCTTTTTGTATTTCACTTACCAATTCACTGGTATAAAGGTCAATTCCATTCTCAGTATACCAATTTCTTGGAGCCAAACTCAAACGCTCTGCATCACCATCTTCAAAGAATTCACTTAAGTGAACTCTATCATAGGCTACCCGTGGTTCTTCGCCAAATACAACTAGTTTATATTTTGCACCATCGGCTTGAGCTATAAATTTTTCACAAAACTTATACCCTACCATTCCATTTCCGATTACAATAATAGTTTTCATGTGCTTCGATTTTAATCTTCGAGTCAAAATTAAGTATTAATACGTAGTTTATGCGTATTTATTTAAAAATAAATACGTACTATTGTTGTGAATTTGATAATCTAACCGCTAAAAATTATTAAAATGAGCGAAGTAAAAACACCCAAAGTAAGTTTAGTTGGCGCAGGACCCGGAAGCGAAGACCTTATAACTGTAAGGGGATTAAAGACTTTACAAAATGCAGACATTATTCTTTATGATGCCTTAATTAGCGATGAGTTACTTTCGCAAGCTAACAGCAACATTCCAAGAATATACGTAGGCAAACGTTGTAATCAACATTCATTTACGCAAGATGACATCAACTTACTATTGGTACAAAACGCGTATAAATATGGTCATGTTGTACGTTTAAAAGGAGGTGATCCTTTTGTCTTTGGACGGGCACATGAAGAAATTGAATATGTAGAATCATTTGGTATCCCTGTTTCTATAGTACCGGGAGTATCAAGTGCATTAGCCGTACCATCAAGTCAAGGCATACCCATGACCAAACGTGGTGTTAGCAGTAGTTTTTGGGTAATGACCGCCACCAAGCACAATGGTTCTTTTTCTGAAGATTTAAAATTTGCAGCCCAATCATCAGCAACAATGGTATTATTAATGGGAATAAGAAAAATAGCAGAAATCATCAACGAAGTCAGCAAATACCGAAGTTCTATTACTCCTATAGCAATAATACAAAATGGTACAATGAAAAATGAAAGCTGTATTATTTCCACTTTAAATACTATTCAAAATTCATTATCTGAAATAGATATTTCACAACCTGGCATTATAGTAATAGGTGAAGTTATAACAGACCATCCATCATTTTATGAAGAAGAAATACAGCGCGTTATACATTCTTATTTATAGCAACTGATTCTAAAAGTAAAGTAATTACACTCACTAAAAGCAAAAATATAGCTAGACACTTATAATATTAAAAATTGAATTCTTTAAAAATCATCGGTCATTTTTCTGATTCTACAATTTTAGATGAAGTATTCCGTAATGCTCATAAAAATAGAGGTATCCGCTAGCATAAATACGTATTCATATTATAATTATGTTATTTTTAGTAAAGGTATGACGGTTCAATAACATACTCAAAATCAAAAAAAATATGGAATCAGAAGATAGCTTATTAGTAAGACTAGGTGGAGTTGATACAGTAAATTCAGCTATAGACATTTTTTACTCTAAAGTGTTAGCAGACGAAAGAATAAATGCATTTTTTTTAAATACTGACATGTCTAAACAAAAAGACAAACTTAAAATTTTTCTATCCTATTCTTTTAGTGACCCTACCAACTACTCCGCAAAGAACATACGCAAGGCTCATTCTTCAATTGACCTAAAAGATGCTGATTTTGAGACTTTTACAGAACACCTAATATATTCTTTAGAGGAATTAAATGTACCCGGAAATCTAATAGATGAAGTTATCGCCTTTACATTAAACGTCAAAAAAGATGTAATCAATAACGACTGAAATAGCCTTTGTAGTTTTTAATTTAGTTAATAGTATACAATCTATTTTTCCAATTGCATTCCGTTTTTTACCTTTCCCATTAAATCCAATTAACTCCATTCAATAGATTTCATAAAAACAAATACCTCATTTTTAGAATTGTTTATTTTCTGCATAGCATAATAATCATCTTCATAAAAATACATACTCAAATTAAATTCAATTCATAAATACGTATTAATACGTATTTGTATACGTAGTTTTGTTTATCAATAAACATTAAAACTGCGTATTATGGAAACACAATCTAAAAAAGCTACTACTTTAAAACTCACAGATTTTAAATCGATGCCTATCCGCACGTTTTGGATAACATCAATAGCATTCTTTATTTGCTTTTTCGCCTGGTTCGGAATTGTACCTTTTATGCCAGATGTTGTTAAAGACCTCGGATTAACCCCAGACCAAAAATGGAATTCAATCATTTTAGCTGTAACCGGAACTGTATTTGCACGATTATTAATTGGCAAGCTATGTGATAAATATGGTCCGCGCTTGTGTTATACCTATTTATTAATCTTAGGCGCCATACCGGTAATACTTATAGGTTTTGTTCAAACGCCGATGCAATTTTTAATTTGCAGATTATTCATAGGTTTTATAGGAGCATCATTTGTAATAACTCAATTTCATACTTCTATAATGTTCGCACCAAATATTGTAGGCACCGCAAACGCAACTTCTGCAGGTTGGGGTAATTTGGGTGGTGGTGCTAACCGCCTAGGCATGCCATTAATAGCTGCTGCAGTTGTAAGTTTCGGCGTTGCTGATGAAATTGCATGGCGCTATTCAATGATAATTGCTGGGGTAATTGCAATGTTAATGGGAGTTATATACTATTTCTTCACTCAAGATACTCCTGAAGGTAACTTTGCACAACTTAAAAAAGAAGGCAAAATGCCGAATTTCAAAAAAGATGAAGAGTCTTTTGTGAGCGTTCTTAAAGATTACCGTGTATGGATTCTTTTTATTGTTTATGCTGCAAGTTTTGGCATGGAACTAACAGTATACGGCACGATGGATGATTACCTTCAAAACAGATTTGGTCTTACACGTTCTATAGCAGGAAACTTAGTATTATCGTTTGCACTAATGAATATTTTTGCACGAACTCTTGGTGGATTTTTTGGTGATAAGTTTGGAAAATTAAAGGGCCTTAGAGGTCGAGTTATATTTCTTACCGTAATACTTGCGGCGGAAGGCTTAATGCTTTCAATTTTTTCTGTTACTACAAGTTTAGCCGTTGGTATGATTTTCTTAATCGCTTTTAGTCTTACTGTTCAAATGGCAGAAGGTGCAACCTTTTCAGTAGTTCCATTTATTAACAAAAAAGCCATTGGATCAATATCTGGTATTGTAGGTGCTGGTGGAAATGTTGGAGCATTTTTAGCAGCAATGTTTTTAAAATCCAAATCAGCAATGGCTGAAACCACAGCGTTAACATCCAATGTTGATTTAGGGGAGACAGCAATGAAAGCAGCGCAATCTGCGGCGGCTGCTAGTGCAGTATCTAGTGGATATTTTATAATTGGTGGCTTTGTAGTTGTAAGTGCACTAACCACGTTAGCAATAAAATTCTCAACTGCTGATGAAAAAGCCTCTGCTATTGATATGAAAAAAATTCAGCCAAATTTGGTTTTAGGTGACAAATAAAATAATATTTAAGTATGATTTCAACCTCAAACATAACAAGTACATCAACTAAAAACATCAGCTTAGTTAATACTGCATGTATGGCTTGTACCAATGAGCATTGCTTAATAAAAAAAAATCTAAAATCCCCTGTAGTATCTGAATTTACCAAACAACGTAAACAAATTCGATGTAAAAAAGGGCAACAATTTATTATGGAAGGTGCTCCTGTTACAGGTCTTTTTTTTCTCCTTCATGGAAAAGTAAAAGTATTACGAACAGGATTACATGGTAAAGAACAGATAGTTCGTTTTGCAAAAGAAGGTGAAATAATTGGGCACAGAGGTTTTGGCACAAAAGAAACCTACTCCATTAGCGCAGTTGCCATTGAAGACTGTATACTCTGCTATTTTTCCATAGAAAATATTCAAGAATTATTACGTGTTGAGCCTATTTTTACTTATGACTTCATGTTATTTTATGCAAATGAACTCAATAAAAGTGAAGACAAAGTTAAATCACTTTCTCAGATGACTGTGCGCGAAAGGGTAATTGATACCTTATTATATGTCAATCGAAAGTTCGGACGGAAGTCTAGTTTCATATCAATTCTTTTAAGCCGAAGAGAATATGCTGATTATGCAGGTACTACTGAAGAACAAGTAATTCGAGTACTCTCGGCACTTAAAAAAGAAAAACTCATCACTACCAAAGGCAAGCGTATTGGTATAGTTGACATTTCACTTCTACAGAAAGAAATATCTGAGCACAACTTCTATTTAGATAGTTAACATTTAAGTATACCAAAATTAAATTTTAGGTCTTCAAAGTTTAATATTAGTACGTATTAGTACTCATTACCAAACCACAATAACTCCACTTCATAAAACCCTAATAAATAATTAATTATAACAAAAACCTGCTATTTAGCAGGTTTAAAACTGTGATTTTAATGCTTTTAACATGGTGTAAAAAGATGTATTCACATGCGCAATAACATACATCAAAAACTACAATACGTATATATTTGTCTAAAATAAGTATAAATACGTAGTTAATTAAAAACAACACAAGTATGAAAAGTATAATTACAAAAGCAACGCTACTAACTGTTCTATCAGTACTAGTTTTAGCTTGTGGAGGAAAAGAAGCAAAAAAAGCAGCCACCTCAACAAAAGAGGCAGTAGCATCTAAGACCAAACAACTTGATATTGAAAAACCCCAATTGACTTTTGGTTTTATTAAGCTAACAGATATGGCTCCATTAGCTATTGCAAAAGAAAAAGGGTTTTTTGAAGAAGAAGGCCTTTTCGTTTCTGTTGAAGCCCAATCAAACTGGAAGAATGTTTTAGACCGTGTTATTGACGGTCAATTGGACGGTTCGCACATGTTAGCAGGTCAACCAATTGCTGCTGGAGCAGGATTTGGACGACAGGCTCAATTGGTAACTCCATTTTCAATGGATTTAAATGGAAACGGAATAACAGTATCAAACGACGTTTGGTCAAAAATGAAGCCAAATGTACCTAAGGATGATGAAGGTAAACCAATACACCCTATTAAAGCAGATGCCTTAAAACCTGTAATTACTGAATACAAGAATAGTGGCAAACCTTTTAAAATGGGTATGGTTTTTCCAGTATCTACACACAATTATGAAATACGTTATTGGTTGGCTGCAGCCGGAATTCATCCAGGTATGTATACATCGGATAATGTTCAAGGCCAAATTGACGCAGAGGTATTATTATCTGTAACCCCTCCACCACAAATGCCAGCAACTTTAGAATCTGGAACTATTTATGGCTACTGTGTTGGCGAACCTTGGAATCAACAAGCAGTTTTTAAAGGTATCGGCGTTCCTGTAACTACGAACTACGATATCTGGAAAAACAATCCAGAAAAAGTATTTGTGATGACTAAAAAGTTTGTAGAAGATAATCCGAATACAACAATTGCAGTTACCAAAGCCCTAATTCGTGCAGGTAAATGGTTAGACGAACCATCTAACCGAGCTGAAGCAGTAAAAATATTATCGATGTCACAATACGTAGGTGCTCCTGAAGAAGTACTAGCAAATTCTATGACGGGTACTTTCGAATTCGAAAAAGGAGACAAACGCGAAATGCCAGATTTTAATGTATTCTATAAATACAATGCGACATATCCGTTCTACTCAGATGGTATTTGGTTCTTAACGCAGATGCGTAGATGGGGTCAAATTCCTGAAACAAAGCCAGCAGAATGGTATGGTGAAACCATCAAAGAAATTTATAGACCAGACATCTGGAAAAAAGCAGCAGATCTGCTAGTTGCAGAAGGACAAATACCAGCATCAGACGTTCCTGAAACTGATGGTTATAAAACTGTAACAGCTGACTTTATAGATGGAACCTCATATGATGCAAAAGATCCAATCGGATACATCAATAGTTTTTCTATTGGAAATAAAGACTAAGAAGATTTAGTAACGAATCGAAGCAAAAGAAAGCAATATGGAACAAGACATCACATTAAAAAAAGAAGGACAAAGTTTAGCCTTTTTGAAGCCTTTGTTAGCCAAGATAACACCTAAGTTTCAAAAAGGAGATCTTTTAGCATGGCTCAAAAAAACAGGGATTACTATACTATCCATTACACTATTTCTGGGATTATGGCACATGGGTTCTAAAGCACTTTACAATAAAGAAGCTGATTTTAAGATTGAAAAAGCGTTGACTGAGCAAGGTCAAGCTGCTGCTGATGCAGAACGAGCTTGTATTGAATCTGGAGAAAGTAGTTGCCAACCCAATACACTACCAGCTCCCACTCAAGTTTGGGCTTCTTTACAATCTCTAATTGCTGACCACAAAGTAATTACAGCAGATAAAGCGGCATTTGCCGAAAAGATGGCTGCCACAAATGAAAAATTAATAGCACAAGGAAAAAATGCGATAGTTTATACTGGTAGAGCTTCCTTTATTGATATCGTACTAACGAGTATAAAAACCGTTTTCGCTGGTTTTCTTTTGGCACTTTTAATCGCCGTTCCAATCGGAATCATCATAGGGTTGAGTCCTACTTTGCGAAGCGCTTTTAATTGGTTCATACAAATTTTTAAACCCGTTTCTCCGGTAGTTTGGTACTTACTTGTTTTTATGATTGTAAAAACTTTGTACATCGGTGATAATTCTGATAACGCATTTGTCATTTCTTTTATAAGTGTTGGTTTATGTGCTATGTGGGCCACCTTAGTTAACACTGCAATGGGTGTTTCCTCTGTAGATAAAGATTATATCAATGTTGCAAAAGTTCTAAAACTAGGAACATTTCAAAAAGTATTTAAAGTGATACTTCCGTCCTCATTACCTTTAATTTTCACAGGATTGCGAATAACCCTTTCGGTAGCTTGGATGGTACTAATAGCAATTGAATTATTGGCTCAAAGTCAAGGATTAGGTTTATTTGTTTGGGAAGAATTTCAAAATGGCGCCAACGATTCTAACTCCAAAATAATAGTAGCAATGTTCGTGATTGGTATTATCGGGTTTTTATTGGATAGGCTGATGCTGACGGTTCAGAACATGGTGTCATTTAATAAGAATGAAGGAGTCTAAAGTAAGTTTCTTTCAAACTGAATTAATAATTCAAAACTCAAAAAAATGGCATATTTAGAATTAAAAAATATATACAAAACCTACGGTGAAGATGAAAACGTCACCGAAGTACTTTCAGATATCAACCTTTCTATTGAAGAAGGAGAATTTGTAGCCATTGTAGGTTTCACGGGTAGTGGCAAAACGACTTTAGTAAATCTAATTAACGGACTTTTAAAACCGACCAGTGGCGAAGTTTTATTTAAAGGTGAACCAGTAGTTGATACGAGCCACGAAAGAGGGGTCATTTTTCAAAACTACTCATTACTTCCCTGGTTAACGGTAGGACAGAATATTTATATGGCCGTAAAAGAAGCCTTTCCTAAAGAAAGCAAAAGTGTTTTACATGAACGAGTAAAAGACTATGTATCAATGGTAAGTCTGACCCCAGCAATTAATAAACGTCCAAAAGAATTATCAGGAGGTATGCGCCAACGTGTTGCCGTTGCAAGAGCCCTTGCAATGAATCCTGAGATGATAATTATGGACGAACCATTAGGTGCGCTAGATGCACTAACCAGAGGAAATCTTCAAGACGAAATATTGAACATATGGAGCCAAGACAAACGAACTGCCTTGTTAATTACCAACGATGTCGATGAAGGAATTTATATGGCAGATAGAATTATTCCTTTAAAACCAGGGCCAAATGCGACTTTAGGTCCTGAATTTAAAATAGAGATTGAAAGGCCAAGAGACAAAACAGCCTTGAATGACAATCTGAATTACAAGAAAACTAGAAATGCCATCATAGAATACTTGATGGATATTGGAGAAGAACGAAAATCTGTATCACATACCAAATATGTTCTTCCAGAGATAAGTCCAAAAAGTTTTGTAGCCTAATTTAAAATTAAAGAAGATGAGCACTGAAACGACAATAGATAAATCGATGACGGAGAATGGAATCTTTTATCCTTCAAAAGTGATGTTAGACCTCTCCAAATTAAAGAAAGTATATCCAACACCTAAAGGAGATTATGTTGTACTTGAAGATTTGGATTTGCAAATAATGAAAGAGGAATTCGTAACCATTATCGGCCATTCAGGTTGTGGAAAAACAACTATGCTTTCAATGATTGCAGGTTTAAATCCAATCTCTGGAGGCAATATTGCGGTATTAGGTAACCCTGTAAAAGGACCAGGTCCAGATAGGGGTGTAATATTTCAATCTCCTAGCCTTATGCCATGGATGACTGCATTACAAAATGTAATGTTAGGTGTAAACAAAGTATTTTCTCATGCTACGAAATTGCAACGAAAAGACATCGCCAAATATTATTTACAAAAGGTAGGTTTAGAAGGTGCCTTTGACAAAAAAGCGTCTGAACTTTCACAAGGAATGCAACAACGTGTAGGTATTGCAAGAGCATTTGCTATAAAACCAAAGGTATTACTGTTAGATGAGCCATTCGGAATGCTAGATTCGCTAACAAGAGGAGAACTTCAAGATATTCTAATTGAAATCTGGAACAAGGAAAAAATAACCGCAGTAATGATCACGCACGATGTTGATGAAGCTATTTTCTTAGCAGACCGTGTTGTAATGATGACTAGTGGACCTAGCGCTAAAATCGGAGACATTTTAAATATTGATTTTGAAAGACCTCGTACGCGAAAATCTGTTTTGGAACATAACGATTATTACACCTATAGAAAACACTTAATTGACTTTTTAGAACATTAAACTTTATAAAATAGAAACATCTTTAAATAACCTAGATTATGAAAAATCAATATATAATTTTACTCTTATTACTTCTATCATTTCAAATCGTTACCGCACAATTCACGCTTGATGGAGAATTTAAACCACGAACCGAATTTAGAAGTGGCTTTGGTAGTATTATACCTGATGCTGCCGATTCAGGTTTTGCAATAGCAACACGCTTGCGCTTAAATGCAGGATATCAATATGAATCTTTTAAGTTTTATATGAGCTTGCAAGATGTTATGGTTTGGGGAGAAAACCGCCAATTAAAACCAGAAGATAGTAACAATTCATTTTCTGTTTTTCAAGCTTGGGCCGATATTAAATTAGGTGAAGGTTTCTCAACAAAAATAGGTCGCCAAATGTTGGTTTATGATGATCAACGTATTCTTGGCGGTGTTGATTGGGCAATGCAGGCACGCAATCATGATGCTGCATTATTAAAATACAAAAAGGGAAAATTTATGTTGGATTTAGCTCTTGCTTTCAATCAAGATTTTAGTACTACTACGGGTAACCCAGGCGGATTTCAATCTGTGGGAACCACATACAATACCACCGGTTTCTTTTCGTATAAAACCATGCAATTCTTGTATTTAAAACAAAATTGGGATACATTTTCTGCTAGTGCATTAATTATGAATAACGGTTTCCAAAACTTTACTGGTGATCCTGCAGTTGCCGATGGCGTTAGTAATTTACTAACCTTAGGTACTCATTTAAATTATAAACAAGGTAGTTTTGGAGCAGTTTTCAATGGTTATTTACAATCAGGTGAACGCCAAAATAGTGTGGATGTTAGTGGCGCTTATTTGTTAGGATTAGATCTAAGTTACAAAGTTTCAAAAGGGGTTTCATTAGGTTTAGGTGCTGAAATAATTAGCGGGAATGATACCGCGACTACAGACAAAACCGAAGCTTTTTTCCCACTCTACGGAACCAACCACAAGTTTAATGGATTTATGGATTATTTCTACGTAGGCAACCATGCAAATTCGGTTGGCCTTACAGACATTCATGCTAGCGCCAAATTCGCTATTGGCAAAAGTTCAAGCCTTTTAGTCAAAGTATTGAACTTTAGTGGAGCACAAGAATTGGCCAGTGGTGAAAAATCATTAGGAACAGAATTAGATTTAGTTTTTGCCAAAAAGTTTAAAGGATATGGTTTGGCAATTGGCTACTCACAAATGTTTGCTAGTAATGGTATGTACGAATTAAAAGGAATATCAGAATCAGCTGCTGCGAGTAGTCAAAACTGGGCCTGGGTTCAGTTAACTATGAAACCAAAGTTCTTAAACACGGGGGTAACAAATTAAAAATCTGAATGCTTTGCTTCGATCGGCTATCATAACCCTTTATGTTTGTGGTAGCCATTGAAGCATTATTTTTTTGTTATAATGTGTCCCATATATAATTCAGTATCTACCGTAGCCAACTAAATATGGCATAGTTTGTACTTCGTACTTAGAATCATATCTTTGTACGTATAAATACGCATACATTGAATCAAACAACTATAGTATTAGTAGACGACCATGCTTTGGTACGAGATGGTATAAGAGCACTTTTAGAAAGTGAAAAAGATCTTAAAGTTATTGGTGAGGGTGCAGACGGAACTGAAGCCCTCAGTTTAATCGATGAGAAAAAACCAGATGTACTAATCATTGACATTCGCATGCCAAAAATGACAGGTATTGAGGCTGTTGAAAAATTAAGTGCTTTAAATTCTGATGTAAAGTGTATCATACTCTCAATGCATGATTCAGAAGAATATATTCTACAATCTGTTGCGGCAGGTGCCAAAGGTTATCTTCTTAAAGACACTGATAAATCTGAGTTTATTAAAGCAATACATACGGTTCGTGAAGGTGGTAAATATTATAGTGGTGACATTTCAAATGTATTAGTCAATAATTTATTGAACCCAGGTGCTCATATTATAGAGAACTCAAAAAGCACAGTACGTACTACTAATCAATTTGATCTTACCAATAAAGAAATAAAGGTTTTAGAATTGGTATTGTCTGGACTGACGAACAAGCAAATTTCAGAAAAACTACAAAATAGTAAGCGCACTGTTGAAACACACCGTTTTAATTTAATGCGAAAAATGGAAGTCAACAACCTTATGGACTTATCTAAAAAGGCGCAAGAATATAATTTAGTTTAGCCCGATTCCATTCTTAAAAAAAGGCATAAAATAAAAAGCCACCTAACTTAGTTAGGTGGCTTTTATCATTAAATCTATTAACTAATTTTAACTAGTTGTTGTATAAATACAAAGATGATGCTGACATTAAGTCATTGCTAAAACTAGGAGCAATATCACCAGAACTATTCAATACATTACTAAATCCTAAGATTTTACCATTACCAACTTCAGCAATGAAAACACTTTTTGTTTTATGATCGTAGGCTACATCAATAGGGTTCCCCATTTGTGTAGACGGACCTGCAATGCGAATTTGATTCATAGAAGCTAATGTACCACCTGTACTTAAATCAGCAAGTTTAGCTGTGAAGTTTTCAATAATATGAAAACCACCATCAGTGTTGGCATCTGCAGCATCACCTATATCAGTCATTACTAAAACATCATCAGATTCACTATAGTCAATACCGTGCGTTCTAACGATACCTTCAATTGTAATTTTCTTTTCAGCAGTTATCATTCCATCAGCAGTGTATGAACTTAAGAAATTTGGAAAAACCGCTAAATCACTTGAATTATCTACAACGGCTAATAAATCATTACCCATAAAGGTTATGCCCCAAACATTAAATCCGACTTGCAATGTATTTAATAAAGTTAGATTAGACCCATCATAGGTGTATACATAAAATTCATTTTCTCCATTATCAGAAACTACTACCTTGTTTCCAAAAACAGCAATTTCTCTTGGGCTCATTAATTCTGCACTTCCAGAGAAATCCGCAGAAACAGTTGCTAAATCTGTGATAAGCGAAAAACCACTATAATACTGAGCCATTAACTCAGATCTAGAAGCCTGAATTATAGCATCATTTAGTCCATCATAATATATTCCTTCTGTCGCCGAACTATTAGAAGTAATTGTCTTCGTCAAAAGACCCATATTATCATAAACATTAATATTTCCGTTAGCATTATTTGTGGTGTATAGTCTAGAAGACATATTAGACGAAGAAGTTCCGATATCACCATCGGTCTCATCACTACTAAACACAAGTGAAGAAGCGCTAGGCAAATCCATATTAAAACTTGGTGTTAAATCACCTCCACTACCAACTGCAGTAAATCCAAGAACTTTACCATTTCCAACTTCAGAAACGTAAATTGCATCTGTTTCAGAATCATAAGCAACATCAATTGGGTTACCCATTAAGGTAGAAGATCCTGCTACACGAACTTGCTCACTTAATGGCAATAAATCACCATCAGAAAGTGCATCAAATTTAGTTGAGAATTCAGAAATTACATGAAAACCACCATCATCAGCCGTATTAGCAGCATCGCCTATATCTGTTAAAATCATTGTATCATCAGAGCCACTATATGTTAGACCATGTGTTCTTACGATTCCTTCAATTGTTACTTGTTTCGATGGTCTCATCAAACCATTAGTTGCATTTGCTAAGAAGTTATTAAAAACAGCTAAGTCACCTGTTTTATCAACAACGGCGTACAAATCATCTCCTTTAAAAGTTATTCCCCAAACAGCAAATGGTATTTGAACCGTGTAGGTAAGCGTAAAATTAGTATCCCCTTTTTCATAAACGAAAAAAGTATTTGCGTCATTGTCAGCCACTACATAAGAAGAACCATTGACTGCTAATTCACGAGGACTTACTAAATCTGCAGCTCCCATAAATGCAGGTGCAACAGAAGTACCCGTTGTAATGCTTTTAACCGGACTATATGCTTCTAATTGTAGTGAAGATCGCGATGCTTGAATTACGACATCAGCGGTTGCATCATAATAAATACCTTCTGCCGCAGTTGATGGCGTCACCAAAGTAACCAAAGAATCACCCGTTATACTATACTTAGAAATATTACCATCAGCATTATTTGTTACATAAAGCTCAGCTCTTCTACCTAACATCATAGGATCTTCAGTACAAGGTTGACATGAAGTTCCACCGCAATCAATTCCTGTTTCGTCTCCGTTCATTATCCCATCTGTACAAGTAGGCATTTGTACAACTACTTCAGTATCATCATCGCTACATGAAGTAAGTAACAGAATAAAAATTAAAATACCAGCATATGCACAAGCATATAAGATTGATTTTTTCATAATTACATATTTTTTTTAAGGTTATTAATCAATAAGTATTTACGGCGGAAATAAAGGAGGGTTTGGTAAAGGATGTTAAAATTTTCCTAATAATAAATACAATCCAAAACCCATGTTTCCACAAAAATTTGCCCCATTTTATTGCAAGTAAATCTGATTTATCAATTCCATAAATGACAATTGTAATCCCCATAAATTATCAATTGCCTAAAATAACAGGTAAGTATTATCATATTTTAACTACGTATTAATACGTAATTTTCTAACTTGCATAAGTAAATGTTACGCCGAAATTAAAAAGGGCAAACCATGCAGAAAAAGAAAACAGAAAAGACCATTTGCTCGTATTGCGGTGTAGGATGTGGAATATTAGTTGATGTTGATTCTAAAGGAACAATTAATGTTGAAGGCGACCCAGACTACCCTTCCAACAAAGGCATGTTATGCTCTAAAGGCAGAAACTTAAACTATGTTGCTCAAGATACTAGCGACCGTATTTTATATCCTGAAATGCGATGGAACAGAAATCACCCGTTACAAAAAGTTACTTGGGATACTGCTTTTGAGCGCGCAGCAGCTGTTTTTAAGAGTATCATTGCAAAGCATGGTCCTGATAGTGTTGGCTTCTATGTTTCTGGCCAATGTTTAACTGAAGAATATTATTTAGCCAACAAAATTACTAAAGGTTTTATTGGCACAAATAACATAGACACCAATTCGCGCTTATGTATGAGTTCTGCCGTAGTAGGATACAAAAAAACTATTGGTGAAGATTCAGTACCAATTTCTTATGAAGATATTGAATTGGCTGATTGTTTTTTAATTGCTGGTGCAAACCCGGCGTGGTGTCATCCGATATTATATAGACGTTTAGAACAACGAAAAGCAGATTACCCTGAAGTCAAAGTAATAGTTATTGATCCTAGAAAAACACAAACCGCGGCTGCAGCTGATTTACATTTACAAATTTTACCCGGTACTGATGTAATATTATTCAATGCTATTGCCCGATGGCTAATTGAAAAACGAAAAATAGATAAAAGCTTTATCAAAAAGCATACTGTAAATTTTGATGAAGTAAAAGAAACTGCTTTCTCTTTATCAATTCGACAGGCCGCTGAAAAATGTGGAATTTCAGCTTCAGAAATACGCAAAGCTGCACAGTATATTGGTGAAGCAAGTAAGTTTCTTACCATGTGGACCATGGGTCTTAATCAAAGTGTTATAGGTGTTTCAAAAAATGTTTCCTTATTAAATTTATCCTTGCTCACAGGTCAAATTGGTAAACCTGGTTGTGGTCCGTTTTCATTAACCGGACAACCAAATGCAATGGGCGGTCGTGAAGTTGGCGGAATGGCGAATTTATTAGCTGCACATAAAGATTTAAGTAACCCCACGCATAGAAAAGAAGTTGCCGAATTTTGGGGAGGAAAAGAAATTAAAGAAAAATCGGGGTATACGGCTACTGAAATGTTCGATGCTTTAGAAAGCGGAAAACTAAAAGCAATTTGGATTATTTGCACCAACCCTGCCGTTAGCATGCCCAATGTACACAAAGTTGAACGAGCGCTAAAAAAAGCAGCCTTTGTTGTTGTACAAGATATTTCTCATAATTCAGAAACCACAAAATATGCCGATTTACTTTTACCAGCTGCAGGTTGGTTAGAAAAAGAAGGCACCATGACAAATTCTGAACGAAGAATTAGTTACTTACCCAAAGTAATTGACCCACCTGCCGAAGCATTACCCGATGTTGAAATTCTTTGGCGCTTTGCACAAGCCATGGGCTTTAAAGGTTTTGATTATAAAAATGCAAGCGAGGTGTATGACGAACATTGTTTATTAACCAAAGGCACTAATATTGATATTTCTGGTTTGTCGTATGAACGTTTGCAAAATGAGGGTAGTTTTCAATGGCCGGTACCCTATAATACACATCCGGGTACCCCACGCTTATTCTCGGATTTACAATTTCACACTCCCGATAAGAAAGCTCATTTTAATGCACCACAAAGTCTTTATAATTCATCCGAAGAAACAAGTAGTGATTATCCGTTAATATTAAATACGGGTAGAGTAAGAGATCAGTGGCATACCAGAACCAAGACAGGAAAAGTAAAGCGTCTATTGACGCATATACCACAACCCTACCTAGAAATGAACAAGGTAGATGCGTACTTAAAAAAAATCAAAGATGGTGATGTTGCTGTTATAAAAAGTAGAAGAGGTCAAGTACAAGTTAAGGTAAAGGTAAATCTTGATATTCGTGAGGGTGTGGTATTTCTACCAATGCACTGGGGTAAAGTTCTAAATAATGATTTTGGCCGAGCTAATAATATTACAAATGATTTAATAGATCCAGTTTCTAAAGAGCCTGATTTTAAGTACTGCGCAGTACAGGTAGAAAAATATGTAAAGGCAGATCAAAAAATTATAGTTGTTGGTGCAGGTGCAGCGGCTTACCGATTTATTCAATCGTATCGTGAAAAAAATAAAAAAGATGCATTGCATGTTTTTTCTAAAGAAAAAGACCCTTTCTATAACCGAGTTTTACTCCCAGAATATGTAAGTGAAGTACTTTCTTGGGAATCTTTAGAAAAATTAAAAAAAGGCGAAATAGAAAAATTAGGAGTGCATTTACACTCGGGTATTGGTATAGATTCAATTGACGCTACAAACAAAACAGTAACCGATTCTAACGGAATTGAACATTCTTATGACCTTTTGATAATGGCGACTGGTAGTCGTGCTTTTGTACCTAGTGAAGTACAAATTAATCAACCGGGAAGATTTACAATGCGTGAACGCGGTGATGCGGATCGATTACGTCAGTACTTACAAAAAACCGAACTACCAGCAGAAAAACAACATGTGGTAATTGTTGGTGGCGGCCTACTCGGATTAGAATTGGCAGCCGCCTTAAAAAACATCAATATTAACATTAGCATTGTACAACGAGCACATCGATTGATGGAACGTCAATTAGATAATGTTGCCAGTAGACTACTCGCTGAAGATGTAACAGAAAGAAATATTGATATCTATTTTGACAATGAGGTAAGTACCGTTTTCGAAGAAAAAGAGAATGCACACACCCTATTGGTAAATTTAAAAACCGGTAGAACGTTGCAATGCAACGCGATTGTTTATGCTATAGGTACAAGACCAAATATTGAACTCGCTAAGCGTGCTAATTTAAAAACTCGAAGAGGTTTGGTAGTCAATTCGTATCTGCAATCAAGTGATCCAAATATTTTTGGATTAGGAGAAATTGCAGAATATAACAATTCACTTTTCGGAATTACTTCTGCTGCAGAACAGCAAGCCGATATAGCCGCAAATTATATACTCGGTGATTATAGTAGTATGTACAATGGATCAGTGTTAATGAATATATTAAAGTTTGAAAACCTTGACTTGTGTAGCATTGGTATGGTAAATACACCTAGTGATGATAACAGCTATGAAGAAATTATTTTGATGGATGTTAGCAAGCGATTTTATAAAAAATGCATTGTAAAAGACGATACATTAAAAGGTGCTATTTTAATGGGCGATAAAAATGAGTTTGCTGAATTTAAGCGCCTGATTGAAGAAGAAATTGAACTTTCAGAAAAGCGAAATGAATTGCTGCGTGGTGCGTCAAATATTGCCCCTTTGAAAGGAAAATTAATTTGCTCATGTAGTCAAGTTGGTGAAGGAAATATAACAGACGCTATCACTGGTGGTTGTACTGAATTTAAAGAACTATGTTCACAAACAGGAGCCGGATTAGGCTGTGGTAGTTGTAAACCAGAAATCAAAGCCTTATTAGTTAATCAATTGCAATTGGCGTAAACAAGTAATTTTATCTGAATGTATCTCGAAAAAAACAATTAAAAAATGAACGACGACTTATATCGTATTTTATTAAAAGGCGGAGTTACTTCACCTGGTGAATTAAAAGACATTATTTTAATGCTTGAAACTGCTGGATTAAAAGAAGTGTTTTTCGGAAGTAGACAAGATTTATTGTTTCCTTTAAAGGATAAAAAAGAAGAAGAACAGTTAGAACAGCTTTCGAAATTCAATACCGATATTGTAACTAATAGAAATTATCAAAACATTGTTACTTCATATGTTTCAGCCGATGTTTTTGAAATGACCTATTGGTTAAAAGGATCTACCTATCTCTACATTTTAGAAGGGTTTGATTATTTGCCGCAATTAAAAATTAACGTAACGGACCCTAAGCAACGGTTGGTGCCACTTTTTAGTGGAAATTTAAATTTTGTTGCCTCTGAAAGTGAAGACTATTGGTATTTAAATGTCAAGCTACCGCATTGGAAAACCTCAGCTTATTATCCTGTATTAATTTACAGTTGGGATATTACTACAGTTTCAAAAACTATTGAAGAAATTCATGAAGACATCACAGATGTAGCTGAACTATTTTATGTAGTCAACAAAAAAATAGATACCAATAATAAAGCCATTGAAAAAGATCTTAAAGTACCCTTTTTAACTTTTCCATATTATGAAGGAATGAATAGAATGGGTATGGATCAATACTGGTTAGGCTTGTATTGGCGTAATAATAAATATGACCTGTCTTTCTTAAAAGAATTCTGCGGTTTTTGTCTTGACAACAGCATTGGAAAAATTTGTATTACCCCATGGAAATCATTCATTATCAAAGGAATAAAACAAAAGAGCAGACCAGAACTAGAACGTTTTCTAGGTCAAAGAGGAATCAATGTTCGGCATTCACAATTGGAAATGAATTGGCATTTGCCCGTTGATGATGTAGAAGCACTAGAGCTTAAAAAATTCTTAGTCCGTAGTTTTGACCAAAATGATATTAGCACCTATGGTCTAACATTTGGCATTAGTAATGATGTGGGTAAACGCTCTCATTTTTCTTCCATAATAATTGAAAAAAACAATGCCCCTACTCTAGTTCAAAATTTTGAAGTGAGACCTTCTTATAATGTCTTACATTTTGAAAATTTTGACCCAAATTCGCAAACTTATCAGGCGTATGCTCAAGATGTAGATAAAATAGAATTACCTGGGCTTCTCATGGAATTAAGTAAAAAATACTTTGAACAATTAGGCACGGTAAAAATTAAAGAGGAAAGCGTAAAAAAAACAATTAAGAAAAACACACAACTAGTTTACCAATGCACCTCTTGTCTTTCAGTATACGATGCTACTTATGGAGACGAATCTGCAGCTATTAAAGCGGGTACTACTTTTGAAAATTTACCTGAAAGTTATTGTTGTTCTGTTTGTCAGTCCTCAAAAGAGGCATTTAAAAGTATTGAAATGCAGTTGCAATAATTCAAACTTTATATTCAAAATTTTGTGTCGTGACAATACTTGATGTGTTGTTCAAAAATGCTTTTTTTAATATTAGAATTAACATTAAAAAAAATGTAAATTCAGCCTTCTTTTTTAAGTGCTTTTACATCGGTAATTAATTGCGCAATAGACGCTCTATTTAAACCATTATAAATACCTCGAATATGCTTATTCTTATCAATTAAGAGAAAATTTTCGGTATGCAAAAAGTCATTAATATCTTTCGGCACTCCCAAATCGTTCTCAACAAAATATTGGTTTCTAGCTAGGTTATAGATTTCTGTTTTATCGCCTGTAACTAAATGCCATTTGCTGTCGATAATATTATTTTTTTCAGCATATGCTTTAAGTACGGCAACAGAGTCTATTGAAGGTGTTACAGAATGTGAAAGCAAAAAAATATCAGAATCATCTTTAAATTCTTCTTGCACTTTTTGCATGCTACCTGTCATCTTTAAACAAATACCTGGGCAGGTTGTAAAAAAGAAATCAGTAATATAGATTTTATCAGCAAAAGTTTTTTGGGTAATGGTGTCACCCAGTTGATCTACAAGTTTAAAATCTTTTATTTTATGAAATTGTTTTTCTTCCTCACTATTCGGTGTTATCCATTTGGGCGTAAAACTTTCATCTGAATAATAGGGTAAATATGCTACCCTACTAGTTTCTTCAACCTGTTTTGTTTTATTTACCACAGCTTCTTTACAACTCACAAAAAGTGTAATGAAACAAATTGATAATAGTTTTATTTTATTTACTTCTAACAACAATTTCATCTTTTAATTGATAACATGAATTAGCTCTTTTCATTCCGAAAATACGTCCATTTTTTGCTTCATAATTTACGTACAGCTTACCGTTTTCAAGCCATGCTTTTTGAAGTCCATCTTCTTTACCATTTACAAGTTGTCGTTCTTTAGCAAGAAGGCCCGATGGGTACCACTTTTTTTCTACTCCATTCATTTTTCCATTCTCATAAGTAGCATTTGAACCTAAAACGCCATTCTCCCACCAGCTTCTATATTTTCCTACCAACCGATTTTGTTTGTAATTAGATTCTACTCGGAGCACTCCGTTTTCAGACCATCTCTTTGCTATGCCCTCTCGCTTTCCATTGTAAAAACCAAGACGTTCTTCAACAGCACCGTTCGAATAGAATTTTAAAGAATATCCATTAAAAGGTTGCCCTTTATAATACCAAATACCTTGAATTTGATTAAGCTCAAGTTCCTTTTTATCTACTTCAAAAGTATCTATAGTAATGGTTTCACTAACTTCTTTTTTGGCAATAGCTTTCTTGCAGTTTGTTAAAGTAATAACCGCAAGAAAAATTAAAAATATTTGAGAAACAAATTTCATTTAGTAGCCTTGATATGGACCCGCGAAAGCAATGTAAGATCCGGTTGTAGAATATAGTTCATTAATAATGTGGTAGTGATATTCAGCATCTTCACCTGTAAATTGAGTTGTAGTTGTATGCCCGCCGGAAGCATCTAAGTCTGTTGGATAGTCACCTGTTGAATTACATTTTCTTCCATAAAGAAATACACCATCTAATAAAACACCGACTAAATTTTCGTCATCGTTTGTAAATGCCTTTGGCTCTAAATGATAGTGATACACTCCAGGGCCAATATGTGCTCCAGTCCAATCTAAACTTGCCGCTGCTTGATCCAGTGCACCACCACCCTCTTGGTCATTAAAAATAGATGCCCCACTTACTGCTATACCTATTGTATTAAAATCTGTAGAAACTGTGCTTCCTGTTAAATTTGGAGTGGCATCAACAGTTATAGTTGTTGCATTATTATTACTAGACATAATACTAGGGGTTGTTGCAACATTATCTTCTTCAAGATACAAATCATTACCCTCGCCCCAGTACACCGTTTCATGGTTTGGCAAACCAGTTGTTTCAATAACAACATTTGAACCATCTAAATAAATGGTTGTAGCATCGGTATTAAATTCTGCATAAGCTGCATGAAGTTCCGTTACAATTTCATCATCATCTGAACCTTCATCAATTATAACGGAATCATCAGTACTATCTGTACTACAAGACACAATACTCGCCATTGCAAAAATTGCAATTGTAGGTATTATTGCTAAACTTTTATACTTCTTAATCATTTTGAGAATTTTATTATTTACTATTTAGATGCAGTCTTTTTCAAAAACTTGCGTTATAACGTGATTATTATTAAAAAAAACTTACAATTAAGCACTAAGCATTGAAAATCAACAATTAATACTTTACTTTAAATGGTAAAACAAAGAAGTAAACCAGAAATTTTCACACTTCAATATTTATTCAAACTCAGAAATAAAGTTAATTTTCGAAATCTTATTACCATCTATGACCCTTTTAATTCTTGATTTAATTTAATCGCAATAGATTTAGTTTTATGTTTTAAATTCTCAGTAATAGCCAATTGTGTTTTTGTTTGCAATAATCTATCGATAACACTATTCTGATATTCTTTACTGTCTAATAAATCTGAATAATTTGATTCTTTGCTAGATCTTTTTATTCGTTTATAGTTGAAACTATCTTCTGGTAGTAAATCGATTAGTGAAACATGTTTTTCTATAACCGGTTTCAATCGATAAGTTATAATATCAGAAATTCTATTTTCCTGTTCATCAAATTTATCCAACTCATTTGGGTAAATAGCTATTAATTCTTTTAGAGAATCACTTTCGATAAACTCAAATTTGTTGGTTATGTTGATAGAGTTTATTGATTCATTTCGTATAATAACCTTTGTGTAATTTAAATTTACAATTAAGTCTTTTGCTTCAACGGTCAACTCATTTGGTTGCTCACCTAAATAGTTGAGGGTATTTTTAAGCTTTTCGATACTATCTGAATATCTAATGATGGCGCTATCTAATACGAGTAAGTTAGTATCTAACTCTTGACTTAAACTCTTGTATATTTTTAATTCTACAATTCTATTTTTTCTAATTTCATTTAAACTATTAATCTTCCATGCAATTAGTATACCTATTACAATTAATAAAATTTCCCCAAGTGCATATATGAGGTAACTTTTAATTTTTCCTGAAAGCAACAACTTTCTTCTTAACTTTCTAAAAACTTTCATTTTTATTGTTCCGAATTAAACGTTTGATTTTTTTAAATAATAAAAGCTTCGCAATCTCTTACGAAGCTTTTAATCACACCACTCAACTCAACTCTAATTTTTCTAATTATTCAAATAACTATTTACAGCTGATGCTCTTTGTGAAACATGAGAATTCAATTCACTTATAGCCGCTTGAAAGTCTGAACTACTATTTAAAAATGTATAACCCGGTTCTTCTACAGTTGCGTAAGGTTCAACCAAACTTGAGTACGAACTATATAATGACTGTATGGTACTCACATTAAAAGGTCCATCTACAACATCTTGTACATAGTCATCATAAATCGCTTTGTACTCAGGATCTTCATATAGATATGATATTAATGGCCATTGGGCTGCGGTAACATCAGAGAAATCAAGTTCGGGGGAACCACCTTGATTTCCTTCTTGCAATGCTTCGTTATTATCCCACGGAATCCATGTTAATTTGCTATTATCAGAATTATTATACAAGAAATAATTATGAGTCATTCTACCATACGTATCCCAGTTTTGTATTACTGTATTTACAGCCAAATAATTTAAAAATACATCGGTATCGAAAACAGATTCTAAATTCGTACGCCATGCAGCTGCATCGGTAGTTCTTAATCCATCATTTAGAATATCGAACAAAGCTTCAACATCTGTAAAATCAGCTTCATCTTCATTATTTTTCTTTACAAATTCATCTTCATCATAAGTGCCTGTTGCAAAACTTGCTGCATCACCATCTGGTTTGTACAGGTTACCATCGTCATCTCCAAATTGGTCCTCTAAAACAGTATCGTCAACTTCTTCTACCATAGTATAAACTCCAAAATATTGGGGACCTTCACCAAAATCAACATAAACGGTATAAAAGGCAGTATGTGAAACAGCTAACCCTGCATTTTTAAATACATCTGCAGCTACTTTCTCGCGTAACATAGATTTATCATTGAAGTTGTTTTTAAGACTTAGCTTTTTAAATCCGTAAAAACGTTGGTTTTTTATCTGTGGATAATCATCTTCAAATTCATCAAAATCTAATTTGAATGATAATTTAAGTATACCCGCTTGCCAACTACTTTGTAGACTTGAATTTCCTTTAAATCGCACCCCTACGCGATACCATTCTTTATCATCATAATGAACTTCAGCTGGCACAAAAATGGGGTCTTCATCTGAAAATGAAGCACCGCCACCACCTCCTGGTCCACCACCAGGTCCGCCGCCTTGACCAGTGGCACCAAATGTGCCATACAAGCTTGTCATATCGTCTAACATACTTTGCCAACGATCTTCAGTAATAACAATATCGATTCTCTTTACAGTATTATCTTCGAAAACCTCATCAAAATCAGGATCAACATCATTGCTATGTGTTTCCGTTGTCCAATCGGTAGCTTCAAAATCTGCATCGTCAATTGTTACCTCATCGTCAGTAGCTTCATCTTCAGAATCATCCATAGCAACTTCGTCTTCAGTAACTGCTTCAATGGTATCATCATTACTACATGAAGAAATTATGAAGAATGTTGTGCTAAAGAAGATTGCTGTAAAAAGGAAATTTATATTCTTAATCATTATTGTAATGTGTTTTAATTAATTGAAAATTTCACGATTATTATCTCTTAGATGGTCTTTTTGGTTTTGGAGCTTTTTCAAACTCTTCTTCAGAAATAAAGCCATCTTCATTCGCATCGATTGTGTCAAAATTTTCAGACAAAGGTCCCTTTACTTCGTCTTTTGCTAATTTTCCATCTTCGTTAGCATCCATTTCTTTTACTAATTTTTCGAAAGTAGGCGGCTCTCTTCGTTCACCTTTTTGTGCAAAAGCACTTGTTGAGCCTAAAATGGCCATTCCGAAAACGATTACTGCTGTTTTAATTGTGTTTAATTTCATATCTATAATTTTATGTATTTGATAATTTAGATGTGATAGTATTTTTAAACTTGCGGCTACTTGTGTTAAAAAAATGCAAAAAAAAAGACCCTCAAAAATGAGGGTCGTATAGAATTAAATACATTTTAATCTTTACTACAGAAAATATCAGGAGACATGTATACTCCATAATACTTTTAGTGTCCGGGAGGAGGTGGCCTGTTCTCCGGCCCTCTACCACCAGGTGGAGGTCCTTCGCGATTTTCTGATCCTGGATGATGTAAAGCATCCTTTAATATCAATGCTAAGCGTGCCGCTTGTTCTTCATTACATAATTCATTTACAGACCTAAAGAAATTAAACGTTGCTAACTCTCTCTTTTTTTCTTTGTTTGCGATAACTGTTATGATTGAATCGATTGTAAAGTCATTAACAGTATTGTCAGGTATCAAACTAAACATAGCATCTTTTGATAATTTAACATCATCTAAAATAGTTCTGATTTCTTTTCTATGTGCAATATTTAACTGCTCAAATTGTTGCATTTGATTTTCATCAAATTGTAATTCGGTAGCAATAAAATTTGAAGGCCCTTGATTTTTTGGACCACGCTCGCCTATACTGCCAAAATGCTTGAACAGGAAAAACCCATTCATAAGTATTAAGAATCCTAACAAAATATATAAGAGTAAATTCTTCTTCATAATTTCAAATTAGTATAAATAAGTATCAGAATCACTTTTAGTGATACCGTAAACATCAGCAAAATCAGAAACATTTTCACTATAACTATCATCTGTATTTGACAATAATACGGCAGTGTTTAAGAGCACAAAGCAAATAAGTGCAGCAGCTTGGTATTTGGGTGTAAACCAATCTAAATAATGAATACCCTCATTAGATTTCTCCGTCTGCTGTGCCATACGATTAAGCACTTTATCTTTAAAAAAAGGTGGTGCTTTAACCTTATCAATCTTTGAAACACTTTCTAATGTTTCATCAACCAATTCATCTATATTCATTTTACCCTTCATTTTAAATAGTTTATATCTACATTATTTAAGATGCCATTAACAAAAAAAACTTGCGTTAAGTTTCATCTTTTTTATAATAATCATGTAAAAGTTCCTGTAAATTCTTTTTAGCTCTAAACAATAACGACTCTATTGAAGAAATTGATTTTTCTGTAATTTCTGCAACTTCTTGATAGCTCAAGTCATCAATTTTGTTTAAAGTATATACTATTCGCTGTGCTTCTGGCAACTTATTTATAGCAGCAAAAAGTATCTCACTCTGCTCTTTATTCTCTAATTGAACACCCGGATGATTAAACTCAGTAAAATAGGAGCTTTTATCTATTGGCACATCATTTCCTAATAATGATTGCATAAAACCGAATCGTTTTTTCGTGTTCTTCTTTCTAATAAATTCTAAACACTTATTGGTACTAATGCGGTAAATCCAAGTTGATAATTTTGAATCGCCTTTAAATTTACCTATTGAATTAAAGACTTCAACAAAAACATCTTGAGCAATATCTTCAGCATCTTCTGAATTGGGCACAAAAGAAATACAAGTACTAAATACCTTTTGCTGATATTCATCAAGCAGCTGACTATAAGCCTGATTGGTACCTTTCTGTAAAGCTAAAATAAAGTCTTGTTCTTCCAAATGGGGAGATTTGGTCTGCAAATTACATAAAAACTAAGAGTGTAGACTCTAATTTAAATACAAGTATAATCGCTTTATTCTTGTTAATGCTGCAAGATTTATAGTATTAGCTTCAGAATTTTCATTGAACAAGTATTTGAATGAGTAAATTTAAATGATATTTTAAATATCAATAAGTTAGTTTGAGTTAGTTAGAAAACAGCGTGTTGGGTGATACGCTGTTTTTTTTATTTCTAAATTAAAATCTCTAGTAAGATTTACTACCTTTCTTTACAACAATAACAAGTACTACGCTGTGTAAGGGTCGAGAGTTACAATTGTGCCATCAGAGTTATATTTAATTTCTGCAACTTTTACAGAACGTAAATGAGTAACACCTTTTGACAGACTAGAATCATGATAAAATAGATACCACTTACCCTGAACTTCACAGATTGAGTGATGAGAGGTCCAACCAACAACAGGGTTTAGAATTTTACCAGCATATGTAAATGGACCATAAGGACTCTCACCTATCGCATAACAAATAAAATGTGTATCTCCTGTAGAATAAGAAAAATAGTATTTGCCCTTATATTTATGAACCCACGAAGCTTCAAAAAACCGTCTGTCGGTATCGCCTGCTAAAAGTAATTGACCATTTTCATCTAGTATCAGAACCTCTTTTGGCTTTTCAGAGAATTCTAAAAGATCATCAGTCATTTTTGCTACTATAGGTAATAAAGCAGGCTCATGGTTTTCAGGCACATGCGCTGTTGGACTATTAGGCTGTTCAGCATTAAAGCTACCTGTACGCCAACGTTGCAGTTGCCCCCCCCATAGACCACCAAAATACATGTAATAGCTGCCATCATCATCTTTATAAACTGCAGGGTCAATTGAAAAGCTATTTTTAATAGCTTCAGGTTGAGGCGTAAAAGGCCCTATAGGTGAATTACTTGTAGCAACCCCTATTCGAAATACACCATCATATGCTTTCGCAGGAAAAAACAGATAATATGTGCCGTCTTTTTCGTTTGCATCTGGTGCCCACATTTGCTTTTCAGCCCATGGCACATTATCAACATGTAAAGCTACTCCGTTATCTACCGTTTCACTATCTATACTATCCATAGAAAGCACATGATAGTCTTCCATGGCAAAATGACTTCCTAAATCATCAAATGCTTCGCCAGCATCAATATCATGTGAGGGATAAATGTATATTTTCCCATTAAAAACATGAGCTGATGGGTCAGCGGTATAAATATGTTTTACTAATGGTTGAGAAATTGCTTTTTTATTTAACTCATCAAAATCTATGTGTTCTATAGAATCTTCCGGCATCTTTTATTTTTTAGTTGATACTTCTACGTTTTAATAAATCGGCTTCAATTTCAACTTCCATTTTCTTATTAATCTCATAGAAAAACAACAGGCCAATGCCAATTAAAAATGGAATTGCCGGATAAATACTAACCAACATTTTTGTTCCTTGAATAGCGCTTTCAGGTTGTATTATAGCTTGACCCACAACGGCAGCCTCTTTGGTAATATAATTATGTATTCCTAATATCCATGTGACTAGAGCTCCACCAATCGTAAGCCCTAGCTTTAACCCTACCAACATGGCTGAAAAAATAATGGCGGTTGCTCTTCTGTTATTTTTCCATTCAGAATAATCAGCTACATCTGCAATCATCGCCCATAGTAAGGGTATTGTAAGTCCGTAGAAAAAACCATGTAGTATTTGCGAAACAAACATTAACTCAACTGATAAAGCTGAAAAGAAATAGAAAATTGCAATAAATATTGTGGATGCAAAAAGCGCAGCTCCAAATACATCTCGTTTTCCATATTTGTCAGCCAGGTTTTTAGAAAATAAAATACCTATAATCATAAAAATAATACCGCCAGCATTAAATAGACCAAAGCCGGCCGATACAGGATTCTCGCCAAAGAAGTTAACGCCAATACCCGATAAAGCATCTAAAATAGGTTGTATAAATTGAGTTAATCGCTCTTTATCTACATAATTTTCAAAATAATAAACATAAGAACCACCTTTCATGGCGAGTGTAATGAATACCAAAGTTGTTAGAACTAGCATAAGAACCCATGGTCTATTTTTAAATAAATCACCTAAGTCTTCTTTAAGACTTGACTTTTGTTCTATTGTTGGAACAATACGCTCTTTGGTAGTGAAAAAAGTTATGACAAGCATTACAGTACCAATTATGGCTAACCAAGTCATTACAATTTCAATACCAACAGCCTTATCACCGTCACCCGCTGATTGAATAATTGGTAGCATAAAAACTTGTACAAAAAACTGAGCGAACATTACAGCCACAAAGCGGTAAGATGACAAGCTATTTCGTTCAGCCATATCACCTGTTATTACACCACTAAGTGCTGAATATGGTAAATTATTGGCCGCATATAAAAGTAAAAGCAAGGTATAGGTTATCACCGCATAAATCACTTTGCCTTTATATTCGAAATCGGGCGTACTGAAAGCCAATAATGCTGTAATACCTAAAGGGATGGCCGTCCAAATAATCCAAGGTCTAAATTTTCCATATTTAGATTTTGTTCGATCAGCCAATGCACCAATAATAGGGTTAAAACCGAAAGCCGCTATTAGACCTACAGTTAACATAATTGCTGAAGCATGATTGGCTTCAAGACCGTAAATATCGGTATAGAAATACGCGAGATAGGTCATTAAGGTTTGAAAGACTAAGTTGGCAGAGAGGTCACCCAAACTGTAACCAATCTTCTCTTTTATCGATAATTTTTGTGAATTTGCACTCATATTGGTTTTATAACTTGAAGGTTAAAAAGGGTTAGTTATTTCTTTAGTGCAACAATTCGATCATAAGCCATTTTAGCATTTTGATTTCTATCGAAAAGTAGTGGGTAATTAGTTCTGCCGTCTATAGGCCAATTATTGAGCCATGAATTACCATCATTTAAACCCCAAAATGTTACACGGTCAATTTTATCTTCATGTTTCAAGAATAATTTGAAAATTTCTTCATAACGCTCAGCCAACTGCACTTGAACAGAATCAGGAAGGCCTTCTGGGTATGGGTTCATTTTTTCGCTTCCTTCAAAATTTTGGCTTACTTCTGCCCCTTCTAAATCCCACGGATTTGGTAGGACTGTTATATCTAATTCAGTAATCATTACTTTAATTCCTAATTCTGAATATGCTATAATACTCTCCTCAATTTCTTCAATTGAAGGTCCGTTTAAGCTCCAATGGCCTTGCATACCAATACCATCAATTTTAGCACCAGCAGCCTGTAACTGCTTTACTAATCTTATTGCACCTTCACGTTTTTCAGGTTTTGTTAGGTTGTAATCATTGTAAGCTAATGCTGCATCAGGGTCTGCTTTCGCTGCTAGTTTATATGCACGTTCTAAGTAACCTTCACCTAATATTTCTAAAAAAATAGATTCTCGAAGTGTTCCATCTTCATTTAATGCTTCATTTACAACATCCCAGTCATCTATCTTTCCTTTATAACGACTCACAATAGTGTTAATATGGTTTTCTAAATGAGCAATCATTTCAGTACTATCTTTAATCTGATTCACCCACTCTCCTAGTTGGCTATGCCAAACCAAAGTATGCCCAACAACTTGCATATTATGTTTGTTGCCTAGCGCAACATATTTATCAGGTTGTTCAAAATTAAAAACATCAGGTTGTGGATGAATATACATCCATTTTAAATTATTTTCTGGTGATAAACTACTGAACTCATTAGCTATTAATTTAGCAGATGTAGTGTCAGATTCATTAATCTGATGCTGATTAATTGCAACCCCTATTTGAAAATTGTCTTTAAAAGCATCTTTTAAGGTTGTTGTTTCTTTGGTAGTTTCTTGTTTAGCTTTATTTTCATTACAGCTTAAAAAACAACAAACACTAAAAGTTATCAAACTTAGTTTGGCAATTTTATTCATCATATCTAGTTAGTTTTAAAAAATAAATGGCCATTGCATAGCCATCTTTATTATACATAAAAATCGTTCAATTCAATACAGTTTCTTTACCCTTAAAAGGGAATTAAAAGTACTTTAAAGTAACTGAGAAGAATGAAAGAATTGAAGCAATATCTATTACAGTTGTTGCATAAATCATTCAATTATTTAGTAAAACTAAAAGTGGCAAGCAAATCCTGTTAATTGGAAAAACACTAATTTGATTTAACCTCGGTTGGGAGAATTCCAAAATGTGATTTGAAACATTTCGTAAAATAGGAAGGTGAAGAAAAACCAACCTTATAACCGATTTCACTAATTGATTCATCACTACTTTCAATCATTTGTTTCGCCTTTTCTAGCCGAATCTTTCGTATGAATTCGTTTGCCGTCATACCCGTCATCGCTTTAATTTTACGATAGAGTTGGCTTCTACTTAAATGCATATCATCGGCTAACAATTCTACATTTAAATCAGCGTCACCAATATTTTTATTGATATAATCAAGCACTTTTTTGACAAATGATTTATCTAGGGCATTAATCTTTTCTGGTAGAGAAAAATTATTAACGTCCTTAAAAAACCGGGACAACATCAGCTGCCGCGTTGCTATAAGTCGTTTCAAATATGACCGTAAAACTTTCATTTCAAAAGGCTTAACGAGGTAAGCATCTGCACCAGAGTCAATACCACGTACACGATCATCACTCATAGCTTTCGCAGTGAGCATCAAAACAGGAATATGACTTGTTTTAATATCTTGTTTAATAAGGGTACAAAACTCAAAGCCATCCATTTCGGGCATGATTACATCAGAAATGATAAGATCAGGTATTCCGCTATTAGCTAATTGTATACCCTTTTTTCCATTTTCAGCCTCAATAATTCTATAGTCATTTTCAAGTTCACCTTTTAAATAAGTTCTTAACCCTACATTATCTTCAACAATTAGCAGTGTCTTTTTAACGTCATTTGTTACTTCATTTTCAACAATTTCGGTTATTACAACCTCAGTTTCATTTAATGTGATTTTATTCTCAACCGTCTTATCTTCAATTAATTCCGTTTTACTAGTTAAAATCAACTCTGATTCTTTAAGATGTTCATTTCCAAAAGGTAAAAACACCCTGAACTTAGTACCTTCATCTACCTTACTTTCCACCTCAATTTTACCCTTATGTAGACTAACGAAACTTTGAACAACTTCTAGACCTATACCTGTTCCTGATCCCCCATAGTATTGCTGGTTTCTATCTGCTGATCTGTAAAATCGTTCAAAAATATGTTCTAAATCTGCTTTGTTAATACCTGAACCAGAATCTTCTATCACAATTTCAAGCGTAGGCACTTTATTTTTTTCGTCTATCATCGGAAGTAGTACCGAATCTTTGCAATTATATACTCCAATAGTAATCACACCATTTTCAGGAGTGGCTTTAAAGGCATTTGATAATATATTGAATATGATTTTTTCTAACATTCCCGGGTCACCCCATATATGCAAGGGTGTACCATCTGTTTCAACAGAGAATAATATGTTTTTTTCAGCTGCTTCCTCTTCAAAATAAGCTGAAATTTCTTGTACGAAAGAAATGACATTTATTTCGGAGGCATTTAATGTCATTTTATTTAGGTGCAGTTTTCTAAAATCCATCAACTCATCAATTAATCGAGTAAGTCGATTCGCATTCTTTAGAATAATACGATGCTTTTCTTTAACGCTGTCGTTTAATTGAATACGATTATTTTCAATTATATCACGCAATGGATTTAATATTAACGTTAGCGGTGTTCTGAACTCATGTGAAATATTTGTAAAAAATTGTATTTTTCTTTCATTTAGAATTTCTTCTTGAACACGCTGATCTCTCTCAAATTTTATTAATCTTTTCTCATGAGCTCGTTGACTTAAATACCGAGCGATAATATAAGTTAACAATAGAATTAAAAGTACGTACGTGAAAATAGCACCATTGGTACTCCACCAAGGAGCAAGCACTGTAATCTTCATCGAAATTGGCGATTCATTCCATACCCCATCATTGTTAGCGGCTTTGACTTTAAAAATATAATCACCTGGAGAAAGATTGGTATACGTTGCGCTTCTTGTATTACCGACGTAGTTCCATGAATTTTCGAAACCTTCAAGATAATAAGCGTATTGATTATTCTGAGGTCTTGTATAATTAATACCTGCAAATTCTAATGTAAATACAGATTCAAAATGTTTAAATGTAACATGTTCAGTCTCAGAAATAACTTTTTCTAAAGGAGAGTCTTTTGTATCTAAAGCAACAGATTTATTGAAAATTTTTAAATCTGTAAAATAAAGTGAGGGTTCGCTTTTATTAAATAGTATTTCATTAGGATTAAAATAATTAATGCCCTCATAATTGCCAAAATATAAAACACCATCTTTTGCCTTAAAAACTGAATTGTAATTAAAATTATTAGCTAGTAATCCGTCAGATGTATTAAAATGAGAAAAACCACCGGTGACTATATCAAGTTTTGAAATACCATGATCACCCCCTAACCATATGTCACCGTTGTTGTCTTCTATTATTGAAGCAACGGTTTCTTGAACCAAACCGTTTGATTTATTAAACCAAGTATATGAATTCTCAATTGGGTCATGCTTACAAAGTCCGCCACCATCTGTTCCCAACCAAATATTGTGTTTTTCATCTTCAAACAATGAAATAATATTAATCGAACTTATATTATCACCTAATGGTTTGAACATATCATCATTAAGCGATTTTAAATGATAAGTACCATTTTTAGTGTTCATTTCAAACAGGCCTTTTGTTGTTCCAAGCCAAACAACATCTTTGTTGACTGCATGTATATCACGTATATTTCCTGTATCTAAACCAACTTCTGTGAAAGGCGAGCTCTTATGATGCGTAACCTCTATGGTGTTAGGATCAACGGAATATAAGCCATTGAAATAAGTGCCAATCCAAATTGTTCCATTAAAATCTTCAGCAAAACTTGTGATCCTATTTAAAGGGAATTTAGAATTTGCTTTTAACTGTTTAATTGATAAAAAAGATTTTCCGTTCTTGGGTAAAAAGAAAATTCCTGAATTCCATGTGCCCACCCAAAGATTTTCTTTACTATCTGTAAAAACATCGACTACATCAATAATATTACTTAGTCCTGAAATCACATTATTATTAGAATCTACTAGATGCGTGACTTTTTTTGTTTTAATATTATAAATATCTACACCACCACCGTCAATGCCCAGCCATAATTCGTCCTCATTATTTTGCGCAATTCCCATTACAGAAGAATATTTTAGGGAATTTTTCATGTTTGACAAACTTGCTATATCTTTAAATTTGTCATAATACTTATCATAAATTGCAACGCCCTTATTATAAGAGCCCATCCAAATTCGTTCTTTGTCATCTATAAAAAGTGACCATACTGAATTTGATTTAATACCGAGTTTATCTTGATTGTCTTGTCTATAATTATGAATAAGATCTCCGTCAGAATTAAGCACAAAAAGTCCATCGTTTTCAGTTCCGCACAAAATGTTTCCGTCGGGTGCTTGAATCAAAGACAACACCCTTTTATCTGACAGCTCAAACTTGTGTAATGTACTGTAACCATTATTCTGTTCGACTATTTTAATCATGCCATTATAAAACGTGCCAGCCCAAATATTATCATCTTTATCTTTTATTAATGATTGAACACCTTCTGAGATATTACGAGGACCTTCAACAGTAATAAAATTTGCTAATTTAATTGGTAAGTTGTCATTTTCATACGTAAAAAGGCCCCCACTTGTACCAATTAATAAATGACCTTCTTTGTCTTTGATTATCGTATTGATTAACAAATCAGAATACTTAAAAGGTGTTTCGAAGGCAATTCGTTTGCTCTGTAAGTTTTGAGTATCTAATTTGAAAAGTCCATAATTGTGAGTACCTATTAACAACTGGCCATTATCATTTTCAGTAATAGCATATACTGGTAATAAAACGTCTTTTACCAAAGTTTCTTCAACAAGATTTATTTCTATAAACCGATTATGTTCTTCGTCAAATAAATTCAATCCTGTTTCAGTACCTACCCATAATCTGTTTGAACTATCTAGGTACATTGAATAAATTAATGAACTATTTATAGAGGTTGAATCATTTCCTATTTGTTTATAAACCTCGTTCTCTATTCCGTTGTATTTATATAAACCACCACCATTAGTACCCATCCAAATCAAACCTTTTTTGTCTTGAACAATACTAGTAACAGCACGCTGTGTAGCTGCATTTTCGATATTTACAAAAGTATATTTCTCATCGTTGCTTTGCGATGCTACATAGTTTGTATAGAAGAAAATGAGAAGAATGGATATCTTAAAAAGCGCTCTAAATTTCATTTATATTTCAAATTACTTTGAGCTAATATAAACCCTTTATTTAAACCATAAAGTACAACTTTAGAAGATATAGCCTAAATGCTATTTTTGAAAAAACAAAAAAATACTGCACTAGTTAACAAAACGAGTCTTAAATTTTAATGAAATACTTATTAAATAAGTACTGGCGTTAAAGAGATTGTGACACTATGCTTTTAACCCTTTAAATTGACCATCAGCTTTAGTAAAAACATATAATATACCTTTCGAATCCAAACTGAATTTCAAATCAACACGATTACTTTTAGTTAATATATATAAATCTGTAATTTTATTAATAACCATAACATCCAATTCTTGAATACTAGAATTTAAAGGGTTATTAATATCAGCAATAATTATTCGACCTGCAGGAATATCACCAAAAATATACTTATCCTTCAACTCTTTATTGTTTGCTATATACCCACCGAAAATTGCTGATCCTTCATCGTAATCATACTCGATTATAGGATAGGTGATTCCAAAATCAGTATCATTCTCAGGTAATGGATAAACTACATCCAAATTCGCCGCCGGTTCTAGAACAAAACTACCTTCACAAATCGGCCAGCCATAAAACCGCCAGTTTCTACCAAGTTTATCTCTGCAATATTCGTTTGCCCCAAATCAGAAGATAAAAGTCTCCCATAATAATCCCATGCCAGTCTGTTTGGATTTCTAAAACCATACGCCCATATTTCGCCCATTTTATTTGGGGAATTAATAAAAGGATTATCAACAGGAATACCATATTTAGTGTTTTCACTATTATTACCCAATGGATCTACGCGTATTATAGTACTCCAAAAAAATTCCAGGTTGGTCAACAACTTGTGGGTAGCCTAACTGAACTGCAGCACCATCGCCAATACACATATAAAGCTTACCAAAATCAATATCGCCCATTTCCACTCTTGGATTAAAAGCGATTTCTTGAACTCCATGACCTTCAGTTACAAAATCAATCCGCATTATTTCTCTACTACTACCTACAAAAACTAATGCATTTTTATCAGAAACGTGCCATTCTGTTAAAACATATTGCACTTTGGCTTTTATATCTTCTGGCAATTGAAAATCAGCGATTTTCTCTGCTGGCAATTCGGTATGTGTTGCATAAAATAGTCCATTATTCATATAATCAGGATGAAAGGCGGAACTTCAGAAACCAGAACCTATGCCTACTTTTTGATAAAAATATAGGATACTTTTCTTCGAGATTCATATATAATGTAATCCTACCATTTGTAATTTCATACATGTATCCCCTAAGGTCATTCATAAAAAATCTGCCAGAGCTATTTTAATAGCCCATTTTATTGATACGGGTTAGGGGGAAGTCTGTACTAGTTGCTGGTACTTGTGTTATAAACTCTAAATTCATTGACATTCCTGAAGCAGTAATTTTTTCGGGAATTGGGTTTTTAAGACCGTTTGCAGAGTCGGTAATAAAACTTTTTAACCATTTAGTTGTTACCGTTCTTGATACCCCACTTAAATTAGGGCCAATAACTTTACTTTTAAAAGAATGACAACTACTACAATGACTATTAAATATCTTAAAACCATTAGTTATGTTATCTACATTTGTAATTATGTCGTTGCCGTAATTAGTAGGTTTTTTGATTGGCAATCCATAATAATTATCAATAATAATGATACTGATAATTATTTTCATTCTTAAATTCAGTTATTCTCCTGTAAGTATCACTCTTTGATATCTTGTTAAATTTGGAAATTGAGAATCAGTTACCTCCAAGATTACATGCACAGTTTCTCCTTTTTTCAAATCTTCACCAAAAGTGATTTTGGTCTTTGATTTATTAGGTTTTGATATTTTAACTAAACCTGAATAAGTGCCAGGTTCTAGATATTGCCACCACTTATAAGTAATTTTATCGCCATCTGGATCAGAAGCCAAACTTTTTAATTTTATAGTTTTTCCTGAAGGAACAATTAATTGATTCCCCTGCTCTATTTTTACTTCTGGTGGGTGATTTGCATCTGCATAATTTTTAATACACCAATCAGCTCTTGCTGCAAAATCTAATTGTAATGCTTTCATCCAACGACTTTGCGGATAAGCCAAATCTAATTTTTTAGTATATGGATTATAGTCAAAAACCTTATTATTGTCTTCCCAACGATTCGGATGTATTTTAGACTGTTCTAATCTTCCTCCCCACCCACCATTACTAGGGTTTTTCAAATTATCTAACCCTACCTCTATTAAGTGTAAAAATGCAGGAGAATCACCTTCTGAGATAAAATCATATTTTTCAAAATCACCCCAAAAAGTATTTTTCATTTTAGTAGTATCACCATGGGTATGAGTTTCATCTCCTTCAAGTTTTTGTCCATCACCATATGCATAATACATTTTAGTCAACGGCCCATGATTATTAATAATATGTTCATCCATAAAATCACCTTCTAAGAAAGGATGAAAATCTTTAGGCACCTCTTTTTTCCAATTATAGGCAACCGACCAAAATTGATTGAGATTATTAAGTATTTTAATGTTAGGCCATTTTTTACTAATATACTTTTCTAAAGTAATGTCTTGATCCAAAATATTATAAATAATAGTTTTCTCACTAACACTTTTATGGATTTTTTGCCAGGAAGGCGAATCTGAAAATTCTTCTTCAATTGAAAACAAAGCCCTTGCAATTGTATTATTCCCACCCCAAGCTTGCAAATAAATTGGCTCATTATTATTATTTAAAAGTATAGATTTAATAAAATCAGAACCTTCAGTATCTTTTGACATTTCACCTTCAAAATCGATATTACCAACTTTCACAATACTCTTCAAATACTCAGCAGTAGGATAGCCTTCCGCATTCTCAGATAACTTCGGATAGACTTTATCATAAGCATCTAAAAGAGGAAACATCCATTCGGTACCAACCCACCTTAAATTTGTTCGTTCACCGTACATTTCTTTAGTCATTTCCATTTCTGAAATAAACGTTGTACCCTTACCATCACCTTTCCAATGCCACATAGAACTACTAATAACCAAGCCTTCAATTTGCAATTCATTAGCATATAAAAGCATGCGAATAAAAGAATCTACATCATCAATTTCACCATCTGTTGTTATTATGGTTCTTGGTTTACTAAAATTATCTTGTGCCCGTGATAAATTAGTAGACATCAAAAAAATCATAAAAAGTATAGTAAAGGCATTTCTTTTCATAAATGGCACTTTAATTCTTTGAAATATATGCGAACAAGTCTCGTAGCTCTTGATCAGTCATATTATCAACTAGGCGCTCTGGCATTATTGATAATTCATTAGGACTCATTTCTTCAATTTGATTGGTTGCAAAAGTCGATAATTCACCACCAAATGATTTTAAAGTTATTGCCTTATTACTTTTTTCAACCAACGTACCTGTGACCGTTCGGCCATCTTTTAATTTAATCTGATAATTTACATAACCTTCTCTAATATCCGCACTAGGATCTACAACATTGAAAACCATATATTTTTTATTGTTTCTATCATAGCCTGTTAAATCTGGGCCTATTTCACCACCTTCATCAAATAGTTTATGACACATTGCACATGTATTAGTATAAAGGGCTTTACCATTAATTTCATTTCCTTGGCCATTATTGAGAATAGTAAGTATTTCCGCCATACGTTTATTTTTATCCTCTGAAGATGCAGGACCTACATTTGGCCATAAACTCTTAATAGTTTTTGCAATTGTTGTATCATTTAAAAGTAACATTTGACGTACTAATTGTTCGGGTACGTCTTCAACAGGCACCTTCTTTTTCACCTCTATTAAGTGCAGAAAGTTTTTAGCCCACGAAGCGCGACTAGCGAATAAATATAAAGCCTCAGTTTTTAATGATTCATCACTTCTTAAATCTATGGGGTAAATATCAAGTACTTGCGCGCTAATTTCAGGGTCATTAAAATTCGTTAATGCTTTTAAACATGCCGCTCTAATTGAAACACGATAGCTTCTATCGCGCATGGTATTTAAAAATACAGAAACTGATTTTTCAATTTTTGAATCACCAATAAGTTTTATGTATGCTAATCTATTCTCAACATCTTCATTTTTATTAGCTATTATTTTTAATGCATTGTCAATAGCTATTTGCTTCTTTTGACTTATATCGAAACTCAAGGGAGCATTGCCAAACATACCAACATAGGGCTGAATTGCGTTTATTAAATGTTCGGGCAACGAAGACATATCTTTACCCAACATGCCCTCTTGTAGACCCGTCCATAAAGGTTTAGCTTGTTTTTTTGAGGGTAAATTTTTAAATAAAAAAGTAGCAGCTTCTAAATCTTCATTAGTACCCTCTAAAATTAATCTTCGCATTAAGCGCTCTAGAATATAATTTTGAACAATTGGCTTAGACCATAGGCGTGAATCACTAAAAAGCTCAATAATATCTTTTTGATTGTTTTCAAATTTAGACTCAAGTGCCCACCATAATAACATAGGAATATCTGGATCCAAGTTATCTTTTTGATTACCTAACAATTCTTTAATAATAGGAAGGGATATCATAACAGGAAGTCTTTTAGCAGAAGTGGCCAATTGACTTCTTACCTCAACATTTGGCTCATTTTTAGCCATTTGCAGCATTTGTTTTCCGATTACATCTGAAGTATTTTTAGAATCGCCAATCAATCTAACCGCCCACATTCTCACAAAAGGATCTTTATGAGCAAGACAAGTACTTGCTACTTGTTCATCAAAATAACCACTCACATTTATGGCCCATAGTGCCTCAAGAGCAGTCTGTGGATTAGTAGAATCTAATAAAGATTTAAGTTTAGAAACTACCGAAGCATTTTTACGATCACCAAATTGCCGTTGTGCTTGTTGCCTAAACCACTTATTTTTATTTGATAAGAGTTCAATAAGCTGCTCATTAGAATAGGTACTTATATCAAAACTTTGAAGGCCTTTTTTGTTTTCTCCTTGAATACGGTATACTCGGCCAGTTGACTTATCCCAAGTATCTCTTGGATCAACATGGGACAATCTGCTGTCATACCAATCAGCCATATAAACGCCACCATCAGGCCCAGTTTTAATATCTACTGGTCTAAACCATTGATCTTCTGTTTCTAAAACTCTTTCTATATCATGGGTCATAAAGGTTGACCCATCATGCTCAATACTACTTAATTGTACATAATTTTGAAGTGAGTTAAGTGAAAATACTTTGTCATTATACTTTTCTGGTAGCGAGCCACCTTCATATTTTATCCAAGCATGGGTAAACCGAATTTCTTCTCCGGTCATTTTCATGTCACTCAAAGTACCAAAAGCATAGGGATTTGTTAAATCTCCGTGTTTACCCCAATTTTTTCCATAATAGGCACCTTGTTTAAAATACATACCACGAGTTACACCATTATGACCAGAGAAAATTCGTCCTTTTTCATCCATTTCGACATGCCACGTATTTCCCCCACCTTCCGCAAAAACCTCAAACACTTCTGTTTCAGGGTGATAACGCCAAATGGCCTGTCCTTGAAAAAACACATTCTTAGAATTTTTAGAATTAATATTGTTTGTTACAGTACTACCCGTTGCACCATATAGCCATCCATCAGGACCCCAACGTAGACTATTCGCAACAGCATGTGTATCTTCTAGTCCGAAACCATCTAAATGAACTTTCGGATTTCCGTCAGGTAAACCATCACCTTCTGCATCTGGATACGCTAACAAATAAGGTGGATTTAAAACCCAAATTTTCCCTCTACCAAAGGTTACACTAGTTGCTATATTCAAATCTGAAATAGCATTTGTCTCTTTATCATAAAAACCATCTCCATCTGTATCTTCGAAAAAGGAAATTTTATCAGCACCTGCTACACCAGTTGGTGGTGGTAATGGCACGGTATCATATTTAACTCTTAAATAGTTATCCATTCCCATAACTTTTAAACCTTTTGGATATGGATATTGCGTGTATTGCACTACCCAGAGTCTACCTCTATGATCAAAGTTTAATTCTACAGGTTGATTAATTTGTGGTTCCGACAAAACTAAGTCTAGCTTTAGATCTGATAAAAGTTTAAAATTATTCAATGCTGTTAGCGGCGGTGTAGGATCTGAATCATCAGAGAGTGCACCTACACCTTCAAAATTTTTCATATACTCAACCAATGACTCGTCGACGGCTACTCCTTCATTTACTTCGATTTTTTTGATGTCATTTTTACAAGCCGTTATTAATAAAAATGTACCTATTATAAGAAGTCCTAGTATGAAATTTGGTTTGTTCAATGTAATATCTTTTAAGCTAGTTTTAATCTTAATCATATGAAGTTCTACACGTGAAAATACTGGTCTAATAAAATTGTTGCACCATTATTTCGCTTGCTCTCATCAGCAGCTTCCATAAAAGCATATATTTCTAAAGTTTCTTGTGGTAATACTGGCGCTTCATGCGTTTTAAAAAAACTTACAATTTCTTTAACAATAGTAGTATATCCATTATGCGGACCCATGGTTAAATTTCCTTTTTCACCGAAAGCAATGCCTCCAAAACCAATTTCCCAATGTGGCCGTCCTCGATATACTCCCACTCGACCATCTTGCCAAGTACCATAAACAATATCGCTGTCTTCTGTATAATCTCTTCGGATACTTTTACAACCAGTGCCCATTACCGTAAACAATAATTCTACACCATGCACACCGTACCAAAATAAATCGGTATGACTGGGTTCAATATAACACGGACTATATGTTGTTGCTCCCATTACTTTGCCAATACTATTTTTGTTTCTAATGGCATCTGCATTTTTTAAAAATCGTAAAGACGAAGAAGAAAACATGGGTACCTTATATTTTTCAGCAGCTTTATATATTTTGCTTACATCAGCAAAAGTTGCTGCTACAGGTTTATCAACAAACATAGGTTTACCTTTCTTAAGCACTTCTAATGTTTGTTCAAGACGAACACCGCCATCATTGCTTTCAAGTAGAATAACATCAACTTGGTTCAAGAGTTCTGATAGAGAATCAACTATTTTCACGCCCATTTCCTCCATCTCTTTGGTATATTTTGGAATACGACTAAAACTAGATTCAATTGTTGAGCTACCTAAAGGATACGCAGCTACAACAGGAAAACCTGCAATTTCTTCAGGTGCATTTGGATCATTTAATAATTTTGTATACTCAATACTGTGCGAAGTATCGAGTCCAATCATTCCTACTTTTATTATTTTTTTAGATGAAGAAATATTTGCATAAATACTACTGGGAATTATACTCAAACCTGCACTTGCTATAGTTACATTTTGGATAAAATTGCGTCTATTGTAATTTATAATCCTTGTCTTCTCCATAACTTATACCCTATTATTGATGAATTTGTTCTCAAAATCTATTTATATGTTTGCAAAATAGCTTATCAGTTTCCCGTACATGATATAGACTAAAACGCACAATAAAAACAAGCCAATAACCGCCATGATATTTTGTGTGATTGTGTTTTTAAATTTACCCATAACATCTTTTCTGTTCACAATCAACAAAAGACCAATTCCAATTAATGGTACAGCAATCATAGATGAAGATTGTGCTAAAATCAAAGAATATACGGGGCTACTTAATCCGCTTGCAACAAAAGTTGCTATAACCATACCTGCAATTAGAATGACGATAGTAAAAACCTTTGGCATTTTTTTATCCATAGTTTGCCCCATACCTAAACCATCTGCTAGTAAACCCCCACCAATTACAGCATTTACTAATAGTGAAGAAAAAGAAGCCGCTAAAAAACCAATAGCAAAAATATATTTTGCGTAATTGCCCAATAGTAATTCTAATTGCAAAGCCATGTCAGCAGCTGAATTAATTTGAATACCCATAGGTTTTAAACTTGCCGCGGCGGTCATTATAATTAGCACAGACATCAAAGCCAGTAAAAACACTCCAGAATTAGATGCTCGAATCGCTTTTTTCATATCAACAACTTTCCAATCTTTTTTCTGAATTAAATAAGATTGATATAAGGCACTGCTCAAAACAAAAGTTGTTCCTACTATTGCTGCAAGTTCACTGATGTATTCCATTGAAAATCCGCTCGGAATAAAGCCTGAAACTGTTTGTGACAAATCAGGTTTTACAAAAACCAAATTCACCATAAACGCTATGATAATAAGCATTACAATGTACATCATCAACTTCTCTAAAGTTGCATACAGGTTTTGCGCATAGAAAATTAAAACAATTGCCAAAATTGTAAAAATGATTGGCCAAATTCTCACATCAATTCCAGTTATAGATTCCATACCCATACCTACACCTAAATTGTTTCCGAATTGAAAACTCAATGAAGCAAGAAATGAACTTATACCGATAGCATAGGAGAACCATCTGCCATATTTATCTGCAATAACACTTAAAATTGATTGTTTGTTCAAGACCGCAAATCTTGTACTCATACCTGTATATACAGCCATTGAAATACCCGCCAGTAAAATAGCCCACAAAAAATTATAGCCTTGAGTAGCACCTATTTTTGATGCAGCAGTAATACTTCCGGGGCCCAATGCCACCGCCGCAATAATAAATCCTGGGCCAATAGCTCCAAGACCTGATTTAATCTTATTTAATAAGTGCATTAGTTTTAGTTTAGTTTTTTACTCGTTGTTTTAATGCACTAACGCATCCATCGATCAATATTCTCAGCTACAAATTCATCATCATTAAGTTCAGGATAAATAGCATAAACACGATCAATTTCTTCTTTTTGACCCGGACTCAATACCTCGTGTGAACTTATTGTATAATTAGCTTCGAGAAATCCTTGTCTAATTAAAACCTCATGAATACCAGCAATTGAACCTTTAAATTTATTTCTAGAATCAAAAAACGCTGCATTTGCATCAGTAATTTTTATTCCCAAAGAAATTAAGTCCGAGATTTCTTCTGGCTTGGCACTTTTAATTCGATTAAATAATTCAACCGCCTTATTATTCCAAACTGCCCAATGCCCTAAAAGCCCACCTACAAACCTCTTTTTTACAATACTATCATTAACTGGAAATTTATATTCAGAAAGTAAATCATTTACTATTGTATCATCATTACCAGTATATAAAGCAACTTGGTCTGCCCTACCCGACGCTGCGACACCTCTAATCACATCAATTGTATCATATCGATCAAAAGCAGCAACTTTAATTGCTACCACGTTTTCTATCTGCGCAAATTGACGCCAGAAATCTGTATCGTAAGATCTTCCGCCAATTGTTGGTTGCAGGTAAAAACCAATCACAGGTATAATGTCAGCTATATTTTTACAGTGATTTATTAATACTTGGTTTGAATCTTCTTTAAAAGCGGATAGATTAAGTAATACAGCATGATAGCCTAAATCTGCAGCCAATGAAGCCTCAGCAACTGCCTGCTCAGTTCTACCCATGGCACCAGCAATTCTAATAATTGGTTTTTGTGAACTATTAAAATGTGCATCTAATTCTTCTTTTCCTAATTCAAGAATGGGCTGATAAAGTCCAGCTTCACGAATCTCGAATTGACTGGTATGAACACCAATGGCTAAACCACCTGAACCCGCATCAAGATAGTATCGCATTAATGCTCTTAGACGTCGTTCATCCAACTTTAAATCCTTAGTTAATGCTGTAGGATTTGCTGGAATAACAGTACCTGTATTTAATATTTGTTTTAATTCGTTTGAAAGTATAACACCCATATTTATTTACTATTTGAATCTAATATTTACCATCTCTAACTTCAAAATGAGTTGGCTTACCTAAAAGTCTATTATCATTTTCTATCCAACTTGCAGTCCATTTCAAAACCTGGTCTACCGATACCTTCCTAGTGCCTAATATCTTTTGACTTTCTGTTACATTAATTAATAAAGCGGTATCTGCTTGTTTACCTTGAAGTTTCACGGGCTTATCAAGTAACTCACCTAATCGATTCGCAACTTCTTCAACGGATATAATTTCCGGCCCGCTTATATTTAAATGTTTCGCAGGACTTTCACAAAATTGAATACTTCTAAGAATCATATCATTAGCATCACCTTGCCAAATAACATTAGCATAGCCCATTGTTAAATCAATAGTTTCTTCATTGTATATTTTTCTAGCAATATCTACAAGCACACCATAACGAGGTTCAACCGCATAATTTAAGCGAATAATTACTACCGGAGTGTTATTTTTAATACTGCCAAATTCAAAAAGTCGTTCCCTACCTAAACATGATTGTGCATATTCTCCAACTGGTCCAGCAGCATCAATTTCTTTACATCCACCAGATGTTATGGTTGCCAAAGGATAAACGCATCCTGTTGAAAAAGCAACTATTTTAGAGTTCTTAAACCGTTCAACGATCAGGCCCGGTAAATATGAATTCATTGCCCATGTAAACGATTCATTACCATCGGTACCAAATTTCATCCCAGCAAGAAAAACCACATTTTTAATTTCAGGAAGACTTTTTACAAAATCAATATCCAATAAATCACCTTTAATAGTTTCTATTCCACTTTCTTCTAAAAGATCACGTTGTGTAGCGTCACTAAAGCGTGCAACACCAACTAATCTTTTATTTACTTGTGCTATGTCGCAAGCTTTTTTTGCCATGCGAGCCATTGAAACACCTATTTTACCAGCAACACCCAGAAAGATAAAATCACCTTCAATGGTTCTCATCATTTCAACCAATTCATCACTAGGTTGCGAAAGCATTTCTTCTAAATGCTGTTCATTTTCAATAATTTCAGGATATTCTATCATAATTACTTTGTACTATTTTTAATAATAATTGCGTTATAAATTTCAACGGCTTTTTCTATTTTATCTACATAGCAAAACTCATCAGTTTGATGCGCCATTTCAGGCTCACCAGGGCCAAGAATAATTGTAGGTATGTTATTTAAATGTGGCATAAATACCGAAGCATCTGTCAAGAAATTAGCAGACTTTTTAACGGACTTATCTGCACTATCTATCTCGAGAATATCAAAAATGATTTTAATAAAATCATTCTTTTCTGAAGTTGAAATAGCGTTTAAATCTGTAATTTTTTCGAGTGAAACTTCTTCACCAAACAATTCTTTTAATCGAATCCAAACTTTATCATTTTTATAAGCTGTAGTTGTTCTTACATCAATTGTAAATGCAGCCTTATCAGGTACTGAATTTAAGTTTAATCCACCTTCAATTCTGCCAACATTAATGGTCGGATATCCTAATAACTCATCTTTTGGAGCTTCAAATTTTAAGTCTTCGATTTTAACAATAGCCCGCGAGGCTTTATAAATAGCATTATCACCTAATTCAGGCATAGATGAATGCGCGGTTATACCTTTGGTGTATGCGTTTAAGTATAATCCTCCTTTATGACCAATAAATGGAAGATTTCCGGTAGGTTCACCAACAACCATTGCACTAGCCTCTCCTAAATCATAACCACTTTGGCACAAATGCTGAGCACCATTACAACCCAATTCTTCATCTGCTGTAAAAACAAGCTTTATACCACCTTTAGGAGAATCATATCGGTAAGTTTCTATTGCCGCAACAATCATAGCAGCAACACCAGCTTTCATATCTGTAGAACCTCTACCATAAAGTTTATTATCAATAATCTCTCCTGCAAAAGGATCTTTTGTCCATTCATTTGCACCTAAAGGAACCACATCTAAATGACCTGTAAATAGTATTGGAGGTTTATCTATGGATAGACCTTTAGTTGCAACTAATTGTAAACGGTCTTTTGCATAAATAGGATAATCTACTTCAAAACCATTTTTCAATAATAGTTCACCAATATATACTGCTAATCCTCCTTCGTTACCTGGGGGGTTAATAGTATTAAAACTAATAAGCTTTTGTGTTAATTCAATAACATTTAATTGTTCAACTATCTCACTCAAATTTTAATTTCTTTAATATGTTAGTTTCATTAAGTAGCTCTTAATTTATCGGGCCATTATAATTAATGCTAGTCCAATTACATACAGCACAAGCATTATATTGAGCATTGATGAAACGCCTTTTGGAGCTCCTTTAAACTCTTTCCAAATGTAAATTCCCCATAATGCGGCTACTACAGTAGCTCCTTGCCCTAAGCCATAAGAAATTGCTGGCCCAGCTTTATCAGACGCCAATATGCTAAAAGACATCCCCAAACACCAAATCATTCCTCCAAGAATTCCAATAGCATGATTTCTACTACTGCCTTTGAAATATTGAGATATCTGAATGGGCTGTCCTTCAAATGGCTTTTTCATTAATACTGAATTAAAAATAAAGTTACTTGCCAAAACACCTATTGAAAAAATAAAAACTGCTGTGTACGGACTTAATTTTCCGGGTTCAGGAATATCAAAATTTAAAAACATCGAATTAGCTACATATTTGTAAAAGAAGCCCATCAATAATCCAGCAACTACAGCAAGTACAAGTCCTTTTGTTGGCAAACTACCTTTACTACTAGAAAGTTTAGAATAAGCCTTTGCATTTAGTAGCATGGCAATAACAATTAAAGCTACACCGCCAAATAATAATGTAGAATTACCAACTGGTGAATCTATATAATTTACGACAACCCCTATTACCAATGCCAAACCAATACCAACAGGAAAAGCAACAGACATACCGGCAATGGTAATTGAAGCCACTAGTAAAATGTTTGCTAAATTAAAAAGTACACCACCTATAAAGGCAAGTTGTATGTACTGCTCTTCTGCTTGTCCTATATCTTCTATAAAGGGTCGACCACCTTCTCCAAAACTACCTAATGTTAATCCGAGTAAACCTGAAAAAATAAGGATACCGATAACATAATCCCAATAAAATAATTCGAAGCGCCAACTAGATGACGCCATTTTTTGAGTATTCGCCCAAGAACCCCATGCTAACATTGTTAGGACACAAAATATTACTGCGATGGAATATGAATCTACTATAAACATAAGTTCAGTCTTATTTAATTTCTTCTAGTGTAGGTGCAGATATCTGTGCTCCCAATTTTGTTACCGATAAAGCCGCTGCTTTATTTGCAAGTTTGATACTATCTTCCCAATTATCTCCTTGCGCCAAAGCAGTAGTTAATGCCCCATTAAAAACATCACCTGCAGCAGTTGTATCAACAGCATTCACTTTAGGAGGCATCATTAAAAAGTTGGTTTCAGCATTCATGAAAAACGCACCTTGACTACCCATTGTTATGATAACATTCTGAACACCTTGTTCTAAAAAATAATTCCCTGCAACCTTGGCACTTTTCACATCAGTAACTTCAATACCTGTTAAAATAAAAGTCTCTGTTTCATTGGGGGTAATTAAGTATAACCCTTTTAAAATAGCAGCTGATAATTTTGCCGCTGGTGCAGGATTAATAATTAATGGCAATTTATTGGTTTTACATTTTTCAGCGAGAGCTTCAACAGTTTCCATTGGCACTTCCAATTGCGTAAGTACTATTTTAGCAGTTGAAAATATCGATTCTACCGCATCTAAGTGAGCAGCATTTAACTGAGCATTTGCGCCGGAAGCGACAACAATTTCATTTTCACCCGAAGCATTTACAGTGATTAAAGCTACACCTGATGCTGTATCCTTTTTAATTAGCGCGGCATCAACATCGATGCCTTCATTTTTATATTGAACAAGGGCATTTTTCCCAAAAACATCATCACCAACACAACATATAAAACTTACATCGCCTCCTAATCTTGCAGCTGCAACAGCCTGATTGGCTCCTTTTCCACCAGAAAACATATAAAAATCACCACCAATAATCGTTTCACCCGGTTTAGGAAATCGTTCAGTTTTTACAACCATATCAGTATTTGAACTTCCGACTACAACTATTTTAGACATATTACATTTATTTTGTTTTTGGAGTTGCTTTTTGCATCGTTTCAAAAAAATCAGCTAATAGTGCCTCTTTATTAAAATCTTCCCACAAAACTATTTTACGGGAATTGTTTGGACGTTCCACCCATTTACCATCAATTAAAATTGGCGTTGCTATAGTTCTAGTTTTCCCCCAGCTCTGATTTTTCAGAACAGCCACAGCAACCATATCAAATAATGCTCGGGTGTAACTTTCATTGTCATGTGCTTCAATATTTTTAAACAAACTAACAGAATAATCACCAAAAGTATTAAACACGCCATCATGCCTTCCGATAACCGCTTCTTTAGCTATAGGCCCCTTTCCTGGCATTCGACTATTAATTTCATGCACACTTACTCCCACCGCATCAGTACCTGAAGGTTCACCATACCGTACGGTTACCATTTCAAAGGGAATTGAACTATTAAGCACGTAGTTCATTGCAACTGTATCATTCTCTTGATTGTATTCACCAGGATGGGGGTAATTAGATCCTAACCAAACAATTTTAGTACGATTTGCAAAAGTTGAATCCTTTTTTAGCGCAAGAGCTATGTTTGTTAATTTACCAACTGCTATTATGGTAACCGAATCTTTCTTAGTTTCATTTAAAATAAAATCAACAGCTTCGCGACCATCATAATCTGATTTATCAATTGTATTTTCAATTTCTGAATAACTTTTATCAGCCCCGTTTATTAAAGGAATGTCTTCTTTATTACATAACTTTAAAATTCGTTGAGCTTCATCATAATGATTTTTAAGCTCACCCCCATTAATAGTTGCATTAACAGTTACCCCAATGGTTTCAAAAGCATGCTCATTAAAAAGTAAATATGCTAAAGCATGTTGATCATCAAGTTCATTGTTGGCATCTGTATCGAATATTACTTTTATCCTTTTTGGTGAATTTTTATCAGTCGTGAGCGTTACTTGAGATTCTGAAATAGCATCATAATTTGAGTTCTTTTTCTCACCACATCCAATACAAAGTATAAACAAGAAACAAACTATAAAAGTAAAAAATGATGTATTATACGGTCTATTTAGCATAATTCTTAAATTAATTTTGGTCGCATTTAATTGTTAAAACATTCTATTGTAAAACTACTTTTCTAATTTGAGGGTATAAAAATACCACTGCCATTATCCTATAATGATTAGACAATTTCAACTATTCTGTTCTTAATCTTTGTCCTTCAAGCATCATTTTCGGAAATATTCTTGATTTTCATCCCAATTTTCACTGTATTGATGACCATTATTTTCTAAAAAATTAACAGTTAATCCTACTATCTCGTTAAAGCAAACTGACATACGTTTAGTTCAATCAAGTAGAATAACTATAGAAATTTCACTCAATGTTTTGGTTATTGATTTAACAACTATTGAACAATAACAGAATTCAAAACGTTTATCAAAATGTTTGCGTGTACGAACACATTTATCGTCAGCAATATAATATCAAAACCACTAATATAAGAAAATGTTTCACAATTAATTCTTGTCAGCTGCAACTAAAAATCAATAGAATATGAATCTTAGATTCAAAACTTCCATGAAATAATCATATTATAAAACTGAAATAATTTCGGCAAATCTATAGTTGTTTGAAAAACAGATAATTAACTAAAATCAAACAAAAACTAAATGTAGAATTACCTTCAAATTTAATTCAAGCCTTATTGTTTTCTACAATTATTATAACCATGAATCACCAAAATATGTAACGCAGAAAGACCTAACCTCAAATAGTATTGACGTGCCACATATAAAATAATAACCTAAATGAACTTTTTAACTTTTGCAAGACTAAACAACTTAAAAACAAAAAACGTTGCAAATCATAAGATCTACAACGTTATGCAACTAGACGAACTAGTTAAGTCGGGGTTGCAGAGTTAGAACTCTAACAACATTCATTTGAAAATCAGATTATTACAATATTTCTTCTAAAACAGGACACGTGTAAGGACATGTCTCTCAGCGTTTTGACGCTTTCATATAATAAAGATAGTAAAACGATTCAGAACGATTCATATTTAATCCTGATGAGAAAAAAATATTTAAATAATAGCAAAGCATTAGCCTTTGAATATTTAACTCAATAAACTTATCGCTAACTAAATAGTAATTCTTTTATAAAACTATAAGCATCAAAAGACTAATGAATTATTTAAACTTTAAGTTGAATGCTAATGACTAATCTACTATTGCTTTAATCCTTTCTCGAGGTAACCCTAATGTAATAACCATCGGGATCAATCAATCTAAAATCGGTAAGCCCCCAAGGCCTTTCTTGTAATTTGGTACGTATTGGGTAACCGCTTCCTTTCACTCGCTGATAAATAGACAATACATTATCAACTTCTAATACAATTTCCACTCCTATTCCACGGCGTGAATCACTTTCTTTTAATTTTAAAAAATGGTCTACCGGCAATTTAACATCTGGTCCTATTCCTAAAATCACAGAACCATTTATCACTTGTTGGTAGGATTGACTTATTGAATCTCCTACTATGGAAAAATTTAGAATTTTACTATAAAAGTTAACTGATTGTTCTACGTTAGAACTGAAAAGCTCCAAACGAAGGGATGCATTTCTATCTTGAGAATATTTCATAAAACTAAAAATAGTAATGAGAAGGAATAGAAAAATAATGACACTATGTATTTTTGGTAATTTCACTTCGCGAAATTTAGTTGTACTTAAAAATTTATAAATTCAATATTATAATTCTGGTTTTTCAAAATCCATAAGGTTAAAGATTACAAATCCAAAATTCTATTCCGCTACCCAATACAAAGGAAATCGAATTTTTCAACTTGGTCCTTTGAAAGATCAAGATTGTTTATAAAGATTGGAAAAGCAGCTCTTTAGACTTTCTGACTTTTTCCCTAAATTGAGTATAATCTTCTTCTGATCTAAAACCGACTGGGGCTATCACAGCTGCATTCAGGCCTTTCTCTTTTAGTTCTAAAATTTCATTGTACTTGTCTGATTCAAACCCTTCCATGGGACATGCATCAATTTTTAATTCCGCACAGGCCATTAGAAGGTTTGACAAAGCCAAATAGGTCTGTTTTTCTGACCAACTAGTCCATTCCGAATCAGTTTTTTGCGATAAGCTTTCTTTGATAAAATCGCCATAGACAGAAAGCTTATCCAAAGGTGCTCCTTGGATTTTGGCTGTTGCTTGAATATAATCATCAATATGCCTTTCACTTCTTTTAGTATAATTACAGAAAATAAATAAATGTGAAGCATCCGTTATCTGTGACTGATTCCAAGAAGCCTTTTTAAGTAGCTTTCTTATTTTTTTATTTTCAATGACCAGTACCTTATACAATTGCAGGCCGTACGATGAAACCGACAATTGTATAGCTTCCTTCAGCCTTTCAAGGTCTTTATCGCTTATGTTTTTAGACGGATCAAATTTTTTAGTGGCGTAACGCCATTTTAGATTTTCTAATAGTCGCATAATATTTGTTTTAAGATTCTTATTTTCAATTACTCCTTATAGTTTAGCTCTCTTTGATTAGAAATATGCCAATACACATGGTCACCACACCAAGAATCTTTTTAAATTCCATTGGTTCTTGAGGCATCCCAAACCAACCATAATGACCCGCGATCGCCGAAAATAGAAGTTGACCAAACAAACCGAGTGATATCATAGTTGATATGCCCAGTTTTGGAATTGTGTAATAATAAAGGCAAATACCAATTACACTAAAAAGTGCCCCAGTAAACCATAAATATTTGGGTATACCGAACAGTACCGATACTTTGGGTAAGCTTTTGAGGCTCAATATTACCATGAGTAAAGCGAAAACCATACTGAAAAAGAAAGCTACCAATGACGCCATTAATGGATTTCTAAGTTGAACACCTAGCTGTGCATTGAATCCACCTTGCATGGCCAAAAATATTCCCCCTACAATAGCCAGTATTATGTTGATGTTTTGGTTCATGTTCTATTTATTGATGACTCAAAATTATTGGGAAGGTTTCTTTAAAAACTTAAGGTAGATTAAGAAATAAATTAGGAGTTGAAGGTAGATTTGTGTCTGGTTATCAAAATGATATGAGTTAATTCATTTTATAACCATAATCAATTATCCGTAGAATGGATTAATCAAAATTAGAGAGAGTTTATGAAAGATCTAAAGCGAATATCAAAACTATCGGGGATTGCCTACCTCATCATTTTCATTACAGGGATTTACGCAAACTTTTTTGTATTGGTACGATTGGTTGAGCTCGAAAATCCAACATTGACAGTTATTAATTTATCAACAGAAAAATCAGCTTTCGAACTGGCAATTTTCGGATTCGTAATTATGTTGATTTTTGATTTGGTATTAGTTTGGGGATTGTACAAATTGTTTCGGTCGGTAAGCTGGGAATTTACGTTAATGGCCTCGACCCTTAGGTTGATAAATGTTCTAATTTTTGGCGTTGCACTATACCATCTTATAGCAGTATTTCATATCGTAACATCAATTGATTCCATAACTGTACATAACCAATTTTTGGAAACCAAGGTTATAAACCTGCTCAACGATTTCAACAATATATGGTTAATCGGATTGTTATTTTTTGCTTTTCATCTCGCACTTTTGGCGTATTTGGTTTGGAGATCAAGTGCTGTTCCCAAATGGCTCGGAGTACTGCTTATGATTGCGGCCATAGGATATGTCGTTGATAGCTTTGCCCAATTGTTCTTGCTCAACTACCCCGATTATGAATCGTTTTTTGCACTGGCGGTAATAGTTCCTGGGGTAATCGGAGAATTGACTTTAACATTCTGGTTATTGTTTCGAAGCAACAAGTTTGCAGAGCTGCCCTATTTAAGTAACCTGAATCGGGCATAAAATGGTAAAGAAATATTGTGGTACAACATTGAAAATAGTCAATTAATGTCTTAAAAGAAGTTTAATATAATGAATACATTAAAAATCAATAATCTTAGTCTTACTTATAAAAATGGACATCAAGCCATACAAAATTTTTCTTTGGAGATTAATAACGGGATGTTTGGATTGTTAGGTCCAAACGGTGCCGGAAAGTCTTCTTTGATGAAAACTATAGTAGGGCTTCAAAACCCCTCGTCAGGAAGCATAATATTCAATGAGGTTGATATCGTTGGGAATCCCAATTATATCAAAAAAAATTTGGGGTTTCTACCTCAAGACTTTGGGGTGTATCCAAAAGTAAGTGCCAATGACCTTCTAAACCATATCGCCATTTTGAAGGGCATAAAAAATAATGATGAACGTTCAACTCAAATTAAATATCTATTGCAGAAGGTGAATCTTTGGGACTTTAAAGATAAGGAGGTTCATACGTTTTCCGGCGGGATGAAACAGCGTTTCGGCGTGGCGCAAGCCTTACTGGGAAAACCAAAAATCATTATTGTAGATGAGCCAACGGCAGGACTGGACCCAGAAGAGCGTAACCGCTTCAATACCTTGTTAAATGACATTAGTACCAAAGTAATTGTCATTCTCTCCACACACCTGGTAGAGGATGTAAGGAATTTATGTTCGGAAATGACGATTATGAATAAAGGTCAGATTTTAAAATCCGGTAAACCGAAAGAATTGATTTCAAAACTGGAAAACAAAATCTGGTCAAAGTCAATCAAAAAGGATGAATTGGAATTCTATCAATCAAATTTCAACATTATCAGTCAGCAATTAATAGAAAGACAATTACAGCTTACTGTATTTTCAATGGAACGGCCAAAGAATTTTGAAGCCACAACACCTTTGTTGGAGCACGTTTATTTTCATGCACTTTCTCAAAATAACGAATAATGAACTCCATAATTCAATTCGAATTAAAGCATGGTTCAGGGCATTGGGTTACTTATCTTACTGCTCTAATTCTAATGTTTCTAGGTTTCTTTTCCGGTAATAGGTTTAATCTAACTGCTGGAGAGGGAATTTACCTCAATTCCCCGTACACCATTGGTTTTATGATGGGAATGTTAAGTCTGTCGATTATATTTTTTGCCATTTTATTTTCAAACCAACTCCTTTTTAAAGAATGGGATGCAAAATTCGACAGTGTTTTTTTTGCGCTACCAGTCTCTAAGATGTCATTTTTAAATGGGAAATTCGGGCTTCTATTCCTAAAAACATTTATATGTTTTGGACTGCTTATTTTAGGTTTTGTCATAGGTCAAAATTTGCGGATTGGAAGTGAAATGCAAGATGGCTTTAATACGGTGCACTATTTGTACCCACTGCTTTTATTCGGATTGCTCAATTGTTTCTTAGTTTGCAGCTTTTTATTTTTTATAGCCTATGCAACTCGTAAGAAGCTATTGGTAGTTGTAGGCGGCCTATTGCTTTATGTCCTTTATATGGTGCTTTTAGTGTTTTCAAACTCCCCATTTATGTCCGGTAGTTTACCCCAATCCATAGAAACACAACAAATTTCAGCCCTATTGGACCCCTTTGGTTTGTCAGCTTATTTTTTTGAAGCAAGAACATTTTCAGTACAACAAAAGAATGAATTTATTGTTCCGTTGTTCGGATTGCTATTAATAAACAGATTTGTAATCGTTCTCATATCAGGATTCTTTCTATGGATGAGTTATCGATTATTTTCTTTTTCCAGAAAGAAGGGTAAAAGAGCCCCTAAAAAAATAGGGATAGATGCGACAAATTTCATAACAACACCCAAAAAAGTCAAAAATCCTCAACTTTATTTTGGAGATTTTGCAAGTTTTAAATCGGTGCTGTCTTTTGCGAAAATAGATTTAATTTATCTCTTTAAAAGTGTCACTATTGTTGCCGTCTCCATACTTCTAATGTTTTATATAGGAATGGAAATGTACGCCGAAATAGATAAAGGCATTCGATTACCAGGAAAATATGCGAGTTCTGGACTTTTGGCTACATCGATTTCTGAAAACTTTCATTTATTCGGGTTATTGATTTTGGTCTATTTCATTAATGATGTGTATTGGAGAAGTCATTCTTCTGGCTTCAATTTGATTGAAAAAAGCTCTTATTTTTCCAAAAGTAAGATGAAGGGGCATTTAGTTTCAGTCAGCGTTTTAGCGTGCTTTTTTACTGTACTGCTAATTTCCGAAGGATTGATATTTCAATTCAGCTACAATTACCTTCATATTGATTGGAATGCGTATTTAGGGGTAATTATCTTTAATACAGCACCTTTACTTCTTTTTACTGCCTTTTTGTTGTTGATAAACGATTCTATCAGTAATCGATACGTTGCTTTAGGCGTTTCAACGGTAGCGGTTTTTGCGTTAGCAACTCCATTATCCAAAACAATTCTTCCTTATCCATTATTACAAATTTTTTCAGGCTTTAAAGGTAATTTCAGCGATTTTAACGGTTATGGAGTTTATAGTTCTGCTTTCTCTCAACGGCTTTTATTCGGGCTCGGCTTCATCTCTTTATTATGGTTACTTAATGATTTTTTAAGGACAAAAATGTGGCATATTAGAAAGTCTATTTTCGTCTCTGTTTTAGTGGTTTTGGGTGTTGTTAGCGGAATTCAATTCATGAAAGGGTATGTGCCTAAAGATGACGAAAAGTTAATTGTAAATGCTGTGAATTATGAAAAAGATTTACGTGGCTACGAAATGATGCCACAACCCACCATTACCGATGTGACTACTGAAGTTCAACTATATCCCTCCGAGAATGCATATCAAATTCAAGGGGAATATATTCTAGAGAATCAAACCGAAAAACCTATTGATAAAATATTGGTCAATTTTCATCCCGATTTACAAATTGAATCCGCTTTGTTTAGAGGCACGAATGAGCGTTTGAAAATAGATGTGCAGGAAACTGAAGTAAAATTGAAATACCCATTACAATCTAATGAAAAATCAAGTTTAAACTTCACTATAACATACAAATGGTTTGCTGTAAATGGCCATCAATCTTTTAATGCCATTGTAGAAAATGGATCGTTTATGCGAATTAGCAATTATTTTCCATCTATTGGTTATCAGAAGGATCGCGCAATTGAAGACGAACAAACGCGCAAAGAATTTCAATTAGGGAAAGCTTTAGAAGTAAAGAAGTTGGAAGCGCCAGAAGTTTTCAAGAACGATTTTATCAATTTGAATATGACCGTTTCTACAGAAACTTCACAAACTGCCATAGCAACGGGCGATTTAGTAAAACAATGGTCTGATGCTAATAGAAATTATTTCAACTATAAAGCTAAAAATATTCCTTTTCGATTTGCGGTGTCATCCGCTGTATACGAACATAAAACGATTCAGCACAAAAACATAGATGTCAATGTGTTTTACACCAAAAACCATTTTGAAAATGTAGCCCACTTACTTGATAATGCTAAACTTGCATTGGATTATTGCATAACTCATTTTGGAGCATATCCTTTTAAAAGCATCAATTTTGCCGAAATTTCTTCTTTTACCAAAGGATTTGCAGCGACCGCGTATCCTTCAGCCATCTTTATGACAGAGGATATGATTTTTCATACGAATCTTCAAAGCGATAAAAAACAAGATGTCATCAATGAGTTGGCCGGACACGAGCTTTCCCATCTTTGGTGGGGAAATAGCCAAATAAACCCAGACGATAGAGAAGGTGCTTCAATGCTCACCGAAACATTGGCAATGTACACTGAAATGATGCTGTATAAAAAGATGTATGGCAAAGAAAAAATGATGGAACGTTTACAAATTCATCAACAAATCTATGATAGTGAAAAAGGATTATATGAAAACCAACCACTCTATAAAGTGACTAACGGAAACTCTCATATTGCTTATTCTAAAGGAGCAATTGTCATGGTAGAGCTATCTGAAGTATTGGGAGAGCATAAAGTAAATTTGGCACTTAAAAATTTCCTTTTAAATAATCAAAACCCTAAAAAACCAACATCGTTAGATCTACTTGAGGAATTTTATAAAGTTGCGCCCAATCAACAGATTAAAAACGAAATAGACAAACTATTTAACCGAATTTAAAAATAAATAACGGAGGTAAAACAGATTGATAAGAAAATGTATATGTATGGAAAGCATTCATTAGGCTTACACATCCCTTTTGAAAGAAGGGGTCTAGTTATTTTTTTAAATACCTGTCTTAAACATCCATGCTAGTCTAAATAAATCCGAAGACTTCTTTTATTGTTAAAGGTTCGAAAATTCAGGTTCAACAGCTAGGTAATTAGCGAATTGTTCTTTTTTGGTATGTGTTGAAGTAGCTCGGACCCCTGATGATTACTATAAATTTATATAGGAGCTCCTCACGTGAAGTCAATTGCTAAGGTTGCAGCAAATCATTTGTAATATCCAAATGGAAAAGCACATCTGTACTTTCACAACTTCTCTTCATTGCTTGAATCAGTTCATTAGTGGTTTCGGGAAGCTTGCTTCCTGCCTGCTCCCATGTTTCCTTATTAGGCCATTGGGCGTAAGCCATATAATTACCTTCTTCATCTTTATGAAGACGAGAGCCTAGACCACCTGAATAGTTCATAAATGCTTCTGTCAATTTTTCCCATACAATTTCAAAGTCATTTTCAAAACCATTGATAACATTGAACTTATAGATTACAACGTGCATTATTTTATTTTAATAGTTAACATAGATGATAAAAAAAAGGGTTAATCCCAATGATTGGAAGTTGACAAGGCGTATTTGCCAGCACCACTCACGTAAAATACGATTCCTGCCATTAGATAAATAAATAATAAATCCAAAGACCATCCTCCAAATTGGTTCAATTTAAATATATTTTGGGTTTGCGCCATTACAATAGCCACTAGGCAATTAAAGGAGAAAATCAATCCGGCCAATCTGGTTCTAAATCCCATCATCAGCATTAAAGGGGCTACTATCTCGCCAATAAAAATGCCATTTGCTATAAACTTTGGCAAACCATATTGTTCAAAAAGGCTTCCAATAAATCCCGTGCCTTCGATTACTTTGTTGATACCATAAATCAACATGGTAAAGGGTATCGCCAATCTTAGAATTAAAATTCCTAGGTTCTTGTTTCTTTTCATTGTATTAAATATTTAAGGTTAAAAATTATACTTTAGAAATATGCCCATGTTCTGTAACTTTTTTCGAGCGTTGTTGAACTGATCCAGGTTTAATGCCAACCCAGTTATCAACTGTTTTTTTAGCATTCCGATTTTAAACTGTTGCAATCCTCTGATATATCCGTTGGCATTTATGTTTGCCGTCGCAAGAAGATTTATATAGCCTTTATAGTCATTACTTAAATCCGGGGTATAACTTAATACCAAGGATTGCTCAAATGAAAACCCTTTTTGATATGTACTGCCAGCAGTATAGGCAAAGGAAAAATTGGCCGTTCTAAATGAAAAACCTAAAGACACTGTGCAGAATGCCCCTGGATTCTTAATCCCTATTGCAGTGTTGAGCTTAACTTTTTCATTGAAATGATAAGAGAAATTATTCCTGACAAAGTAGATATTGTTGGCATCCTCTTCATATTCGGTATCAAATAGTGTCAAATTATCAACAGATAGTCTTGGATTGATCGAATATTTAATTAGATGTTTATAGGTTACAGAACGGTTGCCTAATACTAAATCTGGTGAGAAGTTCAATTCTTGACCCGCAACGCTTAAAACGGTCAAATAAATCAAAATAAGTAAAGATATTTTTCTAGACATTGCTGCTATTTTTGATTCACAACAAATTTATAGTCAAGCAATTGGGGGTTGATTAAGGTAGCTTAAGAAATCAAGTGGACCGAAAGAAAACTATCGGGTCGATTCGGATGATTGCATAAAAAAGGGGCAGCTGTTTTCCATTTATTGAAACAAACAATTACCCTTTCATATTAAATTTACATCTCGTGTTCAATTCATGGGCAAGGAGTAACTTTCCAAAACCCCATAAGTTTCAAACCCCATTTTGGTATAGATCCTTTCTCCCGCTTGTGAAGCAACCAAAAACACTTTTTTGCTTTGGTTCTTTATAGCTTCATTAACTAAAAGTTGTGTCATCTTTTTTCCAAGTCCCAATCCCCTGTAATCAGCTATTGTGCCAATCATATGGATACCGGAAACGCCATTTTTGTCCAAATAAACCATGCCACAACTGGGAAAAGAATTCTGGTATGTCCCCAGAAAGAGTTTAAACGCGGGGTCCTTGTATAGCGGAATTACTGTGGACGTTTTAACAGGGTATCCAAAGGACTCGGATGCTACTTCTGCAAATAGCCTAGCTTCGTATTCCGAATGAACCTGTAGAAAATCAGAATCCGTAATGTTACCATATAAAGATCCATTAGTTGTCAAAGCCATGGCCTTTAATGTAGAAGTTAAACTGTACCCATTAGATGTCAGTATTTTTTCAACGGACGCCTGTTCATACACCTCGACTGAATTAGGTAACTTTTTTGATCGTATTTTTTGTTGGAGATCCTTTAGGTCAAGCGCATCAACGTTTATATTGAAAATCTTACTGGGCCATGAGTTTTCAGATGGATGGGTGCTGTTAAAACCTTTTTCTTTTTTAATGAAACCACCATTATGCCCTATTTGTTTCCAAAACGCGAATAAATGTTCAATTATTTTTTTGTTCATGATTTTCTGTTTTTGTTAAACCGATAAAGAAGGAACTGCAAAATATTGTTTAATCATTCCAAGTAATTAGTATATATCTATAAAAATCCTTTTGATTTAAACTGTTTGGTAATCTTAGTCATTAGTTCATCAATTTCGAATGAACCATCTTTTTCCGGAAGTGGTTTGTCTTTTAAGAAGCTTATAACCAGACTTTTAAGTAGGTATGATTCCTTTATATTATTCAGACTTTTAGTGTCCTCATTATAATTCTGTTGAAAGCTGCCCAACGAAAAACGGCCTACGAGCTGCCCTCCCCATCGTGGTATCAGATTGGCCAATATTTCCAAATGGGTACTACCTCCCGTTGCTCCTGGTGATGTACTTAAAAGAAGAATGGGTTTGTCGCCTAAGAAACGTTGGTCTATTCTTGATAGCCAGTCAATGGTATTTTTTAAAAAAGCCGTAGGAAGACCATTATGTTCTGGAGAAGCTAGAATAAATCTTTCTGCCGAGGCAAATAATTGAAATAGTTTTTTGGCAAGGTCTGGGATACCTCTTTGTTCTATTTCCTGACTGTAAATTGGTAGGTTATATTTTTTAAGGTCTACAAACTCAATCCCGCTGTTAGGGAATTCCTTACTAATGTATTTTATCAACTTTTCGTTTATAGAAGCTGGATTGTTGCTGCCCGTAAATGCGACTATTCTTTTCATTTTATACTGAGTTCAATGATTGCAGTACAAACCTATTAGAAGTAAAAATGAATAATCTTAATCTGGATTAATAAATGAGTTTATCTCAAATTTTTGCGAAGGGTACTTAGAAATTCGGGAGTGATACCCAAATAAGAAGCGATCATATATTGAGGGACCCTTTGTTCAATTTCCCTGTATTTTGTGCGGAATTCTAAATATCGTACTTCAGCTGATTTTGCCATCGCATCAATTGTGCGATATTGAAAAGCGACATAGGCATTTTCAAATTTTATCCTAAAGAATCGCTCAATTGCAGGAACCGCATCATAAAGGTTATTCAAAGTGTCTCGTTGTATTTGCAGAATTGTGCTTTTTTCCAAAGCTTGGACAAATTGTTTAGAAGGAGTTTTGGTAAGATAGCTATATAGGTCATTCACCCACCATTCTTCGATACCAAATTGAACGATATGTTCTTTGGCCTCTTCATCCATATAATATGCCCTTAAACATCCCTCAGCAATGAATTGCATATGCGAAGAAATTTCTCCTGCAAATAATAAAACTTCCTTTTTCTGTAAACGGTTTTCTTTAAAGCTGTTACTAACAATTACTGCCTCTTCATTTGTAAGTGTAATTGTTTGTCGTAGATGTTTTATGAGTTTATCTTTTGCCTCCAAAATCGAAAAATAGAGTTTTAAGCTAGAAAAATTAACTATTTCATTTAGAACATTGTTCATTGGTTTTACAAAATTAATAAACTATTGATAAGTAATTGATTAGAAGATAAAAAGTTACGGTTCGAATCCGTGTTCCCCGAGAACCTAAACCAGCAACATCAAAAAAGACGGGGGTTTGGCAAAGTGATAGGTAAAACAAGTAACCGAATAGGTCTCCCTGAAACTTGATTTTTATAGGATTTTGGATTTTTATAAAAAATAAAAACCTGAATTTCAGGGTTTTATATTCAATTCGTCGGGGTGGCAGGATTAGAACTATACCACTCAATATATTATATATCAATCAGTTACGGATTTAAAAACCTTACTGTTAACCGATTTGTTGACACAATGATAAATGAACTTATAGCAAAATGCTTAACTTTCTGATGCTGTAAATATATCATTTGTCTGATTAAAAATAATATTAAAGGCGAACAAATTTTATCTACATCGATATTTACCAATAAATATCAGTTATAGAAAACCTTCTTTTAATGGGACACTTATCTTTTTAAGTAATCCCTAAATCAGTCCCCCAATAAATTGTGCTGATCAATTAGCTTAAGAAATTCGTCTCGTTTGTTTTTACTCACTATGGCCGTATGATTTTTTAATCTAACCATATAACCATCAATACTGTCTATATGATTGATATTGACAATGTGAGAACGATGTATCCTGTGAAAATTGGCAGGAAGCATTTCTTCTAATTTACTCATTGACTGCAACGTCATAATTTTACGATCATGAACGGTAATTAACTGTACATAGGGACCTTGGCCATTAATGACAATGATGTCCTGAAATGCGACGCTGATGATTTTACTGTCTGCTTTAATAAATAGTTTGTCCGTAGGCGGAGAGATTGAGGGTGATGCAGTTACGGGATAATCAGCTTTTGAATCTTTAAGTGAAATAGCTTTGGTGACCGCTTTATAAAATCGGTCGAAATCTATCGGTTTTAACAAATAGTCTACAACATCGAGTTCATAACTCTGAACTGCAAACTCGGAATAGGCCGTGGTAAGTATGGTAGCTGGCCTGTTCGGTAAGATTTTCAGAAAGTCCAGCCCCGTAAGATCGGGCATTTGTATATCGAGAAACAAAACATCTATACGATCATTTTTAATATGGTTGAGCGCTTGCAGTGCAGAACTGCAGGAAGCCACAAGTTCCAACTCAGGGACTTTGCCAACATAATCCGAAAGAATCTTTCGGGCAATATGTTCATCATCGACAATTAGACATTTCATTTTCATAACGTAATCTTTAGGTCTAGTTGATAGACGTTATTTTCCTTGGTGATATCAACTTCGTGCTTCTCTGGGTAATTGGCCTCTAAAAGTTTTAATGAATTTCTAAGCCCTATTCCCATTTGATCCCTTTCAACTTCCTTAACTTCATCCTTGAAGGTATTTTCTGTCTTAAAACTAAGTTCGTTTTTTTCCACTTCCAAACCAATCTTGATCCAACCTCGGGGATTGGTTTCCAAATCGGAGTGTTTAAAACAGTTTTCAATAAAATTGATAAGGATCATAGGCGCAATTTTATTGTTATCCGTAATTCCTGCATGATAGAAATCAACATTGCGGGAATCTTCATGCTTAAGCAACTGTATACTCAAATAGTGTTCTATCAGTTCCTTTTCTTTGGCCAAAGGTACCTTGGGCCGATCGCAGTCATACAGTAAATAACGCAACAGCTTGGATAGTTTTGAAATCATTTCAGCAGCTCTTTCATCTCTCAAGTATGCAAGCCCGTAGATGTTATTCAACGTATTGAACAGAAAATGAGGGCTTATTTGACTTTTTAACAATCTCAGTTCGGCCTCGGCTCTTTCCACTTTATGTTCAACTTTTTGAACTGCATTAAGGTAATAAACATGTGCTACTCGAATACTGGCCACAAAAATTATTCCTAATAAAACCATTAAAAGCCACAAAGCGATACGAACCGATTTAGGGGCGTATTGGTCACTGATCTGGTTTAACCCCAATATTTCCGCCATAATGGTATGCGCATAGATTCCGATAACAAAAAGAATGATATTCGTGGTGATCAACAGTCCCAATCTTCGATTGATGTTCCCTTCCCTAGCCAAGTATTCGGGAAAGAGTTTATACCCAAAAAGCCAAATAATCAAGGAACCTAAAAATATATAGGTTACCAAATAGTAAATAGTATCTGCGAGACTTCTTTGATATGCAAGTACCAAACTGATGGAGATATGTATCCCAAACCATAGGATGTAGGGGCCGACTTTAAAAAATCGCTCCGTTTTAGACAATGCGCTGCTCATAGGAACAATATTAGCGTCATCTTCTAATTTTTCATAATCAAATGAATGAAATGATGATTTCATGGTACGAATTGTTCGTTTTGATAATTAAAAGGCTTAGTTGCCCTCAACATCCATTTGGTTCATTTATACAGCAATTTCGTAAATTTTTTTTGCCACTGGCCCGCTATCAAAATAGTTTCGCCCCGTAATCAAAAAATATAATCATGAGAAATATGAATCACTTAATCACAATTTCCTTTTTTGTCCTATCGATTAACTTCTTTGCACAAGATAAGCAAGATGAACAAAATGAGATAGTTGCTGTTTGGACTACAGCAGATGAAACAAAAGTAGAAATCTATAAAGAAGGTAATATATACCTTGGAAACCCTATAAACGCAGAGGGAGAGCGAAACACAGACATCGAAGTACTCAATTTGAAGTATCAAGAAGGTAAATGGGTAGGCAAGATATACTCCAAAAAGAGAGAAAGGCTATTGGATGTAGAATGTCAGATGGAAGGGGATAAACTTAACCTTAAGGTAACTGCACGCTTCATATCCGCTGATCTACAGTGGAGCCGAGCGAGATAATAAAGCTTGTTCCAGATCTGAGTTTTTCTTTATCAAGTTTTCAAAACTAATTTAAAATGAAAAAATATATTTTTATAATCGTTTTTCACATAACCACAACCGTTGTTTTTGCTCAAGAAAGCAACTATTATTTTGGAATTTCTTATGGAAAAAGTTTTCCATTAGTAGATTTTAAGGATGACGCTATCAACAATTCCAATGCAGGTTTCGCAGAAAGCGGAAACAAGTTGGATTTATATGCAGGAAGTGCTTTAAGCGAAAAGCTGAATTTAACATTAACTTTTCGTTATCAGAAATTTGATACCGATGTCACCACATTGGTAAAAGAATTGGAAACAACAAATAAAGCAGCAAATTTTGTTAGTAGTTCCGATGTTTGGAAAACCTATTCCCTTCTTACAGGAATTGAATACAAAATAAATTTGGGCAGAAAATTCAGTCTCTATCCCCGTATCGGATTGGGCCCTATGCTTGTTTCTAACCCACAGATGTCAATAACGGCTACGAATGAAAACACCAATACTGAAGTAAATCGCTCTAGTGAGACCGGTTTGGGTTTAGGCTACGAATTTGGTATTGGGCTTAAACGTGACTTAGGAAACTACTTTTGTCTAATGCCCACTTTTACTTTCAGCGGTGGTTTTGTAACAATTTCCGGTGTTGACACAACAATTGACAATGGGCGCATCACTTCAAATTACAAGCCCAAAATCATCACATTCAATTTAGGACTTTCACTAGCCTATAAATTTTAAACTAACAATAAAATGAAGTCAATGATTACAATTAAAATGCCCATCTTTCTTGTGGTATTCTCTTTTACATTAGGCATCGCCAATGCCCAAGATATAGCATCCCTTTACAAACAAGTAAATACATCCGTTGTTACTATTCTGACCGAATCAAGATTATTTGAAGAAAGCCATCAAATGATTGTCGATGAAGGTATCGGTTCAGGTGTTCTTATTTCAGAGGATGGAGAAATCTTAACGGCCGCCCATGTCGTCAATGATGCTGAAAAAGTCGTCGTCAAATTTTTAAATGGGGAAGAAATTCCCGCTAAAGTGATTAGGTCGGCCCCAGTTGCGGACATAGGGTTATTGAAATTATCGTGGATGCCCAAGGTATATAAAGTGGCAAAAATGGGAGATTCGGATAAGGTCTCGGTAGGAGAGCAGATTATTATTTTAGGAGCTCCGTATGGTTTGGAACATTCACTTTCTTCCGGCTACATTAGTGGCAGACAAAAGCAAAAAACCAGGACCTCTGGCTTTGTAATCAATGAGTACTTTCAAACGGATGCATCGATAAATCAGGGAAATTCCGGTGGTCCAATGTTTAACTTGCAAGGAGAGGTCATCGGAATTTCAAGCTACATCATTTCAGAATCTGGAGGTTTTCAGGGGTTGGGTTTTGCAGCTACTTCCAATTTAGCCAAGAAATTGGTTGTGAACGGCAATAGAAGATGGAACGGTATTAATGGTTTTATTCTGGATAAAGAATTGGCATGGATGTTAAATGTCCCCATTAATGGCGGCTTGCTGGTTGAATCCGTAGTTCGGTTTTCACCTGCATATTTCGCCGGAATCAAAGGCGGATTTGAAACTATTACCATTGAAGATGAGCATTTGATTTTAGGAGGGGATATTATACTATCGGTAAACGGATTTCCATTGACCAAAGAAGCTTTTGAAAAAGTGGATAATGCAATGGCTAATAGATCGGATTTCTACAAAATGAAAGAATTCGTGCTAAAAGTATTGAGAGGTGGTAAGGTAGAAGAGCTTACAATTAGCTTTAAAGGCTAGGAGCTTTGATTTAGGATACATCTTCATTAATTAGACAACAGCTACATATAATCGAAAACATTCAACAATTTAAATTGTACAAACAATGGAATTAAATACAAATCAATTGAAATTTTTAAAAATTTACCGATCTAGTGAATCATACGGTGTTTCTTTAGTAGACAATGAAGAATTTGAAATAACAAAAGGGTATGGTAGTACGATAATTGAAGCTTTGAATGATATGCATGAAAATTTAATTTAGGAGATGCCGATTAAATTTTTCATGAAAAAAATCCCAAGAAAACTCAAGATGATGTTTCCAATGAAACACGTGCCCTTTATACTTGAATCCGTACTTTATTGGACACTGGCTTTTCTGTTTTATGTATTTCTGAAATTCTATGGTATCGACAACCTTGGGTTGCTTCCAACCCAACATATTATCTTTAAAGACCTTCTTTTGCCCGCAGTCTATACAGGTGCTTTGCTAGGTGTCTTTTTTACTTTAATTGAATTTGTTTTTCAAAAAACATTCCTAAAAAAGTTGGTGCTTTGGTTACAGCTCCTGATCAAGTCCTTGGCATATTTTGTTATCCTTGTTGCGCTACTCACCGCGGCCAGAACGCTTATTTTAGATGATGGTAATGAATCTTTTTCCAGTGAACGATGGTGGTGGATCCAAAATAAATTCTTCAGAACTTCTTTAGTATACTTTCTAGTCGCACTCTTTGTGTTTTCATTTTTACAGATGGCAAAAGATAATTTCGGCAAAGGTATTTTTGCTAAAATGCTCTTGGGTGTCTACAAAAAACCACAAAAACTAGCCCGTATATTTATGTTTTTAGACCTAAAATCATCGACTGCTATTGCTGAAAAATTAGGTGATTACAGATACAGCCAGTTTATTCAAGAGACATTCGTTGAGCTAAACGAAGTCGTATCAAAACACGATGCTACCATATACCAATATGTAGGTGACGAAGCAGTACTTGTATGGACCTATAAAGGCGGATTACAGTTTAATAATTGTGTGGAAGTTTTTTTCAAGTTCAAAGAACAATTAAAAAGTAAGAAAGACTATTACCAGAACAAGTATGGGTTTTATCCCGAATTTAAGGCTAGTGTCCACGGTGGAACTATCGTATTTACCGAAATCGGAACAATAAAAAAAGAGCTGGCGTACCATGGAGATGTGATCAATACTTCATCAAGAATTCAATCACTTTGCAACAAATACCAACAGGAACTGTTGGTTTCTGAAACGATATGGAATGTAATCAATAGTAAGAAACAATATGATAGTCAGCTATACGTGGATACTTTCTTAAAAGGAAAAGATGAAACACTTACGCTATTCGGAGTTCAAAAAGTTGGAGATTTAGTTTCGTAAACTACTTTTTTTTTAATGACCAACTATTAAACGACCGTTTTATAGGAATACCTCGTAAAATCACGACCTATTCTCATCATGTCCCTTCGTGGTTTCTTTTCATTCTATTTTTAATAAAGAATTTCTATATAATAAGACTTGGACCCAATCCCAGATTTTGGCTATCCTCTTCCCTACCTCATCATATTGTGTAGGGAATGAATGCTTCATTCTCTGGTCAAAATCATTAATCAAGTCCGCTTTTAATCGAAAAGTCAAAACCTCGATTTAAGATATATTCCAATTCTCAACATTAAATATACGAATAGCAAAAATCAAGTGATGGAGATCAAAATATATAGGTTCTAATCCCATTTCCCCGATGAACCTTTTCAAAGTCTCCTTATTTTCGATACGTTTGGCGTACTGAAGTAATTTGTTATCCGATTTGCTGACCTTTTTCTTGGGTTTTAATACAAAAATAGCGGTTTTCGACAAATTCCTAAAACGCAAAAACCTGATAATCAATTGATTATCAGGTTCTAAATGTTAACAAAATGTTAAAGTCGGGGTGACAGGATTCGAACCTGCGACCTCCGCGTCCCAAACGCGGCGCGATAACCGGGCTACGCTACACCCCGATAATGAGTGTTTTTTCTATTTTTCATAGAAAACAATGAATCAACCGGTGTTAACATTCATTGTATATATTTTCAACTGCCTACTCTCGCAGAAAATTGCGGAGAGACAGGGATTCGAACCCTGGGTACCCTTTTGGGGTACGACGATTTAGCAAACCGTTCCTTTCGGCCACTCAGGCACCTCTCCTATTTCTTTTAAAGAACTTTCACAAAACCCTATCGGGAAATTGCGGTTGCAAATGTACTTTTTCGTTTGAACTAACGCAACTATTTTTTACTTTTTTTATTCAGGATATTCTACTCGCAAATGATATATGTTCGTAAGCTTCTGTTTCATAACCTTTTTGACCGTTTCAATCTCTCGAAAAGTAATATTTGCATTGATAAATTGGCCAGCATCCATTTGCCCTGCAATTATCTTGTCAACAAATGCATCAATTACCAAAAAGGTAGGGTTTTTAAGGCTTTTGGAGGCAGCCTCAACAGAATCAGCCATCATTAGAATAGCAGTCTCTTTAGAGAATGGTAATGGCCCAGGATATTTAAAATCCTCAATATTTACATTCTTTTCAAGCTCTTGTTGCTTTTTATAAAAATAATAGACCGTATTTGTACCATGATGCGATCGAATAAAATCAATAACTCGATCTGGTAAATTGTTCTTTCTGGCTAATTCAATTCCATTTATAACATGATTGATAATTATTTTTGCACTTTCCTTCGCCGTAACCTCATCATGCGGATTTACATTTGTGATTTGATTCTCGGTAAAAAAAGTAGGATTTTCCATTTTACCTATATCATGATACAATGCCCCTACCCTAACCAACATCGCATTTGCGCCAATTTCATTAGCCGCAGCTTCTGCTAAATTCGACACTTGTAAAGAATGATGAAAAGTACCTGGCGCTTTATTAGATAATTCTTTTAAAAGTTTAGAATTGGTATCTGAAAGCTCAAGTAAAGAAACGTCTGATACTAAACCAAAAACCTTCTCATAAATATAAATAAGCGGCTGTACAAATAAGGTTATCATTCCATTTAGCAGAAACAAACCGATTGTAAACCATTCTATATTTTTCAAACTGCCTTCATGAATTGTATGAAATGCGAGATATCCCACGATATAAATCAAAGTAATTTGACCTACTGAAATAAATAAGTTAGCTCTTTTATAAAGCTGAGAAACCGTTAAAATGGTAATGATACCTGCAATAATTTGAAGAAAAATATACTCGTAACTATTGGGCACCACAAAGCCTAAAATCAAAACTGCCAGCACATGTACAAAGAGAGCCAAACGGGCATCAAAAAACGTTTTAATGATAAGTGGCAATATACATAGTGGTACCACAAAAATATAAGCTTCATTATATTTCACCACTAAAGTGGTAATGAACACCATCAATACTATATTAAAAAATATAAATGTTACTTTGGTATTATTGTCAAAAATTTCAATTCTATACTTTTTAAGAAAAAGAAAGAGCATCATCAAAACCAAAGCCACCAAAACAGTATAACCACTAATGATGTAATAAAAATTATTATTTGCCCAAAGTTCTGAAGCAAATTCCTTTTTCAAGGAATTCAATACATTTAAATTTTCAGCCTCAATCACCTCTCCTCTTGCAATAATTAAATCACCTTCAGTTAAAGCCCCCCTAGTATGTGAAATTTTAGAAAGCTCACTTTCAATGGCTTTACTGGTTAAATCCTTATCAAAAGAAACATTTGGTTTTATTAAACCGGCAAATAATTTTTGATAACTAGTAGAGAACGAACTCAAGCCTTTTCTCTTTAAATAAGCCGCAATAGAGGTATTTAAATATCCAATACTTCTAAGACTATTATATTCTATTCTAGTTGCTTCTTGATTCTTTACTATGTAAATATCTTTAAAAACACTACCCTTCGCTTTGGTGCGCACAACTCCATTTTCATATAAATCGTTGAGTATCTCATTCGCTGCTTCTTTTAGGGTAATAAGTTGTTGCTCTGTGTATTTATCCTCAGAAAAAATTACTGGAAATCGTTTCTCAAAAGCATCGCTTACATCTTTAAACACTTGCAAATCACACTTATAATAATCTAGCTTTTCTTCTTTAATTTGCTTTTGTTCATTCAATATTTCACTTTGACTTTTACTGATCGAAAAATCAAAAGGAGCATATAAATTATCATACTGCCAGGTTTTCCCTTTTTGAAATTCATATTTAAATTGTCCTCCCTTCGGAAAGAAGAATACAATAAAGCACACTGCCGCTATGTACAATAGTGATTTATAAATAAGGGATTGATTTTTAAAAATCTTGTCCAAAAAATTTCGCATGAGGAAGGTATCTACTTTCAAAAATAGAAAATAAAAAGCTTAAGAATGATTTATCGCATAGCTTTACTCAGTATTTCCATATTCTTTAACGATTTGATTGGTCGATTATTTCTTATTTTCGCAATTCATATATTAGCATAAAATGAACGAAGTAGTTATTGTTTCAGCGGTACGCACCCCAATTGGCAGCTTTATGGGCCAACTTTCAACCATCCCTGCTCCCCAGTTAGGAGCTATTGCAATTAAAGGTGCTCTTGAGCGCATTAATTTAGATGCAAGTTTAGTTGAAGAGGTAATTATGGGTAACGTAATTCAAGCGGACACAGGTCAAGCGCCAGCACGCCAAGCTGCAATATTTGCAGGCCTACCTGATACCGTGCCTTGTACTACAATTAATAAAGTCTGTGCATCTGGTATGAAAGCAGTAATGCAGGCAGCACAATCAATTGCCTTAGGTGACACTTCAATAGTTGTTGCAGGTGGAATGGAAAATATGAGTTTGATTCCGCATTATGTTTATATGCGAACAGGACAAAAATTTGGACCTGCATCATTAATTGATGGAATGCAACGTGATGGTCTTGTAGATGTTTATGATGAAAATGCTATGGGGGTCTGTGCCGATGCCTGTGCAGAAAAATATGAATTTAGTAGAGAAGATCAAGATGCTTTTGCCGTTCAATCATATTCTCGATCTGCCGAAGCTTGGAAAGAGGGTAGATTTAAAAATGAAATAGTACCTGTTGAAGTACCACAGCGAAGAGGCGAACCTATACTTGTTTCTGAGGATGAGGAATATAGAAATGTAAAGCTTGATAAAATTCCAAATTTGCGTCCAGCCTTTACAAAAGATGGTACCGTAACTGCGGCTAATGCATCTACAATTAATGACGGAGCAGCTGCATTAGTGCTGATGAGTGCTAAAAAAGCTAAAGAATTAAATCTAAAACCATTGGCGACAATAAAAGGTTATGCCGATGCTGCCCATGAACCAAAATGGTTTACTACTGCCCCAGCCAAAGCATTGCCAAAGGCATTAGACAAAGCAGGTGTGCAAATTGATGCCATTGATTATTTTGAATTTAATGAAGCATTTTCGGTAGTAGGATTGGCCAACATGAAATTACTAGGGCTGAATGATACTAAAGTTAATATAAATGGCGGTGCCGTTTCTTTAGGTCACCCTTTAGGGTGTTCAGGAGCACGAATCATAGTCACGCTACTCAATGTACTAGAGCAGAAAAATTCTAAATTAGGAGCAGCTGCAATTTGTAACGGTGGCGGTGGAGCTTCAGCTATAGTATTAGAAAGAAATTAATCTACCTGTAGTAACACATGCAATACGGCATTTGTCATCTTTCAATTATTCCCATTCGTTTAACAGCAGATGAAGTATCAGAAATGATAACACAAATGCTATATGGCGAACATTACAAAATTCTTGAACAACGCAAACATTGGAGCAAAGTCCGGCTGGCATTTGATGGCAGTGAAGGGTGGATTCAAAATAACCAAATCACCAATATTGAAAAAGAATCATATACTGATTTGGATACGGATAAACACCCAAACCATGCTGCACAATTGGTTTCGTATATGGAGGGTAAAAACAGTCAATTCATACCAATACTTCTTGGCTCTACCATTCCAAAAATCAATATATTAGAGCATACTTTAGAGGGTGAAGTGATTAAGACTGAAAAGAAACTAGGAAAAGAAAATCTTGTAAATACAGCGCTCTATTATTTAAATTCTCCATCATTATCAGGAGGAAGATCCCCATTTGGCATCGACTCTGCAGGTTTTTCTCAAATGGTTTACAAAATGAATGGTGTTGTACTAAAACGTACTGCAGACCAACAAGCCTTGCAAGGAGATTCGTTAAGTTTTATTGAAGAAAGCGAACCTGGGGATTTAGCATTTTTTGATGATTCAGACGGTAAAATAAATCATGTTGGTATTATAATGCGTGATAATTATGTGGTTCATGTTAATGGAAAAGTAAAAGTAGACCGCATAGATCATACTGGAATTTTCGATAACGAATTACGCAAATACACCCACAAACTAAGGGTCATTAAACAAATAGTTCGATAAATCTATAATTTGAAAAGCATAAAAAAACCTCCTGAGTTCAGGAGGTTTTTTAGTATTCTATATTTAGGTCAATCTAATTATTCACCTAATAATTTTTTAATGCGCATGAAATTTTCATTGTCACCCATTGCACCGTAAATATTCTTTAATTGCTCTAGTAAACCTTGGTTCTCTGGGTTACCTTTTAAGGCATCTTCAAGAACTTTAGCACCTTCACCAAACAATTGATCTTTTTGAGCTTTCAATTCGTCATATCTTGCAATATCCTTTTTTGAATTACCCAAAGTATTCATTTCATCAATTAAACCGTTACCTTCATTTACATAAGTTGTAGAAAGATTTAACTGAGCGTTTGTATAGTCAGGTTTAATTTCAAGAGCTTTTCTATAAGCAACACGGGCTTCTTGTATATTACCCTGTTCCATATTAATAACGCCAATATTATATTGAAGATCAGCATTTTCAGGAGCAACAGAAGCAGCCTCAGCCATAAGTTCTTTGAACTTATCTTTATCACCCAATTTGTAGTATAAGTTAGCCTCATTTAATATAAGGTTCACATCATTTGGCTCATTAGCTCGAGCCGCTTTATACGCTTCAATTGCTTTTTCATCTTGGCCAAGTTGCGTGTAAATCAATGCTGTATTCTTTACAATTTCAGCAGACTTAGAAGGTAATTTTTCATCTTGAGGGTCTTTGTAAGTACCTGACTTCACCATCAAATCTCTTTGAGTTTTGTCCATTTCTTCAACTTGACCTGAAGCAACATTTGTCGCTTTATAAACAACTCCACCACCATCATAACCCAATTCTTGAAGCTCATTATAATACTGAAGCGCTTGCTCAAATTCTTGTCCGTTTACGGCACTTCCTGCAGCAAAATAAAGATATGAAGTATCTCTAGGGCTAAGTTTATAACTTAAATACAACTTTTCAGCCGCTTCTTTAAAGTTCTTATTTCCGTTATCTGCAACAGCAGAATTTACTAAATCTGCCGTAATAGCACTCATATGTTGATCAGTTTCAGCAACATATTTCTTACCAGCAGGCATTTCTTTTACCTTTTTAAAAGCATCAACAGCTTTTTGAAATGCAGTGGCATCACCTTTTTTTGCTAAATCAGCATAGGTCTTACCTGTTAAAAATTGATATTGCGCTTGATACTTTTCATCTGCTCCAGAGATAGAACCTGCAATACTCTCTAATGCAGTTTTAGCAGTCTGAGAGTCACCGCCTTTTAAAGCTTTATCAGCAGCTTTAAGTTCAGATTTTTGTGCAAATCCGACCATAGCGAAAGACATAGCCGCAATTATTAAAATTTTTGTTTTCATCATCATTAAATTAATAGTTATTTGTGTTTAAAATTATTCTTCTGAATCATCTGATTCAATATTATCAAGAGCCGTGCCATCTTCAGTTTTCACCTCAATGTCTAAAATATCAGCTACTTCTTCTATATCATCTTCATCTTTCATCACCTTAGCCACAGCAGCTATAGAATCATTACCTTTTATATTTATGAGCTTAACCCCTTGAGTGGCTCTACCCATAACTCGTAAATCTTCTACGCTCATTCGAATTGCAATTCCTGATTTGTTAATTATCATTAAATCATCAGAGTCGCAAACATTCTTAATGGCAACGAGGCCTCCTGTTTTTTCGGTGATAGAAATTGTCTTCACACCTTTACCTCCACGATTAGTTACGCGATAATCCTCTATGCTGGATCTTTTACCATAGCCATTTTCTGAAACAACCAATATTTCATCGTCAAAATTATGCACCGAAACCATACCAATTACTTCGTCTTTTTCATCTGCAAGGCGAATTCCACGAACACCAGAAGCATTTCTACCCATTGGTCGTGTTTTACTTTCTTCAAATCGAATTGCTTTACCTGATTTCAAGCCTAAGAATATCTCACTGGTACCTGTAGTCAATTTAGCTTCTAACAATTCATCTCCATCACGAACACCAATTGCATTAATTCCGTTTTGTCGTGGTCGAGAATATTGTTCTAATGAAGTTTTCTTAACTGTACCTTGTTTAGTAGCCATAATCACATAATGACTATTGACATATTCTTCATCTTTTAAATCTTGTGTACAGATAAAGGCTTTAACCATATCATCTTGTTCAATATTTATTAGATTTTGAATTGCTCTACCTTTTGAGGTTTTACTTCCTTCAGGAATTTCATAAACACGCATCCAGAAACATTTTCCTTTTTGTGTAAAGAACAACATGTATTGGTGGTTTGTACCTACAAATAAATGTTCTAAGAAATCTTCATTTCTTGTAGACGAAGCCTTTTGCCCTACTCCACCTCTATTTTGTGTTTTGTATTCTGATACTGGTGTACGTTTAATATAACCCGCATGAGAAATTGTAATTACAACTTGCTCATCTGGTATCATATCTTCCATACTCAAATCACCACCCGCAAAATTAATTTCTGAACGTCTGGCATCACCATACTTTTCTTTAACCTCTAGCAACTCATCTTTAATGATTTGCATTCTACGCTCTTTACGATCTAATATATCTTTAAGATCAGCTATTGTTTCTAAAATTTCATCATACTCAGCGCGCAATTTATCTTGCTCTAAACCGGTAAGTTGACGCAATCTCATTTCAACAATTGCCTTCGCTTGAATTTCAGATAATTTAAAACGCTCAATTAAATTATTACGAGCCTCATCTGCATTTGAAGAAGCACGTATAATCTTAATAACCTCATCAATATTATCCGAAGCAATAATCAATCCTTCTAAGATATGAGCGCGATCTTCAGCTTTCTTCAGTTCAAATTTGGTACGGCGTACAACTACTTCATGTCTATGTTCAACGAAATAGTGAATCATTTCTTTGACATTCAACAATCTTGGTCTGCCATTAACCAATGCAATATTATTGACACTAAAAGAAGATTGTAGCGCTGTATGTTTATAAAGTGTATTTAAAACAATATTCGGAATTGCATCTCTTTTAAGAATGTATACGATACGCATACCATTTCTATCTGATTCATCACGAATACTTGAAATACCTTCAATTTTCTTTTCATTAACAAGATCAGCCGTCTTCTTGATCATGTCGGCCTTATTAACTTGATATGGAATTTCAGTAACTACGATACACTCTCTTCCTTGAACTTCTTCAATTTCACTTTTTGCACGAATCTTTACACGACCTCTACCAGTGTGAAAAGCTTCTTTTACTCCGTCATAACCATAAATTGTTCCTCCAGTAGGAAAATCAGGAGCTTTTATATGAGTAATTATCTCATCAATTTCAATATCGTTGTTCTCTATATATGCAACCGTACCGTCAACAACTTCCGTAAGGTTATGTGGTGGCATATTAGTGGCCATACCAACAGCAATACCAGAAGCACCATTAACTAATAGGTTAGGAACTCTTGTTGGTAATACCGTAGGTTCTTCAAGAGAATCATCAAAATTCAATTGATGATCAACAGTATCCTTATCTATATCTGCCAACATATCGTCAGCAATCTTTCGCATTTTTGCTTCAGTATAACGCATTGCTGCAGGGCTATCACCATCAACAGAACCAAAGTTTCCTTGACCATCAACCAGCATATAACGCAAACTCCATTCTTGTGCCATACGCACCATAGAGTCATAAACTGACGTATCGCCATGTGGGTGATACTTACCTAAAACCTCACCAACAATACGTGCTGATTTTTTATGCGAACTATTAGATCTCACACCTAGTTCATGCATTCCATAAAGTACCCTGCGATGCACAGGTTTCAATCCATCACGCACATCTGGCAGCGCACGTGACACAATGACCGACATCGAATAATCGATGTAAGCAGATTTCATTTCATCTTCAATATTGATCGAGATTAATTTTTCGCCTTCAGCCATGCTTAAATCCTATATTTTTGTTAGTGTTAAAAATAGCATGCCAATTTACATAAAATACGACCCTTCAGGGCATTTTAACATTACTTTATTCAACAATTTATTAACACTCGAATACACCGTACTAATTGATTAATTTAATGCACATTCTACTTATATATTCTATTTTTTTATGTTTTCAGAGGACTTTTTGGAATATAGGTACACTATTTGCGTTAGATAAGCATAGTTTTATTAATTTTATCGATGAAATAAGGATAGTTTATGGACGATAATTTCTCACCCAGGGTTAAAGATGTAATAGCATATAGTAAGGAAGAGGCCTTAAGGCTAGGACATGATTTTATAGGAACCGAACATTTAATGTTAGGTCTGCTACGCGATGGCAATGGCAAAGCCATAAGTATTCTTGATGCATTAGAGGTTGACTTAGATCACTTGCGCAGAAAAGTTGAAATATTGAGTCCGTCTAATCCCAACCCAAGTGGTATTCAAAAAGACAAGAAAAACTTGCATTTAACGCGTCAAGCAGAGCGTGCATTAAAAACAACCTTCTTAGAAGCTAAATTATTTCAAAGTTCATCTATTAATACAGCGCACCTATTATTATGTATTCTTAGAAATGAGAATGATCCAACAACAAAATTATTACACAAATTGAAAGTAGACTATGATGGTGTAAAAGAACAATTCAAATTCATGATTACAAGTGATGATGATATTGTAGATGCACCAACCTCTGAATCTTTTCCTAGTGAGAATGATGAACCCAATGAAGGTAAAGAAGGTTCTTTTGGCACTTCATCAACACAAAAGGGAAATAAAAAATCAAAGACTCCAGTATTAGATAACTTCGGTAGAGACTTAACTCAAATGGCCGAAGACAACAAACTGGATCCTGTGGTTGGTCGTGAAAAAGAAATTGAACGTGTTTCACAAATATTAAGTAGAAGAAAAAAGAACAATCCGTTATTAATAGGTGAACCAGGTGTTGGTAAAAGTGCCATTGCAGAAGGTTTAGCTTTGCGAATTATCAATAAAAAGGTATCTCGAATTCTATACAACAAACGAGTTGTCACTTTAGATCTTGCTTCATTGGTTGCAGGCACAAAATATCGTGGTCAATTTGAAGAACGAATGAAAGCCGTTATGAACGAGCTTGAAAAAAATGACGATGTTATTTTATTCATAGATGAAATTCATACTATTGTAGGTGCTGGTGGCGCTACCGGAAGCTTAGATGCTTCAAACATGTTTAAGCCTGCTCTTGCAAGAGGTGAAATTCAATGTATAGGTGCTACTACATTAGATGAATACAGACAATACATAGAAAAAGATGGTGCCTTAGAGCGTCGTTTTCAAAAGGTTATTGTTGAACCAACTACGGTAGATGAAACAATTGAAATACTTCAAAATATAAAAGGTAAATACGAAGATCACCACAATGTATCTTATACTGACGAAGCTATTGTTGCTTGTGTTAAGTTAACTAATAGATATATGACAGATCGCTTTTTACCAGACAAAGCTATTGATGCTTTAGATGAAGCTGGTTCGCGTGTTCATATTGTTAATATGGATGTTCCTAAACAAATTCTAGATTTTGAAAAACAACTAGAGGATGTTCGTGAGCTAAAAAACAGTGTTGTTAAAAAGCAGAAATATGAAGAAGCTGCTAAACTACGTGATGACGAAAAACGCATTGAAAAAGATTTAGCCGCTGCTCAAGAACGATGGGAAGAAGATAGCAAACTACATAAAGAAACAGTATCTGAAGATAATGTTGCTGATGTGGTTTCAATGATGAGTGGTATACCTGTAAATAGAATAGCACAAACAGAAAGTAACAAATTAGCAGAATTACCTGAACTTATTAAGTCTAATGTAATCGGACAAGATGAAGCAGTTGCTAAAGTTGCTAAAGCTATACAACGAAATAGAGCCGGACTTAAAGATCCAAACAAGCCTATTGGTTCGTTTATTTTCTTAGGACAAACAGGAGTTGGCAAAACGCAGTTAGCTAAAGTATTGGCAAAAGAAATGTTTGATTCTGAAGATGCGTTAATTCGTATTGACATGAGCGAATACATGGAAAAATTCGCCATTTCAAGATTGGTTGGAGCACCTCCGGGATATGTTGGTTATGAAGAAGGTGGACAATTAACTGAAAAAGTACGTCGCAAACCGTATTCTGTTATCTTATTAGATGAAGTAGAAAAAGCACACCCAGATGTGTTTAATATGTTGTTACAAGTTTTAGATGATGGTTATCTTACGGATAGTCTTGGTCGTAAAATCGATTTTAGAAATTCGATTATCATTATGACATCTAACATTGGTGCACGACAATTAAAAGATTTCGGACAAGGTGTTGGCTTTGGAACTTCCGCTAAAAAATCACAAGAAGTATCTCATCAGAAAAGTGTTATTGAAAATGCGCTTAAAAAAGCATTTGCTCCTGAATTCTTAAATAGAATTGATGATGTAATTGTTTTCAATGCACTAGAAAGAGAAGATATTCATAAGATTATTGATATTGAATTGCGTAAACTTTTTGCTAGAATTAAAGACATCGGTTATGATTTGAGTTTAACAGATGAAGCAAAAGATTATATCGCAGATAAAGGTTTTGATAAGCAATACGGAGCTAGACCACTTAAAAGAGCAATTCAAAAATATATTGAAGATGCCCTAGCTGAAGAAATTGTAAATTCAAAATTACAAGAAGGCGATAGTATTTTTATGGATCTTGATAAGAAAAAAGAAGAGCTTACTATTAAGATAAAAAAAGCAAGAAAGTCTTCAGAGACTGAAAAATAATTAAATTTTAGTAAGAATTTAAGTATAAGAGGGTTGTATAACAACCCTCTTTTTTTATGGGTACTATTTAAAAGGTAAGAATGAAATCGCTGCAAAACACTAATAAAAAGCAGGATAAACGATATTTGCGCCTTTTATCTAAAAATTTTCTAAAAACTTCACCTTAGGTCTACTTTCGTCTCAGGACATTATAGAAAACGATACACATGAATTTAGAAAGACCTAAAAAAACGATCATTGTACAAGAGTACCGACTAGATACGGCCTTGGTACAAGTATTTGAAAATTACATGGTAGTCATCTTTGATGAAGGTGCTACACTAACCTTAGAAAGAGCCTATCAAATAATAGGCATATCAGAAATTCATTTTAGAGATCGTAATTTTGGTTATATAAGTTTAAGAAGAAATCCGTATGCTGTTGATCCAACGGTTTACAGTTACTTAAGAGAACTTGATAATTTGAAGGCATTTGCTATTGTTTCAATTAAAGAAATTGACATGCACAACTTCAAAATTGAAAAGATGTTCTACAAAAAACCAATGAAATTCTTTATTGAATACGACAATGCCTTAGCTTGGGTAAAACAACGCGTAAGGCTTAAATAATATTTAAGTTGTGAATGGCGAACAAGTAAAAATCCTCAAGGCTTCAAAACCTTGGGGGTTTTTTCATGTATCACATTCTATTCGATAAAAACGTAATCTGTGTATTCTGAAGTTTCGGGTTCTTCTTCTACAAATTCATAAAGCTCCCGAATAGCTTTTTCAATATGGCATGTCATTTCCAATGCAGCCTTTGAATACTCTGTTGCCTTTTCTTCGGGATAATAATGATCTCTTATTGCTTTGCTATCATAGAAATAAATTAGCAAATAAATACCCTTGTCTTTACCGCGATCAGCCTTTGCTATTTTAGCTTCCGCACCGGGTACATTTCGAAACGCAGAATCTAATTGTTCTTTTGCATATTTTTCAAATGCCATGACATCTACTCCCTGTTTAAGTGTCATGGATCTGACGGCATAGGTTCTTCTATTCGGCTCAGTTGATTGACCGAATGAAAAATTCGCTGCAACAAGCAGTACGGTTAAAATTTAAAGTGTTGTTTTCATTTTCAAAAATTTAGATTAATTATTTATTCTATTCTGTATTAAACTTTATCAAGGCCGTAGGTTTTCTTGACCACTTTTTTGAGCATGCCGGGGAAAAGATTTAGCATCGGAATCATACCTGAAAACTTGCCGATGCGGTTATGCAATTTCATCTGCTTCACCTCAACCAGTTTGGTAATCAATTGGGCAACCTCTTGCGAATTATTGTCCTCGGCCGATATACGGGCTTCCACTTGTTCGTTCAGAATTTCCCGTAAAAATTCATAATCGGCTATTTTATTTTCAGAGAAAACGGCATTCTCGAAAATATTGGTATAATACTCCCCAGGTTTTACCAAGGCCACTTGAATGCCAAACGGGGCAACTTCGTGCGATAGGGTTTTGGTGTAGCCTTCCAAAGCATGTTTGGTTGCACAGTAATGACCAAAGGTTGGGGTTTCTACCAGGCCAGCCAATGAGGTCACATTGATAATTTTTCCCTTTCTGCTTTTACGCATTTGGGGTAAGACTTCATTCGCTACCCGCATCGCCCCAAAAACATTCACATCATAAATGCGTTGCACCTCTTTTTCTGAGGCTTCTTCCAAGGCACCATATAAAAGCATCCCAGCATTGTTAATCAACACATCTATTTGCCCCTGCTCTGTTATAATATGCGAAACCACATTTTGAATGGAGCCCAAATCTTGAACATCCATTTCGAGCAGTTCAAAAGGTGTTTGATACCGAGCTGGGCTTCGACTCGTACCATAAACTTTATGTCCCTTTTCGTACAAGAGATTTGCAGACAAAAGGCCAAAGCCTGAGGAGGCGCCTGTGATTAGGATTGTTTTTTTCATGGTAAATTGTTTTATATAACTTAAGGTCTTCAACTGAAACTACTGTCGTACTAGCCCTACCCTAATTGGATTCGGTTCATAATTAAAGGTAATTTTACCGTTTTCTATGGTAAGGAAAGAATCGGTAATATAGCCTATTGGGCTTTCCAAATCCATTCTCCTTGGTGGGCCCTTAACGTACAATTTATCTAGTGCTCTACCATCATATCTAAAATGTTGTTCAGCACCAAACTCAGAGTTGCCGTAAATTTTAAAGTGATCAAGGTATTTTTTTGGTAATCTAAGAATAGTAATAACATCAGTAGTTATGTCATATGTCGAATCTGTTTTATCGCAACAGTGCCCACCCTTTTCCTTAAACCTTATATGGAATCTTAGTTGGATTACATTATTCTGTTCAACTGTTTTTACCCGCCATTTTACAGTTGCAGTAACGTTAACTTCGTCCCCAAAATCACTGTCATCTTTAATCTTCGGAATGTTAATATTGTTGGATTCAAAAAAATAAGATTCCAATACAGCAGAGTTGGAGCTCTTTAAGTCTGCTTTTTGTCTTTCATCTCTTAGAGTAGCTGTATGATTATCATTTACTTCTTCATATTTAGATCTAGCATCTATACCGCCATTTAAATCTGCTGCGGGGGCAAGTCTTTTTGCCCTATACCATGCATCAACTAATTCTTGTTGTTCTGCAGCAGTATTAAGATGTTCCTTGTTATTTTCTAAAGTTTGTGCTTTCTTAACAGCCTGAACATAGGCCACTTTATCATACATTGCAGTGCTATCTTTATAAACAGCAGCACCTTTAAAGCTTTTAATGGCACTATTGTATCTTGACAAATCACTATTTCCTTCTTTGTAGGCATTCTCTCCTTTTGAAATAAGGTTCTCAAAAAACTTTTCTTCAAGTGTTAGGGCATTATAATCAACCCCCTCGAATAGGATATCCCGTTCAGGTGAAAAATATTTTGCCTTTTTAAGAGCAGCAATTGCGCTTTTGTGATTGTTTGTGATATAAAAATCTTTTGCCTTTTGCAAATATGCTACAGCGGCACAATCTTTAGCAGAACTGATGCCATCTTCAGGGCTTCCTAAGCCTGTTTCATTTTGCACGATTTCATAATACTTTCTACCCCTTTCGTAGGTCTTAATTGCCTTTTCACATTTATCACTAGATATCTGATCCTCTGCCGTAATTATAATCTTCTCATAAGCACAATCTGCAGCGTCATCCCTTATTATCATTGCATTGTTACTAGTAGAATCGTATTGTAGAGCCTCTATAGCGAAGTCAAAGGCCTTTTCACATTTCTTATTATCGTACATTTCTTCTGCACTGGTAATGGCGATATTGTACTTGCATTCGTTGATACGCTTTGAGGCTTCTAATTTCATTGGGTTCGAATCATCTGCCTCCCTAAAAACAAATTCGTACTTTGAAAGTGCCGATTGATAGTTATTTTCTTCAAAATTGGCGTTGGCATTGGCTGATGCTTCTTCTACTGCCTTGACACGTTCTTCTTCAACTACCGGAATTGTTGCTTCAAAAAAAGCGTGAATATTCTCATCTAATCCCTGGGTACTTTCCGTACCAATTTTTTTATTTCGCTCTCCCAGCTCAAGGCCACGATTCAGAGCACTCAAAGATTCCCTAAAATAGTGTGCACTATGCTTGGTCTTAAATTGATTTTTGAAGTCTGCAAGCGGTTCATAATACTTTGACAATCGCTTCGAATCCCACATTTTTTTTGCTTCGGCAATACCATTCTTAGTATTTTTTGCTTTCCTGAGATACTTTTTAGCATTGTCAAAATCTTCATTTTCAATACTGCTGATAGCTTCTGTAAACCAACATTCTCTATCTGTTTTATTGCACTGCGCACTAATGAAATTTTGTGATGCGATACCTAAAAATAATGCTAGTAACGTGTACTTGATATTTTTTCTTTTCATAATCAATTTGCTTTTCTAAATTCTCTAAAATGTTTTTTAATAAACTCCTTGTTTATCATGATAGATGGTGTATGAGGATCGTTCTTTATGAGTCTGCTCTTCAAAACTTTATCTGGAAGGACTATAGAAATTCGATACTTAAAGCTGAACTGTCCGTTAACCAATTTTGGGGCTTTAAAGGCCTCGTTTAATTTCTCTCCTTCCTTGATTTCAAGTCGTTTGTATATCTTATCCACAAATACTTCGATGCCGCTGGCCCCTGTAAACTCGTACGCCCCAATTTCCCAAACTTGAACCCAATCACTTAGACTACTTGCTTTATTATTTTGCATACTATAAATGGCATCGGTTTTGCACTCTTCGCAATCAAGTACCTCATACTCCACAAGGAGGTCTGAGGGTGGAAAATTTCTGATTTTGCTTTTAATTTCAGAGGGTAAATCTTTATATGTACTTCTCGGTTCGACTACCGTGTTAATCAATTTAATCTCATCAAAAAGCAGATTACCAGATTTTTCTTTGTTCAAAACCTTTATACTATTTAGCTTTAATGGGAAAGAAGTTGAATTTTTAAACCCACGTAATAGTAAATCGCTAGGTTTCTTGAAATAGAATTGTCCTAGCGTTTTTGGAGTCTGTAAGGAAAGGTCAATATCCAGCTCAAGCCTCTTGTCCTCTCCATTTTCCCACCATATTTTTCCATTAAAATTCATGTCTTGAGCCATTGAAGCCTGAAAAGCCTGCACCTCATCTTGGTTTACCGCCCAGCTAACAGTCATCGGTTTTGTGTAATCGGTGTTGGCGATAATGAGTATGGATTCGGTGGGAATGTTGAATTCAGAAAAAGGGAATTCAATTTTCGGTGTACTTTCCATCTTAAATGGCACTGCTTTAACCGTCGGTTTTTTTGCTATTTGATACAGAAGACGCTCTAAAAGAAACTCGGTATTTTCGTCGATACTGGATCCGAACTGTGCTTTGAAACTTACTTTTCGATTACCAGTATCATCTTCGGGATATGTCAGTTCTATTTTGTAGGTGCCCTTTTTCTTGTTATAAAGAAGACCGAAGCTACCTGGCAAATAATAGAAAATATTTGAATACTCATTTTTATCATAGTACAATTCACCATTCAGAATGTCGATAGGTGCAAACTCATTGCCCGGGCCTTTAATTAGGCTTAATAAATCTTTATCTCGTAACTCTGCACGCAAATTTAAGGTCTTGGCCAAATTCGGACCCTTGGCCTTAGAATCGAAATTCTTAGAAGCCGGTTGACCAAATAAGGTTGCGCATTGAAGCAATACTACAACCCACAAACGATATATTGTTAGCTCCCTCACGATACTTAATCTTTTGTGGGAATTTCATGAATCTCATCAATCAAGAGTCCTGTGGATTTCAGTTCACCCGATTGATAATTCTTTCCGTCGATTGTAGTTACTTTGTAGGTATAACTGAATTCATCCACTTCATTGGGTAAAATAAGCCCCACCTGTTTACTTAAAATACCATCTGCACGTAATCGAATAGGCTTCGAAACGAATTGACCCCCCGCATCTAAATCTACATAGCCACTTTGTTTTCGCGTACCATAGCCGTAGGATAACTTTATAGTAATGTATTTGATATTGTTATCGGCAACGAAGTCTGGGTCCGCTTCAATACTAACAGTTTTAAGACTAACAGGAGGCGATATGGAAAGAACATCACCATCATAGTCTTGAAACTCACCTTTCACTTCATAATTTTGAAAGAAGTTCCAATCTACTTTATATTGATAATCACCCCAAGTTTCGGAATCATCACCTTGCCAACCATAAACCATTTTATGCACATTACCGGTATCTTTAAAATTGGTGTAGGTAATGTTCGCATACTCATTTTCGAATTTATTGTCAGGATGTTCTTTTCGTAAAGTAATCGATGCGCTATTGATGAACTTTTTAAAATTGCTCAAGATTGAGCCATCTAAAATGACCAAAACCTCTCGTTGTTTGAACATTTCCATTTCATCTAAACTGACTATTTTAAAGCAGCTCTCGCATTTTTCTTTGATGTTGCCTATGTTTTCAGAAAAATACATAGGTTGTGTTCCTGCAGAAACTTTGTTAAACTCTAAATTAAAATCACCCTCAATCTTTGTTTGTCTAAACTTATAGGTTGCATAAATTGAAAATGGTGCTGGAGAACTCTGTTGGGGTTCATTCAACTTAAGTGCTCTAATTGAATTTATGAAAAGTACTCTATTATAAGCGTGCAAAAAAAGGTTATAGTCAAAGTAATCATCTTGACTACGCCCGCCTTTACTTCCAAAATTGAGTTTATTGATTATTCCATTTTTTGCTTTTTCATCTTTACATAAATCAAGTGCCTTTTTAAATTGGCTGGGTTCCATCATACCGAAGTTTTCAAATTCATGAATCAGTTTTTCATTATAAATACCTCTTTTCACGTTGGAATCATACGTGATCCACTCATTTAAAGCCTCTTGATAATTATCAAAAATATTCATTAAAACCTCATCATTCATTACCAAAAACCTTCCGATTTTTTGACCTGGATAACTAAGCCATGTGGATCTTTCATCAATTGCCCCTAATACATCTTTTCTTTTTTCTTTATCTGCACAATAGGTTTTTACTAAGGCTTGAAGCCTCCATAAATCAATTTTAATAGCCCCATATTCAGAAGATTTATAACTAAAAGTTTCATAAAGATCGCCCTCATTGACTTCTGCTTCAATTACCGCATTAGAACAGTCCTCAAGGATAGTAATCAAATGTTTTTTTGACACGTGTATATACTTACCATCCAAAAGCAGTTTCTTATTTTTGACGAATTCTTCATTTACCCTGATAAGAACCAAATCATGATTTTCATTGTAATATTCATCTGCAGTTTCCGCGTTCCAATCATCCATAGTTGCAATACCGGATATCTTATTGTTTTTATTTGAGTCATTGTTTTCCAAATATTCAAAGGCCTCATCAACATCTCTTGCTAAATGTTGGGTTCCAGAATTCAAGGGCATATCCGGTAAATTCAAATTTTCATCTTCATCCTCTTCATTTGCATAATCACGGACAATTTCTTCGACCCCATCCGCTAAATGCTCATCTATTGTGTCAGCTTCTATTACTTCCATTATTTCACCTTCATGTTCTTCTAAATAATCTTTTAACTCATTCCGCGAATTATACGAAATAGTACAAATATCAACCAGGCCCCTAAATCGCCATGCTTCCATTGAAACTTCATCCTCATCATTACCAGAAGGGTTGAACGTAATCCATTTTCTGCCTTTGGCACTATTGTTTCTAGACTCTTTAAAGGCCTCCTTCCAATTCTCCACAACTATATTGGCATGCCTTAACGAAACCAATACTGATTGATTTCCGCTCGACTTCACCCATTTTTTTCGATAATGTAATTCCACCAAATCTTTATGCTTATTTTCATATTTTAATCTACTATCCTGAAAAACATCTACTTTTGACAGGTTAATGAAATACTCTTCTTTGGTCTTCTTAAAGTTTGTATTAAGAATAAGGTTATTGTCATTTTTTACAGCTTTTGGCAAGCTTAGAGCTTTGAGGTTCAAAACATAGTTTAAACGCGAACCGCCTGCCGTATGTATTGGTTTAAATAGTGAGCTTTTAGTTCCGCTACCATAAAAACCAATTCCTTTATTTGAATCTCCAAGTACTTTGCTTTCTTTGGCAGCTTTCTTTAGTTTGTCGCTTTCCTTAGGTTTAACTCTATTAATTTTTGGTTTTTTTTCAACAGAATTTTCTTCAACTCCGTTTCCAGATTTCCAATCTTCCATCGCCTGAGCTTTGCTCAAAGGGTCAATTTCTTCATCTTCGAGTACTTTTAGTTTAGACAATTGATCAAAAGCCGAAGCATTATTTTTGCTGGGGTCGTTGTTTGCCATTTGACTATAACTTGCGTTTAGAGGCTCAAATATCATATCTGCTAACTTTTTATAGCCTGCCATAATAAGCCGTTGCATCTCTTTATCATCACCCTCAGTATATACCTTTATTTTCCCTTCACGTCTGAGCTTATCAAAGGTCGCCCCAATTTCAGCTCCTAAAGTTATTGGGCCTAGGCTGCCACTCGCAGCCAAACTCATGTCATGTGATTCGTAAATCTGATCAAAAGTGCCTTTTAAATAGCCGTTAATTGGAGACAGATAGCCCGACATTTCCATTTCAAACTTGAAATCAATATCAGGGGTTTCAGTCTGGAACGAAGACCACAATAATTTTGCGCCTTTTGTGTCTAACATAAATGCAATAGAGGCTTTCTGATTTTCCAATATTGGAGCTTTCCCCACACCAATAACATTATTAACATGCCCATTATTTTTATCTGCAATGGCAGAAACCAAGGCTATGTTTCCTGATTTATAAACAATCGGCCCTTTCAAAACCGCATCATTTTTAATTTCTTTAAGCATAGATCTTAATCTTTCAACTTGTGAATCTGTCAAACCATACTCCACCAAAGCGTGCACCACTCCTCCCCCAATCTGGTCTTCGATATTTTTTTTTGTAACATCGGACCTGTTTTTTTCTTTAAACAATAAAAACGAAAATTGTGGTTTACCATCCTTTGATTTGGCTACCCTTGGTTTATTTGGAGAGTAATAAAAAGCGTTTGGATCGTCGACCGAGGGAAAAACTATGAATTCCCCAACTCGAATTGGTTGATCAATAAATACTTTTTGTGCATTGATGGTTGAATACAACATGCATAGCACTAGTAATGGAAATAACTTTTTCATAATCACAGATTGTTTAATTGTTGCTTTCAAAAATATCATAGCCCTCTTTTTTAATTTCAGTCTTTAAAGTCCCGTCCTCATTTTGAACTTCACGTGTCTCTTTATATTCAAAGCTGTATTTTTCGTTATAGTCATTAAGTACCTCTTCAGACATACCCCTTAATGATTCGGGGATAACGGCATAGATAAAAGGAAAAGTAAAGTCTTTTTCTTGCCAATCAAGTATAACAGGCTTTGACTGATCTTTGTGAAAAAAAACAACACGGGTGGCATAGGCCTTTGCAGAATCCATAAAGAAAATTTTGGTCTTGCTGTCATTAGATTCGCTTGGTGTCACATACATCTCATCTATTTTTTGTTTTCCTTTTTGACGATATGCAATTTGCAAAGAAGCCCGCGCAATACGGTTTTCCTTAAGTTCGTCGGGGTCGGCTTGAAAGCTGATTTCTTTTTGTTCCAATTTTGTAGAAACAAATATTTGATCATTGGCAATGGGCAGCCATCTTGGTGATTCTTCCTTCGCTCCTCCTTTGTAACTAATAATGGTTTTGTATTCATAGTCAGCATTTTCGATATTAGCATCATGAGACCTATTGTAGGTTCTTGTTTGAGCCGCTTGCCCTTTTTGATTAAAAAGAATCGGGTCTTGATCTTCAAAATAGTAGTAACTCCCATCGGCTTTCTCTTTTCTTAATCGTACCTCAACACCATTAATAATTCCTCCTATCAAATCAGGCAATGCGCCATCGAGACCTACTGTTATAACTCTAAATTCGAAAAATGGATCATCTAAGTCTATTTTAACAATATGCTCGTCTAAATCGATTCCTTTCAAAACATCTTTAATGTCATTGCCAAAACCACATGGAAATCGATAAGCAACGCGATGTTCTAGATTAAACTCGCTATGCTTTTGCATGTCACTGATTGAACGGTTATCCACCTCCATATCATAAGTCACCTCATTACCCAATCCATTTAGTTGAATAGAATCAATGATAGCTGCACGATTATTAGGGGTGCCTAAATCTGTTGGCTTGGCAAAACTGCTAAAGAAAAAATCGAAAAATGCGCCTTCCAACTCCGCAGCGCGTTCTTTGTCTAAATATTGACTTGTGACCGAACTGGCCTTTATGACTTCTTCTTCACGCAAAAAATTATAGAAGTCTCTAATTTCAGTACGGGTATAACTTTTGGTACCCCAAAAGATTCCTAAAAAATTATCTTGGCGCAGAACAGTACTTTTATTGAGGCGGTCTCTAACTGAACTGAATTTTTTTTCATCGAAAGTGATGTTAGCTGAAAAACCTTCAACCGTCGCCGGAAAGGTATATCGCAACCCTACATAGATTCCTCCTAGACTGGCATCGCCTTTCAATATTTTCTCTACAATTTGTGTATTTATAGTACCCAAATTGGCCATGACTGCCAGTTTACCTCCTTGACCTATGGGTGCTGCACTTGTAGTTAATACAGTTTGATCATCACCTTGCACCAGTAAAACCTCAAGCTCACCTGCACTTTTACCGACCTGAGGAAAAAGCATTACCGATCCTTTTACCTTAACGTTAGCATTTGGCCTTAATCTTCTTAACTTTTCCAAAACCTCCTGCTCTTGTGCCTTGGTAAGCCCAAATTCCATATTAAAATAAAGGGTGCCGCCGACAGCGGTTTCTTTGGTATTTCCTGCATACTTATAGAGTACAAATCGCTTGTTACCATCTTTTGTTGGAGAGAGTTTTAACGAAGATTCTGGTGGTAAATAATAGTATTCGTTGTTTACAACAGGTAATTGTATTGGATCTAGAGATTTATCGGTATTCCATAATTCCCAGAATCTTTTTGTTTCATCCTTATGTTCTGTGGCCTTCTTGATTTTTCCGAATAAGATTACCTCTGTTCCATCATTCAAAAGCACAGTGGTTCGGGTTTCAAAATCTATATTTTGCGCTAATGCAAAGGCAGTGCTAAAGACCAATAAAAATGTTAACTTAAATATTTTCATAATTTTGATTTTATAGTTATTCCAATACTATTATTCCGTCACTATCATTTCTCCATTCGACAACTACTTCTTCATTATCAGTAACTGGTATAATTCTATACTCATATTCATAATTACCTAGAGGAGCCAAATAAGATTTTATCACATCCTCAATGGTCTTGCCTGGGGTTATCTTTTCAACTGGTAGGTTCCTTTTTTTTCCAAAAAAATCATAGCGGATATTTACCACCAATGCCTTGACACCCGATAACCATATACTATCTAGGTCACCTATAAAAATGATATCACGAGCCTCATACGGAATGTAGAGATTTACATCACCTTTGGTAGTATTCCATTTGGTAGTTAACTGCTCTCCTCCCTTAAAATCCCATATGACCTGATATTGATATTCCATCCAATTATCCATATCCGATGGATTGAAGCTTTCATCAAAATCTTTTAAATTGGCATAGGCTACCGCTTGCGGTTTATCAAAACTGTTTTGATCAATCCGTATTTTTTTTAATTCCTCCTTACCATTATTATGTTTTTTCTTGACGGTAACATTTACTGAGTTCACCATTTCGGTAAATGCATTGCGAAGACTACCATCTAGACTTATGAATACGTCGCGTTGCATATAATTGGGGTCAAGAATGTTAACTGTTTTAAAAACTCCCTCATCATCTCCATAATTCTTGAACAAATTGCCCATGTTGAATGTTATAAAGTGATGTCTTTCTATCTTACTTGCCTTTATCAAGGAAAGATGTGTGGTACCAGACTGCTTTATCTCGCGATATTGGTAACCATTAGTAGAACCTACACTTGATAGACCAAATGTCGAAATGTCTTTTATACCTTCAACGGCACCTTCCCATGCACGTTCTAAATCATCTATAGTTCCATCTTCCTTGAATTTGTTTATGTCTACTGGCTTATATACCAAATCCAACACTTTCTCATAGGCATTGGCTATCAGTTTTTCATTGCGCGGATCCTCACCCATAATCTTAAGTTCAACACCACCGTTAGAAACAAGTTCCTTTATGTCGGTAAAAGCCTCTTCCTTTACAAAAAGGAAATTGTTGGATTTTTTTGTTTGTGTATGCTTATAGATCTGCTCCCAGTCAGCTGTGATTTCAGCTTTAAAAGTGTCGGAATATCCTGAAAATTTAAGTTGAAAGATGATTGATACATCAGGAGTATCCATTTTAAAACTTTCCATTAAGATTTTAGAATCTCTTGGGTTCAATTTAAAAGAAAAGGCAAGTTTACTTCCTTCGAGAACCGGGGCTGAACTTACCGTTAAAATTTCTTTTTCTTCCTCCCCATTTTTGACAATTGAAGATACTAAGGCAAAACTTGCTTCATCAAAAATTACCGGGCCTTTGATTACCACGTCTTGACGCTTTAGCTTTTCCCTCAAGAGTTCTTGAGCCTTATTTACTTTATTTTCCGATGTGCCATATTGAAGTAGAAAGTGTAGCAAAGCCCCACCGTCGGCTTCGTTGATAGGGGAATTTTGATCTTCACCACCTTTTTTTAGTGCTACATATCTCAGAAAAGAGAATTGCGGTAAACCATCAGGGGTTTTACCCAGCGCTGCAGAGTTTGGAAGATAAAAATAAGCACTTGAATCGGTAGAAGATGGAAATAACCAAAGGTCATTAGTTCTTACCCCTTGATCCAATAGTATCATTTGCGCATTGACTTGCGTTATGGTCAAAAACATTATTAGATATATGAACTTCTTCATGGCTTTTACTTTATAGAGATAAAATCATTTTGATTTAGAAAACGTGGCTTATCTGAGATGACACCTTTTGATTTTCTAACTCTGCTTGTTCTATAAACAATATCAGATTCGAAATCTGTGAAAAGAGTCAGTGTGGTCAAAAAATATTCTTGCTTATTCTCAATTTTGAGGTTTTCTAAAACCATTGCTCTTTTCTTGCCTCCAAGTTTGGCCGCAAAATCGATCAAAATGGAAGTTGTATCTGCCATTGAGGCACCATCAAAGCCAAGACTAATAGTTCGTTTTTCCAAAGGTGGGGTCAAAGAAATGAAGGGTTTTGAAGTACTCCTCCAAGATGAACTCAATAGCGTATCGGCTTTAGCGATACTCCAGAGAACCTTATACTGTATCAAAGAATCTAGTTGCTCCTGACCTTTAAGGTTTATTTGTTTTTGGTAATGGCCGGCCAAAATATCTGACCATGAAAAGGAAAACTCATGAATCTTAGAGGTAGAGTCATTTCGAACTTGGACCGAAACCCCATTTATATAATGTTTAAACGCCCCTAAATAGTCTTCATTTATCTTAAAATCAATTCGACGCTGAGAGCCCGATCTATCATTTAACGGAACTGTACTTACGTAATCATTTAATTGGGCAATTGAATCTTTGAAAACATTCAAATTACCTACAGATATTACAGGAACTTGCTTGAAAGCTGATTTTTGCACAGCAATATAAAGACTATCGGTAGGTCTATATTGCCTGTTTATTTGCTTCAAGCAATATGGATCACTTCTAAGCATACCATTACAATTCAAATTGGGTAAAAACATTTCAGAGGCTATCTTATCGGAAACCATCTTAACTATAGAAGCGCCTATTTCGTCACTTTCTTCACCTTCATATAACTCAATTTTTAATGCACTATTCAACCTTAATTCTCTAGCGGTATTTTCAAGTTCTGATTTCGAAATAGGCACATTACCATATTTCTTTTTTACCATATCAATTACTTTTTTTGACGGAATGCTAATTCTCGCACTAAAAGCTGGATATTTTGCGGGATAGTAGGCACGTATTACTATTGATAAATCGCTGGTGCCCATTTTAAGCGATTGTTCCAACAAAGAAGCCTCTTCTCTAGTTAAGTTTAGCATTAGTGATGCCTTTGAACCATCTTGTATTGGTGCGTTACCTGAGGTTATAATTCGATCAGTGGTTGTTTTATTTTGTTTGTCAAATACACTCGTAAGCAAAGTGAAACTCGCGTTTCCATAATTATGGTCTTCTTTGAAGGTTAGAAGTGGAATTTGTGCTTTCAAGAAAGCATTATGATTCTTTTTTTTAAGTACTTTTTCAATTTCATTTTTCTCATTTTGTGAAATTGAAAACTCGACTAATGCGCTAAAAACACCTCCAGATATTTGATCATTTACACTTAGGTATTTCCACAAATGGAGTTTGTAAACATCATCTTTGAAAACAACCCTTGGTTGTTCAGGTAAATAGTAGTAAGCATTTGAGTCTGTACTATCCTGAAATAGTTTAATACCATTATAAGATTCTATTTTGGCACCATATTGCACTTGCCCATTTGATTTAAACGGCAAAGTCAATACTAACAAACAGCTGGTAAATGAAAAAAGGAGTTTTATATTTGATATAAGTTTTATCATTAAATTTTATCCTTTAGTTTGTTGAATAACTTCATTTTTAGGGGGTGCCAGAAATACAAATCCTGTAGAAATATCCATTGAATTATCACCTGCCAGCATATTACCATTGGTATGCATCCAGTTTATATCATAAGAGAGAGCGCTGCCTTTATCGTAGTATATGTTTGTTGAAACTATTTCGTTAGATGTATGGGTATCAAAAACTATTCGTTTAGTCTTTTCATAACCTTCAAGCAAATACTTCAAAGTCAGCGAAACCTCTCTAAAGCCATCTGACTTCAGTTTTAAAATATCAGTTTGAACCTCGATTGATTGAGTGTCAAATTTCATTTCTTCATTAGGGGTGCTTATATCTACTACATGACCTAAATCAACATTGATCCATTGTTTGACTGAAACATTACCGGTCAAATCAATTTCTGTTACTCTGTATCTTAAAGGCTTATTAAATAGAATAGGAAACTTGAACTTTAGACTAATTGCATTCAAATCAGGTTCTGTCGCACTGAATTCCAGTTCTTTGGTACAGGTTTGCCTATTACCTAAACCCGCTCCACAAATAATTACTTTTTTTGCCAAAAGATCAGGTCGAAGTCTATCACTAAAATCATAACATATCAGTTGAATTGGGTGATACCGCGGCAATACTTCTTCATTCAATACGAGCTCTTTTATACATGAATCTTTCCATCTATCTACATCAAAACTAAGGTCGACTAGTCCTGATTTAAATTGTATCAGTTCGGTCTCATTTTCTTTGGTATCATGGTTTTCTTCGGGGTTCTTCAATAAATCTTCCTCAATAAGGCTACTAAAATTTGTAAAATAACTAAAGGCGAAAACAAGACCCAATTCATTAAACTTCTCTAAATTATCGTCTACTAGTTGAGCAGCTTCTTTCGATAGTTGTATTGTAATATTTTTTTCCTCCCACAAATCAGAACCTTCATTGTCATAAGATGAATTTAGATGAGATGCCAAGACCACCTTTTTACCAATAGATTCAATTCCCGACAAAAGATTAAATTCAAATTTTTGAATCGGTATTGGTAGTAGATTAGCTTCGCTTATATTTAAATCTGCTGCAAGCCCTTTAATTTTGCTTTGAGTAATTCTTGAAGCCTTAAGGTTTAACTGAATGATACTAAAGTTATCAATCACAACATCGCCCTGCCCTTTGGCCTTTGATCTAGACATTTTTAGATATTTTAATCCAGGCTTCCCTTCTTTACTTTTAGATAAATAAATCGTACTTGGTTCATAATAGTAAATTGAAGAGTCCACCAAGTCTAGATATACAGAATTACCATTTATATTGATTTTTGATTCATATACTGGTTGCGAATAGATTGTATTATGTATCGCCACAAATAAAAAAATCAAGTAGTATGTCAGATTTATTTTCACGAGTAATGCTCTTTCATTTTCTTGTTTCAAATCTCACAAAAAACACAGAACACCAATAAACACTTATGTTGCGAAAGCCTGTAAGCTTTTTTACAAGTCTTGTAACTATGTTGCGGATTGTGGTAATTATGTTGTGGAAAAAGGGAAAAGTGTCAATTGTGCACTAAAATAATACGGGGATCATTTTGAAAATACAGACCTTAAAAAAGTTGGCAGTAGGCAGTAGCAGTTCGCACATTTGTCTGCAACGGCAGAAAACTTTTGTATTTGATTTTTGAGTTTGGGTTTGAAGACAAAGTCTATTGAAAATGCGCAGGCAACTCCACCGGGTACGCATGCTCACGAAACCCGACTTGTTTGACCAAAGCATCGAATTCGGGCATACCGTGTAGCGGGTATAGCTGTGGTTCGCTGACGAGCCACACAATCTCTTGCTCATGTTCTTCGATTGCTGTCTTTATCCATTTAAGGGCTTCGTCTTTCTCACCCAGGGCGCAGGAGATAATTGCAATACTCCATGCTAGGGAGCCAGCACTGTTTTTTGATTTTAACTCTTTCAGCTCATTTTGCAAAGTAACTGCCTTTTGTATATCGCCTTTTTTGGCGTAAGCTGCACCCAACAAACTTATTGTACGAGGTAATCGAACACCATACATTTCCTCTTCCTTTTCCAACCAGTTAATTGCTTTATCATATTCACCATAATTCAGGTAAAAAAATCCAAATGCGCCATAGTTGAACAAACTGATTGCACCAGAATTCGCCCTACTATCAATAAACTCGGTGCCTTTTTCGTAATCCCCGCTATAGTAAGATAGCCATGGAATAGCCGAATTTGGAAAATAAGGGAATCTTTTGGTAAAAGTCGTATAGTATTTCAATGCCTCTTGGTATCTATGTTCATACATTAAAAAATTGACATAAATAACTTGGTAAATTGGCGTGCTTTTATCCAGACATGCCAAAAACAATTTTTCGGATTTTTCAAAATCCCAATCGATATACAAACTTATATAAGCTTCTTGCGCATTTATTTCCCAAATATCAGGGTCATAGTGCCGTGCTCTTTCAATGTAGTATTTTGCTTTTTCAACTGCTTCCTCTGGTTCCAATTCGTGACCAAAGGAAGAAGCTTTCCATAAATAAGTGCCAGCAATACCGTTATAAGCCAACGCCAATGTTGAATCAATTTTCATGGCTTTTTTATAAAATTTTAGTGCTTCGACCTGTCCCGCAGGGGTCAGTTGGCTAAAGTGGTACTCTCCTTGCATATAATAATCATAAGCGATTGGATTATATGAACTTCTCTTTTCAATAATCGCTTCTTCCTTTGAGGTCAAAGTCGTTTGTAAAGCAAGGGCGACATGTTGTGCAATATTACTATTGATAGTCAAAATATCTTTCAATTTTCTATCATAGTGTTCTGCCCAAATTTGAGATTCATCAGAAGTATTCACCAACTTTACTTCTATTCTAATAATACTATCTTGCTTTTGAATACTACCTTGTAGAACAGTTGAAATATTTAGAGTCTTCCCAATTTCCTTTATAGAGTTCATGGGACCAATAGCTGTAGAATTAATTATTTCTAAAGATTCGATACTGGATAAATGCCGACTAATCGCCTCAACCATCCCATCGGCCAAATATTGATTCTCTTCATCTGAACTCAGATTTTTAAAGGGAAGTACAATTATTGATTTTTCTTTGGGAGCTGGTTCTGCAATTACAACTTCCTTTTTATCCTGAGAAAAAATCAGGAATCCAAGCAATATTGTAGCTGCAAGTCCACCAACCCATAACAAACTTTTATTATTAGAAGATTCCGCTTTCCCAGTAATTTCTTGCCCGACTTTTAATCTCGCCTTACCGGGAGAATACCCAAAATATTCGGTAAAACATTTATTGAAATACGAGGGACTACCAAAACCAACGGCATGAGAAACTTCAGATGCGGTCATTTCTTTTTCGATGAGCATTTCCCGTGCCTTTTCCAGACGAAATTCACGAATAAACCTGCTGATGGATTTCCCTTTTACCTTATGTAGTTTGCGATGCAGGTGCGAACGGTTCATGCCCATCATATCCGCCAATTGTTCTACTCCGAATTGTTCGTTCTCAAGATTGGCCGTGATATGCACTTCCAGTTTATCCAAAAGAGATTGGCCCGAATCGGTCATGGGAATGTTTAATGGTTTGTGTTTGTTCAATCTTGGGGGAAAGCTATTTCCCATTAAAAATACAAAAAGTTTAGGGAAAAGTTTTTGACGGATGACGGAAGCTCTTGGCTCTTGGCTCTTAAAATACTAATCTACTAAATTCGGCAACTCCACCGGATAAGCATGCTCGCGAAACCCAACTTGTTTTACCAAGGCATCAAATTCTGGCATGCCGTGTAAAGGGTATAATTGGGGTTCGCTGACCAGCCATGGGATTTCCATTTCATGGTCATCGACGGCAATTTTGAGCCATTTTAAAGCTTCTTCTTTTTCGCCGAGGGCGGAATGGATTATTGCGACAAAAAAAGCTGGGGAGCCGGCATCGGTTTTTTTCTTTAATGCTTTGAGTTCGTTTAGAAGTTTAAGTGCTTTTTTTGTTTCGCCTTTATGGGCGTTGGCTGCTCCCATCCAACTAAGCATTCGCGGAAAACGATTACCCTCCAGATCAATAGCCTTCTGAAAAAGAGAAATGGCACTATCGTAATCGCCCGTGTTCAAACTAAAAAATCCAGCGGTGTCATAAGTATAATAATTAGAATATAGTTTCAACCTTGTTTCCATAAATTCAAGGCCTTCCTCGTACTTTTTATTATAATAATAAGATAATAACATTTGGTTATTGGGATAATAGGGATACTCTCTATTCAATCTATCTGCAATCTCAAAACCTTCAGCGTGCCTGTTTTCATAATGTAAAAAATTAGCGTAAAGTGCTAAAAAAACTGGAAACTTTGATTCAATACTTATCTTATAATTCTCTTCACTTCCTCCAAAGTCCCAACTACCAAAAAGTCTTTCAAAGGCCTTCCAACCATAACCTTCTTTTAATTCTGGATCAAGTTCAAGAGTTTTGTCCAAATATGGTTTTGCTTTGGAAAAAGCTTCTTCGACGGTAAATTCCGCTCCCCAAACGGATGCTTTTACTTGATAATACATAGCCATTCCCAAATATGCGGATGCCATCGTAGAATCGATAGATATAGCTTCCTCGAAATACTTGAACGCCTTTTGCTGTCCCTCTTGGCTGAACTGATTAAAGTTGTACCAACCCTTTAAAAAATTATCATAGGCCTCTGGCGAATAAGAAGTCCTCTTTTCAATATTACTTTTTTCTTTTGATGACAATTTGACTTTCATAATTTTTGCTACACGCTGTGCAATTTCACTTTGCACAAGTAAAGCATCGAAGATCTTCCGATCATAGCTCTCAGCCCATAACTGTTTTTCATCCGAGGTGTTTATCAATTTTATTTCGACACGTAGTAGGGAATCTTGTCTTTGTATGCTGCCTTGAAGTACATTAACTACTTCAAGTTTTTCTCCGATTTCTTTCACAGAAGTCAATTCTCCCGATGCAGATGACGAGAGTACTTTTAACTCTCCAATTTCCGACAAATGCAGACTAATAGCGTCCACCATACCATCGGCCAAATATTGATTCTCCTCATCTGAGCTCAGATTTTTAAAAGGAAGTACAATTATCGATTTTTCCTCGGGAGTCGTTTCAGCTACAACCTCTTCCTTTTTATTCAGAGAAAAAATCAAGAATCCTACTAAAATCGCGGCAGCCAGTCCGCTTAACCACAAGAATATTTTGTTTTTGGAAGATTTTGATTGAGTATTTCTAATTATCTCTTGGCCGACCTTTAACCGCGCCTTACCTGGGGAATACCCGAAATACTCTGCAAAACATTTATTGAAATACGACGGACTGCCAAAACCCACCGCATGGGAAACCTCGGAAGCGGTCATCTCTTTTTCAATGAGCATTTTTCGCGCGGCTTCCAAGCGATACTCGCGAATAAACCTACTGATGGACTTCCCCTTTATCTTATGCAGTTTGCGATGCAGGTGCGAACGGCTCATGCCCATCATTTCAGCCAACTGTTCCACACCAAATTGTTCGTTGTGCAGATTGGCATTAACAAAGGTTTCCAGCTTTGCAATTAATGGATGTTTATCGTTCTTTTTGGTAGTGTTTTCTTGCAAAATAGCACTTGGTTGTTGAAACGGAATTAGCCGCTCGTTACTCTCAAATGTACTAAAATGCAGCATAAATCTTGGCGTGCTGAATAAGATTCTAAACTTCGGCCCATTACCGATCCTTTTTTTCGAATTTTTGATATTATTCTTGAATAGCTTCATGCCATAGTTTTATTTGTCCAGAAAATTCGGACCTCAACTTTGATGGCCCCACTTGAACAATTGCACTAAAATTATCAGATTTATCCCATGAAAAATTGCCTCTGCGATGCAAAGAATTGCTACCAGGTTACCTTTTTAAAATAAATTGATGGGAGCGTGTTCTTAACGCCAACCGCGGTTTGTAATATCCCTCGGGTCAAAGAAATTTTCTTGTTTTAAAATTTTACCATCCTTGTCAATTACAAATCGATCAACGATTCTAAGTGTACATTTCGGTTCGGCGATATGACAATAAAATTCAACTGTTACGGCACTCAAATCTTTGTTGATATACGTCTCTAAAAGTTCTGTAGCGGATACCAAATCGGGCAAGGGTGCCCACCAGTTTTCCTTTATAAAGGCTCGCCCGTTCATAGCAGTTTCGGAACCTTCGGGATGTATGGGAGCGCGAAGCTCTACTTCTTCATGATAAGGAATTACATCGAAATTCTTTCCGCCAAGACCTTTAACAACATAGTCCGCGGCGATTTGATGTAACAAATTGGCTCGATCTTCATCGCTCATAGCACCTTGATCTTCGGTCAATTGTTTTACCAAACTATCGTGATTCCAATTCACAGAAACCGCTTCTATATAACCGGGCTCATTCATCTTAAAAATAAAAATATGTTCTTCTTCAAATGTGTTTCCCTTGGAAGCCAAACCCGCAAAATCTTTCTCTTGCCTACCCGTAATACTTGCCTCGCAACGTACATCACCGTTATCCATAACTATGGAATGCACCGTATTGTCTATGGTCGGAAAACATTCAATAATATTACTCCATATTGCTTTGCCTACTTCATGAATATTTCCCGCTCCATCAGAACCCAGAGGCAGAAAAGCTACCGTACAATCTTCGGTACAATTAACCAACATACGGGCTACATCTTGTTCTTGATAGGCGTTCATAAAATCTACCGTACGATTTTTCCATAAAAGGAAAAGCGGATCCAAATGCGTTGCTTTTTTTAATGCTTCCATGATTTTTTATTTTTTAGTTCCTCCAAATTTATAAGACCAATCATTTTATAAATTGTAAGAATGCGCCAAATTCAATCAGTCGAGAAATTATTAAAGTCAATTTTCGTCAAAAAGCCGTCGCTCGACAATACTTACCTGATCAATGTAGTTGGCCAATTCAACATTGGTCTTGGCATACTTTTTTGGTGTACGGCCAGAAAAGTATTTAAAGTCTTTTATAAAATGACTTTGGTCGTAATAACCGCCTTCATGAAGCACGTCCATTAAATTGACCTCCCGTTTACCGGACATGAGCAGGCAAGTATTGCCAAATCTTCTAATCTTGGCATATGTCTTTGGGCTAACCCCAACTTCGTTTAAAAATTTCCGTTCAAAATTTCTACGACTCATAGGCACACTTTCCAAGAACTCCAAAACATTCAAGTGTCCTTTTTTATCATAAATTTCGTTTGCCGCCTTCACTATTTCTTTTGTTGCAAAATTGGTCGAAGCCAAACGTCCCAAAAAATACTCTTCAATGATGGCAATTCTTTTTTGCGTATTTACGGCCTTTTTCATTCTACATTGAATATCCGCACCCATTTCTTTTTCTACTTCAAGAAAGTCAATGCGTTCGCCCGTAAACCCGTACATAGGAATATTATAAAAATTGAAAAGCGCAGATGGCTTTAAAACAGCCCCAATCATTGAAATATTGCCTTCTAAATGAAGTGTATAATTTTTTATAGCTTGTCCTCCAATAAAGGTTTTGGGCACTGAATTTCGTTCATACTTGTAATTGGATATTTCGTAGGCATCACCTAAATTGAACACCAAAGAACAAAGTGCGCTTGGTGGGCTCTCTAAATCCCTTGGCCCATCGGTGGTTCCTTCCCAAGAAAAATAACACTCTACAAATTCAGAAAGTGCCTTATCAGGTTTAAATTTCTTGTATTGCATATTTAAAATACGCATTTAAGAATTCTACAATAAAATGCAAAAAGTAAAATTCTAAAATGCTTGATTAGTGTATTTAAATATACAAAGTATAGTTTGAACTTAATATTAAGGTTATTCAGCTGCTTTTAGGTCTTTCATAATTTTGTAGTTGTCCTTCATAAAATCCCATTTATCGCCAAATTTGCCGTCAACTACATTAAAATACCAGATTTCGTCCCATGTAAGATTTTGATTTTTTGCATCAATGCCATTAAACAGTTCATCGCCATAACCACTATTTTCAAAATCATAATTTTCAGCATAAGTTGCGGTAATACTCAGCCACACCGTACCCTCATTACCCGATACCGTTAAATGTTTTATAGTTGATTTATAATTATGGAATGAATTTCTATAAGCCGAATGCTCTTCTACAAATTCGTTAATGTTTGATGATAAATACTGTGGCAGTTTTGTTTTCCAATCAATTGAATTTGCATCATTCACATAATTTTTAATGAACTCCTTCGTATTTTTTTCAATCTTTTGTGAATCATCATAAGCCTTTAATTCAGCTAATGCTGCTTCACTAATATGAATTTCTTTTTTTTCTTGACATGATGAAAGAATGAAAAATGCGATTACTATAATGGTTGTTTTTTTCATTATTATTTCTTTTTACTAATTATCAATTTCATCTGTTTGTATAACACCAAGTTGCTCCATCAAAATCATTTGATCCGCAATGAGCCACATATCTACTATCATTAGGTTTTCTATGGTATACCGAATTACAAATGGCAAATCCATTTTTCTGCCGGTGGGCGGAATTCCATTAAACTCTCCTTTATGAATTCCTGTAGCTCGTCCCTGAACTATTACTTTGTTTCGTTCAGTTACCATCTCTTCAATAAAGAGTTCGTATTTAGGAAAAGCACTTTCAAAAAACTCAATATGCTCAAATAGTTTTTCATCACGCATATATTTTGCACAAAGCTCACGAGTCTTTGCAACACCTGATATCGCATTAAAATACTTGATAATGAATTCCCGATTTTTCTTCAGGGCATCCATATTAGTGATTTTAGTTATGAGTAGTCTGTGGTTCCATCACCCCCAATTGTTCCATAAGTAACATTTGGTCAGCTATCAGCCAATGATCCGTAATAAGGCCATCTTCCATAGTATATCGAATGGCAAAGGGTAAATCTATATTTCTACCTGTTGCGGGTATTCCATTAAACTCTCCAGAGTGTGTACCGTTCAATCGTGCTTGAATAAGTACTTTGTTTCCTTCCGTCATGATTTCTTCGATAAAAAGTTCATACTTCGGAAAGGCTGCTTCAAAAAATTCAATATGGGCGATTAATTCTTGATCATTGGTATATTTTTCGCAAAGTTCTCTGGTCTTATCTGCACCTGACATTGCATTGAAATAATTAATAATGAACTCACGGTTTTTTTTTAGTTGATCCATAAGGTTATGTTTAAAGGTGATATATACTTTTTAGTTTTCCTCAAAGTTAGGATGACTTTCAAACTTTGAATTGACCCTATGTTGCAAAAAATTGAACTTAGGTTACATTTTAGCCTTCGTAAAATCGGAAGGGTTAAAACCAAATTCTTTTTGAAAAGTTCTGGTAAAATGACTTTTGCTTGCAAAACCAACCTGATAACATACTTCGCTAACATTTAAGTTTTCATTTTTTGACTGCAACAATTTCTTCGCCTTTTCTAACCGCACATATCGTAAATATTGTTGAGGAGACATTTGAGTTAGGCTTTTTATCTTTCGAAACAATTGTGTTCTACTTAAAGCCATCGCATTTGCTAAGGCATCTACCTTAAACTCAGCATCAGACATATGAGAATTAATTACGGCATTCACCTTTTTAAGGAAAACACCCTCATTATTACTTTTAGATGCTGCCGCTTTTTCTAAATTTTCGGTATTCGAAAAATGTGTAGCGAGTCTATTTTTCACGGCGGAAAAATACATAGGATATTTCTTCGGAAGAAGCGTGCCATTGCTATTTACTTGTACAACAGCATTTCCATTTTTCTTTGTGGGAATTGAAACTGTAAATCGCGTGCCTTTCGGAAATTTTTCAACTTGTAAACCGCTTTTAACAGCCGATAATATTTCACCAAGCTTTGACAAATCAACACCAGTGTTTTCAATTACAAGTAGACATCGATCATTATTTTGTTCACACTCACCCACAAAAACTTTCACAGTATATGACTGCGGAGTAAAACTAACCACACGGCTCAAAAGAACAGTAATTTCAGAAAGTGCTTCTTCAGGATTATAAGAAGCATATAAATTTTTAACAGTCGATTCAAACAATAACTGCACATCTTGCGCTGCTGCAAAAGGTTGTAGACCCGTTACGAGTCCTCGAAAAAGTGGTACAAGGTCTGCGTTAATTCTAAAAGACATGGTTGGTGCTTATAAATACACCTTTAAAATAAGTAATCTAGAATTAGATTACAAACTCACACTAATCATCATCTTGATTATCAGCTTCATGTTCAATAGGTTGTGGCTCTTCAGGTAACTTAAACAAATCTAACAATGCATCGCCCAAATACTCACTAATGTCACTAGCCGTCAAAGCTAAATATCCTCTAGCTTCAGCACCAATATCACCAGCACTACCATGAAGATATACGCCAAATACAGCAGCGCGCAGAGGTGCATAACCTTGTGCTACCAATGCCGTAATTACGCCAGTTAAAACATCACCGCTACCTGCTGTAGCCATACCGGGGTTTCCTGTCGTATTTATATAGCCCTTATCTTTATATATGGTAATGGTATGAGCTCCTTTTAAAACCAAAATACAATCGTATTTTTTAGAAAACGCTTTAGCCATCGCTAATTTATCAAAATCGTCTTCCCAAGCACCAATTAGACGCTCCAATTCTTTATCATGCGGAGTTAGAATAGATTGTGGCGGTAACTTTTTTAATAATGTCTTGCTCGATGACAATAGATTTATTGCATCGGCATCTATAACCAAAGAAATGTTATTATTCTTTAATAAATCACTAAAAGCCTTTTTGGTTTTAGGATCTTGCCCCATACCAGTACCTATTCCTATGACCGTTGGAGTAATATCATAACTAATTTTAGATATTATTTTTTCATCAGCATCCGTCAATACCATGGCTTCAGGCACCGATGTTTGCATGGGTATAAAACCACAATTAGGAACCATAGCCGTCAATAAGCCTGTACCCGCATGTAAACAAGCTTTTGCTGTTAAAATCATAGCACCAATTTTACCATGTGTGCCCCCAATTATTAGTGAATGTCCATAAGCACCCTTATGTGAATATTTTTTTCTAGGAATATACCAAGCTAAGAGCTCGTGCTTCGCAATTAACTCATAATCCGTTTCAGTACTAGTTAAAAACTCTTGATCAAGACCAATATCTAAAACCTGCCAATTATCAATGTATGGCGCATTCTCAGGAAGAAAGAAAATAAGTTTAGGTGCCTGAAAACTTAATATATAATTCGATCGAACAATACCTTCATCACTTTTAGAAATACTATTCATGAAAATACCCGACGGCAAATCTACCGAAACTATAAACGCTTCAGAATGATTGAGGTATTCAATTAAATTTTTCACCCAACGATCTGGTTCTCGGTTCAAACCGATACCAAAAATGGCATCAACAATTATATCATCAGGGCCAATTTTAGGGAAAGGAGTATTGCTATCAATAAAGTTCGGCCACAATTTTCTTTCTTTTAACCGGTCTAGATTTATAAGAAAATCTTTAGATCGTTTATCACTATAATTGACAACATTGACCTCAATATTATATCCGTGCTCAATTAAATGGCGAGCTAGAGCAATGCCATCACCGCCATTATTTCCGATACCACAGAATAAATGAATCTTTACTGGCGCACCTTGCATACGCAAATGAAACCAGTTAAAAATTTGCATTGAAGCCCTTTCCATAAGGTCATCACTGTTAATTCCGTGTTTTTCAATTGTGAATTTGTCAGCTTGGTATATCTGATCTGCAGAGAAAATCCTCATTCCTTAATGGTATTTATCATTTTTTGCGGATTCTGTAAAAAAATACAGCCATCGTTTGTTAGGGTTGTTAAATGTACTACTTTTGATACATTATCAGAAGTATGGAACGCAACAAGTCAAACATAGGAACTCTTTTTTTCCAAACAAATAATGGTGGCACGTGCACATCTACTATCACCCCATTGGGGTAAACTGCAATATTTTCTCGTTCGTACTTATATATTCATACAATTTTTCAATTTAACTTTTATAGCATGAAAGTTCTCAAATTCGGTGGCTCATCTGTAGCTAACGCAAAAAACATAAAACAGGTAAAAGAAATCGTTTCAAAAAATGAAAGCGATAAAATAGCAGTGGTAGTTTCTGCATTTGGTGGGGTAACCGACCTTTTGTTACAGGCAGCTGAAAAAGCTTCAATACAAGATCCAACCTATACCAGTTTGGTTAAAGAAATTGAGACCCGACATTTAACCGGAATCAAAGACTTGTTACCTATTAATGCCCAAAGCGCGGTACTTAGTAAGGCTAAGTCTGATATTAACACCCTAGAAAGTCTTTTAGAAGGTGCCTTCTCAATTGGGGAATTAACTCCTAAACTTTCCGATAAAATTGTGAGTCATGGTGAGCTTTTATCCTCTTATATTATTGCACAATATTTTTCTTCGGAAGGATTAGATGTTGCTTTTAAAGACACAAGAGAGCTCATTAAAACCAATCAACAATTTGGTGGTGCGATAGTTGATTTTGATACGACCTATAAAAATTGTTATGATTTTTTCAAAGGAAATAAACATAAGATTACTGTATTCGGTGGATTTATTGCGTCCGCAGAAAACGGTGACACCACTACATTAGGACGAGGTGGATCTGATTATTCGGCCGCAATTATTGCAGCAGCAACCAATGCAGAAATTTTAGAAATCTGGACAGACGTTAGCGGCATGTATACTGCTAACCCTAGTATTGTAAAGCAAGCCAAAGCAATTCCTGAGCTTTCTTATGAAGAAGCAATGGAGCTTTCACATTTTGGGGCATCGGTTTTATACCCACCAACAATTCAACCTGTTCTCTCTAGAAATGTTCCTATCCTAATAAAAAACACTTTTGAACCAGAAACGCCCGGGACTTTAATTAACAAAGGAAAATCTGAAAATAAAAAAGTTGTTAGTGGTATTAGTTCGGTGGTTAATGTTGGACTTTTATCTTTAGAAGGTCCAGGGATGGTTGGTATACCAGGTATTTCTGCACGTTTTTTTGACGAACTTTCTAGAGCGGAAGTAAATGTTATCTTAATTACTCAAGCTTCTTCAGAGCATTCTATTTGTATTGGTGTATCAGAAAAAGATGTATCAAAAGCCGTACAAAAAATAAATACAGCTTTCGCTTTTGAAATTGCTCAAGGAAAAATAAATCCGGTTAAGGCAGAGACTAACTTGGCAATTATTGCGCTTATTGGTGATCAAATGAAAAGCCACCAAGGCCTAAGCGGTAAAATGTTTAGCACTCTCGGTAAGAATAATGTAAATATTAGGGCTATTGCTCAAGGCGCCTCTGAACGTAATATTTCAGCTGTTATAAGTTCAGATGATGTAAAAAAAGCATTGAATGCTTTGCATGAAGAGTTTTTTGAAGAAAATGTAAAACAGCTGAATTTATTTGTAATGGGCGTTGGTAACGTAGGTTCTAAATTTTTAGAGCAGGTAAAACAACAGCGCAAATATTTAAAAGAAAATTTAAAACTCAATATACGGGTTATCGGAATCTCAAATTCGAGAACCATGGTTTTTGAAGATGGTGGCATTTCATTAAAGAATTGGGAGTCTACTTTAGCAGCCGGACAAAAAGCAGACAAAGCTAAGTTTTACGAAACCGTGCAAAGTCTCAATTATCGAAATAGCATTTTAGTAGATAATACTGCCAGTGCTGAAGTTGCATCAACCTATGGTTCGTATTTAGGCAATAGTATTTCAGTAGTAACCTGTAATAAAATTGCGTGTTCATCAGCATATCAAAATTACCGTAACCTTAAAGATCTAGCAAGAATTTACAATGCACCATTTCTTTTTGAAACTAATGTTGGGGCAGGTCTACCAATAATTGATACGCTTAAACATTTAATAGCTTCAGGTGATAAAATTCTTAAAATACAAGCGGTACTTTCAGGAAGTCTAAATTTTGTTTTCAATAATTTTAATGATAAAACTACCTTTCATGATATTGTGAAGGAAGCGCAAGAAGAAGGTTATACCGAACCCGATCCTAAAATTGATTTAAGTGGAATTGATGTGATGCGTAAGATTCTAATTTTAGCTCGTGAGAGCGGTAACCAATTAGAAATTGACGATATTGAAAACAAATCATTTTTACCTAAAGAAAGTCTAGATACTAAAAATAACGAAGACTTTTTCGCATCTTTAATAAAGTATGAAGGTGATTTTCAAAAGCTATATCAAGAAGCTACTGAAAAAGAAAGTAAGTTGAAATATGTAGCGCAATATGAAGATGGAATGGCTAGCGTTGGATTACAACAAATTCCGAAAGGTCATGATTTTTATAATTTAGAAGGAAGTGATAACATCGTTTTATTTTACACAGAACGATATCCAAATCAACCTATGATTATTAAAGGAGCAGGCGCTGGTGCAGATGTTACAGCATCGGGTATATTTGCAGATATTATACGAATAGGAAATTATTAAGATGAACGAAATAAGAATTTTTTGCCCAGCAACTATTGCTAATATATCCTGCGGATTTGATGTGTTGGGTGTGGCCTTAGATGCCGTTGGTGATGAAATGGTTGTTCGTAAAACTTCTGATAAAGGAATTAAGATTACAAAATTAACCGGACAAGATTTACCCTTAGAAACAGAAAAAAATGTTGCTGGCGTTGCTGGTTTAGCGCTATTAGAAAATAGTGATTATAAAGGGGGCTTTGAAATAGAAATCTATAAAAAAATCAAGGCTGGTAGTGGTATTGGAAGCAGTGCTGCAAGTTCTACTGGTGCCGTTTGGGCAATGAATAAATTATTAGGCGAACCTTTCTCAACATTAGAATTAGTGAAATTTGCTATGGAAGGTGAACGCCTTGCAAGTGGTGTAGCCCATGCTGATAATGTAGCCCCTGCCCTATTTGGTGGTTTTACTTTAGTACGAAGTTATGACCCACTTGATGTAATACCAATTCCTAGTCCAGATGAATTATTTGCAACAGTAATTCATCCGCAGATAGAAGTTAAAACTTCTGATTCTAGAAGTGTTTTAAAAACCAATATTACCTTAGCACAGGGTATTAAACAATGGGGAAATGTTGGCGGATTAGTTGCCGGACTTTTCACAAGTGATTATGATTTAATCGGACGTTCCTTGGTGGATCATATTATTGAACCCATACGTTCAATTTTAATTCCTGGGTTTGAAAATGTAAAAACTGAGGCCATAAAATCAGGTGCACTAGGATGTGGAATATCAGGTTCAGGACCATCTATTTTTGCATTTAGTAAAGGCGAAGCAACTGCTAAAAAAGTTGCAACTAGTATGAAAGAAGTATATCAAAATATTGGTATTGATTACGATGTACATGTTTCGAAAATTAATGCAGCAGGAATTAAGGAAATATGAATTAACCATAGCGTTTTTAGAAAGAATATTAAATAATTAATCGTTCAAATTTTCAATGAATCGACCTTTGTCATCGGTCATCTGTTAATTAAAATTAAATATGAATTTTTACAGTCTAAATAAACAAGCTCCACAAGTATCTTTTAAAACAGCAGTCGTGGCAGGTATTGCGCCAGACAAAGGCTTATATTTTCCTGAAACTATTGAACCTTTACCGAATAGCTTTTTTGAGCGAATAGAAGAATTATCAAACCTTGAAATTGCTTTTAATGCAATTCATCAATTCGTTTCCGCTGATATACCAAATGAAAAATTAAAAGAAATTCTTGCTAAGGTTTTAGACTTTAATTTTCCTGTTGTTCCCATAGAAGATAATGTAGCTACGTTAGAACTTTTTCATGGCCCTACAATGGCTTTCAAAGATGTGGGCGCACGATTCATGGCAAATTGTTTGGGCTATTTTTCAGATTCAGAAAATTCTAAAAATGATGTAACCGTTTTGGTCGCTACATCTGGTGATACCGGAGGAGCGGTAGCTAATGGGTTTTTAGGCGTTGAAGGCGTAAAAGTAGTTATCCTCTACCCTAGTGGCAAAGTTAGTGATATACAGGAGCGACAACTAACTACTTTAGGTCAAAATATAACTGCGCTTGAAGTAGATGGTACTTTTGATGATTGTCAAAAAATGGTGAAGACAGCATTTTTAGATGAAGCATTACTAACTAAAATGCAATTAACATCTGCAAATTCTATAAATGTAGCAAGATGGCTTCCGCAATTATTTTACTTTTTATTTGCATATAAACAAGCGAAATCGGAAGGAAAGGAAATTGTTTTTTCTGTTCCTTCAGGAAATTTCGGAAATATTTGTGCTGGACTCGTTGCACAACGTTTAGGTATGCCAGTAAAACATTTTGTGGCTGCAACAAATGTGAATGATACAGTACCAGAATTTATGCGTACAAATAAGTACGACCCCAAACCTTCAACAGCAACAATTTCTAATGCTATGGATGTTGGGGACCCAAGTAACTTTATTCGAATTCGTCATTTATTTCAAGATGATTTTGAACTTTTGAAAACCAATTTATCTTCCTATTCATTCACTGATGAGGAAACCAAAATAGCGCTTGGCTCAATTTACAAAAACTCGAAATATATAGCTGATCCACACGGAGCTGTTGGCTATTTAGGATTAAAGAAATATCAAGAAAGCCATCCGAATACTTATGGCATTTTCTTGGAAACAGCACATCCTGTCAAGTTTCTAGATGTAGTTGAAGAGACCATTGGTGAGCAAATAACCATTCCTGCCCAAATAAAAAGCGTTATGGATAAAGAGAAAAAATCGATTCGAATTTCAAAATACGCTGAACTAAAAGAGTATTTATTACAGCGGTAAACACCTTATAATTATTTCACCTGAACAGAAAAAATCCTCAAATTCAATCATTTTTATATGGTTGTACTTGAGGATTTTTTTTATCCGGCTACTAAGTAGTCTAATCTAAACTTGGCAGTACAAATTTATCTAACGGGCTCGCTTTTTTCATCATCGCCTCAATGGCCTCAGTTGTTCTTGGTGCCATTTCAGAAAGATTAATAGGTCCATTTTCTGTAATCAAGATATCATCTTCAATACGAACTGCTATACCCCACCATTTTTTATCACAATCACTACCTTCAGGTATATAAATTCCGGGCTCCACCGTTATAACTGTGTTCGCCTTAAAAGGCCCATAAGTACCTTTATCATGCACATCAAGACCCAAATAATGCGAAGTACCATGTGGAAAATAAGTACGTGCCTCTTCAACTGTTTTTATAATACCAAGATCAACTAAACCTTGTGCAACAATTTCTGAAGCAGCCTGACCAGGCGCTTGAAAAGGAGCACCAACAACACTCGCTTTAATTCCCGCTTCTTGTGCTTTATAAACAATATCATAAATTTGCTTTTGTTCAGCAGAAAACTTTCCGTTTGCAGGAATGGTACGTGTAACATCAGCAGTATACCCATGGTATTCTGCACCCAAATCCATTAAAACCAAATCGTCACCGACTTTTGTTTTATTGTTTTCAATATAATGAAGAATACAACCATTATTTCCACCACCAACAATTGACGGATAACCTTCATATTCCGCACCATATTTTTTATATACATATTCATGTACACCTTGAATTTCTGTCTCAGACATATTGGGGTGCATTGCTTTCATAACTTCAATCTGACCCACACATGAAATTTCAATGGCCTTTTTTAAAAGCACCATTTCCTCTTTTGTTTTGGTTTCTCGTAGCGTATTCATTATTTCTGAAATGATAGCTGAGTTCAAATTATTCTTCTCAAGTTCTAGTGAAATCTTCCCTTTTATTTCATTTCTAAGATTGTCATCAGTTGCATTTATATATCCATTTAAAAGTTCATCGTTTTTTAAACTTTCATCTCTGGTTAAATAGCGTCCTAATCGTTGCGCCACGTTAGCACTATTTTCAATTTCGGTAGATTTAATCATGGTATAAATCTGCTGTTTAGTAGCAGAATAATCTACAGGATAATTTACTTTATCCTTAAAGCTCATTATCATATCGTATAAGTCAGCTTTATCACTTGTGTCTCGATAATCATTCTTAAAATCAAAAAATAAAATTTTATCAAACGATTCGAAGGCTATAGAATTACTTGAAAATTCACTCCCATTATAAGCCAATTCAAACCCTAACTTACTTTTTACCCCTTCTACGCCTAAACGTTTTCCATTCCACTGTTCTGCAGCAGGATCTCTTTCTTGTACATATATCATTTCATTATATGACTCTCCATCAGTATTTTTCTGGTTTTCAGAGAAAATTAGTAAAACTGCATTTGGTTCATTATAGCCCGTCAAATAATAAAAATCAGGGTCTTGATGATAGATATAATCTACATCATTTGCGCGGTTTCGTACAGCATTTGCAAACAAGACCGCTACACTATTAGCAGGCATCATTTTACGAACCAAAGCTCTGCGTTCTTTATGAAAATCAGCAGTTAGAAAATCAGTTGGTGTATCTTGAGCATGCCCAATTAAAAGATTTAGCATAAAAAAGACAAGTACAATATGTTTCATTATTATTTTCTTTAGCCCCGCAAAATACGAATTTCTCACATTGTTTAAGGATGGAATGAGAATCGCTGTCATTAATTTTCGATAAATTTACCTTTCAAAAATTAAAATAATCCATGAAGAATACTGCCTTAACAAAAACTCACGAAGCGCTAGGTGCCAAAATGGTTCCGTTTGCAGGATATAATATGCCTGTTTCTTATGAAGGCGTGAATGCTGAACATGAGACCATTAGAAACGGTGTTGGTGTCTTTGATGTTTCGCACATGGGTGAGTTTTTGATATCCGGTGAGAACGCCCTGCCTCTTATTCAAAAGGTTACATCTAATGATGCCTCTAAATTGACAATTGGCAAAGCACAATATAGCTGCTTACCTAATGAAACTGGAGGTATTGTAGATGATTTAATTGTTTATCGAATCAAAGAAAATCAATATTTGTTAGTGGTTAATGCATCTAATATTGAAAAAGACTGGGCTCATATTAGCAAATATAATACGGAGTTCAATGCAGAAATGCGCGACCTTTCAGAAAACTATTCGTTATTAGCAATACAGGGTCCGAAGGCAGTTGAGGCTATGCAATCTTTAACTTCAATTGATTTAGCAGCAATCAAATTTTATAATTTTGAAGTTGCTGATTTTGCAGGAATCGAACATGTTATTATTTCTGCAACTGGTTATACAGGGTCAGGAGGGTTTGAAATCTATTGTAAAAATGACGAGGTAAAACAAATTTGGGATAAAGTTTTTGAAGCCGGTGCTGAATTTGGTATCAAACCAATTGGTTTAGCTGCTCGTGATACATTACGCTTAGAAATGGGTTATTGTTTATATGGAAATGATATTAATGACAACACTTCACCATTTGAAGCTGGTTTAGGCTGGATTACAAAATTTACAAAAGATTTTGTCAATGCAGATGCCCTAGAAAAAGAAAAAAAACATGGAGCAGAACGTAAACTTGTTGCTTTTGAATTAGATGAAAGAGGCATACCTCGCCATGATTATGACATTGTAGATAGTCAAGGTAATAAAATAGGAATAGTCACTTCTGGTACTATGTCACCTTCATTAAGCAAAGGTATTGGTTTAGGATATGTGCCTAATATTTTCACGGAGGTTGGTAGCAAAATATATATTCAGATACGTAAAAAAGCCATTCCAGCAACGGTTGTAAAACTTCCATTTTATACCAATTAATGATTGATTATCAAGAGATTTTAGATGGTATTGCTAGTAATTGTTTAACAGCTACGGAGAAAGGTAAGATTGCCACTTATATTCCAGAATTATCAAAAGTAGATGATTCAAAATTCGGAATACATTTAGTGGACAACTCGAAAAATAATTACAGTGCTGGCGACTCTGATGAACTATTTTCAATTCAGAGTATTTCAAAAGTACTTTCACTTGGGCAAGCGATGAGTCTTGTTGGTGAAGACTTATGGAAAAGAGTTGATGTTGAACCATCAGGCGACCCATTCAATCATTTGTCACTTTTAGAAATGGAAAATGGTATTCCAAGAAATCCATTAATCAATGCTGGTGCTATTGTAGTAGCTGATATTCTAATTTCAAATTTAGAAAATCCTAAATTAGAATTTCTGAATTATGTTAGAGAATTAACCAATGATAACAGCATCAATTTTGATATTGAAGTTGCTAAATCTGAAAAAGAAACAGGGTATAGAAATTACGCTGCTGCCAATTTATTGAAATCGTACGGCAATCTAAAAAATGACGTTGAAACTGTATTAGATTTTTATTTTCATCAATGTTCACTTAAGATGTCTTGCAGTCAATTGACAAAAGCCTTTTATCCATTTATGAATAAGGGTGTATGCCAGCAAGGCAAAACTTTTTTGACTGTCAGACAAGAAAAACGAATTAATGCCTTAATGCTAACCTGCGGATTTTATGATGAAGCTGGTGAGTTTGCATTTGAAGTCGGATTACCAGGAAAAAGTGGTGTTGGCGGTGGAATTGTAGCCCTATTACCGGGCAAATATTGTGTAGCTACTTGGGCACCTGGCTTAAACGCAAAAGGAAATTCAAAATTAGGGATGGAAGCTTTAGAGAAATTGACCACAGCAACAGCGCAATCAATATTTTAAATGTTAAATACAAAAAAGGTTCTTATTTTGGGCGGTAGTGGTTTTCTTGGCCAATCTATTTACAAAGAACTATGTAAATATTTTGACACGTATGGCACTTATTTTTCAGCTAGAAAATCCTTTGAAGATAATAAACAATTTTCGCGGTATGACCTTCAAGAAGATGACATTTTTCAAATATTAGAAAAGGTACAACCGCAAATAATTATTTCGGCACTTCGCGGAAACTTTGCAGCCCAAGTACAAGCACACCAGCACATTGTAGAGTACATTTCTAAAAATGATTGTGCTTTATTCTTTTTATCGTCAGCAAATGTTTTTGATGCTTATAGCAAATATCCATCGTATGAAAATGATAAAACACTTTCTGAAAGTGTATATGGAAGATTGAAAATTAAAATAGAGAACATGTTATTGCGCCTTCCTAAAAAGAAAATGGCCATTTTACGTGTTCCAATGGTTTTTGGAAATGGATCGCCACGTATTAAACAAATGAAAAAGTTCATTTTAGATAATGAACCTATTGAAGTTTTTCCTAATCTAATAATGAACGTTACCAATGATGATAAATTAACGCAACAAATTCATTATCTTATCAATAGAAATAAAAGAGGGGTTTTTCATTTGGGTAGCAATGATCTTGTACATCACGAAGATTTTATTAAAGAAATAGTTAATCGAATTGGTAATTTTAATCCTATTTACAAAAGAGTATTTACTACCAATGAAGAACGTTATTTAGCAGTACTTCCAAAGGATTACAAACTACCAAAAAATTTACAAATCAATAGTCAAGAAATAATTGAACACCATTATACAAGTTAAACTTAATTTAAAAAAATGGAAAAGCTTACAACCACGGAAATAGAACAAAGATTAGTAAATATTCCAGGGTGGAAGTATACTGATAATTTAATTGAAAAGACTTTTACTTTTACAAACTTTAAGGAAGCATTTGCAATGATGACAAGAATTGCATTTGAATGTGAAGCGCAAAACCATCATCCGGATTGGAGTAATGTGTATAAAACGGTACATATAGCACTAAATACACATGATGCAGGCGGTGTAACGGAAAAGGACTTTTCACTAGCGAATGCAATTGAGAAGATAGTTACTGAGAACAAGTGATTTGTTTAAATATAATACGTCTAACTAATAATACAGTAGAGCAAAAATCTAACTTTTTGTTCTTATATTTTTGAATTTTAAGTAAGACTTGAACTTGAACTTGAATTTCTTAAATTTGCTATCAATCAAATAGAGTAATAATGGGAAGAGCTTTTGAATTTAGAAAAGCAAGAAAAATGAAACGTTGGGCAGCAATGTCTAAAGCATTCACAAGAATTGGTAAGGATATTGTTATGGCCGTTAAAGAAGGCGGTCCGGATCCTGATTCAAATTCGCGTTTACGTGCAGTAATTCAGAATGCCAAGTCGGTCAATATGCCAAAAGACAATATTGAAAGGGCTATAAAAAGAGCGACTGATAAAAATCAAGGTGATTACAAAGAAGTACTTTTTGAAGGCTACGCACCACACGGAATTGCAATTTTAGTTGAAACTGCAACTGATAATAATACCCGAACCGTTGCAAATGTTAGAAGCTATTTTAATAAATGCGATGGAAGTTTAGGCACCTCTGGTTCAGTTGAGTTTATGTTTGATCATACTTGTAATTTTAGAATTCCCGCAGAAGGCATTGATCCTGAAGAACTAGAATTAGAATTAATCGATTTTGGTGCAGAAGAAGTTTTTGTTGACGAAGACGGAATTTTAATTTATGCGCCATTTGAAAGTTTTGGAGATATTCAAAAAGAATTAGAAAATAGAAATCTTGAAATATTATCCTCAGGTTTTGAACGTATACCACAAGTTGTAAAACAACTTACTGAAGAACAAGTGGCGGATGTTGAAAAACTGCTCGAAAAAATTGAAGAAGATGATGATGTACAAAATGTGTATCATACAATGCAGGAATAAATAATACATTGATTAATAAAAAAGCGACCTAAATAGGTCGCTTTTAATCTTTCAAAGAAGAACTATTAATTTATTGTCGTTTTACTACCATTTGTTTTTGGTACGGCACTCCTTTATTGTCCACCATTTTAACAATATATGCCCCTTGTTGGTAAAAATTTACATCAAGTACATAATCATTACCGCTTTTAATATACTGCGGATTGTAGGACTCTATAATTCTTCCGGACATGTCAAATATTAAAATTTGTTGGATATCAATCGGTCTTTCAAAACTCGCTCGGGCTAGGTTAGAAACCTGATTCGGACTGATTTTTAAGGCATTCTCTGCCAATTCTTCTACAATAGTGAATGTAATTGACAATGGAATTCCCATATCACCTCCTAAATTATCTTCAGCATAGGGCGTGGCCGTTACGGTATATTCTCCATAGTCAAAATTATTACCAATATAATCGCCAATAGGTAAATCTCTGAATAAAGCAAAAGGCTCAAGGCTTTCGGTACGAACGGTACTTTGTTCACCTGATAATTCTAATCTAACACTTTCAACATCATTAGTAGTATTCGCTCGTATATCTAAAAACAAAGAACCAATCTCGCTAAGTCTAATTTCCATACCATCAACCAAATCAAAGTGCTCCGACTCATTTTCTGCATCCATTAAGGTGAAACCTAATACTGCCAAAGTCGGTGTAGAATCGATAAATTCAAAATCGATAGTAACTGTTTCACCTGAATCACCATTTAAGCTATTTTCAGTATAGGGAGTCCCTGATAAGGTATATTCTCCTAAGTCAAAATTATGCCCAATATAATCTCCTATTGGTAAATCTTGATATAATGCATACGGTGGTACACTTTCGCTTCGTGTTATACTTTGAGTTCCTAATAATTCAAAACCGACACTTTCCGTATCTGTTCCTGTTTCAGCACGAATATCTAAGTTCTGAGTTGGTAACGACGAAATATCGATTTGTAAACCATCTGTAATTGGGAACAAATCTTGCTCATTATCAGCATTAACCAACCAAAATGCAATAATGGTATTCTGGCTTTCAGCTTTTACAACAATCTCTTGAGTTGCGGTGTTGCTGCATTCTGTTATTGGATCGGTATATTTATATGTAATCTCATATGTACCTATACCTTCTGATGGATTGAACATTGCATTGGCAATACCATTGACACTATACTCCCCTCCTTCTGGCAATCCTCCCGAAAGGTCAAAAGCAGTATCTGTATCTAAAACATCTAAAAATGGATTCAATGTTACTTCTGGTGGTTCAGGATCTAAAATTTGGACATCAATTCTGATAGAACAACCATTTGAATCATAAACATTAGCCGAATAATTTCCAGCACTCAGTCCTGTTGCGGTTTCCCCTTCAAAAGAAAATGAGCTCCATGCAACCACATACGGTGGTGTACCCCCTGAAGGTATTATGGTTACATTACCACCTCCACCACAAGTTGTCGGATCTTCTGAAGTATAAACCGCAGTCAAACTAGCACATACTGGGTCGCCATCAACTAACTCAAAGTTAATTGCAAACGAATTTCCCATTTCTCCACCCAAACCATTTTCAGAATATGGTATAGCAGCTACAGTATACGCTCCTACAATAAAATCTTCACCAATATAATCACCTATTGGTAGATCTCTATATAAAGCAAAAGGCTGTAGACTTTCAGTTCTTGCCGTAGTCAAGGCACCGGCCAAAGAAATACGCACACTTTCAACACCTTCAGCGGTATTAGCGCGAATATCTAAATGCATTGTTGGCAAAGAATTAATATCAATTTGTTGATCTTCGGTCAAATCAAAAAGCGGCAAATTCGTATCTGCATTAATTAAAGTAAAACTTGTTACTCTATTTGTACTTTCTGGAACCACTGTAATTTCTTGAGTTGCGGTATTGATACATTTCGTCACCGGATTTTCATATGTATAGCTAATTTCATAGATACCTGGCCCACTTGGCTCGAATATTCCTGCTGATACTCCTTCACCAGAATATGCTCCTCCTTCAGGCATTCCCCCTGATAATAGGAAAGGAAGTTCATTCTCCGTTATATCTGAAAATGGATTTAGAGTTACTTCTGGTTGCTCAGGGTCTAAAATTTCAACATCAATTCTGATAGAACAACCATTTGAATCATAAACATTTGCCGAATAAATACCTGCACTAAGTCCTATTGCAGTTTCCCCTTCAAAAGAAAATGAACTCCATGCAACCAGATACGGTGGTGTACCACCGGAAGGAATAATAGTAACATTACCTCCTCCACCACAAGTTGTCGGATTTTCTGTAGTATAACTAGCTGTTAAACTTGAACAAGCAGGGTCGCCATCGACTAATTCAAAATTGATTGCAAATAGATTACCCATATCACCACCTAGTCCATCTTCAGCATAAGGTATTGCCGCAACCGTATAATTTCCTACAATAAAATCTGCCCCAATATAATCACCAATTGGAAGATCTCTATATAGTGCGAATGGTGTTAGGCTTTCTGTTCTTGCTGTTGTTAATGCACCATTTAAAGAAATCCGAACACTTTCGACATCATCGGTTGTATTGGCACGAATATCTAAATGTGTCGTTGGCAAAGTATTGATATCAATCTTTTGGCCCTCGGTTAGGTCAAAAATTGGCAAATCAGTATCTGCATTAATAAGTGTAAAACCAGTGATGCTTAAACTGGCGACATCGGGTAGAATAGTTACCGTTTGAGTACAAGTACCTATATTACCAGCAATATCTGTAATTGACCATGTAATAGTTGTTGTTCCTACAGGATAAGGTTGCCCAAAATCTATATTATCATCTCTAACCGCTGTTAGATCTGGTTGCAGTCCACAATTATCATCATGTTCTGGCGTAGGAATATCAATAATTACAGGTTCATTATTCACGGATACTTTTTCAATATTTTCTGAACAAACGAGCGTTGGCTCTTCATTATCTTTTACCGTAACCGTAAATGAACAGGTTGATGAATTTCCACTAGAATCGGTAGCAGTTACAGTTACGACTGTATCACCTTCTTGAAACTCAGTTTCTGACATAAAATCAGCACTAATGGTCACTTCACCACTATTATCGGTGGCAGTTGGTGTAAATTCTACTATAGCCCCGCACACTCCAAGATCATTATCTACAATTATATTAGCAGGACATTCAATTACTGGCGGTTCAAGATCTTCCTCAACTTCAACTATCACAGTCCATTCTGCCTCTAAGTCATTAGAAGTTGTAATAAAGTAGATTACAGGAGTACTAAAATCGTTTTCTTCACCAGAGGCTGGGTTTACAGTTGATCCTTCAGAAACCATTATAGTAGGAGTCAGTGCTGATAGATTCGTACCAAAAGGCACTTTCAACGTAACCGTATTCGCTTCTAAATCTATTTCTGTATCTCCAATTTGATTTGGAATAGAAAAAGCAGTTATATCGTTTGCTGCAGTTTGACCCGAAGTAATGGTAACAGTTTGAGTACATACCGCAATATTATTACTCGCATCAACCACTGTCCAAGTAATAATTGTATTACCAATTGGAAATTCATCTTCAAGACCTAAAGTATTGTCATCTAATCTTTCAAAAGTTAAAATTAAAGGGTCCGAACAATTGTCAGAAACAACTGGCGATTCAATATCTACAAATTGTGCACCCGTACCAATTATACTAATATCGCCCGAACAAGTAATCTCAGGATTTTCTTCGTCGATAACCGTTATAATTTGCTCACAAGGTTCTGATCTATTCCCAGCTTCGTCTATTGCTGTCCATGTTATTGTAGTGGAACCTTTTTGAAAAGGATCCGTTAGATTTAGATTATCACTTCTAACACCTTCAAATTCAATGATTTCGGAAACATTGTCGGTAGCTGTAGGTTCTAATAACGGAAAACTGGCTTCACAGCTATTTTCTTGCGTATTTATAGTTACTGGCTCAGGACAAGTAATTGTTGGAGCTTCATTATCTTCAATCTCATTTGGATTTCCTGGCGAACCTATGTCACCTTGTGCACTTTCATAGCTATTAAATAATGGAGTTTCTTCTTCTCCAAGTTCTGAACTGCTTAAAGACCAACTGCCACCTTCAGTATTATCAAATTCAAGTGCAATTAGAAAAATTGATTTACCATCTGCACCATTGGGCCATCCACTTCCAACATCATAAACCACTTGTTCAATAGTATTCAATTGATCTTCATTATCGCCCGAATATGCTTCAAAACTATCCCATATTCCTATGGAATCACCATCATTGTTTAAGGGTGGCCAATTAGCTACTCCAATAGCATCCGCCGTTCCCCAATCATGTTCAAATTGACCCTCAGGCAAATCATCATCATAAAGAATTACCGATTTATTCGGCATTAATAAGAATGAAGGAATATTTGCTGCACTAATCCCAGCAGCTGTATTATCATCTAGTACATACCCATCTAAATCAATAGCTTCGGATCCACTATTATAAATTTCAATCCATTCACCATCTGAGTTAGAGGTTGGATCGTACATTATTTCGGTAATTAAAAGAGAGGCCTCATTACACTTTAACCCACTATCATTAATAACCCAACCGAAATCACTTATAAGACTTTCTCTTGCATCTTCACTTAGACAATATTGACTGTTTCCGCCATCAAAATATATGTTTTCAGGTATTTTTGTTTCTCCAGATTCAATATCTAAAGTAACCCACCCAATAAGGGTATTATCATAATTTTGTAATGATAATTTTGATTGATCAAACATATTAATCATTCCTGAGGTTGGAAAATCTTGTCTTATATTACTGATATCCCATACACTTAAATCTTGATCAAAGGCTTGGGCGTTCCAAAACATACCCTGCATCTGACTAACGGAACTGACATCCCAATTGCCAATATTTTGATTAAAGCTTAGGGCATCGGTGAACATAAAACTCATTGATTTAACTTTACTTACATCCCAATTGCCAATATTTCTATTAAAGTCTTTTGCACCGAAAAACATTCTTGATGTATACAATAAGTTAGACGTGTCCCAACTACTTATATCACCATTAAAAGAAGAAGCTCTATTAAACATTGAGGTCATATTTTTGACATTTGAAACTAACCATGAATTTAAATTCTGATTAAAATTAAAAGCATTTCTAAACATCAAAGACATATCTTTTACATTTGAAACATTCCAACCTGATATATCTACATTAAATAATAACGCTCCATCAAACATGCCATCCATATTAGTTACATTAGAAACCTGCCAATCTGAAATATCAGCATTAAAAGAAGACGCCCCATTAAACATATCTCCCATTAATTCAATAGAAGAGACATCCCATTTATTAAAATTATCATTACCAACTAGGGATTCACAACCCTCAAAGAGACTTTCTAAATCAAGTTCTTCTAATTCTGACAAATCAGGAGCGTCATTAGCTACCACATCAAGGTTTACAAATCCTTTAAAAGTACTTGTCATTAATTTCCATTTCTCACTACCCCACTGATTTATCTCAATTAATTTCTCCTTCTCTAGGTCAAAATTTATTGAATTTAGCTCTCCTTTTACTTTTACTACATAAGTCCCTGGGTTATCATAGGTATGTATTGGAGCTCCATTGATAATAGTTTCAACGGTTCCGTCACCCCAATCGATATCAAAGGGAGTCCCATTAATAGCTAACTCTAGACTATTTGGACCTGACCCAAAAGGTGCATTGTTCTCGGTTTTCCAAGTGGTTATAAAAGCACCCGAAAAATCGATGGTACTAGTACTAAGTAATACTACATCATTTCCATCTCCACCTTTATAGCTTATAGTACCTATAAAATCATCGTTTATGGCCGCACCTTCGGCAAGATCAGCAAATGTGCCATTTACTGCATCTGTACCATCATTATCGATTATGATTAATTCATCACCAGGGTTACCCATGTAGTTAAATCCAATTTCTCTATTGATATCAAGCAAAGCACCCCCTAATTCAACGGTACCTGTTACCTTTATCTGGTCATGACCATCTAATGCTCCTGCTACGGGTCCGTTAACCTCGACATCAAAGGCAGCGTCGGCCCCTAGGGTCAGATTGCCGGTATTCAATATACCCGGACTGGTACCGGGAGCAATGGTCGAGAAGTCGCTCATATTCAAGGTTCCCAAAAGGGTGCCTGTACCCACAATGGCCGATCCGTCAAAGAAATTGGCTTCAGTAATCACTTCGGTAGTTAAACCATTTGTGTCGTATTCACTATCACCATTAATAATAAGGGCATTTAATACTAAAACGCTCGATCCAGTGTTAAATACTCGTACATCAGTATTTCGTACAGTTAGATTATTACCGTCGCCAGTAAGACTGAGACTTGAATCAATCGACAATGTGTTCAGACCAGCTGCACCATCAATTTCAATTCCTTTGGTAATAGTCACCAATGGTACTTCAACAGTGTTGGCATCTATTTGTATTACCCCATCTCCAGAAACGGCTATAGGAACCGTATTACTCAATACCAAATTAACACCATTTAGTGAAAGTGTAAAGTTATCATCATTAGGCTCGCCTATTGAATCTTCAACAGTAAGGGAACCATCAGGGTTTAATGTTGCTTGGGTTTCTTCACATAATTTACCCCCATCGGTAATAATCCAATTGAAACTATCGATTAGGTTTTGGCGTTGGGTTACGCTATTACAATATTGGCTGTTTCCACCATTGAAAGTAATATTGGTCGGTACCTGGGTTTCGCCGGTTTCCAAGGTTGCCCAACCGGTAAGTGTGGCATCATAATTAGCCGTAGAGAGTCCGGCATTTGTGAACATATCTTCAGCGGTTGTTAATCTTTCTATATTCCAAGCTCCCAAATCTTGATCAAATTGTAACGCATCTTGGAACATACGGCTGAAAACAGTATTATTGACTGTATTCCAGCCACTTAAATCTTGACTGAAAGATTGTGCATTTTGAAACATGCCCAACATGTTGGTCACATTGCCAACATTCCAAGAATTTAAGGGTTGGTTAAAGGAAACGGCATTCCAGAACATTACCTGCATGGTAGTAACATTACTAACATCCCAAGAGGACAAATCTTGGTTAAATTGAAATGCATTTCTGAACATTGCATTCATGCTGGTAACGTTGGAAACGTTCCAACTATTCAAAGGTTGATTGAAAATATCTGTCTCCGCAAACATTAGGTCCATATTGGTTACATTACTCACATCCCATGAACTTAAATCTTGATTAAAAGACCGAGTTGTTCTGAACATGTTGTTCATATTCAAAACGTTGCTAACATCCCAATTGTTTAATGGCTGATTAAAACTTTGTGCCTGAAATAATGTGGCTGACATATCCGTGACATTGCCTACATCCCAAGACCCGATAGGTTGATTAAACGCAGATGTTTGGAACATACCGCTCATATTAGTTATGGTGCTCACATCCCAATTTTCAAATGAGGGATTACCTTGCATATTAAAACACTGATAGAACATATCTGAAGTGTCATTCATATTGGAAAAATCAGGAATATCAGTGGCATTTACTTCGATGTTTTCACAAGAGAAAAAAGCACGATTCATTGAAGACCAAGGATTATCACCCCATTGTTCAACTGTTAATATCTTTAATCGATCGTCGGGAAACTCAAAATAAATTCTTGGAAAAAGGCCTGTAATACTTACTGTGTATGTTCCAGCCGAAGTATAAGTGTGAATAGCATCGCCCTTTTCATTAACAGTAGTACTTCCATCCCCCCAATCAACAGAATAATCATAAGTTTCACCTATAAAGGAGGGTATTGTTATGCTTTCATTGGTTGTAGTAGTGCGCCAAGTAGTTATGAACTCGTTTTGCGCATGAACATTCAAAAAAGAAAATAAAAATACTACTAGCATTGAAAAAGTAAAATTCTTCATAATGGTTAGGTTTTAGTTAAAACAGTTGTTGGTCTTAGAGGGGAAGAATATTCGGACCAATAAATTAGTACTCAAAATTTATGGATACACCGATTCTTATGGCATACCGTCACCATTTGATAAGTAGGAAAATTGTACTAAAATTTGGGAAGTGCGCATTTTCATTCGCGCCATTAAACTAAAACCAAGTGTTTGAAATTCTAAATAATTGTTGTGAACATTATAAAAATTGTTGCGAAGAATAGGAAGAACTGTTGTGGAAGAAATTTACTACAATAAAAATTACGCAAACCCGTAATGGTTTAATACACAGATCAGTACACGAATAAAAATTTTGCTTTATCAAAAAAATTAAAGGGAAGGCGTAGTAAAATTATTTTTTATTCTACCAGAAGTACCTTCATAGAAAGCTTTATATTTTTGGAAGTCATTTTCAATACTTTCAGATGTACTATGCGCTTCAGAAACTTTAACTTGCTTATTACCATAATCAAAGGCTACAAGAACAATAGGCACATCTGCTTCTTTGGCGATATAATAAAATCCTGTTTTCCATTGGGTAACTTTTTTACGCGTTCCTTCAGGGGCTAATGTCAAATGTATTTTATCAACTTTCTGAATTAAATCTGCACATGCTGTAACAAAATTATTATTCTTGGTTCTATCAACTGGCATACCACCCATCCATCGAAAATACCATCCGTAGGGCCATTTAAAAAGACTTCTCTTACCAACAAAATTGAATTCTTCATTCATAACCCTTCTAATTAAAAGGCCTAAGAAAAAATCTAAGTTACTAGTATGTGGAGCAACGATCACTACACATTTATCGATTTTAGGAAATGTACCCACTAGCTTCCACCCCATTAGCTTGTAGTATATAAACTTTGCTATTTGATGCATATTGAATGGCTCTAGTAAAATTAACTTTGTGTAACGCTGGTATTCAGCGATAATAAGCTTAAATCTTTCTATAAATAGATTTAAGCTTTTCAGGAGTAATGGTTTCTTTCCAGTTTTTGCCAATTGCATTTTCCCATAAAGGTTCCATTTTTAGAGCAACACTACAAAGTGTATCAAAATCATCTTCGGTTAAATCTTTGCAAATACCTGTTGGTAACTCAATTTGATGCTTTTGTTTCATCTCATTAAAAAGTGCGACACCCTCACCGTAAAACTCTTCTAAATGTTGAAATACCAAACAATTACCAATACCATGTTTAATGCCTAGTAAATATGAAAGTCCGTAACTCATGGCATGTGCAACACCAACCTGTGAATAAGCAATACTCATACCGCCATGCCAAGAGGCCATCATCAATTTTTCTCTTGATTCTAATGCTTCTAAATTTTCTAAATAAACTTCCTTACAAAGTTCAAGTGCCATTTCACCATAACTTTTACTGAAAGCGTTTAAATATGTACCATTTAAGGATTCTATACAGTGAATGTAACAATCCATACCGGTATAAAACCATTGATCTTTTGGAACACCAACTGTTACTTCTGGATCCAAAACAACTTGATCAAAAACTGTAAAATCAGAATTAATACCCAATTTTTTCTCAGGACCTAGTAAAACAGTAGTTCTTGAAACCTCTGCGCCAGTACCACTGATAGTTGGTACACCAATTTTATAAATTGAAGGTTTCTGAATTAAATCCCACCCTTGGTAATCTGCTGCACTACCTTTATTTGTTAATAGTAATGAAACTGCTTTTGCTAAATCTAGCAATGTTCCACCACCAATTCCCACAATTCCAGATGGCAGACTCGTGTACTTTTGCAAAATATCATGAACCAATTGATCAACTTGATTCGTTTTAGGTTCTTCTGCGGAAGAAACAAAAATCAATTCATCATTGAAAAGCAACGGAATTTTTTTTGCTAATTCTGTATTTTTAAATACGTCATCAACTAAAAAGATAAATGGTGCATCAGCATGTTTTCTCTGTGGAAGCAATATTTCGCCGAGCTGATTAAAACAACCTTTACCAAATATCACTTTAGGTACTTGCGGAAAATTTCTATGCTTAACCGCATTTATATTAGTTACTTCTTTTATATCGATATCATTTCTGACCTTCATAGACTTATTTCAAATATTTCAAAATATCTGTCAACTTATTTATCTTCAGATATTTATAATCATTTTTATCAACAGATACTTCCTCATGTTGCCAAGTAGTATGAAAAGGTATGTGAATAGCTTCAGCGCCAATATTTATAAGCGGTAATACATCTGATTTCAATGAGTTACCAATCATCAAAAACTCTTTAGTATCAATTTCTAAATGTTCAAGCAAATTCATATAATTCACCTCCTTCTTATCACTCAATACTTCAACATGATGAAAATAATGCAACAAATTAGAACGCTCTAACTTACGTTCTTGATCCAACAAATCGCCTTTTGTCAAAACAATCAGGCGATATTTATCTTTTAATTTAGCTAAAACTTCTTCAACACCCTCTAAAAGTTCAACTTCTTGATTAATCATTTCTTTACCAAGATTCAATATTTCAAGAATCGTTGCTTGCGAAATTTGATTATTCGACAACTCGAGGGCCGATTCAACCATAGAAAGCATAAAACCCTTTATACCATAACCATACAGTTCTAAATTCTTGATTTCTGTTTTAAAAAGCTCTTGATCTATTTTATTCTTGGTTTCATAACCCGTTAATAAGTCAGCAAATTTATCTTCGGCTTCTCTAAAATAGGTCTCATTAACCCATAAGGTATCATCCGCATCAAAACCAATGGTTTTGATTTTACTGTAATCTACCTCCATGCTGCTTTGGCCTTTTTTAAATCTTCGGGGGTATCTATTTCTATTCCACTAGCTGTGGTTTCAACCATTTTAATTTTTTTTCCGTATTCCAAATAACGGATAGCTTCAATTTTTTCAGTCGCTTCAAGTGACAGCATAGGCAAGCGTTGAAAATCCATCAAGGCATTTTTTCTAAATGCATAAATACCTTTGTGCTTATAGTATACAGTACGATCAGAAACAGCTCTCGGATGCGGTATTACCGAACGAGAAAAATACAAAGCAAAATTTCTATTATCTACAATAACCTTTACAGTATTGGGGTTTTCAATCTCTTCTTGATCGGTTATTTTAACCATCAAAGAAGCAAGATCAATTTCTTTTTTAGGGTCATCTTTAAACACTTCAAGAACACCTACTAAACTCTCACGATCAGTAAAAGGCTCATCACCTTGTACGTTGACAATTATATCAACATCCATGTTTTCAACTGCTTCAGCAATTCTATCACTACCACATTCGTGCTCTTTAACACTCATTAAGGCCTTCCCTCCTGATTTCGTAATAACATCAAAAATAGCATCGCTATCAGTTACTACAAAAACGTCATCAAACAAGTTTGTTTGAACGGCAGCTTCATAAGTTCTTAGGATAACCGGCTTACCAGAAAGATCTTGCATCAACTTAGCAGGAAATCTGGAAGCGGCATAACGAGCCGGTATCATTGCAATAATTTTCAATACACAATTTTTTAGTAGGATAAACTTATCCCTTTTTCGGGCGCAATTTACGGTATATGCTGAAAATAATAACCAATATAATGATTACTAAAATAACAGCCACCACGGGCACGAATATAGATGCAACGGTAACAACAGCCGCAGCACCAGTTTCTACGGTAGATACAATGGGGTTTCCTATACCACCAGTTGTGGCGGTTGAAGTCAATCTGCTGGTTGCACCAGCCCCTTTTATGGCTGTTGCTGTTCCACCACCAGCTATAATAGCTAAAGCCCAGGTAACAACGGGATCTAAATTGGCAACGGTTGAAACCATTACTGCAGTACCTGCTATTGCTGCCAACGGTACCGCAAAACCATCTAACAGGTTATCAACCCAAGGAATAAAGTATGCAAATATTTCAAAAATTGTAGCTGCACCTAAGGTAAGTACTGCAGCCAAGCTGCCGACCCACTGCCAGCTTTCATTTAAATCCCAAATATTAAAATAAGATGCTAAGCTTAACGCAAACAAGGGAAGAAAAACTCGAAAACCTACAGATGCCGCTAGGCCTATCCCTAAGAAAATACTTATTATTGTTTCTGATGTCATTTTAATATAGTGTTCTAAATTCTATTGATAAGATGCAAACTTCATTCCAAAAAAGTGCATAAAATGAACCTTTACGAATTTAATCTATTCATTCTCAACAAAAAAATCGTTCTGAAAACCTATAAGATATAGTTGTTTTTTAGCACGTGTAACCGCAGTATAAAGCCAACGCAGATATTCTTTTCCTGGCCCTTCTGGTAAATAAGGCTGTTCTACAAAAACAGTATTCCATTGACCGCCTTGAGATTTATGACAAGTGATTGCATAAGAAAACTTTACCTGTAAGGCATTGAAGTATTTATTATTCTTGACTTTTAAGAATTTTTTATACTTAGATGTTTCATTTTCGTAATCTTTCATCACCTCTTGATACAATAAATTTCCATCTTCATAAGAAAGTGACGGTGTAGTAGATTGTATAGTATCAAGCATTAAAACTGTTTCAAAAGACCCTTGGTTCGGATAATCAACTAATTGCACTTTTACCTCGGCAAATTTGAATCCGTAAAGTTCTTTAATGGCAAATATTTCAAGAACTTCTAAAATATCTCCATTAGCAATAAAACCAGCCTCTGACGTAGGTTCTAACCAGAAATAGTTATTCTTTACGACCATCATATAGTCACTTACAGCCAATTCACTCTCAAGAAATAAAATTTGATTGCGAATATTGCCATTATATAGGTTAGCTCTTTTATTAGAGCGAACAATAAAAGCCGTTTCTTCTTTACCATTTTGAGAATACGATTGTTCTATAGCATCTTGAATTTCATAACCATCAACTAACCGGACAATATCCTTATAACCAGCTACATCAAATTTAAATGACGTATAAAGTTCATCTTGTAATTGTTTTCGTATTTGTGTGGCATTAGTTAAAATTCCAGAATCTTCTGCTTGTCGCACCACTTCGGTTAACTCTAGGCCTACTACTTCTAAATCGTAATTTCTATGAATTTGATCCGCATCAAGAGCCGGACTCAACTCTAACTTAACTGGTGGTAATTGCGCGGTGTCACCTATTAAAATTAATTTACAATTGAGTCCTGAGTGTACGAATTGTATCAAATCATCAAGTAAAGATGCATTTTCTCCAAATTTAGAATCTGTCGACCTATCCGGAATCATTGAAGCCTCATCCACTAAAAACACAGTATTTCTATGTTTGTTTGGTGCTAACACAAATTTGACACTTCCACCATTATCCTTCTTAGGCACATAAATTTTTCTGTGGATTGTATATGCTCTTGTTTTAGAATAATTAGACATCACTTTTGCCGCCCGCCCTGTGGGTGCCATTAAAACAGACTTTAACTTATAGGCCCATAAACTATTTACGAGTGTACCTATTATTGTTGTTTTACCGGTTCCGGCGAAGCCTTTAAGTAAGAATATGTGTCTACGTTCTTTAGAAATTAAGAAAGAAGAAAGTTCTTGTAAGGCCAACATTTGAATTGGTGTAGGCTCATGCGGAAAACTTTTAATCATTAATTTATGTAAAGAACTGTCGGCCAAAGATTCCATAAAATCAAAGATAAGGTGATTTAATACGCTTTTCAATATCAAATGAATTTAGAACATATATAAAGTAAGACGTAGATAACAATAGGTTTTTATGCAAAAAAAGTAGGTTTAAAATCGATCGTAAAAAATTAGGCGGTTTGCAAAAAAATTGTAGATTTGTGTTAACCACTAAATGAAATAATACTTATAGAAATGAAGACTATAATACAAATTGTACTTTGGATTGCTTGTATCTTTTTTGGCTACATGATTTACAATTCAGTTACTGGACCAATTGAATTTAAAAAAGTTAAACAAGAGCGTTTTGCCAAAGTTGTTTCGAAGCTTAAAGATATTCGAGATTCACAAGAGGCCTACAAGACAGTAAACAAGAAATACGCTAAAGACTTTAATGCATTAATTAGCTTTGTTGATACTGGCAATTACACCATTACACAACAAAGAGATTCTTCTTTTTTAAGATACAATAAGGCTTTTCAAATTGATATGCCTGTTGATACAATTCTTATTGACACTTTAGGTTCTGTAGCCGTTAAAGATTCATTGTTTAGAAATGATAATCGTTACAAGACAATGATGAATGTACCGGGTGCTCCTAATGGAGAAAAATTTGAAATGAAAGCAGCCATTGTTGATAAAGGTGGTTTTAAAGCACCTGTATTTGAAGCTAAAGTTGCCAAAAAAGTTATCTTGGCTGATCAACCCGCTGAATTATTAGCAAGAGAAAATGCTCAAGTGAGTGTTGAAGAAATAAATGGTAGCGAAATCAAAGTCGGATCATTAACCGAAGTTAGTAATACCGGTAACTGGCCTCCTATTTATGACAGTAAAATCAATAAATAAGTCAATAGAAAAATTTCATAAACTGTCCATTCAAGTTAGCTTGAATGGACTTTCTTTTTGCATATGGGACAGTATTGCCAATAGCATGCTTGTTTCTGAAAGTCTTATTTTTCAAAAAGAGCTTACGCCATATGGTGTTCAAAAAGAATTAAAAGCAATTTGTGAAAAACATAATGTAGTTGACAATGAATTTTCAGATATTATAGTAATTCACAGAAATAATCTTTTCAGCTTAGTACCCAAATCACTTTTTGACGAGAACGAACTTGCCAATTATTTAAAATTCAACACAAAGATATTAGCAAATGACCATGTGGTCTTTGATGAATTAGAAAATTTTGACATGTGTAATGTTTACGTGCCTTTTGTTAACATTAACAACTATATATTTGAGCTCTTTGGCGAGTTTATTTATAAACATAATACCACAGTAATGGTAGAGTCATTAATGAATAATCATTCTGGCGGAAATAAAACTACATGTTACGCCCATATAACTGAGTCTCAAATGGAACTTACAGTAATCTCAAACAAGAAGTTGCTACTGTATAACAGTTATGACTATGTTACCAAGGAAGATTTTATGTATTACCTTTTATTCACTTTAGAACAATTGAAAATGGATACAGAACAGGTTGCATTAAAATTGTTCGGTACCATTGCAAAAGGTGATGACCTATATAATCTTTGTTATCAATACATAAAAGATGTATCCCTTTTCACACCTACCCTTTCTACTTATGATTTCGAGTTAGATGATAGCGAACTTGAAACTATTGACTTTACTGTTTTAAGCTCACTATAATGAGAATAATATCAGGCACTTATAAAGGCAAGCGAATCACCGCCCCGAAAAAACTACCTACCCGCCCAACAACCGATATGGCCAAGGAAGGTCTGTTTAACATACTAAACAATCACTATTATTTTGAAGATTGTTCAGTGTTAGATTTATTTTCAGGTACCGGAAACATTAGTTATGAATTTGCTTCACGAGGCACTACTCAAATTACGGCGGTAGATGCAAATGCTAACTGCATAAAATTTATAGATAAAACAACCAAAGAACTTGATTTTTCTATTGAAGCGATTAAAAGTGATGTTTTCAAATATTTATCAAGAGTTAAAAGTAAAACAGATATCATTTTTGCTGACCCACCATATGCTTTAACAACTGAAGAATTTGAAAAAATTGTAATGTTGGTTTTCAAAAACGATTTGCTTCTTGAAGAAGGTCAATTGATTATTGAACATTCGCCACATACTGATTTATCTGAAGTGCAGCATTTTAGTAATAAGCGAAAATACGGTGGAAGTGTTTTTAGCTTCTTTCAGATTTAATTTTTTTTAAAAAAAGCAGGCCATAAGCCGGATTCTGTTCCACACCTGAGGTGTAGCCCTTATCATTTATCTCGGTCTTAAATTACTCTAAGACTCAATCCGCCTACCCTTCAGTTTGGGCGTGCAGCCCTCAAACACTGATTTACATGACGTTGCACCGCATAGAGTTTACCTGGTTTCACTACAGCCGAACTGTACTTGCTTTCTGTTGCACTGGTCCTCTCCGCCTTTGGCGGATGACGGGTGTTACCCGCTATACTGCACTATGGTGTCCGGACTTTCCTCTATCCGCCAATGGCGAATAGCGATAAGGTGGCCTGCTGTGAGCAAAGGTAGGGCAATTGTTGATAAGTAAACATCGAATAATGGTAAATAGAATCCATAAAAACAATGCGATTTTTATATTTGTATACTTATCAAATAAAGTTAGAATTTGGAACCTTTTGTAGTATCGGCTCGTAAATACCGTCCCCAGACATTTAAAGATGTTGTGGGCCAGAAAGCTATTACAAATACGCTAACCAATGCCATTGAGAATAATCACTTGGCACAGGCTTTATTATTTACAGGGCCTAGAGGTGTAGGTAAAACTTCGTGTGCTAGAATATTGGCTAAGAACATTAATCAAGATGGACAGGTCAGTGAAGACGAAGATTTTGCTTTTAATATTTTTGAATTAGATGCCGCCTCAAACAACTCTGTTGATGACATTCGTAATTTAACCGATCAGGTGCGTATTCCGCCACAAGTTGGCAAGTACAAGGTTTATATCATAGATGAGGTTCACATGCTCTCACAGGCAGCTTTTAATGCTTTTTTAAAGACTTTAGAAGAACCACCAAAGCATGCCATATTTATATTAGCAACTACCGAGAAGCACAAAATAATACCCACAATACTCTCAAGGTGTCAAATATTTGATTTTAAGAGAATTACAGTAAAGGATGCTACGGAATACTTAAAGTATATAGCAGAAAACCAGGGTATTGAAGCTGAAGATGATGCGTTACATATAATCGCTCAAAAAGCGGATGGTGCCATGCGTGATGCACTTTCTATATTTGATCGTGTTGTAAGCTTTTCAGGGAAACAATTGACTAGAAAAGCAGTTACAGAAAATTTAAACGTATTAGATTACGATACGTATTTTGAAGCTACTAACTTAATCTTAGAAAATAATATTCCTGATTTATTAGTACAATTCAACAAAACCTTAGCATTGGGCTTTGATGGCCATCACTTTATTTCTGGTCTTGCATCACATTTTAGAGATTTAATGGTGTGTCAACATCAACAAACAATTGAACTTTTAGAAGTTGGTGAAAACGCTAAAGAACAGTACAAAGAACAATCTAAAAAAACTTCAAGTCAATTTCTACTAAAAGCAATAGAGGTAGCTAACGACTGTGATCTCAAGTATCGCACAAGTAAAAATCAAAGATTGCTAGTGGAACTAGCATTAATGAAATTAGCATCCATAGAATATATGGGTGAAAAAAAAAATCCTGAATCAATAGCCCTTGCTAATAAAACTATTGAATTAGTACCTGCTTCCTATTTCCGACAAACAAAAAGTCCGATTGTAAAAACACAACCTGAAAAGCCGGTTGAAAAAGTTGCTGAAGAAATAAAAGTAGCTGAAAATAAAGCAGTACCTACCGAAGAATTAGTTGAAGAAATTACAACTATCTCTGAACCTCTACCCCCTACTAATACTGATGTTTTGACTAAACCAAGTGTCAAAAAAATCAATATTAAAATGCCAACCAAAAAGGTTTCGGGGCTGTCTATTTCTAGTTTAAAGGCAAAAAAAGAACACGCACTCAACAAAAAAGAAGTTCGCCTAGATCCAGCTGATCTTCCTAAAGACCCTTTCACGGAGGCTGAAATGCAACAGCATTGGGCAGATTTTGTAAATAAAATAGAAGCAAAAGGTCAAAAAATATTGGCTTCAAATCTGAATTCTGATATTCCAACTTTAAAAGAAAATAGTAAGCTCTGCATTGAGATGCCGAACGCAACTATGAAAACTGAAATTGAGCGCGAACAGTTTGAGTTGATGGAGTATTTAAAGCAGAAGCTCAACAATTACGAAATCTCGCTAAACATTACAGTGAATGAAGCTGTTGCAAAGAAATATGCTTTCACTCCTGAAGAAAAATATGAGAAACTGCGTGAAAAAAATCCAGCAATTGACTTGCTGCGCAAAACTTTTGATTTAGATCTTTAATTTTCTAACCTTATACGCTCGTAAGGCAAATACGAGTAAAACAATTGCAATTATCAAAAGGCCAAAGGCTTCTCTACCTTCTTCTACATTTTTAATATCTCCTCCTCCTATTTCAAAACCTTCAAATTTTTCGGGATAGCAATAAAAGAAACCTACTAACGCAGCTAAACCAGAAATTAATAGTGGCAGAAAAGAAACTTTGTTTAAAGCAAAAGCTAACGAAATTAGCCCTGCAATTGCCCAAATAATTATCCATATAAGCGAATCTGGATCGTTATATTGAAGTACAGCTGAAATTATAAATAAGACCGCGAATATGAATCCTAATAATTTAAACATACTCTTCATGATGCTATAATTTTAGTTAGACTAATTTAGGTTAACGTGTTGTTTTAAAATATGATAAACATCAGTTGAAGCTACCATTTTTTCTGAAATCAGGTCCGAATTATTTGAAATTAAAATTGGATAATCATCTGTATCTTCTGGTATTCTTCCGTGAGAACCTTTAACTAGCTCCGCCTTCAATGGAATGATATCAAGTACCGTTCGAAAGCCTAACTTCTTTTTCAACAACTTGAAAATAACCTTGGCCATTACAAATTTATCTTTTGGATCAGTAAGCATTTCAACAGGATCATAGCCTGGTTTCTTATGAATGTCAACCATACGTGCATAATCAGGAGCAACGGCATCATTTAACCAAAAATAATACGTAAACCACGAATCTGCGTCTGCAACAACAACCAAATCGCCACAACGCTCATGCGCTAAATGAGAAGCTTGTAATTCTTCATCAGATAAAACTTTTTCAACACCCTTAACCTTTTCCAACAAAGATTTCACCTTACCTTTTAATGATTTATCATTTAAATAAATATGTGCAATTTGATGATCAGCTACAGCAAAAGCTTTGCTAGCACCAGCATCTAACAGCTCTAAACCCTTTTCAATTCGGATGCTAATTAAACCCTCATTGCGCAGAATACGGTTTAAATGAATAGGATTATTCACATTAGTAATACCGTACTCCGAAAGTAAAACAATACTTGTATTTTGTTCTTGATAATAAGTTACCAATTGCTTCACTACCGCATCAATCTCGTTAAGGTCTTTTGAAATTATATCAAAATTGAGTCCGTGACGCTGTAAATTATAATCTAAGTGGGGTAAATACACAAAAGTTAATGTGGGATTATGAAGCTTATCTGTTTTAATAGTCGCATCAGCAATCCACTGTGATGATTTTATTGATGTTTTTGGTCCCCAAAATTGAAATAATGGAAACTCGCCTAATTCCGCTTTCAACGTATCTCTTAATTCCGCTGGATGTGAATAAAAATCAGGAGTTTTACGACCATCAGCCAAATAATTAGGCCTTGGGGTGGTACTATAATCCGCAGAAGAATACATATTATACCACCAGAAATGATTTGCACAGGTAAAATCGGGATTTGCTTTTTTGAGCTCATCCCAAATTTTATCACGCTGAACTAACTTGTTCGATTGCCGCCAAAATTTAACTTCACATTCATCTTTGAAATACCATCCATTACCCACAACACCATGCTCATTGGGATACTTTCCTGTTAAATAAGTAGACTGAGCAGAACATGTGACAGCAGGTAAAACGGGTGTAACGAATGTAGATTTACCTTGTTCCAGAAAAGATTTTATAAAAGGAGTATATTCACCGATGAGGCGCTTGGTTAACCCAACAACATTAATGACTACTGTTTTCTGCATTTCGTCTTATAGTCTTTCTTTAAGCCATTCAATCTCTCGAATAATAGACTCAGATAGATCTCTTTTTAATTCTTTAGGAAGCACATCCCAAGTATACGTTTCAATTTCTAAATGGTCAGAAACTGGGTTTGTTTTTAAATGCTCTACAACTTTTAAAATGTGGTCTTGCGTTGAAAATAACTTTCCGAACTGCTCTAAAAAAATGGGCACATGAAAATGGGCACGCATTTCAGTAAATTCTTTTCTGCTTTCTAAAACGATTGGCAAATCATTATAGGTTTTTACCTTACCATCAATTTGTTCTGTTACTTGATGTAAATAGGTAGGCTCATCAAAACGAGCTAAAGAATTCCATATTTCATCAGCATCAGCTTCTGTGTACAAAATCTTCAAAGCTGCACTTACTTGAATCTTACCGATATTTAAACCGGCATCTGCAAATTTCTTAAACGTTTCTTCAGGTTCTTCAAAAGCCAATGAAAAATGGCATATGTCATAACAAACTGTTATATATCGTTTTATAACCTCTTCCAACTTTTGGTCTTCAATATCGGTTCGTGCTCTAAGGATTTCTGATGCTATTGGCACTAAATAAGTGTCAAAAAAATCAAGAACCTCATCGCTATTTTCAAGAAGACCATCAGGTTCAGGCTCCATATCTAAATGTAAATACTTCCCTGTATTATTCTCAATATCTAATAATTGTAAAATAATTTCCGCAAGTTGTTCCGCTCCTACTTTAAAAGCCTTCTTAGTTTCTTCTTCGGATTTATGCCAGTATTTATAGCTTATCGGTGAGGTTGAAATACCACCAGACATACCTTCAGGAAGCAATTTAGAAAGTTGATTAAAAAGTCGCTTTGTATATATTAACCTTTCAGGAGTAGTCCAATCCGGAGTATGTACATCATCTTTTACACGTTCATCATGAAAGTTACCATATGGGAAACCATTCATTGTAAAAACATATAAATCATTTTGCGAAAGCCAATCTGTGAACTGAGTGAAATTATTTCCTTCATTCAATTCTTCACTTGCTTTGTTAGACAATCGCAGTCCCAATCCAAAAGATTCGTTTGGCGACACCTTACTTTTAATTCCTGGCACATATTCTTTCAGACTTGTAAAAGTACTTTCCCAATTAGAACCAGGATGAATATTAGTGCAATAACTTAAATGAAATGTATTATTAACCTTCATCTATTTTTGAATTTTTATTTCGCAATTTTTATTGAGTTGAACTATTGCCTTTTTCATTTTATCAATATCAATTACATTAACATCATGCTTGACTCCTATTCCGTTAATTAAGGTAATACATAGATCACCTCCCAAATGCTCTTGAAATTCTTGAAGTCCTTTTAAAAGATTATCAGTTTCACTTGGGGTTTCTACAGGAATAGCTAAATCAAATCCAATTTGCTCCATCACGGTTATAATCCTATTCAAATCAGACTCTGTTATCAATCCTAATAATTGAGTATATGTAACATCTAGGGCAATACCCTTAGCAACAGCCTCACCATGTCTTAATTCATAATTGGTTATTTGCTCCATCTTATGTGCTGCCCAATGACCAAAATCTAATGGTCTTGAAGACCCACTTTCAAAAGGATCACCACCTTGCGCAATATGATGCATGTGCATTTCTGCACATTTATAAATCACATATTGCATCGACTCCATATCACGTTCTTGCAATTTTATGGCATTAGTTTCAATGTATTCAAAAAATGCTTTGTCTTTTATAAGCGCAACTTTTATCGCTTCCGCAACACCGGAAATCCAATCGCGTTGTTCGAGCGTTGTTAGAAAATGGCTATCGTTAATTATTGCATATGGAGGAGCAAACGTGCCCAAGAAATTCTTTTTACCGAAGCTATTAAAACTATTTTTTACACCAACGGCAGAATCATTCTGTGACAAAACTGTGGTAGGAATACGTATCAACTTCACACCTCTATGCGCCACAGCAGCCGCATAACCTACCATATCAATTACAGCACCACCTCCTATAGCTACAACAAATGAATGTCTATCAATATGAAAATCATTAATTCCTCTTAAAACCTTTTCTACTTGATCATAATCATTTTTACATTCCTCACCGCCAGTCACTAAAATGTTTGCTGTATGCGCTATGTTATTTTGAAAATGGTCACAATAGGCTTTAATATCATCGACTAACTTTGGATGATGCTTAGCAACACCATCATCAATTACGAAAAGCAACTTAACTTTTTCATTCTTTTTATATCCCTCTAAAACAGTATGAAATTGGGGGTTCTGAATATTAAACAAATACTCCGTAAAGTATAATTTATACTCGTAAGCTACAGAAAAAGATTGCGCTATAGGTTTCAATTGTATCAACTTTATAAGATGTTTTATTTATTTAAGTAACTGCAAAAATCTTTGACAGCAGCATTGATAATGGCAATAATAATAAAATTAACAGACCATACCACCAATACGAAAAACCAACGGCTAATGCTGCATCTAACACAATGAGCGAAAGCACACCAGCAATAACAGCCTTTTTAATATTATTGGGCGAATTTAATCGGTAGGCATTCATTAATGGCTTAAAAACCAAAAACGCAAATAGACCTAAAAACGGTATTACATGCATAATTTGATCTGTTTTATACAGCACTATACTAATAACGCCTATAATCACGAGTACGTACAAAATTGATGCCCAAATAATATGTTTTTTATTATCCCCATGAACCTCTCCTCTACTTATTAAGGTAATTGCAAAAATATATACCAACGGAATAATCGCGAACCATACGTTTGTTAGCTCTCCTAAAACGGACATGCCCAAGAGTAAATTTAAACTTCTGCAAAGTCCCATATTGAAAGGTCCGAAAAAACCATGTTTTTTAGATGCAGCATCATACAGCACAATAGCTAATGCCAATGCTATAGAAATATAACCACTTAATTCATTCACTAAAAAAGCCAAGAACACACCAATCAACAATAAAATAGTACCGAAGACAGTGGCCTTTTTTAATGGAATTAACCCACTTGGAATAGGCCGTTCAGGTCTTTCAACAGCATCTAGTTCGTAGTCAAAAACATCGTTTAGAACAACGCCACCAGCGTACAGAAAAACTGAAGCAAAAACCAATAAAAATAAGGATTGAGATGAAAATGATGCTATTTCAAAATTCACCAATAAACCCCCAATGGCTACCCCTGCAAAAATATCTGCTGCTGCTGTAGGTAGGTTTGCAGGCCGCATTAATTGTAAATAGCCCTTTAGAACACTACTCATTAGTGAATTTTATCAGTATTTTCAATTTTTGGGTCTTGCCCCCTTAAAACACTATTATTATTAAAAAGCTCTGTTTGGTTGACGCCTTTAGCATTCATCCAATCCGATTCTTTCATTTTTCCGTTTTCACCGAAAGCGTCTAATGCATTTTGATAGCAGGTTTTAATCACATGTTCTTTGGCAATACCACTCTTGAGCATTAGTGCCGCAGTTTTTGGAACAGCTAGCGGATCACTGACTCCCCAATCTGCAGAACTATCAACTATAATATCTTTACTTCCATATTTTTTAACCACTTCAACCATTCGTTCATTACCCATTTTAGTATTTGGGTAAATGGTAAAAGCAGCAATGAAACCTCTATTCAATACTTCTTCTACAGTTTCTTCATTATTGTGATCAATAATAACTCTTGAAGGATCTAAACCATGTTCTAAGCATACTTCCATACTTTTAATGGTACCAGCTTTTTTATCTCTATGTGGTGTATGAACTTGAACAACCATATTTAACTCCTTAGCTAATTCCAACTGAATTCTAAAATACTTGTCTTCAGCGGCAGTTTGATCGTCATATCCGATTTCACCAATAGCAACAACATTCTCTTTATGTACGTAAAGTGGTAATAACTCAATAACCTGTTCAGCCAAGGCTTCGTTATTTGCCTCTTTAGAATTTAATCCAATAGTACAGTAATGCTGAATACCAAATTGGCTTGCACGAAAAGGCTCCCAACCGACCAAACTACTGTAATAGTCTTGAAAAGACCCCACCTTAGTTCGTGGTTGACCTAACCAAAATGAAGGCTCAATAAGTGCAACAATTCCAGCTTTTGCCATTGCCTCATAATCATCAGTTGTTCTTGAACTCATGTGTACATGAGGATCAATAAACATCATTTTATCTTCCATTATTCTTCTTTTATGGTTTCCCAGCTAAGTGCTGCGTTTTCTATTTGTTGAATCAAATTTTGATGCCCATTTAATAAGTTTTTGGCATCTTGATTGTCTGAATGATAACAACACAAAGCTCCTGCTCTATTTTCAATTTTACTTTCGCTGCTTAGCAATCGTTTCATATCTTCTAAAAGTTCAGCACTTAGAAATTTAGTTACAGGCCGCCAAAAATCAGGGTCGATATCTCTACCTGCCGCCCATCGTTCATGTGCATAATCGGAGATTATTCTAGCTAAGTCTTTATTTGCTCTTTTATCTATATCAGAAATAGCACTTAAATCACCCTGCATGAAAGCGGTTTTCAAGAACATCTGATTCCATTGTTGGTCATCAAAATAGATTCCCGGGTACGGATTATTATACGCCAACGCATTAAAAACCGTTGAAATATTTGTGCGTAAGGCATCAACTGCAACCATTTTATACTTTTCAGCATTTGGCAGTAAAATCAAAAATTTTAAAAATGTTTCTAGTTCACCAGTGTCAGCTACCTCAATAATATTAGCCACTTTCGAACTAAAAAAATCTTCATCTGCATTCAAAATGTTCACCAGTAAATACATTCTGGTTAACTGTCGAATATTTCCATTTTGTATTTCGATATAATCTTTAAAATCTTGATGTAGCTCCGATGTATCGAAATTATCATTTATGGTAACCTTTGAAGCTATTAAACTATATGTTAGATAAAGATCTTTGGTAGACTTCTCGTTAACTATAGTTACTATTTTGCCATCTATCCAGTTTTTGGTATCAGACGCAACATTAGCTTTTATAATATTTTCAAGTTGAGAAATTGTGTCTTTAAAATACATCAAAATACTAGTTAAGTTTGGCAATTGTACCCAGTGCAAAGAGGTTGAAAACTTTTTTTGCTAAGTGTTTTCCAAAAATAAAGCTATTTATCCGAAGAAAAAATATGAACTATCATAGTATTTACTGCTATTTTCAAATGAAACATGATACTTTCAAATCGCTTTCTTGTTATTCTTTTTACTTTTGTTTTAAAATGAAGAATTTATGTTAGGCCTGAAGCTACCTACCGACCCTAGATGGGTTAATATTGTTGAGAAAAATATTGATGAAATATTGACTGATCACGCGTATTGTGAGCAAAAAGCAGCAAGTACAGCTATTTCGCTGATTGTGAGTTTCCCAGAATACCCAGAATTAATTGAGGAAATGATTGCATTATCGCGAGAAGAAATGGGACATTTTAAAATGGTACATGATCGAATTCTTTCGCGTGGAAAAACCTTAGGCCGTGACCGAAAAGATGAATATGTTTTAAAGCTGATAAAATTCTTTCCTAAAGGAGGCAGCAGAACAACCCAACTTGTTCACAGGCTTTTATATGCAGGCTTAATTGAAGCCAGAAGCTGTGAACGATTTCGTTTGCTTTCTGAAGAACTAGAAGATAAAGAATTAGCAGATTTCTACCACAAATTGATGGTAAGCGAAGCAAGCCATTATACGATGTTTTTAAAATTCGCCCGCCAATATGGAAACAAAGAAGAAGTTGACCGAAAATGGCAAGACCTTCTTATTTACGAGGCAGAAATCATGAAAAACTTAGGCACCCAAGAAAGCATTCATGGATAACTGTTAATTTTAATTTTCTAATTTATTTAGGTAATAGTCATACATAGCAAATTGTGATCTAACTTTTGGCTTATCATTTTTTCGATACGCATTATCTTGCTCTTCATTGAAAACACGAGCTTTTACATTGTCACTCCATGCAATTTCAAATGTATCTAAAAGCTCATTCTTAATATCTTCATCATAAATTGGGCAACCTACTTCTACCCTATTTTCAATATTTCTAGTCATAAAGTCCGCTGATGAAATGTACACTTTAGTATCGCCATCATTACAGAATATGAACATTCTAGGGTGTTCTAAGAATTTATCTACAATACTAATTGCTTCAATGTTTTCACTAAGTCCTTTTATACCCGGAATCAAACAACATACCCCTCTTACAATCAATTGTATTTTAACCCCAGCCTGACTTGCTTCATACAATTTATCAATCATTTTATAAGAGGTAAAACTGTTCATTCTAATTTTTATGAATGCTTCTTTACCCGTAATAGCATTTGCAATTTCCTCATTAATTAACTTCTTAAACTTACTTTCTGTGTAATGTGGAGAAACAATTAAATGCTTGAATTTTTTAATTTTATAGGTTGTCTCAAAGAATTCAAAAACCTTATTTAATTCTTTTACAATTGGCGGATGAGCCGTAAACAAAGTATAATCCGTATAAATTTTAGCGGTTGATTCATTAAAATTGCCTGTACTTATAAACGCATAACGTTTTATACCTTCACTTTCTTCACGCTCAATTACACAGATTTTACTGTGCACTTTTAAGCCAGGAACACCAAAAATTAGCTTTACGCCTTCCGCTTGTAACTGTTCTGCATATTCAATATTTGCTTGTTCATCAAAACGCGCTTGAAGTTCTATCTGCACTGTAACTTTTTTACCGTTCTTGGCCGCATTAATTAAAGCAGAAGCAACTTGAGAATTATTTGCTAAACGGTAAACTGTTAATTTAATAGTGCGCACTTTAGGATCAAGAGCTGCCTCGCGTAAAAATTTTAAAACATAAGCAAATGTATGATAAGGCGTATACTGCAAATAATCTTTAACGGCAATCTTTTCTAATAAGCTACCCTCCCAACTAAGTCCAACTACAGGTAAGGCTTTAATTTTATCATACAGTAAATCTTTTCTTCCTAAACTAGGAAATCCCATATAATCACGTCTATTATGATAACGACCACCAGGTATTACACTATCGGCATCTTCAATCATCATTTTTTCCTTCAATAACTTGAGGGTATCTTTTCCTATTTGTTTATCATAAACGAAACGAACAGGATCACTGATTTTTCTATGCTCAACACTAGATGAAATTTTCTCGATAAAACTCTTACTAAGGTCATTGTCAATATCTAATTCAGCATCTCTTGTAATCTTAATCATATGCGCTGAAATAGATTCATAATTAAACATGTTGAAAATGTTTCTAAGGCAATATCGAATTAAGTCATCAAGCATAATGATAAAACTCTTTCCGTTTTCTTTAGGAAGCTCCACAAAACGTTCAATACCTTTTGGAATTTCTATTAAAGCATATTGAGCTTCTTTTTTAGTTTGAGTAGTATCTGATTCAACTAAAACCATTTTCACCGCTAAATAGGCTGCAGTATCTTTTAGCATCGGAAACTGAGTCAGCTCATCTAAGATAATAGTCATCAAACGTGGACTCACCTTTTTTATAAAATACTCTTTTATAAAGCTTTTTTGACTTTCGTTTAATTCATCTTCTTGCAAAATGAAAATATCTTGCTGCTCTAATTCTTCTTCAATATCTTTTAGAATTTCAAGACTTTCAGATTGCTGCCGAATCACAATATCAGTAATCTCTTCTAAAAGATCTTTTGCAATATCACCACCCAGCACACTCTTACCAGTTTTACCCGCATCAAAAATACGCTTGACAGTTGCATACCGCACTTTAAAAAATTCATCAAGATTATTAGAAAAAATACCTAAAAACCGGAGTCTCTCAATTAGCGGCACATCTTTATCTGCACTCTCTTGAAGTACGCGCTCATTAAATTTCAACCAGCTTATTTCTCTATTTATATATTGGTTCTTTGACTTAATCATGCTCTTAAATGTTTTGGAAAAATAGTTTGTAGGGTTGTTCCTTTTGAAATCTTTGACCAGTCTTCAACCTTGAATTCTAATGCAACATAACCGCTCGTAGGAACATTGTCAATATAGGTATTTCCTAATGAATTGGCAATATGTGTAAAGGCATGATTATGCCCAAAAATCATTACCGTATTGATATCTTTTTTAATATTTCTTATAAATTGAAGCACATCATCACCTGAAAAATCATAGAGCTCATTTACAACTTCTAATTTTTCAAAAGGAAAATTTAATTGTCTCAAAAAAATGGTACATGTATGTAATGCTCTATTCGCCGGACTTGAATACACTGCATCAATTTCAAGATTATTAGAAAGCACTTCTGTACTTACTAATAAGGCATCATTTATTCCCCTTTCGGAAAGTGGCCTATCTCGATCACTAACCGAATATTCCCATGATGATTTTCCATGACGAACAAGTAATATTTTTTTCATTTACAAATCAATAAACTGTATTCTAATACTTCTTAAATAAAATTTACAAATTATGCATTATGGTGCTAACCTTTCAATTTTCCAATCAAAATTATCTTCTAACAAAGTGTACCGTATTCGATCGTGTAGTCTATTGGGTCTACCTTGCCAAAACTCCATAGAAACAGGCTTAACAATATATCCGCCCCAATTTTCTGGTCTATTTATTGCTGTACCACTAACTTCTTTTTCCAATTCTTTTAGTTTTTCTTCTAAAAACTCTCGAGAAGGAATAACTTGACTCTGATTAGATACAATAGCACCCAACTTGCTTCCTTCAGGTCGTGATTCAAAATAACCATCTGATAAGTTCTCCGAAATTTTCTCAGCCTTACCTTTGATAATTATTTGGCGCTCTAAAACAGGCCAGAAAAAAGAAACACAAACATTTGGGTTTTGGGCTATCGCTTTACCTTTTTCACTTTCATAGTTAGTATAAAATATAAAACCCTCTTCAGTATACTTTTTTAAAAGCACTACTCTATTTTTCGGGTAACCATCAATACCAACAGTAGCTATTGTCATTGCATTAGGTTCTTCAGCACTATCTGAATTCTCTACTTCATAAAACCAAGTTTGAAAAAGCTGCATCGGGTTATCAGAAATAACACCTTCGGTTAATGCACTTTTTTCATATGATTTTCTATAACTACTTAGATCTTTTTCCATTACGTTTCTATCTTTAAACAAGATAAGTAAAGTTCAGAAAAAGTTAGTTAAACGAGAACCGAATATGTTAAAATTGAAGTTAAATTTTATATTTCTATAACCTTGCCATCATCCGCTAGTTCTACATTTTGAAATATACTTATTGATTCTTCTTTAAATAAATTAATCGACTTATACCTGGTAGAATAATGACCTAAAATCAACTTCTTTGCAAAAGCTGCCTTTGCGATTGTAGCTGCTTGTTTTGCTGTAGAATGTTTTGTTTTTTTCGCAAGATGTTCTTCTGATTCTAAAAAAGTAGCTTCATGGTACAATGCATCAACATTGTTGATTATTGGTAAAATATCAGGCTTATAGGCCGTATCACTACAAAAAGCATAACTTTTAGTTGCAGGAGGATCAAAAGTTAAAAGCGCATTATTTATTTCACTACCATTATCTAATGTGACATTTCTGCCATTTTTTATATTTTGAAAATAAGCTTTGTCAATTTTATATTTTGCTACTGCTTCTATATTTAATTTACGCTCTCCCAATTTTTCTCGAAATAGAAAACCATTTGTGTAAACTCTGTGATCCAGTGGTATAGTTTCAACTGTTACTTTATCATCTTCATATATAAGTTCGCTCTCTTTAGATGTTAACTCATGAAATATAAGGGGATAATTTGTCCAAGAATCACCCAGTTTCAAAAGCAATGTAATCGCTTCTTTGATTCCTTTTGGACCATAAATATGCATTTCTTTATCCCTACCCAAAAGGCGAAAAGTTGATATTAATCCCGGTAAACCGAAGAAATGATCACCGTGTAAATGTGAAATAAAAATATGATTTACGCGTGAAAACTTAATTTTATGCTTACGAAGTTGTACTTGAGTACCCTCACCACAATCAATTAAAAACATGTGGTTTTTTATTTCAAGAAGCTGTGAAGTTGGGTTGGTTAATGTTCTTGGCGTAGCTGCATAACAACCGAGTATGGTCAACTTCATAAATCAAGATCTCTTTCAATTTCTTCCATTTCTATAAAATCATGCGCCTCTCTAATAGTTGGTACCAAGCATATTTCTTCTGGGGTTTCATTGTAATTTACCTTTGAAGTAACTAAAACAAATGATTTATTCTTTAAACGATGCTGATTAGAAATTTGTAAAAATTCTAAAATATCATCTGCTGTTAATTTCGAGAAAGAAAAGAGGTTAACAATTAAATGGTCGTCTTTTATTTTTGGATATGCTGCATTTAAATTCTTTAGAAATTCAACCAAAGAAATATTCTCTTGAAACACCGTAGTTGTGTTACCTTTTTTATCAAAAATCATTTCGTTTTATTTTATTTTGGAAGCCAATAAATAAATTACCGCCATGCGAATGGCCACACCATTTTCAACTTGATTCAGAATAATACTTTGATCCGAATCCGCTACATCACTAGTAATCTCTACCCCTCTATTTATAGGGCCGGGATGCATTATTGTAATTTCCTTGTCCAAACTATTCAATAAAGCCTTGTTTACACCAAATTGTTGCGCGTATTCTCTAGTGGTTGGAAAATAGCTCATATCCATACGTTCATTTTGTACCCGTAACATATTGGCCACATCACACCACTCAAGCGCTTTTCTTAAATTAGTTTCTACGGTAACACCTAAACTTTCAATATGCTTGGGCATCAATGTTTTTGGTCCACACACTTTCACATTTGCTCCTTGCAATTTTAATGCAAAAATATTTGACAAAGCAACGCGCGAGTGCAGAATATCACCAACAATAACTATATTTTTCCCTGCAACCTGACCGAAACGTTCACGTATTGAATAGGAATCGAGCAATGCTTGCGTAGGGTGTTCATGCGCTCCATCACCAGCATTGACAATTGAAGCATTTACATGTTTTGACAAGAAAATTCCTGCTCCTGGATTAGGGTGACGCATTACAACCATATCAACTTTCATTGAAAGAATATTGTTGACCGTATCTATAAGCGTTTCTCCTTTTTTAACCGAAGACTGTCCTGCAGAAAAATTAATAACATCTGCAGATAATCGTTTTTCTGCCAATTCAAAAGAAAGTTTTGTACGTGTACTATTTTCAAAAAAGATATTAGCAATAGTAATATCTCTTAAAGAAGGCACCTTTTTTATGGATCGATTGATAACCTCTTTAAAATGATCAGCAGTTTCAAAAATGAGTTGAATATCACTTTTGTTGAGATATTTAATACCTAGTAAGTGTTTTACACTTAATTCGCTCATTCTTATTTATTTATCAAATAAATGATGTCTTTACCATCGTTCTCTTTCCAAAGTACTTTTACCTTTTCATTGTTAATTGCATCAACTTGTCTACCTCTATAATTAGGTTGTATAGGCAAATGTCTACTAAACCTTCTATCAATAAGCGTCAGCAATTCAATTTCAGCTGGTCTACCAAATGATTGTATCGCAGTCAAAGCAGCTCTAATACTTCTCCCTGTATACAATACATCATCTATAAGTACAACCTTTTTATCTTCTACCAAAAAATTGATATTTGTTTTATTCGCTTCTAAAGGTTTTTCACCTCGTCGAAAATCATCGCGATAAAAAGTAATGTCTAATGAACCAAGATCTATATGCTTTACTTTATACTCTTCTTTCAACAATTTAGTTAATCTTTCGGCTAAAAAAATGCCTCTCGGTTGCAAACCAATCAATACAGTATTACTAAAATCTAGGTGACTTTCAAGCAATTGACAGGCCAAACGGTGAAGTATGATTTGTATTTCTTTAGAAGAGAGCAGTACTTTTTGACTCATATCTTTTATTGGCCAATGCTTTTAGCATAACAAAAATAGGGAATTATCAGCGAATCACCTTTGTGAATTAAAAACAAAAAAGCCCTAACATTTCTGCTAGGGCTTTTCTATAAAATATAGCAATAAGATTATTTATCGTTTGCTTCCATTTTATCTTTCAATGCTTGTAATGCATCATTGGCATCACCTAAAGTAGGTTTAGCTTCATCAGCTGATTTACTAGCACGTTTCTGAGCTGCTTTTACATTACGCACTTCTTCTTCTTTGAAGATTGCGGTATGACTTGCAACAACTCTCTTGAAATCTTTATTGAATTCAATGATTTTAAACTCAGCTTCTTCACCTTTATTTAATTTCTTACCATCTTCTTTTTCTAAATGGCGTTGAGGTATAAAGGCTGTGATGTCTTCATTAAACTCAATAGTAGCACCTTTATCAACAATATCAGATATTGTTGCTTTATGTACAGTACCTAAAGCGAATTCAGTTTCGTATTTATCCCAAGGATTTTCAGTAGTCTGTTTGTGACCTAAGCTTAACTTACGACCGTCAACATCTAATTCTAATACCTCAATTTCGATAGTATCACCTACGTTTACGAATTCTGATGGATGCTTGATTTTCTTAGTCCAAGAAAGATCAGAGATATAAATCAAACCATCAATACCTTCTTCCATTTCAACAAATACGCCGAAGTTGGTGAAGTTTCTAACAATACCTTTATGACGTGAGCCAACTGGGTATTTAGTAGTGATATCAGTCCATGGATCTGGAGTCAATTGCTTGATACCAAGAGACATTTTTCTATCTTCTCTATCTAAGGTTAATACAACCGCTTCAACCTCATCACCTACTTTTACAAAATCTTGTGCAGATCTTAAGTGCGTAGACCATGACATTTCAGAAACGTGAATTAAACCTTCAACACCTTCAACTACTTCAATGAAAGCACCGTAATCAGCAATAACAACAACCTTACCTTTAACTTTGTCTCCAATTTTAATTTCGTCAGACAATGCTTCCCAAGGATGCTTCTCTAATTGCTTCATACCCAATTGAATTCTTGACTTGTTTTCGTCAAAATCCAAGATAACCACATTAAGTTTCTGATCTAATTCTACCACCTCGTTCGGGTGATTAATTCTAGACCAAGAAAGGTCAGTAATGTGAACTAAGCCATCAACACCACCAAGATCAATAAACACACCATAAGAAGTAATGTTCTTAACAACACCTTCTAATACTTGTCCTTTTTCTAACTGGCTAATGATTTCTTTCTTCTGTTCTTCGATATCAGCCTCAATAAGTGCTTTATGCGAAACAACAACGTTTTTGAATTCGTGATTAATTTTAACCACTTTGAATTCCATGTTCTTACCAACATACTGATCGTAATCACGTATTGGTTTAACATCGATTTGAGAACCTGGCAAGAATGCTTCAATTCCAAATACATCGACAATCATACCTCCTTTAGTACGACATTTAACAAAACCACTAACAATTTCTTCATTGTCATGTGCTTTATTCACACGATCCCATGCCATGATGGTACGTGCTTTTCTGTGAGACAATACTAATTGTCCACTCTTATCTTCTCGTATATCTATAAGAACCTCAACTTTGTCACCAACCTTTAAATCAGGATTGTAACGAAATTCATTTAATGATATTACACCTTCAGATTTGGCATTAATATCAATAATAGCCTCACGGTCAGTCAAATACACCACTGTACCTGTAACTACTTCTTCATCAGCCGTGTCAACAAAATTCTCTTCGACTAACTTTTCAAATTCTTTTAGTTTTGAGTCATCAACACGCTCAATACCTTGCTCGTATTTATCCCAATCAAAACTCTCTAAAAATTCTTTTGGATCTTGGACAGGAACTGCCACTTTTTCTTCTTGTTTTACCACTTCGGTTTCTTCTACCGGGGTAGTTTCTTTTTCTTCAGCCATTTGAAGATTAAATTTGTATTCTGTGTTTTTAAAGAGTTAAACGACTATCACAGAAGTTGTTATACGTTTGTTTTTTAAATATCCTTTTTCACTCTTTATGCTGCCGCTTAAAAAAGGAGTGCAAAAATACAATTTAATTATTGTTTTAACCAACAATATGCCTATTTGTAGCCTATTAAAGCAGCTATTTTCACTCTGCATCCCATTTTTTCTATAATAATCACTATTTTTACTGTATAAATATTAACCATTTAAACAAAAAAAATGAGCGTTAAAGCAAAATATCAAGAGGTTTTGACCCTTGGAGAGCAATTAGGAGTAAAAGATGGTGCTGTTTCTGAAGAAGGTGGAGTTCTAAAAATAAAGGGTGTTGCAAACACTCAATATGAGAAAAACCTTATGTGGGATAAAATCAAAGAACTTGGTGGCGATAGTCCTGCTGATATCAAAGCAAACATTACTGTTGAAGATACTTCAGTTTATGCAAGACATACTGTTAAAGGTGGTGAATCTTTAAGTAAAATTGCTAAGCATTACTACGGTGACGCAATGAAATACAAAGAGATTTTTTCTGCAAATACTGGAATATTAAAGAACCCAGATGTAATTCATCCGGATCAAGTTTTAGTTATTCCTAACTTATAGGCAGTAACAACATTGAAATTAAAAAGGGATGCACTTGCATCCCTTTTTTTATTACTTATTTATTTTTTGTTTATAAGTCGCAACGCATAACCATGCAGCCTTTCAAATTGATCTTGAAGTCCGATATCACTATTATCAAATTCAATAGCATCTTCGGCTTTTCGCAAAGGAGAAAATTCTCGATTTGAATCAATAAAATCTCTGGATTCTACATTTTCTAAAACTTCTTGATAGGTCACCTGCTCTCCCCTATCTAACAATTCTTTATAACGACGTGTAGCCCGAGCTTTGGGCGAAGCAGTCATAAAAACTTTGAGCTCTGCCTGCGGAAAGACGACAGTGCCAATATCACGGCCATCCATTACAATCCCCTTCTCTTTACCCATTTCTTGCTGCATTTCTACTAATTTGACGCGAACAGCCTGAATTTCGGCAACTGGACTAACAAAAGCAGAAACATTTAAGGTTCGTATTTCCTTTTCAACATTTTCGCCATTCAGATAAATTTCTGAAAAGCCAAGACCTTCATTAAATACGAATTTGAGATTTATTTTAGGTAAATCATTTACTAATGCCTCAACGTTTTTATCAGCACTTCCAAAATAGCCTTTTCGAATTGCATACAACGTTACAGCCCTATACATAGCACCTGTATCAACATATACATAGCCTAAATCTTTAGCTAAATGCTTTGCAACAGTACTTTTACCGGTGGAAGAATAGCCGTCAATTGCGATGGTAATTTTGCGCATACTTCAAAAATAGTCAGAAATGATTAGACCATAGCTTCCGAATATAAACTCAATGTAAAATTTTTACAATTTCTTCGGATTAACCACTTTTTTATCAATGATAGCAATATCAATAACCTCATGCATATTAGTAACATAATGAAATTTCAATCCTTTTAAATAATCCTTCTTTATTTCTAGGATATCTTTCTCATTGTCCTTACAAAGAATAATTTCCTTGATTCTCGCTCTTTTAGCCGCCAGAATTTTTTCTTTGATACCTCCAACCGGAAGCACTTTACCACGTAAGGTTATTTCACCAGTCATAGCTAAACTACTCTTTATGCGTTTTTGAGTAAAAAGTGACACCAAAGAAGTTAGCATAGTTATACCTGCGCTTGGTCCATCTTTAGGGGTAGCACCCTCTGGCACGTGAATATGAACATTGTATTTACCAAAGACTTCTGAATTTATTCCGAATCTATCGCAGTTAGACTTTATATATTCCATTGCAATGGTAGCCGACTCTTTCATCACCTTACCAAGGTTACCTGTAATATTTAGTGTGCCCTTTCCTTCTGATAAAATTGATTCAATAAATAAAATATCACCACCAACACTGGTCCATGCTAAGCCTGTTACAACGCCGGCAACATCATTATTTTCATACTTATCTCTTTCAAGACGAGCAGGGCCAAGCACTTTTTCTATGTCAGCACTCGAAACTTTAATATCATACTTTTCATCAGTTGCAATTGATTTTGCTGCATACCGTACCGTTTTCGCAATCTGCTTTTCCAAATTACGTACGCCTGATTCTCTTGTATAGCCTTCAACAATTTTCTCTAATTGTGGCTTACCTATTTTCAAATCTTTGGCAGTCATACCGTGCTCGGCCAACTGTTTTGGCAATAAATGTCTTTTTGCTATTTCTACTTTTTCTTCAATAGTATAACCAGAAACATTGATGATTTCCATACGGTCACGTAATGCTGGCTGAATAGAAGAAAGGTTATTGGCTGTTGCAATGAACATGATTTTAGATAAATCATAACCCATTTCTAAGAAGTTATCATAGAACTCGCTGTTTTGCTCAGGGTCTAAAACCTCTAACATTGCTGATGAAGGATCACCTTGATGACTATTCGAAAGCTTATCGATTTCATCTAAAATAAACACTGGGTTTGAGGTACCGGCTTTCTTCAAGCTTTGAATGATACGCCCAGGCATAGCACCAATATATGTTTTTCTATGTCCACGTATTTCAGCTTCATCTCGTAAACCACCCAAAGACATGCGCACGTACTCTCTACCAAGCGCTTCAGCTACTGACTTGCCCAATGAGGTTTTACCAACTCCAGGAGGTCCATAAAGGCATAAAATCGGTGATTTCATATCATTACGAAGTTTAAGTACAGCCAAATATTCAATAATACGGCGTTTTACATCTTCTAAACCATAATGATCGCGATCTAATATTTTTTGAGCCCGCTTTAAATCAAACTTATCTTTTGAAAATTCATTCCAAGGTAAACCTATAAAAAGATCTAAATAATTTCTTTGAATAGAATATTCTGCAACCTGCGGATTCATACGTTGCATTTTCGCAAGCTCTTTATTAAAGTGCTCACCTACTTCCTTCGTCCACTTTTTGGCCTTAGCAAGTTCACGCATTTCATCAATCTCCTCATCATTAGAAACACCACCCAATTCTTCTTGAATAGTTTTCATTTGCTGATGAAGAAAATACTCTCGTTGCTGTTGATCCAAATCATTGCGTACCTTCAATTGAATGTCATTACGCAGCTCTAATCGCTGCATTTCAACATTCATATATTTTAAGGTAGCCAACGCCCGATCTTTTAAATTCCCTATTTCCAACAACTCTTGCTTCTCTTTAACTGCCAGGTTTAAGTTAGAGGACACAAAATTTATCAAAAACGAGTTGCTCTGAATATTCTTAATAGCAAAAGACGCCTCACTTGGTATATTCGGGTTATCCTTGATGATACGCAATGCTAGCTCTTTAATAGAGTCAATGATTGCGAGAAATTCTTGACTATCTTGACCTGTTCTTTCTTCGGTAGTTTCGCGAATAGTTGCCGTGATATAAGGGTCTTCAGTTAAGACTTCAGCAACTTCAAAGCGTTTTTTACCCTGTATAATAACAGTTGTATTACCATCAGGCATCTTGAGTACTCTTAGAATTTGAGCAACAGTACCTAAAGTATTGATATCTTTTATCTTTGGATTTTCAGTATCCTCATCTTTCTGAGAAACTACTCCAATTACTTTAGACCCACTATTAGCATCTTTAATCAAATTAATTGATTTATCTCTACCAGCAGTGATAGGTATAACTACCCCCGGAAACAATACAGTATTACGTAAAGGCAATATTGGAAGGGTTTCCGGCAAAGATTCATTATTCATCTCCTCTTCGTCTTCAGGAGTTAATAACGGAATTAATTCAGCTTCGCTTTCGATATGCTGTAAAGACACATTGTCAATATTTATGAATTTTGTTCTTCCCATAATCAATATAGTGCGCCAATCTGTCATTTAGACCAACGTGGTTATTATCTGTTCTCTTCTCGTAAAACTTGCTAAACTTCAATATGACATAAGATTGCCACAATTTAAAGCTTCAAATTCTCTTAATTAAGACAATTGTTGTGCCATAAGCCAAGGAAGTGAAAAAATGCCATACTCCGTAATTAAAATTGCCAAAATCGATAAATGTGCTTGTATTTTCGGCATCCACCCAAAAAATATTTCGATAAGTGTAACAATCACTAAATTGGGTAATCTTTATATCAAACAACAACCTTTTTGAGCCAACATATTGAACATATTGACAAGCTGTTACAGTTATGTCTTAAAGGGAGCCAAACCGCACAATTAGAAATATACAATCGCTATTATAAAGCAATGTATAATGCGGCTTTGCGCATCGTAAAAGACACGGCTGAAGCCGAAGATATCATGCAAGAGTCATTCTTGAGTGCATTTACAAAATTGCACACATTTAAGGGTGAAGTTGCTTTCGGAGCCTGGTTAAAGCGAATTGTAGTCAACAATAGCATATACCAGTATAGAAAACAGCAGAAAAAGAATGAAGTAGATCTTGAAAATGTAATGTACAAGGTTGAAGATAATGATGGAATTGTTTCGGATCATGTGTTTTCAGAACAAAAGGCTCAAAAAGTGATGGAAACCATGAAACAATTAAAAGACAATTACAGAATTTCTTTGACCTTACATTTAATAGAAGGCTATGATTATGAAGAAATTAGTGAAATAATGAACATGAGTAATGCAAATTGCAGAACTACTATTTCAAGAGCAAAAGAAAGTCTAAGAAAGAAAATTTTAAGCGCATAACGATGCAAGACAACAAATTAGAAAATATATTCAAAGAACTAGAGGGCCACTTTGACACCGAAGAGCCTGCTACAGGTCATGAGTTTAGGTTTCTCGAGAAACTAAACAAGGAGTCAAAAGTGGTTGATTTGAATAAAACTAAGTTCAACTGGTGGAAAACACTATCAATAGCTGCATCAATCGCAGTACTAATAGCAGTAGGTTTTGGCATTTTCAGCAATACTTTAACGGTTGAAGAACAAGTTGCTGAAATTTCGCCTGAAGCGGCAAATACACAATTCTATTTTGCCAATATTATTGAAGAACAAGTAAAGCAGTTAGAAAATGAAAGCACCCCTGAAACTCAACAAATAATCTCAGACACCATGTCTCAGCTTAAAAAACTAGAGTTAAACTATAAAAATCTAGAAAACGAACTATTAAAAGGTGGTAATAGTAAACTCATACTGAGTGCTATGATTACTAATTTTCAAACAAGAATTGATCTCTTAGAAGAGGTTATGAACCAAATTGAATCGATTAAAACACTAAACAAATTCAATGATAATTTGAGTCAATCTGTCCTTTAAAAGTTAAGAATAGAGACAAAATAGCATATCACATAAAAAAATAATCCCAATATAAATGAAAACATTTTTACTTAAATACACAGCACTGTTAATTCTCACAATGCCTTTGGTAATGTCAGCCAATTCTACAGAATTAAAAGGCAAGCACACCAAAGAAAAAACAATTAAAAAAGAATTTAATGTGAATTCTGACGCGCTACTAAAGGTTAAAAACAGCTATGGCAACCTTAACATTACTTCTTGGAATGAGAACCGAATACTCATTGAAGTACATATTATAACCAATGGCAACAATGAAGATAAGGTTCAGCGAAAGTTAGATGAAATTAATGTTGACTTTGAAAATAGCAGTAGCGTAGTTTCTGCTAGAACATTTTTTGGCAGTAAAAGCAGTAGTTGGGGCTGGAACTGGAGTAATAACAACGTAAACATGCAAGTAAATTACACCATAAAACTACCTGTAAAAAATAGTGTTCACTTAAATAATGACTATGGAAGCATTATTCTTGATCGAATAGATGGGCATGCAAAAATCAGTTGTGATTATGGCCGCCTTGAAATTGGTGAATTAAGAGGAAGAAATAACGAGTTAAAGTTTGACTATACATCAAATTCAAGTATAGAATATATGAATAGTGGCACCATTGAAGCTGATTATTCAGGATTCACATTAGGCAAAACAAAAGATATTACCCTTGATGCCGATTACACAAACTCTACCATAAAGCAGATGGAGAATTTAAAATACGACTGCGATTATGGTAAACTAGAAGTAGACATGGCTAATAATATATCGGGCGATGGCGACTATTTAAATGTTAGACTTGGTACAATTCACGGCAATGTTGAAATTAATGCAGATTATGGACAATTAAAAATAGAAGAAATGGCTGCAGATGCCGGAAACCTTAACGTTGTTAGTGATTACACCGGAGTTAAAATGGGATACAACGCTGCATATCATTTTAATTTTGAAATAGATATAGAATACGGGGGTTTTAACGGCAAAGAAGAACTCGAGATAAATGTTAGTAATATTAAATCAACTTCAAAATATTACAAAGGTTATCACGGTAATCAAAATAGTGGCAATTCGGTATCAATTAGTAGCGACTATGGCAGTGTAACATTCCATAAAAATTAAACATCAATCAATTTAAATAAAACAAACAGAAAAATGAAAAAATTAGCAATTTTAAGTTTAATAGTACTTTGCAGCATTTCATGTACTGCACAATGGGGAAAAAAGGTGAAAGGTAATGGTGATAATACCACCATAGAAAGATCAGTCGGTGACTATGATAGAATAGGTATTTCAGGCTTCTTTGATGTAGACTTTGTATCAGGCCAAGAAGGAGAAATTACCTTAAATGGTGAATCTAATTTACTAGAACACATAGTTACAGAAGTGAAAAACGGCCAACTAAATATTAAAGTTGAAAAAGGATATAATTTAAGTCCCTCTTCATGGAAAGACGGTATTCACATCACTGTACCTATTGAAAGTATTGATGCCGTGGCACTTTCTGGTTCTGGTGATATTGTAGGCAAAACTAAGATCAAGTCAAAAAACTTTAAAACAAGTATGTCAGGGTCTGGTGATATCACCTTAGAAATTGATGCAGATAACGTTTCATCAGCAATGTCTGGATCAGGAGATATTAAACTAAGTGGTAGAGCAACAAACTTTGATGCCACTATATCAGGTAGCGGAGATATTGCAGCTTATGCCCTAGAAGCTGATAATGTTGAAGCAACAGTTTCTGGCTCAGCAAATATTGAAGTTACGGCAAACAAATCGCTAAAAGCTAGAGTTTCAGGATCAGGTGATATCGATTACAAAGGCAACCCAGAAAAGGTAGATACAAAGTCAGCTGGATCGGGTGACATTACCAAAAGATAAAAGCAATCAAAATCAAAAAACGACGCAATCATTCCCCGTCCACTTTTAATTGTGGATGGGGTTTTTTATTTACTCGTAGCAACATTACTGCCCCTATAAGAAAGAAAACACCTAAAAAAATAATTGCATTTCGCATATTGCCAGTAACCTGTGCTACATAACCATATAAAAATGTTCCGATAACAATACCTATTTTTTCAGCTACATCAAAAAAGCTAAAAAACGAGGTAGTATCAGTGGTATCAGGTAAAAATTTAGAATATGTTGATCTTGACAACGCTTGTATACCGCCCATAACAAGACCCACACAACCAGCAGCAATATAAAAATCTATTGGGGTAATTACATAATAAGCGTATATGCATAAGGCTACCCACAAAATATTTATTACCACCAAAGTTTTAATGTTTCCGAAAACCTGCGATGCTTTAGCCGTTACTGTTGCTCCAAGAATTGCAACTAATTGAATAACTAAAATACTAATGATAAGCCCCATGGTTCTTTCATTATCAGAACCCCAAGCAATTTCTTCTTCACCAAAAAAAGTAGCAATGAGCATCACGGTTTGCACTGCCATACTGTAAACGAAAAATGCACCCAAATAACGTTTCAGTTTTACGAGTTCACCCATTTGGTGCCATACCCCTTTTAACTCTTTAAAACCATTTAGAATAATGTTCTTTCCATCAGATTCGGTTTTATTTCCTAAAGGAAGAAAATAGAAACTAACCTGACTAAAAACTATCCACCAAATACCAACAGTTACAAACGAATATTGCATTGCCTTTAACTCAGCTAATCCACCTTCATCACTTACAATTCCGAATAAGTCTGGTTTCATGACCATTGCCAAATTCACAAGCAATAATAACACACTACCGATATATCCTATAGAATAGGCTTTAGCACTAATGGCATCTTGTTGTTCTGGGTAAGCAACATCTGGCAAATAAGAATTATTAAATGCCAAACTGACCCAAAACCCCACTAATCCGAAGAAATAACAAATCAATCCGAAGTAAATATTTTCCAAAGAGAACCAATTGAGACCGATACAAGAAAACGCCCCTAAGTAGCAAAAGAATTGCATAAATCTCTTTTTATTACCTAGGTAATCAGCAATACCTGATAAGAGTGGAGTGATTATCGCTATAAAAAGAAAAGCTGCAGAAGTTACGTAACTTATTAAAGGAGCTCTAGCAATCTCACCACCGAATATTGTTACTTTTTCCACATTGGCCGCTCGAAAAAGCGCACCATAAAAAATAGGAAATATAGCAGAGGAAATAACTAAGTTATAGACCGAATTGGCCCAATCATAAAATGCCCATGCATTGAGCAATTTCTTACTTCCCTTGATTGGTTTGGTCATTGTTGGTTAAATAAAAAACCGTCTACCAATAATTGGCAGACGGCTCTAAATATACGATTTAAACTTTATTGCTACTGAAATTTAGTGACTCCAAATTTAGCTGCTTCCTGTTTTGCTGCAGGCGCCCATTCTGTTAAATTATTAATTCTAGTATCATTAGAAGGGTGTGTACTCATAAATTCTGGTGGTGCTTGTCCACCACTATTTGCTTTCATTCTTTTCCAGAGTTGGGCAGCTTCATCAGGGTTATAGCCAGCAATTGCCATAATTTGCAAACCAATACGATCCGCCTCTGTTTCATGACTTCTACTAAAAGGTAACATACCTAAAACATTAGAACCTAACCCGTAAGCCTGATTAAACATATTTCTTTTATTTGGATCTTGAATTGCAACATTACCCGCTACTGCACCTATTTGCTGAAGTGTACCAGCACTCATTCGCTGAGCACCATGATCTGCAAGTGCATGGGCAACTTCATGACCCATAACTACAGCAACACCTCTTTCAGTTTGTGTAATTGGCAAAATACCTGTGTAAAAAACAATTTTACCACCTGGCATGCACCAAGCATTAACAGTTTCATCTTTAACAAGATTGTACTCCCATTTATAATCTTTAAGATACCCTGGATAACCATTTGCAACTAACCAACGTTCAGCAGCCGATGATATTCGTTGCCCAACTTTAGTAATCATTTTTGAATCTGCTGAGTTTTCAATCACATTATTCTCAGTTAAAAACTGATCATATTGAGCAAATGCCATCGGGAAAACTTGACTATTAGGGTAGAAATTCAAAACCTTCTTACCCGTAAACGGATTAACTTTACATGCGGCAACGGTCAAGAAAATGACCAATACCAATACTATTTTTTTCATGGTGATAGTGTTTAATTTAAATTCCAATATACAAAAATTTGTGGTTTAAGAAAGTTAGATTACAAAACCTTTTTTCTATTTAGCTTGTGTAAAATCAAATTTTATACCATATTTTAAAAATTTATTAAAACATTGATTATCAATTAAATAAATACGAAATCACAAACTACAGCTCATTTGCTCTAGAAAAGTGGAACGCTTTTTGAAATGGTCTAGTTAAGTTTGAAAAACAATACGAATTAAAATTATATATTATGAAAAAGGCTACACTACTTTTCACATCACTTATTACTTTGTTATTTATTTCATGTACAGGTCCTGAAGGCCCTCCGGGTTTTGATGGTTTTGATGGCCCACAGGGTCCCCCAGGTCAAGACGGATTAGATGCTGAAATTGGGAACGTTTTTGACGTTGTTGGCGATTTTACAGCTGAAAATGATTATCAAATTTTAGTTGATTTCAATGAATCTGCACCCACTTTGGAAGTATTTGAAAATGATGTAGTTCTTATTTATATACTTTGGGATCAGACCGTAGATAATAATGGTGAAAATGTTGATATCTGGCGCTTAATGCCCCAAACATTAATTCTTAACCAAGGATTACTTCAATACAATTATGACCATACATTTTTAGATGCAAATATCTTTTTAGAAGCAGATTTTGATCTTTCAACATTACCTTCAGCAGATACAGACGAGCAAATATTTAGAATCGCCGTTTTACCTGCTAATTTGGTGGCAGGGTCAAAATTAGACAAGTCGAATATTGCAAATGTTTTGCAGACATTGGGAGTTGAAGAAAATAACATTCCGAGAATAAAAGTGAACTAATACTACTTACTTTCGTATATATAAGCCCTGAATGCAATTTTGCAAACGGGGCTTAAATTTGTCCATTATTCATACTTTTGAAAGGAAACCTATAGGTTTGCGACAGACATTTAAAATAAAATACTATGATAATTAATAAGTTAACTCTAATTATTGCCTTAGCCTTTATTGGTTGTAACGGTGTTTCTCAAGAAAAAAAAGACTCTAATAAAGTTGATGAAAAAAAAGAAACTTTCGCTGTCACTAAAACTGATGCAGAATGGCGAAGCTCTTTAGATGACATGCAGTATTATGTATTGAGACAAGCTGGTACAGAAAATGCATTTACTAGTGAATTGTTAGAAAACAAAGAAAAGGGTGTTTATGTCTGTGCAGGATGTGGAACCGAACTATTTAAAAGCAAACACAAATTTATTTCTGGCACGGGTTGGCCTAGTTTTGATAGAGAGATAAAAGGGAATGTTTCTTATGATGTAGATTATAAAATTGGATACAAACGCACTGAAGAACATTGCGCAACCTGTGGTGGTCATTTAGGACATGTTTTTGATGATGGACCAAAAAAAACCACCGGAAAAAGACATTGTATTAATGGTGCTGCATTAAAGTTTGTGCCAACTACAAAGTAATTAGTTATTGACTAGTTAATAAGCTTTAAAGAATTCAAAACATCTTAATCACTGTAAAACTAAGAAACCAATCATGGTTCTAAAGTTGTTGTTTACTACTAAAAACAACATAAGTATGTATTGTCTTAAAAATAAATATAAGGTCAAAACAGACATTTGATTCTCTTCTTTAATACAACTCCTTCACTTATCAATCGTAATTTGTGATTTGCCACAAATGCTGTTCAAAAATGATTTTGCTTTTGTACCTTTGCATCTTGTTAATTCAGCTATAAAAACTACAGAAATGAGCAACTTCGATGTTATTGTTTTGGGCAGTGGGCCCGGAGGATATGTAACCGCTATCAGAGCGTCACAATTAGGATTAAAAACTGCAATCATAGAAAAAGAAAGTCTTGGTGGTGTTTGTCTTAACTGGGGTTGTATTCCAACAAAAGCTCTTTTAAAATCAGCGCAAGTTTTTGACTATTTAAAACATGCCTCAGATTACGGACTTATAGCTGAAGGTGTTGATAAAGATTTTGATGCTGTTGTTAAACGTAGCCGTAGTGTTGCTGATGGTATGAGCAAGGGTGTTCAATTTTTGATGAAGAAAAACAAAATTGAAGTCATAAAAGGTTACGGAACATTAAAACCAGGTAAAAAGGTTTCTGTTAAAGGTGATGACGGAAAAGAAACCGAATATAGTGGCAAACATATTATAATTGCTACTGGTGCACGTAGTAGAGAATTACCTAGTTTACCACAAGATGGTAAAAAGATAATTGGTTACCGTGAGGCAATGAGCTTAAAAGAACAGCCTAAAAAAATGGTTGTTGTTGGTAGTGGAGCTATTGGTGTAGAATTTGCTTATTTCTATCAAACCATGGGTACTGAAGTTGTTGTTGTTGAATATCTACCCCATATTGTACCTGTTGAAGATGAAGACATTTCAAAGCAATTGGAACGTAGCTTAAAAAAGGCCGGAATTAAAGTGATGACCTCTTCAGAAGTTACTCATGTTGATACTTCCGGTGACGGCGTAAAAGTAAATGTAAAAACTTCAAAAGGTGCTGAAATAATTCCTGCTGACATTGTTCTTTCTGCTGTAGGTATTAAATCAAATATTGAAAATATTGGACTTGAAAATGTAGGTATCAAAACAGATCGAGATAAAATATTAGTAGATGCTAATTACAAAACTAATGTTGAAGGCTACTACGCAATTGGTGATGTTACGCCAGGCCAAGCTTTAGCACACGTTGCATCTGCAGAAGGTATTTTATGTGTTGAAAACATTGCCGGAATGCACGTTGAAGCATTAGATTATGGAAATATACCAGGTTGTACGTATTGTATGCCAGAAATTGCTTCAGTTGGCTTAACTGAAAAACAAGCCCGAGAAAAAGGTTTAGACATTAAGGTTGGAAAATTTCCTTTTTCTGCAAGTGGAAAAGCAAAAGCTTCAGGAGCATCTGACGGATTTGTAAAAGTAATTTTTGATGCTAAATATGGAGAATGGTTAGGATGCCATATGATAGGTGTTGGCGTTACAGATATGATTGCTGAAGCGGTTGTTGCAAGAAAGTTAGAAACAACAGGTCATGAAGTATTAAAAGCAGTACACCCCCACCCTACTATGAGTGAAGCTGTTATGGAAGCTGTTGCTGATGCATATGATGAAGTAATTCATTTATAAAATATAGTATTGAGTAGCTAGAACATTCTAATCTAGCTACTCCTATTTTACTTACCTCTTAATTTTTAGAAACATGCGCACAGCTTTTCGTATTACGGCCATATTAGAAGGTATCTCATATCTGGCACTTTTTGCTGTAACCATGCCGTTAAAATATATGGCAGGCATGCTGATGCCAAACAAATATGTTGGTTACGCACATGGCATTTTATTTATTGCCTATATACTACTTGCTGTACTTTACTGGTTTCAAAAAAAGTGGTCAATTAAAAGGCTCTTCATCCTTTTAATTGCCTCATTGTTACCATTTGCTACTTTTTATGTAGAAAAAAAGTATTTGACTAAATCAGTCTAAAAAACTTTGTATTGCTAAGTCATAACTTTGAAGTCCGAAGCCTAAAATAACACCTTTAGCTACCGGAGAAATATAAGAGACATGCCTAAAATCTTCACGTTGATGCGTATTTGAAATATGCACTTCAACCACAGGTGTTTCCACAGCTTTTATTGCATCACCTATGCCCACCGAAGTATGTGTATAGGCTGCCGCATTAAGTATTACGCCATCATGAGAAAATCCAACTTCTTGAATTTTACCAATAATCTCACCTTCAATATTAGATTGAAAATATTCTAATTGAACATCTTTAAATTTAAATTGTAATTCTGTAAAGTAATCCTCAAAAGTCCTGTTACCATAGACTTCGGGTTCACGCTTACCAAGAAGGTTTAAATTGGGGCCATTTATTATTATCAACTTCATAAGGTAAAAGTATCAAATACAGAGCGATAAAAAAAGTGCTTATATCGCTACATAATAAATATCTAGAAAATTGTTTAATATGGATTTTTAGGAGGAAAAGTATAAAGCACACCCAAATTTGCAGTGGACCAGTCTTCACCATCTAATACAACATTAGTATATGACAGGTTGACCTCAACTTGCGCTCCGAACAGCAAACCAATTATTGGCTTATAGTAAATTCCACCTTCATTGCCATCATTCATACCAAATGCGTTACCTATTTCGCCACCAAATGAAAATGAATTAGAAGGCCAAATTCGTAAACCTAAAGCTACGGGTACAAATTGCACATTAGGCAAATCTCTAAGCACTACTTCTTCGTGAAAAGTTTCAGGAAAACCATTTATAAAGCCCGTCATTACACCTAAATCAACAACTTCACCCAATGGGTACATATAGCCAACATCTATACCAGCTCCCAAGCTAACAACCTTTTTATTTTCACCCAATGGTAAAGAACCATGAATACCTAATTTGAACCCTTTTTGAGCAGTAATCGTTATTGAAAATAATATAAATGCTATTAATAAAATGTTATTTTTCATGACACCCCTATTTTTTTTTAGTCAAAGATTAGTTTATCAATGATTAAACCTTAACTCAACATTTTACCAAAAATTGTACGCATAAACCTACATTGAATATATTAATAGGAAAAAAAAGGCATAAAAAAAGACTGGTTTAACCAGTCTTTCAATTAAAAATGATGAAAATTTTAGAATATATAGGCCGCCCCAATTTGCAAAATTCCATTTTTCACAGTAGAATCTACAACCGTTTTAGTCATACCTAAACTGAAACGAGCTTGAAAATAAATATTATCATTTAAACGATATCCCCCACCAAAATTCAAGGCTACTTGCAAGGTATTTGTTTTTAATTCTGCACCATTATTCACATAATCACTAGCATTATCATTCAACACAAAACTTAATTGAGGACCAAATTCAGCAGCAATTTCATCTGTAATATGGTATTTTCCCATTAGTGGAACATGCACATAAACCAAATTAAGATCTCCAGGGCCTATGTTTGCACCTTGAATTGACACAAGCAATTCTGGTTGTGCATAAATTTCATCAGTTATAGGAATCTCAACCAATCCCCCCACAAAACCACCTGCTTTTGGCGTTACATCAAAATAATCTTTATTGATAAAAGTAGAAATATTCAGACCTGCTTTTGCTCCAAATCTTATATCACCACTTGACCCGCTATTACTAGAAGTAGTCTTATCTTGAACAAATACTTGGGCATTCATTTGCTGCGCTGCAATAGCAAATGTTACAATCGCTAATAGGAGAGCTTTTTTCATAAAGTAAAATTTAAGGTTGTATTACGTGGCTAAATTCATATCAAAATTACAATAATTTAATTAGTAGTTCTTAAAATTAATTAGATCACAACAATATTTAAAGCGGTATTCTTCTCTTACTAATAACGTTTTCCAATTAGGTAGAGCATTGATAATATTGTATTAATAAACAACCCTTCAAAACAAAATAAGAATAAATGCTTCATTCGCTACCTTTACAAAATGAAATGGATATCTGCATTGCAAGACTATAAACACTATTTAAAAATTGAACGTGGTTTAGCCAGTAATTCAATAAAGAATTACGCTATGGATATAGAAAAATTGATAGGCTATCTTGACGAAAAAAATCTAAATGAATCACCTGATAAAATTTTAAAAGAAACTGTACAACGTTTTATTTATGATGTTGCCAAAAATGTAAATCCGAGATCTCAGGCCCGTATTATTTCTGGATTAAAAAGTTTTTTTAACTATTTAATTTTTGAAGATTATAGAGTTGACAACCCCATGGATTTAATTGAGTCCCCTAAAATCGGACGCAAATTACCATACACACTTTCTGAAGAAGAGATAAACGAACTAATTGAAAATATAGATCTCTCAAAACCAGAAGGGGAAAGAAATAGAGCCATGCTAGAAACACTTTATGGCTGCGGGTTGCGTGTTTCAGAACTTATAAGCTTGCGAATTTCAGATTTATATTTTGATGAAGATTTTATAAAAGTAACAGGCAAAGGAGATAAGCAAAGATTTGTACCTATTAGTACTATCAATAAAAAATATATTACAATCTATTTAGAAGAAGTTCGCGTTCATCAAAACATAAAAAAAGATTTTGAGGATATACTTTTCTTGAATCGCAGAGGTAGACAATTAACACGCGCTATGGTCTTTACCATCATAAAGCAATTAGCAGAAAAAATTGGTTTACAAAAAAGTATCAGTCCACATACCTTTCGACATTCATTTGCAACGCATTTATTACAGAACGGAGCTGATTTACGTGCCATACAGCAAATGCTGGGTCACGAAAGCATTACTACTACAGAAGTTTATATGCATGTTGACCGCACTCATTTAGAAGACGTTTTAAACAATTTTCATCCAAGAAAAAAAGATTAATATATTTGCCGCCCCCCGCAATTTAAATAAAACTTGAATGAAGCATTTAAAACCATTTCTTTGGTGTTATGCATTTATTGTACTATTAGAATTAATTGTAGTTGGTAATCCTGATTTTTGGCCTTTCAGAATAATTTCTAAACCACTTATTGTATTATCAATTATTGTTTTTTTTCTATTCCAAGAGGTAGATAAAAAGACCAGAATAATTGTATTTGGCGCATTGTTATTTTCATTAATTGGCGACTTATTATTAATCTATGATGAAATATATGAGAATTTATTTTATGGCGGGTTATTCGCATTTTTCATGGCCCATATATTGCACACCCTTCAATTTTCACGAAATAGAAACAAAGAATTAGGTATACTGGCACCATTATTCGTTTTATCAGGTTATGCAATCGCAATTTATTTGTATTTGTATGATTCTTTAGGTGACTTTGTAATACCGGTTGGCATATATATCACTGTTCATTTAGTAATGATTCTTTTTGCTTATTTAAGAGATGATTCTATGATTAACAACAGTTACATATATGTTCTTGCAGGCTCTTTTATATTTATGTTTGCAGATAGTATTCTTGCCATCACACGATTTAAAAGTGATATTCAATATTCACGTATTATGGTCATGGGCTTTTATAGTATCGCTCAACTTTTAGTTATAATAGGCATAATAAAGGGCTCAAAAGTACACTTAAAAAAAGGCATAAAAGCGTATTAAAAATACCGTAAAACTAGATTATTCAACTACACTAATTTGCAGTATTTTCATCAGATTAATTTTAGCTAGTACTATAAACAGTTGATTATAAATTGATTCAAAATGAAATAGTTTATAAATTCTACCCTTATATTTGAATGTTTGGCAAAAACCATATATGAAACATTTAAAACCCTTTTTAAGGATTTTTAGTATTATTTTATTGATTGAGTTAATTCTTATCTCAACACCAGACTGGTGGTCATACCGAATATTTACCAAACCTTTAGTTGTTGGCTCGCTTTTAGTTTTTTTTCTAATGCAGCAGGTAAATCAGATGACGAAAAAACTTGTTTCTGCTGCCTTAATTCTATGTATAATTGGTGATATCCTTTTAATATATGCTAGAAATTCTACAGAATTTTTTATTGCTGGAGTCTCAGCATTTATGATAGGTCATATCTTTTATGCTATTCAGTTTTCAAGAATACGAAATAAAAATGTGGGTGTATTAGCACCCTTAGCAGTGTTATTAGGATATGCTATTCCTTTGTTCTATTATTTAAGCAATGCCTTATACAATATGGCAATACCAGTTGGCATTTACGTTGTTGTACTATTAATAATGATATTATTTGCTTATTTACGCGAAGACTCTACTACAAACAATAGTTATATTTATGTGCTTGCAGGTGCACTTTTGTTTATGCTTTCAGACAGTATTTTAGCTATAACCAAGTTTAAAATTGATATTCCATTTTCAAAAATTCTGGTAATGGGAATTTATGGCATAGCCCAATTATTAATGATCATAGGGATTCTAAAAAATTCTGTTAACTCCCCTTCAATCAACTCTAATTAACTTTTTTATTCTTTTTATAAGGTCGAATTATTAATCGAGCTTCACGATCAAACCGTATATAATTGTACACCCAATTAACAAAAACAATAGCTCGGTTTCTGAAACCTATTAGAAAAAACAAGTGTACAAACATCCAAACAAACCAAGCAAATACACCTTGAAATTTAAATGATTTCATATCAACAACGGCTTTGTTTCTGCCAACGGTTGCCATTGACCCTTTGTCAACATACTCAAAAGGCACCAGAGATTCATTCTTAAGCATTCTTAAAAAATTAGCACCCAAACTATTACCTTGTTGAATTGCCGGCTGTGCTACCATTGGATGCCCAAAAGGATTAGACTCTGTCTGCATCATCGCAATATCGCCAATTGCAAAAATATTCTCAAAACCCGCTACCCTATTAAATTCATCTACTTTCAAACGATTACCTCTTGCAACTATATCGTTCGCATTTAACCCGTGTATCATTGCTCCTTGCACACCAGCAGCCCATATCATTGTTTCAGCTTCAAAGGTATCATCTGTATTTGTGCTAACCAAGTGACCATCATAGTCAGTAACACGCATATTTTTGTATACATTAACTCCTAATTTTCTTAGAAATTTCTCGGCTTTTTCAGATGCTTGCGAACTCATGGTTGGCAATAATCTATCACCACCTTGTATTAGGTTTATCTGTGCAATTCTGGTATCTAAATCAGGATAATCTTTAGGTAAAATTCCCTTTTTAATTTCTGCCAATGCACCCGCCAATTCTACACCTGTTGGGCCACCTCCAACAATAATGAAATTCATGAGTGCTTCACGCTGGTTTAAATCATCAGTTAAAAGCGCATCTTCAAAATTTTCTAATATTAAACTACGAAGATTGAGACATTGCGGAATGGTCTTCATCGCCATAGCATTGCTTTCAATATTAGTATTGCCAAAGAAATTAGTTATCGAACCTGTTGCTAATACCAGATAATCATAATCAAGTGGACCAATATCAGTAAAAATTGTATTCTTATCAGCTTGAATTTCTAAAACTTCTGCCAATCGAAAATAATTGTTGGGTGAATCTTGTAATATTTTCCGTAAAGGATAAGCTATAGAATCCGGCTCCAGGCCGCCAGTAGACACTTGATAAAGTAAGGGTTGAAAGGTATGGTAATTATGACGATCAATTAAGACCACTTGCACCTCTTGATTTCGCAGTTTCTTAGCTAAAGCAACACCGCCAAAACCGCCACCGATAATTACTACACGTGGCAAGTCACACTTTGGAATATTCATATTTAGATATTGTAGTACAAAAATACGTTATACACTTCGTTTGAAATCTAAAAATCATTGTTTTTACTATCTTTAAAAACCTAATTTCTTCAAATGAATTAAGACTATAACAACTAAGAATAACTTGATTAGAATGAAAATTGATAATCGTATATAGATTATTTTAACAACTATTAAATTCTTTTGTAACAAAATGAAACTTTCTTCTACTAACTAGCAACAACCGACCAACTCATTCGTGAATAAAGAACTGGAACATCAATTTGTGACAGACCTTGAGACCAATCAAAATATTGTTCATAAGGTGTGCACTTTGTATACCAATGACCGAGATTCACACAACGATCTTTTTCAAGAAATAACAATTCAACTCTGGAAAGCATATCCAAAATTTAGAGGGGAATCAAAATTTAGTACTTGGATGTATCGGGTAGCACTAAATACGGCAATCACTTTATATCGAAAATCGAAACGCAGTATAAAGACGCAAGATTATGAATCGGTAATTTTCAAGATAAAAGCTAACGAGTATGATGCAACTGAAGAAGAACAATTGAAGTTGATGTACAAAGCAGTAAAACAATTAGGTGATATAGATAAAGCTTTAGTTTTTTTATATCTAGAGGATAAAAATTACAGTGAAATAAGTGAAACATTAGGTATAACAGAAGTTAATGCACGAGTAAAGATGAACCGAATCAAGAATAAACTTAGAACCATATTAAATCCATAATAGCATGTCGGACGAATTGGAACTACTTAAAAAAGACTGGCAGAAAAAGGAAGTTAACCTTCCTAAATTGTCATATGGTGAAATTCATACTATGCTGTGGAAAAAATCGTCTTCCATTGTTAAATGGATAATGATTATTAGCATTATAGAATTTTTACTCCCCCATTTATTATATTTTCTTCCTCAGGCACGTAACCAAATGGCTATATATGACAGTGTTGGATTAAGGTTTTGGATTATTGGCTTAACCATAATACAATATGCTGTTGTAGCCTATTTTATTTTTGAATTCTACAAGCGCTACAAAGAAATTTCAGTGCTTGATAGTGCTAAAAACTTAATGGATAAAATCATAAAAACTAGAAAGACAGTAAAATCCTATGTAATATTCTCCCTTTCATTAATATTCATTACCATGGCCTCTTTTGCTTTTGGCATTCACCTCACCTCAGATTTAACACCTCTTACAGAGGCATTTGAGTATGAGGAATTTAAAAAAATGGAGCCAGAAAAATTAAAAAAATTATTAATAGGAGTGTATTTAGCAATGGCAATTATAATGCCTTTAATTATTGGAGCAATCTATTTTCTACTTTACGGCCTATTACTTAGAAAACTTAAAAAGAACCACAAAGAATTAAAAAGACTTGAAATCTAGTGCTTACTAAAACGTCTTTTTTGATGTAACTCTTCGTACGCAGCAATTTCTTCTTTTGGTATTACTTTTAAAAAAGATGGGTGTTGCTCTATTGCGTATTCTAATTTTTCAATAATTTCAGCACTACTCTCATTTTCGTAGTCAATATCTAAAGGTTCTTTAATAACCAGAGATTGAAGAATACCTTTTTTCTTTATACGCAGTCCTTTTTTATCAAAAGATCTACGAAAGCCATCTATTACAACAGGTACGACCACAGGTTTGTATTTTTTAATAATGTGCGCAGTACCTTTTCGTAAAGGTTTCCAAGGTGTAGTTGTGCCTTGCGGAAAGGTAATTACCCAACCATCTTCTAAGGCCATACCTATTTTAGAAATATCAGTCATTTTTACTTGACGCTTAACATCTTGGCCGTGAGATCGCCAAGTTCGCTCAACACTAATAGCCCCAGCATACGCTAATGCTTTGGTAAACAAACTTTTTCTCATAGTCTCAGCTGCCGCAATATAATAGACATTAAGCTTTGGCTGCATGATATAAGAAATGCGTTTAATATTATCATCTCGCCCTTTTAGACTAGCATTAAACACATGAAACATTGCTACCACATCGGCAAAATATGTTTGATGATTACTAACAAAAAGCACATTACGCTCAGGTAGGTTTCTGATTATTTCAGACCCTTCAATCTCTAAAGTATTAAATCTTTTATAGCGATGGTGCGTTATTAACCCTAGTAATCGGATTAAAAACTTCTTTACAAAAAGAATATGGCCAAAAGGATTTTCCTTGAATATGCTCATGAGGGCGTTTTATTAGAACCGTCGAATTTACAAAATAAGAAGCTCACAATACTTGTTTTATCAGGTCTTTGACTTCGCTTAGCATCATTGCTGTTGCTCCCCACACAGTGTAACCATTTAATTTAAAGGCAGGTACATCAACATCTACGGCATAAGATGTTGTTATTTTTTTTGCGAATATTTTTTTATCATCCAATAAATCGAGCATTGAAACCTCTACAATATTTTCAACTTCTTCTTCTTGTAATATAAAAGATATTTCGCCAGTAGCCAAACCAATAAATGGTGACACCATAAAATTACTTGGTGGTATATAAACTTGCGTCAATTCTTTTAAAACATCAATACTAGCAACTGGTACGCCAACTTCTTCTTCGGTTTCTCGAAGGGCTGTATTCATGATATCAGTGTCTGATTTCTCAGCTTTACCTCCAGGAAAAGCTATTTGATTTGAATGAATACCCTCATAGGTTTTTCTCAAAATCAACAAGAAATTTGTATTGTTTTGTGCATCTGGGTAAAAAAGGGCCATCACGCCCGCTTTTTTCGGAATCTTTTTCAATTCCGTATTCTTTTTCATTAACTCTTGTCTAAAGGCTGGCACCATTTTATAATGAGCTTCAACCCCCGGTAATGGAAGATTTTTTATTTTTGATACTTGTTTTGAAAACAAATTAAAGTCCATGAGCTTAAAACAAATTGCATTATCCACAATAATAACACTATTTTTTTTAGTTGGATGTAAAGACCAACCCGCGAATAAAAAATCAACTACAGAACCTAGTAGTACTGAAAAGAAGGCGATTCAAAAAGATTCTGTAATTACAGAAATTGAAGAAGAGTTTATATTAACAGAAGAAAATTCAATTGAGTTTTTTTTCGAATATCAGAAGAACTTAAAAGCTAATAAAGTAAAAATCACTACTAGCTTAGGAAGTTTTATTGTACAATTATTTGATAATGTACCATATCATAAAGCCAATTTTATTTATCTAACTAAAAAAGGATATTTTAATAACACACAGTTTCATAGAATTGTAAAGAACTTTATAATTCAAGGTGGCAATGCAGATGATGAAGCCACACCTAAAAAACGAAGAGAAATTGGCCGTTACCTATTACCACCTGACACAAAAAAAGGACATAAACATCACCGTGGCACATTATCAATGCCAAGTAGTGAAAATGACAATCCACATAAATTAGCTTCACCCTATGAATTTTTTATTGTTGTAACAAAACCAGGCTCATATCATTTAGACGGAAATTACACCCCATTCGGAAAAGTAATTTCAGGTATGGATGTAGTAGATAAAATTAACGCCGTAGAAACTGGCAAAGGTGATTGGCCTTCAGTAAACGTGTACATAGAAAAGGCAGAAGTAATTGATTAACTGATCTTTGATTACAAAACATTAAAGATCAACTTTAAGCTTTACTACGATAAATATTGGGCAATGCTATTTTAAATAGTACCGCCAAAATTCGAATGACAATCACAATTATAATCGCTGCGATATATGCATACGTATTTTCTATAGGTAACTTACGAAGTAGAAAATAAGACACACCCCCAAAAATGCATGCAGTAGCATAAATTTCTTTTCTAAATATTACAGGAATTTCATTACACAGAATATCGCGTATCACACCTCCAAAACTTGCGGTCATGGTGCCTAATGCTATGCACACAAGCGGATTCAATCCCACACCAAGTCCTTTTTCAATACCCACCATAGTATATAGACCAATACCAATAGTATCAAACAAGAAAAGTGATTTTCTGAAGTACTTCAGATAATTTCTGAAGAGAATAGCAAATGCCACCGTACCCGTAATGACAAAAACATAGGTTGAATTTTGCATCCAACCAACGGGAGTACTACCAATTAACATATCCCGAAGGGTACCACCACCAACTGCTGTTACAAAAGCTATTATAAAAACTCCAAATAAATCGAGTTTTTTATCCATAGCCACCAATACCCCAGAAATAGCGAAGGCGATAGTACCTAAAATGTCAATTGTAAAGTAAAACATTAGTGAAAATAGTTATTTGAGAATAAATGCAAATTTCAGATAAACGTATCAATTAATGATCAAACTATCTATTAATCTTCAAACCTGAAATTGAACTTAAAGCTGCTGCGTGTAAAAACTATAATCTTTCAAAACAGTATCTAAATACTGAACATCATAAAGTTCTGAATTTGTAGCTAGTATACTCTCTACCTTATCTCTTAAAACTTTCATTGTTTTATGATCTGTACTCTGTTTTGCTATTCTATAAGTATCTTTTATCAAACGCACATCTTTATCACTCAATATGGTGACATTAGTAAAAGTAGGTTGATATGCCTCTTCAACATCCTCTAATATTGTATGTGAAACCTTAGTTCTATTCTTTGTACTTATGACTACTGTACCAGCAGCAGAATCACCAAGTCGTTGTCTTCTATCAGAAAAAAGAATGGTTAGCACACCAATACTTCCAAAAAATATCCAAATATCAACGAGGCGTAGCATCCATCGAACCAAATAATTAGACCAATGAACTGGTGAACCATCATAACGAACAACGCGCATTTTCATGAGCATTTTACCGACAGTTCTCCCATTAAATAAGCTGTGCATTATTAAACTGTAAAATAGAGCAGGTAAGAGAATTAAACTTTGAAGTCCGAACTGTGTCCATGCATCTTCAAAAACATAACCCAGAGCCGTTCCTATAAGGCTTACCAGGGTAAAATATAGATATAGAATAAATCCATCAATTAAAAAAGCAAGAATTCGCTCTCCAATACTAACAATGGTATAATCTAAGTTAACATTTTGCGTTGTATTTATTTGAAGGTTAATCATAGAACCACTAATTTTAAAATATAGAGTGTAAGATTGTATTATTTGATTCAATCAAAACTCTAACAAACGAACTAAAATAATGCGTGAAGCTGCTTTTGTAAAGCAAAATAAGGAAAAATGGATGGCATTTGAAAAAGCCCTCACCCTTAGTTCACAACTAGATCCAGATGAACTTGCCAATGGTTATATTCATTTAACTAACGATCTTGCCTACGCACAAACTTATTACGCAGAAAGTAAGACTTTATTGTATCTAAACTCATTAGCCTCTCAGGCACATCAAAAAATTTACAAGAATAAAAAGGAAAGTAAAAACAGAATTATCACCTTCTGGACGACTGAATTTCCGTTATTTTTCAAACAATACCATCAAACTTTAGGCTTTGCATTCTTAATTTTTGCCATTGCAAGTGCTATTGGTAGTCTCTCTGCTATAAAAGACGATACTTTTGTTCGACTAATTTTAGGCGATGGTTATGTCAATCAAACGCTGAATAATATAGCTGAGGGCGACCCTACTGCCATTTATAAAAGTGGTAGTGAAATTGGTACTTTTTTAGGTATAACAATTAACAATATAAGAGTCGCCTTTTTGGCTTTTGCCTTTGGTGTTATGACCAGTATCGGTACAATTTACATACTATTTAGCAACGGTGTAATGCTAGGCGCATTTATAACTTTTTTCTACACCAAAGGGGTGTTCTTTGAAGCAAACAAGCAAATTTGGCTGCACGGTACTATTGAAATATCTGTAATTATTATTGCTGGATGTGCTGGTTTAATAATGGGAAACAGTATTCTTTTTCCGAAGACTTTTTCACGTCGTGTTTCTTTTATGAAAGGTGCCAAAGACGGACTCAAAGTTGTAATCAGTACTATACCATTTTTCATCATTGCAGGTTTTATAGAAGGTTTTATTACCCGATATTCAAACATGCCCAATTGGCTCGCATTTCTAATTATTGGCAGCTCATTGATACTAATCGTGTATTACTATATCATTTACCCAATTTTATTGAACAAAAGACATGCAAGACCATAACACAAGTGAATATATTGAACTTAAAATAAGCAGAGACTTAGGCGTCATTATTTCTGATTATTTTACTTTCTTAAAACAAAACTTAAAGAAATTCACAAACATTTTTCTAAACTATAACGGCCTTTTTTTAATTGGTCTGTTGGTTGTTAGCTATTTTTTGGTCTCCGGTTTTATTGGCTTAATTACAGAAAGTAGTAATTCTCAATATTTTGGCGCTGGTGCAGCCGATGCTGAAGAAACATATATAATATATCTGGCAATAGGCGGCATACTTTTCTTTTTAATTTTCATTGCAGTAGCCATAATGAATTATAGCCTCGCCGGATCATATATGTTGAAGTATGAAGAAAATAAAGGCACTAATTTTGAAAAGGAAGATGTATGGAATTTCTTTAAAAAGCGTTTTGGCAAAATATTTTTATTTTCAATATTAATGATGATAATGTTCGTTGCTGTCTACGTTTTTGGCGTTGTTTTAATGTTTATTCCGTTATTAGGTTTTATTGCGTATTACATAATAATGTTTGGTGCTTTGGCCTGGTTTGGAGTTTCCTTTTTTTCTTTACTGCATGATGACAATGAAGTAATGGATGCTTTTGGTGAAGGTTGGAAATTAGTTCGCTCTAAATTCTGGAAGTCGATAGGTGTCAATTTTATTTTAGGGTTACTGAACGGCTTACTGTCAATGGTAGCTTTAATAATACCTGGTGTAATCATTGGTCTTTATACCTTTCATGTAGTATCAAATGAAGTCAACGTTGCAGAATCAGTCGTTGCAACAATTGTTTATACTATTGGTTTCGCTCTTTATCTAATTATTCTGGTATACGGCCAATGCCTATCACAGTTTGTAAATGGTTTTCTTTTCTATTCTTTACACGAAGAAACCTACAACACAAATACGCGGTCAAAAATTGAACAAATCGGAAATATAGAAGAGTGATTAAAAACCTCATCATCATACACTTTTTAATAAGCTCTTTCTTTGGATATACCCAACAGGATAAGGATAGCATTGCTATACCTGTGGATAAAAATCAGGCAGTTACCGCACGTGGTTTTGAAAGCAACTTACAGGATAAATACATTGGTAGTGAATTTGATTACACCTCACAAGAAGGCAAAGCACAAAACCTTATCGCACGTTTTCTGCAATGGCTATTTAATTGGATTGATGAATCATTCGGAATTAATATTCCGCCATACGCATTAGAGATTGTAGAATATATCATCTACATTTTGATGGGATGTCTTGTCATTTATCTTCTAGTTCGTTTTCTATTAGGTGAAAACTTCTCATCATTATTCACAAAAAAAGCTACATCAATAATTGATATTAATCTCTCTGAAGATCATATAGAAAATGTTGATTTAGATACTTTAATTAAAACTGCAATCGACAATAAAGACTATAGATTAGCTGTTCGGTATCAATATTTGAGAATATTAAAATCACTTTCAGAAAAAGATATAATAGATTGGCATTATGAAAAAACCAATTCTGATTATCAAAATGAAATTGAATCACAAAACTCTAGCAAAGAAGGAGTTCAATTAAAAACAGGTTTTAAAAAGGTTTCATATCTCTATGATTACATCTGGTATGGCGAACAAGAAATTGATGCCAATAAATATGAGACTATAGAAACACGTTTTAGTTCATTAAAGAAATTGATACATACTTAATGGATAAACGATCTAAAATAATCATTGGGCTTTTTGCTGCCGTTCTAGTCGCTATTATTGTGTCTGAAATTGTGCGTCCAAAACCATTAAACTGGAAACCCTCTTACACAGCTACCGATAAAATTCCTTTTGGTTGTTATGTTCTTTTTAATGAATTGGGTACACTTTTTCCTAACAATGACATAATTAATGTAAATGAAAGTCTTTATAATCTTCTTTCAGATCGAGATTCAACAGTAGCTTCAAATTACATGCTTATTAATAATGGCATAGATTTAGATGAACAAGAAAGTAATGAATTACTTGATTATGTTGCAGATGGTAATACTGTTTTTATAGCATCAAGTTGGTTTGGCCAAAAGCTTTCAGACACCCTAAACTTAAGCACATCGTATGCCTATACAATAAGCGAAGACTCTATTTATTCAGAGCTAAGTAACCCAGCATTTAAGACTAACAAATTCACTTATAAAAGGGCAATTCGTAATCAACATTTCACATCTGTTGACTCATTAAATACCACTATTCTAGGCACTCTTACTTTTACTGAAGGTGAAGAGTTCTTAGAAAAAGGTAAAGAAATACGTACCAAACCAAATTTTATAAAAGTTGCCTTTGGTAACGGAAATTTCTATTTGAATTCAACTCCTGAAGCATTTAGCAATTATTACATGCTCAATAATAATCAAGAATATGTGGCCAATGCATTTTCATACCTAGATAATGAACAAATATTATATTGGGACAATTATAAAAAATCTGGTCGGGTATATATTGAATCGCCAATGCGTTTCGTATTAAATCAGCCTGCATTAAAGTGGGCCTATTACATTGCCATAACAGCATTGCTCATTTTTGTATTCTTTAAGGCAAAAAGAGAGCAACGTATAATTCCGGTAATTGAACCATTAGAAAACTCATCAATAGAATTTGCTAAAACAATTGGAACTTTATACCATCAACATAAAGATTTTAGTGACCTAATCGCAAAAAAATTAAATTATTTTCTAGAATACATTCGAAGTACGTTTTATATCAACACAAGTACAATTACAAAAAATACTGCAGAAGAATTAGCAGCGAAATCTGGAAAATCAGTAACAGAAACAAAAGAACTCATTGACTTCATTGTGTATTTAAAAGGACAGAATGAACACACTGAGCAAAATTTAATTGACCTAAATAAAAAAATATCATCCTTTAAAAAATAATTATGCAAGAGCAACAAGAAGGACAAGAACAAGAATCACAAAACCATTCTCAACCATTAGAAAATGATAGTTTAGAATTTAGCAATCGAATTGATTTAACAAAATTGAGACAGTCAGTTGAGCAAATTAAAGCTGAATTAGGTAAGGTTATAATTGGTCAAAAAGAAATGATTGAATTATTAATTATTTCAATTTTAGCTGACGGTCATACACTAATTGAAGGTGTGCCTGGTGTAGCTAAAACGGTCACTGCAAAATTACTAGCAAAAACTATGAACGTTGACTTTAGTCGTATTCAATTTACACCTGACTTAATGCCGAGTGATATATTGGGCACTTCTATTTTCAATGTAAAAACCTCAGAATTTGAGTTTAAAAAAGGTCCAATTTTTTCTAATATCATTTTAATAGATGAAATAAATCGTGCACCTGCAAAAACCCAAGCTGCACTTTTTGAGGCCATGGCTGAACGTCAAATTACCATTGATGGAAAAGAATTTGATATGCAACCGCCATTTTTGGTTTTTGCCACTCAAAATCCGATTGAACAAGAAGGAACCTATAGATTACCAGAAGCACAATTAGACCGTTTCTTATTTAAAATTAATGTTGGCTACCCCAATCTTGAAGATGAAGTTAAAATATTAGAAAGCAAACACCATCAAAAAAACAAAAATGTTGAAACTCTGATTACCTCAGTGCTTACAGCCGCACAAATTGCTGAATATCAGAATACGATAAAAGAAGTGATTATTGAAGACAATCTAATTCAATATATCGCCGCAATAGTTAATAATACGCGAACAAATGCGAATCTGTACTTAGGGGCGTCACCAAGAGCTTCTATTGCTATAATGGATGCCTCAAAGGCCTTGGCAGCAATAAGCGGTCGAGATTTTGTTACTCCAGATGATATTAAAAAAGTAGCTGGGCCAGTAATGGGGCATCGAATAATTTTAACCCCAGAACGCGAAATGGAAGGTTTTACCGCAGCCAAAGTAGTACAACAAATTATTGAAAGTATTGAAGTGCCTAGGTAATTAGTAAAAGTTAACAGACTCAAATTATACTTCGTGTAAAAATTATGAAGAAACTCTTTAAAAATATAAACTTAGAAAAAAGATTTTTTGCCATTCTAGTGGTGATAATCATTGGTTTCTTGGTTTCCTATATTTTTGACGATGTCCTTGGCGTATTTAAATTACTTTTCTATTTATTTCTTTTGGCAATTATTGTAGATGGTATTTTACTTTTTGGTTCAAAAGGTAAAATTTCTGGCGAGCGTATTTTACCTGATAAATTATCAAACGGAGATCAAAATCCGATTAAAATCAGCATCACAAATTCCTATTTATTTAATGTCAAGACCAAAATAATTGATGAAATTCCATTTCAATTTCAAAAACGTGATTTTGGACTTAGCACCATTATTACAAAGGGAGATAGTAAAACGTTTAATTACGAATTAAGGCCCACTGAAAGAGGTGTATATTCCTTCGGGAGTCTAAATGTCTTTACAGCTTCACCATTAGGATTACTTTCGCGTCGATTTAATTTTAACAGAGCACAAGAAGTACCTGTTTATCCGTCATTTTTACAATTGCGTAAATATGATTTAATGGCTTTTACCAACCGTTTATTCGAATACGGACTCAAGAAAATACGTAGAATTGGTCATACTATGGAGTTTGAACAGATTAAAGACTACGTGATGGGCGATGATATTAGAAATATCAATTGGAAAGCTACTGCGAAAAAAAATCAACTGATGGTAAATCAGTTTCAAGATGAAAAATCGCAACCGGTATACTCTGTAATTGATAAAGGCCGCGTTATGAAAATGCCTTTTGATGGATTGAGTTTATTAGATTATGCCATCAATGCAACATTGGTTATTTCAAATATTGCCCTTAAAAAACAAGATAAGGCAGGTATGTTTTCTTTTAGTAAAACAATTGAAAATCGTGTGGTTGCTGAACGTCGTAGTTCTCAAATGAACTTAATTTTAGAAACACTGTACAATTTTAAAACTGATTTTGTTGAAAGTGATTTTAGTAGATTGTATATTGATGTTAAACGCAATTTAAACCATCGCAGCCTACTTTTATTGTATACTAATTTTGAAACTTTAGATGCTTTGCATCGACAACTCCCCTATTTACAAGCAATTTCTAAACAACATTTATTAGTTGTCATCTTCTTTGAAAATACGGAACTCACTGAGTTTGCAAAGCAAAAATCGAGTACCACACATCAAATATTTGAACAAACAATTGCTGAAAAATTTATCTACGAAAAGAAATTGATTGTAAACGAATTACGTAAATATGGTATTCAAACCATTCTTACAAAACCAGAGAATCTTACAATAAACACAATCAATAAGTACCTTGAAATTAAGGCTAGAGGGTTATTTTAAGTATAAAATCATTATCTCAGATTAATTATTTTGACAAATACACCAAATATAAAAATCTAATATTCAGAGTTTTACAAATATATTTATGTCAAATTAAATTTTTTATCAGAATTTTCTGATTGATTGTAGGAATTTATCATAATAATTATTACTATAGTTCGTTTATTTACTATTACTGAATTAAATATTTTGATGAAAGGGGGGCGTTTTCATTATAAAAATATACTATATGAGACCAATGTTAAAGACTGTTTTGCTTGTAGATGATGATGAGGCTACTAATTTCATTCACAATATGGTCATTAAACAAATGAACTGTACTGAGAATATTGTTATTAAAGAAAATGGTATAGAAGCTTTAGAATATTTAACCACATCATTAGAAGGTAAATTTCCACAACCCGATCTTATTTTTTTAGATATAAACATGCCAGCAATGGATGGTTGGGAATTCTTAGAAGAATACAAAAAACTTGATAAAAATCAGTTAGCACAAACTGTCATAGTTATGCTTACCACCTCATTAAACCCTGATGATAAAGATAAAGCAGGTCAAGTTAATGGAATCTCAGGCTTTATGTCAAAACCACTAACTTCTGAACTAGTAGAAAAGGTTTTAGTACAACATTTTGCCGAACAAAATAGATTAAAAAGTATTTAGTCATCTTCTGGTCATTTAATAATGAGCTTCTTTTAAAGATACATTTTATAAAAAAATCCCCACAACTATTCTGGGGATTATTTTTTTCAAAAAACCTACCGTTCTGTACTTTCCGATTTTTAAACTAAAAAATCAACATTACTACCAAGCTTTCATTAAATATGTTGATTTAAAAAAGTCATAATTAACTACTATTTATACTTAAAACAATTTAGTAGTTCAATGCTACAAGCCTTGTTTATGTTTATTTAGTTTGTACATCAACCTTGCAAATTCAATACTATTCTCAAATTATTCCCTAAATTGAAATCTTAATTAAGATTAGAAATTTAGAACATAAACTACTGATGAAAAACTACATTAAAATGAAAAAATTATTTCTTTCACTTGCATTTATACTTTGCTTTATACCCGCAACCTATTCAAATTCAACTATTACCCCTACCAATGCAACTACTTTTGATGGTATGTGGGGTATTGATATTGAAGGTGGTGGCGTTGCTTGGCTAAATGTGCATCAAGAACAAGGATTCTTAGACGCAGAACTAATGTGGATAGGTGGTAGTGTAGTACCAGTTTCAAGTGTTTACGTTGTAGATGAGAATACTTTGGTAGTTACTAGAACTGAAGCCGTTAAAAAAAGTGACCAACGCACGCATATAATGACCTACACCATGCGTATTAACAAAATTGGCGAAACAATTGAAGGAGTAATGACAGCCCCTGACTGGTTAGCTTCCGGCGAAAAAATCATACCGTTTAAAGGTAAAAGAATGCCTGAAATGCCAAGTACGCCCGATTTATCGAAAATCAAGTTCGGAAAAGAAATCAAATTATTTAACGGGAAGAACATGAAAGGGTGGACACTTATGAATCCTGAAAGTAAAGCTCTTGGTTTTAAAGTAGTTGATGGCTTATTAACAAACAACCCAGAACAACCAAAAGATGGCAAACACATTTCATACGGTAACATCAGAACGGATCAAGAGTTCGAAGATTTCAATTTAAAACTTGATGTTAACGTACCTAAAGGTGACAATAGTGGAGTCTATTTACGTGGTCTATATGAAATTCAGGTAGCTGACACGTATGGTAACGAATTAGATTCACATAATATGGGTGCATTATATAGCAGAATTACTCCAAGTGAAGCCGCTGAAAAACCAGCAGGTGAATGGCAAACCTTAAATATTACTTTAGTTGACCGACATGTAACAGTAATTTTCAATGGTAAAAAAATAATTGATAATAAACCTGTGTATGGCCCAACAGGTGGGGCTATTAGTTCAGATGTTTTAGCACCCGGACCCATATATTTACAAGGTGACCATGGTAAAGTTTCGTATAAGAATATTGTATTAACTCCTATTTTATAACAGATGAATCAACAACTAACAATTACGGCAAGCATAACTGCCAACCCCGGAAAACGAGAAGAAGTAAAACAAGCACTTTTAAAATTAATACCTCCTACCCTTGCAGAAGAAGGTTGTTTAAATTATGATCTTCATGAAGATTTAGAGAACCCAGACCGCTTTTTCTTTTACGAGAATTGGGAAACACGTCAACATTGGTTAAACCATAATGACAGTGCGCATATTGCAGCACATAGAAAAGCCACTGAAGGTGCGGTCGCTGAAGTTATTATCGGCCAACTCACTCCTGTTAATTGATTATTTTTTTCAACCCCTGACATCATCTGACATTCACCCCGCTAAATTTGCGGTATGTTTAATCACTAAATCTAAAAACAATGTCAAATGCAATCAGCTGGTTTGAAATACCAGTATCAAATTACGAAAGAGCAAAAAAATTCTACAACACCGTATTGGCAATCGAAATTAAAGATTCACCAATGCCCGAAGGCAATTATGGAATGTTTCCGTACGACGATGACAATAATGGTGTAGGCGGTGGCCTTGTTGAAATGCCAGGGTATAGTCCGTCTACCGAAGGCGTAACCGTTTATTTGAATGGCGGAAATGATTTAAGTTCACCTTTAGAACGAATTGCAACTGCAGGTGGCAAAATTGTAATGCCAAAAACAGATATTGGTGAAAACGGGTTTATGGCCCAATTTATTGATACTGAAGGAAACAAGGTTGCACTACATTCTTGGAATTAACAGCTAACAACTTAAGGTAGTAGCTCATTAATGGGTTTGCTACCTTTGTTTTTATGACCCAGCTTTCAAGACTCATATCAATATTAACGCTTTTAAAATCACGAAGGGTTTTAACGGCAACTGAACTTTCAGAAAAGTATTCGGTGAGCGTTCGTACGATATATCGTGATATTCAAAAATTAATTGAAGCTGGTGTACCCATAATTACACTTGAAGGCCGAGGTTATACTTTAATGGATGGCTACACAGTCGCACCCGTACAATTCACTGAAAAACAAGCGAATGCATTAATTACAGCTGAACATTTAGTGAGCCAATCTAACGATTCTTCATTTGTAAAAGATTTTGAAGATGCCCTCACAAAAATAAAATCCGTATTTCGATCCTATGTTTTAGAAAAAAGTGAATTACTTGATAATAAGATTCACTTCTTCAACCCTAAGCGTGAAAATATTTCAAGCAATGCACTCTCAGAAATTCAATTGGCCATTACCAACTTTAATTATGTAGAAATTAATTATCGCAAAGCGGATGACCCAAATATTTCATTTCGTAAAATAGAGCCATGTTTTATTTTTTCTACAGAGAACAAATGGCTGTTAATAGCTTGGTGCCATCTAAGAAAAGATTATCGTTCATTCCGAATAGATCGTATTCAACATTTCAAAATACTTTCAGCGCAATTTGAAGACCGCAAGTTCACAATTCAAGATTATTTTAATTCTGAATGTGAGAAAGCATATCGGAGTCGTATGAATAAAACATAGATTTCCTGAAAATAAGTGCAGAAATCCCATTATTATTACGATTTTAGGTAGCTAATAAGCTAACTGATTTAAATTATGGAGCTCTTAATTACTACCAGTATTTATATACATGCTTTTTTGGGAGGATTAGGACTCATTACCGGCGTTGGAAGTATGGCCGTTAAAAAAGGTAGTGGCATCCATAAAAAAATGGGAAAAATTTTCTCTATCAGTATGATAGCAAGCTGCATTTTAATTCTACCCATTACTTGGGTACCAGGGCACATAAGTCCCTTTCTCTTTTTAATTTCCCTATTTACCATTTATTTAGTGCTTGTCGGTAATCTATCACTAACTTTTAAAAAACGTGATAAACTTAAAGCAGATTCTATTGATAAAGGACTTTCAATAGGTATGGCAATTTTTTCAATTTTTATGCTTGTTTATGGTATCTACGGATTATTTAATACGGTACAAGACAATGCGTTATTCCTTGTTTTTGGTGGATTAGGGCTTTTCTTGACATTTCGAAATTTTCAGTTTTACAAAAATTTTAAAGAAAAAAAGATAGCATGGTTATTAAGCCATCTTACTTTTATGATTGCGGCATTAATAGCATCATTTACTGCTTTTATCGTGGCCGGCCTTCATATGTGGAATATAGTTGCTTGGGTAACACCTTCTATTATTGGCACCATTTATATTATTTATTGGAGACGAAAAATGAAAGCTAAAATAGCTTCATAATTGTCAATTTTGTTTGTTCAAACTTTCAAAAATTGTGATTAATATTCGCATTGTGTAATTAAAATCAACAATGTAAAGTGGAATCATTACTATTCTCAAATATAATTCCTAAATTAAAGGATAGTATTTATTGTAAAATAATTAAATCATAGTATTCACTTAAAAATATATTATGCATTCCAATTATTCGAAAGTATTTTCAGGAAATCAATTTATAGTAAAGAAAATTGTTGACGAGCTTAAGAAAATCGGTATAGAACCCGTATTAAAAGACGAATCTAAATCGGCAAGAATGGCTGGTTTTGCTTCTAGTATGAATGGTGATGTTGATATTTATGTGCATAATGATGAATTTAAAAAAGCGCAAAAAGCTATAAGCGAAATATCTTAATAGGTTAGTTTTAAAGTGTTTATATTTACAAAAGACTAAATTTATTTACCCTCAAAGAATAAATAAAAAGATTCTCCCGCTCAGAGTTCCCCAAGAATTAATTCTTAGAATATTAATAGGTCAACGATGAAAAAGAAAATCAGCTTTGGGTTACTTGCCATTACATTTGTTCTACTCGGTGATATTCTAATTGATAATATCACTACCAATCAGAATGACCAACGGCAAAAAGCCGGGCTTAACTTTATCAAATGTACAGTTGCTAAATATGTATTAAATAATATTGATACAACACAGCAGATATCGCCGCTATTCAACAACTTGGGCAATCTGCATTTTACTATTTCAACCAAAAATGAAAGAGCACAATCCTTTTTTAATCAAGGCGTAAAACTATCTTATGCATTTAATCATGCAGAGGGTCATCGTTCTTTTATGGAGGCCACTCGTCTAGACCCTACCTCTGCTATGTCATATTGGGGTCAAGCTTTTACTTTAGGCCCAAATATTAATGACCCTTTACCAGATGAAGAACGTAAGAACAAAATCAATGAAGCCCTTGCGAAAGCAAAAATATTAGCAAAAAATGCTACAAAAAAAGAACAAGCATTGATAGAAGCATTATCAGCTAGATACAGTACAGATTTAACTAAAGATGTTGCGGAATTGAACATGGCATATATGATAGCAATGGCCAAGGTTGTCAAAAAATATCCGAAGGATGCCAACATACAAATATTATATGCGGCGGCGGTTATGAATACGGTTCCGTGGAATTATTGGGACAAAGAAGGTAAGCCATCACCAAACATTAAAGAAGCCAAAATAGCGCTTGAAAATGCCATGGAGCTTGAACCTGAAAACCCAGGTGGTCATCATTACTATATTCACATGGTTGAATTACCGTATCCTGATATAGGAATAAAAAGTGCTGATAAATTGGCATCACTTATGCCGGGTGCTGGTCACATTGTGCATATGCCTTCACACATATATATTAGAGTTGGCAGATATTTAGATGCCGTTAAAGTAAATCAGAAAGCAATACAAGCTGATGAAGATTATATCTCACAATGTTTTGCGCAAGGGTTATATCCGTTAGCCTATTATCCGCATAACATACACTTTCTTTGGTCTTCAGCAAGTTTATTAGGTGATAGTAAAATTGCTATTGATGCAGCAAAAAAGACAGCAGAAAAAGTACCAACAGGTGAATTGATAGCACTGCCATTTTTACAAGATTTTGCAGCAACACCCTTATTAGCTTATACGCGTTTTGGTAAATGGAACGAAATTTTAACCATCCCTGCACCTAGTTCGAATATTAAACATCTAAACCTAATTCGTCATTATGCACGGGGAATTGCATTTATTAGAAAAGGAAATATTAATGAAGCACAAGAAGAATTAGATGCTATTCTTTCGCTCAAAAATGATCCAGAATTAAAAGATATTATAGCAACAGCCAATAACGCATCTATTCATGCAGCAAATATTGCTTATGAAGTTGTTGCTGGTGAATTAGCGGCGTTAAAAGGTGAAAATGAGAAAGCCATTAAGCATCTTGAAAAAGCAGTTGAATTCGAAGATCAATTGACGTATACTGAACCCGCTGCATGGCACATACCAACACGACAAAATTTAGGAGCCATATTATTAAAAACAAAAAAGTTCAAAAAAGCTGAAATGATATATAAAGAAGATTTAGATATTCTTCGCCAAAACGGCTGGTCTTTAATGGGCCTACACAAAGCTCTAGAAGCACAAGGTAAAATAGAAGAATCGAAAACAATAAAAGCAGAATTTGATAAAGCTTGGGAGCATGCAGATATTGCAATTGAAACTTCTGTATTATAATCTATTAATTATTACTTTCCTTTTAGCAGTTTTTTTAATGTTTGTTGTTGTACGTTTTTTAATAGAATTATTCTAGAAAAAATATTGCATAAGATTATCTAACAACAGCGTTGTGAACGCTAAAAATGAAAAATTAAAGGAATGCATTATCTTTATTGAACCAGTTGTATTGCATCGTATGGATAATAATTTCACAGATAACCTACATACTTTAGTACTAAATCATATTGCCGATGAAAATTTCGGTGCAGGCCAACTTGCTACGCTATTAGACTTAAGTACATCTCAAACATTAAGAAAGGTAAAAGCAGCTACAGGTAAATCTGTTAACCAATATATTAACGAAGTTAAATTGGCTGAGGCTGCTAAATTAATTAAGGAAACCGATTTTACTTCTGCTGAAATTTCTTATAAAGTAGGGTTTAGCAGTCCGTCTTATTTTAATAAAACATTTCGAAAACATTATGGCATAACCCCTGGAGGTTATAAAACACAAGAATCAATTCAAAAAAATGATGATGTCATAAAAGATGTTAATGAGATACCTACTAAAGCTCCAATTCATAAAAAACCAACAAAGCAACGCTTAATTATTACTGGTTCTATCATAGCATTTCTACTAGCGACTATGACATTTTACTTTTATCAAAAACCTAATAATGAAACAACTATTGGAACTTCTGAAACTGTAATTAATGATAAATCTATTGCCGTGCTCCCCTTTAAAAACTTGAGCAGCAATAAAGAAAATGAATTTTTTGCTGATGGTGTCATGGAAGTTATTTTAAACCATCTTACACGTATTAAAGAGCTAAAAGTTATTTCGAGAACATCAATGGAGCAATATCGTGGGACCACAAAAACTATTCCTGAGATTGCAAAAGAATTGGGCGTATCATATATATTAGAAGGAAGCGTACAAAAAGACAATGATGAAATTAGAATTATTACTCAATTGATAGACGCAAAAAATGATAAACATATTTCGTCAACAGATATAAAAAAAGATTACAAAGACGTTTTTGAGTTGCAGAGTAACATAGCTCAAGAAATTTCGAGAGAATTAAATGCTAAGCTTTCTGATGAAGAGCGTCATCAGATTGAGAAAAAACCAACGAATAATCTTGAAGCATATAATTTATATCTACAAGGAGTGCATTTTTTACGCAATGGTTCGACTAATAAAAGTATACCCTATCTAGAACAAGCGATAGAGAAAGACACTGAGTTTGCATTTGCGTATTCAGAATTAGCAATGGCGTATGCGATTCTAGTAACCAGAGGAAGTTCTAACCATGATAGTTTTATAAAAAAAAGTAAGGAATTAGCGCAAAAGGCTGTTGCACTAGATTCAAGTATTGGACAAGCGCATCATACCCTGGCATTATTGCTTTTTCGTTATGATTGGAATTGGAAAGCTGCTGAAAACCAATTTTTAATTGCACTTAAATCAGATCCAAAAAATGGTTTCACACACTTATTATATTCTAAATTTTTAAATTATACTGGTCGTATAGAGGAATCAAAAGAACGAATTAAAATAGCGCAGTCACTTAATCCAGTTTATCCTAGTAATTATATAACTAGTGGTTATTATTATTATTATTCTGGTGATTATAAAAAAGCGCTTTCTGAAAACAAAAAAGGATTAGAAATGATCCTTAAACCTAAAGAAACCAATTGGTTAAATTTTGATATTTATATTGCTCAAAAACAATATGATAAGGCTGTTACAAATCTTAAAAAATTAAGGAGTGAGAATGAGGCCAATGAAATAGATACTGCATACAAACAATTTGGAATAAAGGGTGTTTATAGTTGGCTTATTAAGATGAATTCTAAAAGCAAAAATTACAATGCCCCTTACTATTTAGCGCAAAATTATGCGTTTATTGGAGAACATGAGAAAGCCTTAGAACAAATAGAAAAATCTTTTGAAATGAGAGTATCGCCACTAACCACTATCAATAGAGATCCTTATTTCAAAAACTTTAGATTAGAGCCTAGATTCAAAAACATTATTAAAAAAATGGGTTTTAATGATTACCAGGTTACCGATTAATCTTCATCTCACTATTTGATGTCATTTAAAAGTAGCTCATATTCGTAAGAACTAGTAAAGTAATTTTACTTTTTTAGGCTCGACTTTTACAGTATAAAACTAACCACTTATTTTATCCTCTCTGTTACGTACACAAGCATTAAAAACTTCTTAATGCTTGAAAATTACAATCACGTGCGTTTAAAACACAATGATTACCCTCTAACATACAAGTACTTACGTAAAAAATACAATAATCAAAACGCTATACTGTCTTAGTTTTGGGTAACTAGATTGTGGTTATTCATCACGGCTATAAAAGCAAAAAAAATAACACCAAATCTAGTTGACAAATTCATCAACTATAAAGACTAACCGGTTATTCTTCATTGATGAAAGTTGTCGATTTCTTTTGCGCATTTTGACAAAAAAATCGCATTCAATATAAATAGATTATTAATTATAAAAACAAATATTATGAAAACGTTTTTAATTAGTTTAATTATTTTGGCCTTCGTTACAATAAGTCATGCTCAAGGCAACAACAGTGTGCCAAATCTAGAAATAAAATTAGAGAACAATAAGACGACTCTTATAAACACCAATTACCTAAGCAAAATAAATGAAGAAACAGTATCACCCAGAGTTTTAGAATTACAACATATTGCTGCTCACTTTAACCTATCTAAATCATCAATTTATAAAGGTAAAGGCAGTAACTACGTCGTGTCTTTTAAGAAGACCAACGGTGAAATATTAGCCACTTTCAATGACCGCGGTATAATACTGTATTCTATGGGAAAATTTAAGGATGTTATCTTACACATGCCTGTTAGAAATACTATCTACAAAACTCACCCAGGATGGTTTGTACTCACTAGTACTTATAAGACTTCCTATTCAATAGAAGCGGGCGTAGAAAATATATATAGAGTGAAGATAGGTAAAGGCGAACTTCAAAAGAGACTAAGAATCGATGTTGAAGGTAATCTGTTGTAAACCGCTTTTAATTATACTCAAGAATCCTTCCCATCTGAAAATAACAAATTTAATACCGAATAATGCCTATACATTATGGTCGGTTGTCTAAGGTAAAAACACGGGGCTGCCAACTATTACTTATGCTACCAGTCTTGTTGCAGCGTAAAAGCTATGATATACAAACATCCTTTACAAAGTTATAGAAACATCGTTTACACTTTTTAAGTTGCATTTGGAACCAAAATTCAGATGTATTGCCTTGGAAAGAACAGACGATTATGGAACAAAAAATGAATGCAATCAAGGGTTAAGGGAACTATCCTACAAAATAATTATAAAAACAAATATTATGAAAACTACAATGAAACTTTTTACCTATGTACTATTAATCTTCACTTTAGTATTTAATTCGTGTACAAAAGAAGGAGATGTTGGCCCTATGGGCCCAGCAGGAACTCAAGGTACTGCTGGAATTAATGGTGCTGACGGTGCAGATGGTACTGACGGCACCGATGGTGTTGATGGCATTAACGCTTCTGGCGTAGATGGAATAGCTATTATGGACTATAATGACAATGTGCTTTTGGGAGCCTCATCAACCCTACATCGAGATAAAGATGGTATTACTGTACATTTTAAAACAACAGAATTAATACCCAATAATGTCTACACTTTGTGGTATGTAATCTTCGGAGAAGAACCAGGACCGCCAACGTCTACTTATGTTACTGGTCTTATTGCCGGAGAAGACGGGACAGCTATTTTTTCTGGATATAAAAGTGTTGATGCGGATTTTAATAATCCGTTAACGGCTGAAATCCATCTTGCATTACGTACTCACGGACCGGCCCAGCCAGGCATGATACCTACCCAGATACAAACTATGGATGGTGGTTGCACATCTGGATTTGACTCGGGTCCATCACTACATCCAGATTCTGAGGTAGTTGGGTATTGCGCTAATGTACAAGTTGGCATGCATCCTCCCGTAAATTAATCGTATACCATACAGATCATCAAGATACTATAGAAAACCGGAGCATACTATTGACTAAAAGTATCTGGTTTAAAGCACTAGTACCCTAGAATTATTTTAAAATAATTCTAGGGTACTAGATTTGTTTTAACTAGCCTAGTCTATTTCAATTGAAAATTCATTTGAAAAAAAATGTTATTCAGATATACAAACCCTTTTGGCCGTAAACTTAAACCCAAGCCTTATTATTCTATTTGTCTTAATAACTGGTTTAACTAACTGCAAAGATTACGCACCAACACTTGAAGAAATTATAAATAGAAAACGAGGCAAATTAATTGAAACTTCTGTATTATAAAGTTGAAGCCTTTGATTTAGCCACCTTAAATTCATGTACAAAATCAGCAACTATCTGAGCCGCAGGTTTGATGTCATGCAATAAAGCTGAGACTTGTCCGATCTCTAGTTCACCTTCTTTTAGATCACCCTCGAACATTCCTTTTTTAGCTCTTGCACGACCCAATAATTCTTTTAATTCTTCAGTTGAAGCACATTTAGTATAAGCAGTTTGAATATCTGAGTAAAATTTATTTTTAAGCAAACGAACAGGTGCTAATTCTTTCAATGTTAATTGTGTATCCCCTTCTTTCGCATTTACAACAGCTTGCTTAAAAAGTAGATGAGATGAAGCTTCATTACTCGCAACAAAACGACTACCAACCTGTACCCCATCAGCACCTAAAACCATAGCAGCCAACATTGAACGTCCATTAGCTATTCCCCCTGCAGCTAGCATCGGAATAGTTATCTTTTCTTTAACCGCAGGTATCAAGACTAAGGTGGTAGTTTCATCGCGTCCATTATGGCCACCAGCTTCAAAACCTTCAGCTACTATTGCATCAACACCAGCTTCTTGCGCTTTCAATGCAAACTTTACACTACTAACTACATGTACTACTATAATTCCTTTCTCCTTTAAATAGGTTGTCCATGTCTTAGGATTTCCTGCGGATGTAAAAACAATTTTCACACCCAATTCAACAATGACATTCATAATCTTATCTAGCTCAGGGTAGAGCATTGGCACATTAACACCAAAAGGTTTTGTTGTTGCTTGCTGACATTTAAGAATATGTTCACGTAAAACTTCAGGGTACATAGAACCCGCCCCTATAACTCCGAGGCCACCTGCATTTGAAACAGCTGAGGCTAATTTCCAACCACTAGCCCAAACCATACCCGCTTGAATAATTGGGTATTTAATTTTAAAAAGTGCGGTGATTCGGTTTTGCATGAATTACTATTATGTCTTGCGCAGTCATTCTTTAATAAAGTATACTATTCCTGAAAAATGCTCAATGGTATACCAATACTTATGCTATAACTCCAGAGCCTAATAACTCCTCATCAACATACCAAGCAACAAATTGCCCTTCAGTAATGGCCGATTGCTTATTCTCAAAGTCAACATAGAGGCCACCTTCAATTTTATATAAAGTTGCCTTTTCTAAGGCTTGTCTATATCGAATTCTAGCCATCACTTGCATTGTTTCATCTACTTTTAATGCTAAATCAGGCCGTACCCAATGTATTTCATCCTCATTAACAAACAACGTTTTTCGATATAAACCAGGGTGCATTTTACCTTGACCTGTATAAATAACATTCTCATCAACGTCAGTATCTATTACAAAAAGTGGTTCTTTAGTACCGCCAACAGCTAAACCTTTACGCTGACCTTTTGTAAAATAATGTGCGCCTTGATGCTCCCCTACTACCCTACCATCTTCTTTATGATAAATAGGTTTTTCCGAGTTAAAAGCCAACTCTTCTTGTTTACTTTCAAAACTGGGTACCGATTTATTATATAAAGCAACATCTGAAGGCACTTCAACAATCACACCTTTTTTTGGTTTCAGCTTTTGTTGCAGAAACTCAGGTAAACGAACTTTGCCAATAAAACATAATCCTTGAGAATCCTTTTTATCTGCAGTAATTAATTGGTTTTCAGCAGCAATCCGTCTCACTTCTGGTTTTATGATTTCACCAATAGGAAATAAAGTTTTTGCCAATTGTTCTTGAGATAGTTGGCATAGAAAATACGATTGATCTTTATTACCATCAGCACCAGAAAGCAACTGATACGTCTCACTACCATCTGCATTTTTTAGTATTCCCTTTCTACAATAATGTCCCGTTGCAACATAATCAGCTCCTAATTGCAAGGCAATTTTCATAAAAACATCAAACTTGATTTCCCTATTGCACAACACATCTGGGTTTGGGGTACGCCCCATTTCGTATTCCTTGAACATATAATCAACAATACGTTCTTTATACTCTTTGCTTAAATCTACTGTTTGAAAAGGAATACCAAGTTTTTCAGCAACAATTAGCGCATCATTACTATCTTCTAACCACGGACATTCTTCTGAAATGGTAACCGAATCATCATGCCAATTCTTCATGAAGAGGCCAATAACATCATAGCCTTCTTCTTTTAAAAGATAGGCTGCAACGCTAGAATCTACTCCACCTGAAAGTCCGACAACAACTTTTTTCTTCATTACTTTAAAATAGCATACAAAAGTACAAAATTAGGGAAGAAACTCTGTAAGCCGTTTTTGCATGCTTTATCTTAAAATTAGCACCAACGAATGTTTTATATCTGAGAATATACTATTCCATGACATGCTAAACTCTCTACAATTCAATGTTTTAGAAACTTTATGGTGAAAATCATAAAAAATAATTTATCCAAAAAATATCAACCTAACCTTAAAACTAAAATACAAAACACCTAGCATTAGGTACTGAGTTTGTTAGCTATTTGCTTTTGTCATTCCAAAATGATTTTATAATTAAAAAACAAGCCAATTTCATTTTTGTCTAATTTTTTAATAAAAAACTTAGACAAATAGAATTTTTTTATATATTCGTACTAACATTTAAAGAAAATTGCTCTTTTAAAAATTTTGTTACGGTACAAATACAAAAAAGTTGCTAAAAAAAATTGCCTTGTACCGTAGCAAAATAAATTAAATCAGCTCTGAATTGATTTTAATAACTTAAAAACTATTGCTATGAAAAAGATTGTTTTTCTAAAAAGTATTTATCTCTTTACATTTTTATTTTTGATTTTATCATCATGCAATAACAGTGACGACGACGAAGTCATTTTAACTATGGATGATAAGAATATAGTTGAAACTGCACAGGATACTGAAGTTCTATCGAGTCTGGTTGCCGCCTTATTAAAAGCTGATGAAAATGAAGGCACTGACTTAGTTGGTACCTTAAGTAGTCAGGGACCCTTTACCGTATTTGCTCCTACAAATGAAGCATTTACTAACTTACTAAGTAGCTTAGACGGTTATGATTCATTAGAAGATTTTGATACTGTAGAAAAAAGAGAATTACTAACTACTATTTTAACGTACCATGTTGTCTCAGGTGTTAGTGCAAAATCTACTGATCTCAGCGATGGCCAAATAATAGGCACTGTACAGGGCGAAAACTTAAACATTATTTTAGATGGTGGTGTATATATTTCGGATGCCACCGATGCTAACGCTCAAGTAACTAGTGCCGATATCGAAACTAGTAATGGTGTAGTACACGTTATAAATAAAGTGCTAATTCCACAAGCAGTTTTAGATGCGTTAGAAGTTGAAACAGAGCTCGACAACATTGTTGAAATTGCTGTGGCTACTGACGATTTAAGTCTTTTGGTAGGGGCATTACAACAAGCCAATGCAGGTTTGGTTGATGTTTTAAGCGGAACAGGTCCATTTACGGTATTTGCACCTACGAACGCAGCATTTGCTGATTTACTTGATTCATTAGGTGATGAGTACAATAGTCTAGCGGATTTTGATACCGAGGAGGAAAAAGCCTTATTAGTTAAAATATTAACCTATCACGTTGTTGGAAATGTTGCAGCCTTTTCTACAGACCTTTCAGCGGGACAAATGATAGAAACAGTACAAGGTGAAGAAATTACTATTAACCTTGAAGGCGGAGTTTTTATAGAAGATGCTACCGATATGAAGGCTGCCGTAATAACTGCTGATGTAGAAGCCATTAATGGTGTAGTACATGTAATTGATAAGGTACTTTTACCTCAAGAAGTTGTTGATGCCTTGAAACCAAATATTGTAAATCTCGCGCAAAGCGTGGATGATTTAAGCGTATTAGTTGAGGCATTAATTCAAGCTGATGCTGGTTTGGTTGATGTTTTAAGTGGAACGGGACCTTTTACTGTTTTTGCTCCTACCAACGCTGCCTTCGCAGCATTGCTTGAAACATTAGGTAATGAATATAATAGCTTGGCAGATTTTGACACAGAAGATGAAAAAGCATTGTTGGCTAAAATACTAACATATCATGTGGTTTCTGGTGCAAAAGTGTTGGCAAGTGACTTAACTGATGGTCAAGCAATAGAAACCGTTCAAAGTGAAGTTATAACTATTTCCATTCATGATGGAGTATTTGTAGGGGACGCAACGGATGACAACGCTACTGTAACAACAGCAGACGTAGAAGCCAGTAATGGTGTTGTACATGTTATAAACAAAGTTTTATTACCACAGGCAGTACTGGACGATTTAAATCACTAATTAAATTATTACAGTAGTGTTTGGCAAACTTCCTTGTACTTGTTCCCCGACGGTACTTGGAAGTTTCGTTATTTAAATAAGTGAACTAAATAACAATAACACGATTATTAAAACATCATTTTAACATAGGTTAGCATACAAAAATGAAGGCTTTACAACTATTAATTTATCAAAGCTCTTATTAGTTGCATATTGTGGTCCCAAATCTTACCAAACATAACCAACTTAGTAACAAAAAGCCCCGATAGAAATATCGGGGCTTTTTATTTTTATTGCAATCCAGAGCTTATTTTTTACCTAATTTTTTCTGCTCCTCAGCCTGTTCCATCATTTCACGCATCTTTTTCTGAAACTTATTTTCCTTTTTAGGCTTTTTCTTATTTTCTTGAATTTGGGCATGTATTTTATCGTTATCAATAATTACATTCTTGATAACCAGCATAATACCAATTGTAATCAAGTTAGAAATGAAATAATACAAACTTAAACCACTAGCATAGTTGTTGAAGAAAATCAACATCATAAATGGCATTAAATACATAATAAACTTCATATTAGGCATACCCGGTTGCTGCGGCATATTTTGTCCTGTAGTCATCATCATATAAAAGAATATTGCAATAGATGCCAAAATCGGGAATAAACTCATGTGATTACCATAAAATGTAGAAATCACAGGAATATGTGTCGTCCATTCAAAAATGGCATCGTAAGACGAAAGATCATCTGCCCATAAGAAGGATTTTTGTCGTAATGCAAAAGATGTTGGGAAAAACATGAACAACGCATAAAAAATTGGCATTTGCAATAAAGCTGGCACACAACCACTCATTGGACTCACGCCAGCTTTTCCATAAAGCTTCATGGTTTCTTGCTGCTTTTTCATCGCATTATCCTTATATTTTTCGCTAAGTTCTGTAATCTCAGGTTTTAGAACTTTCATCTTAGCCTGTGATAAATAAGATTTATACGTAACTGGTGACATGGCTAAACGCACTATTATTGTCATCAATATTATTGCAATACCAGCAGGTAAAAAGTTACTTAAAAAAGTATAAAACGGTGTAAATACATAGCGGTTTATCCATCCAAAGATTCCCCATCCCCAATAAATAGTATCTTCTAACTCATACTGATCATATTTTTTTAATTCAGTAATATCGGTTGGTCCATAGTACCAATTTAAATTTTCAGAAATCTCACCCCCTTCTAATGCTAATGGAATAGAAGCATTAAAATCCTTAGTAAATTTCACATCTTTGCTTTCTTCTTCCACCAAATTAGTCGTACTAATATTAGCAGTCTTAAAATTTTTCTTTGTTGCTAAAATTGAAGTGAAAAAATGTTGTTTTAATGAAAGCCATTTCACATCTTCTTCAATATCATCGTCATCACCATTTGCAGACAAGTAATCTATTTTACCATCCTCATAGTTATACATCATTTCCGTATAACGGTTTTCATATTTAACACTTTTACTATGTCGAATACCTTTTAAAAACCATTCTAGATTAATGGGTTTATCACCTTTAATTACCCCATTTAATCCTTGTGAACGCAATGTAAAATCCACCATATATTCATCGGGCTTCATTTCATATCGATATTCTAAAAATTCATTAGGGGCAATTTTGGCCTTCATTGATAACACTTGGTTATCACCGTTTTTTGATAAACTTGGTTCGAAATAAAGATCATTAGTATTTAATGTTCTGTTATCAGAAGTTGAAAAAGTTAATCCGAATGAAGCATTACCATCTTTAATTAAATAAACTGGTACAGAATCATACGTATTGAATTGCATCATTTTTGCTTCAACAATCTGACCACCTTTATTACTTATAATCAATTGAAGAATACCATTCTCTAAAGTAGTGTTACCATCAGAAGGCTTTGTAAAACCAAAAGCACCAAGTGAATTCTGATAATTCGCTACCGCGGTCGAATCTTGTAGATTAACAACTGGAACTGTAACTGGTGTTGAATTTTGTGTTCTTTGTTCGGTAGTATTTTGTGACTCAACCTGTTCTTGCTTTACCTTTTCGGCCTCTAATTCTTCTGGTGTTGGCCTATTTTGGTAGAACATAAAAATAAGTATCCCAAAAATGAGCACAAAACCAATGATTGAATTTATGTCAAGTTTCTTTTCTTCCATCTAAAATTTTGATTCACCAAACGGATGGGTTTGGCTGGTTTTGGTTTAAAGAGCAAATATATGCCCAAATGCGCATTTTATGTCAAAGTGACATTGGTTTGTTTTAATTTTTGATTTAGAGCTGCTTTTACAAACCCAACAAAAAGTGGGTGTGGATTAGCTACAGTACTTTTATATTCAGGGTGATATTGTACACCAATAAACCACGGATGGTCTTTTAACTCCACAATTTCAACTAAACTTGTTTTTTCATTTATACCTGTAGCTTTTAAACCAGCAGCTTCTATTTGCTCAAGATAATTACTATTGAACTCATAGCGATGACGGTGTCTTTCTGAAATACTAGTTTGATTATCGTAAACTTCAGCCACTAAACTACCGGGTGTAATTTTACAATCCCAAGCTCCTAAACGCATTGTACCGCCTTTATCAACAACACTTTTTTGTTCTTCCATCAAGTTAATCACAGGATTAGAAGTGCTTTCTAGCATTTCAGTAGAATTGGCATCGGTTAAACCTAATACATTTCTAGAGAACTCAATAACAGCCATTTGCATCCCTAAACAGATTCCTAAAAACGGAATATTATTTTCTCTAGCATATTTAACAGCTTCAATTTTACCTTCAATACCACGTTCACCGAAACCTGGGGCTACAAGAATTCCATTTAATCCTCTCAGCTTATCTTTTAAGTTATTTTCAGTCAAATATTCAGAATGTACGGATCTAACATTAACTTTAACTTCATTGACAGCCCCTGCATGTATGAACGATTCTAATATTGATTTATACGAATCTTGTAATTCTACATATTTACCAACCAAACCAATAGTTACCTCGTGATTTGGGTTTTTATGACGATGTAGAAACTCATTCCAATTGTCTAAATCTGGTTTTTTAGAATCTGACAAGTCCAATTTTTTCAGCGTCACTTTATCTAACCCTTCAGCTTGCATTAAAATTGGCACATCGTAAATAGTTGATGCATCAATAGACTGTATAACAGCTTCTCTCTTTACATTACAAAAAAGCGCCAATTTGTCTTTAATTTCTTCTGAAATATGGTGTTCGGTACGGCAAACAAGAATATCCGCTTTAATACCGCTTTCCATTAAAGTTTTTACAGAGTGTTGTGTCGGTTTTGTTTTAAGTTCGCCTGCTGCCGATAGAAAAGGTACTAATGTCAAATGAATAACAATACCGTTAGTATCACCTAACTCCCATAGTAATTGGCGTACAGCTTCTATATAAGGTAATGATTCAATATCACCTACAGTACCACCAATTTCAGTAATTACAATATCATAATCACCACTATCGCCTAAAAGCTGAACACGTTGTTTAATTTCATTGGTAATGTGCGGTACTACTTGAACTGTTTTACCCAAAAATTCACCTCTGCGTTCTTTTTCAATAACACTCTGATATATTCTACCAGTAGTTACATTATTCGCTTGTGAGGTTCTCACGTTCAAAAAACGCTCATAATGACCCAAATCTAAATCGGTCTCAGCACCATCATCAGTCACATAGCATTCACCATGTTCATACGGGTTTAATGTACCTGGATCAACGTTTATATATGGATCTAGTTTTTGAATCGTGGTCTTATACCCCCTTGCCTGAAGCAATTTAGCAAGTGAGGCGGCAATGATGCCTTTACCTAATGAAGAGGTTACTCCCCCCGTAACGAAAATGTATTTTGTTGCTGGCATTATAGCGTCTTGATTACGGGGCTCAAAGATACAACATGAGCCGTAACTACGCAGTTATTCTTTAGGAAAATCTTTTTGAATTCTATAAATTATTGACTCTAGACCATTAACTTTGATTTCATACATACTTTCTAATAATGTTCCTAGTTTACCTGTAGGAAATCCTTTTTGTTTGAACCAAACATAATAAGGTTCAGGAATATCAACCAATAATCGCCCTTTAAACTTACCGAATGGCATTCGATAATGTGCTAATTCTATAAGTTTCTTAGCATCTGGTTTTACATTCATCAACTTCTATAATTTCCCAATTTATAATTCATAAAAATAAGTCTATTTATGTTTGTAACAATTTATTGATTTAACAGAGCTATACATTCCGTATATTGCTATTAACTAATTGAACCGAATTCAAAAATGAAAAGAAGAAATTTTATAGGCACCTCAGCGGCGGCATCTGTTGGTATTTTAGCAAGTACATCTGCTACTGCAATGTCTTCAAATGAAAACAGCCCAAAAGAACTTAAAGGGAATATTAATCATAGTGCTTGTAGATGGTGTTATAGTAAAATACCACTTGAGGAATTATTACAACATTTTAATAGACTTGGCATAAAAGCACTAGACCTTACCGGACCTGAAGACTGGCCTTTAATGAAAAAATACGGCATTGATGCTTCTATGTGTTGGGGTGCTGGCAAAGGTATTTTAGAAGGATGGAACGACCCCAAACTTCATGCTGAATTAATTGCTGATTATGAACAAATGATACCGAAAGTAGCTGAAGCTGGTTATAAAAACCTCATCTGCTTTAGCGGAAATAGAAATGGAATGGATGACCAGGTAGGTCTAAAAAACTGTGCAAAAGGTTTAAAAAAACTTATGCCAATTGCAGAAAAACATGGAGTTATTATACAAATGGAACTCCTTAATTCTAAAGTTGACCATAAAGATTATATGTGTGATACCTCAGCATGGGGTGTTGAACTATGCAAAGAAATAGGCTCTGACAACTTTAAGCTATTATATGATATTTACCACATGCAAATTATGGAAGGTGATATTATTCGCAACATTCAAGATTATCATCAATATTTTGGTCACTACCATACTGGTGGCAACCCAGGGCGACATGAAATCAATGATACACAAGAGCTTTATTATCCTGCAATAATGAAAGCGATTCTCGCTACAGGTTACACAGGTTATGTTGCTCAAGAGTTTGTACCAACTTGGAAAAACCCAATAGCCGCTTTAGAAGAAGGTGTTACTATTTGTGACGTATAGAATTTTAAACTTCTATAAATAAGAATAATACATCGTAAATAATTATGCTAAACTTTTAAATGCATTACTGTTTACGATGTAAATTCACAATATTTCAATATGTTTTTTGTTATAGCTTGGTATAAAAACCAACCAACATGAAAACTAAATTAGTAAAATTCACACTTATTTTTACCGTAGCGGTATTACTCTCTAGTTGCGTTAAGAAAGCATTAGACCCATTTAACAGTGTTAAATGTCTAGAAAGTTATGCTTCGCTAGCAAATGAAGATTCGGATGATGAATGTGCAATTCAAATTGAAAACATTGATGCCATATTAAGCAACTGTTCAGCCTATTTGTCAGATTCTGATAAAGATGATTTAAGAGAACTTAGAGCTACATGTCAAGGCAACTAATTATTTGATTTTCTAAAAAATCTATTTTAACCTAAAGAGCAGCAATTACGAATTGAAATGCTAAGCATTCAATTCGTAATTTTCTTTAGAAATTCTTCTTTTCTACGCATAGCAACCTCAACGGTAGCACCATCTTTCATAAGCAAATAACCACCTTTGCCTTTTATGTATTTATCTACATAAGAAAGGTTTATATAATGTGATTTGTGTACTCTAAAAAAATCATTACTTCCCAATAATTCTTCCAAGAATTTAAGCGTTTTTGTAGCCGTGAATTTTTTTCCTGTACTCAAAAAAATATGGGTATAGCTAGCATCTGATTGGCATCGAACAATTTCATTTGTATTAATAAATTTCAATCCATCTAATGCGGGAATTGCAACTTTTTTAGCACGATTCAAATTATTCTCAAAATTGTGAAAGAGTACTTCAAGTTTTTTCGAAGTATCCTTTAACCCCACTGTTTTTTCTATTTTCTCAATCGCACGCTCAAATTCAACACTATCAATAGGTTTTAAGAGATAATCTAGTGCAGAGAATCGAAACGCTTCTACAGCATAAGAATCGTAAGCCGTTGTAAACACAACTTCAAAATCTACTTTAGATAGCTTTGCTAAAAGATCAAAACCAGTTTGATTTTGCAAATGAACATCTAAGAAAACCACATCAGGATTAATAGCTTCAATTTCTTTAATTGCTGAATCAACTGAATTGCAACAAGCCAACAGGTTAATTGTTTCAGAATAATCACTTAGAAGTTTCACCACACGATCAATGCAATGTTGTTCATCATCTACAATAATAGCTTTAAGCATAAATAATTTATTAAAATCGGAGTTCTAAGGGTAGTTTTAACTCAACTCGAAGACCTTCTTCTTTATCGAACATTTCAATACTACCTTTTATCTGCTTCAAACGCCCCATAATTTCTAATCTACTTGCTGTGATATTAATGCCCATTGAGGTCTTTCCAACCTGCCCATTCAATTCTTTTTTTCTTCCGACACCATCATCATCAACGCTACAAACAACTAATTTATTTTCCTTCTTTATATGAATAGTGATACTACCTGAACCATTTTTTTTGTCAATACCATGCCAAATACTATTTTCAATAAAAGGTTGCAACAGCATTGGTGGCACCAAAGTGTTTTCAGCGTCAATAGTAGAATCAACTGAAATAGTATGCAAAAGTTTATTCTTCAAGCGTAATGCTTCAATCTCAATATACAAGTGCATAAGTTCAAGATCTTCTTCAAGTGTAATAAGTTTTTTTTCTGAATTCTCAAGAATTGAACGTGTCAATCGAGCAAATTTAATTAGATACTCATTTGCTGATTCTACATTGTTTTTAGCCATGTAATCACCAATTGAGTTTAAAGAATTAAATATAAAATGTGGGTTCATTTGAGAGCGCAAAGCCTTCAATTCGGTCTCAGCTACTTTACTATTAAAATCGGCTAGCTTTTTATCTGTAATCGCTTCGCTTCTTTTCTTATACAGTAAAAAAACAATTGCCAATGCTATTAAAAAACCAATGGCTCCAATAATAGTAGCTCTATTGATAAAACGCTGTTGCGAAATTGCTGCTTCAGAAAGTGCTTGTTCCTTTTCGAATTGCGATTGTAAGAGGGCTTTTTCACCTTCGTATTCATATTTAGATTCTAACCGAGCAATTTCTTCCTTTTTATCTACCGAACTAAAACTATCTTTTAAAGCAACTGCCTGTGTTCTGTTAACATATGCGGATTGATAGTCACCGATTATAGATTGTATAAATGCAATATTTTCTAATGCTTCAAACTGTAGATTTAGACTTTTCGCCTCCTCCGCATAGGATAAAGAAGTTTGATAATTTTGAACTGCATATTTTAAATTTTTATTTCGTGAAGAATCGTTTGCTAAGTTTAAATAACATTTACCAAGATTTTGATGTACTATAGCCAAATTATTGGCGTTTTTTAGCTTTTCATAAATTAGTTTAGTTTGCTCAAAATATGAAATAGCCTCTTGATATGATTCCATATCAATAAGGGCAATACCAGTATTCGTCATTGCACTGGCCATACCTCTTTCATCGCCATTGTTCTTCATGATATCATAACCCTTTTGGTAATACACCAACGCTTCTTTTGGCTGTCCACTAGAAGTCTCTATACGCCCTAAATTCATCAAACTGTTTGCCACACCCTGCTGAAAATCTACCTTCTTAAAAAGCTGCAATGCATTTTCTTGATATTCTCGAGCAAGATTAAATTTTTCTAATCGTGCATAAAGTAATCCTAAATTAGAATGAATACTCGCATATTGTAAATCACCTCTTAAGTTTAAATCTTCATAAATTAATTTAGCTTCCAAATAGCTTTCAATAGCTTGAGGGTATTGTGAAAGATACATATGGTTAACACCAATACTGTTTAACATTTTAGCCATTAAAAAGCTATCTTTTTCAACTTTGAAAACCTCATAAGCTCTAATGTTATTATCATTAGCCCTATTATAATCAGATTCGTTAAAGTAAACCAAACCCTTATTGTAAATCAGACGAGCAGCACCTTTTTTATCATTATTTTTCTGTCTGATATTTAGTGCTAAATCATACATTAATAATGCTAATGAATCTTCACCCACGGCACTATGGTTATGCCCTTTATTAGCGTAAGCTGAAGCGAGAATTAAAGGAGTTTTGAGTTTTTTCCCTAACAGAATGGCCTCTTCACCAATTTGAATACCTTTTATGGGGTCAATAGAGTAATAAGTATAAACCAACTCATTCAAAGTTTTTAGGCGAAGTGTATCTGAAGTTGTTTGACTACTAAGAACTTGGTTTAAAGAATCAATTTTTTGTTGTTGTGCTAAACCATTACTCGAGATTAAACACACTATAATAATAAAGAAAAACCTCATTTAAATAACTCAAATTAATCGGGGGATTTGTTTAGTAGTTAAAAATAAACCTTTCGCTAGAAAACAACGCAAACAAAAATTACCAAATGTGTTGAATTACTGATGTTTTATATACAATTAGCCACAAAACTTAAAAAATTAAAATACGATTAAAGATTTTTTGACAACGGTAAAAGCTGAAATGTCGGCTTTAAAAAAATAGCGATTCTAAATTAAAAACCTAGCACATATCTTGTATAGAACGATTGTTATGAATTACCAAACCGAGACCAAAAAATTTTTATGAGACAGAAACATCTAAAATCAATTGCTTTAATTTTTCTATTTAGTATTTCTTTCTTAGTTATAAATAATTGCGGTAAAAGTACAATTGAGAATGCTCTAGAAGATATAGCTGATGCAGACGAGGATAACGAAGGTGAAAGCAACGAGGATACTGAAGAGCAAATTATACCCAGCTTTACAGCCCAAATAAATGATTCTGAATTTGAAGCCACCCTATTAATTTCTCAAAGTTTAACTGGAGCCAGAATTAGCAATCATTCTTTCGGTTATGCATTAGCTATAACCGGGCAATATGTTGCTCAAGATTTAAAAAGTAGCAAACTAATATGGTTATTTGCTTACGGAACTGATTTTAACGAATTAAAAGCAGGCTCGGAGTTCAACAACGTAACCAGTATCATTTTACCACAATCCCCAGGGGCCTACGCTATTTACGGTGAAGACCCAAATAGTGATATTGAAGATGACAATTATGGCACAAGCACCGTAGAAGAAATTTCAATTAAAATTACTGGTATTGATAGAGAAAAGATGCTCATTTCAGGCGAATTTAATTTTATAGCTGTTAATGATGATACTTCTCAAAAATATAAGATTACCGAAGGTGTATTTACTGATTTAACCTACGAAATTCAATAAACGTAATTCAATATTTTTCAACTAAAAACCGCCAATATTATGAACAAAGTAAAAACCTTAGCTTCTATTACCTTATTATTTTTAATAGTTTCAAGTTGCGTAAAAGAGGTAAAAGAAACAATTGACAGCATAGAATGTGCTACACTGCTAGGTAAATTAAGCCAGGACGACAGTGATAGCTGTGCAGAAGCACTTGCCGATATTGAAAAAATTGAGAGGCATTGTAGCGAGTTTCTCTCTGACGAATCTAAAGAATTAATAGCCACGTTACGAGCAAACTGTACAGATAATTAACCAATACAATGAAAACAATTAAAAATTTCAGCGTAATATGCGCTGCATTATTCTTTTTGACTTGTTCTAAAGATAGCAACAACGAGAGTTCAGAACCAACCAAACAAAATGTAGCCCCCAATGCATTTAATCTAACGACAATAGCAAATGAAGCTACCGAAGTTTCTCTTATGCCATCATTTTCTTGGCAAAAAGCAAGCGATGCTGATGGAGATACAGTAACCTATGATTTTTATCTAGATACCAATAGCTCACCTACCACCAAAATTGGTTCAAATTTAACTGCCACGTCGCATACAATAGCAAGCACACTAGATTCAGACACCAAATACTACTGGTCAGTTACGGCAAAAGATTCTAAGGGCAATACGACTTCATCATCTGTTTTTAGCTTTACCACAGTTGCAAATAATGCACCTGCTAATTTTAATTTATTGACTTTAACAAATGAAAGTGAAAATGTTTCTTTAACTCCTTCTTTCACTTGGGAAGCTTCGGTAGATCCCGAAGGAGAAGCAGTGACCTATGAAGTTTATTTAGATACCGCTGAAAATCCGGAAACTAAAATTGGCACTAACTTAAATGAAACAAGTTATGATGTTACTACTGCCCTAGCCTTTAATACTACCTATTATTGGAAAGTTGTTGCAATAGATGAAAACGAGAACAGCATAGAAAGCGGTACTTATAGTTTCACCACTATGAACAATCCACCACCTTCAAATTTTGAACTTACGGGAATAGAAAATGGTGCAACAAATATCGAATTATTGCCTACTTTAATTTGGGTAGCAGCAACCGACGATGGAGTCGTAACCTATGATTTATACTTTGGCTTAAATGAAAATCCTGAACTATTTGAGTCTGACATTACGGAGACTACTTTTGAAATAACCACCGAATTACACTTAAATCAAACTTATTATTGGAAGGTTGTAGCAAAAGATACCAATAACAATGAAACTGAAAGTGAAATCTATAATTTTACCACAAAAGAAGTGAATTTACCTTCCGCTGCGCTCACAACATCCGCTCCTTTTTCTACTAGAGCTGGGCATACCTCGGTGGTATTCGACAATAAAATATGGGTCATAGGCGGCTACAATGGCGATGGCTCTATTAATGGTGGAGTTGATTTCTTTAATGACATATGGTCTAGTACAGATGGTATTAACTGGGTTTTAGAAACTTCAAATCCTGGTTTTGCTGGAAGACATGATCATGCTTCTATCGTCTACGACAATAAAATTTGGGTTATTGGTGGAAAAGCATTTGATGTACCGGGAAGAGCAGTTAATGCCTCCTCCAGAGATATGCAAGATGTATGGAATTCAAGCGATGGAATCAATTGGACTCAAGTAACTGATAATGCCCCGTTTTCGCGCAGGGGTGGCCATGCTTTAGAGGTTCTTAATAATAAATTATATTTAGTAAGTGGAGGTTATAGTTCTTTTGGAACAGAAGAAATATGGAGCACAACTAATGGACTCGTTTGGACTCTAGAAAAAGACAATTTGGTTTTTGACAATTTCAGCAGACATAACCACAAAATAGCACAATTAAACGGAAATTTCTATTTAGTAGGAGGATATAGACTTAGTTATGATGAAATCTGGAAAAGTAGTGATTTAGAAAATTGGTCATTAGTCAAAGATAATTTAGATTTTTTTGCAAGAATAGCACCATCATTTCATAATTATAATGGAAACTTATTGTATTTTGGAGGCCTCACAGCAAACACCTCATATACCACATCATCAGGTTACCGACAGACAATTTGGTATAGTGTAGACGGTGAGAATTGGTCTGAAGGTGCAACGCAAGCCCCCTATTTTGAAAGATACAAACATACATCAGTACTTTTTCAAGGCAAGATTTATATGATTGCTGGTAAAAATGCTTCTGGCTACCTTAATGACGTTTGGTCGTTCGATTAATTATAAATTCAAACATTTAACCACTATATCCATAAAATTTAAAAACAAATGAAAAAAAACATTATCTACTTTGTCTTTGCCTTATTAAGTGTAACTTTTACTTACGCACAAGAATTTAGCGTAGGAACCAATGTTATAAATGCAGGTATTGGCTTAGGTGGCTATTACGGAGGGTACTCAACCTCATCGCAAAGCCCAGTTTTAAGTGTCAGCTATGAAAGAGGTGTTTGGGATGTTCCTGGACCTGGAGTAGTAAGTCTTGGTGGCTACTTCGGAAGAAAAACCTTTAAATATAATTCTATAGGAAGCGATTATAGTTGGTCATACAACGTAATCGGAGTTCGTGGAGCATACCACTACTTAGGCTTAGAAGTTGAGAATCTTGACGTTTATGCAGGTGCAATGGCATCGTATCGCATATATAGTGGTGATAGAGCCAACAACTTTGGTAGCAGCCCGGGTGGAACCGCCTTTATAGGAGGTCGGTATTATTTTGCCGAAAATTTTGCTGTCTTTGCTGAAGGAGGTTATGGAGTAGCGTTATTATCCGTAGGAGCATCGTTTAGGTTTTAACAATCACTTCTGTAATACAAAATATAAAAGCTCCTTTAGATAAAAAAGGGGCTTTTATTCTTCAAGTGATTTCGCAATCTTTTCATTCCAAATAGATTGTTGCTCTAAATCTCTAGAATAGTTGGTTTCGCGATCATACTTGTTCTGAAAAGCATGTAAGTCTGCATTAATTTCAACAAAAATAGCACGTACCTTTTTCTTGATATTGGTATCGTTCCTAACGGTTTTTAAACGTGTTCGAAATTTCTTGGCAAAAAGCTCAGTAATATCAAAATGCAACTGTTCATGGCTTAGTACTACATCATTACATAATTCTGGTTTGTACCATGATTTATCAGGATAAAAAAGCGAGTTTACAATAATCTCAAGACTTGATTCACCATTTGCAATAATACTACTTAAAGAATATGTTATGCCACTAGCTGTGGTTGCTGCAGCCCATTCGGTTTTTAGAGGACTACCCTGATAATCTGCCCAAGTTAATTTTCTTTCTTTAGACCATAGTAGTACGCGGTCTTCATCTTGCGCTTCAATTTGACTAAAAGTCAAAATGCACATTAACAGTAGTACTTTTAGTTTACCCAATTGAATTGAATTTTTTTATCAATATCAGGATGCAAACTATAATGCACTGGGCAGGTATTTGCAGTATGAATTAATATTTTTCTATCCTTTTCGCTTACAGCGCTTGGCAATTTCAAATCAATTTCAATTTTTGAAATCCGTCTAGGATTTGAAGCCATATGTTTTGTAACCTCTGCTGTTGTATCATTTAAATCAACATCAAGCTGTTTGGCCTTAATACCCATCATGGTTAATATACAACTTGCTAAACCTGTTGCTACCGTATCAGTAGGCGAAAATGCCTGACCCAAACCATTATTATCAACTGGGGCATCTGTATTAAAAATATCTCCTGATTGTAAATGCTCACATGTAGTTCGTAAACCACCTTTGTAGGTTACTTTTGAGGTCATGGCTTTATCGTTTTTAATTCCTTTAAACGCAAATCTTCATAACTCATTATATAAGATGCTTGATTAAAATAACCCGATGCAAAATCTTTTTCATATGAAAACTTATTACCAGTGTATTCAGTCTCGCCTACAAGCTGTGAAATATTAAACAAGTCATTTTTATAAGCCAATTTCAACAAAAGATCAAAAGTAGTATCAAAACCTCTTACTGCATACCGATCCGGCTCACCACTAAAACGTTTACGATACGCTTTTTCAAAGCTATTGTTGGCAGGCTCTCTAAATACTGAAGGATATGTAAAATTAAGATTAGACAAGTGTACGCTAGAAATCACTTCACTTTCAAATGCTCTTTCTTTAAATGTAGTAAACAAACGTAGCTTAATTTTTTCTTTATCATTTTCAGGATCTAATAGAGAATTCTGTAATGAATTAAGAATTGACGTTACACTAGTCACTAATTTAAAATTATCGCTTTCAACAAAAATCCAATTTTCTTTTTCTTTAGAAAGTAGTAATTTCAGTTTCTCAATATCAACGCCAATATTCTTTTCTTCTTCAATTACTTCAGCAATTTTGGCTTCAGGGAAATTCAATTTTAAAGAATCACGAACCACAACATGCGTAGAATCTGCTATAACAACAATATTCTCGTCAGTATATATTTCTTTGATATAGGATATCATTTTCTTTCTTAATAACGGATCAGCTGTATACGAAAAGAAAACATTTTTTAAACTAACATCTTTGTTTGGTCTGATTGGCGTAATTACCGGAACTCTTTTATCAGCAGCTCTTACTGCAACTTCTCTAACCGAAGCAAGATCAAACGGACCAACAATTGCATTATAATCAGACAAGTTTTCGCGCATCAAAATCTCTTTTGTCTTTGAGAGGTCCAACTGATTGTCAAAAGTTTTCACATCAATTGAAACACCCAATTTCGCTATTGAATCCATTGCCACTAGTGCTCCTGAATAAAACCCTAAACTATATTTTAATAAACTAGGTTTGTCTAATTGCCTATCAATTTCAGCCTTATCACTTAAATCTAATTTGTTTATTCGAAACGGTAACATAAACATTACTTTAGGTCGAATAGCTAAATTGATACTGTCTACAAGGTTTAACTTATCTAGCACAAGGGCATTGCGAACTTCAAAATCACCCATTTGATCTTTGGGCAATTTCAATATCATACCCGCTTTTAATCCTTCTGATAAATCAGGGTTTAAAGCCAACAAATCTTTGTATGAAATTCCTAATTTACGTGTTAACGAAAACTCGGTCTGTTTGGGTTTGACTTCATAGAAATTAAAATTATCAGTATTCACTTCACCCGCATCCAACTTTTGCTCCGGAATTCGAATAACCATACCCTCTTTCAAGCCTCCTTTTTCAGTTATCTCTGGATTAAGTCTAACAATTTCATCAGATTTCACATTAAACTCTTGTTCTAACCTATAGAAGTTCATTTTAGGAGGAACCGTGTATGATTTATAAATTTGTGTTTCTTGATCCTCAATAGTACTTCCCGGAATTTTTGGCAGTTTTAATTCTTGCCCCATTCTTAGGTAATCAGACGTTTTTGAAAGCTCAGGATTCAGCACTAACAAACTATCTATTGTAATACTATGTTTATGCGCTATACTCCAACGAGTTTCTTTTGGCGCCACCTTGTACGTAATATAATCTGCCGCGTTAATATCATCTTCTCTCACCCTTTTATATTTAGGAATACGCAATTCCATATTTTTTTTCAACGGTGCAGAATACAAATCTCTATTATAGCGCTTAACATCTTCTTCAGTTATATTATAGCGTTTTGCAATACCATACAGCGTTTCTTTTCTTCTAACTTTATGAGAAGTAAACCCTATTGGTTTTGGTGGTTCAACTTTAGATTTCACTGAAGAATTCTCATCACTTACAACTACTGGTTTTGTTGAAACACCTGAAGCCGACGAAGCAGGTATTACCAAAATAGTATTGGTTCTTAATGCTTGTCCTTTTTTAATCTCTTTATTATAAATAAGAATATTATCAGTTGAGACACTGTATTGTTTTGCAATACCCTCTAATGTTTCCCCTTTTTTAACCGCATGTGTAGTAAATTTCTGTGCTGTAGACTTACAACCAGAAAGTACTATTATAAAAAGTACGAGTATATTTTTTAATACTTGATTCATATTATTGTATGATTATTCCCATTCAATGGTTGCTGGGGGTTTCGAACTGATATCGTATACAACCCGGTTCACACCAGGTACTTTATTAATTATCTCATTTGATATTTTCTGCAAAAACTCATAAGGCAGATTAACCCAATCTGCCGTCATACCATCTGTACTTTCTACGGCTCTTAAAGCTACACATTTTTCATAAGTTCGTTCATCACCCATTACTCCTACACTATTTACGGGTAAAAGCATCGCTCCGGCCTGCCATACCTTATCATAAAGTTCCCATTCACGTAAACCACTAATAAAAATATGGTCAACTTCTTGCAGAATAGTTACTTTCTCAGGTGTAATATCTCCTAATATTCTAATTGCCAAACCTGGTCCTGGAAAAGGATGTCTTCCTAATAAATCTTTATCCAATCCCATACTTGCACCAACCCTTCTCACCTCATCTTTAAATAACATTTTCAGAGGTTCTACAACTTTCAATTTCATATAATCAGGCAATCCACCTACATTATGATGACTTTTAATTGTTGCTGAAGGACCACCAGTTGCTGAAACCGATTCAATAACATCAGGATATATTGTGCCTTGCGCCAACCATTTAGCATTATCTACTAAATGCGATTCATCATCAAAAACTTCAACAAATACACGGCCTATAATTTTTCTTTTTGTCTCTGGGTCACTCTCACCAGCCAATTCATCCAAAAAGCGTGCCGAAGCATCTACGCCTTTCACATTAAGTCCCATGCCTTCATATTGCTTAAGAACGCCATCAAACTCATTCTTCCGAAGCAATCCGTTATTGACAAAAATGCAATGTAAATTTTCACCAATTGCTTTATGAAGTAAAACGGCCGCTACAGAAGAATCTACGCCTCCTGAAAGTCCTAAAATTACTTTTTCATCGCCAATTTTTTCTTTGAGTTCAGCAACTGCAGTTTCAACAAAGGCATCTGGTGTCCAAGTTTGAGCAATACCCGCTATTTTCACCAAGAAATTTTCTAATAATTGCTTACCATCTGAAGAGTGATAAACCTCAGGATGAAATTGAATTCCATAAGTATCCTCACCATCAAATTTAAAAGCTGCATTTTCAACATCATGGGTACTAGCCAGAAGTTTCGAATTTTCAGGAAGTTGCTTTATCGTATCTGCATGACTCATCCAGACTTGACTACCTGTACTAATATTGTCTAAAAATGGACTACTAGAATCTACATGAGATAGGTTTGCTCTACCATATTCTCTAGTATTTGATTTTTCAACATTACCACCTTTAAAATGTGCCAAATATTGAGCACCATAACAAACACCCAATAAAGGTTTTTTACCCTTTATTTCAGATAAATCAGGATGCGGTGCATCTTCTGCACGTACTGAATATGGCGAACCCGAAAGTATAACGGCCTTATATTCAGAAAGGTCTTTAGGTGGGTTGTTAAATGGTTTAATCTCAGAGAAAATATTCAACTCTCTTACACGTCTACCAATAAGTTGGGTATACTGAGAGCCAAAATCTAGAATTAGGACTTTGTTTTGCATGCGCAAAAATAGGAAAATCGAAATTTTGAGATAGCGTTCTTAGTGGATATTTGTAATAATTTTTAACAAGCCATGAAATTATAATTTTTTATGTCTTGAACTATTAGCCTGTAGCTATTCCATTTTAGCTAAATACACCAAATTAAGAAGAATTAAAAAACCCTGTCTACCATTCGATAAACAGGGCTTTTAATCAAAATCAAAACCAACCTAAACACATGAACTAATTAAGTTCAAACTTTCTTTTTCATAGCAATTTATTATATAACAACTAACTTATATTTTACCCTACCGTAAATATTGATTTTTTAAAAATTATTTTTAGAAACTCCATATTATTACTCTCGGAGATACTAGGCGATACGTAAAATACAGTAGTTTAGGACTGAATTTAATAGCAATGTGCTGTAATTGACTTATTAAAAAAATCTATAAATTATGAAATCGCGAAGAAATCTTAGAATTGAAGAAATACCGATTTTGCCCTTTTTTGGATTAAAAAGCAGTTCTTAAACTAAAATTCATAGTTTTTTCAGCTCAATACTGTGAATTCAAGATCTAAAGGCTTTAAGGAATCAATTAATTGAGGTATCAAATCTTCACCATATTCAAGATAAAGTTCAGAGAAGTTCATTATTCGCTCTTGCAATGAATGATTTGGAAATAATTCGTTTTGTAATTCAGTCACACGCAGTACTTGGTCTTTTAATTTTCGTTTTTGCGCTTGCATTAAACGATTTTCAAGATTATCTAACCCCTTTTTTTGCTTAATTTCTTGTGCTTTTACTGCACCTAAGAAAGATTTATCTGTTTGTTCTGCCAAGATATATAAATCAGCAAATTGCTTTTCTAAAAGTTCTTTTTGTGGTGTAAAATCAATATCAATATTAGAAATGGCTCTAATCTTCTTATTGATTAAACTATTTTGATCAAGAAATAAGTCTTTTACAGAAAGGTCAAGTTTTGCTGTTTTTGCTTTTGCTTTTTCAGAAACTATTAATGCTGAATTACGAAGTAAAAGTGCTGGAAAAGGCACACTCATTGCCCCAAACATTGATTTTAATTCAAGCCAATAGGCAAGTTCTCCCCCTCCACCGATATAGCAAAGATTGGGTAAAATCACTTCTTGATACAATGGTCTAGCAATAACATTGGGCGAAAATCGCGATGGATGTTCATCAATCTCCTGTAATAATTCAGTTTTAGTCCAATTAATATCTGTTCCTACAACACCATAGCCATTAGCCTTAGCAACTATGCGTTCACGCAACCCATCTTTGAGGTAGAAATAATTAATTTCTCTTGGGTTAACTTGTACTTTATAATCATCTGATGCCTTTTGCAATAAATCAATACTTGCTGAAACTTCATTATGCGCTATATTTTCAAAGATATCTTTCTTCGCATATGGCATCAATAATTTTTTCAAATCAGTATCATGCCCATCAATAATAACAAGTCCATATTCACCGAAAAGCTCATTCGCTAAAAAACGAGTAGCATCTGTTAGATTCTGATGCTTTACATACGCCTTCTCAAAAAGATTCTTTAAAAAATCTGCATTTTCACCACTACCTAGTTCACTAGCGAAAGCTTCAAAAACTTCCTGTAAACCTTCTGTAGACATAGGGCCAACTGCACCACCAACATGGCCTTCCGGATTCCAATGTAACTTTTTCCCTTTGAAATTAAAATAATTAATTTCTTCAAAATCATGATCTTCTGTGGCCATCCAATAAACGGGCACAAAATTATATTTTGGATATTCTTTTTTTAGTGTTTTGGTAAGATTTATAGTAGAAATAATTTTATATAAAAAATAGAGCGGACCAGTAAACAAATTCAATTGATGCCCAGTAACTACGGTAAACGTTATCGGTTCTTTTAATTGAATTAGATGCTCTTTCGTTTTTTTGCTAATCGATACATCAACATATTGGTTTATTAAGCTATCGTATAATATATTGCGATTTGCATCAGGAAAACTACGTTGCTTTTCTTCAATTTGCGCCTCAAAATTCTTTAAAGTTGGAAAATTAGTATAAAACGGTTTTACCGCTTCATCTTCATTGAGGTAATCACAAATTAACTTCGAAAAGTAACCGGTTTGCTTATAGTTAATACAGTCAACATCCATAGAGCGTAAAAATCGCGATAAAGTTAAACTTATCATTAAAAACTGCTGCTAAAAATACGTTAAAAGCCTTAATAGTCCATTTAACGAAAAAACCTTACTTATGACTGCTCTATAAAAGAAACAACCCACAATTTTCATAGATTGTGCTTTGCTGTATAGGCTATTGTAATTTGAAATACATATGACAAGATTTCTACTCTTAATTACTTTATGTGTTAGCTATATCGGTCATACCCAAGAGTTAAAGTCTCCCTCTGAATTTTTAGGTTATTCGTTAGGTTCTCAATTTACACGCCATCATAAAGTAGTAGATTATTTTCAATATTTAGCACAAGCTGAATCTGAACGAATGCAGTTAATTGAGTATGGTCAAACTAACGAAGGGCGCCCGCTTTTATTGACCTATTTTTCATCCAAAGAAAACATAAAAAACATTGAAGCCATAAGAAAAGAGCATTTAGAAAGCACTTCAGGCACAAGTACATCTAAAAAAGTAATTGTTTGGTTAAGTTATAATGTTCATGGAAATGAAAGTGTGAGTACCGAGGCTGCCATGCAAACAATTTATGATTTGTTGACTAAGAAATCTGAATACCTTGAGAACACGGTTGTAATCATGGATCCATGCAGCAACCCTGATGGGCGTGATCGCTATGTAAATTGGTTTAATGAAAATAAGAACTTACTCAGTACAGCGGATCCTAACAGTAAAGAACATCATGAAGGTTGGCTGAACGGGCGCCCAAATCATTATATGTTTGATTTAAATAGAGATTGGGCGTGGCTTACTCAGAAAGAGAGTCAACAGCGCTTAAAAATGTACAATAAATGGTTGCCTCATGTTCATGTAGATTTTCATGAACAAGGTGTTGATAGCCCGTATTATTTTGCAACAGCAGCAGAACCTTTTCATGAAGTCATCACTGATTTTCAAAGAGAATTTCAAATAACCATCGGTAAAAATCATGCTAAGTATTTTGATAAAAACGGATGGTTTTACTTTACTCAAGAGGTTTTTGATCTACTATATCCAAGCTATGGAGACACATACCCTATGTATAATGGCGGAATTGGAATGACCTATGAACAAGGAGGAAGCGGACGCGCAGGGCTCGCAATAAAAACAGCAAAAGGTGACACCCTAACTTTAAGTGAACGTATAGCGCACCATTATACAACAGGAATTTCTACAGTTGAAGTCTCTAGTAAGAATACAGAACGATTGAACACTGAATTCAAAAAATTCTACAGTAAAAAGAAATTTAAATACAAGAGCTATGTAATGAATGGTGACACTGATAAAATTGAAGCACTTACCAAATTACTAGACCAACATAATATTACCTATGGTAAAGCTGACAATGGTACACTTAAAGGTTTTAAATACGATACTGGCAAAACAGGAAGTTTACGTGTTTCTGACAAGAGTTTAGTGGTATCAACCAATCAAACAAAAGGTACTTTAGTAAAGGTGCTTTTTGAACCCAATGCAAAATTGAGTGATTCACTAACGTATGATATTACCGCATGGTCATTGCCTTATGCCTATGGCTTAGATGCGATAGCTACAACTTCAACTGTTTCTGACTCGCCATACCAAATAGAAAAAGCGACAAACAATAGCAATTTTAATGAAAATGCGTACGCGTATTTAACAGATTGGAATTCTATGAATGATGCGCGTTTTTTAGCTGCATTACACCAAGCCAAAATTCGTGTACGGGTAGCACACAAACCTTATGTTTCTGATGGAAAAAAATATCAGCATGGTAGCTTAATTATCGCTAGAGCTGACAACAAGCACAATAAAAATTTTATTTCAACACTTAAAAAGTTAGCAGTTGAGCATAATAAATCACTAACCGCTACCAAAACCGGATTTGTAGATGACGGTAAAGATTTTGGTTCGCGTTATGTAAAACTAATTGATGATGTAAAAATAGCTGTATTATCTGGTGGCCCCACCTCTACCCTTCGCTTTGGTGAAATATGGCATTTTATGGAGCAACAATTAAACCATCCGTTAACTGTAATTGATGCGGAATATTTTAATAGAATAAATCTCGCTGCTTATGATGTATTAGTACTACCAAGTGGGCCTGGTTATACTAAACTATTGAGCCAGTCTAGTTTGACCAAGTTAAAATATTGGGTGAAAAATGGTGGAAAGCTAATTGCAATGGGTGAATCAATTGGAGCTTTAGAAGGAAAAAATGGATTTAAGATTAAAACCAAAAAAACCTTAAAAGATAGCATCATAAATATGAGTGCTTATGGAATAACACAACGCCAACGTATTTCAAACGAAATTACAGGTGCAATATTTAAGACTAAAGTTGATCGAACGCACCCACTAGCATATGGTTATGGTGATAGCTATTTCACCATAAAATTAGGCAAAACTGCCTATGAGTATTTAGACGGCGGATCAGTTGTTTATTTAGAGGCGGGGCAAAATGAACCCGTAGCCGGATTTGCAGGTTATGAAGCCAAAGATAAGATTGATAAAAGTCTCATTTTTGGTGTTGAAAAATATGGGTCGGGAAATGTTATTTATATGGTTGACAACCCATTATTCAGGGGCTTCTGGGAAAATGGTAAACTTTTCTTTGCGAATGCCTTGTTTATGGTTCAATAAATACAAAAACTTGTTTTAAGCTTCCAATGCTTTTTTGCAATACGCCACACATCTAGCAACTTCTTTTACTGAAGTAGAACCTTCGGGAATCTTATATTCTAATTCTATAGTTCCTGGAAACGAATACTTATTATCTCGCATTAATTGCATTATTTCAACAATTGGTGTGTCACCTTCACCAAAAACTTGATTTTCTTGTCCGTTAATTAGATTTTTTCGATCCTTAATGTGCATGCTACTAATACGCTTATTTTTCGATTTTATAATATTCAAAGCATCGGTATTACCCGCAGCAACGTAATGCCCTATATCAATATTCATCATGTTAGCAGGCGACTGTTTTAAAGCTGTATCCCACCAAGTTGGCGTTTGTTGCGTATGTCCATGATACCCAACCAACATATTGTGTTTGGCGGCCATGCTTCCTAATTTCAGAGTATGTGCATCATCACCAGGCAACTCCAAAGTCACATGACTTGCACCTAATGCTTTTGCAGCTTTAAATCCATAATTTATATCGATATCACTACTATCTTTCCCAAAAGCGTTCGGTTTAAACGCATAAATACTGACACCCTTATCAGCATACATTTTCTTAAATTTTTCAAATTTTTCAAAAGGAGCATTTGCACGCCAATCTGTGATCTGTTTTGTATAAGATTCAAACTGCGCATTCAAATCTGCGATTTCTTTTAGTTGATCTTCTGAAATCTCATCACCGCTCTTTTTCAAACGGTTTAAAGTTCTCATTTTTCGCATATCAACAGGGTTTGAAGGAATACCTGCAAAACTCTCAGCCGGGCCACCCATCAATTCAATAGCACTAATACCTGAATCTAAAACATACTGCAAAGTAGCTTCAGCACTTTGGTCTGCCATATCTCTAAATGAATAGGTAATACAACCCAATTGTACTCCTTTAAATTTTGAATTTGGCTTGTTATAAGAAGTTATAATTGACGGAGCTCCAAAAAGTTTTGGTCCACCTAAAACAACACCTGTTGCTATGGCAGCAGTTTTGGTGATAAACGTTCTACGTGATTGCCCATTTTTCAAATCTTTCATTTTCTTATAACTTTATTTACTATTCAATTAACCCTATTAAAATTTCTTCTTTATCTGTATGATGATAAAACTACCATCTTATGATAACACTACCCCAAGTAAAGCCACTACCAAAAGCTGCTAAAACAACCAAATCGCCTTCTTTAACTTTACCTCCTTCCCAGGCTTCAGTTAGTGCAATAGGTATTGATGCAGCAGTAGTATTACCATACTTCATAATATTATTGAATACCTGATCATCAGATAGGCCGAATTTCTTCTGAATAAATTGTGAAATACGAAGATTTGCTTGATGCGGAATCAACATATCAATTGCATCTGGTTGCAAGTTATTAGCCTTCAAGCCTTCCATGATAACTTCACTAAATCGAACTACTGCATTTTTAAATACAAACTGCCCATTCATAACTGGTAAATAAGACTCATCATCAGGGTTGGCGTCAGCAACTATATCAGTAACCCAACGGCCACCCATTCCCGGAGCCAATAAAGCCAGTTCTTCTGCATGCTGTCCTTCAGAATGTAAATGAGTTGAAAGTATTCCTTTAGAAGTATCCTCTTCTCTACTCAAAATAGCAGCTCCTGCACCATCACCAAAAATAACCGAAACACCTCTACCACGGGTCGTCATGTCTAGTCCTTTTGAATGTACTTCAGAACCAATAACAAGTACGTTTTTATACATACCGCTTTTGATATATTGGTCAGCAACTGAAATACCATAAACAAAACCTGAACATTGGTTACGCACATCAAGAGCACCAACAGTTTTAATACCTAAATCACGTTGTACTAAAACACCAGGACCAGGAAAATAATAATCTGGACTCAAAGTAGCGAATACTATAAAATCAATATCATCTTTATCAATGCCAGCTCGCTCAATTGCAATTTTTGCAGCCTTGACACCCATACTAGTTGTAGTATCATCAGGACCAGAAACATGACGACGTTCTTTTATGCCCGTGCGTTCTTGAATCCATTCATCATTGGTATCCATTATTTTTGAAAGGTCATCATTAGTGACCACATTATCTGGCACATAATGTCCAAGACCAGTTATTTTTGAATTGTACATGCTATAATTTTCGTTAAAATCGAGTTTGAGAAATATAAATCTAATGATAAAACCAAAAACTTCTATCGAAATAAGCAACAATATGGCATCTCATTACTACATAAGTCAAATTTATTGAACTATTAATGTGTCACTTTGTCATTTTATACTAGAATGGTATTTTATTTGACTACTTAAGTTCAGCTATTAAAAGTATAAATTGAAGTAGGCTTTCTGCTTCGGACAAAAACAAAAAGTTAACAAAGGTTTCTTCTATTGAGGAAATAATATCAAAAATTAATTATTATGGCTAAAGGTAAAATCAATGTTTCGGTAGAGAACATTTTTCCGCTTATTAAAAAGTTTCTATACAGCGATCACGAAATATTTCTTCGTGAATTGATTTCCAATGCAACGGATGCAACACTTAAACTAAAACACATGACTTCTATTGGTGAAGCAAAAGGTGTTGAATATGGTAATCCGCAAATAGAAATAAAAGTAGATAAAGAGAATAATAAAATTCATGTCATTGACCAAGGTATTGGTATGACAGAAGAAGAAGTTAAAAAATACATCAATGAATTAGCTTTTTCAGGTGCAGAAGAATTCTTGAACAAATATGATGACACTGCCAAAGATTCTGGCATTATTGGTCATTTTGGTCTTGGTTTCTACTCCGCTTTTATGGTTGCTGAAAAAGTTGAAATCATAACTAAGAGTTTTAAAGATGAACCGGCAGTACATTGGTCTTGTGATGGTTCACCAAACTTTACTATTAAGAAAGCTAAAAAAGAAGATCGCGGTACTGAGATTATTCTTTCAATTGCTGATGACTCAAAAGAGTTTTTAGAAGATTCTAAAATCACTGGCTTACTTCAGAAGTATAATAAATTTATGCCTATTCCAATTAAATTCGGAATGCGCACAGAAACACTTCCAAAGCCAGAAGATGCTAAAGAAGAAGATCCTGCGCCAACTCAAGAAGTTGACAATATTATCAATAATCCAAATCCGGCTTGGACGAAACAACCAAATGAGTTAGCTGATGATGATTACAAATCTTTTTATCGAGAATTGTACCCAATGCAGTTTGAAGAGCCATTATTCAATATTCATTTAAATGTTGATTATCCGTTTAATTTGACAGGAATTTTATATTTCCCGAAAATGACAAACGATATGAATCCTCAAAAAGATAGGATTCAGTTGTATCAAAATCAAGTATTTGTAACGGATAATGTCGAAGGAATTGTTCCTGAATTTTTAACAATGTTAAGGGGTGTAATTGATTCACCAGATATTCCATTAAATGTTTCACGTTCTTATTTACAAGCAGATGGCGCCGTAAAAAAGATTTCATCGTATATCACTAGAAAAGTTGGTGACAAACTAAATTCACTTTTCAAAAACAATAGAGAAGAGTTTGAAGCCAAATGGAACGATATTAAAATTGTTATTGAATACGGAATGCTTTCTGAGGATAAGTTTTTTGAGAAAGCTGAGAAATTTGCACTTTACCCAACTGTAGATGGTACCTTCTTCACCTTTGAAGAATTAAAAGAGAAAATTGCTGCGAATCAAACTGATAAAGATGACAAATTGGTTGTGCTTTACACTTCTGATAAAGTAGCGCAACACAGTTATATTCAAGCTGCAAAAGCAAAAGGATATGAAGTTCTTTTGATGGATTCACCTATCATTAGTCATTTAATGCAAAAACTAGAAACTTCTAATGAAAAAGTTTCTTTTGCTCGTGTTGATGCAGATCATTTAGATAATCTTATCAAGAAAGAAGAAACTCAGATTTCTAAACTTTCTGATGAAGAAAAAGAAACATTAAAAACGACTTTAGAAGAAACAATATCTAATAAAAGTTATACGGTGCAACTTGAAGCGATGGATAGTGATGCTTCTCCATTCATTATCACAGAGCCAGAGTTTATGCGTCGTATGAAAGAGATGCAACAAACCGGTGGCGGTGGTATGTTTGGCATGGGTAGTATGCCAGAAATGTACAATTTAATTGTAAATACTAATCATGAACTAGTCGGTGAAATTCTAAGTACTAAAACGGCCAAAAAGAAAGAACGTTTAATTAATCAATCTCTTGATTTAGCACGACTTTCAAAAGGATTGTTAAAAGGTGAAGAATTGACAGAGTTCATCAAACGCAGCTATGAGATGGTGAAATAAACCTTTTTTATTGCTGAAATATTAGAATTCTATTAAAACCGCTTTGTAATTAATTACAAAGCGGTTTTTTTGCGATTTAATCAAAAACTACTGGTTTTCCGGTATTGTTCAAGAAATATACTGGTGGTAAATTTGATGCTCTTGTATTTCACAAGACACACCATTAACTATAGCTATAGTAGCCGTCCAGAGAATTACTTTGGGCGGTTTTTTTATGGCATTTTAGATAAGAAAGTTAATCGTGATTAGAAATGTGATCAAGAAGATTAAACATACAAGCCAGAAAATTCATGTCCTGTTTATTTAAACATTAAAAGAAAAAAGATGAACGTTTATTTAAAAACATTCACCCTTTATATTATTTCAAAATGGCTAGCACTATATCTATTCTAACCAATCAAATTGACTACCAATAAATTGGACCTTTACCTAAGTACTTTTCTGCTATAGGCTGGTAATACTCAAGAACATCATCTAAATTATATAATTTTGGACTTTTAGTATATAAATCATACTTATTAAAATCTCTAATTATTTCTAGATACTTAGCATCTTTTTCATTCAACAACTCAGTATAACTACCACCAGTATGCCAAGGGTAGAAAGAATGGTAACGAATCATAACCATTGCCTCTTCAGGTAATGTGTTTTCTTTGTGATTGTTTAATACTTGGTATAAATATTCATCATGACCCCATGCTAAATCTACATTATCAATACCACAACCTTTTTCATAAATGCCTAAAGTCGTATTATATTTTGGGTTAGACATATCAGCATTAAGTGCATTAAATTCAGGATACACACATGAATCAGGCAACTTACAACCTACTATAAAAACATCACCAACTAAGCCCCATTGCTCAGCTTGACTTGTACCATCTTCATCAGCACCCCACATGTACATAATCTTTCCTAAGTCATGAATAAGCCCTGTTAATTGCATCCAATCTGGGCGACCATCAGCTCTTAAACCTTCTGCGCTTTGAATTAAATGTTGAATATTAGGCAAATCTAAATCAGGATCACTAACATCAATAAGTTTGTTTAAATGACGCATGGCTTCCCACAAATCCATCGGTTTATCAAACTTCAAATATTTTTTATGCATGTTTTGCACATATTCTAAAGTTTGATTTGTTCGCATTTTTCGATAATGCTCTTTAACAGCTACCGATACATCTGGAGCTTCATAATTTCTAAAAGTCTTTTCTTCCATTGTGATTTATTTATTGCTACTTATGCTAATGAGTTTCTTTAAGTAAGTCTTATTTCAAGACCGTTAAATAGGGTAATATATAGTTGGATTAATTTATAACTACACATTTCCTAAGACAAGGTACAAAATTACTGTAAATACCACCAAAAACAGGCTAAAAGGCTTCGCATACTTCCAAGGATTCAAATCTAGCACACCCGCATCTTGCATTTCAAATTTTTCGTCTTTCGGTATTAAAATCGACACCAAATGCATCACAGCAATATTCAATACAAATTCAATTCCCCATATGTGTACAAAGTGCAGATTTACCTCTATTACATAGTACATGATAACGTAGAAAAAGAGTCCGAATACCAAACCAGCTTTTGCTCCTATCGATGTTACTTTCGGAAAAAGGAAGCCGGCAATAACAACACTAGCTATTGGTATGAAAAATATACCATTTAACTGTTGCAATAATTGGTAAAGTCCGTCAGGTGCATTTGCAACAAAAGGTGCAATACTGATTGCAAAAACAGCTAAAATGGCAGATGTCCATTTTCCTATCTTAACTAATTTATTTTCGCTTGCATTTTTTGAGATATATCGTTTAAAAATACCCAAACTAAATACTGTAGCTGCACTATTTAATGCACTATTGAAAGTACTTAGTATTGCCCCCATCATAACAGCTACAAAAAAGCCTGTCAACCACAGTGGCAATACTTTTTTAACTAATAATGGATAAACACTATCAGGATTATCATACAGACTTTCACCGAAATAATAGAATCCGATTAAACCTGGTAGAACAATAATTAATGGCACCAGAATTTTCAAAAAACCTGTATAGAGCAATCCTTTTTGTGCCTCTTTTAAACTTACAGCACCTAAAACACGTTGAATAATTGATTGATGCATTGTCCAGAAATAAATCTGATTTACCATAAGACCGGTAAATAGCACTTCAAAAGGCAAAATTGCTGAACGAGCGCCTTCCCCTACCCCAGATTCAGTACTTACTACGTTGAATTTTTCAGGGCTGTTATTAAAAACCATACCCATACCTTCAAACAAATTACCATCGCCTATACTTAATAAAGCTAGTGTAGGCACTAACAATCCTGCGACAAGCAGACCAAAACCATTAATAGTATCAGTGTAAGCAACCATTTTCAATCCTCCGAAAATCGCATAAACAGCACCGATAACACCAACAATTAAAATGGTAACTAGAATTCCTTCTTTTTGCGAAACATCTAGTAACGTTGAGATTTCAAAAATGGCTTCAATATTTAAAGCACCTGTGTATAAAACAATGGGTAATAATGTTGCTACAAATGAAATAATCAGTAGCAAGGCCACCATGGTTCTTGTGAGCCCATCAAATCGTTTTTCTAAAAATTCAGGAATAGTTGTTAATCCCATTTTTAGATATTTCGGCGCAAAATAAAGTGCTCCAATAACCAAGGCCAATGCAGAAGTAACTTCCCAGGCGACAATTATAGCTCCGTTACGGTATGATGACCCATTCATACCTACTAAATGTTCTGTAGAAATATTAGTCAATAAAAGAGAACCAGCAATTACAATTCCGGTTAATGAACGCCCGCCTAAAAAATAACCATCGCGGGTATCTAACTTATCTTTTCTTAATTTATAAGTGGCGTAAAAAGCCACGAAACCGGTAAATAATAAAAATGTGAGTAATGCCATGGCGTTAAATGTAAGAATAATTTGGATAAATAAAAGCAAGAATTTCTTTGTACATGACCATAATTTATAACTGCAAAAAATACTGGAAAACAGGTATTTTATAAGCCTATTTCAATTAGTACTTTGGTCATTCAATATAAATAATCAAGGATATGCACAATTTCAAAATTCTTATAGTTTCTTTTTTAGGGATGTTTTATGTAGCTCAAGCACAGCATGATAATACAAACAAAATGCAACTTACAATGAACGAACAACCTGAGGTAATTGCAAAAAATATAAGCCCAAATACAGTTGTTTATAGTTATCGCCACAAAAATGAAAAAAGAAAAATTGAAAATCCACAAGCTTTTAAAGAATCTGAAATAGATTCTAATGTAAATAATGTCGTTTTTGAATATCCTATTATGAGAGCTGATCAAGGAGCCGTTTTACCTTTTGAATTTACCATGAACGATTCGAAAAGCACTAAAGATGGTATTGAAGCTGAAGAATATTATTTCAACAGCCTAATGGAAAAACCAGAACTCAATAAAATCATCTATCAAGATTTGGAGACTACACGAACACGATTAAACAATGCTGGAATATTTGATGCGCAAGATTTGAATTATTTTGATATGCCACTCATCGCAAAAATAGTTGGAGCGGGAGTTCTGATAACCGCCAAAATAAAAGTCAACGAGAAAAGAAAAGATTCACCTCAGAGTAATACTATTTCAGCAACCGAGGAATATAATATTGAGAGCACTTTTAACATATACAATCAAGTAGGTAGCCTGATTTTTACAAAAAGTGATGCTCCAATTATTACTACCACTAAAAATAGCTATCAAGTAATGTTAAGCCATTTTATGAAACAAACGCCTTACTACCACAAACTGTAGTGAAAATTACACGGCTTCAATAAAAATACTGGAAAACAGGTATTTTATATTGTATTGCCAATCTATACTTTCGTCCAGTAACCAAAACAGGAATAGAATGAGACTTACTTTATTAATTCTGACATTTATTATTGGATTGATTTTCAAATCAAATGCACAAAACGCCTCAGATCAGATTTTTATGAGCAATGGTGAAACCATTGCTGCAACAGTTAAAAAAGTAGAACCAAATACGGTTACATATAGCTATATAGGTGAAAACCTAGAAAATATAGTTGATAAAAGTGAAATACTTAAAATTATTTTTAAAAGTGGCCGTGAGCAAATGTTCACTCAATTATTAGCTAATAATGCAAGAGATGCAAATTTTGAATACCCTAATATGCTAGAAAATGAAGGAGCCGTTTTACCTTTTGAGTTTGTTTTAGATGGTTCACATAACAATGAAGAGGGTAAAGAAGCTCAAAAATTCTATTATGACAACGTGATGCGGAAACCAGAGCGAAATACTATCAATTATCAAGATGTAGAAATCACAAGAAAAAGGCTTCGAAAAGCTGGTTTAAAAGACTGGGAAGATATGCAAGACATAGATATGAAAGAGATAGCAAAGATTGTAGGTGCTGGCATTATCATAACCGGAAAAATTATAGTTGACTACCGAAGTACAACATCTAGTACCTCAGGTTCTAGCACCACTAAAGTAGATACGAAAAAGAAAAAAATTAAAACCTATTCAAGCGATTACAATACTTCAATGGATGAGTTTGACACAAAAGTGATTTTCCGTATTTATGATAAAAACGGAAATAAAATAATTGATCAAACAAGAAGACCATTTTTAGCAAGTACAAAAGACCACTATGTTACTGCTTTAAATTATTTGATGAAACGCACACCGTATTATCAAAAATAAAATTAAGCCAACCTTTTAGCAAAGTGATTTTTCAATAGAAATATTTGAATACTCATAAAAAAAGTAAAACCCATAATTGCTAACATACCAACCGATGAAATTTCAAATTCAGGTAAATTAAAGACGTTTAAATCTTGTATTGGTTTAATATCGTACGATGACAACCACGAGTTTTCAACGCGTTTGTTATTGTAAATTAAGTAGGCGAAAACACTAAAAATAAAGACACCCAATAGAATCCATATTTTTTTTGAAATTAATGGCTCATAGGTTGTCACCCGTAAATCATACAAAGCCGTTACGTTTGACATCACTTTTGTGGTAAAGTCTATAGATGGAGTTTCATTTGAAAAATCTTGCATTAATTTCTCAGTGAATTCTTCTAATTTTTCATCTGCTCTTTGGTCCATAATTTTCTAGAATTGTGGGTTCTAATGATTTTTCAAGAATTGTTGCCAACCGTTTTCTAGCTCTATACAATTTGATTTTTACATTATTGGCACTTATGCCAATAACTTTTGAAATCTCAGTTAAAGATAGTTCCTCAAAATAAAATAGCGTAATCAAAACACTATCGTCTTCAGGTAATTTTTGCAAACATGATTTTATCGCTTGCTCACGATCTGTGCGATCCATTATATCAAATGCTGTTTCTAATGAATTTATTTGACTTTCATTATATTCATTTATACTAATTGTTGTTTCATGCTTTTTGTTTTTTTTAATTCGATCTAGACATGCATTGTACGCAATTCGATATACCCAGGTTGAGAATTTAGAATCGCCATTAAAAGTATTAAGATTCTTATAGATTTTAACAAAAGTATCTTGCGCTATTTCTTCTGCCTCTTCCCTATTTTTAAGTAATTGTACGGTCAAAGTAAAAACCATATTCCGATATCGATTAACCAATACAGCAAACGCTTTGGTATCGCCGTTGAGTACAGCATCAATATAAAATTGGTCGGTTTCAATAGACATGTGGCTATTGGACGATTGTAAAAGCCCCTGGGTTACAGAAAACTTTAAAAAATAATTTGAAAAAGCTGTAACCATGCCATCTTTTTAATCGTCATAAGCTTTGAAACATATAAATTTAATAAATAAAATTTTTCACTATGGTAGCATCAGTATTTATTTTCATAAGCTTATTTATTACGGTTTTTGGTATTACCTATTTACACTATTCAACCCGAAACAAAGAAAGATTGGCCCTAATTGAGAAAGGTGCCGAAGCAAGTATTTTCGGAATAGCCAAAAAAGAAAAAACCGCTCCGATATGGAAAGTAATTATTTTAAATTTAGCCCTTTTATTAATGGGAATCGGTTTGGGAATTATTATAGGTGGACTTTTAAACCAAGCTGGTGTAATAAGAGATATTGCCATGCCTGGTTCAATTTTCTTGATGGCCGGAACAGGACTTTTAGTTGGTTTCTTTTTAACTAAAAAAATGGATGAAGAGGTCTAAAATTAGTATTCTAGTGTTAACTAAAAACATAAAAATAAGTACTCGAAATTAAAGAACCCTTAAATGTTGAGTAGAATATGTTACGTTAAATTAACATTACTACGCATATTTTTAAGTATCTTCAATACATACCACCTACTCAAATTGAGTGGTATATAAGGTAAATGGTACTAGATTTAAACTTAATTTCTGTATTAGATTCAGCTGGTGTTATTCAAGGAATTGGATTTGGCTTAGTGCTTTTAGTTATTAATAAATGGAAGAAAAACAATACCTATCTCTTAGCTATTTTTCTAATTTTATTTGCCCTACAACGCTTAGATGTAGTGTTTTCAGAATTAAATGTCTATGAATATTACCCGTGGCTCTATCTCTTACCAACCTTTTCTTTTGCCATTATTTACCCTGTATTTTTCATCTACACACAAAAAGTGTCCATCTTTTCAAAGAAGAAACTTAAAATTTGGCTGCTTTACCCCGGCATTATCTATTCTATGATTCAATTGTATATTTTTTTCTTGCCTTATCAAGAAAAACTAGTTTTAGTAGAACAATCTTGGTATGAGTTTAGTAAAGTTCCAGCAATTTTATTTGGTTTGGGCGTAGCTCTTTGGAATATCAAGTTTATATCAGACCACCAAAAAGAGGTTTTCAACCAATATTCAATGACCCAATTTAAAGAATTAAAGTGGGCAAAATATTTTCTGATCTATAGCACAGTTGGATCCGTACTATATGCTTTACAATGGTTTCTATTACCTGAAAACATATACTCAAGAATTTCATTTCTGCTTTTTGATTTGCTCACCATTTATTGGTTATCATTTTATGGTATCAAGCAGTTAAATGTACATTCAATTATAGCAAATCTAGAAATACCAAAAGAACAACCAATAGTAGAATCTTCGGATAAACAATTTATTGTAAATAAGGATCTTGAAGAATTATTTGAAGAAATTGAAACCTATATGATAAGCTCACAAGCATATACTAAAACGGAGTTAACCATTGTTGATGTAGCCAAACAACTAAAGGTGCACCCGAGACGCATATCTACAGCAATCAATTCAATACCCAAACAAAATTTTAATAACTACGTAAATCGGTTTAGAGTAGAAAAGGCGCTAGCGCTAATTCAAAATAAAAATCTAGAAAATTATAGCATAGAAGGTATTGGTAGTGAAGTTGGTTTTCACAGCAAAAGTGCATTTTATGCTGCCTTTAAAAAAGAAACAGGCACAACACCAACTCGGTATTTACAAAAACATATTGCCTAAACTTTCATATTCAAATACAACGTTATAGTACTGATTCCTGAATTTTGCATTCATAAATCCAGTTTTAATTAGTGTGTTTTAATTTCTGAAATCAAGACTAACATATTTACATTTCTCTTTTATGTGTAGTAAAATTCCTCCATCTTTATAAAAAATTACACACTACACTTATTAAGCTATGACAAAAAATTGGCATCTTTTACTAATTCTATCTTTCATTTGGGGCGTATTTTTCTATTGGGAAATGCACATACAAAACTTAAGTCCCGAAATTAGAGAATCTCTAGTTCGTTATGATTTATATCTATTACCAGGATACCTCGCTATTTCAATTTATATAATATCAATACTAGTTAGACAGTCAAAAAAATATGAAAATAGAGTTAGCTTCTGAAAATCAAAATTTCGCAGATAGCAAGTCATCTAACACATCATACCTTCAGAAATCAAAAATTCCTATATGCCGAAGCCTAATTGTATTAGGCTGATGCTATATTATTTTTTTGTTGACACAAAATAAGTGGTAATCAAAAGATTAATCAGCTTATTACTCCTTCGTAACTGTTGCTCATCAAATGTCAGACAAATGATAGGGCCTTTTAATTTGGGCACATATAGCTCTATGCTTCATATTCATTTGTTATCTTTAATAGATGAAAGTTTTAGCAACCAATATAGGAAAGCCTACAACCTTTGAATGGAACGGCAAAGAAGAACAAACAGGAATCTTTAAATACCCGGTTACTGAGGCATTAAACTTAGGAAAAACGGATGTTGAAAAAGATACTGTTATCGATAGAAAACATCATGCAGGTGAACACAAGGCTTGCTTTTTATTTTCCGCAGAACAATATTCATACTGGAAAGAATTGTACCCAAATCTAGAATGGAACTGGGGAATGTTTGGTGAAAATCTTACAATTTCTAATTTTGATGAGTCGATAATTAGAATTGGTGATGTTTATAAAATTGGTACTGCACTGGTACAAGTTTCACAACCGAGAGAACCTTGTTATAAATTAGGAATTAGATTCAATGACCAAAAAATTGTAAAACAATATATTGATCATGCATACCCTGGCACTTATGTTCGTATCTTAGAAGAAGGCGAAGTATTGTCAGGTGATGAAATTGAATTGGTCGCCCAATCAGAAAACACACTGACGGTAAAGCAAAGCTTTGAACTTATTTTATCAAGAAAAAAGGATCCAGAAATTCTTCGTACAGCACTCCAGAATCTTTCTTTTCCGGCGTACAAGCGTGAGCGCTTGAAAAAGTTTTTGTGAGACACTATACACCTTAAAATTCAACATATGAATTATCCTTGGCATTTATACCTTATGGCTGTTATTTATATAGTTGCAGGTATCATGCATTTTGTAAAACCCAAAATGTACAGCCGAATTTTACCAAGTTATTTACCGGGGCATAAATTTTTAGTAATGTTTAGTGGTGTTGCTGAAATTATCTTGGGAGTCGCTATTTGTTTTGCAGCTACTAAAAATTTGGCTTTGTACCTTATAATTGTAATGTTAGTATTTTTTCTACCCGTTCATATTCATATGCTGTATAATAAAAAGGCAGCAATGGGACTTTCAAAATGGATGCTTATTAGTCGCATACCACTACAATTTATTTTGATGCTTTGGGCGTATTTCTACTTGAAATATTAAAACAACAAAAAACCGAAGATTCTCAGGCCTTCGGTTTTATTGTTCAACTCAACTTAACTTAACTTAATCAACTATTTTACCGAGACAGCTTCATAGAAAGTTTCTGAATCGCTCTTAAGAACGATAGAATACTCTCCTTCTATAGCGTCTGTGAAATTAAATATTTTTGAAACTGACATTTCTTCTACAAAAGTTTCTTTGAAAAGCTTTCTACCTGTAGCATCGTAAACAACTACATCAACTGGTTCTTTTGTAAGGTTCAAGTAGTTTAAATAAACAACTCCGTCTATTTTTCTATATACAGGCTTAAACTCTTCAACTGTATCTAGAATAACAATTTCATTTTTAGAAACACTTAATGAATATGTAATTTCTTTAATTGAATTTTCAACAATTAAAAAATAGTTACCTATTGCTAAAGTTTCTAAATTGAATTTCTTTACATAGTCTTCAACACCTTCAACATAATCTGAATAAATAACGTTACCATCGTTATCAATAAAACTAAGTGAAGTGTTGTCCATTTTATCATCCCATTCGAAAACAACACTCTTAGAAGATTTTTCGGTAATTAATTTAGGCTCTTTAGCCGAAATCGAAGTGCTTACGAATAATAAAGCTACTGCTGCAATTGTTCTGATTACCTTTTTCATAATTTACTGTTTTAAGACCTGCTTAAAAAGCAAGTGGGTTAATGAATTATTTACACTACAAATCTACCACAGGTATCAACCCTGTACTACCACAGTTTTTCCCAATTTATGTTCTATATTAACACAATGTTAGGTTAATTAAATGTAAAGAGGTAATTTAGCACATATTTGAGGTAATTGTATAGAGATGCACGTCAATAGGTGTATCTAATTTTGTATAAAAATTGTAACTTATGATTAATCTAAAGCCAACCTACGAGGCAATAGAACCCAACTTTGGTAATTCCTTTACCTTTCAGAGATTTGATAAAAACAGACTCAACAAGAATAATGTATGGCATTATCACCCAGAAATAGAGTTAGTATATGTAAACGGTGGTGCTGGTAAACGGCAGATTGGTAGTAACCTTTCCTATTATACAAATGGTACCCTTATATTAATAGGTAGTAATTTACCGCATTGTGGATTTACTGATAAACTTACAGGCAATAGAAATGAGACTGTAATTCAAATGAAGAAAGATTTTTTAGGAAATGAATTCTTCAGTATTCCAGAAATGGAGAATATTCAAAAACTTTTTGAAATAGCTAAAGCTGGAGTCGTTTTCTACGGAGAAACCAAAACAAGGCTCGGTGCTATGATGGAAGAGCTTGTAGACAAAACTAATTTTGACAGATTATTAGCCATTTTAAAAATACTAAACTGTTTAAGTACCACAGATGAGCATAGAATATTAAATGCAGAAGGTTTTTCAATGGCAGCTGATATTAAAGATAATGACCGAATTAATATAGTATTTAATCATGTGAAGTCTAACTTTAAAGAAGAGATAACTTTAGATGAAATCTCAAATTTGGTAAGCATGACCATTCCTTCATTTTGTCGTTATTTCAAGAAAATTACAAATAAGACCTTTACACAGTTTGTTAATGAATATCGTTTGGTACATGCGTCTAAGTTATTAGCAGAACAACCATTGAGTATAACTGAGGTTTGTTTTGAATGCGGATTTAATAACTTTTCACATTTCAATAAATCATTTAAAGCTTTTACAGGTCAAAATCCATCGCAATATAGAAACCAATTGAGGCAAGTAATCTCATAGAAATTTTGAATTTTTCAAAACCCTTTAATTTAAACTTACCGGATAGTGAAATTCTTTATTTTAAAGATTTTCTAAATAAAAGTGAAGCGGAGTTCTATTTTGAAAGTTTGAAAACGAATGTACCTTGGCAACAAGATAACATTAAGGTTTATGGTAAAGTATACGCGCAACCAAGACTAACGGCTCTATATTCAAATAACAGTAAGCCTTACTCCTATTCTAATATCACCATGCATCCGCATGAATTTTCAAAAGAGTTATTGGCTATAAAACAAAAAGTTGAACACGTCGTGTCTAAGGTTGAATTCACAACATGCTTACTCAATCTTTATCGTGATGGAAAAGACAGCAATGGCTGGCATGCTGATAATGAAAAAGAATTGGGTGAAAATCCAATAATTGCTTCTGTAACTTTGGGGCAAGAACGTTTTTTTCACTTGCGCCATAAAAAAGACAAAAGCCTTAAACATAAAATTCTTTTGCAACACGGAAGTTTATTACTGATGAAAGGCAAAACACAACATTATTGGCAACATCAGATTGCTAAAACAGCAAAACCAATTTCAGAAAGAATAAACGCAACTTTTAGAATAATAAAATAAAAAAAGACGTCCGTATGCTCAATGCAATCGGACGTCTTTTTTTAACCTATGATGAGAAGTTGCATACTGTCTTTAATCTGCTGGTAAATCACATTAATTTGCTCACACCCAACTCCGATTAATACTATGCAAATGGCATGCCAAAATTCAGCAATAGTTATTATGAGAATAAATCATTTAGCACCTTAGCTAAACGAAGTCCACCCTTTTGCAATTGCGCTTCAACAGTATCCCACCAAACATAACTATAACGATAGTACAGTTTATCACCAACTTCAACAGAGTCATAAATTCGATCTGCAACTTCTTGAGATTCTTCAATCCAATCTAAAACATCACCTTTTTGAATAGCTTTTACTTGGCCTTTATTCAAAGCTGGTAATTTAGCAGCAAGTTCAGTGTAACTCATACCATAATCATTGATCATATTACTATCCCAAACCTTATGTAAATTGGTGCCTTTATTAAACCATTGTAGTTGAATATCATTACCGCCTTTATCTTCTAATCTACCAATATGCATAGGTTGGTGTAAGTCGCCAATAAAATGCACCAACATTTTTAAGTAAAATACTTTATCTGCTTTAGAACTATTCTCATCTTTTATGATGCGCTTGCACTCATTAATAGCTGTTATTAAATCGCCATATTTATTTGGTGCATCATCACCATAATCTTTTCCTTCAGCAATGTTTGCATAATGCCATGCATTAAATTTTCTATAAATAGAATCAGCTTTTATTTCATCTGCAAAATTTGAAACAGCCGCTAAACTTTGTCCATTCAATAATTGGTTTAATGTCTTTTTAGTTTTCTGGTTTAACTGTTGTTGTGCAACTTCTCCTATAGTTCTATGGCCAGTTTTAGACCAAATAGGACCGTCAGCAAAAGCGAATTGAATTGATAACAAAAACAGTACAATTATTTTTTTCATTTCAGTTATATTTAAACTGGAGTAACCTCTTGCTTTATGCGAAAATAATTCATTTTATTTCCAGCTCATCCATTTTTATGATTTCATATTCCTTTTTTAAATCGAAAGAAAAGATGAGAACATAGGTTAAAAGTAAAAAAACGAACTCTAATCTATTGTTAAGAAATTGCGCAGATTGAAAATTTAATTTGATCTTGCAAGCTTACTATTTTACATCCATGTTGAAAAAAATAAAATCTAAGTTTTTTAAATATTTTACTATTATCTGTTTTATAGGTATAGTAGGTGCTACGCTATTAATTTTTAGTGTTCGATTAGGGTTATGGGGCCAATTGCCAGATAACGAAGAGCTTTCAAATTTTCAGTACCAAAGAGCATCTGAGGTTTATACTGCAGACAGTGTGTTAATAGGTAAGTATTATCTTTTTGACCGCCAGCCTATTGCTTTTGAAAAAATTCCGGAACATTTAATTGAGGCACTCGTTGCTATTGAAGATGAGCGTTTTTATGAACATAAGGGTATAGATTATCCTAGTCTTTTGCGTGTGGCCTTAAAAACTATTTTATTACAAGACCAATCTTCAGGGGGCGGTAGTACACTTACACAACAATTAGCAAAAAACTTATACCCTAGAAGAGAACGAAAAAAAACGAATATTGCCGTAGATAAAATCAAAGAGATGTTTATCGCAGCTCGACTTGAAGATTTATTTTCTAAAGAAGAAATAATTACCCACTACCTCAATACCGTTTCTTTTGGTGACAACACCTTTGGTATTGAAAGTTCTTCTTTAAAATTCTTTAATAAAAAAGCACAAGAATTAACTATTGAAGAAGCTGCCGTTTTAGTGGGCATGTTGAAAGCAACTTATGGTTATAATCCGAGAATATATCCGAAGAAAAGTTTAGAACGACGCAATTTGGTCATACAGTCAATGGCTAAAAACAATTTTATTTCTGAGAATGAAAAAGATAGTATTTCAGAAATACCATTGAAATTAAACTACAGAGATTTTGATTATTCTGACGGACTTGCTCCATATTTTCGGGAAGAAGTTCGCAAGAAAATGTTACAATGGGTGAGCAAACAAAAAGAAGAGGGCAACGATTATAATATCTATACCTCAGGCCTGAAAATTTATACCACGCTAGATTCAAAAATGCAACGCTTTGCAGAAGAAGCCATGATAAAGCACATGTCTTCTTTGCAAAATAAATTTGAGAAAAGTTATGGTAAAAATGCACCCTGGCTCACCGATAAAAATCTAATTACCAAATTAGTAAAACGAACTAATGCTTATAAAAATTTAAAGGAGACAGGTTTAAAAGATTCACAAATCATGGATTCACTTCGAAAAAAGAGGACTATGAATTTGACGGATTGGTCAGGTGAAAAAACTGTAGAAGCTAGCGTTATTGACAGTGTAAAACACTATATGAAGTTTTTGAACACAGGTTCATTAGCAATAGATTCAAAAACAGGTGCGGTAAAAACATGGATTGGCGGGGTGAACTTTAAACATTTTAAATTTGATCATGTGGCACAAAGTAAACGCCAAGTCGGTTCTACTTTTAAACCCATAGTATATACCGCTGCATTAGAAGTTGGTATTTCACCATGTACATATTTTTCAGCCGAAGAAGTTGAATATGATAATTTAAAAGGATGGTCACCCAGCAATTCAGGTGATACAGATGAGCAATACCTCAATTATTCTATGGAAATGGCACTTAGTAATTCTGTGAATACAGTTGCTGTAAAAATTCTAGAGAAAACGGGCATTGATAATGTTTTAGTACAAGCCAAAAACATGGGCATATTTTCTAAGTTACCCAAACAGCCCTCTTTAGCTTTGGGTACAGGTGAAATTTATGCTAATGAATTGGCTGGTGCTTATGCCAGTTTTGTAAATAATGGCAGGGCCGTATTACCGTATTTAATAGAAAAAATAACAAATCAAAAAGATTCCGTTTTAACCAATTTTGAGCCAAAAAGAGCCGTAAAAAGTGCTTTTTCTAAAGAAACTGGTGAAATTATGCTTGAAATGATGAAATCTACAATAAATCAAGGTACGGCATCTCGACTGCGTTCAACGTATAAATTACGTAATGATATTGCTGGAAAAACGGGGACAACACAAAACAATAAAGATGCTTGGTTTGTTGCTTTAACTCCAAAAATTGTTCATGTTACTTGGGTGGGTTTAGATAATCATGAAATTGGTTTTAAGAACACCAGCTTGGGTCAAGGTGCCAATGCTGCCCTTCCCCTATTTGCACTTTGGATGCAAAAAATGAATCAAGAATCAGATTTCAATTATATAACACAGGCGCGCTTTCCTAGACCTAGTAATTCAGTATTAAGAAGTTTAGATTGTGAGCCCATAAAGCGAGACGGTTTTTTCAAGCGACTTTTTAAAAATCCGAATAAAAAGAAAGTAAAAAAGTTTCGCTCTAAAAACACCAATACATAAAGGTCAATTTTTTTTAGTCAATAAAATGATGTTGTATTGTTTATTTTGATATCTTTATGATATCATTTTAATATCAACCAAAAATTTATGATCATGACAAACGAGAAAGAAATTAGCCCAATGAATGGTTACATTATGATTTTACTTCTTGTACTACTACTATTTGGTGGTGCATTCATGTTATTACGGTTTCATCCAGCGTTACCAGTAATTGCAATACTATGTGCAATACTCATTGTACCTGGTTTTGTTTTAGTAAACCCTAATAGTTCAAGAGTTTTGTTATTATTCGGTAGTTATGTAGGCACAATAAAGAAAAATGGCTTGTTTTGGGTTAATCCTTTATATACAAAAAAGAAAATATCATTGCGTGCCAGTAATTTTGATAGTGAACGTTTAAAAGTGAATGATAAGTTGGGGAACCCCATAATGATTAGTACAATATTAGTATGGCGGGTAACCGACACCTATAAAGCCGCTTTTGATGTTGATGACTATCAAAATTTTGTACGCGTTCAAACTGATGCCGCTGTTCGTAAATTGGCAAGCATGTATCCGTATGATAATTTTGCAGACGAAGGTCTTGATGAAGATATTACCTTACGGTCGAGTTTAAATGAAGTTAGTATAGCCTTAGAAAAAGAACTTCAAGAACGCTTGTCAATGGCTGGTATTGAAGTTCTAGAAGCTAGAATTGGTTATTTAGCCTATGCACAAGAAATAGCAAATGCTATGCTGAAAAGACAACAAGCAACAGCAATAGTTGCCGCAAGACATAAGATTGTAGAAGGTGCGGTTAGTATGGTAGAAATGGCACTTGATGAGCTTAACAAAAAGAATGTTGTTGACCTTGACGAAGAACGTAAAGCAGCAATGGTAAGTAATTTAATGGTGGTTTTATGCTCAGATAAAGACGCAGCGCCAATAGTAAATGCGGGAACCCTAAATCATTAAGCAATGCGAGTTTTTAATGAAGTACAACGTTTTAAGCAATGGTGGTTATGGCTAATGTTACTGGCTATCTTAAGTTTTCTATTATATGATTTTTTCACTGTTGAAAAATCTGAAGAAAATTCAATAGCCCTATTTATTGGTATATTCACTATAATACCCGTTGTACTATTGTTTGTTACAATGAAGTTAAAAACTACGATTAATGAGATTGGCGTACACTATCAATTTAAACCATTTCAATTTTCAAATAGAACTATCCGGTGGTCAGAAATTGAAGAATGTTACCTTCGCACATACAAACCCATAAGTGAATATGGTGGGTGGGGATTGCGCGGTACATCTCGCAATAACAAAGCATATAATGTAAGTGGAAATAAAGGCATACAAATTGTATTAAAAACAAAAGATAAAATACTTGTTGGTACTCAGAAAGAAAAGGATGCCCAACAAATAATTCACCGTTATTTTAATAAAGGGAATGAGTAAAAAAAAGGCTTTCGCGCTACGTTTAAATGAAGAAATGCTTAAAGCAATTGAAAAATGGGCTGCAGATGAATTCCGCAGTACCAATGGCCAAATTGAGTGGATGCTTATGAAGAGTTTAAAAGAAGCAAAGAGAGATCCTAAAAAAAATACCAATAAAGAATAGTAACTATTAAATGGCAATTAGCCGATTACTAACTTTTTAATACGTTTTCAAAAACCAATTTCAGCTGAACAAAGTTGAATCGTCTACCATTAAAACGAAAAAGTATATTAAGCACCTTTTTAAAAATTTAAATAGAAAATTTTAGAACTAAATAATTCTTAAAATGGCATAAAAAAATTGGGATTTATTTAACTCAATATTCAATTAAATTTGAGTTACCAGCCAAACCAATTATCAATGCCACGATTTTATAGCGCTTTATTGTTCTTGCTATTCTCGTTTTTAACCTATTCACAAGCGCAAAATGATTCATTTACAGTAAAATTTATTTCTGAGACCATAGTGCCAGATGGAATTTTAGATGAAACTATTTGGCAAACAGCCGAAAGTGTTTCAAATTACTGGCAGTATTTTCCCACCGATTCTGTTCGAGCCAAACAACAATCTGAAGTCAAAATATTGTACGATGATCTCAATCTATATATAGGGATTAAGGCACAATCTGTTGGAAAAAATTATGCGCTTACTTCGCTAAAAAGAGATTTCAGAGGATCAGGAAACGATAGTTTTTCAGTTTTGTTCGACACCTATAGTGATGGGCAAAATGCCTTTTTGTTTGGTATAAATCCGCATGGGGTTCGCAGAGAAGGGTTAATTTCAGGTGGTGGTAGTAATCAAGAACGAGACTATAGTCTTTCATGGGATGTTAAGTGGAAAGGCGATGCAAAAATGTACGACGGATATTTTACTGCAGAAATGGTAATTCCTTTAACATCATTAAAATTTAAAGAAGGTGCCACACAGTGGCGGTTTAATAGTTATCGAATAGATACCCAATCAAATGAGCGCAGTTCTTGGGCAAGAATTCCTCAAAATCAATTGATATTTAGTACAGCTTTTATGGGCGACATGGTTTTTGAAAAACCATTGGGAAAATCAAAAACACCGTTAGCGGTCATTCCGTATATAAATGCTATTTCACAAAAAGATTTTGAAATAGATAAAGGTCTAAACAGTATAAAAATTGGTGGTGACGCAAAAGTATCGATAGGCAATAATTTAAATTTAGATATCACTGTAAACCCAGATTTCTCTCAAGTTGAAGTTGATGATCAAGTCACTAATCTTACGCGTTTCGAAGTTAATTTACCTGAAAAACGACAATTCTTTATTGATAATAATGACCTATTCGCGAGCTTCGGAGATGGTTTTGATGTAAGTCCATTTTTCTCAAGAAGAATTGGTATTGCTGAAGACTCATTAGGTGAGACAATAGAAAATAAAATTAACGCAGGAGTACGGCTTAGTGGCAAATTGACAAAAAATCTTCGCGTTGGTATGCTTAATATTCAGACCGCCGAAGACTTAGAAAATGAAATAGCTTCTAACAATAATACCATGTTGGCATTTCAACAACGGGTTTTCTCGAGATCCAATATTGGTGTTTTTTTCATAAATAAACAGTCCTTTAAAGAGTATGATTTTATCGCACCTGAAGATGAGTATAATCGAGTTCTGGGGATGGATTTTAACTTAGCATCTCAAGACAATACCTGGAATGGCAAACTATTTCTGCACAAATCATTTAATCCAAATGATAATGAAGGCAACGTAGCAGCTGGATCTACATTACGGTATAATAGTAGAAAATTCAATCTTTTTTTAAAAGGTATTTTTGTTGATGAAGATTTTAGATCAGATTTAGGTTTTATTAGAAGAACTGATGTTTTCAAAAATATAATTAGTCTAGAGCGCGTTTTCTGGCCAGTAACTGGACCATTTCAAAGTCATTCATTGCGAGTTAGACCGATTACTTTTTGGAAGCCAAGTGATAATTTCAGCAATACGGATTATGATTTTAAATCCACTTGGGAAACAGCATTAAAAAATCAAGTAAAGTTCGGAGTTGAATTGACAAACAGCTTCACTTATCTTTTTGAAGATTTTGATCCAACCAATACTGATGATGCTATAGAATTACCAAAAAATCATGGTTATCATTATAATTATTTTACACTCACTTACGAATCTGATAAGCGTAAAATTTTTGGATATGAGTTTGAATCAACAATAGGTAGATTTTATAATGGAAAAAGATTTTCAATCATAAGCGAAATGTCATTGCGGTTTCAACCAAAAGTTTTTCTTTCGCTACAATTAAATTACGATAAAGTAAACTTACCAAAACCCTACCCTAGTGCAGATATTTGGTTGGTAAGTCCTAAAATTGATGTCACCTTTAGTAAATCACTTTTTTGGTCTACACTAGTGCAATACAGTAACCAGAAAGATAATCTTGGTTTCAATTCTCGTTTACAGTGGCGTTTTGCACCGTTGTCAGATTTATACCTAGTCTACAACAACAATTATTTTGTCAATGCATTTGCACCAAGATTTAGTTCAATAAATCTTAAATTCACCTATTGGTTGAATATATAATATTGAAGTAAATGAAGTATAAAATTTTTTGTTCTGATTTAGATGGCACACTACTTACCACTAAAAGCGACGTATCTGATTTTACCATTTCAGAAATAGCCCGAATAAAAGAACAATTAAAGATTTTCTTGGTTTCTGCTCGCATGCCTCAGTCAATGACCTATTTACAAAAAAGACTTGGTATTGAAAACCAGCCCATAATATGTTATAACGGTGCGTTAGTTCTTGATGGTACAAATGAAATTTTATCAATCTCGATCAAAATTGAGGCGGTTGAAAAAGTATACGAATTGGCAAAAGTGGAACATATAAAGCTAGGCTTATATTATAATAGCGAATGGTATGTTGAAGAAACATCAGAACGTGTTGAGAAAGAAATTAAATACACCTGTGCTGAGCCTATTTTTAGAGATACAAATGAAACTATAGCTGATTGGAAATCACGAAACATTAGCGCGCACAAAATTATGTTGATGGGTACCAAAGAATCAGCAGATAAAATATATCCATTGCTTACTGAACAATTAAGTGAGCAAATGAACATATATCGGTCTAACGATACACTAATAGAACTAGCGCCAAAGGCGGTTTCAAAACTGTCAGCCATAAAACTTTTACTTTCTGCTGATGAATCACTTTCTGATGTAATTTCTTTTGGTGATAATTACAATGACACCGAAATGCTACTACATACTGGTTGCGGGGTCGCAGTCGCAAATGCTAGAGAAGAAGTTAAATCTATCGCCAATCATATTACATTAAAAAACACGGAAGACGGTGTTGCGCATTTTATTAAGCAACATCTAATTTGAGTATATTTGAGATTGACACAAATACATTTAAATGACCGAAGCAATTTTATCCCAACCTATTATTTCTGATGATACTGTAGTATTTGGACTATTAGCACTTTGTCTCGGATTCGTTTTTTACACCTCAGCAATAAAAACTGGTTTCTGGAAAAAATTCTACAGTATCGTACCCACTGTTTTAATGTGTTATTTACTTCCCGGAATTTTGACTAGTATCGGTTTAATTTCGGATGAAACGTCAAATCTTTATTTTATGGCAAGCAGGTATCTGCTGCCTGCTGCATTAGTTTTAATGACTTTAAGCATTGACTTAAAAGGTATAGTCAATCTTGGCCCTAAAGCGCTAATAATGTTTTTTACAGGCTCTATCGGAATAATGATTGGTGGCCCTTTAGCAATTTTAATTGTTTCTATTTTTTCTCCGGAAACTGTAGGTGGCAGCGGACCAGATGCTATATGGAGAGGACTTTCTACTATTGCTGGAAGTTGGATTGGCGGAAGTGCAAATCAAGCTGCCATGTTTGAGATTTTTAAGTATAATCCTGATAAATTTGGCGGTATGGTACTCGTTGATATCGTAGTAGCCAATTTATGGATGGCCATTATTTTATTAGGTGTAGGTAAAACTGAAAAAATAGATAAATGGTTAAAAGCGGATAACTCTTCTATTGAAACTTTGAAAATAAAAGTTGCCGCGCATACAGCCAAAATTACGCGTGTAGCTACCCTACCCGATTATATAATAATGCTTTCTTTATCATTTACTGCAGTAGGTTTAGCGCATTTTTTAAGTGGTCATTTTTCAAGTTTTTTAGAATATACATTTGAAGTTATTCGCGATAAAGACAACTTTTTCTCTTCGCTTAGTTCTAAATTTCTTTGGATGGTAGTATTTGCTACTGCTGTGGGAATAGGACTATCTTTCACCAAAGCTAAAAATTATGAAGGTGCTGGTGCTAGTAAAATTGGTGGTATGTTCATTTACATTTTGGTCGCCACAATAGGCATGCAGATGGATTTAGGAAAAGTTCTTGAAAACCCAGGTTTAATTGTCATTGGTTTAATTTGGATTTCAATTCATGCGGGTCTTTTAATTTTAGTAGCCAAACTAATTAAAGCACCTTATTTCTTTTTAGCTGTTGGTAGTCAAGCCAATGTAGGCGGTGCAGCATCAGCTCCTGTAGTTGCTGCTGAGTTTCATCCATCATTAACTTCGGTTGGTATTCTTTTGGCAGTCTTCGGTTATGTTGTTGGTACAGCAGGCGCCTATATATGTGCATTGCTCATGGAAGTTGCGTCGCAGGTCTAGAAATTGACTAGAACAATTATTTATCAAAATTATTTCATGATATTTGCGGCTTATTAAAAAGGAGAAATGAGAAAATTTTTAGTTCTATTACTTATCGCAATAATTAGTGTTTCTTGTCAGGAAGAAAATACAAAAGAAACAATGATGGTTACTGGGAATATTAAAGGCCTTAAAAAAGGCACCCTATATCTTCAACATATTAAAGACACCAGTTTAACAACTGTAGATTCATTAGAAATTTCGGGTGATGGAAATTTTTCGTTGCAAGCACAATTAGAGAGTCCGGAAATCTTTTATTTATATTTAAATAAAAAGGACAACAATGATATCAATGATCGCATTACATTTTTTGGTGAACCTGGTACCATAACAATAAACACTTCTTGGAATACTTTTGATACCAACTCTAAAATCGATGGTTCAGCTACACAAAAAAAATGGGAAGAGTACCAAGAAACTATGTCGCAGTTCAATTTAAAAGATTTAGAAATTATTCAGACTGCAAGAAATACTGAATTAAATTTAAATGAACTTCAAGTAGATTCTTTAATAAATCTTAGTGAAAAGAACGTATTAAGAAGTTATTTATATGCAATTAATTTTGCCTTGACCAACTCAGATTCATACATAGCACCCTATATAGCGCTCAATGAAGTTGCAGATGCAAATAAAATATATCTTGATTCAATAGCTAATACAATGACCCCTGAAGTTGCCGATTCAAAATATGGCAAAGCCTTATTAGCACATCTTGATAAACAGAAGAAAAATTAAGAGACCGTTATTCTAACAGTCTCTTAATTTTGTAATATACTATTATGCTAATTTATTTACTTGCTCAACTAATGCACGTGCTTTAGTTTCAAGTTCATCTTTTACAGAATTTAGATGCTTTTTTCTATTTTCAACTTTACGTTGATTTACTTTGGCTATTAATTCTTCAAAAGTGCTAATTACACTCTCTATAACTTCCTCACCTTCTTTAGAGACATTATTGCTATTACTAGCTTCTACGATATAAACCGCCTCAATGATATCACCTAAAACATTATTGATATCTTTTTTTAATCCTTTAACACTTGCCATAATTACATAAATTTTGTCAAAAGTACAGCTAAATACGGACTCCTTAAATGGTAATCTCCAAAAGTTTAGCTCCCGTTGTATTAATTTTAATGGTAGAACTCTTAGCAGGTATCAAAATAGTTTCTCCTTTTTTTATAGATTCCGAGCCTTCTTCGTTTTCAATTGATGCTAATCCATCAACACACATGTATATTGTGAACGAATCTCTTTGCGTAATATCTTGTTCAAAATTTTGAGAAAGATTTAAAAACTTGGTATTAAAATAAGGACAATCAACCATTTCATTTACACGATTCAAATCTTGTGCATAGTCAACTTTAAAATCGTCTTTCTGTTGGTAATCAATTGCATCTAATGCTTGCTCTGTATGAAGTTCGCGAAGATTACCTTCTTTATCTCGTCTATTAAAATCAAAGACTCTATAGGTAATGTCAGAAGTCTGCTGAATTTCAGCGAGCATTACCCCTGACCCAATAGCATGAATTTTACCCGTATTAATAAAGAACGTATCACCTTCTTTTACTTTTTCATAATTCAAGAGTTCAAGAAGTTTATCCTTCTCTAAACTATCAGCATATTCTTGTTTTGTTACATCCTTATTAAAGCCAACAATTAAACTCGCGTCATCATCCGCGTTCATGATATACCACATTTCTGTTTTACCGAAAGAATTATGGCGTTCTTTTGCAAGTGCGTCATTAGGATGCAATTGGATGGATAAATCTAGCTTAGCGTCAATAAATTTAATTAGAATAGGAAATTCTTTACCAAACCTTTCAAACACACTTTTACCTAACAACTCTTCTGGGTTACTTTCAATCAGTTCTTGTAATGTAGTACCCGCTAAATTTCCGTTAGAGACTGTTGATATATCACCTTCAACTGTTGATACCTCCCAACTTTCTCCGGTGATATCTGATTCAATACTTTTATTTAAAACAGTTTTCAATTTTTGACCACCCCATAAACGCTCCTTTAAAATAGGATTAAACTTTAACGGATATATATTCATATTACTTTGTTAAATGAAAATATTTCTAATTATAACGTATTTTCCTACGTATTATTTTAACCAGAATAGCTTACGAAATTTCTAGGCGTTTCATATAGCGTCACTTCTAATTCTTTTTCAGTTGTAATATGTGGTCTTAATTTATTGTAAATAAATACAGCAATATTCTCAGCCGTCGGATTCAAATTCTTGAATTCAGCTACTTCTATATTTAAATTCTTATGATCTAATTCTTCTTCAACCTCAATTTTTATTAAATCTTTAAGCACCTTCATGTCCATCACAAAGCCAGTTTTTTGATCAATTTGCCCAGTTACGCTAACAATTAATTCATAATTGTGGCCGTGAAAATTTGGGTTACTGCATTTGCCAAAAATTTCGGAATTTTTTTCAGCACTCCAATCTTTCCGATAAAGTCGATGCGCTGCATTAAAATGGGCCTTTCTACTAACTTTAACCTTTGACATTATTTCAAAATTTAATTAATATGGTCATAAAAACGTTCAAAAATTATCTTGAACCATTCAGTATACTTCTCAGGTGAACTAGCAATATCTGCCTTAATTGCATCGGGTTTTTGCCATTTCCAATTCGCTACCTCATCAGTATTTATAGTTGGCTCATTTTCAAAATAACCTATCATAACATGATCAAGTTCATGTTCCGTTAAACCATTATCAAAAGGGGCTTTATATACAAATGAAAATAGCTCTTTCAATTCAGTTTCAAAACCCATTTCTTCAAAAAGTCTTCTTTTACCTGCTTGCAAATTAGACTCACCCAATCTTTGATGACTACAACAAGTGTTTGTCCATAAAAGCGGAGAATGGTACTTATCAGCAGCACGCTGTTGTAACATGGTCTCCCCTTTTTCATTCATAATAAAAACTGAAAACGCTCTATGTAAGACCGCTTTTTCATGAGCTTCCATTTTTGGCATAGTGCCCAACTCTTCATCGTTCTCATTGACCAGAATAACTTTTTCCTCATCCATACCACAAAAATAGCGCGTTTATACCATTAAAAAAAGCAACCTAGTTAACTGTAAACTAGATTGCTTTTTTTAATAATATGTAAATAGGATTAATTGAGATACAAGTAGCTAGAAAGCTTTTTCATAGCACCATCTACACTTTCATAATTTAAAATGTAAAAATAAGTACCTACTGGTAATTTTTCATTCTGACTTACCGTCGTTCTTCCTCTAGAATAACCATCAAAGTAATTGCTTTGATTAGTATATCCTTCGGTTTCAAATACCAAAATACCCCAGCGATTATATATTTTAATATCGTTATTTGGATAATTTTCGATATTTCTTATGGTTAACACATCATGTACACCATCACTATTTGGGGTAACAACATTAAATACTTCTAATTCATCAACCTGCTGAATTACCGTAAGTATTGCACGATCCGTGAAATAATCAGAAATACATGGATTATTTGGGTCCGTTACTACCAATTGATATTCATATGAATTTATAGAAAAAGGTATATTCGACAATGTTAACGTTGTTGTAGTTGCACCTGTGTAAATTCCGCCATCTGTAATTGGATTCCAGTTTACACCACCATCAGTACTTTCTTCCCATTGAAAGCTAAGTGAAGTTCCACTTGCGGTAACCGAGAAACTAGTATTCTCACCTTGGCTCACACTTTGATCATTTGGCGAGGTACTTATAGTCACTGTTTGATGTGGAGTGGTAACTTCAGGTGTTGTACCTGAATATCCACCTTGACCTGTAATTAATCCGTCTGCATCAACAATAACTGGTGAGTTCCCTAAAATTCCGTCACCATCAGGGTCAGCATGCCCAGCTTCAGAAACATCATAACAAAAATCGTTATCACTATCGGAATCTAAATGATCTGGAATACCATCATTATCACTATTTTGCTCTTGACAAGCTGATACTCGAATGGTAAAATCATCAAAAACAGAATACGCGACATTACCGTCATTTTGTTGATTATAGGTATATAATCGAATAGTATATGTCGTGTTCTCTTCTAAATTAAAACTGGATCCAGCAGGAGTTAAATCGAAGAACTCTGAAACTCCATTTGTAGGATAATGTATTCTTATATCTGAATACAATAACATTGATGTTGCAAAATTATCTTTAGAAATTTCCATGGCTACATCATACGAATTACCAATTATCGTTCCATTAGAATTTTGATACCAGTTCATACCAATTCGCTCAATCATTGGATTTATTAAACCAACAGCTGTTGTAAAACTTACTTCTATATATTCATTTGCTACAATTGCATCTGCATAAGTAGTTGCATCTAAACCGGTTAACTGTAATTCAGAAGCCGGAGAGTTACCAGTAAGACCTGCACCAGTAACTACATTTGTTGTGCTTGCAATTAACCAGTTAGTAATTGCTGGGTTTTGTACAAAGTCATTTGTACGCGTGCCAACAGGGGCATTAAATTCCCATGCAAAATAATCATCATCAATACATTCTAAACCTTCAGTACTATCAAGAATACCGTCATTATCATCGTCTAAATCAGTTCTATCATTAATTAAATCAGCATCTGTATCATAGGCGGTGGTTATATAAACTGATGCCATATCAACACTACCAACAGCATCGGTAATTTCATAGTTAAAAAAATCGGTTCCTATAAAATCTGCATTTGGAGTGTATTCAAAGAAGTCATCATATGAATCTGCTGGAGTATTATTATTATTCAATGTAACACTACCATTAGAAGGTGTGGTATAATTTGTTATTGCACCATTTATTCGAGGGCCAGAACTACCAAAATTATCGTTATCAAGAACATGAATTACGTTATCTAAAGAATTCTGTGAAACATTAATATTGTCAAAAATTGCTTCTAGTTTGATTATTATAATTGCAGTTCCGGTATCGCATACCCCAGTATTTGGAGCAGGAAGACAAACTTCATAATCAAAAGAATCATTACCAGTAAAACCTGGGTTTGGCAAATAATTAAAAGTACCATCTGGGTTAAAAGTCAAAACACCGTTTGTTGGAGATGAAGTCTGTGTATACGTACTACCAGGTGGTACGAGGTCATTTGCTGCAATATCACCATTTCCCTCACGATCTAATTTTATTCTAAGGCTATCATCTTCGGCATAGGTCTGCATTAAAAAAAACTTTCCATCACCGTGATCATTTGTAGCTCCCATATAGCGAATAGCTGTAATAGTTGAACCGACTGGAGCTAGCTCAGAAAGTTCATATAATGCTATACCTATTATTTGATTATTCTCATTATTTCTACCACTACTCCAATAATCACTATTTGCGGTTGGCGCTGCTTGTGGTAAAACACCTGTCAAATTTCCTTCGTTTCTGATAAATGTCCTACCTAGTAACTGTTCTACACCTCCTCCAGCAGGAATACCGTATAGTTCTATATACATACAGTTATTACCCCCTCTTTCGGTAATTGCTATAACACCATCAGGATTTGAAGGTATACCGGGATTATATCTAATAGTTTGTATTTGTGCGTTTGTAGTTGCAATTGACGTGTAATCATTACAAAAATCTGCTCCATTATCTTGGGATTGAAAATAATGGTTTAAGTTCAAAGATTGATAAGCGCTTATGGCACCTGAAACCCAATTTGGATCATCACTACCGCTAACCACTTGAGAACCATTTAGCCAAATGTTATTTTGACTATTACCGCCAGGCCCTAGTCGTGTCATTTCATACGTAGATGGAACAACGAACGTTGTATAATCTACGCCATCAATATTTATTGATTGCAAATTTGCTGGATCGTTAACTGTAGTCTGGCTGTCAGCCCAGTTAAAGGTTACACCAGTTCTAATTGAATTGGCTTGAGCACTCAATGTTTGCGTAAAACAAAGAAGTACCACAACACATATAGGTGTAATAAAAGCAACTAAGATTGAAGAGTAGGTTTTCTTCATAAACTAAGGTTTAGAACAGATTTGGGTTAATGCTCGTATGCAAAGTTAACCTCAAAAAAGCCTTAGTCAAAAATTCTACGACGTTGATAGTATAATAGTCGTTTTGGTGAATTTACTTACATGAAAACGTAAATTTCGGGTGTATTATCTATAGTGTACAATAAACATATTTAGCAATTATCACTTACATAAAATGCAGAATAATACGATAAAATATTAATGAATTTAGGATAAAAAAGACTAAAAGTTCAGTGTTTAAAATTAATTATAGCACCAACATTTTGCATCTTAAATTGGTAAAAAAAGATTATTGTTATCTGTTTCTAAAATTTGCTGTACCACGAAATGTTTCAGTCCTAAAAGACAGAAAAATAGCACTAAGCCCATGCAAATTAGACCTTTTCCTTATATATAAAAAGATTTAATTTATATACAGATAACTCGCAAGTTGCTTCATAGTACCATCATGGTCTTCATAATTTAAGATATAATAATAAGTACCGACTGGTAATTTTATACTCTCACTTATGGTTGCTCGAGCTCTCGAATACCCATCAAAATTATTGATGTCATTATTATATTCGACGGTTTCAAACACAATTACTCCCCATCGATTATAAATTCGAATATTATTATTAGGGTAGTTTTCTATACTTCTTATTGTGAGTACATCATGGACTCCATCATTATTTGGTGTGATTACATTAAACACCTCTAGTTCTTCAATTTCTTCTTGAATATCTGAATCTAAATAATCTGGAATACCGTCATTATCCCAATCATCATTGGCGTAATTCATATCTCCATCGGTATCTTCATCCATGGTAGGTATGCCATCACCATCATCATCTATATCCCTATAATCAGATTCATCATCACTATCTGTATTTGGCAAATTATTAATTGGGTCGTCAATTTCATCATTGACATCCATATCAATAAGTTCTGAACCTTCATAACTATCATCAAGTCCGTCATTATCAGTATCAACTCCCGAATAAACTACGTCTGCTATACCGTCATGATTGTGATCATGAGCTTCTATACTATCTGGCACTCCATCATTATCACTATCATCATCTAAATAATCAGGTAAATCTAAACCATCAGTATTTACTGGAATTAATCCTATTTCTGTTCCATTCTCATAAGCGTCATCAACTCCATTGTTATTGGCATCAATTAAACTAGGTGGAATATAATCAGCTGTTGTTTGTGCTTCTACATTATCAGGAATACCATCATTATCACTATCGATATCTAAATAATCTGGCAAAGCATCATTGTCAGAATTAGTAGGATCTGTGGTGGGATCATTATCACCATCCAAATTTAAATCTTCAAAACTATCAATAATACCATCATTATCACTATCCATATCAGGATTAACATCATTGTCAATAATGCTAATTGTTGCCTGATTATCGGTAATTGGAATTAATGCGGTAGATAGATTTGACAAATCAATAAATAAACGCTCTAGGGTCTCAACTATATCATCATCTAGTATAGAAATAGTGATTGGTTGAGTTTCTCCATCGGTTCCAACAAAAGTCAATTGACCTGTATTTGTTGTATAATCATCTGGGGCTACTGCTGTATCATCTGTAGTTGTATAATCCAATGTAAACCCTCCTGGTACATTTCCTGTTAATAAAACATTTACGGTTACTGTACCTACGCTTTCATCAACAGTAATATCATCATTCTCAAAACTAATACCAGTACCCGCCATACCATCATTATCGGTGATATTGATATTCGCCTGATTATCATCAATATTAACTAATGTGGTTGATAAATTTGATAGATCTATAAACAAGCGCTCTACAGCTTCAATTATATTATCATCTATAATAGTAATCGTTACTGGTTGAATTTCTCCATCAGTTCCAACAAAAGTTAACTGACCTGTATTCGCTGTATAATCATCTGGAGCTACTGCTGTATCATCGGTTGATACATAATCTAAGGTAAATCCTCCAGGTATGTTTCCTCCAGTCAATAATACATTTACGGTAGCAGTGCCTGCAGCCTCATCAACAGTAATATCATCATTTTGGAATGTAATACTACCTGAATCATTATCTAAAATAGTCACAAGTCCCCTACCGCTAGTACTTACACGAGTAGGACTCGGTCTTCTCATAGCATCCGATTCAATAAAGAAATAGAAAACCTCATCGTTCTCAATGATTAAATCATCTTCTATAGCTACAGGAATGTATAATACTTCGCCGTCTGTTCCTGAAAAAGTTAAGGTTCCAGTAATATCAACAAAATCTTCTGGCGTAAGTGCTTCATGCGCTTGTAATCGATAGTTTATTTCATACGGAAATGCCATCGTACCACCTGTAAAGGTTACAGGTATTTGTGCAGTACCTACATCCTCATTAACTTGAATAGACCCACCCGTAAAACGAGCTGTTTCATTATCTTGAATTGTTACAAGACCTTGATTATCGGTAATACTAATTAATGTAGTTGAAAGGTTAGATAAGTCCACAACGAAATTCTCGTTAGATTCAACCATAGTGTCATCTATAATTGGAATAGATATGGTTTGTATTTCATTATTTGTACCTGTGAAAGTTAATGTGCCTAAAGTTTCTGTATAATCATTAGGCTCATTAGCTGGTAATGATCTGATTCCTGAAGCATCACTAATTGTACTTCCATCAGCAGTTGCAAAATCTACTGTAAAACCACCTTGTACATTGCCCGATAATTGTACTTCTACAATCACTGAACCTATACTTTCATCAATAATAATATCAGATATTGACAATCCAGTTCCAGCACCCCCATCATTATCTGTGATTGTACCGATACCAGTATCATCAACCATTGCAACCAGTACATTGGAGATATTAGAAAGGGTAATAGTTAAATTTTCATCTGCTTCAATAACATCATCATCAGCAATGGTTACGGTTACAGTTTGGGTCACACCTGTTGTTGTATTTGCAGGGAAGCTTACATTACCTGTTGCTAACGCTACCGAATAATCATCTGGAGAAATAGCTGTTCCATCGGCGATTACATAATCAACTGTAAAGGCATCTGGTACTGTTGGTCCTGTATACGTGATTACGAAATCAACTGTATTGACTGCTTCGTCAACTGAGAAATCTGAAACCGAAATACCATCGCCAGCACCCGCTGCATCATCGTTGGTAATGGTTCCTACTCCATCAGAATCCAATCTATTGATAAGCGTGTTCGAAATAGTTCCAAGCGTTATGGTTAACTGCTCATCACTTTCTAAAAGAGCATCATTAACAATATTAATAGTCACATTCTGAGTGCTTCCAGAAACTGTGCCCGCTGGGAAAGTCACTGAAGTGCCTGCTGTAGCTACCGTATAATCATCAGGTGAAATCGCTGAGTCATCTGCAACTGTGAAATCTACTGTAAATTCATCTTGAACCGTTGGTCCGGTGTAAGTGATTACAAAATCAGCAGTTCCAGAAGCAATATCTTCGGCTACTGAAAAATCAGATACTGCAATTCCATCAATAATAGTTGACACCTCATTATCTACTATAGTTCCGACTCCATCTGCATCTACCATGCTGATAAGCGGATTGGAAATAGTACCCAATGTTATGGTTAACTGCTCATCACCTTCTAAAAGGTCATCGTTAACAATATTAATAGTTACATTCTGAGTGCTTCCAGAAACTGTTCCCGCTGGGAAAGTCACTGAGGTTCCTGCTGTAGCTACCGTATAATCATCAGGAGAAATCGCTGAGTCATCTGCTACTGTGAAATCTACTGTAAATTCATCTTGAACCGTTGGTCCGGTGTATGTGATTACAAAGTCCGCAGTTCCAGAAGCAATATCTTCGGCTACCGAAAAATCAGATACAGCAATTCCGTCAGTAATAGTTGATACCTCATTATCTACTATAGTTCCAATTCCATCTGCATCTACCATACTGATAAGCGGATTGGAAATAGTACCCAATGTGATGGTTAACTGCTCATCACCTTCTAAAAGGTCATCGTTAACAATATTAATAGTTACATTCTGAGTGCTTCCAGAAACTGTTCCCGCTGGGAAAGTAACTGAAGTACCTGCCGTAGCTACCGTATAATCATCAGGAGAAATCGCTGAGTCATCTGCTACTGTGAAATCTACTGTAAAGGCATCTGGTATTGTAGGTCCTGTGTATGTAATTACAAAGTCCGCAGTACCAGAAGCAATATCCTCGGCTACTGAAAAATCTGAAACCGAAATACCATCACCAGCACCTGCTGCATCATCATTTGTAATGGTTCCTACTCCATCAGAATCCAACCTATTGATAAGCGTGTTCGAAATAGTTCCGAGCGTAATTGTTAACTGTTCGTCACCTTCTAAAAGTGCATCGTTAACAATATTAATAGTTACATTCTGAGTGCTTCCAGAAACTGTTCCCGCTGGGAAAGTAACTGAAGTTCCTGCCGTAGCTACTGTATAATCATCAGGTGAAATTGCTGAGTCATCTGCTACTGTGAAATCTACTGTAAATTCATCTTGAACCGTTGGTCCGGTGTATGTAATTACAAAATCAGCAGTTCCAGAAGCAATATCCTCAGCCACTGAAAAGTCAGATACTGCAATTCCGTCAGTAATGGTTGACACCTCATTATCTACTATAGTTCCGACACCATCTGCATCTACCATACTGATAAGCGGATTGGAAATAGTACCCAATGTTATGGTTAACTGCTCATCACCTTCTAAAAGGTCGTCGTTAACAATATTAATAGTTACATTCTGAGTGCTTCCAGAAACTGTTCCCGCTGGGAAAGTAACTGAAGTACCTGCTGTTGCAACGGTATAATCATCAGGTAAAATCGCTGTTCCATCGGCAATAACATAATCAACTGTAAAGGCATCTGGTATTGTAGGACCTGTGTATGTGATTACAAAGTCTGCAGTACCCACAGCAACAGTTTCTGCTACTGAAAAATCTGCTACAGAAATACCATCGCCAGCACCTGCTGTATCATCGTTTGTAATGGTTCCTATTCCATCAGAATCCAATCTATTGATAAGCGTGTTCGAAATAGTTCCGAGCGTAATTGTTATCTGCTCATCACTTTCTAAAAGTGCATCGTTAACAATATTAATAGTAACATTCTGAGTGCTTCCAGAAACTGTTCCCGCTGGGAAAGTCACTGAAGTGCCTGCCGTAGCTACCGTATAATCATCAGGTGAAATCGCTGTGTCATCTGCTACTGTAAAATCTACCGTAAAGGCATCTTGAACGGTTGGACCTGTGTATGTGATTACAAAGTCCGCAGTTCCAGAAGCAATATCTTCGGCTACTGAAAAGTCAGATACTGCAATTCCATCTGTAATAGTTGACACCTCATTATCTACTATAGTTCCAATACCGTCTGCATCTACCATGCTGATAAGCGGATTAGAAATAGTACCCAATGTTATGATTAACTGCTCATCACCTTCTAAAAGATCATCGTTAACAATATTAATAGTTACATTCTGAGTGCTTCCAGAAACTGTTCCCGCTGGAAAAGTAACTGAAGTACCTGCCGTAGCTACTGTATAATCATCAGGAGAAATCGCTGAGTCATCTGCTACAGTAAAATCTACCGTAAAGGCATCTGGTACTGTCGGTCCAGTATACGTTATAACAAAATCCGCAGTACCCACAGCAACAGTTTCTGCTACTGAAAAATCTGCTACAGAAATACCATCGCCAGCACCTGCTGTATCATTGTCTGTTATAGTTCCTATTCCTGTATCATCGGTAATTATAACAGTTCCACCAGATACATAAGAAATAACTGTTTCGTGTGTTTCAGTTGACTCAATGAAAGCATCATCTACCGCAGCAACATTAAATGTTACTGTTGTTGAATTAGCCAAAAGTGTAACCGTACTAGGACCGCTATAATCAGCAGCAATTGTAGTAACATTGTTATAAGCAATATTAAAAACAACATCTTGATTAACACTATGAGAAGCGGTAATTGTAAATACATTATTTGTGCCTTCTACAGTTGAAGAATCATCAATAGTAATCGTTGGTTCAATGTATAATTGAGCTTCATCAGAAATTACTGGAGGATTACAATTATCTTCTTCAATACTAGTAATTAATCGGTACAAATTACCTGACTCAGCACCAGTAACAGAAGTCAATGTCAAGTCTTCTGTATTTGAACCAGAATAAATTCCTGTATCTGTAACATCTGCCCAGATAACACCATTATCTGTGCTTTCTTGCCACTGATATAAAATTGTAAAGGCAGTAGCACTCGATATTGGAGTAAACGTAACAGAAGATTCAGTGTCAAATATTACATTGTCTCCAACATCAGCAGTTTGATCTACTGGTTGTGTTGTAAAAGCAAGTGTTGGATTATTTCTTGTAACCCAATAATTTGTTCCTGTATAACCACCTTGGCCTGTTACTAATCCATCAGAATCAACTGTAACTGGAGAATTTCCTAGATATCCATCGGCATCTGGATCTGTGTGCCCTGCTTCAACAGCATCAAAACATCCATCATTATCTGAATCTGGATCTAAATGATTAGGAATACCATCGTTATCTGCATCACAATTTTCTACCCTTATTCCATAATCTATACTCGCTAAATTATCTCCATAAATTCCATCATTAAAATAGAAGTATAAAGGACCTGTAGTTGTTGATACAGGAATACTGTTTGTAATTAAAGGATCAACAGGACCTAATAACTCATCTACACCATCTTCATACGTACCATTTGAATTCGAATCAACAATAGCATAGAACAGATAAAGTCCGCTATTTACAGCTCCACCATTCGTTGAAGAAGCTGCCGCATCATGGGTGAAGTCAGTATTATATACCGCCGTCAATCCGTTAAGAGTTGCACCACCTTGGGTTGTATTTGTAAGATAGATATTAATCGTTTCGCCAATGAATGGACCGTCTACTGCCACTCCAGTTTGAATACCAGATGCAGCCACATTTTGTATATCGAAAATATATTTAATACCAGATTCAACAGTCGCTCCAGCACTTTGTAATGTATTTTGATCGGAACTAATATTTTGCCCAGTTGAAATAGTTGCGCAATCATTTTCTTCCGTATCTAAAATACCATCATTATCATCATCTAAATCACAAAAATCACCAATTAAATCACCATCAGTATCTACATAATCTGGATGACTAGGAGAACAAGCGTCACATTCCGTTGCTTGCTGAGTATCGTCTTGGGCTGTACCGAATCCTTGACCGCCCAATGCAGCATTAGGAATTCCGTTTCCATCAACACCACCGGCAATTGAACCATCTGGATTCAATTCAGCGTAACCAATCTGGGTACCTGGTGCATCACCTTCTAAGGCATCAAAACAACCATCGTCATCACTATCCAAATCTAATGAATCAATAACGCCATCATTATCTGAATCTAAATTTGTACAAGTTGTCAAATCATAAGATAAAATACCGCTATTATCGCCATACAAATCATCAGAAAAAATAACATATATTTCACCACCAACACTAGGCGAAAACTTAGGATTTTGAGAAATTGAAAATATCGGATCCAATAACTCATCAATACCTTCATCATATTGACCATTACCATTGGTATCTACCATCGCCAGATATGTATAGGTATAACGATAATCATCAATCTGTAAATTCGCAGTAGGAATATCAAATGGATCTCTTGGCGGCCCGTCAAAAGTGTTATCGCCGAAATAGCGATTGCCATCCAAGTCAACCCACCTGCCAGGGCCAGTTTCGTAAATGGCTGCTTTTAATAATGTTTGACCATCGCGAGGACCTCCAGAAACCACAGCAGAGCCTTCACTTGAACTTGTTGCAACAAATTCATAATAGGTATTAGCTGTAACTAAAACACCAGTTGTCTGCCATGTATTTGTTGAAGGATTCATAGTTAATGAAGCATCAGAGCACAGAGCTTCTTGACTATCTAAAATACCATCATTATCATCATCTTGATCACAATAATCGCCTATTAAATCACCATCAGTATCTACATATTCTGGGTTATTAACATCACAAGAACTACATTCTGCAGCTTGTACTGCAGCATTTTTACTAGTACCAATACCTTGACCACCAGTTGCCATATTGGGAACTCCGTTAGCATCTACGCCGTCATTAATTGAACCGTCAGGGTTTAATTCTGCATACCCAATTTCACTTTCTGGCGCAGCACCTTCTAAGGCATCTGGGCAACCATCATTATCGCTGTCAAGATCTAATGAGTTTATAATACCATCATTATCTGTATCTCTACAGCCTGCAACACCATAACTAGCTCCATAAACTCTTGCTCCTTCGTTGTAACTTATTATCTTAAAATATTCTAGTCTTTCAGTTAGCGTAAAAGACACTTCTCTAATAGCGCCTGGTGTTGTATTACTACCGTCTGCAACAAAGTTTATATTATCTCCATTGGCATTTGATCGCATTATTTGAAAGTTGGTAGATGTCACCGATGGATCTGCGCCTAAGTATATGCGTACTGTTTCTCCTATTTTTGCCTCCTCAGGAAATTGCAATAATAGTTCTGATTGCCCTTGATAGGTAATACCATTATCAGCATAAGTAGTTCCTGGATCTCCTTCTGCATTTGCAACATTTGTAAAAAACGAAAGATTAGTAGCTGCAATTACATTGTAATCTGGCCCACATTCATCGGTATCTAAAATACCATCATTATCATCATCTAAATCAACAGAATCAGGATATGTGTCATTGTCAGAATCTGTTATATCATCAATTGCATCTCTAAAATCAACATCACCACCAGAGCCAGCATCACTATCCATATCTGGTAATTGTACTGGACCTGTAAGCGGATTATCTATAGTTCCACCAACATCAGAGTAATCTGCTGTGGCATCTGTAGCATCATCGAGACCATCATTATCAGCGTCAGCGTTTGCTAATGTAATTCCCGCTTCAACGGTATCGTTACCTCCTTCATTATCTGAATCTGTATCTAAATAATCAGGTGAGTCTGTACCATCAGTATTAGTTGGTGTCAATCCGCCTAAATAGGCTGTATTCACCCCATTGTTTGTCAAATAAGTGGCTGCATTGTCGGTATTTAGAGGAGTATATCCTGTAGTTGTTTGCGCCTCTACATTATCAGGTATTCCATCACCGTCAGCATCCAAATCTAAAAAGTTAGCAATAGTATCCGAATCATCACCACTCTCTGCAACACTATAATTTACACTTCTCGCATCTGGATTGTCTTGAACTGCATCAGGTATACCGTCAGCACCCACTAAACCATCAACCTGCCCATTCGTATGTGCTTGATTATGACCGCTTTCAACAGCATCATAAATTCCATCATTATCACTATCTAAATCAAAAGCATCGGGTACACCATCATTATCTGTATCCGCACATACTGTTGATGCACTGTATCTAAGACTAACAAGGTCTAATACAGCACCAGAAGATTCATTTGAAGCGGGAGTTTGAGCAGAAAAACGCACTGTAATGTCATCGGTTGTCGCCACAAATGTGCGTTCTTCATAAAACCAATTTTTAGGACCTACAAAACCACCTACTTCACCAGTTGCGATCGTGGTCAAAGTTTCATCTAAAATAGCTACATTATTTGAGTCAATAATATCAAATTCTATCGTCACTGTCTCACCGCTTTGATGCCCAATATCTTCACCCCAATAAAACGAGAATGTATAGCTTTCTCCTTGAACGAGGGTTACATCTTGTGTTAGCTCATTCGATACCCCGCCCGTAACATTATTATTACCTACAATATCAATATATTGTGAACCATCTACAGCTGGAGCAAAAGTACCTCCACCAAAAGAACCACTATTTAACCACCCATCTAAGTTTTGTGTATAATTCCATGCAGTTAAGGTATTGGTGTTATAAGTAGTACCAATGAATGTTCCGTTAGCACTAGTGAAACCATTAGGATATGCGGTTGCATCTGTGAAATTATCATGCTCAAAAGAACCGTTTATAATGAAATTACCGCAGCCCTCATCTGTATCAAGAATACCATCATTATCATCATCTAAATCTACACTATCAACTATGCCGTCATTATCGTTATCTGGACTATCATCTGTAGCGTCTCTGAAATCAACATCGCCACCTGAATTTGCATCACCATCAATATCTGATAATTGTAAAGGAGCTGTTAACGGATTATCAATAGTACCACCTGGATCTAAATATCCTGAAGTATTGGCATCCGTTTCGTCGTCAAGACCATCATTATCAGAGTCTACACCATCTAATACTATCCGTGCTTCCGTAGTATCACTACCTCCTTCATTATCAGAATCAAGATCTAAATAATCCGGTAAGTCAGTACCATCTGTATTTGTTGGTATTAGTCCTGAAGTGTAAGCCAAATCAACTCCATTAGCATCTACAGTTGCGTTAGGAAGAATATACCCTGTGGTTGTTTGTGCTTCTACATTATCAGGAATTCCATCACCGTCGCTATCTAAATCTAAGAAATTAGGGTTTAAATCTGCATCGTCTGTACTTTCAGCTATGTCGTAATTGATAGATGAATAATCAGGTGTCAAACGTACAGCATCTGGTAATCCGTCTGTGCCTACCGAACCGTCTAACCGCCCATTGGTATGTGGTTGGGCATGACCCGCTTCAACGGCATCATAAATTCCATCATTATCACTATCTAAATCGAGTGAATTAACTATTCCATCATTATCAGTATCTGCATTCGAAGCAAAACCAGTAGTCACACAATCATAATATCCTAAATTGAGGTTGGTTCGTATAGGTCCATCTTCATTGATATTTGAAAAATGCCCAATTGTAAAAGTTAAGGTGTTAAATACGCCATTAAAACGAACAAGACCTGTTCCACGAACACTAGTATCATTAAAGGTGGTTCCTATTCTATTGTCAATTATGTGAAAGTCACCATCTGTAAATAAAATATCCATATCAACACCAACGTTGTTCAGCTCGTAATACACACTTCGTCTTCCAACTCCAGGAGAAGATTTCAGATTACCAAAATACATTGTTGGGTTTTTAACCGGATTCGGAAATGTAATGGTCAAAGTTGCATGTTGACCTACATTGCTATCCGTATTCATATCCATCAAGAAATGGGTCTGCGCATTTTGAAATTCAGGATTTACAGGATAAGCAACAACATTATTAAAATTAGGATCATCCGTAGTATCTAATGTAATTCCATTGGTGGTCTGCAAATCCCACGTAACACCAGATGAAACAGAATTTATTTGACTTGTTGTATGTGTATTAACTGTATGTGCACCGTCGACGATGAAAGTTTCTGAACACTCATACATTGTACCCTGTTCATGAATATCTGGAATACCATCATTATCATCATCTAAATCTACTGCATCAACTACACCATCATTATCTGTATCGAGTCGATCATCACTGGCATCTCTAAAATCTAAATCTCCACCACTACCTAAATCGTTATCTGTATCAGGAAGTGCTATTGGGTTACTAGTTGGGTCGTCAATGGTTCCTGCAGGGTCATCATAACCAGATGTAAACGCATCCATATTATCATCAAGACCATCACTATCAACATCATCACCTGATAATGTTATCATTGCTTCTGCAATATCATTTCCACCTTCGTTATCTGAATCTAAATCAATAAAATCTGGGGTATCAGTTCCATCTGTATTTACAGGAGTTAATCCTAATAAATAAGCAGAATTCACACCATTATTAGATAAATAGTCTGCGGCACTATCAGCACTTGGAGGCAGATACCCAGTGGAAGTCTGTGCTTCTACATTATCAGGAATTCCATCACCGTCGCTATCTAAGTCTAAGCTTCCTTTTATACCGTCGTTATCATGGTCTTCACAAAATGTAAAAAGAATTCGCGCAGAGTTCAATGCAGGTCCGTAAGTCGCATTATTAATTAGCTGTACATTCACATTACTAATTGGCAAGGAGCCTTCAATATCAAACTCAGCAAATGGAGCATTGCCCAGTGTTCCTGAATTTGAATTGCCTGTAATGGTTATGGTATTTCCATCAACGGAAATATCAGCGTCTACAACAGACTTAACGAACCAAGTAAAACCAATAGGCGCGCCTGTTGCTGTAAAGACAAAAGTATCTGTTTGATTAAAATTAGTATTCCCATAACCATTTGAAGCAATAATATTAACTATCTCGGGTGAATTTAATTGAACATTAGTTTCCAGACCTTCACCAGCGACTACCCCATTATCATCTTCAAATCGAAGTACTTGAAAACTTCCTCCAAATTGTTCACCTTCAATATTAATATCTGTTGCACTGCCAATTGCTGAAGGCGCATTGATTGTCATTTCTGCTGGCAAATTAGTACCATTCACAGCAACATCTGTTACAAAAGCAGAATCACCAGGGCTTAATTGATTCGCACCTGAAATACCAACTAATTCTGGGTTTAATACAATACACTCATCAGCATCAAGTATACCGTCATTATCATCATCAAGATCCATTAAATCGGCCACCCCATCATTATCAGTATCAGGACCATTCATAGCATCTAGGCATAAGGCAAATGTATCGGTTGTTGTTATGTATCTATTGTCTACTGAAACATAATACGAAGTACCTGGAGTAAGATTCCAATACTGTAAACGTAAATCATCTTCAGGGTCAGAATAGGCAGTACATGCCAATTCGGTAGTACCATCGGTTGCCCATAATGACATATATGCATGACGTAACGTTCCTTGGGCACCTCCACGGTCTAAATCAATTTGAATTCTACCAGAGGATGGAGCATCAAAACGAAACCAAGTATTATGATTTACGATTGCTGGCCAACAAGAACCGGTATTTCTATCAAAAGTATTCCCTAAAGTAGAATAAGCCTCATCAGCTGAACAAGTACCTATAAGACTTGTAATATCTGTTGCTCCCTCATAATAATCATTGGTTGGTTGATCACTTAAACAAAGTGTGAACGTATCAAACTCATGAATATAGGTGTTATCAACTGATACATAGTAGGTTGCGCCAACTGGCAAACCTGTCGCTAATAATGAAACATCATCATAATCGTTTCCTAATCGATAACTATTACAAGATACTTCAGTTGTACCATCATCTTCCCATAAAGCAAGCATAGCCGTTTGTAAACCTCCTTTTGTGTCACCACGATCTAATTTAACTTCAATAGTACCGGTTGCGGGTACAGTAACTTCAAACCAAACATTTCGATAAGGGCCAGGACCAAGAACATTTGGCCAACAAGACGCACCATTTCTATCGGCTGTAGCTCCTAACGTTGAAAAGGCTGCATCTGAAGAGCAACTATTCATGAAGCCATCAATATTTATAGCACCCTCAAAATAATCATTGGTAGGTGTATCGTTTAAACAAAGTTTAAAGCTTTCAGCGGATGATGGCGTATCATAATGGCGGTCAACTGAGATTAAATAGGTTGCGCCATTAGTAAGTCCGTTTGTTAAAATAGAAATATCATCATCAACATCTGAATAGCTACTACAAGCAATTTCTATAGTACCTGATGCATCCCACAATGCCATCATTGCATATCGCATATCACCGGTCATATCACCAGTTATACTGCCATTATCTAAATTGATTTGAATGGTACCCGTAGCATTTGCTACAAAACTGAACCAAACATTAGCATTCGGGCCTGCAGGCCAACAAGAGCCAATAGCTCCATCAGGTGTGGCATTCAATGTATTATAAGCGCCATCTGCAGAACAACTGTTAAGTGTAAGCGGTGTAGCATTAGCTATATTGTCGTTAGCGGGCTGGGCATAAGAAAATTGTGCGCAGCAAAAAGCGATGGCAAAAATTAAAATTTTTGCGTGCCTTCGGAAACTTAGTTGTAGTAGGTTAACGCTTTTGGGAAGCATATATTTTTATGGGGGGGTTAACTATAAGATATTTAAATTTTACTTCATTTTTACTAGAAAAATCTTGGGGACTTAAGCTGGCCTCTTGTTTTGATAAAATCATATCGAAAAATAATTTCGAAAGAGCCATCATTAAAGGCCGCACTACCTAATTCTGTTATTTCACGGTCGTATGCCATTCCTATTAATAAGCCTTCCGACACATTAAACCCGATTATTCCACTTACAGCAGCATCCCATCTATAGGCTGCACCAAGAATAAATTTATCATTCAACATAAAGTTCGCTGATAAGTCTACTTGTAATGGAGCACCTTGCACAACTTTAGTCAACAGTGTGGGCTTAAACTTCAAAAACCGATTTAAATCCCATACATATCCTGTAATGAAATAAAAATTCATTCGCTCTTTTGCGGTAGACAATGAACTCTCATCAAAATGAGAAGTTTGCAAGAATCTTGGCACGGATAACCCGGCATAAAAATGTTCATTGTGGTAATATACACCGGCACCAAAATTTGGTGAAAAGCGATTATTTATATCATTTTCTAAAGCTTGATCGGGTGCATATTGGTTCAATTCTGAAAAACGAATATCTAGCAAATTAGCACCAGCTTTAAATCCAAAACTTAATCGCCCTTCTCTAGATGTATAAATAGTATACGAAAAATCAATATCAAAATTAGTTTCAGAGGTAGGTCCTATTTTATCATTTACGATAGAAAAACCCAAACCAACCCCTCTATAACCAATGGGCGTATGAAGATTTAGAGTTTGTGTAATTGGCGCACCTTCAAGACCCAACCATTGTGATCGATGCAAAGCCGCTATACTCATATGTCCTCGCGAACCTGCATAACCTGGGTTAACACTTACAGTATTATACATATATTGAGTATACTGAGCATCTTGTTGGGCATATAGCGGTGCGCTAGCAAGCAATATTATATAAAACAGCTTTATGCTATTCGATTTAATAATTTGATTATATCGTTTTAAAAAGGCCATAGTTTATTTATCTATTTATATACAGGTAACCAGACATCGATAGCATATTACCTGTTGCGTCTTCATAATCCAGAATATAGAAGTAGGTACCCACAGGAAGGTCTTTTCCTTGTGCGATTGTTACTCTACCTTCTGAAGTTCCATCAAAAACATTTCCTTCAGTATTGTAGGCGTTCGTAGTATAGACTAAAACTCCCCATCTGTTATAAATTCTAATTGTATTTACAGGGTAGTTTTCCAACCCTGAAATGGTTAATACATCATGTGATCCGTCACCATTGGGTGTTATAACGTTAAATACTTCAATTTCGTCTCTTTGTTCTCTAACTTCTAAATAATCTGGTATTCCATTGCTATTACTGTCATCATTAGCATAATTACCATCTGAATTAATATCTTCATCTATAGTTTCAATACCATCATTATCGTCATCAGTATCTCTATAATTAGATTCACTATCACCGTCAGTATTTGGTAAATCATCAAAAGGAGCATCGATTTCGTCATTTACATCAACATCAATTTGGACAGCACCTTCAAAAGCATCATCTAATCCGTCACCGTCACTGTCAGCACCTATCAATGTTACATCTGGAATACCATCTTGGTTTTTATCATGTGCTTCAATAAAATCAGGTACATTATCATTGTCACTGTCCTCATCTAAATAATCTGGTAATGAATCACCATCAGTATCAACTGGGAATATTCCTAGGTTACCATTAGATTCATAAACATCATCTAAACCATTTCCGTTTAAATCTTGACCACTTGGTGCCATATAATCAGCTGTAGTTTGAGCCTCTACATTATCTGGAATTCCATCGTTATCACTATCTATATCTAAATAATCAGGTATACCATCATTGTCAGAATCTGTTGGGTCAGTTGATGGGTCACCATCACCATCAAGATTAAGATCTTCGAAACTATCTACAATTCCGTCATTATCTCCATCTAAATCAACTGCATTTGTAACAACTATTGATACCGTTGCAGTACTGCAATTGCCTATGGAATCGCATATAGTGTAAGTGAACGAATCAGTACCTACCGAACCAATTGTTGGCGTATAGGTTACACTATCATCCGAAGGATCATTTGGTGTACCTCCATTATTTAATATAACAGCACCATTAGGTGGGTTGGAAGTAATAATGTTTCCGGTTATTGGGATGTCATTATCATTATCTAAAATATCTATAGTTATAGGCGTGTTTTCATTTGTTACAACTGCATCGTCAATAGCATCAACAATAGGAAGCACATCTAATGTTACAGTTGCTGTACTACAATCTCCGAAAGTATTACACAGTGTATATTCAAATGAATCAGGACCATTATAATCAGGATTCGGAATATATGTTACGATATCATCAATAGGATTATTCGGCGTACCATTATTGTCAATCGTTACCGTTCCATTTGAGGGATTCGTGGTAGTCAAATTACCAGTATTAGGTAAATCAGAATCATTAGAGAAAATATCTATTATAACAGAAACGTCTTCATCCGTAATTACTGTATCATCTACCAATGCTGCAGATTCATCTAAACAAACTACTCTAAAACTAGGTAGGTTTTTGCTGTTTCCTGCTTTAGTAATTGTTGCTATATAACGTTGTGGTGTTTGCGTTGCAATAACTGTCGGACTCGACTGATTTCCACTTAAAGGAGGACTCCAAGTTAATGTTGCCCCGGGAGGAACAGGAGTATCAGAAATATCAAGAGTCACTTCATTAAATGGTGAATTGCAATTGGTAACAATGAAATAACTTGTCGCGTTTTTACCACACAAAGTACCATCATATGTGGCAAAATAAACGCCTTGTTGATTTACTTCTAAGAAAGTAGCTGTACTTAAAACGGTACTGGTATCTGAAGCCTCATACCAACGAAAATTGGTTCTGGTTTCATCTGCAGTGTCTGCAGGTGCCTCCAACCGATATTGACCACTAGATACTGAAATCCCCAGTAATGTAAATACAATACTGAGGACAATGTTTTTATATGTAGGTATAATTTTCAATTCGATTTGGGTGGGTTTAAGCTTTCCTATTTAACAACAAAAACTACATTGATTAGCGAATTATAATCTGATGGCTGTCCAATAACAGTATAAGTTAGCTCTCCATTATCATCAATTGTCATAGCTGTTGGAGCTGGATCAGTAGCTGTTGTATCAAAAACTGTTGGATCCGCATAAGTCACATAATAGTATAACTCTGTTGGAGTATAGGTAGGAACGGCACCTGGTGCACCTGTACTTCCGACAACGGGCGAACCATATTGCGCAAAATACTCAGCATACAAGTCTATTGTAAAAGTTCCATTCGTTGAAGCATCTACCGCAATAGAAGGTGGATAAAATATTCGTGCCGCTTTTGAAGTAATTGGGGCAATATCTTGTATTACATCTTCTACGGTTGTTTCTGTTGTACCATCTCCGTCTACATCTACCGGCGCATCTGAATTTACTTCAGAGGCTGTCTGGTCATCCGTAGCAAAAAGTTCGCCTCCTACTATTGATAATGCATTACCTGCATTCCCACTAATATCTGCAGTGAATTCCGTTCCTGTTAAATTTAAACCGTCACCCGCAGTGTATTGCGTGTCATTGTCCACATTTGAAACAAAAAGTCCATTTGCATCAATACTAAGGGCATTTCCTGCTGTTGTACTAATATCTGCAGTAAACTCTGTTCCCGTTAAGTCAAGACCAGCGCCTGCAGTGTATTGCGTATTCGTATCCGTAGCAAAAAGTTCGCCTCCTACTATTGATAATGCATTGCCAGCATTTCCACTAATATCTGCTGTGAATTCTGTTCCTGTAAGATTTAAACCATCACCGGCGGTATATTGTGTATCGTTATCGGTACGACCAGCTAACTCTGCTAATGCAGCTTCAACATTGTCTGTTGTAAAATTGTTCGCAGTATCATCTAATGCTACTTCTTCACCATCTTGATTATCAGTATCAGTAGCAAAAAGCTCTCCACCTACTATGGATAATGCATTGCCTGCATTTCCACTAATATCTGCAGTGAATTCTGTTCCTGTTAAGTTTAAACCATCGCCGGCGGTGTATTGTGTATTTGTATCTGTTGCAAAAAGTTCGCCTCCTACTATTGATAATGCATTACCTGCATTTCCACTAATATCTGCAGTAAACTCTGTTCCTGTTAAGTTTAAACCATCGCCGGCGGTGTATTGTGTATCGTTATCGGTACGACCCGCTAACTCTGCTAATGCAGCTTCAACATTGTCCGTAGTAAAATTGTTTGCAGTATCATCTAATGCTACTTCTTCACCATCTTGATTATCAGTATCAGTTGCGAAAAGCTCTCCACCTACTATTGATAATGCATTACCTGCATTTGCGCTAATATCTGCAGTGAACTCTGTTCCTGTTAAGTTTAATCCGTCACCGGCAGTGTATTGCGTATTCGTATCAGTTGCAAAAAGCTCTCCACCTACTATTGATAATGCATTACCTGCATTTCCACTAATATCTGCAGTAAACTCTGTTCCTGTAAGATTTAAACCATCACCGGCGGTGTATTGTGTATTTGTATCCGTAGCAAAAAGTTCGCCTCCTACTATTGATAATGCATTGCCAGCATTTCCACTAATATCTGCTGTGAATTCTGTTCCTGTAAGATTTAAACCATCACCGGCGGTATATTGTGTATCGTTATCGGTACGACCAGCTAACTCTGCTAATGCAGCTTCAACATTATCTGTTGTAAAATTATTTGCAGTATCATCTAATGCTACTTCTTCACCATCTTGATTATCAGTATCAGTAGCAAAAAGCTCTCCACCTACAATGGATAATGCATTACCTGCATTTGCACTAATATCTGCAGTAAACTCTGTTCCCGTTAAGTCAAGACCAGCGCCTGCAGTGTATTGCGTATTCGTATCAGTTGCGAAAAGTTCACCTCCTACTATTGATAATGCATTACCCGCATTTCCACTAATATCTGCAGTAAACTCTGTTCCTGTTAAATTTAAACCATCACCAGCGGTGTATTGTGTGTCGTTATCTGTACGACCTGCTAACTCTGCTAAAGCAGCTTCAACATTGTCCGTAGTAAAATTGTTCGCAGTATCATCTAATGCTACTTCTTCACCATCTTGATTATCAGTATCAGTCGCGAAAAGCTCTCCACCTACAATTGATAATGCATTGCCTGCATTTGCACTAATATCTGCAGTAAACTCCGTTCCTGTAAGATTTAAACCATCACCGGCGGTGTATTGTGTATCGTTATCGGTACGACCCGCTAACTCAGCTAATGCGGCCTCTACATTGTCTGTTGTAAAATTGTTTGCTGTATCATCTAATAATACTTCTTCACCATCTTGATCATCGGTATCAGTATCGGTCGCAAATAGCTCTCCACCTACTATTGATAATGCATTACCTGCTGCAGCACTAATATCTGCAGTAAACTCTGTTCCTGTTAAGTTTAATCCGTCACCGGCGGTATATTGTGTATCGTTATCGGTACGACCTGCTAACTCTGCTAAAGCAGCCTCTACATTGTCTGTAGTAAAATTGTTGGCAGTATCATCTAATGCCACTTCTTCACCATCTTGATTATCAGTATCAGTTGCAAAAAGCTCTCCACCTACTATTGATAATGCATTACCTGCATTTCCACTAATATCTGCTGTGAATTCAGTTCCTGTTAAGTTTAATCCGTCACCGGCGGTATATTGCGTGTCGTTATCGGTACGACCCGCTAACTCTGCTAATGCAGCCTCTACATTGTCTGTAGTAAAATTATTTGCAGTATCATCTAATGCTACTTCTTCACCATCTTGATCGTCAGTACCATCAAAAGAAGTAGTAGTATTATTCTCTGATGTATAAGTATAGGTAATATTATCTGCTGTGGATAATGTCGTAACCGTATCAGGAACTGGAGATGCACTACCACCAACCTGAGTCCATGAACTACCATCCCAAACATATAATTGACCTGTACTAGAATCAACATAAGTCTCACCTGTATTTGTGGCCGTTGCGCCAGTTGCTGTTGGTGTACCTGAATCTACTTGAGATAATTCATTCGTTGGGTCCGCGTCAGCATCATCAACATTATCTACATTTGAAACAAAAAGTCCATTAGCATCTATACTAAGGGCATTTCCTGCTGTAGTACTAATAGCTGCAGTAAACTCTGTTCCTGTTAAATTTAAACCATCCCCTGCTGTATATTCTGTATTTGTATCAGTTGCAAAAAGTTCTCCACCTACTATTGATAATGCATTACCTGCATTTGCACTAATATCTGCAGTAAACTCTGTTCCTGTTAAGTTTAATCCGTCACCCGCAGTGTATTGGGTATCGTTGTCGGTACGACCTGCTAACTCTGCTAAAGCAGCCTCTACATTATCTGTTGTGAAATTGTTTGCTGTATCATCTAATAATACTTCTTCACCATCTTGATCATCGGTATCAGTATCAGTTGCAAAAAGTTCGCCTCCTACTATTGATAATGCATTACCCGCATTTCCACTAATATCTGCAGTAAACTCCGTTCCTGTTAAGTTTAAACCATCACCTGCCGTGTATTGTGTATCATTGTCCACATTTGAAACAAAAAGTCCATTTGCATCAATACTAAGGGCATTTCCTGCTGTTGTACTGATATCTGCTGTGAACTCCGTTCCTGTTAAGTCAAGACCAGCACCTGCAGTATATTGTGTATTAGTATCCGTAGCGAAAAGCTCGCCTCCTATTATTGATAATGCATTACCTGCATTTGCACTAATATCTGCAGTAAACTCTGTTCCTGTTAAATTTAAACCATCGCCTGCGGTGTATTGTGTATCGTTATCGGTACGACCAGCTAACTCTGCTAATGCAGCCTCTACATTATCTGTAGTAAAATTATTTGCTGTATCATCTAATGCTACTTCTTCACCATCTTGATTATCAGTATCAGTTGCAAAAAGTTCGCCTCCTACTATTGATAATGCATTACCTGCATTTGCACTAATATCTGCTGTGAATTCTGTTCCTGTTAAGTTTAATCCGTCACCCGCAGTGTATTGCGTGTCATTGTCCACATTTGAAACAAAAAGTCCATTCGCATCTATACTAAGGGCATTTCCTGCTGTTGTACTAATATCTGCAGTAAATTCTGTTCCTGTTAAGTCAAGTCCAGCACCTGCAGTGTATTGTGTATTTGTATCCGTAGCAAAAAGCTCTCCACCTACTATTGATAATGCATTGCCAGCATTTGCACTAATATCTGCAGTAAACTCTGTTCCTGTTAAATTTAAACCATCACCTGCGGTGTATTGTGTGTCGTTATCTGTACGACCTGCTAACTCTGCTAAAGCAGCTTCAACATTGTCCGTAGTAAAATTGTTTGCAGTATCATCTAGAGCCACTTCTTCTCCATCTTGATTATCAGTATCAGTTGCGAAAAGCTCTCCTCCTACTATTGATAATGCATTACCTGCATTTCCACTAATATCTGCAGTAAACTCTGTTCCTGTTAAATTTAAACCATCACCTGCGGTGTATTGTGTGTCGTTGTCTGTACGACCTGCTAACTCTGCTAATGCAGCTTCAACATTGTCTGTTGTAAAATTGTTCGCAATATCATCTAATGCTACTTCTTCACCATCTTGATTATCAGTACCATCAAAAGAAGTAGTAGTATTATCCTCTGATGTATAAGTATAGGTAATATTATCTGCTGTGGATAATGTAGTAACCGTATCAGGAACTGGAGATGAACTACCACCCACTTGAGTCCATGAACTACCATCCCAAACATATAATTGACCTGTACTAGAGTCTACATAAGTCTCACCTGTATTAGTGGCCGTTGCGCCAGTTGCTGTTGGTGTACCAGAATCTACTTGTGATAATTCATTAGTTGGGTCTGCATCGGCATCATCAACATTATCTACATTTGAAACAAAAAGTCCATTCGCATCTATACTAAGGGCATTTCCTGCTGTAGTACTAATAGCTGCAGTAAACTCTGTTCCTGTTAAATTTAAACCATCCCCTGCAGTGTATTGTGTATCGTTATCAGTACGACCCGCTAACTCTGCTAATGCAGCTTCAACATTGTCCGTAGTAAAATTGTTCGCAGTATCATCTAATGCTACTTCTTCACCATCTTGATCATCAGTATCAGTTGCAAATAATCCGTCACCAACTACAGATAAAGCATTGCCTACTGCAGCACTTACTTCTGTTGATACCGTATATTCAGTATTGTTTCCTACTACTGTACTGCTAACATCAGTTCCTGATCCTTCTACTACGGTAGTTGTTAGTTCACTACCTGTAATATCAGCATCCAATTCCTCTAATGCAGCTTGCACATCAGTACTTGTTATATTTCCTGCTGGAGTAACTGCTACTTCTGAAGCATTCTGGTCATCAGTATCAGTTGCAAATAATCCGTCACCAACTACAGATAAAGCATTGCCTGCTGCAGCACTTACTTCTGTTGATACCGTATATTCAGTATTGTTTCCTACTACCGTACTGCTAACATCAGTTCCTGATCCTTCTACTACGGTAGTCGTTAATTCACTACCTGTAATATCAGCATCCAATTCCTCTAATGCAGCTTGTACATCGGTACTTGTTATATTTCCTGCAGGGGTAACTGCTACTTCTGAAGCATTCTGGTCATCAGTATCAGTTGAAAATAATCCGTCACCAACTACAGATAAAGCATTGCCTGCTGCAGCACTTACTTCTGTTGATACTGTATATTCAGTATTGTTTCCTACTACTGAAGTGCTAACATCAGTTCCTGAACCTTCTACTACGGTAGTCGTTAGTTCGCTACCTGTAATATCAGCATCTAATTCCTCTAATGCAGCTTGTACATCAGTACTTGTTATATTTCCTGCAGGGGTAACTGCTACTTCTGAAGCATTCTGGTCATCAGTTGAAAATAATCCATCGCCAACTACAGATAAAGCATTGCCTGCGGCTGCACTTACTTCTGTTGATACCGTATATTCCGTATTGTTTCCTACTACTGTACTGCTAACATCAGTTCCTGATCCTTCTACTACGGTAGTCGTTAGTTCACTACCTGTAATATCAGCATCCAATTCCTCTAATGCAGCTTGTACATCGGTACTTGTTATATTTCCTGCTGGGGTAACTGCTACTTCTGAAGCGTTCTGGTTATCTGTGTTTATTGCAGCAACAAGATCTGCTATATCAACAAATACAGTATTGTTATCAGAATCAATAATATCTAATGTTCCATTCGTAGTATTTACCGTGAAAGTTACATTCGTAGTATTTGTATTGACTGCAGCAGCGATATCTGCTAAAGGAATTAATACTTGATTTGTATCGCTATCAGTTAAAATCAAATTAACTCCATCTTCTGATAAAGAAGCATTTGTAGTATTTGCATCTGTGGAAGTTAATTCCCAAGAGTCGCCATCCCAGAAATAAATAGTTCCAGTATTGGTATTGACATATAAATCACCTAAATCAGCCCCCGCTGGAGAACTCAAACCAGGTGCCGTAACATCAGGTCCGCTCAAGACTTCACAATTACATTGATCTTCCAAGGTAACTGTAGTCTGCCCAAATGCTAGTCCGGTAAACAGAAAGGATAATAGAAAAATTATTTTTCTCAGTGCCATTGCTTCGTTTTCAATAATCTTATTCAACATTTTCTTTTTTCTATGATTTTCAATAAGCTTAATGTTCGCTTAGAAAACCAAATTTATTTAAGCCGAAAATAGCTGCTACTACAATCGAAAATATGGCATAATTACAGCCTTACTTCGTAGGTGGACTTTCTTGAAAAAGTCAAGACAGGTTTCGGTTAAGTCATTCATAATTTGGGTTGTATTACGCCAATATTTTCTATTAGATATTAATACACCTTACAAAATTAACCCTATACACATCATCTGAAAATAATTGTTGTGTAAGCATAAAAATGCATTGTATAGGACGTAAAAACTGAGGTTTCAAATAGTTTATTTCATCGATTAGACATTGTGTATCAATGCATTCCAGCTGATAATATGTAAGAAATATCTCGTTCTATATGAAAGGAAAATACATAGAAAAATCACTCCTTTTTAACTCTGTGTGTTATTCTTCTATTGGTGATAACTGTACGTACCCGAACATTTAATACGGCCTGACTCGAAGTTGTCTGACTACAAGTAGATCCTGTTAACGATGCATTAATTCTATATAGGAATCCGTTTTTCTCAATTGCAACAGAACTAACGGTCAAAGTGGTTGTTTGCGTCCCAGAATATTCCAATCCATCAGAAATATCAGAATAGGTTGCCCCACCATTTGTACTTACTTGCCATTGGTAGGTATCAGCATTCGCAGTTGCAACTGTAAAAGTCGCATTTTGCCCAACGAAAACAGTTTGACCCGGTCCAATATTTGCAACAGCAGGTGACTCCTCGGTTAAAGTAATTGGAGTACGAGAAGCACTTCTACATCCTGCAAAAGTTGTACTTCTGGCTTCAGCATAATATGTAGCTGCACTAGTTGGAGTATAAGACGTTGTACCAGTAGCCAATGCTGTTCCTCCTGTTGCTGCTGCAAACCAGTCAACAGTTTCACCTGTATCTACCGAAGCCGTTAATGTTGGTATTGTGCTACCTTGACAATACACCTCATCACCTCCACTAATAGGTGCATCTACTGAAGGACATGCACAATTTGGTGCTGCAATAGGTAAATCTGTGCTACAGTTACCTTCTGTAACAGTAACAATAATATCTGTACCGTCTGGTACATCAGCTATTTGCCAAACATTACCAGAAGTATTTGTTACAGCACCCGCTGTAGATGTAACTGTACCTGAACTAACAGTCACTTCAACGGTATAGGTTGTAGGTTGAAATAATGCGAAATTACAACTCGGAGCATTAGAAACACTTATAGTTGGTGTCGGCTCAACAATAACCCGCACAGTATCATTGTTTGTACAATTATTACTATCAGTTATGGTAACCGTATAATCAACATTTACATTACTACTAGAATTACCTGCTGGGGAAACTACAATACTTTGAGTGGTCGCACCTGTACTCCATAAATAGGTATAACCGCTTCCGCTTCCACCACTTGGGGTTGCGGTTAAGGTTGCAGATTCACCATTACATATTGTTTGATTTGAACCAGCGTCAACACTTGGCTGAGCCACCGTTAAAGTAACCTCATCAGATGTCAATTCAGAACAGATATATGCTGAATGTGAGACTATTACACGATATTCATTACCATTATCACTTAAACTAGCATTAGTAATAACAAGGGTCGCAGCATCCGTATCAGAATGAATTCCACCATCGGAAAGATCATCCCAAGTAGTGCCATTAAACAATTGCCACTGATAGGTGTTTGAATTTGATGCGTTTACTACAAAAGTAGTATTACCAGTCGGACATATTTCACGATCTATCGGCTGATCAATTATTAGAGGTTCGGTTGTGGCTTCTATGTAATCAAAAACACTATTTCCATTGCCGTTAAATGGCACTGGATATGTTGCAGCACTTACCCTTCCTTTTCCATCAACGGCCGGTAAACCACTACCAAACTTACCATTTGAATCGACATCAGTACCTACAGCACCATAAGCTTCATCTGCATCATTACAACCATCATTATCAGAATCAAACTCCTGAAAGTCCATATTTAAGTCACTATCAGAATCTAATATCGAATAATTTACCAATTCACCATTAGGCGTAGCCTGAACAGCGTCAGGTACTCCGTCTGTACCAACATTCCCATTAACTTCGCCATTTGTATGTGCCTGATTATGCCCAGCCTCAACAGCATCATAAATTCCGTCATTATCACTATCTAAATCAAAAGCATCGATTACACCATCAAGATCTGTATCAATACATGCACCATTTTTAGAGACATAAACATAATCTAAAGTGGCTCCATTTGCTGTACCATCGGGAGTTGCAGCAAATTGTATCGTTGTAGCAGTAGTTGTTGCAATAAACGTTTGTTCAAAATAAAACCATCTCTGTGGTCCAACAATATTATCTACTATACCTTGCGCAGTAGTGTTTAAGGTTTGACTTAAAAGCGAATTACTGCCCGAATCAAGAACATCGACATCAAGTATAACTGGGGCACCCGCTCTATGACCTACGTCTTCACCCCAAAAGAATGAAAAGGTATAGGTTTCACCAATTTCAGTTGCTATTACTTGAGAAAGTACATTGTTCAACCCTCCAGATGCTGCATTGTTACCTATTACATCTATATATTGATTGCCTGTATGGGCTTCTGCAAAATCATTTGAAGACCAAGACATTCGTTCTCCACCTACCCATCCATCCATATTTTGGGTGTATGTCCAACCTGTCAACGGATTATTATTTGGTGAGGTTCCAATAAAAGTACCTGCTGGTTCTGTGTATCCATTTGGGAATTCAGCTGCATCTGAAAAGTCTTGAGCTTCAAAATTTCCGTTGACTACTAAGTTTCCACAACCTTCGTCTCTATCTAAAATTCCATCGTTATCATCATCACTATCATCTGCATCTACAATTCCGTCGTTATCGTTATCTGGTCTATCATCAGTAGCATCTCTAAAATCCACATCTCCACCTGAATTTGCATCATTATCAGAATCTAATAACAAAACCGGAGCAGACAGCGGATCATCTATAGTTCCGCCTGGATCAGCATAACCAACGGTTGAATCCATATAATCATCAAGTCCATCATTATCTGTATCAACACCTGCAAGTGTAATACCTGCTTCAGTAGTATCTACATGACCTTCGTTATCAGAATTTAAGTCTAAGTAATCTGGTTCATCTGTACCATCTGTATTGGTTGGCGTTAAGCCTCCTAAATAGGCAGAATTTACACCATTGTTTGCGCTATAAGTAGCCAAGCTATCATTATTTGGAGGTACATACCCAGTAGTCGTTTGTGCCTCTACATTGTCTGGTATTCCGTCATTATCACTATCTAAATCAAAAATATCATCAATATTATCATTGTCAGAATCAATTCTTGAAGTCCAGACAATAGCTCTTACCAAAAGATCTTCTCCATTAATATTGTAACCACCATTTGCACTTGTATGAGGTACGATTGTACGCCTACCAGGAGCAATTCCAGTATCTAATGCTTCACCCGGTTTCCATACTGCCATATTTACTTGACCATTAGGATGCCGCCCGAGTTGCGTGCCTGACACAACATTGTTCACATAAAAAGCACCATCACCTATATCAAAATTACCAAGTTCCATACCCGCTGTAATAGGGTGGGTATTGTCAAGGATATTTATATTATTGGTATTTGTACTTCCGGTAGCACCTGTAGAGCCTATAATTTCATCATATAAGGCATTCTCACTGGTAATTACACCTGTATTGGTTGTTGCCAAGTTGGCAAAATTACCAAATGTAGTTCCGCTGTTTACCGATGGATGGATGTATGTAACAGCATAATTCACGGCATCATCTGAGTCATTATCATCACGAATTGTAACCGTATAACCTAAAGCAGTTAATTTGTCTATTGTATTTTGTTGATCTGAAGAAAGTGCACCATTTGTAACCCAAAGTACAGTTTTTGGGTTTTCGACTATATCTAAAATTCCATCATTATCATCATCTAAATCAACATCATCATTGACTCCATCATCATCTGTATCTGCTATTACATTGATGTAGATAGTGCCAATATCTTGTTCAGAAGTAAAAGTACAATTTGCATTGTCTCTCAAAGTATACGTAAAAGTATCAGAACCATAAAAATCAGTATTTGGAGTATAAGTAACTGTGCCATCACCATTTAAAACGGCAACTCCATTGGTTGGCTGAGTAATTGCAAAAACTTCTAAGGGCTGGCTTTCAGGGTCCGAATCTACTCCTGTGCCATTATCTATTAAGGGATCAAGACTAACTGTTCCATTTTCGATGACTGATGTATAATCGTTATTTGCGGTGGGAGGCTCATTCGCTAAATCTGTAAAAACATCAAGAAGATTTACGCTACCATTATAATAATCTGAAGGTGTTAATTGTTGCCTAACAATCACCCTACCGGTAGTAGTTCTAGGATAGGCAACCTCAACTACAATTGGTGTGTCTGGACCACTTGGTAAACCAAAATGAATTAATCCTGGTTCTTGAGTACCATGACCCGAACCTCCATTTACTTCGCGAATTCCAGAAATAACGTTTCCATCGCAATCTAAAATTTTAGCCGTTGCACCAATACCAAATCTTCGTTCTGTATTAATAAGGCCAAATTCATCTCTATCTTCAGCAACATCTATATATAAATGATCCGCTCTATCAGTTGCGTTTAAATTATTTCTGTATAAATAATTATTACCGTTTCTGTTTACATATAAATCTAAATCACCATCAGTATCAATATCAATAAATGTGGACCCTTCACTTCTATTGCCAAAAGTTAAGCCAGAATCAATAAAAGACATCGCACCTCCTCCATTATTGATTTGATTTAAGTATAATTTACTTGTTTGAGGATTTCCGTTACCACTGTTTGCCAAAAAAATGTCAATATCTCCGTCATTATCAACATCGCCACATGCGAGACCTTCGATTTGCCCTGAAAAACTAACAGGAATACCAGTAGCTGCACCAAGACCCGTCCAGGTGCCGTCTCCATTATTTCTATGTATTTGATTATCTCCATTTTCAGTCCAAAACAAATCGAAATCGCCATCATTATCAAAATCATAAAATCCTACTGCACCTTTATTAGCATTTAAGGCATCATCAATATCGACTCCATCTGTAAATGATCCACCAATATTGGTAAATAAATCTACTTGACTCCGCTTTCTAACAACAATATCCACCCAACCATCATTATTAAAATCTGTTGCAGAGCCATAATCGCCATCTACAGCGTCTTGCACAAGCCCCAAAGGCCATGTGGTTGGATCGTTAACATCATAAGGGGGATTTGGACTTGCTGATTTTGGAGTTGCATGAGTAAAATTACCATTGCCATCATTTTCTAATATATCTATACCGAAATCATGATTATCAATAAATATATCAAGATCACCATCTCCATCAAAATCTAGAGCTCCAGCCCCTTCTGCATTAAAGCCATCTGCTACATTCCCAGAGTTGAAAGTTTGGTTTGGAGTAGTACCTCCTGTTCCATTACCGAAACGATTAGTATTCGGATCTTGAAGATATATTCTAACCTCACTGGTGCTATTTCTAAAAATATCGGGATACCCATCATTATTAAAATCAACAAAAAGAGCAGTTCTTTCAAGGTTTCCACTTGAAAAATTAGGTGCTAGTGTAGCTGTCATGTCGGTAAAACTTCCCCCATCATTACGCATTAAATACCCACTACCCTGTCTATTTACAACCAAATCAAAATCACCATCCAAATCGTAATCAGCCCAAGCATGTCCTCCATCCTTATTACCTGTTAAGTTAAGATTATAGGAAGCAGCCACTTCCGTGAAAGTAGTTTGTGCAATAACACTACTAGTAAGACTGAAAAAGCACAGTAGCGCTAAATATAAATATCTATGAGAATTGGATTGGTTTCTCTTTTTCATTTAATCGTTAGTTGGTTATTTTTTAATGGGAGAACCAAAAAGCATTTAATACCTTTTATTCAAATTTAATCTGTAACCAATTGACTGTTAAATAAATGTTGTGTAAGTGCAAATAATAAATGTCTACATAGATAAAAGTGAAGGTTTCTAATTAATTATAGAAGTGATACTCGTATTTACACTAAAAAAATAAACTATTTATATGGCCAAATAAATATTATTAGACTACAAATAGTAGAGATTTAACTTACTTTTATAATACTTATTCAAATAAATTAGCAATAATAATTTACTAATAAAATGAGTTACAATATGGAAGAAAACAGCTATTTAGCTACATAGATTTATTGATGATAATAGTTAAAAAGCATCTTATTATCAATATAATAATCACTAATACTAGTTCTTTTTCACTCTATAGGTAATTCTACGATTTGTAATAATCGTATAGGTCTTTAATATACTTTCAGGCGAAAATTCTGAAGTACTATTTGCAATTGTAGCGGTTGAAGTTAATAAACTACCTACTACTGCACCTAGAGGTGCAGGAAAAACCACCTTATATCTATTTGTATTGTCTGTATTACCATCAATATCAGTATAGGTGTCTATTCTAGAATCCGCGTCATTAACACCCCCTTCAATTACGGTACCGATATACAATTGCCCCTCTCCATAATCTTTTGACAATCCCATTGCGTTATCACCTGATATTGCTGAACCTTCGTTAATATCAGTTAAAAATAATTCAATGGTTGAACCGGGTCGTGACCAACCTTCAATTACTATATTACCACCTGATAGATAAGCACCTGAGATTAGCGGAAAATTAAGAACTCCATTAGGCCCATTATCAGAATCTCCTGAATCATTTAGTGTTACACCATCATTTAAAATATCAATACCTAGCGCTGGTGATACCGTTCCATTCGCATAAATAGAATTTTGTGAAATCAAGTTTCCTGTTGAGTTACCACCCATTAAAACAATACCTGCACCTCCATTTGAAGCAACAATGTTGTTTGTTATAGCTGAATCATCACCAAATAATGAAACTCCAGCATTATTTATAGAACCTCCACAATTCCCACCATTTTGACCAGAATTAATAATAGTATTTTCAGAAATGGTAATGCCACCAGAACCTGTCTCAATTTCAATTCCAAAAGAAGCAGCACTACTGATTAGATTTTGAGTAATTGAAATACCTGTGCCACTTTCAATAAGAATATTGTCATTACAGGCGCCATTACCATTTATGGTTATTTCATTATTTCTAACTAAAGTTGATGTACCTCCATTTATCCATACCCCTTGATCTGTATTATCACTTATATAATTTGCTTCTATAATTGCGGTTCCTCCAGTAATTTCTACACCTGAATCAATATTTCCAATTGCACTACCTAAGGCATTTACCCCCAATAAGTTATTACTTATAATTGCAGAACCATTTTGGATTCTAACACCAGCATTATTATTCGCATTTACAGCAATACTTCTAATAGTTGTATTCGTTCCCGTAAGTTTCAAAACATCACCTCCAGCTCGATAAACTTGAATTTCAGGACGATTAAAATCTGGCAATATATTGCTTGAAGTACCAACACTTGTTCCACCAGAACCTACTGTACCAGTATTTGAATTTCCTGAATATGCCGTTTGCGTTCTTCCATCAATATTTGTATTTGTACCTGCTATAATACTCAATGGATTTCCATTGGAAATGACGATATCAAAATAACCATTAATAAAATTTACATCTGCTGTTCTGCCTAGTGCATCACTTGTAGGAGGTATCATAAATACAGAAGTATCATCGCCAGGTGCAGGGTCAAAAATACCATTCGCCTCTATATCAAGTCCAGTTTCATCTAGATTATTAGAATTAATAATAAATTGCTCCAATGAACCCTGACCATTTTCATTTGTATTTACGATGGTGTTGAAATTAAAACCAAAATCTACACCTACTACTCCATTACTGGCAACTGAAATTAATGAAACCGACTGCGCATCTGTCAGAATTCCTAATGCTGCATCTTGCGTTGCAGCCGGATTTGCACCTCCTATTTCTGTGGTAACATCGTTGAGAAGCGTAGCATCTCCATAATTTCTATAGGTTTGCACTGCAAAACAAGCTGTACAATTCAATCCATTTCCTCTGCTTGAACGAACAGAAGAGTTTACCACCTTTACCAAATAATCACCATCTTGCATACCTGCAAAAGTATAATCGCCATTTACATTAGTATTTTTTCGTTCAATAAAAGTTCCATCGGACTCATATAATTCAACAATAGCCGCAGTAACCGGTACTCCACCTGAAGTGAGTTGATCTCGTCCATTACCTCCTGGATAATTTACATCTTCAAAAACGGTACCTGTAATAAGGTTAGAAGGTACTTTAATGACAACCGCATTATTGATTACATAATCTTGGCCTACATCTACATTTGCGGTTACCTGACTATCACCTGGTGTAATAAAAGTTGAAATATCATAGGTATCAAGGTCAAGACCATAAATATTGGGTGTATTGTATACTGGCGGTACTGAATTATCAAAAATAGACGAATTGTATGCATTATTACCAGGGTTACCACCGTCACCTGTTAAGTTAAAATTGGTATTTGCTTGATTTGTAATAGAAAGTGCTTCAGGGTTAGTACCTGTATTACCATCTAAGGTCTCATCACCTTCCCAAGATAAAAATGTTGCTTTAGCTCCTGCTCCTGCAATCGCAAAGAATGAATCTAGAGTAAAGGATGTACCTGCATTTTGTAAACCATCAAAACCTTGATATAAGTTAATGTTAACCGCAGGTAAATTAGAATCTTCGTAAAAAACTATTAATGACCACCCACCTAAAACAGTAGCTGTTGAGCAAAAATTATTAGAAGTATCAACTGTCAATCCAGAAAAATCAAAGTCATTGGTATTTATATTCGTAATACCACTTACCAATGAAGTCACATCACTTACATAGCCGAAAAAACTTAGATTAGTACCACTCGCATTAAATGTAGTTTGATAAACAAAACCGGCGTCAACTGTTTGCCCCTCAAAAGTTATCTGCTCGTCACGAATGTAACTAGAATGTGCCCAATATAAGTATGCTGCTGCTATGTTTCCTGTATTTGTTATTGGGGCTACCAACCTATTAGTTGAAGTAGTTTGAATTGCACAAGCGTTGGCTCCATTACTTTGTGTACGCAAACTACCACCAGTAGTAGTGTAGTCAAAATCTCCATCGAACTGTTTAAACAAGGTTAAGGGTACATTTGCTAAAATTTGAGAATTAATTGTACCAACCCCGGTATCATCAAAATTTACAGGTACATCTGGAGCATTAGCTCCTGTAAACTCAATAGTAAAATTTTCATCAAATTCCGGAACTCCATCGTTAATAATGGGAACGGAAATTGTACGTTGATTTCCTATTTCCCCGCTAAAAGTTAATGTTCCGGTCGTTGTAGTATAATCGCTACCTGCTAAAGCAGAGCCATTTGTTGTTGTATAATCTACTGTAAACTGTGTATTTACAAAACCAAGTAAAAACACATTACGACCATGTGCAGCTCGTGTTGAAGTAACCGTAAAAACTGCAGTACCTGCATCCTCGTCTACTGTGACATCATCAATTACCAATCGTGGACCTTCTTGATAACATTTAACTACAGCCTGAAAACCCGTTCCAGTATTATTGTTATTAGAAGTAAATCTAAAGGTTAAACAACCTGAGCCACCAGAAGAAGAAATATTTGTTGGAATATTGTTATTATCATATTGACCAATTAAGGTAGCACTTGTAGAATTACCGTCATAGACGTACAGCATATCACCACTAATGACATCAAAATTTGAGAAATCAGTACTTAAGTAATGATTTGCTGTATCTGGACAAATAGTATAAACAACATCTAGATTATTGGCATAATTTGAAGTACCACCTGGATCTAAAAAAGCATCACTACACGTGTTAACTGTAACTCCATTCGTCATTATCAAGACATCATCGTCATTTATAGTGCCTAAAGCTGTATCTGAAATAATAACCGAAGCATCTGAAACACTAGTAAATTCAATAGAATATGTTTCAGGGTTCTCAAATGAACCATCATCCAAAATTGACACGGTTATAGTTTCTGTATCACCGGCTATCCCACTAAAAGTCAAAGTACCACCCGAAATCGAGGTATAATCACTACCTGCAATTGCCGTACCATCGACAGTCTGGTAACTTGCTGAAAAGGGTCCAGTAGTGTTCGTACCTATATGAGTTACTGTGAAAACAGCATTTCCGTCATCTTCATTAACAACAATATCAGAAATAGTCAATTGAGGTACTCTATCAATACAAGTAATAGCCGCTTCCCATCCAGCTCTAGTAACACTACCATCAGATGTAAATCTGAATGTTAGACATCCTGCCGCATTAGTTGAAGTTATGGTGGTTGGAGGGGGATTTGCACTGTCAAACTGACCAATTAAAGCGCCACCAGTATTTGATCCATCATATATATACAAATAATCATAGCCCGATTCAACATCGAATGTTGAAAAGCTAATGCTCAGGTCCGAATTTACAGAATCAGGACAAAGCGTATATGTTCTATCTTGATTATTTGAATAATTTCCAAAACCACCATTATCAAAAAAAGTTCCGCTACATGTATTATCAGTAATACCATTAGTGATTATGAACGAATCATTGTCGTTGATTGAACCTATGGCCGTGTCTGAAATATCTACAGCATTATTTGTAGCAGAAACAAACTCAATAAAAAATGTTTCAGAAGATTCGGTATCCGAATCATCTGTTATTAAAACAGTAATTTGCTCCGTATCACCTGATGTTCCATTAAATGTAATTGTTCCTGTGTAAAATCCTGATGCAGTCGAATAATCCAATCCTTGGGTTGCAGTACCTGCAATTATCGAATAATTCACCACATATGGACCTAAAGTATTTGGCCCAGAATGTGTTACAGTAAACACAGCAGAACCTGAACCTTCATCTACAACTTCATCACCTATACTAATGGAAGGACCATAAGTCGCTGTAAACAATACATTATCAATATAAATACGTTCATTATTTCCCCAGCCACCGCTATTCGAGACAAAACGAATCTCTGAATTAGTGGAAATTTGATTCGTCGTTAATGTATGCGTAATAGTACTAGAATTAGTAATATTTATAGATGCAATTGTTTCCCAAGATGAACTGGTATCATTCCATAGTTCCACATTTAAACCTTCGTTTCCCCTGTCATCGGCATCATAATCAAAAGTAAGAATTACCGAATTAGCGCCATTTAGGTTTAAAGTTCGGCCTATTCTGTCATTGCTATCAAGTTCATCAAACCTTAATTGATTACTCGATTCATGATTTCTTATGCGAATATTACCACCTGAAGGACTATCTCCATCGTTATCTTCATCCCAACCTGATGAAAAATTAGAAGATCCATTATTATTTGAATATGAAACGTTATTGAAATTATCGTTGTATGTTTCTTGACTATAAGCAAAAGTTATAGAAACCAAAAGCCACGTAACAAATGGAAGAAAAAAATTAAATTTATTCGATTTTAAAAGTATCATTTGGGGGGTAAACACATATCATTTTCAAAAATAGAATCAATAACCCCTCAAACATAATATTTGTTGTATACTGCCTGAATAGCGTCACCAACCTAATAAAAAGTAGTGTAAGCATTATATTATTGCCCAAATTAATTTGGCAGTATTGGAATTGAACTTAACAAAAAAGCAACTAGTTTTATTAGTTGCTTTTTGTACATACTTTATTAAAGCGTTATTCCATGATTATGAACTCAGACCGACGATTTAGTTCATGTTGAGCGGCCGAACATTTTACGCCGTTTGCACATTCATTAAACAACTTGGTTTCACCATAACCTTCACCTTGAAGTCTCGCTTTCTCAATACCTTTAGAAATCATATAATTAACGGTAGCTTCAGCCCTTTTCTGTGATAACCACAAGTTATAAGAATCTTTACCTCTACTATCGGTATGTGAATTTACTTTAATTCTTAAGCTAGGATACTTTTCCATCGCCGCTATTACTTTTTCAACTTCAATTTCAGAATCCTTTCGAATATTGTACTTATCAAAATCGAAATAAATGGTACTTAATTGAAGTAATTTAGACAAATCGTCTCCAAATCCAGCGGTTACAGTATCTCGTTCTAGATAAAAATCTATGATTTTTGGTTTGCCATCAGATTTACCAATATATTCTTCAGAAGGTACATATCCCTCAATTTGAGCTCGCACAAAATTACCTTGATTACAATCTAATGAAAGAGAATATTTTCCTTCAGAATCTGTGATTGTAGACATTATCTCTTCATTGTTTTCATCAATGACCTTTACCGTAGCACCGACCAAAACTTCATTTGATATTTTATCTCTAACCGTTCCTGTAATCTCTTGCTTGCAGTCAAACATGAGTGGTTTATTCTCCGTAAAACTATAGATATCATCAGCACCTTGACCTTCTGGTCTGTTTGAAGCAAAATACCCTTTTCTAGATGCTTCATCCATTATAAAAGTAAAATCATCCATTTTACTATTGATAGGCTCTCCTACATTTAAAATAGCACCATCATATTTACTATTGGCTATCTTAGTACCAAAAACGTCTAAACCACCTAATCCAGGGTGCCCATCTGAAGAGAAATACAATATCTCTTCACTAGTTACAAACGGAAATGTTTCTCTAGCCTCAGTATTAATCGTATTACCTAGATTAACAGGTTCTCCAAAACTACCATCTTCTTTAATTTCTACTTTGAAAATATCAGATTCCCCCAAACTTCCGGTCATATCAGATGCAAAATACATGGTCTTTTCATCTGGCCCCAATACTGGATGTGCCACAGAATATGAATCGCTATTAAAAGAAAGTTCTTCTATATTTTGCCATATACCATCTTTTAAGGTTGACTTAAAAATCTTTAATCGAATTACTCCATTCTCGTCTTTTATGTACTTACCTCCTTTAAAATTGTTTCTAGTAAAGTACATCGTGTTACCATCTTTTGTGGTAACAGAAGTAGATTCATGCAATCTTGTATTTACATCTTTACTAAGCTTAGTCACTAAATTATCAGAAACACTATCAGCATTGACTTTATATAAATCTAAAAAATCTTTAGAGTTCCATGTGTGTCTATAACGTGCTAAATTACCAGTATCTCTATCCGAAGAGAATATTAATCCTTCTTTATAAAAAGCAGGAGCAAACTCAGAATATGGTGAATTGTATTGAAAAGGACCTACGTCATATCGACCAGAATTTCTCTTGATTTCGGCCATATAATCTTTATCATTTTTATATACGTCAGCTCTTATATCATCAGAAGTAAGTTCGGTAAATTTAGACATCATTTTATTTGACTCGTCGTAATTTCCGATTGATTTCAAACACTGTGCATATCTAAAATAATGTTCAGGACCTGCATCTGTAGTATAGGTCTCAATTAACTTCTTATAGGTTTTAGCTGCTTCATCATAATCCGCATTAAAATAATAAGAATTACTTAATTTTTTCAACAAGTCAGCAGAAACAAACCCCTTATCCATCACCCTTTTATAGATATCTATGGCAGGGCGAAAAGAATATTGATCATAATCTAAATCAGCCTTATTTACTAATCGTTCTTGCGCATTACCTGTGAAATTAATCACAAGTGCTAAAAACGTAACTAATACTGTTATTCTTTTTGTCATTGTTCCCGATTTTAGAAGAATCGTGGTGATACTAATTTTTGGAATGATTTAAGTAATTCAAATCGTAAAAACACTTCAAATGACCCATCATTAAATTGGGTACCACCTAACTCTGTAGTTTCACGGTCATACGCTAAACCTAACATTAACTGGTCTGATAATTGAAAACCGACTATAGCACTTACTGCAGCATCCCATCTATAAGCGGCACCAAAATTAAATTTATCATTGAAAAGGAAATTCGCTGAAAAATCTATTTGAAGTGGAGCACCGCTAACAACTTTGGTTAAAATAGCAGGTTTAAATTTAAAATTATTATTCAAATCAAATACGTAACCTGTTATAAGATAAAAATTCATACGCTCTTTAGCAAGGAAATCAACAGCATCATCATCTGTTCCTGAACGATCAAAATGTTCGGTCTCAAGTAAATTTGGAGCTGAAAGACCTGCATAGAACTTATCTGTATGATAATACACACCTAAACCGAAATTAGGTGAAAACTTATTTTGTATATCATCTGTATTTACAGTTTCGCGAAATTGTTCATCATCTCGCTGCCTTAAACCTTCAAAATCTAGGTTCAATAAATTTCCACCAGCCTTTAAGCCAAATGAAAGTTTACCATCTAAAGAAACATCAATGGTATAGGATAAAACAGCATCAAAATAAGTCTCTTGAACTACTCCTTCTCCAATTTTATCATTCACTATTGAAATACCATAACCTAAATTACTATTTCTAATAGGAGAATGTAAATTAAGTGTTTGCGTTACAGGGCCACCTTCTAAACCGACCCATTGAGACCTATATAATGCAGCTGCACTTAATTGCCCTCTAGACCCAGCGTAAGCGGGGTTCACACTCATAGTATTGAACATATATTGGGTATACTGTGCGTCTTGTTGCGCACTGGCTGTCTCCCAAAAAATCAACATTAAAAACAATGATGCGAGGAAACTCTTTTTAACTATCATAAGTCAGTAATAAATTATTCGCTTATATAAATATAACCACTATTAGTTATATCATTTTCATTTGCTGTATTATACTCAAAGATATAAAAATATACCCCTGCCGGTAAATAATCACCTGCACTCAACGTAGATCTACCTTTAGACCTACCATCAAAAACATTGTTCTGATTGTTATAATTTTCTCCCTCATATACTGCAATTCCCCATCTATTGAAAATTCTAAGATTATTGTTTAATGCAAGGTGTACATTCTCAATCCATAAAAATTCATTTTTACCATCACCGTTTGGTGTAACCATTTGCATTACTACGATATCAGTATTTAAAGGTTTTGGATCTAAATAATCAGGAATACCATCACCATTTGAATCATCATTGGTAGGGTCGCCATCATTATTTGCATCTTCATCTGGTGTATCAATACCATCACCATCATCGTCTATATCTCTATAGTTTACATCTTCTGTACCATCTGTATCAGGCAAATCATTCGCTGGATCATTAATCTCATCATTTACATCAAAACCATCATTTAGGTTGCTACCCTCATAACCATCATCAAGACCATCACCATCAGTGTCAGTTCCTAAATAAGTCTGATCAGGAATTCCATCATAATTGAAATCATTACCTTCATTATTATCAGGCACTAAATCATTATCACTATCTAAATCAATATAATCTGGTGTATCTGCCCCATCATGATTATTAGGTACAAGACCATCTGGTAGATATGCGCTATTTAAACCATTATTGGCCTCATAAGTTGCTGCATCATCTTCATTTGGCGCTATATAACCATCAGTTGTCTGAGCCTCTACATTATCAGGTATACCGTCATTATCAGCATCAATATCTAAGTGATTCGGATATCCATCACCATCAGAATCTAACGGATTTGTTAAAGGATCGTTATCACCATCAGTATTAGGATCTTCAACAGTATCTAAAATTCCATCATTGTCATCATCCAAATCTGTAGAATCTGGAACACCATCACCATCAGTATCTGTGTCAGGAGTACTATCATCAATTGGGTCAAGATAATCTGGGGTGCCATCACCATCAGTATCATCATTGGTTGGGTCACCATCATTATTTGCATCTTCATCTGGTGTATCAATACCATCACCATCGTCATCAAAATCTCTATAATTTACATCTTCAGTTCCATCAGTATCCGGAAGATCGTTTGCTGGATCATCAATCTCATCATTCACATCAAATCCATCATTTAAATCACTACCCTCATAACCATCATCAAGACCGTCACCATCAGTATCAGTACCTAAATACACTTGATCAGGAATTCCATCATAGTTGAAATCATTACCTTCATTGTTATCAGGCACTAAATCATTATCACTATCTAGATCTATATAATCAGGAGTATCAATTTTATCATGATTGACAGGTGTGAGTCCGTCTGGTAGATATGCGCTATTTAAACCATTATTAGCCTCATATGTAGCCGCATCGTCTTCATTCGGTGCAATATACCCTACTGTTGTTTGTGCTTCAACATTATCAGGAATACCATCATTATCCGCATCAATATCTAAATGATTAGGATAACCATCACCATCGGTATCTGTTGGGTTGGTCAATGGGTCATTGTCACTGTCTAAATTAGCATCCTCAACGGTATCTAAAATACCATCGTTATCATCATCAAGGTCTGTAGAATCTGGAACACCATCACCGTCAGTATCTGTCTCAGGAGTATTATCATCAATTGGATCTAAATAATCGGGAGTACCATCACCATCAGTATCATCATTAGTTGGATCACCGTCATTATTAGCATCTTCATCAATAGTGTTTATATTATCGCCATCATCATCAATGTCTCTGTAATTTACGTCTTCAGTACCATCGGTATCCGGAAGATCATTTGCGGGATCATCAATTTCATCGTTTACATCATAGCCATCATTAACATCACTACCTTCATAACCGTCATCTAAACCATCACCGTCAGTATCAATACCAGTATACACTTGATCAGGAATACCATCATAATTGAAATCGTTGCCTTCATTATTGTCAGGCACTAAATCATTATCACTATCTAAATCAATGTAATCAGGCGTATCAGTACCATCCGTATTTATTGGAGTGAGGCCTTCATCACCAGCACCTTCATAAGCATCATCAAGACCATCATTGTCTGAATCGTTTCCAGATGGTGGAATATAACCATCAGTTGGTTGTGCCTCTACGTTATCAGGAATTCCATCATCATCAGCATCAATATCTAAATTATCTGGTGTTCCGTCCCCATCAGTATCTGGGCATGCAGTTGGTTGTAAGTATAATCTAATACCGTTCTGTACATGATCCGAATTTGTATAAAATTGAATTTCCGAAACAGTAGATTGGGAAACCCATGTTGCTCTTTCTGGTTCATCTATACCACTATTAGTAATGTTCTCTACATAATAATCATTACCTGAACTACCTTCTACGATACCATCTGGTAAGGTTGTAGTCTGGTTATAAATTGTACCGTCTAAAGCTACAATACCATCTCTACTTAATGCAGCCAAATTTGGTGAGTGTCTTGCAACAACATGAACAGGAGTTGTGCCTGAAAAAGTAAATGTTGCTGGTAAATTATTTCCCACGGAAAAGAAAGGCCCTGTTGAACTAGTACTAGCCCCTGTAACACTAACAATAATACTACCTGCCGGTAGTCCCCATTTAGAACTAATATCTAAGTCAGAATACGAAAGGTTGCCATTAGACACACCATTTGAAAATCCAAAATCAGAAGAAAAAACTTCTTTTAACTCTAATGTGGTGCATTCATCAGTATCTAATATACCATCATTGTCATCATCAATATCAACTGAATCCGGCACTCCATCACCATCAGTATCTGTTGGCGACTGAAATAACATAGGTTCTACTTTTTCAAATGTACTAGACACTCCAAAAGATGAAGAAAGTCCAAGCAAAACAAAAGCCACGATAAAAGTGAAAAATGAGTACGCTTTTTTGCTAAAAAGAGGGGTAGTATTCTTGTCCATAAAGATAGTTTTCTATTAAACTTATCCCATGGCAATGCAGGAAAATCAATAAAGTAAGACGTTGGGACGACCTATAAGAGTATGCAAGATATAGCGAAATATTCTATCAACAAATACTTTTTCATTAGATAATACTAATTATCTTTCAAAAACGCTAATATTCGATAAACGACAATCTTTCAACTACTTAACAAAGAATAGTTCTGATAAACTACACAATATTGATTATTTCAATTATTACATATCGATAATATACGCAGTTAATCGAACTCATTACTTTGTTGGTGTTAAAAACGAAGGTATTTACATCATATTGTCTAAATATTAAATAATATAAATAGAAATAAGAAGGTAATAATAAACTAGGCAAAAAAGCTTAATTTAAACTACTTTTGCCGAAATTTCGACTATGGATTTTAAAGCAGAAATAGAGAAAAGGAGAACTTTTGGCATTATATCACACCCCGATGCCGGTAAGACTACATTAACCGAAAAATTATTATTATTTGGAGGTGCCATACAGGAAGCTGGCGCAGTCAAAAACAATAAAATCAAAAAAACGGCTACAAGTGATTTCATGGAAATTGAAAGACAACGTGGTATTTCGGTAGCTACTTCTGTTTTAGCATTTATCTATAAGGATAAGAAAATAAACATTCTTGATACACCTGGTCATAAAGATTTTGCAGAAGACACGTTTAGAACGCTAACTGCTGTAGATAGTGTTATTGTTGTTATTGATGTTGCCAAAGGTGTAGAAGCTCAAACAGAGAAATTGGTAGAGGTTTGCAGAATGCGTAACATACCAATAATTGTTTTCATTAATAAATTAGATCGAGAAGGTAAAGATGCATTTGATTTATTAGATGAGGTAGAACAAAAACTAGGTCTCAGTGTAACTCCTCTAAGTTTTCCTATCGGAATGGGATATGACTTTAAAGGCATTTATAACCTTTATGAAAAAAACATAAATCTATTTAGCGGAGACAGTAAGAAAAACATTGAAGAAACAATTGGTTTTGACAACCTTGACAGCCCTGAATTAGAGAAAATAATAGGCACAAAAGCTGCAGAAGAATTACGTGAAAACCTTGAGTTAGTAAATGGAGTATATCCGCCATTTAATAAAGAAGATTATTTAAATGGCACGCAACAACCCGTTTTCTTTGGTTCAGCGCTAAATAATTTCGGGGTTCGTGAATTACTTGATTGTTTTATAGATATTGCGCCATCACCACGAGCGAAAAAGGCAGAGGAAAGGCTTGTAATGGCTAATGAAAAAGAAATGACCGGTTTTGTTTTTAAGATTCATGCTAATATGGATCCTAAACACCGTGATAGACTTGCATTTATAAAAATAGTTTCAGGTACTTTTGAACGAAACAAGCCGTATTTACATGTTCGTCATGACAAAAAGCTAAAGTTTTCAAGTCCGAATGCTTTCTTTGCAGAAAAGAAAGAAATTGTAGATATCTCATTCCCAGGTGATATTGTAGGCCTACATGATACCGGAAACTTTAAAATTGGCGACACGTTAACTGAAGGCGAGCAACTGAACTATAAAGGAATTCCTAGTTTTTCACCTGAACATTTTAGGTACATAAATAATGCCGATCCAATGAAGTCTAAACAGCTTTATAAGGGCATTGACCAATTAATGGATGAAGGTGTTGCACAATTATTTACCTTAGAAATGAATGGCCGAAAGGTTGTAGGTACTGTTGGTGCTTTACAATTTGAAGTAATTCAATACAGATTAGAACATGAATATGGTGCAAAATGTACTTACGAAAACTTCCCAGTACATAAAGCTTGCTGGGTTGATCCAGAAGATAAAAAGAATACTGAGTATTCAGAATTCGTTAGAGTAAAACAGAAATTCTTGGCAAAAGATAAACGTGGTAAAATGGTTTTTTTAGCTGACTCACAGTTTTCATTACAAATGACCCAACAAAAATATCCTACTGTTAAATTACATTCTACATCAGAATTTGAATAAAAAAAAGCCCAATTTTAAAATTGGGCTTTTTTTTATGCTTCTCCTGTAGGACCAAAATTCAGAGGAATTGTTGGTTGCTCATAATCTTTGATAGTACCATGAGCTTTCTCAAAACGATTCACATTATCGTTAAGCGCCTTTAAAAATTTCTTGGCATGTTGTGGTGTCAAAACAATTCTGCTTTTAACCTTAGCCTTTGGTGCACCTGGCATCATACTAATAAAGTCAACAACAAATTCAGATACCGAATGATTAATAATTGCAAGGTTTGAATAAATACCTTCAGCTATCTTTTCATCAAGTTCAATATTTATCTGTTTCTGTGCTTTTTTATCGTTATCACTCATAGTAACTATTTATTGAAAAGAAATATTAAATTAAAAAAAGAAACCCTCGATTTAATAATCGAGGGCTCTTATTATATTTAGAATTTTAAAGCTTCTTTGCGCGCCATAATTTCATCATATTCTTCTTTAGAACCTACAATGATATTATCATAATCTCGCATACCAGTACCTGCAGGAATTTTATGTCCAACAATTACATTCTCTTTCAATCCTTCTAAAGTATCAATCTTACCGCTAACAGCAGCTTCATTCAACACCTTAGTCGTTTCTTGGAAAGATGCAGCCGAAATAAATGATTTCGTCTGTAGCGATGCTCTAGTAATTCCTTGTAAGATAGGTGTTGCAGTGGCAGCAACAACGTCTCTTGCAGAAACTATAGTTTTATCAGCTCTTTTTAGAATAGAATTTTCATCACGAAGCTCTCTAGGCGTAATTATTTGTCCCGCCTTAAGAGTATCTGACTCACCAGCATCTTCAACTACCTTCTTGCCATAAATTTCATCATTTTCAACAATGAAATCTGATTTATGTACAAGTTGATTTTCTAAGAATATGGTATCGCCTGAATCTTGAATTCGAACCTTACGCATCATTTGTCTAACAACAACCTCAAAGTGTTTGTCATTAATTTTCACACCCTGAAGACGATATACTTCTTGAACTTCATTTACCAAATACTGCTGAACAGCAGATGGTCCTTTAATAGCTAAGATATCTTCTGGCGTAATAGAACCATCTGATAAAGGCATACCGGCACGAACATAATCATTCTCTTGTACCAAGATTTGATTTGAAAGTTTAACCAAATATTTCTTAATCTCACCCAATTTAGATTCTATGATAATCTCACGGTTACCTCTTTTAATTTTACCAAAAGAAACTACACCATCAATTTCAGAAACAACAGCTGGGTTAGAAGGGTTACGAGCTTCAAATAACTCTGTAACTCTAGGAAGACCACCTGTAATATCACCCGCCTTAGCAGATTTACGTGGAATCTTAACTAGTACTTTACCTTCTTTAATCTTATCACCGTCATCAACCATGATATGCGATCCAACAGGTAAGTTATAAGATCTTAAAGTTTCTCCTTTACTATCTTTAATCAATAGCGTTGGTATCAACTTCTTGTTTCTAGATTCAGAAATTACTTTTTCTTGGAAACCTGTCTGTTCATCAATTTCTACCTGATAAGTAACACCTTGATCAATATTCTCATAAGCAATTTTACCTGGGAATTCAGAAACAATAACACCGTTATATGGATCCCATTGACAAATTACATCATCAGCTTTAACCTTAGCTCCGTTCTTAACAAATATCTGAGAACCATAAGGAATATTGTTAGTACTAAGGGTTATACCCGTTTTAGCATCAACAACTTTAATCTCAGATGTTCTTGAAATAACAATTTCAGCAGTTTTACCTTCGGCATCAACACTGTTTACAATTCTAAGGTCTTCAATTTCAGCAATACCTTCGAATTTAGCAACTAGTTTGTTTTCCTCAGAAATGTTACCAGCAATACCACCAACGTGGAACGTACGTAATGTTAACTGCGTACCCGGCTCACCAATTGACTGTGCTGCAACAACACCAACAGCTTCACCTCTTTGAACCATTTTATTGGTTGAAAGGTTTCTACCATAACATCTTGCACAAATTCCTTTTGTTGCTTCACAAGTAAGCGCAGAACGTACTTCAACTTTATCTACTGGAGATGCTTCAACACGTTTAGCATCTGCTTCTAATATTTGTTCACCCGCTTTTAAAAGTAATTCTTCATTCAACGGATTGTATACATCATGTAGTGAAACTCTACCTAATATTCTTTCACCAAGAGTTTCAACAACTTCTTCATTTTTCTTTAATGGTGACACCTCAATACCTCTTAAAGTACCACAGTCTTCTACATTCACAATTACATCTTGTGAAACATCAACTAAACGACGGGTTAAATATCCAGCATCAGCAGTTTTTAACGCCGTATCTGCAAGACCTTTACGTGCACCGTGAGTAGAGATAAAGTATTCAAGAATTGAAAGACCTTCTTTAAAGTTCGATAAAATTGGGTTTTCAATAATCTCACCACCACCAGCAGTTGATTTTTTAGGCTTAGCCATCAAACCACGCATACCAGTCAACTGACGAATTTGTTCTTTAGAACCCCTTGCACCAGAATCAAGCATCATATACACTGAGTTGAATCCTTGCTGATCCTCACGAATTCGCTTCATAGCTAATTCAGTAAGTTGAGCATTTGTAGAAGTCCAAACATCAATAACCTGATTGTAACGTTCGTTGTTTGTAATAAGACCCATATTATAATTGGCCATAATACCATCAACTTGCCCGTTAGCTTCAGCAATCATTTCATGCTTCTCTTGCGGTATAATAATATCACCAAGACTAAAGGAAAGTCCACCTTTAAAGGCAAACTCATAACCCATTGTTTTAATCTTATCCAAGAAAGCCGCAGTTGTAGGAACATCAGTAACAGCCAAAATTTGACCGATAATATCACGTAAAGATTTTTTATTTAAAACATCATTTACATATCCTGCTTGTTCTGGCACTTCCATATTGAAAAGTACACGACCAACAGTAGTTGGGATAATTTTATTTACAAGCGCTCCTTCTTCATTAAAATCTTTTGCACGCACCTTGATACCTGCATTAAGATTTACCATTCCTTCGTTGAAAGCAATCTCTACCTCTTCATAAGAATAGAAAGTTAAACCTTCTCCTTTAATAGGCACTTCTGGTGTAGACTTACGCTCTTTGGTCATATAATACAGACCCAAGACCATATCCTGTGATGGTACAGTAATAGGTGAACCGTTAGCTGGGTTCAAAATGTTATGTGAAGCCAACATTAACAATTGGCATTCTAGAATTGCTTCTGGTCCTAATGGAAGGTGCACCGCCATCTGGTCACCATCAAAATCCGCATTAAATGCAGTACATACCAATGGGTGAAGACGAATAGCCTTACCTTCAATAAGTTTTGGTTGGAATGCTTGAATACCTAAACGGTGCAATGTAGGGGCCCTGTTTAACATTACAGGGTGTCCTTTCAATACATTTTCAAGAATATCCCAAACTACAGGCTCCTTCTTATCTATTATTTTTTTAGCTGATTTTACCGTCTTAACAATACCTCTTTCAATCAATTTACGGATTACAAAAGGCTTGTAAAGTTCTGCAGCCATATCTTTTGGAAGACCACATTCAAACAACTTCAATTCCGGTCCAACAACAATTACCGAACGTGCAGAATAATCAACACGTTTACCTAATAAGTTTTGACGGAAACGACCTTGCTTACCTTTCAATGAATCTGAAAGTGACTTTAAAGGTCTATTTGATTCGGTTTTAACTGCCGACGCTTTACGCGTATTATCAAATAAAGAATCAACCGCTTCTTGAAGCATCCTTTTTTCATTTCTAAGGATTACTTCTGGTGCTTTAATTTCAACTAATCTTTTCAAACGATTATTTCGGATAATTACCCTTCTATACAAATCATTTAAATCAGAAGTAGCGAAACGACCACCATCTAATGGTACTAACGGACGTAACTCTGGTGGTATAACTGGCACCACTTTCATAATCATCCACTCTGGTCTATTGTCTCTATTCTCTTGAGATTCACGTAAAGCACCTACAACTTGAAGCCTTTTAAGTGCTTCTGTTTTACGTTGTTTCGACGTTTCAGTATTCGCTTTGTGACGCAATTGATAAGATAATTCCTTTAAATCAATACGAGCTAAAAGATCAATCAAACATTCAGCACCCATCTTAGCGATGAATTTGTTTGGATCAGCATCATCAAGATATTGATTTTCAGGTGGAATAGTTTCCAAAATATTTAAGTACTCTTCTTCAGTAAGGAAATCCATTTTCTGAACTTCTTCACCCTCTGGTCCTTTTGCAATACCAGGTTGAATAACTACATACCTTTCATAATAGATAATCATATCTAATTTCTTGGAAGGTAAACCAAGTAGATATCCAATTTTATTAGGTAATGAACGGAAGTACCAAATATGAGCAACAGGCACAACCAAATTGATATGCCCTACTCTATCACGTCTTACTTTCTTTTCAGTTACCTCTACCCCACAACGATCACAAACAATTCCGCGATATCTGATACGCTTATATTTTCCACAAGCACATTCATAATCCTTTACAGGGCCGAAAATTCGCTCGCAAAATAAACCGTCACGCTCAGGCTTATGCGTTCTATAGTTAATGGTCTCAGGCTTAAGCACCTCACCTCTTGACTCTGCCAAAATTGCTTCTGGAGATGCCAAACCGATGGAGATTTTATCAAACCTTTTTTGTGGTGTATTATCGTTTATTCTAGCCATAATATACTATGCTACTAAATTATATTGTGTGTTCTAAAACTATTCTTCCAATCTAATATCTAAACCTAAACCTTTAAGTTCATGCATCAATACGTTGAAAGATTCCGGTAGTCCGGGTTCTGGCATTGTTTCACCTTTTACGATTGACTCGTAGGTCTTAGCTCTACCAATTACATCATCAGACTTAACTGTCAAAATTTCACGTAAAGTAGCTGATGCACCATATGCTTCAAGCGCCCAAACTTCCATTTCTCCGAAACGTTGACCACCAAATTGTGCTTTACCACCAAGTGGCTGCTGCGTAATCAATGAGTACGGTCCAATTGATCTTGCGTGCATCTTGTCATCAACCATATGGCCTAATTTCAACATGTAAATCACACCCACTGTTGCAGGTTGATCAAAACGCTGACCTGTACCACCATCAAAAAGATAAGTATGTCCGAATCTTGGAATACCCGCTTCATCAGTATAACCGTTGATTTGATCTAAAGTAGCACCATCAAAAATTGGAGTACCAAATTTCTTACCAAGCTTTAAGCCTGCCCAACCCAATACGGTTTCATAAATCTGCCCAATGTTCATACGAGATGGTACACCAAGTGGATTTAATACGATATCAACAGGAGTACCGTCTTCTAAGAATGGCATGTCTTCATGACGTACTATTCTAGATACAATACCTTTATTACCGTGACGACCAGCCATCTTATCACCAACTTTAAGCTTACGCTTTTTAGCGACATAGACCTTAGCTAATTTCATAATTCCTGCAGGCAATTCATCACCTACTGAAATTGTAAATTTATCTCTTCTCAAGTTACCTTGAAGATCGTTCAATTTAATTTTATAGTTGTGAAGTAAATCTGCAACAGCCGAATTATTAGCTTTATCTGCAGTCCAACTTCCACCTACTAAATGCGCATAATCATCAACTGAATTAAGCATTTTTTGCGTGTATTTCTTTCCTTTCGGAAGAACTTCTTCACCCAAATCATTCATTACACCTTGTGATGTTTTACCACCTACTAAAGTGAACAACTTTTCAATCAACACATCTTTAAGCTCTTGGAACTTCACTTCATATTCAAGTTCCAATTTGTTCAATTCTTCTTTATCTTCAGAACGTCTACGCTTATCTTTTACAGATCTTGAGAACAATTTCTTTTCAATAACTACACCTCTAAGTGATGGAGAAGCTTTTAAAGAAGCATCTTTTACATCACCAGCTTTGTCACCAAAAATTGCGCGAAGTAATTTTTCTTCAGGTGTTGGATCTGACTCCCCTTTCGGAGTAATCTTACCAATTAAAATATCACCAGGTTTTACTTCAGCACCAATACGAATCATTCCATTCTCATCAAGGTCTTTTGTAGCCTCTTCTGAAACATTAGGAATATCATGAGTTAATTCTTCAGCACCCAACTTAGTATCCCTAACTTCTAAAGAATATTCATCTACGTGAATAGAAGTAAAGATATCTTCACGAACAACTTTTTCAGAAATTACAATTGCATCTTCAAAGTTATACCCTTTCCAAGGCATAAATGCTACAGTTAGGTTTCTTCCTAATGCTAATTCACCTTTTTCAGTTGCATAGCCTTCACAAAGAACCTGACCTTTTTTAACTTTATCTCCTCTTTTTACAATAGGCTTTAAGTTGATACTAGTACCTTGGTTGGTTTTTCTAAACTTCACCAATTGATAAGTCTTAGAATCATCTTCAAAGCTAATCAAACGTTCAGCTTCTGACCTTTTGTACTTAATAGTAATTTTTTGAGCATCAACATACTCAATTGTACCATCACCTTCAGCATTTATTAAAACTCTTGAATCTGAAGCAACCTGTCTTTCTAAACCAGTACCAACAATCGGAGCTTGTGGACGTAATAAAGGAACAGCCTGACGCATCATGTTAGAGCCCATCAATGCACGGTTGGCATCATCATGCTCTAAGAAGGGAATCAAAGAAGCTGAAATAGATGCAATTTGATTAGGAGCAACATCGGTATAGTTAATCTCTAATGGATCAACTACCGGGAAATCACCCTCTTCACGGGCAATTACTTTATCATTTTTAATGCTATCATCTTCATTAAGAGGAATATTTGCTTGCGCAATTTTCATTCCCTCTTCTTCTTCAGCACTTAAATATCTAAAGTTTTGAGTATCTACTTTTCCTTTAGTTACCGTACGATAAGGTGTTTCTAAAAAGCCCATTGGATTCACTTTAGCAAATACTGCCAAAGAAGAGATAAGACCAATGTTCGGACCTTCAGGAGTTTCTATCGGACATAATCTTCCGTAGTGCGTGTAGTGAACATCACGTACTTCAAAACCAGCTCTTTCACGTGAAAGACCACCTGGCCCAAGGGCTGATAATCTTCGCTTGTGCGTAATCTCTGCTAATGGATTTGTTTGATCCATAAACTGAGATAATTGGTTTGTACCAAAGAATGAATTAATCACAGAAGACAAGGTCTTCGCATTAATTAAATCTATAGGTGTAAATACCTCATTATCACGAACATTCATACGTTCACGTATAGTTCTTGCCATACGTGCAAGACCCACACCAAACTGAGATGAAAGTTGCTCTCCAACGGTACGAACACGACGGTTAGAAAGGTGATCGATATCATCAATTTCTGCTTTAGAATTGATAAGCTCAATCAAATATTTTATAATTGTAATGATATCTTCTTTGGTCAAGACTTGCTTATCCATTCCAATATCCAATTGCAATTTTTTATTCATTCTGTAACGTCCAACTTCACCTAAGTTATAACGCTGATCAGAGAAGAATAATTTATCAATAATACCACGAGCAGTCTCTTCATCGGGCGGCTCAGCATTACGTAATTGACGATAAATATGTTCAACAGCTTCTTTTTCAGAATTTGTTGGATCCTTCTGGAGTGTGTTATGAATAATTGAATAGTCAGATTGTCCATTACTCTCTTTATGTAAAAGAATAGACTTAACATCCGCTTCCATTATTTGCTCAATGTGCTCTTTTTCTAAAACCGTATCACGATCAAGTACGATTTCATTTCTTTCAATAGAGACCACTTCGCCAGTATCTTCATCTACAAAATCTTCATGCCAAGTATTCAAGACACGTGCCGCCAACTTGCGACCTAAAACTTTTTTTAATCCAGCATTAGAAACTTTAATTTCTTCAGATAAATCAAAAATTTCTAAGATATCCTTATCACGTTCAAAACCTATAGCTCTGAACAGTGTAGTAACTGGTAATTTTTTCTTACGATCAATATAAGCGTACATAACGCCATTGATATCCGTAGCAAATTCTATCCAAGAACCTTTAAAAGGTATTACCCTGGCAGAGTATAATTTTGTTCCATTAGCATGGAAAGATTGTCCGAAGAAAACACCTGGTGATCTGTGCAATTGTGAAACAACTACACGCTCAGCACCATTGATAACAAAAGTACCGCTCGGTGTCATATAAGGTATAGTACCTAAATAAACATCTTGAACGATTGTTTCAAAATCTTCATGTTCTTCATCAGTACAGTACAACTTCAATCTAGCCTTCAATGGAACGCTATGAGTCAAACCACGCTCAATACATTCTTGAATAGAATATCTTGGCGGATCTATGAAGTAGTCCAAAAATTCGAGAACGAACTGATTTCTAGTGTCCGTAATCGGGAAGTTTTCCATGAAGGTATTGTATAATCCTTCATTGCCCCTTTCGTCAGATTTAGTTTCAAGTTGAAAGAAGTCTTGAAACGATTTAATCTGAATGTCCAAGAAATCCGGATATTCCGGCGTATTCTTGGCGGATGCAAAATTTATTCTTTCAGTCTGTTTTGTCAACATCTATGATAAAATTTTGATCGTGAATATTAATTGGTTGACTGCTCTAGGCAGACATAATACTTATAAATAGGTTTAGGTCTATCCATATAATATGGAAAGACCTAAACCCCAAATGTGCTATTTGTTGTAGCTATTACTTAAGCTCAACTTCTGCTCCTGCTTCTTCTAAAGATTTTTTGATACCTTCAGCTTCGTCTTTAGATACACCTTCCTTCACGGCTTTTGGTGCGCTATCTACGATGTCTTTAGCATCTTTTAATCCAAGACCTGTCAATTCTTTTACCAATTTAACAACGGCCAATTTAGAAGCACCAGCTGCTTTCAAAATTACGTCAAATTCTGATTTTTCTTCAGCAGCTTCTTCGCTACCTCCGCCACCACCAGCAGCAACTGCTACAGCCGCAGCTGCAGGCTCAATACCATACTCATCTTTTAATATAGCAGCTAATTCATTAACCTCTTTTACGGTTAAGTTAACCAACTGTTCTGCGAAATCTTTTAATTCTGCCATTCTTTCTATCGTTTAATAAAATTTTAAAATATAATTGTTTATAGTGCGCAAATTAACGTTCTGATAATGTCTTAAGAATACCTGCCAGTTTACCACCACCAGATTTAAGACCAGAGATAACATTCTTGGCTGGCGATTGCAACAACCCGATGATTTCTCCAATCATTTCTTCTTTAGACTTGATACTCACTAGTGCATCTAGTTTATCATCCCCTACGTAGATTGCTTCCTCAATGAAAGCACCTTTTAATAAGGGTTTATCAGATTTTTTCCTGAAGCTCTTTATTACTTTAGCTGGACCATTACCAACCTCAGAGAACATCAAAGAAGTATTTCCTTTTAATACTTCAGGAAGCTCACCGAATTCTTTATCAGCTGCCTCCATGGCTTTCGCCAATAAAGTATTTTTGACTACTGCCAGTTGAATATTAGATTTATAACAAGCTCTTCTTAAATCAGAAGTTGTTTGTGCATCTAATCCTGAAATATCGGCTAAATAAATAATCGAACTTTCAGCTAACTGTTTCGTCAAATCTTCTATTACGACTCCTTTTTCTTGTTTTGTCATGATTAAAATTGTTTGACTATCAGTTATTTTACTGTCTTTGGATCTAATTGAATACTTGGGCTCATAGTACTTGACATGAAAATACTTTTCATGTAAATACCTTTAGACGAAGATGGCTTCAATTTGTTCAAAGTTTCTAAAAGCTCTATGGCATTACCTGCAATTTTATCAGCAGAGAAAGAAGACTTTCCTATAGCTGCATGCACGATACCTGTTTTATCAACTTTAAAATCTATTTTACCGGCTTTAACTTCAGATACTGCCTTAGCAACATCCATAGTAACCGTTCCTGTTTTTGGATTCGGCATTAAACCTCTTGGACCTAATACTCGTCCTAAAGGGCCTAATTTACCCATAACACTTGGCATGGTGATTATAACATCAACATCTGTCCAACCGCCTTTTATTTTATCCAAATACTCATCTAAACCTACATAATCAGCACCAGCTTCTGTAGCTTCGGCTTCTTTATCAGGGGTAACCAATGCTAAAACTTTAACATCTTTACCAGTACCATTCGGTAGTGTAACAACACCACGAACCATTTGATCTGCTTTTCTAGGGTCTACGCCCAAACGAACTGCAATATCAACAGAAGCATCAAACTTCGCATTGGTAATTTCTTTTACCAAAGCTGAAGCTTCCTCAATCGAATAAAGCTTATCTTTTTCGATTTTAGCATGTGCCTCTTTTTGCTTTTTTGTCAACTTTGCCATTTAATTGCTTTATAAGATTTAAAAAGGTCTCTTTCCAGCTACTTTAAGGCCCATTGACCTTGCAGTACCTGCAATCATACTCATAGCTGATTCAACAGTAAACGCATTTAAGTCTACCATTTTATCTTCTGCTATTGTCTTAACCTGATCCCAGGAAACACTCCCAGTTTTAACTCGGTTAGGTTCGCCAGATCCTTTTTTAATCTTAGCTGCTTCCAAAAGTTGAACTGCCGCTGGCGGTGTCTTTACAATAAAGTCGAAAGACTTGTCTTTGTATACCGTGATAACAACTGGTAAAACTTTACCTGGTTTATCCTGCGTACGAGCATTAAACTGCTTACAGAACTCCATGATGTTAACACCGGCAGCACCTAAGGCGGGTCCGACCGGTGGCGATGGATTCGCTGCACCTCCCCTAACTTGTAGTTTAACTACTTTACCTACTTCTTTTGCCATTGTTTAATATTAAATTCAAATTGTGTCAATTAGAAGCAACACAACTTATTACTACGTAACAATTATTTTCTAATCATCTAAATAAGATGATTCTATATTTTTTCTACTTGCATATAACTAAGTTCTAATGGTGTTTTTCTTCCGAAAATTTTCACCATCACCTCTAGCTTACGCTTTTCTTCGTTGATTTTTTCAACAGTACCATTAAAGCCATTAAACGGACCATCAATTACTTTTACTGTTTCACCAAAAACAAATGGTATTGCAACAGCATCAGTATTAACCGCCAACTCATCAACCTTACCTAGCATTCTATTTACTTCACTCTTTCTAAGTGGAACAGGATCACCCCCTTTAGTTTCCCCTAAAAATCCGATAACATTAGTAATTGATCTTATGATATGAATCATTTCACCAGCCAAATTGGCCTTTATCATAATATAACCAGGAAAATAAACACGTTCTTTATTTATTTTCTTACCATTTCTTATTTGAACAACCTTTTCAGTTGGCACCAATACATCTTCTAAATAATCAGAAAAACCATGACGCTCAACTTCGCTTTCAATATAGCCTTTGATTTTATTCTCTTGACCACTGACCGCTCTTACAACATACCATTTTTTCTCTAACACCTCAGACATAGTGATCTATTAATTTAATATGTTATTAAAATACAATTTCACCAATTTACCAAAAAGCGAATCGACTCCCCAAGTCGCCAAAGCGAATATTATTGAAAAAACAGCTACCACAACCATTAGATTGTATGATTCAGCCTTGGGTGGCAATGTAACATTGTTTCTAAGTTCGTCTATGGACTCTTTAATATAGGTCAACATATCTAGTGCTTTTAGTATCTCTTACTTAAATAAGAAATATATTTTTTGTTATCCTAAGGATAAATATTTATTTACCTCTTAGCCCTTTTTGGCACGGGAGGAGAGACTCGAACTCCCGACACCTGGTTTTGGAGACCAGTGCTCTACCAACTGAGCTACACCCGTATTTATTTACATTGAAAGGTATCCGCCAAATGGCGGACACCCTTAATATAAACTATCTTAAATAATCTTAATCTAAAATCTTGGTAACTTGACCAGCACCAACTGTTCTACCACCTTCACGAATTGCAAAACGAAGTCCTTCACTTAATGCGATAGGAGAAAGTAATTCAACAATTATAGTAAGGTTATCACCAGGCATAACCATTTCAACTCCACTAGGAAGATTAATAGTACCTGTAACATCTGTAGTTCTTACGTAGAACTGAGGACGGTAGTTGTTATGGAATGGTGTGTGACGACCACCTTCTTCTTTCTTAAGGATATAAACCTCAGCTTCAAATTTAGCATGTGGCTTAACAGAACCTGGCTTACAGATTACCATTCCTCTAGAAATTTGAGATTTTTCAATACCTCTTAACAAGATACCAACGTTATCTCCAGCTTCACCTCTATCCAAAATCTTACGGAACATCTCAACACCAGTTACGGTAGAAGATAATTTCTCAGCACCCATACCGATGATATCAACTGCATCACCTGTATTAGCAACACCAGTTTCAATACGACCAGTTGCAACAGTACCACGACCAGTAATCGTAAATACATCTTCAACAGGCATTAAGAAATCTTTTTCAACATCTCTTTTAGGAAGCTCGATCCAAGCATCAACTTCTTCCATTAATTTCATTACAGTATCAACCCACTTTTGCTCACCGTTAAGTGCACCAAGAGCAGATCCAGCAACAACAGGTCCGTTATCACCATCATACTCATAGAAAGAAAGTAATTCTCTAATTTCCATTTCAACAAGCTCTAAAAGCTCTTCATCGTCAACCATGTCAACTTTATTCATGAAAACAACAATTCTAGGAATACCAACCTGGCGACCTAAAAGTATGTGCTCACGAGTTTGTGGCATTGGACCATCAGTTGCAGCAACAACAAGAATAGCACCGTCCATTTGAGCAGCACCAGTTACCATGTTCTTTACGTAATCCGCGTGACCAGGACAGTCAACGTGTGCGTAGTGACGGTTAGCAGTAGAATACTCTACATGCGATGTGTTAATTGTAATACCTCTTTCTTTTTCTTCAGGAGCGTTGTCGATTGACTCGAAGCTTCTCAATTCAGAAAGCCCTGCATTTGCTAATACCGTAGTAATAGCAGCAGTTAATGTTGTTTTACCGTGATCTACGTGTCCAATAGTACCAATATTTAAGTGCGGTTTGGAACGATCAAAAGTTTCCTTTGCCATTTTAAATGAATTTTAATCTAAGTTTATATTAGTGTACAATAATTAATGCTTCTTCTATTTGAGCCAACGACGAGATTTGAACTCGTGACCTCTTCCTTACCAAGGAAACGCTCTACCCCTGAGCTACGCCGGCGTAAAGTGTTTAACATCTTCCTCCTTTTAAAAGGAAAAGATTCCTGCCTTCGCAGGAATGACAATATATTGTCATTTTGAGCGGGAGACCGGGTTCGAACCGGCGACATTCAGCTTGGAAGGCTGACGCTCTACCAACTGAGCTACTCCCGCAATACTTATTATTTTTTCACAATTCACATAAAAACCCTAAACACAAACTTTAATTTCTTGAAAAATTAAAATTCCACATTTAGCTCATGTGTCTCATAAAATTGTGGGGAGAGCAGGATTCGAACCTGCGAAGACGTAGTCAGCAGATTTACAGTCTGCCCTCGTTGGCCGCTTGAGTATCTCCCCAAACCCACTATTTTAAAGACCTTTAGAGCCGATGGAGGGACTCGAACCCACGACCTGCTGATTACAAATCAGCTGCTCTAGCCAGCTGAGCTACATCGGCAATTTTCATGCTTTTTAGCAAAAAAAAAGCCCGCTATTTCTAACGGACTGCAAATGTATATATTTATTTCTTTAATCAAAATAAAACAAGGAAAATTTTCTTTAAGCATATGCCCTCATTTTTTCTTTCTTTTTGACTAAAGTGCGTTCTAATGAACTGCAAGCAGAATCAATAGCTTCTTCAAATGTTCTACATTGTTTTTTCACCACAAACTTATCTTTGGGTATATGTATACTGATTTCCACTATCTTATTCTCTTTAGAACTAGTGTTCTCTACCTTCATATAAATGTCAGAGCTTACGATTTTATCATAAAAAACCTCTAACTTATTTAATCGATTTTGTACAAAATCAATCAAATTACGATCTGCGTTAAAATTTACTGATTGCGCATTTACTTTCATCTTTTTTATTTTTTATGTTAATAAAAGTGGTAGAGTCCGTATTTCTAGCACGGATAATTAAGTTTACTAAGAACAAATTTTGCTTGAATTTATTTCATAGGCCATATTTTAAAATTATTAAAAAACGTTAATTTTTACTTCGAGGATGACTCATAGAATGTATTTTTTTCAATTCAGCTATACTATTATGTGTATATACTTGTGTTGATGCTAGGCTTGAATGACCTAATAATTCTTTTACCGAGTTCAAATCTGCCCCTTTATTGAGTAAGTGGGTTGCAAAAGTATGTCTTAATATATGCGGACTTCTTTTCACCTTGCTCGAGACCAAACTAAGATAATGATTTATAACTCTATAGACAAGAGTTCCGTAAACTTTCTTACCTGATTTTGACAGAAAAATAAACGATTTATCAAAAATATTCTCTAATGTTTCTCTTCGTTCCAGGTATAAATTAAACAATTCTATTGTATTTGGCAATAATGGCACCAAGCGTTCTTTATTTCTTTTTCCTAAAACTTTGAGCACCCTATTCTTTAAGTCCACATTTTCAACAGTAAGACCAACCAGCTCTGCCCTACGCATACCCGTAGTGTAAAGAAGCTCAATAATTAATTTATTGCGAATACCCTCAAAATCATCTTCAAAATCGATTTGAGATAACACCTGAGCCATTTCTTCTTCAGAAAAAGGCACTTCAATCTTTTTTGCAGTTTTAAGCGCCTTATGTTTTGCTAAAGGATTTGAATCAATTAAACCAATACGCTGCAGAAATTTATAATACGCCTTTAAAGATGCAATCTTTCTATTAACAGTTCTATTAGAAATTTCATCATCAACCAGCATTACAATCCAACCTCTTACTATAGCATAGTCTACACTATCAATGTTTGAAATTTCATATTTAATTAAACAGAAGTCTGAAAAAGCTTGAATATCTTTTTGATACGCAGTAACTGTATGTAAAGAATAATTCTTTTCATGCAAAAGATAATCGACAAAGGCTTGAATAGACATAACACAAAGTTATGTCATTTTAAGGGAGGCTGCGCAGAAGTATGGAAACAAAAAAATCTCACCCGCCTTGTGACGAATGAGATTTAATATGATTAAAAGATAAACGATTTCTAGATATCCTCTTGATCTCGCAATCCTTGAATGTACTGTGCTTTTTGAATCTGTGCTCTACGAACTACAGATGGTTTTGCAAATTGTTGGCGTTTGCGCAATTGACGCATTGTACCTGTTTTATCGAATTTACGCTTGAAACGTTTCAAAGCTCTATCGATATTCTCTCCTTCTTTAATTGGTATTATTAACATAGGCTACAACCTCCTTTCATTATGATTAACTCCGTTTTGAAAACGGGAGTGCAAATATATATTTAATAAATGGATTAGCTAAATATTACTTTAAAATATTTTTAGCAATCACTATTTTTTGAATTTCAGTAGTGCCCTCACCTATTGTACAAAGCTTAGCATCTCTATAGAATTTCTCAACCGGAAAATCTTTTGTAAACCCGTAACCACCATGAATCTGTACAGCTTCATTTGCTGCACGAACACAAAGTTCTGAGGCATACATTTTAGCCATAGCCCCTATCTTGGTTACTTTTTCACCTTTATTTTTCATGAATGCTGCTTTATGTAGCAATAGCTCAGCAGCTTCAATTTCAGTTGCCATATCAGCTAGTTTAAAAGAAATTCCTTGAAATTCACAAATTGGCTTACCAAATTGCACCCGCTCTTTAGAATACTTAAGCGCTGCTTCATACGCGCCTTTAGCAGTGCCTAATGATAATGCCCCAATAGAAATTCTACCGCCATCTAAGACCTTCATACTTTGAATAAAACCATCACCAACTTCACCCAATCTATTAGCATCAGACACTTTACAATTATCAAAAATCATTTCTGCAGTTTCACTTGCACGCATGCCTAATTTATCTTCTTTTTTACCACTTGTAAAACCCGGCATACCCATTTCAACCACAAAAGCTGTCATACCGTGACTATCTCCTTTTTCTCCTGTTCTAGTAATAACTACTGCAACATCACCACTTTTACCATGTGTAATGAAATTTTTTGCTCCGTTTAAAATCCAATTATCACCATCCTTTACAGCTGTGGTATTCATTCCGCCAGCATCAGAACCAGTGTTATGTTCGGTTAAACCCCAGGCTCCAATAAATTCAGCAGTTGCCAATTTCGGAAGCCACCTTTGCTTCTGTTCTTCATTACCAAAACTAAGAATATGATTGGTACATAATGAATTATGTGCAGCAACAGATAAACCAATTGAAGGATCCACTTTTGAAATTTCTTCTATGATAGCAATATACTCATGATAACCCAGACCGGATCCACCATAAATTTCAGGCACTAAAACACCCATGAAACCCATTTCACCCGCTTTCTTAAAAAGCTCAACAGGAAATGTTTGTGCTTCGTCCCAAATCATCACATTTGGCCGTATATGTTGTTCAGCAAACTCTTTCGCTGAAACGGCTACCATTTGCTGCGTTTCAGAATACTCAAAATTCATTTGCGATTCAATATCAACTTTCATTCTTTGGGATTTCTAATTGAGGGACAAATATAGCTGAATTATTACCAATTTTTCACTAGGAAATCCTTCTATAGTTGCCAATTCATTAAACGCTACAATTCCCCCGCTAGTATCTCTATAATTAATAATTTTACGAGCCATATCATAATTAAAATACACCAGTTGTGTTAAATCATCAACAGAAGCTTCATTAATATTAATTTTATTAATAGTTGGTATTGACTTAATCTCGAACTGTTTAAAGACATTCTCTACAACTTCTGATTCAAGACCATAAACATGACTCAATTGTTCTTTTACCACAAAACCACCTAAGCGATCACGAAATTTCACAATTCGTGCAGACAACTTTTCCCCTATTCCATTAATTAATTTTAAATCTTCAGCCGTTGCTGTATTAAGGTCAGTTAATTTTACGTGCTTCTTTGTTACAGAAACTTTGACAACTTCCTTTTTTAAGGACGACTTATTATAATTCTTAGAATTCTGTTTCTTATTCTGGGTCCATTCTGGAAACTTGAAATAAGGGGCTATTGTTTGTAGTAGACTGTCTGATATTTTAGTGACTTGCTGAAATTCTTCTTTAGAATTCACATAACTATTTGTCTTCCGAAAGTTATGTAATCTATCAATTTCTTCAATTGACATTCCTAAAGTATATCCTTTATAGTCTGTAATAAAATTAGGATTGAATGGAAAAATTTTAATGGAATCTTGCTGTACAGCATTTTTCTTTAGCGAATCTATTTGCGCTTGCATTAGAGGGTCTATATGAAGGGCTTTTACAACATTATCCGAAGAAAAACGCATCCAAAGAAAATAACCTAATTGAAGCAAAACAATGAAAAGTAGTAAAAAGAAAATCCCACTTCGTTCTTGCTTATTGAACTTGAAGTGAGATTTTATTTTTTCCACGAAATCAAATAATAATTAGTCTTCTATTGCATCAGTTTTTAATTTGATAGCATCTAGATATCGATTCAGCTGTTTTTTCACCACAGGATAAAGGAAGAAAAGCCCTATCATATTTGGAAATACCATTGCAAAAATCATAGCATCTGAAAATGCCCAAATGGAGCCCATACTTGCTGCAGCGCCAATAACAACGAAAATTAGAAACAAAAACTTATAGGTTAAATCTGCAACTTTACCTCGTCCGAAAAGAAACTTCCAAGATTGTAGTCCGTAATACGACCATGAAATCATGGTAGAAACAGCGAATAACACCACAGCAATTGTCAAGAATATATTAGAATAAGGTATGTATTCTGCAAATGCCTTTGCTGTTATACCAGCTCCCTGTACAACTTCATTACCAATCATAACAGCTCCACTACCATCAGTACTTACATCAGCACCATATTCAAAGTAGCCACCGAAATTAAAAATTACAATAACTAGCGCAGTCATTGTACAGATAAGTACCGTATCAATAAAAGGTTCAAGTAATGCCACAAGCCCTTCACTAGCAGAATACTTTGTACGTACTGCAGAGTGTGCTATGGAAGCAGAACCAGCACCAGCTTCGTTAGAAAAAGCTGCTCTTTTGAATCCTACTAATAGAACACCAATTATACCCCCTACTCCAATTGCCTTAGGGTTAAATGCTTCTGTTATAATTAAAGAAACCGCATCATCAATTAATGTAAAATTGCTTAGAATGATATACAAACAAGCCACAACATACATTACTGCCATAAATGGGACCACTTTTTCCGTTACTTGGGCAATACGTTTAATACCACCGATAATAATAATACCAACCAATATTGCTAACACTATTCCGACTATTGCACCAGCTGCAGTACTTTGCCAGTTAAACAATTCTTTTAAAACAATAGTTGCCTGATTAGATTGGGCTGCGTTTCCGCCACCGAATGAACCACCAATACAGAAAATTGCGAATATAACAGCAGCAACTTTACCAACTTTCTTAAAGCCTTTAGCTTTTAATCCTTTACTGATATAGTACATGGGCCCACCATAAACAGTACCATCTTCACCAACATCTCTGTATTGTACGCCTAACGTACATTCAACAAATTTGGTAGACATACCCAAAAGACCACAAATAATCATCCAAAAAGTAGCACCTGGCCCACCTAGAGCAATTGCTAAAGCAACACCTGCTATATTACCGTTACCTACGGTACCAGAAACAGCAGTTGCCAAAGCCTGAAAGTGACTCACTTCGCCATCAGAACTTTCATCTCGAATAGTATCGACAATATCACCATCAACAGCGAGATTATCTTCCATTTTTACGAGATGCTCTTCTATATCTACATTTGATAAATCTTGCCCTTGTGCGATACCATCTTCCCCATACAATTCTTTTGCACCATGCTTTTCAATATCTTCATACTTACCTCGAACCGTATTTATCGCTTTACCAAAAAATCGAACATTCGGAAAACCAAAATATATTGTAAAAAACAAAGCACTAGCAACCAACAACACTAAAACAAAAGGAATATCAGGATCTTGCCAAATATTAAAGAAGATAACAGCAGAAAAGAAATCGGAAACTGGCTTAAAAGCCTCATCGATTTTTTCATCCAATCCTTGTTCCTGAGCAAATGTTAAAACAGGAAATAAAAGAGTGAAAATTGTAAGAAGTTTATACTTCATAGTATATTTATTTGGTTTAATTTAAAAGTTTGTTGGGCGACAATATCCTAAAAATAAGCATCAGAATCAAGTATTACTTCAAGTATTAACTAATTATAGATTTTATTCAATTTTAAACATTTGGTTGAGATTTTTTATCTGCTCAGGATTACCCAATACAATTACCTTACTTTTAGATTCTAATTTTAAGTCTGGCCCAGGGTTAATAACATATTTTCCATTTGGAGAAATATAACCAATTATTGTACAACCCGTTCTTTTTCTTAAGTCTAAGTCGTTAATAGAACTGCAGTCCATATTACCAATAAGTTCTTCAATCTCCACTACTTCTAAATTAGCTGTGCCATCAGTAACATTTGAAATTCGATCCATAAAATCAATTAAATCGGGATTTACAACCAATGCAGCCATATGATCACCGCCAACTTTGTCTGGCATTATCACCTTATCTGCACCTGCCAAACGTAATTTTTTTTGCGAGTTAATTTGAGAGGCTCTACTAATAATAAATAATTTTTGATTCAACTGTTTAGCGGATAATACAACAAATAGATTATCTGTATCTTCGGGTAAAGCTGCAATAAGGTAATTTGCTTTTTCGATACCAGCTTGCATTAAAACCATATCATCATTTGCATCTCCCTCCACGAAAAGAAAATCCTCTTCAAATTTTTCTATTACACTTTTATCTTGTTCAATTACAACAAACGAACGCTCATAATTTGCAAGGCTAATTGCAGCCTGCGAACCATTTCTTCCAAAACCACAGATTATTGTATGACCAGTTAATGCTTTAATTTTATTCTTCACTCTTTTTTTCTTAAGTATTTGTAAAGTGTTTTTTCCAAGAATATATTCGGTAATTACCGCAATAGCAAATCCTATAATAAAAACACTAGTTATAATTAATAAAACTGTAAATATTTTTGCAGAATCGCCTAAAGGATGAACTTCATTAAAACCTACCGTTGTTATAGTTATGATTGTCATATAAAAGGCATCAAGCCAATCGAAATCATAAATAAAATGATAACCAAATAAACCAATAAACATTACTGAAACCAGTAAAAAAATCGCCAAGTATATTTTAGAACGAAATAGTTTAAACATATTATAGGTCAAAAACTGAGGTTCTTTTGGTATAAATCAAATCTTTAATTTTAAGCAAAAATGTAAGAAATAGATAAAGAGCAAAACCAAAACCCAAAGTTGCAAAGGTCAGATAAATGAATGATGTTCTAACCACTCTTGCTCTGATTCCCATGCGATCAGCGATTCGCCGACACACCTCGAAGCCTCGTTTTTGAAAGTAATAAAGTATATTATAGAAAAAATTCATTCTTTAAAGCTAACTATTTCCTTTTAATAATTCAGCACCTACCGCACATTGCAAACACCTATTTTTTGAACAATACTCATTATACAATTGTATGATAGCTTGACTATCACCCGCATTTTTAATATTTACTTTCAACATTTTATAGTTTGAAACTATAGTATTTTCTTCTGATTTTAAATGCGATATTAGCTGTTGAATTTCCTCATCAACAACCTTACCTAGATACTTAGCATGACTAAATTTTATAGGTAAAATGGTATTCACAATCAAAAGATCAATAAATTTCTTGGTTAATCTTTTGGGGTTCTTTTTTGACAATTTACCAAATGTGTAATGGTTAGTCCAGTATTCACTGGCTTTTATATTGAACAAACGATACATCTCAGACAAGTCATTACAATTAATTAGAACACTAAAAAGGTTTTGATGCTTAGAATACAGACTCGCCAATTGAGAAAGTCGAATTGTTGGGAAATTTGAAGGTCTTAATTTAAAGAATTCAGGTTTTTGAACCGCAGCTTCTTGTAATTCAAATTTCTTCTTTTGAAACTGATATTCTTTTTTCAACTGAATGTAATAATCATCTACAATTGTATTCTTTTCTAACAAACTTGACATTCCGAAAAAAACACTTTCAAGAGCAAAGGTGTCGTTTCGAAGTTTTTTAAGTATTGAAAAATCTAAGGCATTTGCTAAACTCATAAAGGCTTGACCGTTTATTTTGAGTCCAAAGTTTTTAAGTAACATTTTAAAAAGCACCTGCTCCCAATCATTATTTGATTCTTTCAATAAGACATATACCAAGTCCGATTTAGCTTCTAAACGCTCAAAAAACAAACGTTCTTTCCAATTATTCAATAAGAAATCATCTACAGAGGCTATCTCATTTTCACAATTTATAAATGATTTACCACTTTGGTTAAGTAGATTCTGATAGTTATTTAATAAATCTTGTGAAATATAATTTTTGAGCGCTACCGTGGGAATTTTTGTTCCATCACTTCTAAATATCTCCGAATCATCTTGCCAAACAACATGTAATATTACATTATTGTAGTTAGAATCTTGTTGATGATTGTGAACATACCAATCAGAAGACTTCAAATGCATTTCTACATTACCAGCCCATAATTGATTACCAATTTTAATTTTAGAATTGAAAAAATCAGGACCTGATTGATGATTATGAAGCCCTACATCAATAATAGTGACTGTTTCATTATCTGAAGTTATCAAATCTGCTAATTGCAGTTTTTTATACTTCCATATAAAATGTAAGAGGTCTTCGCGCAATGTACATTGGTTTGGTATACAATAGTTTTATTTCAAAAATCAAACAGTCAATAAAACTGACCGTAATTTTTAAAACTACCAACCTTAATTATTTACACAGCTCTATTCAGCTACTTCCCCTTCCCAATTCATAAACCCACCTTCTAGATTATAGGCGTTTTCAATACCAAGGCTATTTAAAATGGCACAAGCTTGGCCACTTCTATTACCGCTTCTGCAGTAAACATAGTAGTTTTTACTTTTATCTAGTTTTTCAACTTTATCCATGAATTCTTGACCCAGATAAATATCAATATTTATTGAATTCGGAATATACCCATCTTCTACTTCCTCTGGTGTACGAACATCCAGTATAATAGCGTTTTGATCCTCATTCAATTGGTCTTCCCACTCGTTTTGTGATAAATCTGACATAACTTTTACTGTTGAATTTTAAAATTCAAAAATACGGTATTTGTAGCAAAAGGTGTTTGAAAAATTATTTAACAAACATTTAGCGAAACTATTCTAAAATAAACCAAATACAGTTATACATTTGTATATACAATTGTTGTAGATACATGAATGTAGAGAAAATCATAAAAACCGAAACGGAAATTCCATTAATTCCGAGAACATTGATTCATTTAACATTGGTTAATGCGAAGATTACTGAAATTTTTGCATCAGCCTTAAAGCCGCATGATATATCAATTCAACAGTTTAATGTACTTAGAATATTAAGAGGACAAAAGGGTAAGCCCTCAAACCTTTCAACGCTGAACGAGCGAATGGTGACAAAAATGAGTAATACAACTAGACTGGTTGATAAGCTTTTATCAAAAGGCTATGTAGACAGAATAGTATGCCCCTCAAATCGCCGAAAAGTTGAAATTAATATTACTAAAGATGGATTAAAGGCCCTTAAATTTATGGATGCCGAAATGGAAAAAGCAAATGACTTTATTGTACAAGATTTGACCGAACAAGATCTTAAACAATTAAATAATTTATTGAATAAATTTTAACCTTGAATTTTAACTAATATGAATATTATAGAAGACCTTAACTGGCGTTATGCCACGAAGAAATTTGATGATTCGAAAAAAATATCAAATGACGATATAGACACCTTACTAGAGACAGTAAGATTGAGCGCATCTTCATACGGTTTACAACCGTATCAAGTTTTGGTAATCACCAATGATGAATTGCGCGAAAAATTAAAATCTGCTTCATGGGGGCAATCACAAATTACTGATGCCTCACATCTTATTATATTTGCTAATAAGGCAGATTTCGGTAATGAATTGGTAGATGATTATTTAGAAAATGTTGCTGAAACTCGAAACTTAAAACTTGATTCTCTAAATCAGTATGGTGAATTTATGAAATCGAAACTTGGCATGCTTTCTGAAGTAGACAAAAAGAATTGGACAGCAAAACAAACCTATATTGCACTAGGAAACTTATTATCTGCAGCGGCAACGTTAAAAATTGATTCATGCCCAATGGAAGGTTTTGATGCCAAAGAATATAATAAAATATTAGATTTAGACAAGAAAAATTTGAACGCATCAGTGGTAATAACATTAGGGTATCGATCTGAAGAAGACGAAACACAACACTATAAAAAAGTTCGTAAATCGAACGAAGAACTATTTATACAACTATAATTAATAAAATCATTAACTAGTAAACATTTAAAATTATGAAAAAAGGAATATTAAGTTTAGCATTCGCTATGGTTTTCGGATTAACTGCAACTGCTACTGAGCCAATTGACGGCGAAAAAAAAGAAATAAAAACTGAAGCAAGTTCTATCACTTGGAAAGCCTATAAAGTAGCTGGTGGCCATGAAGGCACAGTAGCGCTTAAATCTGGTCATTTATTATTTGATGGCAAAAAACTAACAGGCGGTGAATTTGTTGTAGATATGCCAACATTAGTATCAACTGATGTTCAAGGTGAAATGAAAGGTAAATTAGAAGGTCACTTAAAATCAGATGACTTTTTCGGAGTTGAAAATCATAAAACTTCAAAATTAATTATCACAAGTGTTAAACCTTTTAATGATAAATCTTATACAGTAACTGGAGATTTAACTATAAAAGGTATTACAAAACCTATAACTTTTGTAATTTCACTTTATGAAAACAAGGCGATGGCTACTTTAAAAGTAGATCGTACCAAATATGATATTAAATACAGATCTGGTAATTTCTTTGAAAACCTTGGTGATAAAACAATTTACGATGAATTCGACCTTGTTGTCGATTTAGCATATTAAGTAAACTTGACCTCACAAGTTTAACCCCGTTTCTTTATTGAGACGGGGTTTTTTATTTGAATTAATTTGCAAGTTTAAAAATGATTTATATATTTGAAGCAATGAATATTTACATGACAAAAATATGGTGGTGGAGCAACTCTCGAAAAAAATCGTGAGCTGAGCATCATTATAGTCAAACTATATAAGGCCTGTCTTCACGACAGGCCTTTTTTAATTAATGCGATTTATGAAATACCAACTAAAAACATCTTATAAAAAAATACTTGCTGACACCATTACTCCGGTTAGTGTGTATCTGAAAATTAGAGATCGTTTTCCGAACAGCATACTATTAGAAAGTAGCGACTACCATGCAAATGACAATAGTTTCTCATATATCTGCTGCAACCCTATAGCTTCTATAAAGGTTGAAAATGAAGTTATTGAAGAAAATTATCCTGATGGCAGCGTAAAAGAAACTAAAATAGACCAGCAAACCAATGTTGTAGAAATCATTGAAGCGTTCAGTAAAAATTTCACTTCTGAAAGCAATGATTTTAAGTTTATCAACAACGGTCTTTTTGGTTATATGGCATACAATGCTGTTCGGTACTATGAAGATGTGACAATTTCACATAAAGAAAATTCATTAACCATACCAGATATTTACTATGCAGTTTATCAAAATATTATCGCTATAAATCACTTTAAAAATGAAGCCTATATTTTTGCGCATTGTTATGAGAATGAAGCGAATATAGCTGAAATTGAACAAATCTTAAATGTTCGAAATTTTGCTTCCTATAATTTTTCTATGGAAGGAAAAGTTGAATCAAATCTAAAAGATGAAGAATACAGAGAACATGTGCGATTGGCTAAAAAACACTGTCAACGTGGCGATGTTTTTCAACTTGTACTTTCACGAAGGTTTTCACAAGGTTTTAAAGGCGATGAGTTTAATGTTTATCGTGCATTACGTTCTGTAAATCCTTCTCCGTACTTGTTTTATTTTGATTATGGAGATTTTAAAATCTTTGGTAGTTCGCCAGAAGCACAAATAATTGTCAAAGACGGAAGTGCTGAAATTCACCCAATAGCAGGTACTTTCAAAAGAACAGGTAATGACGAACAAGACGCAATATTGGCTAAAGAATTAACTGAAGACACAAAAGAAAATAGCGAACATGTAATGCTCGTGGATCTCGCAAGAAATGACTTAAGCCGAAATGGCAACATGGTTAAAGTTGCAAATTATAGAGAGGTGCAATTTTTCTCACATGTTATTCATTTGGTTTCAAAAGTAATTGGGCAAAAGAAAAAAGATATTCCAACAATGAAAGTTGTGGCAGACACTTTTCCGGCCGGCACATTAAGTGGAGCGCCAAAACATATGGCCATGCAGTTGATTGAAAAATATGAAAAAACAAGTCGTGGTTATTATGGTGGTGCAATTGGTTTTATGGATTTCACCGGAAACTTTAATCATGCTATTATGATCAGAACTTTTTTGAGTAAGAATCATCAATTGCATTATCAAGCTGGTGCAGGTTTAGTTGCAGCATCAGACCCTGAAACTGAATTACAAGAAACATATAGCAAATTAGGCGCACTTACAAAGGCCATGGAAATTGCTGAAAACATTTAAAGTCCTCCCCTAACTTTATATATGGAGGGGATTAAAAAAAATAAAAATGAATAATAAAAACGCAGACAAAATCACCAATTCTTCTTCTTCTAGAAGAGCAGGTAATAATGTCTTAGTAATTGACAACTACGATAGTTTCACTTATAATTTAGTACATTATTTAGAAGATTTAGGTTGTACGGTTACTGTAAAAAGAAACGACCAATTAACGCTTCAAGAAGTTGATGCTTTTGACAAAATAGTTTTATCACCAGGTCCGGGAATACCTGATGAAGCGGGATTATTAAAGGCAATCATATCAGAATATGCAGCAACAAAAAGCATCTTTGGGGTCTGTCTAGGTCAGCAAGCAATTGCCGAAGTTTTTGGTGGGTCACTTATAAACTTAGAACAGGTTTATCATGGCATTGCTACTAAAATAAAAATCATTAAAGATGATATTCTTTTTATAGGCATGTCAAAAGAAATTGAAGTTGGGCGCTATCATTCATGGGTTGTAAATAAAGATTTACCTGAAGTTTTAGAAGCAACATCAGTTGATGAAAACGGACAAATAATGTCGCTTCGTCATACAGAATACGACGTCTGCGCTGTTCAATTTCACCCAGAATCGGTTTTAACACCTGAAGGAAAAAAAATATTAGAAAACTGGTTAAATAGCTAAAATTCAATATTGAATTAGAGTAATACCTATAAAAACTATTCTATATTTTTCACCTCAGCATTAACACTATTAAAACATGAAAGAGACACTAAACAAACTCATTAACCACGACATTCTCACTAAAGAAGATGCAAAGCAGATTTTAGTAAATATTGCTAAAGGCGACTATAATACGAGTCAAATTGCAGCTTTTTTAACCGTGTACATGATGCGTAGCATTACCATTGAAGAACTAGAAGGTTTTAGAGATGCACTTTTAGAACTTTGTGTGGCTATAGATTTATCAGAGTATAACCCTATTGACCTTTGTGGTACAGGTGGTGATGGTAAAGACACTTTCAATATTTCAACATTAGCATCTTTTGTTACGGCTGGCGCAGGTGTTAAAGTAACCAAACATGGTAATTACGGCGTATCTTCAAAATGTGGTAGTAGTAATGTAATGGAGTTTTTAGGCATCAAATTTAGTAATGAGGCTGACTTCCTAAAAAAATCGATTGATGAAGCGGGCATTTGTGTTTTGCATGCACCCCTATTCCACCCAGCTATGAAAAATGTAGCACCAATTCGTAGAGAATTAGGTGTAAAAACCTTCTTTAATATGTTAGGACCAATGGTGAATCCGGCATTTCCAAAAAATCAAATGGTTGGCGTATTCAATTTAGAATTAGCTAGAATGTATGGCTATCTGTATCAGAACACAGATAAAAATTTCACAGTTTTACATGCGCTTGATGGTTATGATGAAATTTCTTTAACGGGTAACACAAAAACTATTTCTAACAATTCAGAAGGCATGCTAAAGCCTGAAGATTTTGGCGTAAAAAAAATAAAACAATCTCAAATTCTTGGCGGCGAAGGCATTGAAGATTCTGCCCAAATATTTTTAAATGTGTTACAAGGAAAAGGTACCGAAGCACAAAACAATGTTGTTTGCGCTAACGCTGGAATTGCTATTGCTACAGTTAAAAACCTAAGCCCGAAAGCTGGTTTTGAACAAGCTAAAGAATCATTGGCAAATGGCAACGGATTAAAAGCTTTAAAAAAATTACAAGAATTGAGTAAGTGATACTAAATAGGTGATATTTTAAATTAGTATTTCTATCAATAGATAATATTTTATGAATATTCTAGATAAAATTACAGCAGATAAACGCAAAGAAGTCGACCTAAAAAAGTCTTTGATTTCAATTACTCAATTTGAACAATCTGCATTGTTTGAACGAGATTCTAATTCGCTAGCATCTGCATTAAGAAAGAGTAATACAGGAATTATTGCAGAGCACAAAAGGCGATCACCGTCAAAGTTGACAATCAACCAAAACACAAATGTTGGTCAAGTTGCAAAAGGATACGAAAATGCAGGTGTATGTGGTATGAGCGTACTAACCGATATCAAATATTTTGGCGGTTCACTTGAAGATTTAATTCTAGCCAGAGCTTGTGTAAAAATGCCTTTATTACGAAAAGAATTCATCATTGATGAATATCAAATTCTTGAAGCAAAAGCACATGGCGCAGATGTTATTTTACTGATAGCTGCTATTTTATCCAAAGAAGAAATTAAAGCATTTTCTGAATTAGCAAAGAGCCTGAATCTAGATGTTTTACTTGAAGTACATAATGAAGAGGAGCTGCACAAATCAGTTATGCCCAGTCTAGATATGTTGGGCGTTAATAACCGAAACTTAAAAACCTTTGAAGTAGATTTGAATACCAGCAAAGAATTGTCGAAAATTATTCCTGATGATTTTGTAAAGGTTTCAGAAAGTGGCATCAGTTCAATTGAAGCCATTCAAGACCTTAAACACTATGGCTATCAAGGATTTTTAATTGGTGAGAATTTCATGAAGACTGATAACCCAGGAAAAAGCGCTAAAGAATTTATACAAAAACTAAGCTAAACGGTGGATTATAAATATACCAAAAAGGACGAAAATGAAACTGACTTAAAGTCGAAAAACTTTAAGTTAAAAGTCTGTGGTATGAATAAAAACACCTTAGAGGTTGCAATATTAAAACCAGACTATTTGGGTTTTATTTTTTGGGAACCTTCTAAACGGTATTTTGAAGGTGACATGCCGCACATACCACATAGTGTAAAAAAAGTAGGCGTTTTTGTTGATGCAAGTATTGCTGAAATTAAATCATTGACAAAAAAATATGGTTTACTGCTAGCGCAATTGCATGGTAAAGAAAGTCCCGCATTTTGTGATGAGCTAAAAAAACAAGTACCGCAACTAAAAATTATAAAAGTATTTTCGATAAAAGACAATTTTGACTTTAGTCAATTAAGGCATTTTGAAGATGTATGCGATTACTATTTGTTTGACACCAAAGGAAAGTTACCTGGTGGAAATGGGTATACATTTAATTGGGCGGTTTTAAAAAAATACCCATCTACAAAACCTTACTTTTTGAGTGGAGGCATCGGATTAGAAGAAACTGAAACCATACTTGAATTTTCAAAAAGGCCCGAATCAAAATATTGTCAAGTCATTGATGTGAACAGTAAGTTTGAAGATGCACCAGGACTGAAGAATATTGAAAAATTGAGCGAATTTAAAAAATTGATAACTGACAACTAAATGAGTTACCAAGCAAACGAAAAAGGATATTACGGCGAATTTGGAGGAGCATTTATTCCTGAAATGCTGTATCCAAACTGTGAAGAATTACGGCAAAATTACGTTAGAATAATGCAAGAAGAATCCTTTAAAAAGGAGTTTGATTCATTATTAAAAGATTATGTAGGCCGCCCTACACCTTTATATTTCGCTGAACGTTTATCAAAAAAATACAAAACTAAAATTTATCTCAAAAGAGAAGATTTATGTCATACAGGCGCCCATAAAGTCAACAATACTATTGGCCAGATTTTGATGGCTAAAAAATTAGGTAAAAATAGAATTATTGCTGAAACTGGTGCTGGGCAACACGGTGTTGCAACCGCTACGGTTTGTGCATTAATGGGTATTGAGTGTGTGGTTTATATGGGTGAAATTGATATTGCCCGTCAAGCGCCAAACGTGGCACGTATGAAAATGTTGGGGGCAGAAGTTCGGCCAGCACTTTCTGGAAGTCGTACCCTTAAAGATGCTACAAACGAAGCAATTCGCGATTGGATTAACAACCCAGTAGACACACATTATATAATTGGTTCAGTAGTAGGTCCACACCCCTACCCTGATATGGTTGCTCGTTTTCAATCGGTAATTTCTGAAGAAATAAAATGGCAATTACAAGAAAAAGAAGGACGTGAAAATCCAGATTTTGTTGTTGCTTGTGTAGGTGGCGGAAGCAATGCTGCAGGTGCGTATTATCATTATTTAGATAATGAAGAAGTTGGCATAATAGCGGTTGAAGCGGCAGGACACGGTATTCATTCAGGGGAAAGTGCTGCGACCTCAGCATTAGGAAAAATAGGAATTATACATGGCAGTAAAACCTTATTAATGCAGACTCCTGATGGACAGATAACAGAACCATATTCTATTTCTGCAGGATTAGATTACCCTGGAGTTGGACCAATGCACGCAAATTTATTTGCATCTGGGCGCGGTGAATTTATCTCAATAACCGATGACGAAGCTATGACGGCAGGTTTACTGTTATCAAAATTAGAAGGTATTATTCCTGCAATTGAATCCTCACATGCTTTTGCAATTTTTGAGACTCGAAAATTTAAAGAAAATGATATTGTCGTTGTGAATTTATCTGGTAGAGGCGACAAAGATTTAAACACCTATATTGACTATTTCAAGCTAGCATAATACGATGAGCAATAGAATAATTAAAAAATTAGAGGAGGATAAAAAACTTCTATCCATATACTTTACAGCAGGGTATCCAGAAATAGAAAACACCGTTCAAATCATTCAAGATTTAGAAAAAAATGGTGTTGATATGATTGAAATTGGCTTGCCTTTTAGTGACCCATTAGCTGATGGCCCAACAATACAAGCAAGTTCAACAACTGCCTTGCAAAACGGCATGACCTCCGAAGTACTATTTAATCAATTAGCAGACATAAGAAAAAGTGTTTCAATACCCTTAATTATTATGGGGTATTTCAACCCAATGATGCAATATGGTGTAGAAGAATTTTGCAAAAAATGTCAAGAAATCGGAATTGACGGATTAATAATTCCCGATTTACCTGTAGACGTTTACAATGAAGACTACCGAGCAATATTTGAAAAGTATGGTTTACTGAATGTTTTCTTAATTACTCCGCAAACCTCTGAAGAGCGTATTCGATTTATAGATTCCGTTTCAAACGGTTTTATTTATATGGTAAGCTCAGCAAGTGTAACAGGTTCAAAATCAGGATTTGGAAATGAACAAACCCATTATTTCGAACGCATAGCAGCAATGAATTTAAAAAACCCACAAATAGTTGGTTTTGGAATTAAAGATTCAGAAACTTTTCAGCAAGCAACAAAAACCGCTAAAGGTGCTATAATTGGATCTGCATTTATAAAACATTTGACAGAAAAAGGTATCAATACTATTTCAGATTTCACGAAAACCATTCGCTAATTTGACGAAGATTTTTAACGATTGGAAAATTCTAATTCTCCTATGTCTAACTTTAGGCATGGCTCCATTTTTGCCTGAACCGCATATTTGGGGAAAATTAAAATGGCTTGCTGGCGGAGCAACCGGTATGCAATTTCAAGATTGGTTTGATGTTCTTTTACATGGTTCTCCATTTATTTTATTACTGCGTTTTGCATTTCTGAAGTTCACTAATAAACTAAAGTGATCCTTAAAAGAAAGCACCGCAACCGCATCAAGATCAAACCAAAGAAGGAAATATTCTTTCAATAACACTGATAATTTATATAGCTTCCATTGACTAAAATCCGTGGTTTTTGCTTTATATAAAAACAAATAATAACCGTTTCAAACATCTTCGAAAGTTTAGCTTTTTTAATAAAAAAGTTATTATATTGTTTAGGTTAAATCAAGAGAAGAATCCCCTCAAATTCTACTTATTTAAAATGTCATGCAGTTAATCGTAAATATGTAACGATTGAACATGAATCAGATTAGAAATAAGTTAAAATTTTCTTTATTTACCTCCCCATCTTTCTGTGCTTGCCCTTAGATTAACCAATCAAAATGAAAAAAAACTACAATTTTCGTTCGGTAGCACTATTGCTATTGTCCGTAATTTTAATGTCCGCTGTACCTTTTATTTTCGGGCCGGGACTAACAAAAGCAGAACCAATAGGTAAATATTTAAATGGTAATTTTCCTGGCGCCCTACCTCAAGGTCTGCCGTATCAACCCGTTTTTCCGAACATCACTTTTGATTCACCTTTGACATTTAATGAGGTGCCAAATGACAATAAAATTATTGTTGGGCAACGCGATGGTAAAATATTCTGGTTTGACAAGAACCCTAGTGTATCTACCAAAAATTCAATGATAGATTTATCTGAAAAAGTTGGAGTTGTTTGGGATGGTGGTTTTTTAGGACTTGCACTGCATCCACAATTCGGCACAAATGGTAAAAATTATTTCTATGTTTGGTACTCAACCGAAGATGCAAATAGTAACGATTTTCCAAACAGCTATACTACGCAAAGTTGTAATAGTGAAGAATATTGGGGTAATTTTTTAGTGCTTGCAAGATATGAAGCAAACCCAAATACGTTAACTGTTCAGCCCTCTTCTGAACAAATTATGTTGAAATTAAGAATGTATGGCACTACGCATAGAGGCGGTGGTTTGTTATTTGGTGATGATGGATTTTTATATTTAACCACAGGTGATCAAACTGCGTTTAAAAAATCGCAAGACATTGTAAATAATCTTGATGGTGGTGTTTTACGCTTAGATGTAGATAAAGACAATACCAAAAGTCACCCTCCAGTAAGAACCATGCCTGATGACCATGGATATTCAGATGAATTAACTGGAAACGGATATTGGATTCCAAACGACAATCCGTTTTTAAGTCCAAGCGGACAAAATTTTGAAGAATATTATAGTATGGGTCATAGAAATCCCCATCGAATGACAAAAGACCGAGCAACTGGTGAATTGTATGTTGGTGAAATAGGTGGCAATAGACATGAAGAAATAAACATTATAAAAAAAGGTAAAAATTTTGGATGGCCGCTGTATGAAGGCTTATATCGTAGCACATTTTGTGTGCAAAATTTATATAATAATATGTCGCATGAACAACCGCTGGTAGCATTTCCAAGATCAGAGGCAAATGCAATTATTGGCGGATACGTTTATAGAGGAAGTGAAATACCTGAATTAGTAGGAAAGTATATCTGCGCCGATTATGGAAGTGGTGAAGAAATTTTCACCGTTGATATTAATACAGGGGCATATGAGCAATATGGTAATTTTACGTCCACCAATATTATTTCCTTTGGAGAAGATAAAGAAGGTGAACTGTATATAATGAAACAAGGAGTTTCATCACTTTATAAAGTGTCTTCTAAAAATACTGGCTTTGGTAACACACCACAATTACTATCAGAAACAGGTGCTTTTTCAAACTTAACAAACCTTACCCCTACCGACGGCTTAATACCCTATGACCTAGTAGAATCTTTCTGGTCTGATGGTGCAGTTAAAAAACGCTGGATGGCTATACCCAACGACGGTAGCCACAATACTATAGAAGAAAAAATAAAATATACTGATGTTGATGAATGGGACTTTCCTATTGGCTCTGTATTGGTAAAGCACTTTGAATTACCTATCGACAAAAGAAACCCATCCGTAACAAAACGTTTAGAAACGCGGTTTTCAATTAAAGCAAATGATGGAAATTTTTATTTTGTAACCTATAAATGGAACGACCAACAAACCGATGCAACTTTACTAACAAGTGGCTTAGAAGAAAACATAAATGTTGTTAATGAAAATGGAAGTGCAGAAACACAAACGTGGAGTTACCCAAGTACCATCGACTGCGTAAGCTGCCACAATCCTGCAACAGGAGGTGTTATTGGTGCAAAATCGAGATACTTAAACAAAGATTATACGTATCCTAAAACAGGAAGTACTGGTAATCAATTGGTAACATTAAGTCATTTAGGCATATTAGATCAGGCTATTTCTGATGGAGATACAAATAGCATTTTAACTTCAAAATCTATTGATGACCCTACAGCAAGTATCGATGATAAAGCGAGATCATATTTAGATTTAAACTGTGCATATTGTCATAGACCAGGAACAGGCAATCGTGGTGATTTTGATCTTAGACTTAACTTAGATTTGGTGCAAACTGGTGTATTAACGGCTTCCCCTTATATTCCATTAGGCATTCCTGATGAAAAAATTGTTGATCCTGGTAATGTTGCTACTTCAATTCTATATCATAGAGTGAACAGCACGGATCCGTCAATAAAAATGCCTCCCATTTCAAAAAATAAAATTGATGTAAAGGCGGTTGCCTTAATTAATGATTGGATTAACCAACTTAATCCGGACTTATGTAAAGACCGTATAATTTTTGAAAGATTTAATAACGTACCGGGTACTTCAATAGCAGAGTTAAAGGGTAATGCTAATTATCCTGACACCCCAAGTTCTGTTACTGAATTAAATGAATTTCGTATTCCAATAAATGTTGATGATGATTACGGGGTACGTGTAAAAGGGCTTTTAAAAGCTCCTGAAACAGGCACATATTATTTCTGGATTACGGGCGATGATAATGTCGAATTAAATTTAAGCACTGATGCTACTGAAGCCAATAAGACAAGAATAGCATATCACAATAACTGGTCTCTTGATTCTGAATGGGACAAATATGCAACGCAAAAATCAGCTGGCATTAATTTAGTAGCAGGTCAAAACTACTATATTGAAGGATTGATGAATGAACGTGGAGGCGGAGATAATTTATCAGTTGGCTGGAGAAAACCAAGTAACGGTAACGGAGACACGCCTTTTCAAGTTATACCTTGTACGGCTTTTGATGTATTCAATACAAGCCCCGTTGTAAAAGTAACAGATGTAACTTTAGATATTGATTCCGCAACTCTTGCAATTAATGAAACTCAACAATTAACAGCAACGGTTAATCCAACAGACGCTGAAGACACCACTATTATTTGGAGCTCTTTGAATCCAAATATTGCAACAGTAGACACAAATGGATTAGTAACAGCAATAGCTAAGGGAACGACAAAAATCATTGTCACAACTAATGACGGAGGCTTTACTGCTGAAGCAAATATAACGGTGACTTTACCTGTAACTGGAATCACAGTTAATCCAACTACAACTTCAATTCAAGTTGATGAAACCACAATAATTGAAGCGATTGTAGCTCCAGCTAATGCAAGTAATACTAATGTTACTTGGACAACAAGTGACTCTAATATTGCAACCGTAAATACTAATGGATTAGTCCGTGGAATAACTACCGGTGATGTAACAATTACAGCAACAACCACAGATGGCAATTTTAGCGCAAGTGCCCAAGTAACGATTACAGCAAAGCCAATTGCAGTTACTGGAATCACAGTTGATCCAACTACAACTTCAATTCAAGTTGATGAAACCACATTAATTGAAGCGATTGTAGCTCCAGCTAATGCAAGTAATACTAATGTTACTTGGACAACAAGTGACCCAAATATCGCAACTGTAAATACTAATGGATTAGTCCGTGGAATTACTGCAGGTGATGTAACAATTACAGCAACAACGACTGATGGTAGTTTTAGCGCAAGTGCTCAAATTACAATTACGGCTAAGCCAATTGCAGTAACTGGAATCACGCTAGATCCAACTACAACTTCAATTCAAGTTGATGAAACAACAATAATTGAAGCGATTGTAGCTCCAGCTAATGCAAGTAATACAAATGTTACTTGGACAACAAGTGACTCTAATATTGCAACCGTAAATACTAATGGATTAGTCCTTGGAATTACTGCAGGTGATGTATCGATTACAGCAACAACCACAGATGGCAGTTATAGCGCAAATGCTCAAATTACAATTACAGCTAAGCCAATTGCAGTTACTGGAATCACCTTAGATCCAACTACAATTTCAATTCAAGTTGATGAAACCGTAATAATTGAAGCGATTGTAGCTCCAGCTAATGCAAGTGATGCTACTGTAACATGGACATCTAGTGATACAAATATCGCAACCGTAAATACAAGTGGATTAGTTAGCGGTATTACGTCAGGTGACGTATCAATTACAACAACAACCACAGATGGCAATTTTAGCGCAAGTGCTCAAATTACAATTACGGCTAAGCCAATTGCAGTAACTGGAATCACGCTAGATCCAACTACAACTTCAATTCAAGTTGATGAAACAACAATAATAGAAGCAATTGTAGCACCAGAAAATGCAAGTGATGCTTCAGTAACATGGACATCTAGCGATACAAATATTGCAACTGTAAACGCAAGTGGAGTAGTCCGTGGAATTAACGCAGGAGATGCGACCATAACAGCAACAACAACCGACGGTAATTTTTCAGCATCTACAAATTTTACAATAACCAACAGCATAGTTTGTAGTGCTCAAGGTGTTATTCTAATGGATCGTTTTGATGGAATTGTTGGAGAACCTTTAAGCCAACTACTAAATGCTAGCAATTATCCAAATAATCCATCTCAATCACAACTATTATCAAGTTTTGACATCCCTAGAAATGCTGCCGAAAACTATGGTGCTCGTGTACATGGATATTTATGCGCACCAGAAACAGGTACATACTACTTTTGGATAGCCGGTGATGATCACGTACAATTAAATCTTTCTTCTGATTCTAAAGAAGCAAACAAAATCAGAATAGCTTATCACAATGAATATACGAGCTACAAAGAATGGAATGTTTTTAGTTCTCAAAAGTCTGTAGGAGTTCAATTACTGGCCGGTGAATCTTATTTTATTGAAGGATTAATGAAAGAAGGTGATGGTGGCGATCATTTGACTGTTGGCTGGAGAAAACCCAGTGATGGTAATGGAAATTCACCTTCACAAGTTATTCCAGGCACTTATTTATCTCCTGCAAGTTTTGAGGCAACCGCAGTAACTGGCGTTACAATTTCGCAAAGTACACAGACTATTTCAGCATTCAGTAGCGTAAAATTAGACGAACAAGTATCACCCGCAAATGCTACAGATACTTCAGTAAACTGGAGTTCAAGTAATCCGGCGATAGCTACAGTTACTTCTAATGGATATGTACAAGGTGTTGCACAAGGAAATGCGACAATAACGGTAACCACAAATGATGGCGGCTATACTGCAACAACTGAAATAACAGTAGAAAATAAAACTGAGTGTTCAGCTGATGGTATGATTTTGATGCATCGATATGATGACATCTACGGCGAAGATTTAAATATATTAAAAAATTCAAGCAACTATCCTGATAATCCATCTGTAGCTATCGAATTAACAGAATTTGATATTCCTAAAAACAATGTCGACAATTACGGTGCTAGAGTACATGGTTATTTGTGTGCACCAGAATCAGGGACATATTATTTTTGGGTTGCTGGTGATGATCATGTAGAATTAAATCTTTCATCAAATAGTGAAGAAAAAAATAAAATAAGAATTGCCTATCACAATGAATATACAGAGTATAAAGAATGGAATATTTTTAACTCCCAAAAATCAATAGGAATTCAATTATATGCTGGACAAAAGTATTTTATTGAAGCCTTAGTTAAAGAAGGTGATGGCGGTGATCATTTAACTGTAGGCTGGAGAAAACCTAGTGATGGTAATGGAAATGAACCTAGCGAAATTATTCCGGGCACATACTTGTCACTACCAGATGGCTATAATGAAGCATTAAACGCTACTCAGTCAAACAAACAAGCTGTCGCCTTGAAAGTAAGTATTAACCCAGTTGTTGATATTTTGAATGTTCATGTTACGAATGTAGAAGATAGAACTATTTCATATCATTTATTTTCTCAGTCAGGCGTGCAAGTAGTATACAAAATTGGTGGATCAGAAGAAGACCTAGATACAAGTTCATTACCAAGTGGCATATATACATTGGTGGCTCACATTGAAGACAAATACTTATCGAAACAAATCATTGTCAAATAAATACGGTTCAAATTCGTTTAATAGGCAACTAGCATTCCGCCTATTATGAAATATTTATTAAGCCTTTTATTTTTTATTGTTTGTATTAACAATTACGCTCAAGATATAGTAATAATTGACGGTATGAATAATGAACCAATACCCTTTGCTACTATATCTTTTGGTGACGGCTTAGGCACATTTGCTGATGAAGATGGTCGATTTTCCTTTTCCAGGAAAAAATATGCTGATATAGATTCGTTATTTATTTCTGCAATAGGTTATACTGAAAAAGGTATTAAAATAGATTCCACAATACAAAGCGTATCTCTAAAATCTGAGGTTTCGCAATTATCTGAAGTTATTGTTTCTGCCCCAAAAGAGGGAAAATTTAAAATGCGAAAACTAAAAGCAGAAACACATACTGACGTATTTGCTTGTTGGCTTCCTACTGTTGAAAGTGAAATTGCTATTTTATTCAAAAAGTATGAAAATAAGACTACTCAAATTACCACATTACTTTTACCAATAAATGCAGAGCGCGAATACAAATCAAAAGGAAAAGGAAAATTCGCAACCATATTTAGATTACAATATTATGCAAACAATGCTGGTTCACCTGGGGCACCAATTGGTTATGAAAACGTAATTTTTTCAATTAGTGAAAAGGTAGATAAGGTATTTGAGTTAGATGTGACCAATAAATCAATTTTCATACCTGAAAACGGAATTTTCATTTCAATACAAGTTCTAGGTTATGCTGATACAAATGGAAAGCTTGTGGATTCTAAAAAATATCGTGAAATAAAAACAGCGCGCGGAATTCAAAAGATTTCAACTTCCTTTAGACCACTACTTCCTTTTGTAAAAGGTGCCCCAAACCAAACTACTTTTGTTCGACGTATTTTCTTCAACAAGAAAAAGTGGCAAGTATTTGACCGTAATTACAACAAGAATTCAAAACTTATCCAGTCCGGAAATAAATATTATGCTATGGGCGCTGAGTTTAAAGTCTATGAATAATCATAATACATTACTTTCTATACTATAGCTCATTCAAACATTTCATTTTATGGCAGGCCTTTTGATATATAAATACTACATATGAAGGCTACAATTACACTAATAATAATTTTTATCTTCGGATTTCTATCTGTGACGAATGCTCAGATTTCTCAAGAGGAAGAACATAATTATATTCCGCTAATTGACCGATTAGAATTAAACGAGTCATACAACATTACCATTCGTTCAGTCGGATGCTTTAACAATACCGCCAAAACGCTAACTATTTATAGAAACGAGCATGATTTAATTGCTACTTTGAATGATACAACAATAAACCTAAATCCTTCAAAAAAAGAAGCACTCAGAAATTTTGAGATAGACTTAAAAAAAATAAGTGTCGCAGGTTGTTCAACCATTGACACTTATATTTTAAAATACAGAAATAAATCATCAACATACCGTGATGCTTCGTGTTCTAATTTTTATGCAAAATCACTTCTTCAAAAACTAGGTTTTTCAAACTAATTAAGCTGAATTTCTACTGGCATTAATATTACCATAAAGAGAGCGTGTAACAATCTTTTCGTACAACTCTAGATATTCAGATTTTTGTCCAATTTTCTGCAATGCATTTTGTTGAATAACTAAAAGAGGTAACACTATGTTCTCTCTAATTTTTATTGATTCGCGCGATACAGATTCGTTTTCCATAAGAATTTTAGAACCTGAAATTTGCAACAACATTTTCTTAGAAAGCAAATACTCTTCATGAAGAATATTCCAAAATTCGCCGTACTCTTCATTATCTTTCATGTAAGAAGTCAATTCAAAATAACACTTTGAAAGCGACATCATACTATTAAGCATCAACGCCTTAAACAAAGGAACCTCATTGTAAAGCTTCTTTACATCACGTAATTTTCCTTGATCTTTAAGTGTTTGAATTGCAGTACCAATTCCGAAGTAACCAGGTACATTTTGTTTTAATTGACTCCATGAACCAACAAATGAGATTGCTCTTAAATCAGAAAGCTCCAATTTCTTTTTATTACCACGTTTTCCTGGGCGACTGCCAATATTCGCTTTTGTGTAATATTTAAGCGTGCTCATATCTTCAAGATATGGCATGAATTTATCATGATGTTTTAAAGCATCGTATTTCTCAAAACTAAGATCAGAAAGTTGTTCAAGTAATTTTCTTGATTCTTTTGAAATCACATTCTCTTTTCCAAAAATATTATTTGACAAACCAGCAGTTAACAATTGTTCGCTGTTATGCATAAACTGTTCTTTGGTACCATAAGTACTTGTAATAGTCTGCCCTTGAATTGTCAATTGAATTTCATGATTAGCAATGTCTTTGGTTTGCGCAGCATAAAAACGATGGGTTTTGCCACCACCTCTTGCTGGCGGTCCTCCCCTACCATCAAAGAAAATAGCTTTGATGCCATTCTTTTTACAAACTTTAGAAAGATTCTCTTTAGTCTTAAAAATAGACCAATTAGCTTTCACATACCCACCATCTTTTGTACCATCAGAAAAACCAAGCATTATACTATGCTTATTATCACGTCTTTCTAAATGCGCTCTATATTGAGGTATCTTCAATAAAGCCTGCATGGTATCCTCTGAAGTTGCCATACCATTCATAGTTTCAAAAAGTGGCACTATATCAAAGGTTATTGCGTCATCAGCCCATCCGCACCAGCGAAAAAGTCCATATACAAAAAGAACTGAAAAAATATCTTCTGAATTACTAATTATATATCTATTACAGCCTTCTTCACCATTTTTAAGTTGAATTTCTTTAAGCTGTGATATATTTCTAATCGTATCTTTTATTAGAGGATCATCATAATCTTTTACTGAAACTTTCAAATTTTCTTTTAAAAGAATATCTCTCAATTTAGCAGTAGAAAGTTCACTAAGGCTTTCTTTAATTATCTTATTTTTAATAAGTATAGCTTCAATTGCACTAGTATGCACACTATGATCCTGTCTAATATCAAGAATTGCGAAGTGTGTTTTAAAAATCTTGACCTTATCAATCAAATTATCAAGATCTTTTAAATATAAGTTGTGATATTTCTCAATTAAAAGCACTCTAATTGCTTCTAAAGGCTCAATAATATCCTCATAACCGACATGTTTGGTAGCGTCAAACATAGCCGAATATAAATTGCCTTTCAATTGTTTAATATGTGGATACAATTCTTTAAAAGTCAACTTTTTCTGCAATGCTTTTAAATCATTATAATAGCATTTCATTAAATTGACGCGTAATTCGTCTGCTACTTCTTTTGTGATTTTTGCAGTAACAAATGGATTTCCATCACGATCGCCACCAGGCCAAAAGCCTAGTTGCATAATCTTATGGTTATCAAATTCATTATTTTTAATATTCTCTTTTATATAGGCATACAGACTACCAACCGCATCATAATACACATTTCTTAGGGTGTAAATAATATTCTTTGCTTCATCCAACGGCGTTGGTTTCTTCAAATTAATTAAAGAAGTTAAACCTAATTGCTGTAAAACAATATCAATATCATCAATACGATCTTCAAGAATTAAAGATCTTAGTTCATCAATAATATCCAACACGGCTGGAGTATAAAATTGTGTTGGGTGTGCAGTTAAAACGATTCGCGCACTAAAATTGGATAGTTTATCAGCAACCTTATCCCAACTTTTATTTTTATCAACAAGCTCAAAATAATCTTTAATTGAAAGGGAAAGACTATGCTCATGCATTTTCGGAAAAGCCGCATCCTCTACACTATCAAAAAGAACAACTTGACGTTCTACATACTGAATTATGCGAAACATGAAATCAATTCTCGTTTTCTCAGAATCTAGACTAGCAAAATTTTGAAAGAAGGCTTCTAGAATATCTTGCGGGTTTTTCCCTGCCTTTAATCCTTCTTGGCATTGATGCAATAAAAGTGGAATAAGAATTCCTACGTTTTCAGTATTCTGATAGGGTAAATTTAAGAACAAGCTGTTATAAACATTGAACTTGTTATTTACCGATTTTTTAAACTCTTTTAATCTTTCTATTTGTGGCATAAAATTTCTTGAAATTTTCTAAAATAGTTCCTTCTTAAACATTACAAAAACTACAATGTTAATTTACAAATATCGACATAAAATTAGCATTGCAACCCCTATGATATATGAAATAACAAAATAAAACAAGTAACTGTTATTCTCAACACAATTACGAAAAATTACTGCATTATTAAAAATGCAATTTAAAAGAATGGCCGATACTGCAAAACTCTGAAATCTAAAGTACTAAAATTAGCATCTTCACTTTTCAACTTTTTATAAGCTGCCAAACCACCTACCGCCCTATTGGCAGCACCTGAGGGTGCAGTTAAAGAAATGGTTTTAATAGTTCTCTGTTTTAGCAAATTCTTAGAATTTAGTAATTTAAATTCGTGAATACGTGGCACTTCATTTGAAACCACTTGTAAACGCAGGTTATTAGCCTTCAAATGCTTTCTAAAGAAGTATTCAGGACCATTTTTGCTATTACCGCCGGTAAAAATTAAAGTATCAACATTTTCATATTCTTGCAAGTAACCAAGAATGTTACGCAGTTCAATATTCTGCATACCCAAATCAGAAGCATCAATTTTAGACCTTTCCGCACTAGCAACAATATCACAAATTCCGATTTTACGAAGTTTTAAAAAAGCCTTTCGCTGTTCTATTGCCGTATTGGTTGTTTCAAATTTCAAATTGAGTTTAAAAATTGTGTTTAAAATTGGCCAAAGCTGCCCATCTCTACTTCCATAACAAAAATCAACATCGCCTTCTTTTAAAATACCTGTTGTAAACCTTGGTGGCGGCAGAGTGCCTACTATTAATTTTGTAGCTTCTTTAAACAAAAACGGTTTGTATGGATGGGTATGCTTAAACAATTTGATAGCTGCGAATTTTATACTTGAGACAAAATATTCTTTTAAATCTTAAAACACAACACATTCTTTAGAAGAAAAAACACAACACAACTATTTAAAGATCAACAACTCACCAAGATCACCTAAAGATCTACATAAACACCATCAATAAATAGGCACTAAAATCTACATTTTGGGAGTTATTCTAACAAAAAAATTGGCTGTAAATTCTACAGAAACCTTAAATCAACATAACTTATTAAAGATCAATTATTCACAACGATCACTTGAAGATCATGTTAAACATCAGCTACTCTTTAGACATAAAAAGCACAACAGAGAAATTCTTTCAATAAACATTTCAATAGCAAGTTTAATCATATAATAGTGGACCACAGTTAGCTAACTAGCAACAAATTACCATGAACACTTAAAGATCAAGATTATCTTTAACACCATGAAAAAGCACTAAATAATGGTTAAAATCATGGTTAACAGCACATCAATCGCACAACTAATTAAACATCAAACACTTATTAAGATCACCTAAAGATCCACATAAGCTCAACCAACAAAGAATTCAGAAATTATTTAAAAAAATAATAGAATAACACCATTACAGGCGGGCACATTTAAAACTTAATCTACCTTAAAATTTAGAAGAACTTCACCCTCTTCGGTAATATTCAGTTCGTAGGTATAAAAACCAAAACTCAGAGAATCTTCACCCACAAAATCTATAGGTTGATATGAATAGTTTGTACTATCTGCTTCAATTACAATAGAAGCGTACTTATATGCGGTTTCAAATTCTAAATATTCAGAATAATCACCTGAAGCCACATTTTCATAAGATTCTTCAGTACCGCTAACCTCAACTTTAACAAAATTAAGATTCGATTGATTTTTTATCCTAATATTAACATCGCCAATAACATCATCACGATCAGTACAAGCGCCTATAACTAAGGTAGTGGCAAAAAGAAGTAACAAAAACTTTCTCATAAGTACCCAATTTAAAATATGGTATACTTATATAAACGTTTTTGAATAAAAAATATTCTATCGCACAAAAACGAGTTCATTCTCTTTTTCTGAAAGCGCTTCACTATATCCATATCCTTGATAATCGAAACCTTTTAAATCATCAATAGTTTTCGCATTTGTATCAACAATATATCTCGTCATATAACCACGCGCCAGTTTTACAAAAGTCATGATTGTCTTGTACTCCCCGTTTTTCAAATCTTTAAAAACGATATCTACAACAGGCACTTTCAAGGCTTTTTTATCAATTGCTTTAAAATATTCATTGCTCGCTAAATTGACAAAAAGTTCATCAGCATCTAGTTCTTCATTTAAAGATTTAACAATCTTAGGCTTCCAAAACTCATATAGGTTTTTACTTTTTCCGACCGGAAATTTCGTTCCCATTTCTAATCGATAGGCTTTCAGTAAATCTAAAGGTTTCAAAATTCCATACAAACCCGATATAATACGCACCGTATTTTGAAGTGTTTCTATTTTAGATTCTGGTAAAGTATAAACGTCCATGCCCCTATATACATCACCGCTAAATGCATAAGCAGCAGGGCGAGCATCCTCAGTTGAAAATGGTAAACTCCATTCTTGATTACGTTCATAATTCAATTGCCCTAAATTATCAGAAATTCGCATCAACTTTGAAAGACTTTTGGCTGATTTTTTCTTCAACAACTTATTCAATCGTTCAGCATCATCAAGAAAAAGGGCCTCAGTATGCAATGAGGTGGGTAATTCGCGTTCAAAATCAAGCGATTTAGCTGGAGACAATACTACTTTCATTTCTTTTAATTTTCTATAAAAATAATAAGCTCAACTTAAAAATAAATACATTTCTAAGAAGAGTTTTAAATAATGCCATCAATGAAATTTATGCTATTGACTGTGCTTTGTGTAGTCGCGCCATTTCTCAATACATTCTGCCATATCTTTCGGAATTTCAGAATCGAATTGCATTTTCTTTTTAGTCACAGGATGTATAAAACCTAAGGTTTTGGCATGCAAAGCTTGTCTTGGTAGAATTTTAAAAGCATTTTCAACAAACTGCTTATACTTTGTAAACGTGGTACCTTTTAGAATTTTTTCACCACCATAGCGCTCATCATTAAATAAAGTATGACCAATATACTTCATATGCACTCTAATTTGATGGGTTCTACCCGTTTCTAATTTACAAGAAACTAGTGTCAAATATCCGAGTCGCTCTATAACCTTATAATGCGTAACTGCTTCTTTACCTTGATCACCTTCAGGAAAAACATGCATTTGCAATCTGTTCTTTGGGTGTCTTGCAATATGTCCTTCAACAGTACCTTCATCTTCTTCCATATTACCCCAAACAATTGCCACATACTCTCTCTCTGAGGTTTTATCAAAGAATTGTTTAGACAAATGAGTCATTGCAGCTTCAGTTTTCGCCACAACTAAAAGTCCTGAAGTATCTTTATCAATACGATGAACTAATCCTGGGCGTTCATTGCTATTTACTGGAAGATTTTCAATATGATGCAAAAGCGCATTTATTAAAGTACCTGAATAATTTCCGTGACCAGGATGCACAACCATACCTGCTGGTTTGTTCACCACAAGCAAAACATCATCCTCATAAACAATATCAATAGGAATATCTTCTGGAACTAATAAATTTTCATGTGGCGGATGCTCAAACAGCACTTTCACCTCATCACCGGCTTTTACCTTATAATTTTGCTTTACAATAACGTCATTCACCCAAATATGACCAGATTTGGCAGCCTGTTGTATCTTATTTCGTGTAGCATTTTCAATGAAATTCATCAAAAATTTATCTACTCTAAGTGGCTCTTGACCTTTAGAGGCTATGGTATTAAAATGTTCAAAGAGTTCGTTTTCCTGTAAATCAGGATCGTTTTGCGGTTCCATTATTTTGAATCAGCCTTAATGCGCGCTTGGTCTGGTATTTTACCATTACCACAAACCAATTCTATTTTAGAAGTTTTCGGAAGCTTATCACCAGGTTTTATGTATTTGCTCTTATACTTTATCTGATAAACCATATTTTCACCCAACTCATCAATATAAGTCACACGTTGTACATCTAGACCTACTGCCTTTAACATTGATGTAGCATTACGCTGTGTCACCTGTATTATATTCGGTACCGTTACTTTTTTATATCCTGAAGGATTAACCGTTAGATAGATTTTACGATTCTCCTTTACTTTATTACCAGCTTTAGGATCCTGATCGATTATTGAAAATCTAGGATAGTCAGGGTTATAATTAGCCGAATCTAAAACCTCATATCGCAATCCATTTTCTTCAATAGTTGCCCGCATGTCCATTACAGACATTTTAGCCAAATCAGGCACCTCAACAAATTCACCATGATTCGTAGTACTGCCAAGCCATCTCAATACTAAAAAGGCTAACAATACAAAAACAACTAATGCAATTACCAATTGAATTAGAAGGGTTCGGCTTATTAAAAAATTGAAAAAGTTTTTCATTGACTAGAATTGACCTGACAAATATAGGAAACGGATAGCTTTTTTCTTTACTTTGAATTAGCCAATATGCACTAGAATCAAATTTTCTTTGAATATTAGAATATTGGTCAAGTTGCATTGGTTGATCCATTTTTTTGTTTAGATAAACCTAGCCATACAATTAAAAATAAACATATTAGTTTTATACCACCAAGGTATAGACTTAACAATAAAACAAGTACTTTCAAATCTATCGAGAGCATGAAGAAAAATATTGCCATCATCATGGGGGGCTATTCAAAAGAATGGGAAATATCTTTAACAGGTGGAAACGTCGTTTACAATAATCTTAACAAAGAGAAATTTAACAGTTATCGCATTCATATTTTTTCCGATAAATGGGTCTTTGTTGATGAAAATAATGAGGAATACCCCGTAAACAAACATGATTTTAGTGTTGAGTATAAAGGTGTGAAAGTAACATTTGACTGCGTTTTTAATGCTATACATGGCTCACCAGGTGAAGATGGGCTTTTGCCAGCATATTTTGAATTAATGGGCATACCACAAACTTCTTGTGATTATTACCAATCAGCCTTAACCTTTAATAAGCGTGACTTACTTAGTGTATTAAGGCCTTATGGAATAAAATCTGCTTCGTCTTATTATTTAAATCTCGGTGACCATATAGATGAAGATTCAATAGTTGAAAAAGTAGGATTACCATGTTTTGTCAAAGCCAACAAGGCCGGAAGCAGTTTTGGAATATCAAAAGTTTATGAAAAATCACTCTTAAAAGCAGCAATTGAAACGGCATATGAACATGATGATGAGATTATCATAGAATCATTTCTTGATGGCACAGAAGTATCTGTTGGTGTAATTACATATAAGGGCGAAATAAAAGTTTTACCTATAACTGAAATAGTCACTGATAACGATTTTTTCGACTATAAAGCAAAATATGAAAATCAATCAACAGAAATCACTCCTGCACGTTTGACTGAAATTAAGACTAACAATGTTACCTCTGCAGCTAAGCTAGCCTATAAGGTTCTTAAAATGAGCGGATATTCTCGCAGTGAGTTTATATTTATTGGTGATGAACCATATATGCTAGAGATGAATACCACACCAGGTCTAACCACAGCTAGTCTTCTACCCCAACAAGCACAAGCAGCTGGCATTTCTTTAAGTGAACTCTTTGAAAGTGCCGTTGAAGAGGCCTTACAGATAAAAGGTTAACTTTGAAATTATAATCAACCCATATGAGACGTGCAATATTTCCTGGATCATTTGACCCTATAACTTTAGGGCATACAGATATAATAACTCGCGCTGTAACCTTATTTGATGAGTTAATTATAGCAATTGGCGTTAATTCAGATAAGAATTATATGTTCTCACTAGAAGAAAGAAAAGCCTTTGTAGCGAAAACATTTGAAAACGAACCTAAGATCAAAGTTATGACCTACAAGGGTTTGACAGTGAATTTTTGTCAGGATGTAGATGCTGATTTTATACTCAGAGGTCTACGTAACCCAGCTGATTTTGAATTTGAAAAAGCTATAGCACACACCAACAGAAAACTTGCCAAAATTGAAACCGTTTTTTTACTCACAGCTGCACGTACGTCATATATAAGCTCTTCTATTGTGCGTGATGTTATAAGAAACGGAGGCGACTACACTGTTTTAGTTCCAGAATCAGTGCAAGTTAAATAAGCATTAGTTTTTGTAAATCAGCAATTTACCTAGTAAGTTCCTTTAAATTTATTAAATTTGTAGGAAAATACATCAATACGCATATTGCATTAACCCCTTACTTCCTATTTATGCTACCACACCACTAGTTTTGGTGCATTCACAACAATAAGTGACTTATGTTAAAAAATCAACATAATTTAGTAGGAAATTTCCTTACAATGCTCAATAGTACCAAATCGTCTGTAAGGGACTATCTAATAAAACAGTTGCCAACAGCTACTGCTTTTATCAATACTAGGTTTGAAGTTGTACACGCTTCAGACCAATGGATAGATTCCTTCGAATTTTCAGCCCCCGAAGTATTCGGTGCGACTATATTTGAGCTATTCGGAGAAACTGGTGAGCGCTGGAGACCTATCTTAGAAAGTTGTTTTAAAGGCACTTGCAGTAAACAAAACATTGATTCATATTTTAACGACAGCGGAGAAGAAGTTCATATTCAATGGCGAAACTTGCCCTGGTATGATGAAAATGAAAATATCGTTGGTGCTATTATTCAAAACCAAGATGTTACCCAAAGAATAGTAAATGAACAGAAATTAGTAAAATTAGGCGCTTTTTTAGATGAAAAATCGAAAACCGCCAAAATTGGCAGTTGGGAATTAGACATCAACCGAAATATTTGGTGGTGCTCTATGACCAAAGAGATTCTAGGTGTTCCTGAATCTTATATTCCTTCGCAAGAATCAATATTATCGTTCTTTAAAGAAGGTGAAAGTCAACAAAAAATGATTAAGGTCACCAAACTAGCTCTTGAAAAAGGCAAACCTTGGAGTGATAAATTTCAAATAATCACTAAAAATGGCGAAGAGAAATGGGTAATATGTACAGGAAATCCGCTCTATCAAAATGGAGAAACAACAGGTTTAATAGGTACTTTTAGAGATATTACCGAAAAAGTTAATCAAGATGCTAAATCCAAAGAAAAAGAGCATTTATTACAAACATTGATAGACCATTTACCTATAAATGTATTCATAAAAGATACTAAGGCTAGAAAAATACTAGCAAATAAACACGAACTTGAGTTTTTTGGCCTGCAACATGAGAATCAAATTTTAGGTAAAGATGATTCACATTTTATAACCGGTGAATCTTTGAAAGCTTGCCTAGCAGATGATTTCTATGTAATAGAAAAGGGAAAAGCCATATTAAAAAAAGAGAATACAGTTGTTTTAAATAATGGTAAAGAAGTAACCTTTTCAACTTCAAAAATACCTCTACTTGACGAGGACAAAAATGTTATTGGCCTTGTTGGTATTAGTCTTGACATTTCTGACCAAAAAGTAAAAGAGGAAGAACTTAGAAGATTAATTAATGTAACATCATTACAAAACAAGAAATTAGTAGATTTTGCGCACATTATTTCACACAATCTAAGATCTCATGCAGCCAATTTTTCAATGTTACTAGAATTTTTAGTTACTGAAAAAGATAAAGATGAAAAACAGAACATAACTCAAATGCTTGTAAAGGCATCAGATGGACTTTTAGAAAGTCTTGATAATCTTAACGGCGTTGTTGCGATAAGCACAAATATAAATATTGACAAAAAACAAATTAATTTAAGCAAGTCAATTAATAAAACTGCAAATCAATTATCTGATTTGCTACTTAAAAATAATGTTACTTTTATAAACAACGTTACTGAAAGCGTTGTGGTAAAAGCAATTCCGGAATATCTAGAGAATATTTTAAATAATTTTATTACAAACGGCGTAAAATATAGAGAGTCTACAAGAGATTCTTTCGTTAAATTCAAAACTACAAAAGAGGAAAATTACACGGTTCTATCTATTGAAGATAATGGAATTGGTATCGATTTAAAAAAGCATGGCGACAAAATGTTTGGCATGTATAAAACCTTTCATCATAATGAAGATGCTAAAGGAATAGGCTTGTTTTTCACCAAAAAACAAATAGAAGCCATGAACGGTAAGGTAGAAGTTTATAGCGAAGTTGGCGTAGGCACTACTTTCAAGATATATTTTAATGACAAAAGTTAATTCAATTTTCATTGTCGATGATGACCCTATAACGGTTTTCGGCATACGAAAAATTCTAAATAGTATTGTTGATTGCAATCAAATAGAGACCTTTGGTAATGGCAAATTAGCCATTGATGCTATCAAAAACATTTTAGAAAATAACGGAGAAATACCAGAGATAATTTTTCTTGACATCAACATGCCAATAATGGACGGTTGGCAGTTCATGGAAGAATTTATAAATCTACCAATTGAGATGCGAGTGCGTATAAACGTAATTACTTCTTCTATTGCAACGGCTGACCTTGACAATTGGGAAAATTATAGAAAAAAAACACATCATATAGTTGACTACGCCAATAAACCAGTTAAGCGTTCAGAGATTACAAAAATCACTAAACCAGCCTAATTAGCTGATAATTTTTTACTTAATTTTGACATCTGAATTAGTTACAGATGTTAATTCGATTTCTTTTATTTTTTATACTTATCCTGACCTTTTCTTGCACGGAAAAAGAGAAGCAATCTATAGTCAATTTCCCAACTCATTTTGAGCAAACTCAGGGCACAGAAACTGCCACTTACGCACAGACTATTGAATTTTACATTCAATTAGCCAAAGAATTTTCTGAAATAAACATTCAAACTATTGGTCTTACAGATAGTGGAGAACCACTTCATATTGTCACCTATAACGTAGAAGGTGATTTTAATTTTCGCAAGCTTAGCAAAGAAAAATTAGTGTTGTTAATTAACAATGGCATACACCCCGGTGAATCTGATGGCATAGACGCTACCATGTTATTATTTAGAGATTTAGCTACAAATAAAATAGACGCTCCAGAGAAAACCGTTCTAGTAACCATTCCCATTTATAATATTGGCGGTGCATTAAATAGAAATACTGGAACAAGAGCAAATCAAAACGGACCAAAATCTTACGGCTTTCGCGGAAACACTAAGAATTATGATCTTAACAGAGATTTTATAAAATCCGATTCTAAAAACGCCCGCAGTTTCGCTAAAATATTCCATTTAGTAAATCCAGATATTTTTATAGATAACCATGTAAGCAATGGTGCAGATTATCAATACACTTTAACACATTTGTTTACGCAACACAATAAATTAGGCGGCCAATTAGGAACCTATTTAAATTCTGAAATGATGCCATCTTTAGAGAAATCTTTAATGGCGAATAATTGGGAAATAACCCCATATGTAAATGTATTCAATCAAGTTCCTGAAACCGGGTTTTCTCAATTTATAGATCACCCAAGATATTCAACCGGCTACACCACTTTATGGAACACTTTTGGCTTAATGGTAGAAACCCATATGTTAAAGCCATATAAACAAAGAGTTGAAGGCACTTATGAGTTAATGAAACAAGTTATAAATATTGCAGAAACTGACGGTGCAAAAATAAAAGAACTGCGTAATGATGCTTTGACTAGACATCAGAATTGGTCTACTTACCCAATACAATGGGCGGTAGACTCCACACAACATACTACTTTAAATTTCAAAGGGTACCAAGGAGACACAATCATAAGCAAAGTCACTGGTTTTTCTAGATTAAAATACAACAGAAACAAACCCTTCACAAAAGAAATTAAATATCAGAATTATTTTAAAGCTATCGATTCTGTAGTTATTCCTGAAGCCTATATTATTAAAAAAGGATATGATAAAATCATCAATTTATTAGACCTGAATCAAATTGTGTATAAAACTATAAAAGCAGATACTATACTAGAAGTAGAATCTTATAAAATTCAAGAATATAAAAGTAGAATAAATGCCTATGAAGGGCATTATCTTCATTATGACACAAAGGTAGCAGCTCAAAACAAGTCTGTCCATTTTTCTAAGGGCGATTATTTAATAATCACAGACCAACCAGGATTTAGATATCTCATGGAAACGCTAGAGCCCGCAGCTGTAGATTCTTTTTTTAACTGGAATTTTTTCGATGCTATTTTACAGCAAAAAGAAGATTTTTCACCTTATGTTTTTGAAGATGAAGCAGAAGAAATGTTGAAAAATGACACGCAATTAAATCAAGATTTTAATCTGAAAAAAGAAGAAGACCTTGAATTTAAATCCAATTGGCATGCACAACTAACATGGTTGTATAAAAAATCAAATCATTATGAAGCCGCTCATTTACAATACCCAGTATACAGAATTCTAAAAAATAATGCAAAATCAGTTAACTAATACCCAAATAAAATACGAATATTAGCGAAAGAATTCTCAAGAGCTTCTTTAATTTTAACAGGCCCTTTCCATTTCACTTTATGTATACCTTCTTTCTTCTCACCTTTTAATTTGCCCTCATAATAGGTTTTCATCGCAAACCAATGTACTTCCTTTAATGTATCAACACCATTGTTTTTAAAAACATGATATGTAGTTCTTAGAAAATTCTCTATTCGTAAATCTTTAACTCCTGTTTCTTCCATTACCTCTCTAATGGCACAAGTTTCTATAGATTCACCTTTATCAAGTTTACCTTTCGGCAGATCCCATTTATCATTTCTATAAATAAAAAGCACTTTACCTTCTTTATTGGTAACCACTCCCCCAGCTGCAACAACAAGCGGAATTCTCTTGGTAAATTTTTTTAATATTTCTTCTTGATTTGGATGATAAATATAGGCCTCACTTAACTTTCCTTTTCGCAAAGAAGTAATGGCTTCTTGAATAGATTCTTCGTTTAGCAAGAAATATTTATGGTCTCCGGTATCAGAAAGATTGTTCGTTAAAACAAGAGGCCGTTCATTGACAAAAACTTTATACATTTGCTGCATGATTTTAGACAAAGACACTGCAAAAAAAACCGCAGAACTTCTACTGCAAATTAATGCAATAAAGTTGAAACCGGAAAATCCATTTACATGGGCTTCAGGTTGGCGATCACCAATCTATTGTGATAATAGAATTGTGCTCTCATATCCAACAATTCGTAATTTTATTCGCCAAGAAATGGCCAAACAAGTTGAAGACCTTTATGGTAAACCAGATGTAATTGCAGGTGTAGCAACTGGTGCTATTGGCATTGGCATGTTAGTTGCTGACTATTTAGGGTTGCCTTTCATTTACATTAGACCTCAAGCCAAAGCACATGGGCGTCAAAATCAAATTGAAGGCCAATTTGAATCGGGCCAAAAAGTAGTAATTATTGAAGATTTAATTAGTACAGGAAAAAGCAGTCTACTGGCCGTAGATGCATTAAATGCTGCCGGAGCAAATATTAAAGGCATGTTAGCAATTTTCACATATGGCTTTGATGTTTCTGTAAAGAACTTTCAAGAAAAGAAAATTGACCTTCATACACTAAGCGACTATTCAAATTTAATTGAACAGGCAGCTGACACAAATTATATAAAAGAAGAACAGTTAAACACATTATCTGAGTGGAGAAAAAATCCGTCAGAATGGAAACAAGAATAATATGCACTTAGAATCTCCAAAAAAAACAGTTTCAAAAAGCAAACAAGAAGTTTTCGAATTTCTTTGTGATATAAAGAATTTTGAAAAATTAATGCCATCAAATATCAGCAAGTTTGAAGTTTTAAATGAAGACACTTTTATTTTCGCTTTAAAAGGTATGCCTGAAATTACCTTGAAAGTAAAAGAGAAAGTACCTTTTGAAAAAATTGTGCTTGGTTCAGCAGAAGGTAAATTAAATTTCACTTTAACATCTGATATTGAAGAACGCTCAGATAATGCTACAGATGTCACATTACATTTCAAAGGTGAATTCAATGCAATGATGGCGATGATGATAAAGAACCCAATAACAAATTTTATTGGCACATTGTCTCAAAATATGGACCAGATTTAAACTAATTCTAATAAATCAGTTTAATTTCTTTCAAATTAAACTCTTTTAAAGGCCCATCTTTCAAGAGAACCTCAAGCTTTCCTGTGGACGATATTCCAGAAATGGTACCATAAAAGGATTTTTCATTTTTATCTTGAAATTGAGTGATTTTTCCTTTCATAAAAAGAACATCAAGATAGGCTTCTTCCAATTCTTTGAATTTACCCAAAATTAGAAGGTCAAAATAGTGAACCAATTTCTCAAGAAGTTCATTTAGTAAATCTTCTAAATTAAAATTTTTGTCTAACAACAATTTTAAAGAGGTAGCGTTAAAAAGGTTATGAAAGGTAGTTTGATTAACATTTAGTCCAATACCAATAACCGAGGCTTTTATTTGTTGGCCTTGTAAGATGTTTTCAATAAGAATACCACATATTTTTCCTGAGCCTGACAGAATGTCGTTAGGCCATTTAATTTTTAAATTTGGAGTTTTTAATGCCTTTAACATAGCATAAACGGCCAAAGAAACAGCTATATTTATATAAAATTGGTTTTGAACGGAAAACCCTTCAAATCGTTTTAATACGCTAAAAGTTAGGTTTTTACCCGGTGAAGATTGCCAAACAGCACCCATTTGACCTCTTGCTTTTAATTGTTCATTAGCAACAATAACTGTAAAGTCATCAACAGGTGTAGAAAGCAATCGATTTTTAAGATATAGGTTTGTAGACTCCGTGGCATCAAGTTTGATTATATGCATGAGCAACCCTGTAATTAGATTTTGATATCTTATGTTAGAAAACTAGGGTCAAAAGAACAAAAAAATAATAACTTTGCGTAAACTAAATAATTTGAATGCAGAAAGGTAAAGCTAGCGCAGACGAGTTGATCGCCTTAATTTTACAAGGTATAGAAGAGGTAAAAGGGCAAGATATAAGATTGCTAGACCTCAGAGAATTAGAAAACACAGTTTGTGATTACTTTGTTATCTGCAATGGTACTTCTAATACTCAGGTGAATGCTATCGTTGGATCCGTTCAAAAAACAGTAAGTAAGGCTATACAAGATAAGCCTTGGCATGTTGAAGGCAGTGAAAATGCCGAATGGATTTTAATGGATTATGTAAACGTAGTAGTTCATGTCTTCCAAAAGCATATTCGTGAATTTTATGATATTGAAGGTCTTTGGGGTGATGCAAAAATCACTGTACTGGAAGGCAATCTATAATTAGGTAAAAAAATATAATGGCAAAAGATAATAATTCGAATCCGAAGAAACCTAAGTTTAATTCATGGTGGATTTATGGCTTAATCGCTATACTTCTTATTGGATTTCAGATTCTCAATAGTGGCAACTTTTCTGGCACCCGTACAACAACAACTTCTGAGCTTCAAGAATACTTGAGAAATGGCGATATCGATAAGATTACGATAATCACCAATACCAATCAGGCAAAAGTTTTCTTATCTGAAGAAGCTTTAGAAAAAGATGTACATAAAGATGTACGTGACAAACCTTTTTCAGTGGGTACAGCGGTAGTACCTCAATATGTGCTAGATTACGGAGATCTTCAAATTTTTCAGAATGAAATTACCGAAATCAAAAAAGAAAACAATCTAGATACCATAGTTGAATTCGACAAAGAATCAAGTTATTTAATTGATTTATTAGTTGGCATTTTACCATTTGTCTTAATCATAGGAATATGGATTTACCTAATGCGTCGTATGTCAGGTGGTGGCGGTGGCGGTGCCGGCGGACAAATATTTAATATTGGTAAATCAAAAGCAAAACTATTTGATGAAAAAACTGACACTAGAACATCATTTAAAGATGTTGCAGGTTTAGAAGGTGCCAAAGAAGAGGTAGAAGAGATTGTAGAGTTCTTAAGAAATCCAGATAAATATACTTCTTTAGGAGGTAAAATTCCGAAAGGCGCACTACTTGTAGGCCCTCCAGGAACTGGTAAAACACTTTTAGCCAAAGCAGTTGCAGGTGAAGCTAAAGTCCCTTTCTTTTCATTATCAGGTTCTGATTTTGTTGAAATGTTCGTAGGTGTTGGTGCTTCACGTGTTCGTGATCTTTTTAAACAAGCTAAAGATAAATCTCCAGCAATTATATTTATTGATGAAATTGATGCTATTGGTAGAGCTAGAGGAAAAAATAATTTCACAGGTTCTAATGATGAAAGAGAAAATACACTGAATCAATTATTAACCGAGATGGATGGTTTTGGCACAAATACTAATGTAATTGTATTAGCTGCTACCAACCGTGCAGATGTATTGGATAAAGCCTTAATGCGTGCTGGTCGATTTGATAGACAGATTTATGTTGACCTACCAGATATTCGTGAGCGTAAAGAAATTTTTGATGTACACCTAAGACCTATTAAAACTGCTGAAACGCTTGATTTAGATTTCTTAGCACGTCAAACTCCAGGTTTCTCTGGTGCTGATATTGCAAATGTTTGTAATGAAGCCGCCTTAATTGCCGCAAGAAAAGAGAAAAAGGCAGTTACAAAACAAGACTTTTTAGATGCTGTTGACCGTATTGTTGGTGGACTTGAAAAGAAAAATAAAATAATCACTCCTGGTGAAAAGAAAACTATCGCTTATCATGAGGCAGGTCACGCAACGGTAAGTTGGATGCTTGAACATGCAGCACCACTTGTTAAGGTAACAATTGTACCTAGAGGGCAATCATTAGGGGCTGCTTGGTACTTACCTGAAGAAAGATTAATCGTTAGACCAGAGCAAATGCTTGATGAAATGTGTGCCACAATGGGTGGTAGAGCAGCCGAGCGAGTTATTTTTGATAAAATTTCAACTGGTGCTTTAAGTGATCTTGAAAAAGTAACTAAACAAGCCCGTGCTATGGTGACAGTATATGGCCTAAATGAAGAAATAGGTAACCTTACTTATTATGATTCATCAGGGCAAGATTCATACGGTTTTTCAAAACCATATAGTGAAGATACTGCTAGAAAAATTGATGCTGAAATTTCTAAAATCATTGAAGCTCAATATCAAAGAGCAATACAAGTATTAATTGACAATGAAGATAAGCTTACTGTATTGGCAGAACGCTTACTTGAAAAAGAGGTTATATTTAAAGAGGATTTAGAAAAAATATTTGGCAAAAGAACATTCATTAAAGAAGAAATGGAAGATCCGTTAGCCAAAGATATTTCAACTAATAAAGAAGAAGAAATAGTAGACGATATACCTACTGAAGAGCTAGGAAAAGAAAATAATTAATTACTTTTATAGCTATCATAGTATACTAACCAATAAGCAAATTGAAATTTCTTAACATCAATGGGGCTGTTTGATAAATTGTTTGGGGGCGGAAAAAAGGTTTCTAAGGAAGCTGTTCAGACCAGAGGTGCGCACATGCCCGACTTAAATATTCCTGTTGATGAAAAATTCACCATCCACTTTAAGAAAAACGGCGGTAAATTTTTATACTGTGATTCATTAAAAGAAATCTCACAAGCACTATCAAATATTATTGGTGAGAACAATTGGAAACAACAACCCTTCTTAGTTCTTGATAATCGTCTTTCAAAAAAATTCTCGAATAACAATATAACATTTACTGATAAAGCTGGTCAAAGTGAAGTTTTCTTTACCACTTGTGAGCACTTGATTGCTCAAGATGGATCTATTTTAGTATGTTCTAATCAACTATTAGAAAGTAAGCTTCATGATTTACCAGATAATGTAATCGTCTTTGCAACTACAAGCCAATTAGTTGAAAATATTGGTGGTGGACTAAAAGTGATTAAGAAAAAATACGGTCGTAATATTCCAACCAATATTACTACGCTAAAGCATTTTCAAGCGAACGAAGAAAACGATCATGACTTCCTAACCTACGGTAGCACTTCAAAAAATTTATACCTTTTACTTCTGGAGGATTTATAATATGAAGGAAATTCTTCGACGGTCAATTACCGGGGTCATATACATTTTACTCTTGTTGTCTGCAGTCTTTTTAAGTTCAGATGCCTTTGATTTTTTGTTTATGATTTTTGGTCTTGCTTGTATATATGAATACAAACGACTAGTTGGCCTAAAAGGCTATTATATATTTTTAGCCTATTTAGTTCTCTGGTGGATATTCATATATCTTGTAAAAGAAAACAACAAACTACCTATTAACATATTAATGTTTACCACAATCGCTGTAAACATTGCAATGCTCATATATTTATTTTCAAAAAAGGAAAGAATTTTTAGTACTGCAGAAAAATTTCTTGCTGGCCTTTTTTATATTGGTGGAGGATGTATTTTTCTAACCATGATACCTTATAAAAATGATGATTTTGCAAAATTTTTAATCATTGGTATTTTTATCTTGATATGGGTGAATGACAGTTTTGCTTATATTGTTGGCAAATCAATTGGTAGAACAAAATTATTTCCGCGAGTATCGCCTAAGAAAACGTGGGAAGGCACTATTGGCGGCATGCTATTCGCTGTAGCTGCGGCTTACCTTATGGCAAGTTATGAACCAATAGTAAATCCAGCGCAATGGGTTACCTTAGCCATAGTGATTGTAATCATGGGCAGTTTAGGTGATTTAGTAGAATCAAAGCTAAAACGTTCAGCTGGTGTTAAAGACAGCGGAGCAATTATGCCTGGTCATGGCGGTATGCTTGACCGATTAGACAGTTTAATATTTGCGGCACCTTTTGCCTACTTAACCTTAAATATCTTTGCAAATGTTTCATAGAGAGGGACAAAAAATAATCTTAATTACCTTTTTCTTAGTTGCTGTAACTGTTTTACTAGCGCAATTTTACATCGCAATACCTTGGCTTAAAATGGGCCTTCAGATTTTAGCATTAGTTGTTTTGATTCTCATTTTACAATTCTTTAGAAACCCCAAAAGAACCGTAATTAAGAATTTTGATGACATTTTAGCCCCAGTTGACGGTAAGGTTGTCGTTATTGAAGAAGTTGTAGAAACCGAATATTTCAATGACAAACGCAAACAAGTATCAATCTTCATGTCACCAGTAAATGTGCATGTCACGCGGTACCCGGCAAGTGGTTCAATAAAGTATTCTAAATACCATCCTGGTAAATATCTTGTGGCTTGGCATCCAAAATCTAGTACTGAAAATGAACGCACTACTGTAGTCATTAACACTCCAAAATTTGGAGATATATTATATCGCCAAATAGCTGGTGCAATGGCACGCAGAATTGTAAACTATGCAGAAGAAGGAGATAATGCGCAACAAGGAGAAGACGCAGGTTTTATAAAGTTTGGTTCTCGAGTAGATTTGTTCTTACCTTTAGATTGTGGTATTACTGTCAAATTAAATCAAACAGTAGTCGGAGCCAAAACATGTATTGCCAGTACTATTCAAAAGGATGACAAAGAAGAACTTACATACTAACTTCTCGAATGCGGTAGAATTTGCAAATGAATATACTGATGCATTACCACCTGATTTAATGCTAAAGCTATATGCTTACTTTAAAATAGCTACTGATAATTCAGACAACCCCAATGGTAAAACTCCATTAATTAATGCCTTTAAGGTCAATGCTCTTATTCAAGCAAAAGATATGAGCAAAGAAGAAGCTATGAAAGCCTACATAGCTATTGTTCAAAAAGAACTAAAAAGTTGATTTACAATTAGCCTTCTTTTTATATTACAATTTACTCATACATATCTTCGAGATCAGCCTCACACAATTCTACTATAAAGCTCCCTAGTTTTTCAGCAATCGCATTAAAAAATTGTTCCCCTTTTTCAGCAGTAGCTTTATGCGGATTTCCAACACCAGTATCTTCACTAATTTCTGACCATTTACGTTCGGCCCATACCCACCCTTCTGAATAGGCATTAATTTTATACTTTTTAGAGGCCCCATCACCCCATTTATCTTTCGACAAAATTAAATCTGGCCGTAAGTATAACATCAGACTAGTTTCCATTTCATCAGCATGATCACCTTTTTCCTCAAAATATAAATCTTTATCTAACATCTGTGGAAAAAAGCAAAAGCTGATAAACATTTTAGGAAACTTCAGTCCCAATTCTCTAACTATCGGTTTAAAATTATTTCCACCGTGTCCGTTAAATAGTAGCAGTTTATAAATACCTTGTCTGTTCAGTACTTCTACAATATCAGTTAAAATTGCTAGTTGCGTACTAGGATTTAAATTAATGTCTAAATAAATATCGGACTGCCCTGTGTTTACACCAAAAGGTAATGTAGGTAATACAATAACTTTAGCATCTTTTTCCCAAGCCAATTTTGCCGACTCCGCAGTTAAATGGTCAGCTTGAATATTATCAGTGGCATATGGTAAATGATAATTATGTGCTTCAGTGGCACCCCAAGGTAATACTGCTAAATCAAATTTAGCATCTTTTAAAGCTTCCCAATTAGTTTCTGCAAGAATATAAGGTCTCATATTAAGTCTTTAGACAAACTTAATAATCAGTTCTGAAACATGAGTAAAGAAATATGAATAATAACAACTACGAACTTAATACAGCTAATTTAACTGTGCGGTTTAAATTCAAACTTTACCCTACTACCCCTACCAATAACATTATTTGAATACTATAAATTATATATGGCATTAGATAGTAAGTTTTTTTCTATAATTGAGCTTTATTAGATAGAACTACAACTCTAGTTTTAGAAATAGAATCATGCCATCCTATTGAATCAGAACCAAAAAAAGAAAAAGCTTCAAAAGGTATATATCTACAAACCGAACGCAATAAAATAGTGCTAAAATTAGGTTTTTCACCAGTTTCAGTACCCACCTTTGTTTTGGTTATCACTTTACCTATTGATTGACCAGATATTCCTTCAAGTAATGAATAATATATAATACCCGCAATTATTCCAATAGCATACTCTAAGAGTTTATTTTCTCCTTCAAAAAAAGATAGAGACTCAGGTGATACTAAAGCTAGTATAACGCCAAGCATAAAACTAAAAACCACTATAAAAAGTAGCATGCAAATAAAATCAATAATATAATTTGCAAATCGTTGCCCAGAAGATGCCAATTGGCTATTTATTTCTTTGGCCGCAGTATTTGCTGAAATACGAGCTTTTCTACTACTATCTTCACGATAAGAATCACAATTAGACTCAAAGTTAGCAGCTTGTCCGTTTAAACTACAGACAATACCAAAACTAAGGTCTTTCTCTTGATTTACACATACTTTACAGAATTGCAATTGGGCTTGACGTGTCATATTTAAATGGCTTTAACTGTGATTTAGTTAAAAACGCATTCGAATAAAGTATCATATAATTTTTCGACCAATGATAATAAAAATCAGCTTTTATGAGCTATATAGTCATTTTAGCATCTGTGTCTCGTTCGATAAACGTGAAGTATATACTGGCGCAAATGGTCACTATAAAATATAATACAACTAAAGTACTACCCCATGACAAATAGCTATTTAAACCAAACCAATCAGCCTGTAAAATTATATTTGTTACACCCGCAATACTGCGCACAATTTCAATCCACACCGCGTAACTGGTTCTATCCATTAAACTGGTATAGCCGTATACACCAATAAAAATAATAGCGCTAAAAAGCACTAAGTTTTCAAATTCAATATTAGCATAGTTATAAAACATGAAAAGCAAAAAAAACATGGTGCTAAGTAGTTGAAATATTGCGTAAACGTTCATTGCCTTAGATGTGGGTGATTTATAACGTTCAAAATTATAAACATCTTCAATGATTTGAATTGGATACTTAACCGCTACATCTTTAGGTCGCCAACCGGTTGGCATAAACCAAATTCTAAATTTGTCCCAATAATTATCGGTGCGCCACGCATCTTTTAGAAGTCGCCAAATGTGTTGAAAATTAATCAAAACAGGATTCCATGTGCCGGCTGGTTTTAAAACACCATACTGAGGTGGTACATCAGCTAACTCTTCTTGAAATGTACCAAACCAGCGATCCCAAATACAAAGTACCTGACCCAAATTTTTATCAATATACTCCGGATTAATAGCATGGTGCACGCGATGTTGAGATGGTGTTACAATTATATATTCTAACCAACCCATGGTTTTGATATGTCTTGTATGATACCAGAATTGTGCGAACAAATGAATTGGGGCTAATATTAATATCACTTCATTTGGTACACCAAAAATTGCTGCAGGAATTAAGAGAATAGCAAAATACCCCAACAAATTAGATACGGGTTGACGAAGCGCACAGGCCAAATTGAATTCTTCACTACTATGATGAATTACATGTTGGTTCCAAAAAAAATTGATTTTATGGCTGAGTCTGTGATTCCAATACCCAGCGAAGTCAATTACAATAAAAGCTATGACCCAAACTAGCCAGGTTGCTTTTATTTCAGTGATAGCCAAATGCTGAAGCAAAAATGGGTATGACACTAATACCAACCCCAAACCAATGGTGTCTTTAATAATATTAGTAAAGCCCGAACTAATGCTCGAAACAGTATCCATAACTTTATGCTTCTGATCCTTTTTAAAATAGCCATACGCTATTTCAATAATCAATAAAATGGAGAAAAAAGGAATTGCATACAATAATGCTTTGGCATAAGTTTCCATTGATTTTATATAGTTTCTAATTAAACGGACCAACCATAATATGGGCTCTAAAAGTACCTGGATCCATCAACCAAGGCATTCCTTTTTCATGTGGTTTTGAAGGTAAACCTGTTGACGCGACAGTAGCAAACGGAGTATAGATAACATACCTATATTGCGCATCACTTAACTCACCTGTTGCTTTATTATATGCTTCATCACTACCATAATACACATAAAGCATGCTGGGAACAATAGGCATCTGCCATTTACCTGCCGCCACTTCAGCACCTTGAATTTCGCGTTTTTCTTTAGTGTTTTTACCCTCTAATGTAAGTTCTCTACCCCTTTTCATAAAAGGCTCTAATGCAGCTGAATAACAAGAAACACTTATTCCTTCTTTTGTTGGGTCATCCGCAATACATACCAAGTTATTGGTACCTTCTCGTAACACTACCATTTCACCATTATCATTATAGCCGTATACCATAGCAGCAGATTTATCTGCTTCAGGCGCAGGAAGTACTGCTGTTTTTATTTGTATATCCGCAGGTAATATTTCAACTTTTTCTTGTTGAGCTCTTACGTTCAATGCAATTAATACTATCAATAGTGTGAGTAACTTTTTCATAATGCTTCGTTTTCTTTAAAGATAAAAACTTTCAGCATATGTTTATAAACCTAAAGCAGTCTATCTTTTATTAAATGCACTTCTGAACTCAATCCTTATTAGAACCAACAAAACTAATATCTCAATAATAAAATAACTCAGCCCTAAAAGGGTAAGTCTAGTATAATAGAAGTACATTAAAAAAATAGTCAAACAACAATAAAGTAAATTAACTATAGCAATAAACTTCAGAAAAAATCGCCAATTATATTTCAAGAAAAAATAACAACTAAAAGAGTACAACGCAAAAAAACAAGGCAAAACGGCCAAAGCATGAAGTATTTCAATGGGCATACCTATAGAAGTATGAATGCCTACAAGTAAAACTCCCAAGAAAAATGCAGAAACTACGGCACCTAATGCATCAACCAAAAACAATCGTTTTGGATTTGACGTAATAGTATTAAACAATGAATATTTAGTATTCATCTTTTGAATAATTGTACGCCAGATGCCGTATTAACGAAAAAAGTTTTATGACATACTTGCCAAACTTTTCTCTAAAGTTTCAATTTTTGCTTCAGCATCAGCAGCTTTTTGTTTCTCAATGGCAACAACTTGTTCTGGTGCATTATTAACAAATCGTTCGTTAGAGAGTTTCTTCTGAACCGATTGCAAAAAACCTTTGGTGTATTTTAATTCTTCTTGAATCTTTTGAATTTCAGCTGCAACATCAATTGCACCACCCACTGGAATAAAGTACTCATTACTTTTAACCCTAAAGGTTAAAGCACCTTCCACGGCAGCATCAACATAAGAAATAGCGGACACATTGGTTAATTTACAAATTAAATCATCCCATTTTTCAGCAACTTGTTCTTCATTTAAAACTGAAACCTCTAGTGCTTCTTTCATTGGAATATTTTTCTCCTTTCGGATATTTCTTATCCCTGAAACAACCTCCGAAGCAAATTCAAATTCTTTTACAAGAACATCATTTACTGTTTCAATTTTTGGCCATTCAGCAACTATCAGAGCTTCTTCAGGAGAACGTTTAGCTATGTGCTGCCAAATTTCTTCAGTTAAGAAAGGCATAAACGGATGCAACACCTTAAGATTCTGTTCTAAAATAGCAATAACTGCGGCATAGGTAGTTTTATCAATTGGCTGTTGATAAGCTGGCTTTACTATTTCTAAAAGCCAAGAACTATAATCATCCCAAACCAACTTATACGTTGCCATCAATGCGTCAGAAATTCTAAACTTGCCAAAATGATCTTCAATCTCAACTAAAGTTTGATTGAATTTAGCATGATACCATTCAATGCCAAGTTTTGCAGATTCTGGTTGCGGAATATCTGCTACCTCCCACCCTTCTACTAATCGGAAACCATTCCATATCTTATTTGAAAAATTCTTACCCTGTTGACATAAATCTTCATCAAACATTAAATCATTTCCAGCAGCAGAACTTAACAGAAGACCAACTCGAACACCATCTGCGCCATAATCATCAATTAATTTCAAGGCATCAGGCGAGTTGCCCAATGATTTCGACATTTTTCTGCGTTGTTTGTCCCGAACAATTCCAGTGAAATAAACATTTTTAAATGGTCGTTCATCTCTATATTCATAACCTGAAATTATCATTCGTGCTACCCAAAAGAAGATAATATCTGGCGCTGTAACCAAATCACTCGTTGGATAATAATAATTAATGTCTTTATTATCAGGTTCTAATATTCCATTAAAAACGGTCATTGGCCATAACCATGAAGAAAACCAAGTATCAACTACATCTTCATCTTGACGCAAGTTTTCAAGTGTCAGTTTATCATTATAAGATTTTTCCTGTGCTAACTTCAGTGCGTCTTCTATAGTTTCTGCAACTACAAAATCATCTTGACCATCACCATAATAAAAAGCTGGAATTCTTTGTCCCCACCATAATTGGCGCGAAATATTCCAATCCCTCACATTAGACATCCAATGGCGATACATATTCTCAAATTTCTTAGGAAAGAACTGTATATCATCTGAATCTAAAACACCTGCAATTGCGGGTTTTACTAGATTTTCCATTTTCAAGAACCACTGATCTGAAAGTCTCGGTTCAATTACTGCCTTTGTACGTTCAGAAGTACCTACTTTATTAATATAGTTTTCAGTCTTAACTAAGCTCCCTTTTTCTTCAAGTTCTTTAGAAATAGCTTTACGGACTACAAATCGATCTTGACCCTCATAATGCAAACCGAAAGAATTTAAAGTAGCATCAGCATTAAAAATATCAATAGTCTCAAGGTTATGCTTTTCACCTAAGGCCTTATCATTCATATCATGCGCTGGCGTGATTTTCAAACAACCAGTACCAAATTCAATATCAACATATTCGTCTTCTATAATTGGTATAACCCTATTACAAATAGGAACAATAACATTTTTACCTTTCAAATGCTTAAACCGCTCATCATTCGGATTAATACAAATAGCGGTATCACCTAAAATAGTTTCAGGTCTTGTTGTAGCAATTGTGACTTTTTCAGCAGAACCTTCAATTTGATAAGCTACATAATACAAAAGGCCTTGTCTCTCTTCATAAATAACTTCTTCGTCAGACAAAGTAGTTTGAGCCTCAGGATCCCAATTCACCATACGATAGCCCCTATATATCAAACCTTTATCAAACAAATCAATAAAAACCTTTGTGACAGATTTTGACATATTGTCATCCATAGTAAAGGCGGTACGATCCCAATCACATGAACAACCTAATTTCTTTAATTGTTCTAAAATGACACCTCCATATTCATTTTTCCACTCCCATGCATGCTTTAAAAAGTCATCTCTAGAAATATCGGCTTTATTGATACCCTGTTCTTTTAAACGAGCTACAACTTTAGCCTCAGTTGCAATAGAAGCATGATCCGTACCAGGTACCCAACAGGCGTTTTTACCCATTAAACGGGCTCTACGCGTCAAGACATCTTGCAAGGTATTATTAAGCATGTGCCCCATATGCAATACGCCGGTGACATTTGGTGGTGGAATAACAATGGTGAAAGGTTCACGATTGTCTGGCTCAGAATGAAAGTAGCCATTTTGCATCCAATATTCATACCAACGGTTTTCTACCTGATTTGGGATGTATTTTGACGGAATCTCCATTTTTTTGGAACGATTATTGGTTAATGATAAACGGCATTAAAAAAACCCGTTTTGAACGATATGTTAAAATATCGGAGTATACGGGCGATTGGCCGAAATATAAATACGAAACAAAAATAAGTAACGTTAGTATATAACAAAAGAATTTTGGACGTTCATCGTGAAAGATTTACATTTGAAATTCACCCAAAACTGAAAAATGATGAAAAAAATAGTACTTGTATTATTTGTGAGCCTAATGGGATTAACCCTTACAGCTCAAGAAGCGAAAGCTAAAATTGATTTCAAAACCGAAACTGTAGATTATGGCGAAATCACTAAGGGTGCCGATGGCATTCGTGTTTTTGAATTTACAAATACTGGTAATGCACCATTGATAATCAGCAAAGTGAGCTCTAGCTGCGGATGTACAATACCGAAAAAACCGGAAGATCCTATTTTACCAGGAAAAACTGGTGAAATTCAAGTAAAATATGACACTAATAGAGTTGGCCCTATTCGAAAAGCCATAACAGTTATTTCGAATGCTGATACACCAACTAAGGTTTTAAAGATTAAAGGAGAAATTAAAGCTTCTGAAGGAAAATAAAATTTATTTTTCAATACTATAAAAAAGCCCCGACCATTGGTCGGGGCTTTTATTTTTATGTGCCATTGAATATTAAGGTGCAGGCTGAAACATTTTTTTTAAGGTAAACGAGAATTTCAAATCGTTATTTGCGCGTTCAATCATTACCTTAACCTTCTTACCTTCTTTTCTATCAAGCATCTGCATTACCTCTTGCAGTTTGTAGTGATGTATTTTTTTACCGTTTACAGAAAGCACCACATCTCCTTCACGCAAGCCCGCATCATGCGCCGGACTGCCAACTCTGATTCCAGAAACTACAATTTCGGGCACCAAGCTCATTTTAGTTCTATTCTCTAGTATAATTTCAACATCACCAAATTTTCGACCTTCTGTATTAACAACTCCCCTTCCATTTCCTATGCTTTCAGCAACATATCGAAGGCCATTATGCTGTAGAGTTATTCCACTCAAATTATAATGAAATGGTATACTAAAATTGCTATTCTTCTTAAAAGTCATTTTCTCATTCGGATAATCAAAAATAATATTGAACCTTTTAAGCACCTCACCTCCAATGGATCCATTTCGGTTACCTAAATTAACAATAGAACTATAGGATTGCTTATCGGGAAAAGCCGCTTTTGCATCTTTTAAAGCAAATGAGCCCAAATTAATTTGACTCACTTTGGTCCGTTTGCCAAAAATACTTCCGTTTAAGCCTTCTCCTAAAAAATCATCATAATGTTTCTCAGGCACATCAATTAGTTCATCTTCAAAAAGCCATATGGCATCACTACTTCCAGTATCAACCAATAATCGTACAGGCATTTTAGTTTTGCTATTCAATGCAAGTTGCCCTTCAACATAAGCTTTACTATTACGAACAGTTAACGGTAGACTTTCCGCTTTTCTATCCTTTCTATATTTGTACGTCTCTGGAGAATGAAATTTAATGGTCTTAGAAGCATAATTTATTGCTACAACAAAATTTTTGAACAAGTCATATCCAATGATTCCATGAATTGGTATACCTAAACTTGGTGAAAAATTCATATTTCGATCAAGAACCACGTATAATAGTTGATTTTCATTTTCAATATTCTTCAATTTAAAAGAATTACCCTTTGAACTAAGTGCTTTGATTGGATCACCCTCGCCTAAGCCCCTAATTGAAATCTCTGACACACTATTAAGTTGCACAGGATCTTGATCATTAAGGCTAAACAAAATAGGCTTTCTAACTCCTGAATCTAAAATAAAAGTAAGTTCAGTTCCATTGACTTCTATGGGCAGCACAATTAAGTTATTAATTAGCTGAAATTTAATTTTTTGATGCTTTTGGCCTTTTGGCAATGAAAATGATTGCGCAACACCAAAAAATGGTATGAAGAAAACCAAAATCGCTATATATGACCCTAAACGTTTCATTATCAAACTACTTATCCTCTTAAAGATAGTCAAAAAATAAACGCAAAACTTTATTAACAATCATGATTTCAGGTAATTAATAAACTTGATGTTTATTGCTTTCCACCATATGATTTACCACTTTTGTGATAAATTACTAGAAAATGCCTACGATTTCACAAAAAGGGCTTACCATGCCCCAATCTCCTATTCGAAAATTAGTTCCTTTTGCAGAGGAAGCTAAAAAGAATGGAATTAATGTATTACATCTTAATATTGGCCAACCCGATATCAAAACACCACAAATAGCGCTAGATGCTGTAAAAAATAACACCATTAAGGTATTAGAATACAGTAGAACCGAAGGTTCAGATACCTATCGTGAAAAACTAGCTGCTTACTATGCCAAAAATGACATACATGTAACGGCGAAAGATATTATTGTAACTACAGGTGGATCAGAAGCCTTGTCTTTTGCAATTGGCAGTATCGCCGATGTAGCTGATGAAATAATTATTCCTGAACCCTTTTATGCGAATTATAATGGGTTCTCAACAGCACATGGCGTTAATGTTGTGCCAGTGGTTTCAGATTTCGAAACTAATTTTGCATTACCACCAATAGAAGATTTTGAGAAATTAATTACATCAAAAACCAAAGCAATACTCATCTGCAATCCTGGTAATCCAACGGGATATTTGTATAGCAAAGAAGAGATTCAAAAATTGGCTTTGCTTGTCAAAAAGCATGACATTTACTTAATTTCTGATGAGGTTTATCGCGAATTTACATATGATGGAATTGAACATTATTCAATATTACAAGAAGATGGAATAGATTCAAATGCAATTGTTATCGATTCTGTCTCAAAACGATATAGTATGTGCGGCGCGCGCATAGGATGCATGGTAACAAAGAATGAAGAAGTTATTAGTACAGCAATAAAATTTGCACAAGCACGGCTGTCACCCCCAACTTATGCGCAAATAGCTGCAGAAGCTGCGTTAGAGACGCCACAGCAGTATTTTGATGATGTTATTAAGGAATACGTGGTTCGAAGAAATATTCTTATTGAAGAGTTAGAAAAAATAGAAGGTGTAAAGGTAGCGCATCCAAAAGGTGCTTTTTATTGTATTGCTGAATTACCAATAAAAGATACCGATGATTTTGCTCAATGGCTTTTAGAAGATTTTAGAGTTAACAATGAAACCGTTATGGTGGCTCCAGCAGCAGGATTTTATGCAACACCAGGTTTAGGTAAAAATCAGATAAGAATTGCTTATGTTCTTGAAAAGGATAGCTTAAAACGTGCTGTAAACATACTAAAGGAAGCCCTAAAGAGTTATATAGGTTAATGGAGGTACAGCAAGATATATCCCTTAAAAACTACAACACATTTGGCATCAATTCACAAGCCAAATACTTTGCAGAAATCAATTCTGAAGAAGACCTTAGAACTGCGCTAAGTTTAAATGATTATCCAAAAAAATTTATAATTAGTGGTGGCAGTAATATGCTTCTAACAGGTGCCGTTAATGCCTTTGTTTTACATATTAATATAAAAGGGATTTCTATAGTAAAAGAGACTGAGAATAACGTCACTTTAAAAATTAATGCAGGTGAGAACTGGCATGAATTGGTTTTATGGACGCTTGAACAGAATTACGGTGGGTTAGAAAACATGTCGTTGATTCCGGGTAATGTAGGCACTGCTCCTATTCAAAACATTGGCGCATATGGTGTTGAGTTGAAAGATACCTTTGTAAGCTGCGAAGCTATGCATATGCAAACGCAAGAAATCAAAAGTTTTTCAAAATCTGAATGCAAGTTTGGTTATCGCGATTCTTTTTTTAAAAATGAAGGAAAAGGTCTTTATGTGATTACATCAGTTACACTAGAACTAACCAAAAAAAATCATTGCTTAAACACCTCTTACGGGGCAATTGAAACAGAACTTGAGCGAAATAATATTTCCAATCCCACTTTAAAAGATATATCCAATGCAGTTATTGCAATTAGACAAAGTAAATTACCAGACCCCAAAGTATTAGGAAATAGTGGAAGTTTTTTTAAAAATCCTGTGGTTTCAAAGTCTGAATTTGGTACCTTTTCAAAAAAGCATCCTGAAGCACCTTTTTATAAGGTTTCTGATGATGCTTATAAAATTCCGGCAGGTTGGTTAATAGAACAATGTGGCTACAAAGGCAAACGTTTTGGTGATGCAGGTGTTCACAAAAATCAAGCTTTAGTATTAGTAAATTATGGAAATGCAACCGGAAAAGAATTGTTAGACCTTGCATATCAAATTATTGAGGCCGTTCAGAAGCGGTTTGGCATTGCAATAGCACCAGAAGTAAACATAATAAAATAACCCTCGCACGCATAGCATCCGAGGGTTATACCAAACCAAACTAACCAAAACCTAATGTACAATTACCAAGTTGTACATTAATCAAATTAAAAAATTAAGAAACGCTACTATAACAATCAATTTTATAAATTAGCGTTTAGCTATATACGGATAAAACTATGGCTTTGGATGCTTAAGCCACTTTTTATAGAACCCATAAAAGTTTTATGAGCGCACTACTTGAAAAACATATTGTAGAACTGCTACAAGATAGAGATGAGAAAGCAATTTCACTACTCTATGAGCATTATGGAGATACGTTATTTGGTGTAGCCAACAAAGTGGTGCGTGATGAAAATCTTGCCCAAGATGTTTTACAAGAAAGTTTTGTTAAAATCTGGAAGAAATCTGATTCTTATGATCCTTCAAAAGCAAAACTCTTTACTTGGCTGTTCCGTATAACACGCAATACAGCTATTGACAAACTAAGAAGTGTAAACACCAAATCTGATAAAGAAATCCAAATCGATGTTTCTGACGTATATAATTTAGGTGTGAATAGCATAAGACCTGAGTTGATTGATGTACGAGAGAATTTAGAAAAAATTGAAGAAAAGTACCAAATTGTTTTAGAGGCGCTGTTTTTTCAAGGAATGACCCAACAAGAAGCTAGTGATGAATTAGACATTCCGTTGGGAACAATTAAATCTAGATTAAAAATCGGACTAAGAGAACTCAAGAAAATTTATGTCAGCATAATATTATTTGCACTCATTTTAAATATAAATGAACTGATATAACGTAACGCGCCCATTCAGCTTAAAAAATGTTGAATTTAAAAAGGCAAATTACACCCGCTAATAAACGGGATTGACCGAACAACAGAAACAAATTTAACAGATGAAAGATAAAATTAAAATATTCTTAGACTCTGATTTACTCGAAAAGCACCTTTTAGGTACTACGAACAATCAAGAAACGCTTCAGGTAGAGCGCTATATAGCAATGTACCCAGAAGTAAGAAAAACGTATGATGAACTTCAAGACAACTTGGAGGCATTTGCAAAGTTACATGCCATCAAAACACCAGAAGGCTTAAAAGAGAACATCATAGCACTTATAAAGGCTGAAAATAAGGGTAGAAGAAATTATTTCAGATACGGTATTGCAGCTAGTATTGCTATTTTAGTTTTTGCTGGGTCGTCTTATTTCTTTTATGACCAAAATCAAAGTCTTCAAGAAGAAAATACGATTGTAAGCAACAAAATCAAAGATTTAGAAGAAAACATGCGCGAGCAATTAGAAGATGTTCGCAACCAGTTTATTGTTCTTCAAAATCCTGAAACTAAAAAATACACCGTAAAAGGCAATAAGAAGGCAAAAGAATTAAAAGCCGTAGCCTATATTAATCCAGTTAAAAAACTTTCATACATCAATGTAAGTAACTTACCCAACTTACCTGAAGATCAATGTTTTCAAATGTGGACAGAAGTTAACGGTAAAATGGTAAACCTAGGTGTAATAAAACAAGCTACCAATCAAGAAAAACTATTGGCTATGCCTTATAGTGATCATGCAGTTGGTTATATAACAATTGAACGCCAAGGTGGCAATGACACACCAACAGTAGAAAATATAGTAGCTAACATTGCATATTAGCAATTAAGCAATACAAAAGAATAATTTCTAAGCCCTGACCTTCTATGTCAGGGCTTATTTTTTTATATCTTTGTCGTATGAAACTATTATTGTTGACAATTGGTCTTTTAGCTTTAGCTGTAGCTGGTATCGCTATAAAAATTTGGTCTAAAAAAGATGGAAAATTTGCAGGCACTTGTGCTAGTCAAAGCCCCTTCTTAAATCAAGATGGTCAAGCATGTGGCATGTGTGGTAAAATGCCAGAAGAGCAAGATTGTCAAATGGAATCTGCAACTTAGAATTGCTAAATCGGTTAAAACCGAAAGTTAATTAACCCTCATATTTTTTCTTATCCTATTGGATAAAATCAATCTTCCGGAAACCTTAAAAAATGCCAAGTCTGGCAGTCAGATAGCATATAGTAAGCTATTAGATTATTTTTGGAATGATGTATACGGGTTTCAACTAATTCGTACTCAAAACGAGAATGACGCTGAAGATATCACCGTTCAAACCTTTTCCAAAGCTTTTGACAAGATCAACACCTATAATGATGATTATGAATTCAAGACTTGGCTAATAACCATTTCAAAAAATATTCATATTGATTTAATACGTAAACGAAAGCGTAATATACTTGAAACATCTGGCAGTAATGATGTTATAAAGAAAATATTAGATGATGCACCATCAGTTGAAGATCAGCTAATCATTGAACAAAACTTAGCTACGCTACTGTTACATATTAAAAAATTAAAGCCTCACTATCAAGCGGTCATCAATTTGAGATACTTTAATGAACTTAGCTATGCTGATATTGCTAAAGAGCTGAATGAGCCCATGAATAACGTAAAGGTTAAGTTATTACGTGCAAAAAAATTATTGGCAGAATCTTTAAAACACAAGAACTAAATTCATCCTTCAAGAATTAGTTTTAGCTTTCTTTCTTCATTTTCATTTCAATCCAACGCATATTTACCCACATTCACATACAATTTTCGCCCTTTTCAATTCAAGGCAAAAACTGGCAACACGATACGGCTGCTGCTAACTGAAATCGTATATTTGTTGTTCTATTTAATTTGTGCAATAAAATGAGTACAGACACTACAGAAAGCGTTCAACCACCTAAAGGAAAACCGAAATGGCTACGTGTTAAATTACCAACTGGTAAAAAATACACGCAGTTACGTGGTTTGGTTGAAAAATATGACTTAAACACCATTTGCACTTCTGGCAGCTGCCCTAATATGGGTGAATGTTGGGGAGAAGGCACAGCTACATTTATGATTTTAGGTAACGTTTGCACAAGATCATGTGGTTTTTGCGGTGTTCAAACCGGTAGACCAGAGAATGTAGATTGGTCTGAACCTGAAAAAGTGGCGCGCTCAATTAAAATTATGAGCATCAAGCATGCTGTAATTACTTCTGTTGATAGAGATGATTTAAAAGATATGGGATCCATTATTTGGGCGGAAACAGTTAAGGCTATCCGAAGAATGAATACTACCACCACACTTGAAACTTTAATTCCTGATTTTCAAGGAATTGAACGTCATTTAGATCGCATTCTTGACGTAGCACCTGAAGTGATTTCGCATAATATGGAAACTGTAAAAAGGTTGACAAGAGAAGTTCGAATTCAAGCTAAATACGAAAGAAGCCTTGAAGTACTTCGATATTTACGAGCCAACGGCGCAAGCAGAACCAAATCAGGTATTATGTTGGGCTTAGGCGAACAAGAAGGCGAGGTAATTCAAACGCTTGAAGATCTTAGAAATGCGAATGTAGATGTAGTAACTATTGGCCAATACTTACAACCATCTAAAAAGCATCTTCCAGTTAAGGAATTTATACTACCAGAACAATTCAAGAAATATGAAGAAATAGGACTTGAAATGGGATTCCGTCATGTTGAAAGTGGTGCCTTGGTGCGTTCATCTTACAAAGCACATAAGCATATCAATTAGACCTTAGCGTAAAATTATTTTAGAAACTTCAATCGAATCCATTCCAAATGAGCGAAATTAAAATTGGTATCAATGGTTTCGGAAGAATTGGCCGTACCTTATTTAGACTACTTCAAAAGCATGAGCACTTAAAAGTAGTTGCGATTAATGACTTAGCCGATGCTAGAACATTAGCGCATTTGCTTAAATACGACAGTATTCATGGGGTTTTTGACCATGATATCACTCATATAGAAAATCAAATAATTTTCAACAAGCGGCCAATTGCACTTACAAATCATAATAGTCCAGATAAAATTGATTGGTCAACAAGTGACGTTGACATTGTTGTAGAGTGTACCGGTAAATTTAAAACTAAGGCTGTTTTAGAACATCATATTACCAATGGCGCAAAAAAGGTAATCTTATCAGTACCTCCGGTAGAAGATGATATAAAAATGGTAGTTTTTGGAATCAATGAAAACATTATTTCCATAGAAGATAATATTGTGTCATGTGCTTCATGTACAACAAATAACGCGGCACCAATGATTAAAATCATTGATGATTTATGTGGTGTAGAACAAGCATACATTACAACTATTCATTCATACACATCGGATCAAAGCTTGCACGACCAACCTCACAAAGATTTACGGCGCGCCAGAGCAGCCGGACAATCAATAGTTCCGACTACAACAGGAGCTGCCAAGGCTTTGACAAAAATATTTCCAAATCTAGCTGAATCTATTGGCGGTTGTGGCATTCGAGTACCAGTACCGAACGGATCATTGACTGATATCACTTTTAATGTAAAACGAGAGACATCTATTGAAGAAATTAATCGAACTTTTAAAAAATATTCGCTTAATGAACTAAAAACCATACTTTTATATACAGAGGATCCAATAGTATCTGTCGACATAAACAATAGTTGTCATTCTTGTACGTTTGATTCACAGATGACATCAGTTATCGGTAAAATGGTCAAAATAATCGGTTGGTATGATAATGAAACCGGTTATAGCAGTAGATTAATAGATTTGATTAATATGATGGTCTTGAAAAATTACGTTTGAAAATTAATTCATTACATATTCAATTTCGGTTGCCATTAATTATGGCCTGTCTTTTTATTGGGCAAATGTTTTTTGCTCAAGATTCAATTCCTGAAAAACCTTTAGACGTATATCTTGATGAAGCTCGTTTATACAGCAATCAAGATAAAATTGATTTGGCAATTCTTTCGCTTCAAAATGCAGCCAAAGTTGCAGAGAAAAATGAAGATGTAAAAGCGCTGATCGATTGCTACCACAAGTTTGCCATTGTTTACCTTAGACTTGACAAAGAAGACACTACACTATTTTATTGGGACCGCGCAAAAGCGTTGCTAAAAGATATTGAATACCCGTATGGTAACGCTATACACAAATATATTGAGGGGGTTATTGAATTCAAAAATGAAAAAAGTTTTCAAGCTCGATATTTATTAGATGAGGCAAAACAACTGAATAACGACCGTAATATGTTTAACAACATACTATTGGTTGAAGGCAATATTTTTCTAAATCAAGAGAAATATGATGATGCTCAAAAAAACTTCAACTCTTTGGTTATCAATACCGATATCTATGAAAAAGAGTATTTAGCCACTAAAGCGCATATAGGCCTATCTAAAGTATTTATCAAAACAGAAAAGCACAAAGAAGCTTCAGACAATGCAGAAAAGGCCTTAGCAATGGCCCAAAAACATGGTTTCTTTAAAGAAATTTTTGAAGCCAATCAATTGTTAGGTATAACCTATGAAAATCTTGAACTATTTGATAAAGCCTTAATTAGTAACAAAAACCTACTAGGCTTACGCGATTCAATATTTAATATTGATAAAATTAAAACTGAAATGAAGGTTGCAGATAAGGTTCAGTTTGATTTTATGGGCGATCAAATTAAACTTCAGGATCAAAAAATAGAAGAATTAACGGAGTCGCAAAACAGGTCCGAATTAACAGCAATTGCGACCACTGCTTTTTTAATGATTATTTCATTACTAGCAATTTCATTGTATCGAAACAATCAGATTAAACTTAAAACGAACGACCTATTACAAACCAAGAATAACGAATTACAAGTAGCTCGTGATGAAGCTGTACAGGCTATGGAAGCCAAAAGTAATTTCTTATCAACCGTAAGTCATGAATTGCGAACCCCATTGTATGCTGTTACCGGTCTAACGCACCTGTTGTTAGAAGAAAATCCGAACGCTGAACAAAAAGAGCATCTAAAAGCCTTAAAATTTTCTGGCGATTATCTTTTGAACTTTATTAATGACATTTTACATATTAATAAAATTGATGCTGATAAATTAGAACCATTAAACATTGAGTTTAATCTAAAAAAGGTTTTAAAAGAGGTAATTGACTCTTTGAAGCAAAGTGCGAATGAAAACCATACTAAAATCGTACTTGATTATGATGAAAGTATACCTTCTCATTTAATGAGTGACCCTTTAAAATTGTCGCAAATCATTATGAATTTAGTAGGCAATGCTTTAAAATTCACTAAGAATGGTGAAGTTAAAGTAATTGTGAAATTGCTGAAGAAAGTTGAAGAAGACGTTTCTATTTATTTTGAAGTTTCAGATAATGGAATTGGTATTTCAAAAGAAAAACAAGAAAGTATTTTCGAAGGATTTGAACAAGGTTCTATTCAAATCAACCGTGAATATGGAGGTACCGGTTTAGGCTTAACAATTGTAAAAAGTCTTTTAGGTTTATTTAATAGTAAAATTGAACTGCGCAGTGAACTTGACGTTGGTAGTGCATTCTTTTTTGAGTTAAATATTAAAAGTAAGGATAGCATTATTGATGATATTCCGTTTGAAATGACCCCTAAAGACTACGAGTTTGAAGGTTTACATATTTTAATTGTAGAAGACAATAAAATAAACCAGGTCATTACCAAAAAAATGCTCACCAAAAAAGGAATAACCAGCGACATAGCTAGCAATGGGTTTGAAGCTGTTGACTTGGCCGGAGCCAATACATATGATGCTATTTTGATGGATATTCACATGCCAGGCATAAGTGGTGATGAGGCAACGATTAGAATTCGAAAATTTGACCCTTCAACACCTATAATAGCCTTAACTGCGATTTCTTTAGATGATAGTCTAGAAGTATTCTACGCAGCCGGATGTAACGATGTTGTTACCAAACCTTTTAAACCTGAAGTTTTTTACCAGAAAATTGGTGAAAATATTTTTGACAATAAAATCAAGAATTCAGCTTCGTAATATTTTTCAATTCTCCTAATAATAGTGCTTTACCACCATCAATAAATTTGTGTGTGATTTCAACATATGCCAATTTTTGAACCTTGCCTTGAAGACGAACAAAATCTTTTTCTGTAGTTAAAACAAACTCTTTAGAATTTAGATTTTCTATTTCATTGGTGCTAAATGCATGATGGTCTTTAAAGCTTAGGTGCTCAAAATTTAATTGCTTTTCTTTTAAATAATGAACCAATGGCACTGGGTTGGCAATACCAGTTACAAGCGTAAAATTAATAGCGCTAATTGATTCAAGCGTTGCATCAACAACCCCACCTTTAAGTATGTTTCCATAATCCAAGTGTGAAAATAATACTTTCTGATTCTTATTAGGATTAAGACTTTTTACCACCTTATTTCTTTCTTGCTCTGATAGGTCAATAGGGCACTTTGTAACTACAATTATTTGGGCTCTTTTTGCCTGATTTCTGCCATCTCTTAATGTGCCAAACGGAATAAAATAATCTTCAGAATAAAGTTTATCAAACGCCGTCAATAAAACCGAAAAAGTTGGTTCTACCTTTCTATGTTGAAAGGCATCATCTAAAATTATTACATCTGGTTTTATCTCACTTTGAAGGTTTCTAATACCATTCTTACGATCGGCATCAACCGCTAAAGTAATTTGCTTAAACTTTTTATGAATTTGGTACGGTTCATCACCTAATGATTCAACTGTACTATTGCTTTCTGCCAACACATATCCTTTTGAGGTACGTTTATATCCCCTACTCAATACAGCAACCTTAAAATCATCTTGTAAAGCAGCAATTAAAAACTCAACCATTGGCGTCTTACCTGTGCCCCCAAGGCTTAAATTACCTACACAAATCGTTGGTGTTTCAAATGATTTTGATTTGAAAAGACCTGTATCGTAAAAATAATTACGTACATGAATAATCAATCCGTAGACAAAAGCGATAGGTAAACTAATAATTCTAAGCAGTATCATTATGACGAAAATATAATATTTAACTTTGGAATGATATTTTTTCGATATGATAGTTAAAGAAGTTACTAATATTTTAGAAGAATTAGCGCCATTGGCGCAAGCAGAAGATTTTGACAACGTTGGTCTTTTAGTTGGCAATTCATCACAAAAGGTTACTGGTATACTAGTCACCTTAGACACACTAGAAAATGTGATTGACGAAGCCATAGCACATAATTGTAACCTTGTAATTAGTTTTCATCCAATAATTTTTTCAGGCTTAAAGAAAATTACTGGATCTAGTTATGTAGAACGAGTAGTTATAAAAGCCATTCAAAATAATATTGCTATCTATAGTATGCACACCGCCTTAGATAATAGTTCTAAAGGTGTAAATGCAAAAATCTGTGAGACGCTAGAGCTAGTGAACACTCAAATATTAATGCCGCAAAAAGGAAGCATTAAAAAGTTGACAACATATGTTCCAAAAGATGATGCCAATAAACTCAAAAATGCATTATTCAATGCAGGTGCTGGCAACATTGGCAACTATAGCAATTGTAGTTTTACAGTTGATGGAACAGGTAGTTATAAGGGTGGAGAAAACAGTAAACCAGTAAAGGGTGAAAGTGGTAAATTACATTTTGAAGAAGAAACTCAAATCAACGTCACTTTTTCATCAAGTAATCAACCGAAAATTTTACAGGCACTTTTTCAAAATCATCCCTATGAAGAGGTAGCTTATGAGGTGTTTTCACTAGAAAACAAGAACCAAAACATTGGCATGGGAATGCTAGGTGAGCTTGTAAAACCTATGAATGAAAGTGATTTTCTTTCATTTGTAAAGCAAAAAATGAATGTTTCTGTGATTAAGCACTCACAATTATTAGGGCGAGAAGTCAAAAAAGTAGCAGTTTTAGGCGGTAGTGGTGCATTTGCCATTTCAGCCGCTAAGTCAAACGGGGCCGATGTTTTCATCACTTCTGACCTAAAGTATCACCAGTTCTATGAGGCAGAAAATGAAATGGTAATTGCTGACATCGGACATTATGAAAGTGAGCAGTTTACAAAAAACCTTTTAGTTGACTATCTTACGGAAAAAATTCCTAATTTTGCAATCCGTTTATCGGACAGTAACACCAATCCCATCAAGTATTTATAAATATGGCAACAAAAAAGGCAGAAGCTACAGTAGAAGATAAGCTTAGAGCATTATATGATCTTCAATTGATCGATTCAAGAGTAGATGAAATTAGAAATGTCAGAGGTGAACTTCCTTTAGAAGTTGAAGATCTTGAAGATGAAGTACTTGGTCTTAAAACTCGTATGGACAAGCTTAAAACTGATGTAGAAACAATAAATTTTGAAATCGGCGCTAAGAAGAATCTAATTGAAGAAGCCAAAACTTTGATTAAGAAGTATACTGAGCAGCAAAAGAATGTTAGAAATAGCCGTGAATTCAATTCAATTTCAAAAGAATTAGAATTTCAAGAATTAGAAATTCAATTGGCTGAGAAAAACATCAAAGAATTCAAAGCACAGATTGAGCAAAAGAAAGTAGTTATTTCTGGAACAAAAGAAAAACTTTCTGAGCGTGAGGCACATCTTAAGCATAAGAAAAGTGAACTTGATGCAATTTTAGCTGAAACTGAAAAAGAAGAAGCAGCATTATTAGCTAAATCAGCTAAGTTTCAAAAAGATATAGAAGAGCGTCTTGTTACAGCATATGTAAGAATTCGTGAAAATGTAAAGAATGGTTTAGCAGTTGTGCCAATTGAAAGAGGTGCTTCTGGTGGTTCTTTCTTTACTATTCCTCCACAAGTACAAGTTGAAATAGCTTCTAGAAAGAAAATTATTACAGACGAACACAGTGGTCGTATATTAGTGGATCCCGTTTTAGCTGAAGAAGAGCAAGCAAAAATGGAAAAAATGTTCGCTAAGCTATAAGTAAATTAACTAACTCAAAAAAAAGCCATCTTTACGGATGGCTTTTTTTTTGCTATAATTTAAAGGTATCTGAAAATAGAAACGAAGTTATTTTAATAAACTTAAAATATTTTGCTCCACTTCTTCACTATCCCATTTTGATTCAATATCAGGCATTTGCATCACTTGCATCATAATTTTCTCTTGCGCATCGCCAATAGCTAAAGCTTCTACATAAGGTCTTTCAGAGAATGTCACTCTTGAATAAGCGGGTATCCATTTATCAGGATACTTTTTAGCAAACCGTTTTTCAATTTTCTTTTGTAGTAAAAACTTGGGGTTACTTGTTTTACTACTCATTTCAATAAAATTGCGATAACTAAGTTCTGCAATAGCATCAGCATTTGGCTTACGAGCTTCTTGATAATTACTAAAAACGCTATTCCAATCATCACCGTGCGTTAACATCATCTCGTTTAAGACCGAAATATCTTCAAAACCTGCATTCATACCTTGACCATAAAAAGGGACCACAGCATGCGCTGAATCACCTACAAGAGCTATTTTATCCCAATACGTCCAAGGATAGCATTTCATAGTCACTAAAGCACTCGTTGGATTTTCAAAAAAATCATCAGCTAAATCTTCAATTACCTGCATCACGTTCGGGAAATATTCGGTAAAAAAGGTCTTTGCATCACTTTTGGTTTGAATGCTTTCAAAAGAAACCTCTCCTTCAAAAGGCATAAACAACGTACACGTAAAACTACCATCTAGGTTTGGCATAGCAATAAACATGAATCTACCTCTTGGCCAAATATGAAAAGAATTCTTATCGAGTTTATGCGTACCATCTGCGTTTGCCGGTATCGTTAATTCTTTGTAGCCAACGTCAATAAAATCTTGCGAATAATCAAATCGGCTTCTACGTTGCATTTTATGACGAACTCTTGAGAAAGCGCCATCACAACCAAATATAATATCATAATTATAGGTCTTCCACTCCCCTTTTTCGGTTTCACCAGTAAACAGTTTAGCTTCAGGAAGGTCTACATCCCATACTTTTTCATTAAACTTAAATACAGCTCCAGCCTGTTCAGCAAGGTCTATCATTCTTCGGTTTAACACACCTCTAGAAATAGACCAAATAGCCTCACCTTCTTTACCATATGGTTGAAAATACATTGGCTTACCAACAACATGCATTGCACGTTTATCTAAGGGAATCGCTATTTGTTTAATTTCATCTTCAAGGCCAACCTCACGCAAGGTTTTCCAACCTCTATTGCTCATTGCTAAATTAATTGAGCGCCCAGAAAATTCGATGGTTCTGATATCAGGCCTACGATCAAAAACTGTAACCTGATGCCCTGCTTTTTTGAGATAAATAGCCAATAACGAACCCACTAGACCTGAGCCAATAATTGCAATATTCTTTGAAGTTTGGGTCATTTTTTAATCAAATGTGGAAAATAAGTGAAGTAAAAGTAATGAATTTCTTCACGTCTACTTAACAGATTACTAACATCTGTTAGCGACATTTAAAACGTATATACTAATGAACATTCCGCGAGAGCGCCTATATATATTCAAAAAAAAGTCCTTCACATATAAATTGCGAAGGACTTTTAGATTTATTAGGCATTTAAATTATTCTAAGATACCGTCTACTATACCGTATTTAATCGATTCTTCTGCATTCATCCAGTAGTCACGATCAAAATCTTTAAGCACCTTTTCAAATTTCTGTCCGCAATTATCGGCCAAAATTTGTGCGCTTAATTCTTTAGTTTTTATAATCTCTTGTGCTTGAATTTCAATATTTGAAGCTTGCCCTCTTGCACCACCGCTTGGCTGATGAATCATAACTTGTGCATGAGGCTGTATAAATCGTCTTCCTTTTTTACCTACAGAAAGTAAAATAGACCCCATTGAAGCAGCAAGACCAGAACAAACTGTAGAAACCGGACTCTTCAATGATTTTATTGTATCGTACATTGCAAAGCCAGATGTTACATAACCACCAGGACTATTAATAATTAGCTGAATCTCTTTATTATTCAACATATCAAGATAAAGCAGTCGATCAATCACATGTTTTGCAGAATCATCGTCAACCATTCCCCATAAAAAAACTTTACGTTCTTCTAAAAGCTTCTCTTCAATGGCTTGCTGTACTTTTCCTTTTTTTGTACTCATATTTATTTTTTGATAAGCATCAAAATTACGTAAATAATCGATAGGTATAAAGAGGAGACTTTCAATCTATAAAAAAGAGTACAATTAGCCTGTTTATTTGCAATACATCTATAGTTTTAAAATGGTTTAACCTCGATTACGCCATTTTTTGAGTTAAATTAAAAGGTTTAAACACAAGGCATCTATTTAAATAATTCGAATAGCATTCTTTATTATTAAAATGCCCTATCAATTTAATTCACTAAAAATATAAGACGTTCTCTATCAAGTTTTTATTCTTCATATAATCTAAATTCTTATTTTTGAAAAAAACAGTGTCATGCGAAAATTAGTTTCTTATTTTTTATTAGCAACAATTGTACTTTATAGTCAAAACATAGTAGCTCAAGATCAAAACATTCTTGAAAAAGTTGCTAATGCACATGGATTTGAAAATTGGAGCAAGGTAAAAGAAATCAAATTTACTTTTAATGTCGACAGTGATGGCACGCATTCTGAACGCACATGGGTCTGGTTAACTAAAACCAATGACGTAACGGCAACTATTGATGGTGAGACATTAGACTACAATAGAGCTAGCATGGATAGCACAGCTTATAAAGTTAATGGACGTTTTATAAATGACAAATTTTGGTTATTAGCCCCTTTTCAACTGGTATGGGACCGCAATAACATTACACATAAACATACCGTAAAATCTACTGCCCCTATTGCAAAAAAACCGATGCAAAAATTAACTATTGTTTACGGTAATGAAGGAGGTTATACACCAGGTGATGCCTATGATTTCTATTTTGAGGATGACTATGTTATTAAAGAATGGGTATTTAGAAGAGCTAATCAACCTGAACCTTCTATGATAACAACATTTGAAGACTATGAGAATATCAATGGATTGAAAATTGCAAAATCTCACAAAAAAGCAGATGCTGATTTCAATTTAAATTTCACTGGACTTTCTGTAAACTAGTGTGCTTTCTTTTTCCCGAGAATAAAAGTTGACAACAGTACTAAAACTGAACACCCCAAGAGCACCACAAAACTAAGTGTAAGCGAAGCGCTATCGGCTAAAAAACCTAATATCGGCGGAGCAGTTAAAAAACCTAAATATCCAGAACCAGCAATAAAGGCAACACCTTGTGAAGAATCAATACCTTTTACATTACCTCCGATTCTAAACAACTCTGGAATAATTACCGAGAAGCCTAAACCAATTAATCCGAAGCCTAAAATAGCTAAATACGTTTGTGTGCTTAACACTGCGAAATAACCAACAATAGCAATACAAGATCCAAAAGCTACTATTTTAATAGAACCTATTTTTTGACTGATACTATCACCCAAAAATCGACCGGTAGTCATTGTAATTGAAAAAACTAAGAATCCTGCTCCCCATAATTTTTCTGGGGCAATGCTAACTTCTTTTAAATACAAACCACTCCAATCTACAATTGCACCTTCACCACCCATTACCATGAATGAAACAAGCCCAATTACCAAAAGTGGTTTGAACAATTTTAAGCTAAAAGCCTCTTTTTCTACAGGTGCAGCTATTATATGAACATACTTTTTATAAAACACAAAATTGACGATGAACACTAATGATATGGCAATAATCATGTGTAAAACTGGATTCCCTATCAAAGCAATCAAGAAAATTCCTAGTCCAGCCAGAACTCCCCCCAAACTAAAAAAACCGTGGGCTGCGGACATAAAATTTTGTTTGTCTTCTTTTTCTATTTCTGTCACCAATGTATTCATAGCAATATCAACAAAACCATGAGTAGCACCAAAAACAAATAAGGCAGCCATTAAGGTATAGTAATTTGGTGCAAGCAGCGGCAAAACACCTGAAAAGCAAATTAAAAGAACTCCATACCAGGTAGCCTTACCTACTCCTATTTTATTAATGATTTTTGCTGCCACGGGAAAAATAGCAAATACACCTAAAGACAAAAAGAAAATAGCGATACCAAGTTCAGATTTGTCAATAGCTAGTTTTTCTTTCACCATTGGAATATAAATAGCCCACGTGCCGAATAGTATATTTAAGCTAGTAAAAACCCATGCAGGTGCAAAATACCGAGGATTTGAAAGTATAAGAAGAAGGGACTTCATTTGAAATTGATTACGGTACGCTTAAAACAATTGATTTAAGTATAAATCACTTTTTAATCCACCAACTTGAGGCTGGTATAGTTTCTCCTAAAACAATAGGTTCACCAATTTTTGGCGTTGCCAATTGTACATTTAACTCAGCAGCTTTTTTTGACACACGCTCAGCGGGCTCTTGCCATGGGTGGAGTCCTAATTTAAAGGCTCCCCAATGAATAGGCATTAATATTTCACTTTTAAGATCTATACTTGCTTGTACTGTTTCTTCAGGCATCATATGAATTTCTGCCCATTGTTCATCATATTGACCACATTCGAGCATAGCAAAATCAAAAGGACCATATTTATTCCCTATTTCAGAAAAACTGGCATCATAACCAGAATCGCCTCCAAAGAAAATATTATTAGTACTTCCTTTTATCACCCAAGAACACCACAAAGTACTAAATCGATCCGTTAGTCCCCTACCTGAAAAATGCCGTGCTGGAGTAGACACTAAAGTAATTCCAAAGAAGTCAACTTGCTGCCACCAATCCATTTCAGTGATTTTTTCAGCTGCAACACCCCATGACGTCAAATGCGCACCAAGACCTAACGGCACATAAAAATGAGCAACTTTAGAATCTAAATTTTTAATAGAACCATAATCAAGATGATCGTAATGATCATGAGAAATTAAAACAGCATCAATATTTGGCAAATCATCTATTGCCATTGGTAAAGTATCATTAAATCGCTTTGACCCCAGCATTGGGTGCGGAGAAGGCACAGATCCCAACATAGGATCCAAAAATATTTTTTTACCATCTATTTCTAAAAGTAATGCTGAATGCCCAAACCAAGTCAACCTAGTGAGTGAATCTGGTACATTTTTAAAATAATCTTTTGGTAATTTCTCAACAGGTATTGACCAATCTGGCACTTTATTACCATTAGTAAAAAAACCAAGCATAGCACCCCAATCTGTTTTTGTAGCTACGGCAGTTTCATATACATTTTGAAATTTACCACCCTTAAAATTTTCTGACTTTTCAATTATTTCTTTAACGGTCCCTTTACTTTTAGCACCAAATTCAGGTGAAGTATAAATAAATATAATTGCAACAAGCACCACAATACCAATAATTGTAGCAATAACAGATAGTATCATTTTTAGAAATTTTTTCATTGAAATTTTATAAACCTATTTTTCTGCAAGTATTCCGGCTTTTAGAATTTGCCCGAAACGATACATATCTTCATACGAACAATAAAGTGGCACGGGTGCCAAACGGATAACATTAGGCTCTCGCCAATCAGGTATTACACCATTTTCCATTAAATAATTAAATAAGGTTTTATCATGCCCATGAAGAAAAACAGATAGTTGACAACCTCTGTCATTAGGCGTAATAATTTCAAAAGAACCGTTTACCTCTTTGGCAATTTCTTGTAGAATAAATTCTAAATATCCAGTAATTTTATTCCGCTTTTCTATTAAAGCAGGCATTCCTATTTCTGAAAACATTTCTAGCGAAGCTAAATAGGGCGCAAGTGACAAAATTGGCGGATTACTCACTTGCCACGAATCAGCACTTTCTGTTGGTTCAAATTCAGGTTTCATTAAAAAACGTGTTTTCTTATTGGTACCCCACCAACCTTCAAATCGCGGAATATTTTTATCGCTTAAGTGCTTTTTATTCACGAAAATTCCTGATGCATTACCAGGCCCACTATTCATATATTTATAACTACACCAAGAGGCAAAATCAACATTCCACTCATTTAGTTTCAATTCAATATTACCAGCTGCATGTGCTAAATCCCAACCAACATTTGCACCAACAGCTTTACCAGCATTGGTTATACTTTTCATGTCAAAAACTTGACCATTGTAATAATTAACTCCACCTATTAAAACCAATGCTAATTCATCACCTACTTCATTAATCTTCTCAAGTACATCTTCTGTATGCCAAATGTTTTCACCCTCTCGCTTTTTCACTTCTACTAGAACCTCATCAGGGTCAAGACCATGAAATTTCACCTGACTGTGCAACATATATTGATCAGATGGAAAGGCTTTTTCTTCACATATAATTTTGAATCGCTTTTTTGTAGGACGATAAAACGAGACCATTAAAAAATGTAAATTGACCGTCAAAGTATTCATGACACAAATCTCTTCAGGACTTGCCCCAACTATATTAGCTAGAGGCTCAGCAAGTCTTTCATGATAATCCCACCAAGGTTTTTCTGCATGAAAATGACCTTCAACACCCAATTGTTGCCAGTCGGTCATAACTTCATCAATATATTTCCGAGTTCGCTTTGGTTGCAAACCAAGAGAGTTACCTGTAAAATAAATCACATCTTTACCAGCAACTTGCGGAAAATGAAATTCATCACGGTATTTTGAAAGTGAATCTTGGGCATCAAGGCCACGAGCAAATTCTATAGAATTTTGAAAAGTCATGTACTAAATTTGTGTAAAAATACGCATAATGGCATAGAAAATATCACCGTTTATTAGTCCTCCAAACGCATTTCAATTATGTGTTTTTTAAATCCAACTTTTTCATAAGCCTTTATCGCATTTTCATTTTCTTCATAAACTGTAAGCCTGATTTCTTTTAAATTCTTTGCAATAGACCAAGCTTTTAAACCATCAATTATTTTTTTATTCACCCCTTTACCTCTACTTTCTGGCGCAGTAAACATAAAACCCAAATAAGCATACTTTTCAAAATTCAGATAAGCCTTTGCTGTTTTAATTTGCGCATAGCCCGAAGCAATCAACTCTCCTAAATATTCACCAACCAAAACTTCAGCATCCTCAGAAATAATCATTTCACGTAAATCATAATAACTAATAGGATCTTCAGCTAAAGTTGGATCAAAAGGTCTTTCAAAGGCTATAACTCCTTGCTCAAAATTTAAAAGTGCAGGTAAGTCTGCTACTGTTGCTTTTCTTATTAAAACTTCTTCCATAACCACTAGTTCATTTTTCAAATTTCAAGGTAGTTTATAAATCTATATTTTTACAAAAATTTGCAGATGCATTTCTTATCACCTTTACTTGAAAATTACATACAAAATCATTCTGAGAATGAACCTAAACTTTTGCAAGAACTCACGCGCGAAACACATTTAAAAGTCATTCAGCCCAGAATGATAACTGGGCATTTTCAAGGCAGAGTTTTGAGTATGCTTTCAAAGATTATCAATGCAAAAAACATATTAGAAATAGGTACCTACACAGGCTATTCAGCACTTTGTTTAGCTGAAGGATTACAAGAGGACGGTACATTGCATACTATTGATGTAAACGAAGAATTGAATGAAATGCAACGTCGGTATTTTGACAAAAGCAATTATGGAAGTCAAATAATTCAACATACAGGCAATGCATTAGAGATAATACCAAAATTGGATTTGGTTTTTGATCTTGTTTTTATTGATGCTGAAAAAAAAGATTATCCAAATTACTTAGAAGTTGTTTTAAAGAAAGTAAAAAAAGGAAGCATAATTTTATCTGACAATGTGTTGTGGTCAGGCAAGGTAGTTGAGCCATTAAACCCCAAAGACAAAGCGACAAAAATACTTCTAGATTACAATAAAAACCTAAAGGAAGACCCTCGTTTTGAAACAGTATTACTGCCAATTAGAGATGGCCTTACGGTATGTAGGGTGCTTTAAATTTTTGATGCATTCTGTAAAATACAAATGCAAATAAGACACCAACTAGAGCACCAACTAAAATATCACTTGGGTAATGCACACCGAGATAAATACGACTTGACGAAAAGAGTATTGGGTAAAGCCATACAAAATGTATGAATCTTGTTTTTTTTCGCAAAAACAAAACGGCCAAAGTTGCTATACTAAAAGAAAAAGCTGCATGCCCAGAAAAGAAACTAAAATTAGAAGGTTCATGCACAATGCGAATCAATTGGTTGATACTTTCATTATTATTAGGTCTTAGGCGCCCAACAAAATGCTTAGTCGTATAAATTGTAGGCTGTAAAATTACCAGCATTGATACATAAGAGAGAAGCATCCATACCCCTTCTTTAAATGAGCTCTTCCAAAAAAGTAATGCTATGAGAATTAAATATAATGGAATCCACGGCGGGAATTTTGTTATGGTTTGCCAGAAAACATCATGCGAATCTGTACCAAGATTATTGAGAAATATGAAAATCTCTCGATCCCAATCGAGTAGTTTCTCTAGCATAGTGAAGTTTACTTGCGTTTTATTGTACCCGTAACATCATCAACGCTTTTCTTAACGCCATCAAAGCCCTTTTTAAGGTCGTCAGAAATTCCCGAAGTTAAATTGTCTTTCACATCAGTGATATCTTTCTTGATATCACCAATAAAACTGGTATCAATACCTTGCTTATCGGCACTCTTTTGAATCTCTTGCTTAATATCTTCTGTAGCATCTTTAAGTTGACGCATACCCTTGCCTAATCCCTTGGCAATACCAGGAATTTTATCAGCACCAAAAACCATTACCACAATAAACATGATAAAGAATATCTCGCCGCCACTTATGAATAAAAAATGCATTAAAAACATAGAGACAAATATAATGAAGTTTAAATAGAAAAAACCTGTCAAACTCTCACCTTAACAAAAAAATTGTAGTGAAATAAATCTAACAGGTTTCTCGAACGAAAAGGGAATTTAAAATTATCCTTTCACTTTTTCTTTGAACTGGTCAAAATCAGTCTCTTGCTCCTTTTTTGGCCACGAATTATTGGTGGTATCAATATCAGCAGTTTCCAATTTTGGATCAATAACAATATTAGTAAGTTCTGATTGTGATGAAATTACCAAATTCACTTCTTTGTCATTTTTTCTCCAAATCTCAGCCGGATACGTTATATTTTTCTTAGTACCATCAGCATAGGTGTACTCCACAATAATTGGCATTGGAATACCACCTGGTTTATCAAAGGTTATTTCATAAAAATACTTTGGTTCTTTAACCGCATTTCTTTCAGCTTCGGTCATATTATCCATCATAAATTCTTTCAAATTTTGTGATGATTCTGATGGTGCTTTACCTTTAAGAGCTGGATCAAAATTATCAGCCTCCTCATCAACCAAGTATACGAGTGGTAATAAATCAGATTCCTTTAAGTTATTAGCAGCCATATATTCCTGCATTTTTTTATTTGGCCTATCACTTACAAAATACTTTTTGATTCCTTTGACACCTATATCTACATAATCTGTAGTATAGAACCAACCTCTCCAATAATAATCTAAATCAACAGCTGAAGCGTCTTCCATAGTTCTAAAGAAATCTTCTGGTGTTGGATGTTTAAATTTCCAACGTTGCGCATAGGTTTTGAAAGCATGATCAAAAAGCTCGCGCCCCATAACAGTTTCTCGAAGTATATTAAGTGCAGTTGCGGGCTTACCGTATGCATTCGGACCTAATTGATATACATTCTCAGGGTTTGACATAATAGGCGCAAGGTTGCTTTGGTCCCCAGCCATATAAGGCACTATTTTCTCTGGCGCACCTCTTCTTGAAGGATAAGCCGTATTTGGCGCTATAGCTTCAGGATACAATTCACCAAACTCTTGTTCAGCCATATATTGCATAAAAGTATCTAAACCTTCATCCATCCAACCCCATTGGCGTTCATCAGAGTTCACAATCATTGGAAAGAAATTGTGACCTACTTCATGAATAATAACACTAATCATTCCGTATTTAACACGATCAGAATATGAACCATCTTCATTTGGTCTACCGTAATTCCAGCAAATCATTGGGTATTCCATACCTTGATTTTTAGCATGTACTGAAATTGCTTTTGGATATGGATAATCAAATGTATGTGACGAATATGACTTTAAAGTAAGTGCTACAGCTTTAGTAGAATATTCTTCCCATAACGGATTTCCTTCTTTCGGATATAATGAAACTGCCATTACATCACGGCTACCCAATTTAACGTTCTGCATATCCCAAATAAATCTTCTTGAGGTTGCAAAACCATAATCACGAACGTTTTCTGCTTTAAATCTCCAAGTCTTTTTCTTCTCTGAAAAACCTTTCGAAGCTTCAATTGCTTCCTCTTGTGTCACTATAAGCACAGGCTTGTCATATGACTTTTTAGCTTGCTCGTAACGTTTCATCATTTCCTTAGAAAACACCTCTTTTCGGTTTTGAAGCGTACCGGTAGCATCAAGAATATGATCCGCTGGCACCGTTATATTGACTTCATAATCACCAAAATTTAATGCAAACTCGCCATTACCCCAAAACTGATGATTTTGCCATCCTTCTACATCATTGTAAACCGCCATTCTAGGAAAAAACTGAGCAATTACATACGCACGATTACCATCAGCAAATTCTTCGTAGCCAGATCTAGCGCGATTTACGGTATGATCAGGTATATTATAATTCCACTTTATTGAGAAGGATATTTTTTCTTTACTTTTTAATGGTTCTGGTAAGTTTATACGCATCATTGTAAAGTTGATTGTATGCGATAAAGGTTTACCTGAGGCATCTTTCACTTCTTGAATTACAAAACCACCATCAAACGGTTCAGTTAAATAATTGCTGGCAAAGGTGCTTGCTTTTTCTGCAATTGGCACTCCCCCACCATTTTTCAGTTTTGCTTTAGAATCTTTGGTTCTTATGTTTTGATCCAATTGTACCCAAAGAAATTCTAAATCGTCAGGAGAATTATTAATATAGGTAATGGTTTCATTACCACTAATTCTATGATTCTTATCATCAAGCTCAACATTTATAACATAATTTGCTTGTTGTTGATAATACTCATGTCCTGGAGCACCTGAAGCCGAACGATAGCTATTGGGCGTTGCGAACTCTTCATAAAGTTGTTTGAATCTACTCTGGTTTACATGACCAGGTTCTTTTACTTTTGGTGCTTCTTGATCCTGTGCAAAATTCACTGCACTGATAAGAAACAATAGTGTGGTTAAACAGTATTTTATCTTATTCATTTCTGTCTTTAATTATTAATCTTGGAAAATTAATGGATTTCTAAGGATTTGTTAATATTGCGTTACAATTTTAACATTCCTTTATCATTATCCTTCATCAGTACAAAGCTCTTTTTTTTATCATTTATCTTGAAATGAAGAATATTCTGTTGCTCATCAAAGAGGTCTGTAAGCAGTTTATTTTGTATTGAAATTGACTGTAATTTTGTCAATTCGATATTAGTTACTTCTATATAAAGGATAGCAACATCGTTGTCGTATTTTTTACCAAGAAATTGATATTCATTGAGATCCCCATTAATTTCTACTATAAACTTTTCTCTGAAATACTTTTGAATATAAGCGGCAGCCGCATCTGATTCATTTTCAGTTGCTAATTTAGCATCAAGACCATAACGCTCTTTGAGTAAAGCCTCAAGGTCATCAATAAATATTCTTGAAGTGATTTGTATGGAACTATATTTTTCAGAATAAGTAACATTTGTGACACTCACGTAAAACTTATGAATAACTGTAAAAGAAAAAAGTGGCAGTAATAAAATAATTAAACCACGCTTAAAGACTTTCATATATTTTTCAATTTAACCTGACTATAAATGACAAATTTTATGCCAATAATTAATGTACTTTGCGGATTTAAACTTTAATCTAATTCGTTGTTTTTACGATAGACCACACTTTTTTTACGCAAATATTCCCAAATTTTTAAATGGTCATGCGTATCAACCACGGCCTGAAAATACGCATCTACCTCACAATAGTACATAAATGCACTGATTTGATCCTCAGGAATTTTTAAATCTGAAACAAAAAGTGAATCAACGTAAAACGCCCTAACCCTTTGTGTACGGCTATATACCGAATTTCGCTTCACCCTTTTTTTCAACATTTTAGTCCGTCCGGTTATGGCATTTATCAAGGGATCGATACTCATAAGTGGGTTGGCTGTAGCAGCAAAAAGTACACGTTCTGCCTTGCTTGGTAATTTCACATAAGCATTGGGTAAATTTAAGGTAGAAGCCGTAATAATTTTACCAGTATTTAGATTACCCGCATCACGAGATAAATCACCTGAAAGATTATAGGGGCGCACAACTACTTCTGATAATTGCGTGAGCGCGTCATCCATATGAATTTGAAATAATTCTTGTTCAAGAATATCTAGCGTTACTAGTATTTGCTTTTGCTTAAATTGAACGGCAGAAATAACTAGTGTATCAAACAGTTTAACAGGAATCTCAAAAAAACCATCAATATCAGTAATGGTAAATCTATTGCTTGAAATGTTTAAAACATGCGTAGCAGCCACATCACCATCGTCACTATAAACACGACCTTGCAAATCAGTATGAAATTGATTTTGAGCACTTACAATAGTGGTCATTGCTAAAAAGATGGCAAAAAGAAGGTTATTTATCCTCATCCATTTGGGTTCGGTATTCCCTACTTTGATTTACAAGAAAATCTAACAATTGAAATTCATTGTCTTTTTTCAACAATGTTTTTTCATCCATAGTGGCATCCACATAATATAAAAAATCTTCAATTTTTTCTTGTGGTAATTTTAAATCGAGCACAAAAAACTCATCATTATAAACTTGTCGTAAAATTTCACTAGGCTTTAATTTTGGTACATTTTCTTGATCCTTATCTTTACCAATAGCCATTAAAGCTTTAAATATATTTACAAAATTAATTCCGTCTTTCATACCTCTTTCAGCCTGAGATAGCGATATATTCTCTACCTCGGTAGCACGGTCAATTTCATATTCAACTTCTTTAAATTTTTCACTTTGTGCTTCTAAGAACTTCTCTTTGTCTTCAGGCGAAATAACAACCTCATCTAACTCAGTTACTTTTTCATTGACTTCAACAACCAATCTGTTATTTGCTATCATATCAGCAGTAATAGTAATAACCTCTAACTCATAATTTACCGCTGTAAAAGCAAGCTCATCACCCACCTTCACATTTATAGCAAATTGCCCGTTATCATTAGTGATTGTTGCCATTTCTGAAGTAACATTAATTACGTTTTCATTGGGTACATTTACATTTCTGTACAGTACCTGCCCACGTAATAATGTTCTAGTATCATCTTGTGCAGAAATACTAGTAAAACCAATAAGAATTAAAAAAATGTAAATCTTTTTCATATGCATTAAAGAAAAAACAAGTTTGGTTCTTAAAAAAAAGTAAGCAACTAAACTTTTGTTAATTTGTTGACGTACATACAAAAGTACACTTTTGCATGATGCGCGGTCATATGACGTTTAAGCCCTTTGATTATCCATTTTGTCGTTAATTATTCATTATGTTAGTGCATAATTGTATTTTTGGTAGTGCTATTATAAAAAAGGAAAATAAATCTCCTTCCCTATGAGAAAATCACGATTAATCCTACTTATCGCATTATTTGCTATGCCTGCAATTTTTGGGCAAATAAAAATTGGCGATAACCCACAAGCAATTTCACCGACTTCGGTTTTAGAGCTAGAAAGTAATGACAGAGTTTTAGTCATCACTAGAATCACCACGGCTCAAATGGATGCCATTGTGCCCAACCAAGGTGCAATGATTTATAATACCGATACGCAATGTATTCATTATTATGATGGCACACAATGGGTAAACCTTTGTGATTCAGCAGGTTTTGAAGTAGCTGATAATAGTATTAAAAGTAATCATATTGATGATTTTAGTATACAAGGTAATGATATACAAGATGGGGCAATAGGTCTTGGAAAACTACAAAATGGATCGGTTACCGTAGATAAATTAAGTCAAAATGCGGTAGGGCCGTATGCTATAAATAGGGATAGCTTACCACTTAGTTATTTTGATAATGATTTAAATCTGCTGACTATAGATCCAGATGCGGCAAATGATATTACAAACCCTACGGGAAATGGTGCTTTTTATGATAATCAACCCGTTTTAGATTTAATTGATGCGAATACAACGTTTATCAATGGACATATTACTGCAGATCAGGATATCAACCCAAATAATGAAATACAAACCATAACATTTGACAATGGAACTAATATTCTTACGCTTGAACACCCAAGTGGTAATACCACTGCAAATTTATCAAGTTTAGCTGGTGGTGCAGGAAATACAACAGATGAGTTAATTACAGCAGCAATATTAAATGCTTCTAATGAATTGGTTATTACAGAAGGAGGCTTAAATACTACTATAGACTTAAGTAGTTTAGCTGGTGGTGGTGGTCAAAATTTAACAAATGTTTTGACTCAAGGTAATGATGCTGGTACAAACAAAATAATTGGATTAGGGGCACCTACAAACCCAAATGATGCAGCTACTAAAGCGTATGTTGATGCAAACGTAGGTGGAAATCAGAATTTAGCTCAAGTATTAACACAAGGAACGGATGGCGGAGCAGCTTTAATAAAGAATATTTTAGATCCAGTAGACCCACAAGATGCTGCTACCAGAGCTTATGTTTTAGCTGCTGTTGCCAGTGGTGGAGCAATAACGGATGGAAGTATTTTAATTGGAGGTGCAGGTGATGTAGCGCAACAATTAGCGGTGAGTGGTGATGCGACTTTAGCAAATGATGGTGCTTTAACAATTGAAGATGATGCTGTAGAACTAAATATGCTGGCACACCCGGATCCTGCAGCTACTATTCCACCAGCCAATGGCGATATAATGGTATGGGATAATGATAACCTTGAATGGAAAATTGATACCCAAGCTGGTGAGCATTCTGGCACGGCGAATGCCATATTTTTTGCAGATAAAGACCCTGCCAATCTTGGCAAACCAACAACTACCGATGATAATAGTTACGCAAATGATGATGGTGGTTTTTATTGGGATCCTGAAGGAAGGAAAGTTGGTACAACAGGTTACGGAGCACTTTATGTTGGTTTAGATGGTAATCCGCAATCAGATGAAGTAAAGGTTCACATTGCAGAAAGTAAACCAGGATTTGCTTATGCCTTAGAGTTACAAAATCGAAATAATGGAACAGGTACTACAACAGGAATTCTATTCTCAACTGAAGGCTCCACAACATATGGTAAGGGTGGTTTAGTATATGAAAGAACTGGCGGTTTTGCTCGAGGAGATTTTCATTTTCTTCAAAATTCAACTACAAGTACTGTAAGCACTGATTTAAACGATAAAGCCTTCACCATTAAAAACAATGGTGATATTGTTCTGTATGGTGGAATTGATATCGATGGTATTGGCACAGGAGGTACAAACCAAGTATTAACTTCCGATGGGGCTGGTGGAATTCTTTGGGGTGCCGGCGGAAGTGGAACTGACAATCAACAGTTAACTCTTGAAACAGGAAACCTTTTAACTTTGGAAGACGGTGGCACTGCAATTAACCTTACTCCCTTTCTTGACGACCAAACCGCGGCTGATGTATCTGTTGCCGCAACAGCTACCAACTATACTGCCGCTACCGCAGATGTCGAAGCCCATTTAGTTGGAATCAATACAGCACTTGCAAGTGGTGGGCACAACGGCACAGCTGCCGGCTCAATTTTCTTTGCTGCAGCAACAACTCCTTTTGCGCCTACAGAGAATAATGCACAACTTTTTTGGGATAACACAGATAATAAATTATATGTAGGCCCACAGTTTATAGATGCAGATAATAATGTGAAATTGAACATAGGTGGTACTGCACGCACGCAAGGTATTAAAAACTCACAAGGATCTGCTGCACTACCTTCCTATCGATTTACTGATGATGTTAACTCTGGAATGTTTTTACCCGTAGAAGACGAACTAGGTTTTTCTACTGTTGGCACAGAGGCTATTCGAATAGACCCTGACCAACAAGTTGGTGTTAGCATTCAAAACCCCACATCAACCTTACACGTAAATGGTACTTTTGCTACTGCAATACGAAACCCACCCGGTGATACAAGTCTAACTGATGACGATTATACATTAATTTTAAATTCAGGTGCAGGTCCAACAGACATAGCTCTTCCAGACCCTGCTACTTCGAAAGGTAGAATATATATAATTAAAAACCCATCAGCAAGTCCTGCCAATTTTTCAGGCTTTGATTATGTCCCATCAACCAGTACCGTAAGTACAAATGTAATTCCAGCTAGTGCTGTGTTACAAATACAAAGTGATGGTGCTGATTGGCAACAAATAAATTAATATGAAGCACCTATCCTACATATTCATACTTATGATGTTTGCCCTGGGTAATGCTCAAACTGGGTTGTACAATCAAGGTAACTTAGGTATTCATCAAGAAGGTAAAATTGGTTTTCATACCCATTTAATTAATGACGGGGTAATTGATGATGCTGAAGGTTTAGCAGGTTTTTATAGTGCAGCGAATATCATAGAAGTGAGTGGTGCTTTTCCGGCCACCTTTTATGATACAGAGTTCATGACACAAAATGGCGTATTATTAAATACAACCATGAATGTGGAAAACAATGCCAATTTTATTACAGGTGATGTACTTACTTTTCGCAATCAACCGTCAAATACGCTAAACTTCTTAGCCACCAGTTTTTCTACAGGCGAAGCTGACATTTCAAAAGTAGATGGTTACGCGAGTATTAATAATCTGCAGAATTTTACATTCCCTATTGGTGATGTGGTACAATTAAGACCTTTAATTTTAAATTCTAATGCGACCAATGCAGTTGCAAAATGCGCTTATTTTTTTGAAGACCCTAATACTGCAGCTACATTTGCAACAGGTTTTAATACCAATATAAAATCTGAAACTATTGGTGAAGTAAGCACCGTAGAGTTTTGGCATTTAGAGGGTAGCGTACCTTCTACAATTAGCATTAGTTGGAACGCGCGCAGTAATATTGGTGCCTTAACTGATGACCCTAATAATGTGGTAGCCGTTGGTTGGAGCAAAGCAATTAACCAATGGGTAAGTTTAGGCGGTACATCAACAGGTGACCTTACACAAGGATTTGCGGTATCTGCAAGTTTTGTTCCTGATGATTATGAGATAATTACGTTTAGTGGTGCGGGTGAGCCTTCTGATATAATAAACTTAGACAACTATTTAGTGACGCCCAATGGTGATGGCATCAATGATGTGCTTGAATTCCCTGAATTGGCCCTCTCACCAAACAATCACATGCGAATATTCGACCGTTATGGTTTAAAAGTATTTGATCAGCGCAATTATGTCAATGAGTTTGGTGGATTTGCAAATGGCAATAGCCTGGTTTTAAATAAAGATGAAGGCCTTCCGGCAGGTGTCTATTTTTATATCATTTCTATGGATGATTTGGGACTCGACTTTCAAGGGTTTTTATATTTAGCATCTCAAAATGCAAATTAGGTAGTATTCAATCCATTATACGGATTCCAAATTATCTTGAAAATTTAATTTTCTAATTCAAGCAACCAATAAATTCTTGCTTTATTTATAATTTCACTTAGTGCTCAGTTACTTTTTAGTACAATGTTGTTTTCCATTTTATTTGTCAATTAAATGGTAAAAAACACGTTAGCACGCTTCTAAATTTCTTGAAATCATCAAAAGGGTTTTAAATTCACATAAAGACTTACTAAACAGCATTTTAAAACAGAAATATTCATCGATTTTATCTGCTTTTTAACCTATTACAATTTCAATTTTGTTAGCAAGAATAAAATAGACAAATTATTTCTATGCCTTTTTACAACATAATTGACACGGTACACAACATATATTTAAAAATGGTGGGCATCACGACTAAATTTGGTGGTAACTAGTAAGTTAACACACAGTCCCATTGTTATGCACATTAAGAGACTTCTTTTTATTTTCACATTATTTGTATTCACTTTTAGCTACTCACAGGTCAAAGTAGGTGAAAATCCGAATACGATACATCAATCTTCCATACTTGAATTGGAAAGTGATTCCAAAGTATTTATATTAACCAGAGTTGATGATACTCAAATGAGTCGCATTAGACCACTAGCTGGTGCTATGGTTTATAATACCGAACAAGGATGCGTATTTCAATACAACGGTACTACATGGTCATCGCTATGTAATTCTACGACCTTCAATGAAACAACAACTGTCTTACTAGACAATAAAGATGGTACACTATCGTACACCAATGAAAACAATCAAGAGATATTAATTAGTAAATCAACTTTAACAAACGACGGTAACGGTAATTTTACTTTTAACAACAATGATGGCAACCCAATAACTTTTTCGGGTACTGATAATCAAGATGCTAATGAGGTTCTGCTCTCTACGCCTATTGATGTAGATGGAGACGGTACAAATGAAAACAATGTACAAACCGCAATTGCTGGCTTAGCAAATCTTAATACTGACGATGATATTACCGCTGTAGTTTTTGATGGTACCAATTTAACAGTCGAAGAAGGAACTACATCTTTTGGAGCGGATTTATCTGCTTTAGAAGAATCTAGTGATATCGCTGCGGTTCAAACCGATGTTGACCAAAACGAATCAGATGCTGATAACGCAATCGCTGCTGTGCAAACAAATTTAGATTCACATGTAGCTACTGATACCGATACAGATGAAACAAATGAACTTTCGGATTTAAACTTAGATGCTTCGAATATACTTACGCTTACGAATGCTGAAGCTGGTGCGACTGGAGTTGATCTTTCTGGATTTATTTCTTCGGATGATCAAAACTTAGAATCGGCTACGCTTTCTGCCACTAGCGAATTAGGAATTAATATTGAAGGGGGAAATGATGTGACGGTTGACCTATCTGCTTTAGAAGAGTCTAGTGATATCGCTGCTGTACAAGCTGATGTTGATCAAAATGAGGCTGATGCCGATTCTTCTATTGCAGCGGTACAGGCTGATGTAGACCAAAATGAAACCGATGCAGATAACGCAATTGCAGCAGTACAAACAAATTTAGATACGCATGTTGCTGCAGATACTGATACTGATGAAACAAACGAACTTTCTGATTTAAACTTAGATGCTTCAAATATACTTACGCTTACGAATGCAGAAGCAGGTGCGTCTGGAGTAGATCTTTCTGGATTCGTTTCTACCGATGATCAAAACTTAGAATCGGCTACACTTTCTGCCACTAGCGAATTGGGTATTAATATTGAAGGGGGTAATGATGTTACTGTTGATTTATCCGCTTTGGAAGAATCTAGCGATATCGCTGCTGTGCAAGCCGATGTTGATCAAAATGAGACTGATGCTGATTCTGCTATTGCAACGGTACAGGCTGATGTAGACCAAAATGAAACCGATGCGGATAACGCAATCGCTGCTGTGCAAACAAATTTAGATACACATGTAGCTGCTGATACCGATACAGATGAAACAAATGAACTTTCTGATTTAAATTTAGATGCCTCCAATATTCTTACCCTAACAAATGCGGAAGCAGGTGCAACTGGTGTTGATTTATCAGGATTCGTTTCTTCTGATGATCAAAACTTAGAGTCTGCTACACTTTCTGCGACTAGCGAATTAGGAATTAATATTGAAGGTGGTAACGATGTTACTGTTGATCTTTCTGCTTTAGAGGAGTCTAGTGATATCGCTGCAGTGCAAGCTGATGTAGACCAAAATGAGACTGATGCCGATTCTGCTATTGCAACGGTACAGGCTGATGTAGACCAAAATGAAACCGATGCAGATAACGCAATCGCTGCTGTGCAAACAAATTTAGATACACATGTTACTGCGGATACTGATACCGATGAAACCAACGAACTTTCTGATTTAAACTTAGACGCTTCAAATATACTTACGCTTACGAATGCGGAAGCAGGTGCAACTGGTGTTGATTTATCAGGATTCGTTTCTTCGGACGATCAAAACTTAGAATCGGCTACGCTTTCTGCGACTAGTGAACTAGGAATTAATATTGAAGGCGGTAATGATGTGACTGTTGACCTTTCTGCTTTGGAAGAATCTGCTGACATTACTGCGAACACAAATGCGATTGCTGCTGAAGTAGCGCGAGCAACTGCTGCTGAAACAGCTATACAAAATGATGTTAATCAAAATGAATTGGATGCGGATAACGCAATTGCAGCTGTGCAAACAAACTTAGATATGCATGTTGCTGCTGATACTGATACTGATGAAACAAACGAACTTTCTGATTTAAACTTAGATGCTTCAAATATACTTACGCTTACGAATGCCGAAGCTGGTGCGACTGGCGTTGATTTATCCGGTTTTGTGTCTACCGATGATCAAAACTTGGAATCCGCTACGCTTTCTGCGACTAGCGAATTAGGTATTAATATTGAAGGTGGTAATGATGTTACCGTTGATCTTTCTGCGCTGGAAGAATCTAGCGATATCGCTGCGGTTCAAACCGATGTTGACCAAAATGAGACTGATGCTGATTCTGCTATTGCAACGGTACAGGCTGATGTAGACCAAAATGAAACCGATGCGGATAACGCAATCGCTGCTGTGCAAACAAACTTAGATACTCATGTTGCTGCCGATACCGATACGGATGAAACAAATGAACTTTCGGATTTAAACTTAGATGCTTCAAATATACTTACGCTTACGAATGCGGAAGCAGGTGCGACTGGCGTTGATTTATCTGGTTTTGTTTCTTCGGATGATCAAAACTTGGAATCCGCTACGCTTTCTGCAACTAGTGAATTAGCTGTAAATATTGAAGGTGGTAATGATGTAACGGTTGACCTATCTGCTTTAGAGGAGTCTAGTGATATAGCTGCTGTACAAACAAATTTAGATGCACATGTAGCGGCTGATTCTGATACAGATGAAACAAACGAACTTTCTGATTTAAACTTAGACGCTTCCAATATTCTTACGCTTACAAATGCCGAAGCTGGTGCAACTGGTGTTGATTTATCAGGATTTGTTTCTTCAGATGATCAAAACTTAGAATCGGCTACACTTTCTGCCACTAGTGAATTAGCTGTAAATATTGAAGGTGGTAACGATGTTACTGTTGATTTATCTGCTTTGGAAGAATCTGCAGACATTACTACAAACACAAATGCGATTACGGCGGAAGTAGCGCGAGCAACTGCTGCTGAAACAGCAATTCAAGATGATGTCAATCAAAATGAAACCGATGCGGATAACGCAATTGCTGCAGTACAAACAAATTTAGATACGCATGTTGCTGCGGATTCTGATACAGACGAAACAAACGAACTTTCATTATTAGGAAACGGTGCTCCCACAGTTACCCCAAGCAATCCTGGTACTACATATGTAGATGAAACCGCTGGGCAATTATATGTATATAATGGTACTACCTGGGAAGCAGTTGGTGGAAACGCCAGTCCTGATTTAGATGGCGACCCAACTAACGAACTTTCTGATTTATCTATTTCAGGTACAACAGTACAATTAACTAATGCAGCTGCAGGAGCAACTGGTGTTGATTTAAATACAACCTTCGCTACAGACACAGAACTATCTAATGCTATAATTGCTTCTGAAGCTTTGGATTTGGATAAAGATGCAACCAACGAGCTTTCTGATTTAAACTTAGATGCCTCTAATATTCTTACGCTTACGAATGCCGAAGCTGGTGCAACTGGCGTTGATTTATCAGGATTTGTTTCTTCGGATGATCAAAACTTAGAATCGGCTACACTTTCTGCGACTAGCGAATTAGGAATTAATATTGAAGGCGGTAATGATGTGACTGTTGATTTATCTGCTTTAGAGGAATCTAGTGATATCGCTGCAGTGCAAACAAATTTAGATACACATGTTGCTGCGGATACCGATACGGATGAAACAAACGAACTTTCTGATTTAAACTTAGACGCTTCGAATGTTCTTACTTTAACTAATGCTGAAGCTGGTGCAACTGGTGTTGATTTATCAGGATTCGTTTCTTCGGACGATCAAAACTTAGAATCGGCTACGCTTTCTGCGACTAGCGAATTGGGTATTAATATTGAAGGTGGTAATGATGTTACTGTTGATCTTTCTACTTTGGAAGAATCTAGTGATATCGCAGCTGTGCAAGCTGATGTTGATCAAAATGAGACTGATGCAGATAACGCAATCGCTGCAGTACAAACAAATTTAGATACGCATGTTGCTGCAGATACAGATACCGATGAAACAAACGAACTTTCTGATTTAAACTTAGATGCTTCCAATATTCTTACGCTTACGAATGCGGAAGCAGGTGCAACTGGTGTTGATCTTTCTGGATTTGTTTCTACTGATGATCAAAACTTAGAATCGGCTACACTGTCTGCCACTAGCGAATTGGGTATTAATATTGAAGGCGGTAATGATGTGACTGTTGACCTTTCTGCTTTGGAAGAATCTGCTGACATTACTGCGAACACAAATGCGATTGCTGCTGAAGTAGCGCGAGCAACTGCTGCTGAAACAGCTATACAAAATGATGTTAATCAAAATGAATCGGATGCGGATAACGCAATCGCTGCTGTACAAACAAATTTAGATACGCATGTTGCTGCTGATACCGATACAGATGAAACAAATGAACTTTCTGATTTAAACTTAGACGCTTCCAATATACTTACGCTTACGAATGCGGAAGCAGGTGCAACTGGTGTTGATTTATCAGGATTCGTTTCTACCGATGATCAAAACTTAGAGTCCGCTACACTTTCTGCCACTAGCGAATTAGGTATTAATATTGAAGGCGGTAATGATGTGACTGTTGACCTTTCTACTTTGGAAGAATCTAGTGATATCGCAGCTGTACAAGCTGATGTAGACCAAAATGAAACCGATGCGGATAACGCAATCGCTGCGGTACAAACAAATTTAGATACGCATGTTGCTGCTGATACCGATACAGATGAAACAAATGAACTTTCTGATTTAAATTTAGATGCCTCCAATATTCTTACCCTAACAAATGCGGAAGCAGGTGCAACTGGTGTTGATTTATCAGGATTCGTTTCTTCTGATGATCAAAACTTAGAGTCTGCTACACTTTCTGCGACTAGCGAATTAGGTATTAATATTGAAGGTGGTAACGATGTTACTGTTGATCTTTCTGCTTTGGAAGAGTCTAATGATATCGCTGCTGTGCAAACAAATTTAGATTCGCACATTGCTGCCGATACTGATACAGATGAAACAAATGAACTTTCTGATTTAAACTTAGATGCTTCCAATATTCTTACGCTTACCAATGCGGAAGCAGGTGCAACTGGTGTTGATTTATCAGGATTTGTTTCTTCAGATGATCAAAATTTAGAATCGGCTACGCTTTCTGCGACTAGCGAATTAGGAATTAATATTGAAGGGGGTAATGATGTTACTGTTGATTTATCTGCTTTGGAAGAGTCTAGTGATATCGCTGCTGTGCAAACAAATTTAGATTCGCACATTGCTGCCGATACTGATACAGATGAAACAAACGAACTTTCTGATTTAAACTTGGACGCTTCAAATATACTTACACTTACGAATGCTGAGGCTGGTGCTACTGGTGTTGATCTTTCTGGTTTTGTGTCTACCGATGATCAAAACTTAGAATCGGCTACACTTTCTGCTACTAGCGAATTAGGTATTAATATTGAAGGGGGTAATGATGTGACTGTTGATTTATCTGCTTTAGAAGAATCTGCTGACATTACAACGAACACAAATGCGATTGCTGCTGAAGTAGCGCGAGCAACTGCTGCTGAAACAGCTATACAAAATGATGTTAATCAAAATGAAACCGATGCGGATAACGCAATCGCTGCTGTGCAAACAAACTTAGATACGCATATTGCTGCAGATACCGATACAGACGAAACAAACGAACTTTCTGATTTAAACTTAGATGCTTCAAATATTCTTACCCTAACAAATGCGGAAGCAGGTGCAACTGGTGTTGATTTATCAGGATTCGTTTCTTCGGACGATCAAAACTTAGAATCCGCTACGCTTTCTGCAACTAGTGAACTAGGAATTAATATTGAAGGCGGTAATGATGTAACTGTTGACCTCTCTGCTTTAGAGGAATCTAGTGATATAGCTGCTGTACAAGCTGATGTTGATCTAAATGAAACCGATGCGGATAACGCAATCGCTGCTGTGCAAACAAATTTAGATGCACATTTAGCTGCAGATACCGATACAGACGAAACAAACGAACTTTCTGATTTAAACTTAGATGCTTCAAATATTCTTACCCTAACAAATGCGGAAGCAGGTGCAACAGGTGTTGATCTTTCTGGTTTTGTTTCTACCGATGACCAAAACTTAGAATCAGCTACACTTTCTGCTACTAGCGAATTAGCTGTAAATATTGAAGGTGGTAATGATGTAACGGTTGACCTATCTGCTTTAGAAGAGTCTAGTGATATCGCTGCTGTACAAGCTGATGTTGATCAAAATGAGGCTGATGCCGATTCTTCTATTGTAGCGGTACAGGCTGATGTAGACCAAAATGAAACCGATGCAGATAACGCAATTGCAGCAGTACAAACAAATTTAGATACGCATGTTGCTGCAGATACTGATACTGATGAAACAAACGAACTTTCTGATTTAAACTTAGACGCTTCAAATATACTTACGCTTACGAATGCGGAAGCTGGTGCAACTGGAGTAGATCTTTCTGGATTCGTTTCTTCAGATGATCAAAACTTAGAATCGGCTACGCTATCTGCAACTAGTGAATTAGGAATTAATATTGAAGGCGGTAATGATGTGACTGTTGACCTTTCTGCTTTAGAAGAATCTGCTGACATTACTGCGAACACAAATGCGATTGCTGCTGAAGTAGCGCGAGCAACTGCTGCTGAAACAGCTATACAAAATGATGTTAATCAAAATGAATCGGATGCGGATAACGCCATCGCTGCTGTGCAAACAAACTTAGATACTCATGTTGCTGCTGATACCGATACAGATGAAACAAACGAACTTTCTGATTTAAACTTAGACGCTTCCAATATTCTTACGCTTACGAATGCCGAAGCTGGTGCAACTGGCGTTGATTTATCAGGATTTGTTTCTTCGGATGATCAAAACTTAGAATCGGCTACACTTTCTGCCACTAGCGAATTAGGTATTAATATTGAAGGCGGTAATGATGTGACTGTTGACCTTTCCGCCTTAGAAGAATCTAGTGATATTGCTACTGTACAAACAAATTTAGATGCACATGTTGCGGCTGATACGGATACGGATGAAACAAACGAACTTTCTGATTTAAACTTAGACGCTTCCAATATTCTTACGCTTACGAATGCAGAAGCAGGTGCAACTGGTGTTGATTTATCAGGATTTGTTTCTTCGGATGATCAAAACTTAGAGTCCGCTACACTTTCTGCCACTAGCGAATTGGGTATTAATATTGAAGGGGGTAATGATGTGACTGTTGACCTTTCTGCTTTAGAAGAGTCTAGTGATATCGCTGCGGTTCAATCAAATTTAGATGCACATGTAGCTGCGGATACGGATACAGACGAAACAAACGAACTTTCTGATTTAAACTTAGACGCTTCAAATATACTTACGCTTACGAATGCGGAAGCTGGTGCAACTGGAGTTGATCTTTCTGGATTCGTTTCTTCTGATGATCAAAACTTAGAATCGGCTACGCTTTCTGCGACTAGCGAATTAGGAATTAATATTGAAGGTGGTAATGATGTTACTGTTGATTTATCTGCTTTGGAAGAGTCTAGTGATATCGCAGCGGTTCAAACCGATGTCGACCAAAACGAATTAGATGCCGATAACGCAATCGCTGCTGTGCAAACAAACTTAGATACGCATATTGCTGCTGATACCGATACTGATGAAACAAACGAACTTTCTGATTTAAACTTAGATGCTTCAAATATACTTACGCTTACCAATGCGGAAGCAGGTGCAACTGGCGTTGATCTTTCTGGATTCGTTTCTACCGATGATCAAAACTTGGAATCCGCTACGCTTTCTGCGACTAGTGAACTAGGAATTAATATTGAAGGTGGTAATGATGTGACTGTTGACCTTTCTGCTTTAGAAGAATCTAATGATATAGCTGCAGTACAAACAAATTTAGATACGCATGTTGCTGCTGATACCGATACCGATGAAACAAACGAACTTTCGGATTTAAATTTAGATGCCTCCAATATTCTTACGCTTACGAATGCTCAAGCTGGTGCAACTGGAGTAGATCTTTCTGGTTTTGTGTCTACCGATGATCAAAACTTAGAGTCTGCTACACTTTCTGCGACTAGCGAATTAGGTATTAATATTGAAGGGGGTAATGATGTTACCGTAGATCTTTCTACTTTGGAAGAATCTAGTGATATCGCTGCGGTTCAAATCGATGTCGATCAAAACGAATTAGATGCCGATAACGCAATCGCTGCAGTGCAAACAAATTTAGATTCGCACATTGCTGCGGATACTGATACAGACGAAACAAATGAACTTTCTGATTTAAACTTAGATGCCTCCAATATTCTTACTTTAACTAATGCTGAAGCTGGTGCGACTGGCGTTGATTTATCAGGATTTGTTTCTTCGGATAATCAAAAAATTGAATTATTCGCTTTTAATGGCTCCACTTTTGAATTAATGTTAGGCATTGAAAATGATGCAACCACTAGGACAGCAAATTTATCATCATTACATGCTGATGGTACTGAAACAAAAATTGTTGCAGGAGATTCCAATATAATTGTAACAGGCGATGGTTCCTCAACCTTACCTTATGGAATATATAATAATTTTACCGAAGTTGACGGAAGTATCACAAACGAAACAAACACAGGTTTTACTACTGTAACTGTCTCCGGCACAGATTACTTAAGAATATCAGATTCTAATGGAGATTTAGATGTTCCGCTTTCTGATTTAGCACATTCAGGTACAACAGGCTCTGTCTTTTTTGCAGATGCATTGGGCAATCCATCAGAAAACAATTCTCAATTATTCTGGGATAATAGTAGTAATAGTTTTGGTATTGGTACAGCTAGCCCAACAAACAAACTACATGTTACCGGGGCTATTCGTTCTCAGGGATTGCTAAATTCTAATGGAACGGTTAATGAGCCATCCTATAGATTTCAGGCAGATACCAATACAGGTATGTATAGACCAGCAGCTGACGAAATCGGCTTTACTGTTGGTGGAATTCAAGCTTTAAGAATTGATGAAACATCAAATAATACGACAGTTATTGTAAATGAAACTTTAGAGTTAGAAGGTGATGTTTTAGACACAAGTAACTCACCTGGTACTGCGGGACAAGTTCTTAGCTCTACCGGAACAGGAACCGCATGGGTAAATTCTATGAGTCCAGTAAAAGCAATTGGAAAAATAGCTGGTGGTGGAAGTATTATCAAGGCAACAACAGGTGTTACTACTTCAAGAATTAGCACGGGTAGATACCAAGTTACCTTACCATCCGGTATGGTATCAGATGCAAATTACATCATTCAATTAACCCAACCTGGTAGAAATGGTTCAGGAAATGACGACCCAGGTATATCCTATTCAAATCAAACAACAACTGGATTTCAAGTCATAATTGGCGATAATGACAATGGCGCAACAGATAGAGCCAGATTTGATTCTGAATTTATGTTTACAATATTAGACCTATAACCAAACAACAAAAACGTGATTAAGAAACTACTAATAATTCTATTGTTCGTGACCACGGGCAGCATATACGGCCAAATTGATAGTCAGCTTTTACTTGGCCTAACGAATGCGACTACCTCAGAGATTAACGCTTTAACCGGCGCTAGTGAAGGTCAAATGCTGTACAATGAAGAAACGAAACAGGTCATGATTTTTAATGGGACTCTATGGACAAACACTTCTAATAGTAACTGGTTAGCTACCGGAAACACAGTAACAAATGGATCCTATCTAGGAACAAACAATGACGCAATTCTGGATTTAAGATCAAATTCAACTAGTATTTTACAATTTGGTAGGAGACAAACATTAGGTCTTACCCAAGGATATACTAATTACGATAACAACGACCAATACCTTACTTATTTGAAAGGAAGCAATGGAGTTGCTGCACTTCAATTTCAAGCAGATGCAGCGAGTTTTTATAAACCTATGTTTTATACCACATCAGATGGCAATTTTAGATTAAAAGGCAGCGCCGCAAATACCGATTTTTTTGAAATTGGATCCAATGGCGTTTCTAATGCAGGAGAATTAGAATTTGTTATTGGTGATGACGGCGCCGAACCCTTCATTTTTAAACGATATGATTATCGAGATGCATTAAAAAAAGAATTATTTAGAATACAAGGTGCTTCTGATAGCCAAGCTGCACTTCCAAGAATAGGTATAAATACAGGTCAATTAGCGAACTCAACCTTGCAGGTAGAAGGATCTATAGCTACCGCAATTAATACGGCAACTTCAAATATATCACTAAATGAAACGCACCACACTGTAATTATAACTAACAACAGTAACATTGTTTTACCAGCTGCAACTACTTGCAATGGTCGAACCTATATTATAAAAAATCAAAACAATAGTGCTATTACCATAACAGGATATTTAGATAACGAAGGAAATAGTAGCACTTCAATTGGTGCAAGCAGCATTTTACAAATACAGAGTAATGGCACAGTTTGGCATTCCATTACACCAGGAAAAACGAATAATAAATTTTTTATGAATTTTAGTGGTCGGGCTTATTTTTATACAACTTGGTATTCGCCTCATGACCAATATGGCATGGGCTATCAAAATTGGAACGCGGCTAAAGGTACAGGTGTTACACCTTCTTACTCTACTGCCAATCAATTTGGAGTTCCGATTACTTCAAACGCGACATTGGCTAAATTTTCGATGAAAAATGATTTCAACTCCACTAATGGTCTTGTTCTACCATCTATTAACTTATCAGTACTTAGAAATGGTTCAATAATTAATATTGGAACATATATTTTAACCAGTCCATCCACTTCAGTAAATATTCAAACTAACGATGTTGGATTTATGTTATTAGAGGGCGATTTATTGTTATGGGCCACAAAAACCACTTCAGGGAGTAGAGTAAATTACACCTCATTAACCTTTGAATTTACATACTAATTTAAAAACATGAAACTGCTCAAAATTTTAATGGCTTTGTTACTACTTCAAAATATTGTTGTAGCACAAGATGCTGTGCATAATTTTGGCAGTCTACAAGTGCATGATGGCACGACTGTAGGCTTTCATATTGACTTAATAAATGATGGGGTATTTGATAATAACCTTGGTTTAGTAGGTTTTTACGGCTATGATAAAGAACTCACTGTTTCTGGGACAAATGCACCCGTTTTCTATGATTCAGAGGTAATGGTGGACTATAATTTATACTTAGAAACTCCAATCGAAATAATAAATAATGGCAATTTAATAACAGGCAATATAGTCACACCAAGAAATAATTTAGATGTCTATACTAACTTTATTGACAATGCTTTTTATGTAGGTGAAAAAGATGCATCATCAGTAGATGGTTATGCAAGTTTAACTAATAAAGACAACTTTACATTTCCAGTAGGTGATCAAAAATACCTTCGACCATTATCAATAGCATCAACAATTGTTAATCTAAATGCAAAATGTGCATACTTCTTTGAAAGTCCAAATGCTCCGTCAACCTTTGGTAAAAGTTATCAAACAGACAAAAAAGAATCTGAGTATCTTTCAGTAAGTGATAAAGAATTTTGGCATTTGCAAGGAAATGTACTTTCATCTGTTACCTTAACTTGGAATGAAAGAAGTGATGTTAGAACATTAGGGCAAACTATTGAAGATTTAAAAGTGGTAGGTTGGCATAAAGAAGATAACGAGTGGGTAAATCTTGGTAATACCACTGCTCAAGGTTCAATGAATAGTGGATCTATTACTTCGGATGTATTCATTCCAAATGACTATGAACTTTTAACTATTGGCGGGAGCGACAAAAGGTTGAATGAGTTTATAACCATTGAGTTAGATAATTATTTTATTACACCAAATGGTGATGGAAGAAATGATTATTTAGTTTTAGATGGACTTGAAAAATCACCAAATAATGAGCTTAAAATATTTAATCGTTATGGTGTATTGGTATATTCTGAATTGAATTATCAAAATAATTTTAATGGAATTTCAAATAGAAATACAGTTGTTAGCCGTGGGTCTGGCCTTGCATCTGGGGTATACTTTTATATAATTACCATGCTAGATATTAGACAAAGACACCAAGGTTACCTGTATTTATCGGTAACTGAATAATAATTAATAGAATTTAAATATTAAATTTAATATTTAAACCACTAAAAAAATATAATTGGCAACATTCTTGTAATGTTCTAAACAACATTTACTATAGAAATCAACATAAAACCTATGCAACGAAGAAAATTCATAAAAAACAGTAGTTTATCTGGTTTGGCCCTAACAATGTTACCAAGCATTGTATCGGCGAAAACAAAAGATTTTGAGTATGGCATTCTTGAACTTATGGGAAAAGTTGACATTGAGCTTTACGGTGAAGGAATCAATCTGAGAAAAGAGGCACATGATGCATTTCTTGAGATGAAGAAAGCTGCTTATAGTGACGGTATTGATATTAAAATTGTTTCTAGCTATAGAAATTTTGATAGGCAAACTGCGATATTTGAGCGAAAGTATATACGCTACACTGATGTAGATGGAATGTTACCATTAGAGGCAATTGACAAAATAATTGAATATTCAACTATTCCTGGTACTAGCAGACACCATTGGGGTACCGAAATTGATGTTATCGATGGATATCCTAAAGTTGATGGAGATGTTTTAATACCAAATAAATTTTATGGAGGTGGTCCGTTCGAAAACTTCAAAAAATGGATGGATGAAAATTCAGAGAAGTATGATTTTCATTTAGTTTACACCGATATTGAAAAAAGAAATGGTTTTAAATATGAGCCATGGCATTTTAGTTATGCTCCATTATCAGTACCAATGTTAACAGAATTCAGAAGTAAAAATTTGATGCAAATTTTAAAAAATGAAGAATTTGAAGGTAGTTCTGAATTCACTACTGGTTTTCTTAGAAATTACATAAAAAACAATATTTTAGATATAAATCCTTCCCTTTTATAACACTTTTTGTACCTTGAAACGGTACAGAACGAAATTATAAAAATGAGAAGAAGTAGTTGGAAGATACGTATCTTCATAGGTTTAGCCATCGTAGCTTTTGCTTTTATTCAAAAATGTAGTAATACAGAAGAGAATCCGTATACTGGCAGATCACAACATATTGCCATGTCAACGGATCAAGAAATAGCTATTGGTCTTCAAAGTGCACCAGAAATGGCACAACAACATGGCGGACTTTATCCTGATGAACGTTTACAAGCTTTTGTAGATGCTGTGGGCAACAAACTTGTTCAAAATAGTATTGCACGAGAAACTCCCTATAAATATGATTTTCATTTATTAGCTGATGATCAAACAATTAATGCTTTTGCGCTACCCGGCGGACAATGTTTTATCACCTATGCCCTATTCTCTCAATTAAATGAAGCTCAATTGGCTGGTGTTTTAGGCCATGAAATTGGTCATGTTGTTGGTAGACATTCTGCAGAAAGAATTGCAGATAGTAATTTCTGGAAAACAGCTACTATGGGTGCAACCGTTGGAGTTGGTGATATGGGTGGTCTTGTTGGCGGAATTGGCCAAAACACACTTTTAACCAATGGCCGTGACGACGAATTAGAAAGTGATGATCTTGGTGTTCTTTTTATGATTCAAGCAGGTTATAATCCGCATGAAATGATTGAAGTAATGAAAATTTTAAAGGCTGCTGCAGGCCCAAACAGAGTTCCTGAAATGCAAAGCACACACCCAGATCCCGAAAATCGTATAGAAAAAATTAAAGAAGCTATTCAAAGATATAGCAACAAGTAATATGTTAAATATTGCTAAACATCTGATTTCTAAAGACTTTTATTTATATTTGATATTCCCATAAATCTATTTTCGCCTCAGATTTAACTCCTTATAGCTTTGATTTTATTAATCATGCTAGGCACAAAACATTGTGTGTTTCAGCAATAAATGAAACTATATGGGAACAATTCTACATTTCAAAAGTCTGTATTTAAATGCATTTACAAACTGCAAGCCACTTGCCTTAGTATTACTATTAAAAGTTTATTCGGTATTTTGTGCTGCCATGATTCTCTTGGCATTTTATGTGTTTTTTTATAAAGCCTTTACCGGATTTGATTTTTAAAAGTATTGTTTAGAAACTCTTTTACATGAACACTATTAAGAGTTAAAAAACCCTAACACAATATGTTAGGGTTTTTATTTTTTAGACACCTTTGTAGAATCTTATTCCATACTTCACAAAATTAAATTAAGCTATTGATTTAAGACTCAGATCTTCAGATAGTTTAGTTTCGAGATCCACTTTAAGCAATTCAATTAATTAATTCACTAAATACTTAGCTCTTTCCCTAATTATTTGTAAAAATTAGAAAACAAGATTCAAAAAATTGGCATTACTACTTTGATCGTTCTACTTTTGAAAAAGCAATAAAACTCACACATGAACAAGAAAGTTATTTTGATGATTTTAGACGGTTGGGGAACTTCTCCAGACCCAAAAGTGTCAGCAATTGATAATGCCCAAACACCATATATAGATTCATTATACAAGAAATATCCAAATGCTGCGCTGCGTACAGACGGCTTAAATGTTGGCCTACCAGAGGGCCAAATGGGTAATAGTGAAGTTGGCCATATGAACTTAGGTGCTGGCAGAATAGTATATCAAGAACTTACAAGAATTAATTTAGCTGTTCAGAATAATACACTAAAAGATGAAAAAGTTCTTTTAGATGCTTTTAATTATGCAAAAGCAAATGATAAAAAAGTTCACTTTTTGGGTCTGCTAAGTGATGGTGGCGTTCATTCTCACATTAATCATTTAAAAGGATTATTAACCGCTGCAAATGATAATGGCTTAGAAAAAGTATACGTACACGCATTTACTGATGGTAGAGATGTAGATCCAAAGGCAGGAGCCAGTTACGTAAAAAGTTTGCAGGATCACATGAGCAAAACTGTAGGTTCAATTGCAACCGTAACAGGTAGGTATTATGCGATGGATCGTGATAATCGATGGGAACGTGTAAAACTAGCTTATGATGTAATGATAAATAATGTTGGAGAACCTACTGACAATATTATTGAAACACTACAAGCAAACTACCAAAATGATGTTACTGATGAATTCATTAAGCCTTTGGTTGCTGATAGTACTGGTCAAATTGATCCAGATGATGTCGTGATATTTTTCAATTTTAGAACAGATCGTGGCAGAGAATTAACCAATATGCTTTCTCAAAATGATTTTCCTGAATACGGTACAAAAAAAATACCGCTGTACTATGTTACAATGACAAACTATGACGATAGTTTTAAAGGAATAAACGTAGTTTTTAACAAAGATAATATCACCGAAACTCTTGGTGAAGTATTAGCAAATGCAGGTAAAAATCAAATAAGAATTGCCGAAACAGAAAAATACCCTCATGTAACATTCTTTTTCTCAGGAGGTCAAGAAGCACCATTTAAAGGCGAAAGTAGAATCCTTAGAAATTCTCCAAAAGTAGCCACCTATGATTTAAAACCGGAAATGAGTGCCTTCGAATTAACCGATGCTTTGGTTGAAGATTTAAAGAAACAAGAAGCTGATTTTGTTTGTCTAAATTTTGCCAACGGAGATATGGTAGGGCACACAGGTATTATGGAAGCCGCAATAAAAGCTTGTGAAGCAGTAGATATTTGTGTTAAAAAAGTAATTGAAACCGGACTAGAGAATGGTTATTCTACCATTTTAATCGCAGATCATGGCAATTGCGAGACCATGATAAACCCAGATGGTTCACCTCACACCGCGCATACTACCAATCCTGTGCCAATTATTTTAATAGACAAAGACATTAAAACAATTCATAATGGAGTCTTGGGAGATATTGCACCTACAATTTTAAAAATGATTGGTGTTCCGCAACCAGCAGCCATGACATGCAAATCATTAGTTTAAAAAGTCTTACTTACCTTTGTTGCTTATGATTAAGATTAAAACCTCAGAAGAAATTGAATTAATGCGCGAGAGCGCATTGATTGTTTCAAAAACATTAGGAATGTTAGCCGCTGAAATAAAACCAGGGGTTACTTCATTACAATTAGACAAGTTAGCTGAAGCCTTCATTAGGGATCACGGTGCAATACCAGGTTTTCTAGGCCTTTATAATTTTCCTAACTCGTTATGTATGAGTCCAAATGCGCAGGTCGTTCATGGTATACCTAATGACACGCCATTAGTAGACGGTGATATAATTTCAATTGATTGTGGTGCATTAAAAAATGATTTTTATGGTGATCACGCCTATACTTTTGAAGTTGGCGAAGTAAGTTCTGAAACTAAAAAATTGCTACAGGTTACTAAAGAATCACTCTATATTGGTATTAAAGAATTTAAATTAGGCAACCGCGTTGGTGATGTTGGCTATGCCATACAAAAATACACTGAAGACCATGGTTACGGCGTAGTACGCGAATTGGTAGGCCATGGCTTAGGTAGAAAAATGCACGAAGATCCAGAAATGCCTAATTATGGCAAACGAGGTCGAGGAAAAAAATTCATCAACGGCATGGTAGTAGCCATTGAACCAATGACCAATCTAGGCACACATCGTATTAAGCAACTAAAAGACGGTTGGACAATTCTTACTGCGGATGGTAAACCTAGTGCACATTTTGAACATGATGTGGCTCTTGTGGATGGCAAACCAGAATTGCTCTCAACATTCCAATATATTTATGAAGCCCTCGGAATAAAAAGCGATGAAGAAGTAGCTTTCAGAAAAGAGAAATTTCAAGCTTAGAACAGGCATTTCATGAAAAAAATATTCAAGCTAATTCTGAATATTATACCGCGGCCCATTCTCATTAAAATGAGTTATTGGGTTCGACCCATTCTTGCTTTTTTTATGCGAGGTGATAATTTTGTTGATCCTATTGATGGCAAAAGCTTTAAAAGTTTTCTTCCCTACGGATACGAAAATCCTAGAGAAAATGTACTAGCACCAGCTACATTATCATTAGAAAGACATCGTTTGCTCTGGCTGTATCTTAAAAATGAAACTAATTTCTTTACCGATAATATACGCCTCTTACATTTTGCGCCTGAACAAGCCTTTTACAAGCGATTCAAAACACTAAAAAATATTGACTATACCACTACAGATTTAAATTCACCCCTAGCTGATATTGAAGCAGATATCTGTGCCTTACCCTTTAATGATAAATCTTTTGATGTAATTCTATGTAATCATGTTCTAGAACACATACCCGATGACACCAAAGCTATGGAAGAATTGTATCGAGTACTAAAGCCAGGTGGTTGGGGTATTTTTCAAATTCCTCAAGATTTAAACCGCATGGAAACTTTTGAAGACAATAGTATAACCGATAAAAAAGAGCGCGCTAAAATCTTTGGTCAATACGATCATGTACGTGTTTATGGGCGAGACTATTTTAAAAAACTTCGCAGTATTGGTTTTTCAGTGGAAGAAGTTGATTACACAGCTAATTTTTCCGCAGAAGAAATTGAAAGATACCGACTAGCAAAAGGTGAATTAATACCTTTAGTTAGAAAATAGTTATTCAGAAATAATACGATTTCTAAAACCTTCTGTCATAAATTCTTTAATACCACCGTTTTCATCAGAATACACCAGATATGCGTCAAGTTCTTGATGTTTTGATAAAACAATTTTCACATCACTTAAATTCATAGCCATAAAAGAGGTAGCATAGCCATCTGCAGTAGCACAATTATTTGCGAACACAGTAGCCCCTAATGTTGAAGAATTTTGTGTGAAACCCGTTTTAGGGTTAACAGTATGTACATACTTTTCACCTGTTTCTTCATTTATTCGAAACTTAATATAGTTACCTGAAGAAGCCATAGCTCTATCTTTCAAATAGATTAATTTCTTCGGATTTCTAGATTCAGCCTCAGGGTCATCAATACCAATTACCCACTCTTTTTGTTTAATACTATTGATTCCTTTCGCTACAACCTCTCCCCCAACTTCAACCAAATAATTTTCAATTCCTTTTTTATCAAGCATCAATGCTAATCGGTCAATTGAGTATCCTTTTGCTATAGCATTAAAATCAAATTTAATTCGTGATGATTGCTTCTTAATAGTATTATTTGCAAGCAATTGCACTTTCTCAAAACCTACATAATCTAAAAGACTATCCACTTTAGCGCTATCAAGCTCTATTTGTTTTCCAGGTCCAAATCCCCAAGCATTAACCAAAGTGCCCACTGTGGGGTCAAAAAAGCCATTTGTAGCCTGATACACCTCCTTAGAAAGTTCAAATACTTCTTTAAACATTTCATCAACCACCACAGTTGAATCTCCAACATTGATTTTTGAAATATCAGAAGTTGGTATATAAGTTGACATTGATTGATTTACAGCAGCAAATACCGAGTCAATTTGTGTCTGAAAATCTAATTCTCCTTTTGAAATATAAATGATACTATAACTTGTGCCCAGAGCACCACCAACATTTTGATTTTTAACTAAAGTAGGTTGACTTGAACATGAAGTAATTACAAATGCTAAAAGCATAATGGAAAGCAATGAAAAACTTTGACTGGCCATTACAGTACGAGAAATAAAGCGTTTTAGAGACATACAGCTAATAGATTTACAAGATTTCATATTTTTAGAAATAAAAGAAAAACTAAACTTCGATTAGTCCATAATAATCAACAATATATTCTTCATTCAGATAAACAGGAAGATTTCTGTCTTGGGCATTTGACAAACCTACACCTGCGTAGTATGATTGTGCTTTCTGCTTATTGGCATGATCTTTCATTTTAGCCATCAAATCTTGATCATAATTCGTAGGATCTTCAGGAAAAGGTACATTTCTAACTATGATAAAATGTAATTTCTTATCCTTTAAACAAACAAATTGCGGATTCTTTTTGAGCTTACTGTTTACACCCATAAATTCAAAACCATCTTCTTCTAGCTTTCTACCCACAATGTTCATTGCTAGATTATGAAGTTCTTGTTCTGTTAACGGCTTACTCATAATGTGAGTTAGAATTAAATTTTAAGTAAAAAACCTGACAGATTTAAAACCTGTCAGGTTTGATTTTTTATTTAGACTCTTGATTATAGGCAAATAAATTTGAATACAAATTGAAGTTTTACCCTCCAAAATCATCAAAACGAATATGCTCATCAGGAATTCCAAAATCTTCACCCATCTTTTGAACGGCTTTGTTCATCAAAGGTGGTCCACAGAAATACAATTCAATATCTTCTGGTGAATCATGTAAGCTTAAGTAATTATCTATAACACAATTATGAATAAAACCTACAAAACCATCTCCTGGGGCTTCAATATTTTCTTTTACTTTCCAGTTATCTTCTTCAGCTGGCTCAGATAGTGCCAAATAAAACTTGAAGTTTGGAAATTCTTTTTCTAAGGCATAGAAATGCTCTAAGTAGAATAATTCTCTTTTAGAACGCCCACCATACCAGTAAGTAACCTTACGACCTGTTTTTAATGTTTTGAATAAGTGATATAAATGTGAGCGCATTGGTGCCATACCTGCACCACCACCTACATATAACATTTCAGAATCTGACTCATTGATGAAGAATTCACCATAAGGGCCAGAAATAACTACATCATCACCAGGTTTTAATCCGAATATATATGAAGAAGCTACTCCAGGATTTACATCCATCCACCCGTTTTTAGCACGATCCCATGGCGGGGTAGCTATACGAACATTCAACATAATTTCACGCCCTTCTGCAGGAAAAGAAGCCATTGAATATGCTCTTTCTACTGTTTCAGGATTTTTCATTACCAAAGGCCAAAGATTAAACTTATCCCATTCGGCTTGAAACTTATCTGGAGTTTCATGTTCTTCAGGGTGCGCTGTAATATCCATATCTGCAAATTTTACTTCACATTCTGGAATTTCAATTTGAATATATCCACCAGCTTTATAGCCCATATCTTCAGGAATTTCTACAACAAATTCCTTAATAAATGAAGCAACATTATAGTTACGCACTACTTTACCTGCCCATTTTTTGATACCAAATACTTCTTCAGGAATGGTAATCTCCATATCCTGTTTTACTTTAACCTGACAGGCCAAACGAGCACCGTGGTTTAATTCTTTCTTTGAGAAATGCGGAGTTTCAGTTGGTAATGCTTCGCCACCACCAGAAAGTACATGGCATTCACACTGAATACAGGTTCCACCTCCACCACAAGCAGAAGGCAAAAACACTTTTTGATTACCTAATGTAGTCAGCAATGAGCTACCTGAGCCCACTTCAATTTTCTTTTCTCCGTTTATTGTAATGGTCACCGGACCAGATGGAGAAAGCTTTTCTTTGGTAAACAACAATAATGTAACCAATAATAATAAAAGAATAAGGAACGCAACAACTGTAATTAATATGGTTCCTCCGGTACTTGTAGCTAAAATCATTTCTACTATTTTATAGCTTCGTTATAAGAAATATCATTTTCGTCAATTTCTTCTTTTTTCTTTTTATCTGTATCTAAAATGCCTAAATCTTCCGTTTCAATTTTATCAACGGCTGTTTCAGTTTTAACGGGTTCTTCAGCATCGCCTCCACCTGTTAACATTCCACCGAAACTCTGAAAACCAATTCCCATTAAACCAGTAATGATAAAAGTAATACCTAGGCCACGTAACGGCGCTGGTACATTTGAGTATCTAATTTTTTCACGTATAGCTGCAATTGCTAAAATCGCTAGAAACCAGCCGATACCTGAACTAACACCATAATTAAATGCCAAGCCTAAAGTTTCAATTTCTCTTGCTTGCATGAATAATGAACCACCTAAAATGGCACAGTTTACAGCAATTAAAGGCAAGAATATACCAAGTGAGTTATATAATGATGGCGAAAATTTCTCCACCACTATTTCTACCAATTGAACCATAGTTGCAATAGTTGCAATAAATAAGATGAACGATAAAAAGCTCAAATTATAATCTGCATATTCAGGGCCTAACCAAGCTAAAGCACCATCTTGCAAAAGATATTTATCTAATAACCAGTTCAATGGAACGGTAACCGCCAATACAAAAATCACGGCGGCACCTAAACCTACTGCTGTGGCTACTTTCTTTGAAACAGCCAAATAAGAACACATTCCTAAAAACACGGCAAATACCATGTTATCAATGAAAATGGACTTAAAAAATAATTCTACATGCTCTAACATAATACTCTTCTATTAATTGTCTTCAACTAATGCAGGGTTACGCGAACGTTGAACCCAAATAATAATACCCACAACAATAAGCGCAGCTGGCGGAATAATCATAAATCCATTATTCTCATAGCCTGTGGCGTACACTCCTGTTTTCGTTATTGGATCTCCTAATACAGGATATCCTAATAAAGTACCCGATCCGAACAACTCTCTAAAAAATCCTACAATTATTAAGATAACTCCATACCCTAATGAGTTACCAATTCCATCAAGGAAAGATTTCCAAGGTCCGTTTGCTAGAGCAAAAGCTTCAAAACGCCCCATGATAATACAGTTGGTTATAATCAACCCAACAAACACAGATAAGGTTTTACTCAATTCATAAGCAAACGCTTTAAGCACCTGATCAACAATAATCACCAAGGTAGCAACTACTATCAGTTGAACGATAATACGTATTTTAGAAGGTATGATGTTACGCATCAATGAAATAACCACGTTACCAAGGCCTAAAACAAACAGCACCGCAATAGCCATCACAATAGAAGCCTTAAGCTCGGCAGTAATAGCCAATGCAGAACATATACCTAGCACCTGAATGGTTATTGGGTTATTATCCGCAAGAGGATCCAATATTAAATTCGTGTCTTTTTTTGAAAGTAATCCCATATTATTTAACTCTAATGGTTTCTAAATAACCTTTATATAAATTAACACTCTCTTTTATCATTGCAGAAACACCGTTACCGGTAATTGTTGCCCCTGCCAAGGCATCAACTTCGTTGTCATCCTTAGTATTATTCAAAGGATCGTTATTTCCTTTAACCACTGCTACACCAGCATAATTTTGGCCTTTCAAGATAGTTTCACCAGTAAAATCATCCATGAAATAACGTTGCTTTATATTCGCACCTAAGCCTGGGGTTTCACCTTTATGGTCAAAATATACCCCCTGAACCGTCATGGTATCGTCTAAGGCAATAAAACCCGAGATGGCATCCCATAAACCTTTACCATACATCGGAATAATATAAAACTTCTTACTATCTTTTTCGCCGATGAATAGTGGCAACTTAAATGGCTCACCTTTTTTCTTAGCGCTTAATTGCTTTTTCAAATCAATCAAATACGCCTCGTCATTCTCGGTAATCTTATCACCTTCAATGACCAATTGCTCTTTAATATAGGTATGAAATTCACCTTCAACCTTATCAGTAGGTATGAAATTCACACTAGATTCGTCATTTTCATTTACACCCATAGCGTAAAGAATGTTCTGTTGCTTTTCGAACCTTTCGTTTTCTTGGATATTAGGACGCAAGGCTGAGGCTAAAAAAGCCAAAATTGATCCTACTACCACTACCATAATGGTCGCAAAAATTATGGTATAACTATTTTTATCAGTATTGATTGCCATTTTTATACGGTTTCTGCTTTTAGTTCCTTTGCTTCACCTTCTGAATCTTTAGGAAAAATCGTTGCATTATTTAATCGTTTCAAACGTTTTTTAATGTTGCCTTGAACTACATAATGATCAATTGTAGGAGCAAAAACATTCATCAATAAAATCGCTAAGAATACACCTTCTGGGTAAGCTGGGTTGAAAACGCGAATCATAACAGACATAAAGCCTATTAGAAAACCGTATATCCATTTACCTCTATTAGTTTGTGAACCGGTTACTGGATCTGTTGCCATGTAAACAATACCAAATGCAAGACCACCAACGATTAAATGTTTCCAAAAATCAAAACTCATTAAGCCGTAAAACGGACTTGATTGAGAAATCCAACCTTGATCTACTACTCCGTTAAAAATTAAGCCCATAACCAAAGAACCAAGAATAGCACTCAACATAATTCGCCAACTGGCTATTTTTGAAAAGACTAAGAACAGGCCACCTAAAAGGATTAAGAAAGTTGGTGTTTCACCAACTGAACCGGGAATAAAGCCCCAGAACATATCCCAAGTACTGTAGATAGCATCCATTTCAGCACCTTTACCTTGTGCCAAAAACCCAAGTACAGTTTCACCTGAAATAGCATCCACATTGGTTGCACCATCTGCAATTTGTTCAGCTCTTTCACGTGCTTCATACACCCAAACTTTATCACCGCTCATCCATGTAGGATATGCAAAAAATAGAAAAGCACGTATTGTTAATGCTGGGTTTAATATATTCATTCCGGTACCACCGAAAACCTCTTTACCTATTACAACACCAAAAACAACAGCTACAGCCAGCATCCAAAGTGGGGTATCAATTGGCACAATTAAAGGCACTAACATACCGGTAACCAAATAACCTTCTTCTACTTCATGCCCTTTTATCACAGCAAAAATAAATTCGATTAGAAGTCCAACACCATATGATACTACAACCAATGGAAGTACTTTAATAATACCAATCCAAAAATTATCCCAAGTCAAAAAATGGTCCATAACAGAGAAGTTCTCTGGAAAACCATTTAGAGCTGAAAAATGTTGGTAGCCTGCGTTAAACATTGAAAATATCAAAACAGGAACCAATGCCATGATAACTGTATTCATGGTACGCTTTAAATCATCAGCTGATCTAACATGCGACCCAGAATGGGTAGTTTCATCTGGCGCGAATAAAAAAGTATGGATTGCATTAAATGCAGGTGCCATCTTTTTACCTCTGTAATGGTGCTTTAAGATGTGTAGTCTTTTCTTAAAGGTCAGTCTTTTATCACTCATCTTCTTATCCTATTTCTTTATAAAGCAAATCAAGTCCCTCACGAATAATTTGTTGGTGTGGTTGTTTTGATATGCAGATAAATTCAGTTAAAGAGAAATCTTCAGGTGCAACTTCATAGAGTCCCAATTGTTCCATTTCATCAAGATCTTTCACCAAACAAGCCTTTAAAAGCTGCATCGGAAAGATATCTAAAGGAAATACTTTTTCATATTGACCCGTAACAACAAACGCTCTATGCTCACCGTTGGTATTGGTATCTAACTTGTATTTCTTATTAGGCTGCATCCAAGAAAAAGTCAAAGCTCTTGTTGCAGAAATTTTATTGAAAATCGGTTTATTCCATCCAAAGAACTCATAATCATCTCCCTCTGGTATAACCGTAACTGTGTTATTATAAAAACCTAAATGTCCGTCAGGCCTACTCTTAGAACCTGTAAGCACATCACCATTAATAACTCTTATATTATCTTCATTAACCCCACTACCATATAGAAAAGTAGAAACCTCAGCTCCTATTTTTGTTGTATAATACTTGGGATTTTTAACTGATGAACCAACTAAAGCGACAACTCGCTCTGCATTGAATTTACCAGTCAACAAAGTTTCACCTATTATAACAAGATCTTGCGGTGTAACTGTCCATACAACTTCACCTTTATTTATTGGGTCAATTTTATTAATCTGAGTACCTACTAATCCAGCAGGATGTGGGCCAGATACCTTATGCAATTCAACACCTGTTAAACCAGATAGAGTTGAACTTGAAGATGCACCAACAGAAAGATGAACTTTACCAGGCGTCAGTTTAGCTAAAGCAGTAATTGCTGCTTGCAACTCCTTTTCTTTGCCTTGTAAAACATAATCAGCATCAGCCGCTAAAGGGGCAGTTGTAAATGCCGAAATAAAAATTGCTTTCGGATTTACATCAGGATTAGCAATAATATCATAAGGTCGTTGCTTAATAAATGGCCAACAACCAGATTTCAACAAAAACGCCTTTATACTATCTTTAGAAGCTGATTGTACATCAAAAATAGGATGCTCTAAAACCTCTTGCTCTTTGTCTGGTAAAATTCTAAGCGAAAGTATTCTTCTTCTTGCGCCTCGTTCAATTTCTATCAATTCACCACTTACAGGCGACACAAAAAGCATGCTTTCGTTGTCTTTATTGAAGAAAATTGCCTCACCAGCTTTTATTTCAGCACCTTGTTTCACCAACATTTTTGGTGTCACACCATGAAAATCGCCAAGATTAAGCGCATAAACCTTGCTTAATACGGCTTTTGAAGTAGTCTGTTCAGCGGCGCCGACAAGGTTAATATTTAAACCCTTTTTAATTCGGATGTCTTTAGACATATTATTGTAGACCTTATATTAAAATTCGAGCAAATTTAGTACTAAAACGATTCTTTTCATAATTATTGCCTATTAATTTAGACATTATAACGAGGTTAATTTTTTAGGTATGCTTTTTGCTTAACTTTACGCGAAATTTACCGGCGAATGAGAATTAATGCCCTTAAAATTATATTTCTATTTTTCATCAGCTACCCTGTTTGTAGTCAGGTGCATGAAGAAGTATCTCCTCCTGACTATATCAAGTCAATTGTTTTTAAAGGACCTACAGAGGATCAATTTCCTGTAGTACAAATTGGAGAATCAATAAATCTTGAATTTGATGACTTAACAGCAAGTGAACAAGATTTTTATTATAAAATAGTGCATTGCAATTATGATTGGCAAAGCTCAAGTCTTCTGAAATCACAATATTTACGAGGTGTAGACAATCAACGAATTATTAACTACGGTAACAGTTACAATACATTGCAGCCCTATTCTAATTATAAACTTACGATTCCTAATAACGCGGTTAGCCTAAAAGTAAGCGGCAATTATATACTAGAAATTTATAATTCTAGCGACGAACTTCAATTTTCAAGAAGATTTGTAGTGTACAAAGACATGGTAAATGTTGGCGGAACAGTTAAAAGATCAAGAGATTTTGACTTTTTAAATGAAAAACAAGTAGTCCAATTCACAATCAATGCAGGCAATACGCAATTAATAAATCCAAAGAAGGAAGTAAAAATAGCCATTGTTCAAAATTATCATTGGCCTACAGCACTTTATGATGTACCCCCTCAATTCACCATTGGTAGTGAACTGGTATACAAGTACGATTATGAGACTAGTTTTTTTGGAGGTAATGAATTCTTATACTTTGATACAAAAGATTTACGCGCACCAAGTTCTGAAATTGCGCGCATTGAAATTGAGGATCTTTACCAACATTATTTATTCTCAGATCGCTTGCGTTATGATATTCCCTACACGTATTTTCCTGACATTAACGGCGACTATATAATCAGAACTTTACAGGGTGATGACGATTCAAGAGAAGCAGAATACACAAATATCCATTTTAGTCTACCTTATAATGAAGTGTTAAGACTAGATAATGTTTACGTTTTTGGGAAATTTAACAATTACGCCCTTACCGAAGAAAACAAGCTAACATACAATGAAGATAATGGCATGATGGAAGGCTCTATTGAGCTTAAGCAAGGTTTTTACAATTATAAATATATTGTACAAAAAGAAGACGGCCTTATTGACCTAAATACGGTATCAGGAAATTTTCACTTTTCAGAAAACAACTATTTAATCTTAGTCTATTATCGCAATTTTGGCGACCTCTATGACAGCATTATAGGTGTTGGCTCTGCTAATTCTAGAAACATAACAAATTAATCTTCATTCATCTCGATTGAGAAATTAAGGTTACAAACTACTTGTAAAAAGTTTTTATATCTTGCTCATTTCATATGAGCAACAAACCAACACTACCCAAAAAGGGCAATTTCAAGATTGAACACCGTGGTTCAGAATGCCTTAATTGTGGACATTCTTTACGGCTTACTGATAAATTCTGCCCAAATTGCTCACAAGCCAACAATACCAAAAAACTTTCACTAAATGATTTTTTTGACGAGTTTTTTGCTAGTATGATTTCCTATGATTCTAAGCTACTTAGAACCCTCTCAGCATTACTTACTAAACCGGGTAAAATCACGGCAGATTTCATTGCCGGCAAGCGCGCTTCATATACTAACCCATTTCGATTTCTATTAAGCCTTACTATCATTTATTTTTTAATGATAAATTTTGGTGGAAATTATTCGAATTGGGATAAATATGGATCCAATAGCAATGAACCTTTTTTAATTAGACTCAGTAATTGGGTTAATTCTTTTGATGGATTGAAACAAAAGCAGGTTAAGGAAGAAATAGCATCGGTTGCACAAGACACTGATTTTAAAGAATACTTAAGTGCAGAGCTACAGAAAGATTCTATAATACTTTCAAATCCTAAAAAATACTTCAACTCTATAACAGACGCCTCATTTTTAAATAGACATTCTAAAAAGAATAGCTTTTTTAACACTGTAATCAGAAAAGATTCAGTCTTTGATTTTGAAGATGCTCAAAGAAAATATGACATTCCCAATACTAGTGCAAATAGCATTGCTTTTAATGCCGCAAGTGGCCTTCTTAAATTCAATAAACAACCTGGCACATTTATAAGTTCATTAATTTCAAAACTCCCTTTTGCCATATTTTTCTTTTTACCAGTGTTTACAATCTTCATTTGGCTGGCGTATATCAGAAAAAAATACAGTTATACCGATCATTTAATCTTTAGCTTTCATAGTACATCATTGTTTTTTATCTTGCTGATTATTAGCTATTTGTTTGAATGGCTTATAAACAAAAGTGTGAATTGGGTTTTTCTAATTCTTTTTTGCATCTATCTATTTATAGCTATGAAACGGTTCTATCAGCAGGGCTTTTTCAAAACAAGTGTTAAATACGTGTTTTTAAATACGATTTTTTTTATATTGGCAATGTTTTCAATGCTGATACTATTAACAGGAAACGTTTTTACATTCTAGATTAAGAAGACTATGACAACATTAGTAACCAAAGGCATAAAAATTTCAGTACGCACCACTTTTGAAGGCACTTTCTTCAAGAACTACAAAATGCATTTTGCATTTGGCTATACTATTACCATAGAAAATCAAAGCAAAGATTCTGTACAACTTACAGGTCGTCACTGGCAAATCTATGATTCTTTAAACGATATGGAGGTTTTAGATGGTGAGGGTGTAATTGGTAAGAAACCCGTAATTGAACCTGGAGAGTCACACACCTATAATTCAGGTTGTCTTTTAGCATCTCCTATAGGCGCCATGAAAGGACATTATAATATGGTAAACTTAAGTTCGTCTGAAAAGTTCAGAGTCTACATACCTACCTTTAAATTTCACGCACCTTTCGCTTTGAATTAGAATTAAAGTACAAGTTTATATAACTTTTACATTTCTTTTAAAATAAAACAATGTTTATCAAAGAGTAGTTTATTTTAATATATTCTGAAGCTATGATTTATTCATAATTTTAAATCATATTATTTTAACATAAAAGCTAACATTACGCTATCAAAATCAAGTATATTTTCTTATAAATTGGCCTAGTATTATACTATGGTCATTTTTTTATTCTCACACACATCCAGTACCTTTACAGAAGTTTTTAATTCTTAAAAAACAATGTTATGGGTAAAGGTTTTTTTCAAGTACCAACCGCTATAAACGAACCAATTCTGAGCTATGCTCCAGGTTCATCTGAGCGCGAAGAAGTTCTCAAACAATACAAAGCATATTATAATGGTACCGTTGAAGTACCGATGTATATTGGAAAGAAAAAAGTGAAATCTGGTAAGACAAAACCAATGTCACCACCTCATGATCACAAACATAAAGTAGGTAGTTATCATATAGCTGAAAAATCACATGTTTCTGAAGCGATAGATTCTGCCTTAAAAGCACGTGATGCATGGGCAAATCTAACTTGGGAACAACGTGCCGCAATTTTCTTAAAAGCTGCTGAGTTAATAGCAGGTCCATACCGAGCAAAAATAAATGCTGCTACAATGATAGCGCAATCTAAAAACATACATCAGGCTGAAATTGATGCTGCTTGTGAGTTTATTGATTTCTTGCGTTTCAATGTAGAATACATGTCACAGATTTATGCAGAGCAACCTGATTCTGCCGAAGGTATCTGGAATCGTGTAGAATATAGACCTCTTGAAGGTTTCGTTTACGCAATCACACCATTTAACTTCACTGCAATTGCAGGAAATCTTCCGGCTAGTGCAGCAATGATGGGTAATGTTGTAGTTTGGAAACCAAGTGACAGTCAAATATTTTCAGCAAAAGTTATCGTTGACATTTTTAAAGAAGCAGGCCTACCTGACGGCGTAATTAATGTCATTTATGGTGATCCAGTAATGATCACTAAAACAGTTCTAGATAGCCCTGATTTTGCAGGAATCCATTTTACAGGTTCAACTTATGTTTTCAAAGAACTATGGAAACAAATCGGAAACAATATTCATACGTATAAAACATACCCTAAAATTGTTGGCGAGACTGGCGGAAAAGACTTTATAATAGCTCATCCTTCAGCCAAACCAGCACAAGTTGCAACTGCAATAGTTCGTGGTGCTTTTGAGTTTCAAGGTCAAAAGTGTAGCGCTGCCTCACGTGTGTATCTTCCAAAATCAAAAGCAAATAAAATTTTAGAACTGGTTAAAAAAGATGTAGCATCATTCAATGTTCCAGGTTCGCCAGAAGATATGTCAAACTTTATTACAGCTGTAATTCATGAAGGCTCTTTTGATAAATTGGCTAAATATATTGATCAAGCTAAAAAAGATAAAAAGGCAGAAGTTATTATTGGTGGAAATTATGATAAATCGAAAGGTTATTTTATTGAACCAACGGTTATTCTAACTACCGACCCTAAATATACAACCATGGAGACTGAGCTTTTCGGGCCCGTTGTAACCGTATATATTTATGAAGATAAAGACTGGTCGAAAACCCTTCAAATAGTTGATTCTACTTCAGAGTATGCACTAACAGGAGCAGTTCTTTCTACAGATCGATACGCAATTGATGAAGCAACAAAAGCATTGCAAAATTGTGCCGGAAATTTCTATATCAATGACAAACCTACAGGTGCTGTTGTTGGTCAACAACCATTTGGTGGGGCAAGATCATCAGGCACAAATGACAAAGCAGGATCAGCACAGAACTTATTACGTTGGGTTTCACCTAGGCTAATCAAAGAAACATTAGTAACCCCAGAAGACTATCGCTATCCATTCTTGGGATAAAAAAACCATAAAACTCTGTATTTAAGAGTTTTATATCATATATTTATTATCTTTCAAATCCTTATTTCTAAAAAAAATAAGGATTTGAAATTTAGGAACCTAAATAATTATAAAATGAAAAATCGAATAGTAGTAGCATTAGCACTAATGGCAACAGTCTTTAGTTATGCGCAAGACAAACTTACACAAAACACAATTCAAGGTGTTTTAACAGGAAATCAAAGTCAAGTTGTTCAACTTGCTGAAGCCTTTTCAGAAGAACAATATGATTGGCGACCAATGGAGGGAGTGAATTCAGTTCGGGAAGCACTTTTACATGTTGCTGGAGCAAATTATTATTTAGCGTCTAAATTAGGATTCGCGCCACCAGCAGATGTTGACATGATGAAACTGGGTGAAATTACAGGTAAAGACAATGTTATTGCAACTTTAAAAAAGTCTAATGCATTTGTACTTGATAAAATAACATTAGTAGAGAACGCCACACTCAATGAAGAAGTTGACTTTGGCTTTGCTAAAATGAACAAGTTAGCAGGTTTACTTGTTATTATGGAACACAATGGCGAGCACAAAGGACAACTCATTGCATATGCCAGATCAAATGATGTAGTTCCGCCATGGAGCAAGTAGTCATTGACAATTCAATAAAAAAAAGGGTGCTCTAGGCACCCTTTTTTTTATTCTTACACCTTAACCAGTTCATTCTCAGCTATAATTAAGGCTCAAAAACTGTAAATCAACCATTTATGTTCAAAAAAGTTGATTTTTAAACAATTTCAATGTAAATTTAACGTTAAGTAATTGTAAATGAATTTAATTTTACTTTTATTTTAGTTTTAAATAAACGTTATGAAAAAGCAAGAGACCATTATTAGCAAGCCTAAAAACGACAGTTTCAGCATACTTAATATATTTACATTTGTTAAAAACTATGCAAAAAATTGCCGCTACTCGTTCAATAGAATGCTAAACACATAAGCAAAAAAAAGCTGAACATAATTAAGTATAGTTTATCAACCCTTAAATTTCTGTGGTAAATAAACTAGTTTTTTAGTCTCATAAAATTCTTCCTCAAAAAAATCGGTTAAATCAATAACCTGAGCTGTTTTAAAGTCTTTTAATTCATCGGCTAAATCGCCACCCTTCAAATAAAGAATACCATTTCGCCTTTCATGAGATGACTCTTTTTTAATTTTACCTTTTACCCAATGTGTAAAAGTAGGCATGGCCGCAACTGCCCTACTAACAATAAAATCAAATCGGCCTTTTATTTCTTCAACCCTTGAATTTACAGTCGTAACGTTGGTTAACTGAAGTCCTTCAACAACTTCATCAACAACTTTAATTTTCTTCCCAATAGAATCTACTAAAGTAAATTTTACCTGAGGAAATAGAATTGCTAATGGTACACCAGGAAATCCGCCGCCGGTACCAACATCTAAAATTGAAGCGTTCTCATTAAATCTTTGAAATTTAGCAATACCTAATGAATGCAGTACATGACGAAGATATAACTCATCAATATCTTTTCTACTAACAACATTTATTTTCTGATTCCAATCTTTATACAAGGTCTCAAGAAGCTCAAATTGATGCTTCTGCTCTTCTGATAAATCTGAAAAATATTTACAAATAAGATCTGTCTTCATTCAAGTTTTAATTATTTCTACAAAAATAGTATATTCACTTCGGCAATAAATTGTTTTCCCAATTTTAGTTAACTCACGCAATGGTGCTTAACAATTGCGTTATCTTTACCACAGATTTGTAAAAAATGGACAAGACTACTATTAAATTCCCCCGAAAAGACGCAACCAATTTTTTCAAAATCCTAAATACTAGGGTGAACGATTATTTTAAAGAGAATAAGATAAAGAAAACAGGCAACTGGCGTTTACACGTTAAAACGGTAATCATGTTTGCAATGTTCTTAACTCCCTATTTTCTAATACTCACATTAGGACTACCAAATTGGGCTAATTTACTTTTGACCATAGTAATGGGCGTTGGCATGGCTGGTGTTGGCATGAATGTTATGCATGATGGCAATCACGGTTCATATTCAAATAAGAAATGGGTTAATAAGCTAATGGGCAGTAGCATTTATATACTTGCTGGTAATGTTTATAATTGGCAAGTACAGCATAATGTTTTGCACCATACTTATACCAATATTCAGGATCATGACGAAGATATGGAAGCAGGCAGAATTCTTAGATTCTCAAAGCATACAGAATGGCGTAAGCATCATAAGTTTCAGCACTTCTATTCAATTCTTCTTTACGGATTATTGACGTTCAACTGGGCGATTACCACTGATTTTCAGCAAATGTATCGATATATGAAACGCAAACTTTCATATGGTAAATTACCAAGCCCTGCGGTGAACTGGAGTACTTTAGTCATTACTAAAATACTTTATATTACCATTTGGATAGTACTACCGTTAATTTTCGTAGAAATGGCTTGGTGGAAAATTTTGCTCGGGTTTTTCATAATGCATTATGTTGCAGGCGTTATACTAAGTGTTGTATTTCAGTTGGCGCATATTGTTAATGAAGCGCAGACTCCATTACCTGATGACAGCGGAAACATGAAAAACACGTGGGCAATTCATCAACTATTTACCACAGTGAATTTTGGTACAAAAAATAAAATTGTAAACTGGTTTACAGGTGGTTTAAATCATCAAGTAGAACATCATATATTTCCGCATATTAGCCATGTTCATTATACTAAAATATCGAAAATTGTAAAGCAGACGGCCAAAGAGTTTAATTTGCCTTATAATGAATACAAGACTACAAGAAAGGCGATTTTATCTCATTTTCAACATTTAAAAGAATTGGGTAAACAGCCAACATTGCAATATTAATCAGCTATTAATAATTTTATTTCTACTAGAGTTTTTCTTGGTTGTAAATTGATTTTTTGCACAGGAATGATCAATATTGTACAATCCTTATTTTTTTTGCATTAAAGACTTACAAAAATCCTAATTTTGTGTTTGGTTTAATGTATCAACTAACTAAGAACAAATGAGCAACAAGCTATCAGACAGAATTAACAGTCTAAAACCATCAGCAACTCTTGAAATGGCTGCTAAAGCCCGTGAATTAAGAGCCGCTGGCAAAGATATAATTGGATTGAGTTTAGGGGAACCTGATTTCAACACCCCAGATTACATCAAAGAAGCTGCAATACAGGCCGTAAATGATGATTATAATTCATACACCCCTGTAGACGGTTATGTAGAACTTAAAGAGGCAATAATTACAAAGTTCAAAAGAGATAATAACATCGCTTATGAGCCTTCTCAAATTGTAGTATCGACAGGCGCAAAACAGGCACTTTATAATATCGCTCAAGTAGCGCTTAACAAAGGTGATGAAGTTATTCTTCCTTGCCCATATTGGGTTAGTTATAGTGATATTGTAGAATTGGCTGACGGTGTTCCTGTAGAAGTACCAACTTCTATTGAAAGTGATTTCAAAATGACTGCCGAACAATTGGAAGCTGCAATTACACCTAAAACAAAAATGTTATGGTATAGCTCACCTTGCAACCCAAGTGGTTCAATATATAGCGAAGCAGAATTAAGAGCTTTAGCTGATGTACTGCAAAAACACCCTCAGATTATTGTGGTAAGCGATGAAATTTACGAGCATATTAATTACGGTGTTACGGCGCACGCATCTATGGCAGCTTTCGATGACATGTATGACCGAACCGTTACGGTAAATGGTGTTGCAAAAGCATTTGCTATGACCGGATGGCGTATAGGTTATATTGGTGCACCAAGTTACATTGCTAGAGCCTGTAACAAATTACAAGGTCAAGTTACAAGTGGCGCAAATTGTATTGCTCAGCGCGCTGTAATAACAGCATTGGTTGAATCACCAGATCGCATACAATATATGGTTGACCAATTCAAAGAACGTAGAAAGATAATTTTGGGTCTTTTAAATAATATTGATGGTTTCAACTGCAATGAACCAGAAGGCGCTTTTTATGTATATCCAGATGTAACAGCTTATTTTGGAAAAACTTTAAACGGTGTAACAATTAACAATGCTTCAGATTTTGCGTTGTATTTATTAGAGTATGCCAATGTAGCTACAGTAACAGGTGATGCATTTGGTAATGGCAATTGCATTCGTATTTCGTATGCAGCTTCAGTAGAGAATATTAGAGAAGCAATAAAAAGAATTGAAGCAGCTCTTAAATAGTGCTAAGTTTTCTTCCAGAAATATGGGGTCAATATAATTAGAACCGTAAAAAGTTCTAATCGCCCTAATAACATTAAAAATCCGCACCACCATTTGGCTGGTGCGGGTAATCCATTAAAATTACTTACGGGATTTAAATCACCCAAACCAGGGCCAACATTACCTAAAGAGGTAGCGGCACCACCAATTGCGGTTACAAAATCAACACCCATCATTCCCAGCACCATTGCTCCTATTATAAAAAGCAGCATATACAATACAAAAAATGCAATGATATTGTAAACGATATCCTGACCTACTGATTTATTATTATACCGCACCGGAATTATTGCATTAGCATGTAGTGTTCGTTTGAATTCAAGAATTCCGTTTTTAATAATTAACAGGTGTCTCATCACTTTAATTCCACCTGCAGTTGACCCTGCGGATCCACCAGCAAACATCAAACCAAAGAAAAATATTGTCAAAAATGGTGACCAACTAGTAAAATCAGCGGTGACAAAACCTGTGGTAGTTACTACAGCTATAATCTGAAATAAAGCATGTCTAAATGAGCTTTCAGTTTTACCCCAAACCATATAATAACCTGGAATATCAGTAGTAATATGCGCGTTAAAGTAGATAACCATTGCCGTAACAATAGTAAAAACTAAAATAAGTCCGCCGTAGTAACGAAATTCTTCATCATTTAAAACACGTTGCACTTTTCCTTTAAAAGCAAAATAACTCAATACAAAATTGCTTCCTGCTAAAAACATAAAAACAATAATAATGTATTGAATAACCGGCTGATCATTCCAATATGCAACACTGGCATTTTTTGTAGAAAATCCACCTGTTGACAAAGTTGCTAGCGAGTGATTAATAGCATCAAAAAAGCTCATACCTGCCATTTTGAGTAATAATGTTTCAGCTAAGGTATAGCCCACATAAATTAACCAAAGGCGTTTTGCGGTGTCAGTAATTCTTGGATGCAATTTATCTGCACTAGGCCCGGGAGCTTCAGCTGCAAAAAGTTGCATGCCGCCAATACCTAGAAGCGGTAAAATTGCAATAGCCAGTACAATGATACCCATTCCACCAATCCAGTGTGTAAGACTTCTCCAAAACAATATTCCTTCTGGCATCGATTCAATATCATCTAAAATAGATGCACCGGTAGTTGTATAGCCAGACATAGTCTCAAAAAAAGCATTTGTTACATCAGGTATTGCACCAGAAAACAAATAAGGTGTAACTCCGGAAAGCGCCATAACAAGCCAACCACAGGTTACAATAATATAACCCTCTTTTTTCTTGACTTCTTTTCTGTGATCTCTAGTATAAATCATTGCTAGAAATCCGATAAACAAGGTTGTTACTGCAGCAATAAAAATACTTAACGTTACTCCGTCTTTATAAATGCCACTAACTAGCGTGGCCAAAAGCATAAAAAAACCATTGCAAAGTAGCAATAGCCCCATAAGGTGAACAATAATTTTTACGTTCAATCCCATGTTTACAGAAAGAGTTTTTCAATTTTTGGTATGGCTTCAGGCAAGCAACAAACCACTACCCTATCACCAGCTTGAATAAGAAAATCACCTAAAGCAATTTTTCCTGTATCTCCACGTACCACGCCACCAATAGTTGCAGTTCTCGGAAAATTAAGTTCCCGAATAATTCGTCCTGTCACTTTAGATTTCGGTTTTACAACAAATTCTAAAATCTCAGCATTCAAATTGTTTAAACGCATTAAAGCGACAACTTCACCCTTACGAATATGTCTAAAGATATTATTGGCAGCAAGTAATTTTTTATTGATTAAAGTATCAATACCTATAGAGTGTGACAGTTGAAAATAATCCATATTTTCAACTAAAGCGATTGTCTTCTTAATGTTTTTAGACTTTGCGACCAAGCATGACATTATATTAGTTTCAGAATTTCCGGTAACCGCAATAAAGGCATCCATTGATTCTAAACTTTCTTCATCTAATAATTCAACATTTCTACCATCACCATTAATAATTAAAGCATTTGGCAATAAGTCGGCAAGATCAATTGACTTTTCTTTGCTCTTTTCAACCAATTTAACATTAAACTTATTGGCACAAAGGTCTCTAGCAGTTTTAAAACCCACTTTACTTCCACCAAGAATCATGACATTCTTAATTTCTTCATTTCTTTTACCAGTAAGCTTATAAAGTTCATCTACCCCTTCTTTAGTAGTAATAAAATAAACTTGATCTCCTGGTTTGAAATTAGTATCACCACGTGGTATTAATGTACGTTGTGTACCGGTTCTCTTAAGAGCTATTGGCATAAAATTTAGCTCCGGAAAAATCTGCGCAGCTTCTTTTACACTTTTACCTACAAATGGCGCTGATTTGGGTAAAGACACGCCTACCATAATCAATTTGCCTTCTTCAAACTCATAGGTATCATTAAAGCCTGATTTATTCAAAAGCATTTGAATTTCAGTTGCTGCTAATTCTTCTGGTGAAATTAATTCATCAATGCCCAATTCTTCGAACTTAATTAGCTCTTTCTTATCAACAAATTCGGTATTTGAAATTCTAGCAATTGTTCTTTTACAACCCAATTGTTTGGCCAACATACAAAGCGTAATGTTTGTAGTTTCAGACGCCGTTACCCCAATAACCAAATCAGATTTTGAAACCTCAGCATCTAATAACAGAGAAATAGAAGTAGCATCGCCTCTTAAAACCCTAATATCTAAATGTGTGTCTGCATATGCAAGACTCTCCTTATCAGTATCAATTAAGGTAATATTCTGTGACTCATATGATAGTAACTTCGCCAAATGAAAACCTACTTCACCAGCACCTGCTATTAAGATTTTCATCTTTTAAGATTGTTTATTAATATCATAGAATGTAATTACTACGTGTGTTTATTATAGAATACAGTATAAAGCATTTCATATAATAAATTTCGAAGGCCAAAATTACGCATTTATTCGGTTGTCATTGTAAAAACCTAACTATAATAACTTGTGTTAATTCTCCTATATTCAATGTATAACAAACGTGAAATTGAGCTTATATCGTATCTTTGAACCAAAATTTCTAAATGGCGGATAAAGTAATTCCTTATAAAGATTCAGATTTAGGTAAAAAAGAACAAGTAACACAAATGTTCGATACCATCTCAAAAAATTATGATGGGTTAAACCGAGTAATATCTTTTGGCATTGATATAAAATGGCGTAAACGCGTAGTTGCTATTTTAAAAATGAAAAATCCGTCTACCATATTAGACATTGCAACAGGTACAGGAGATTTGGCCATTAATTTAGTTCAGACAGGTGCTGAAAAAATAATTGGTCTTGATATTTCGCCAGGTATGCTTGAAGTTGGAAAAGAAAAAATATCAGCAAAAAATCTTGACAAAAAAGTTGAAATGATTTTAGGAGATAGTGAAAACCTACCTTTTGAAGAAAATACATTTGATGCAATCACAGTTGCTTTTGGAGTTAGAAATTTTGAGAATTTAGAAAAAGGATTGCAAGAAATATTACGCGTTCTAAAACCTAACGGAACATTTATAGTTCTTGAAACCTCTGTACCCACTAAGTTTCCGTTTAAACAAGGGTATAAATTCTATACAAAATACATACTACCAACCATAGGTAGAATCTTTTCAAAAGATACATCAGCCTATGCGTACCTATGTGAATCTGCTTCAATTTTTCCACATGGTGAAGATTTCAACAATATTTTAAGAAAAACAGGGTTTATAGGTGTAGAGAATAAGCCTCAAACATTTGGGGTTGCGTCAATTTATGTTGCCACAAAATAGATCAATGAAATACTTTGTTTTTATATTATTTGGCGCTTTGTTAATGTGCCAACCTTTAACAGCCCAGTTTAAAGAAAACCCAATTATTAATTTAGAGAACAAAGACAAAAAGTTCTTAAACTACGGGTATTTCTTAGGATTTAATCAATATGATTTTAAATTCGATTACACCAACGATAGAGGTACTAATTTAACCGATATTTTAGTAGACAAGTCAATGGGTTTTAATGTAGGTTTGATTGGTGAAATGAACATCAATGAGTTTGTTGATATACGTTTTGAACCAGGATTACATTATACATCTAGAACTTTAGGTTTCCCAGGATTTGACAATACAGACGAAGGAAGAAGAAATGCATTTAGAGAAGTTAAGTCTACCTATATTAATTTTCCTATTTTACTTAAATTAAGCACCAGACGTTTTGGCAACTGGAAACCATTTTTAATCGGTGGTTTTTCAAGAACCTTAAATTTAGGAAGTAACGAAACTAGTTTAGATGATAATCTTGCTGGTACTTTTAGAATGAAAAAATGGGTGAATAATTATGAAATGGGCTTCGGCATAGATTTCTATTTAGAATACTTCAAATTTACCCCATCAATACGTGGTGTGTTTGCAATAAATGATGAATTGGTTCGTGATAAAGACGCTAATAGTCCATGGACAGGCAACGTTGACGCAATGCGTTCTCGTGGTTTATTTATCAACTTTACTTTTGAATAGTCTACCCTCTTCTAATTTCACTTAAAAATATTGCAGCTGCAGTAGCTACATTTAAACTTTCTGTAGTTGAATTTCCGAAATGTGGAATGCTAATTCTTTGGCTGCATAATGCTTCTATTTCTTTTGAAACACCATTTGCTTCATTGCCCATTACAAGAATACCTGTGTTGTTGAATTTTTGCTGATAGCAGCTTTCGCCATCCATAAAAGTTCCACATATAAGCACTTTCGCATCTTTTAAAATTTTAGGTAAATTATCATAAACAATATTGATTCTTGAAATAGAACCCATAGTTGCTTGTAAAACTTTTGGGTTGTAACAATCAACAGTATTTGGTGAACAAAGTAAATTACGTATCCCAAACCAATCACAAAGTCTTATTATAGTGCCTAAATTACCAGGGTCAGAAACACCGTCAAGCGCAATAACCCAATTTGAAAAATCAATTGTTTTAGTTTCAGGAATTCTAAAAATACCTAAAACTTTATTAGGCGTTTTCAAATTACTCATTTGGTTTAACTCTTTTTCAGTAATTTGTTGAACCGTTGATTCATCCGCAGAAAAAAGAGATGGATCAGTTGAATAAACTTGATAACATTGTATATCAGATTTCAATAATTCTTTTACAGTCTTTACACCTTCAACTACAAAAAGTGAATGTTGATTTCGGTACTTTTTTTGTAGTAGACTTTTTATAAGTTTTATTTGGCTTTTAACAACCATGCAAATAATGTATTTTTGATTTCTAATATGTGGCACCCCTTATGTTCTAGAGATAACATTGCTAAAATAAGTCTATTATTTTTAGCTATAGTCTTGGCTTCATGTAATACCTTAAAACGTGTTGATGATAATGAACTTTTAATTACCAAAAACACAATCTACGTTGACAGCCTTAAAATTGGTAATGAAGACATTAATAGCTTACTAGTTCAAAAACCAAATAGTGCTTTACTAGGTTATCCTCTACGACTTAACTTATACAATCTTGCAAAAAAAAATCCTGATTCTTCATTTCAGACATGGTTGCATAAAAATGATAAAAGAGAACAGCGTTTAAATAAACTACTCTCTAAAAAGCAAGTTCGTAGACTAGGCGAATCTTTTTTAGTAAAAGGCGTAAATGATTGGCTGAAAAAAATAGGAGAGCCACCGGCAATTCTAGACACTACGCAATCCCAAAGATCATTAACTAGACTAAACGCTTATTATCACAGTAAAGGCTATTTCAATAATACAGGTAACTTCACCATTGATAGCTTACCAAAAAAGAAACGAATTGGGGTAAACTATAATATCAATTTAGGTAAACCCTATATGATTGATACCTTATCTCAAAAGATTAGTTCACCAGCATTAGATTCAATTTATCGTTTACATACATCTAATTCTTATGTAGTACCGGGTGAAAAATTCGACATAGACAATTTCAACAATGAACGAGAACGATTAACTACCTTATTCAGAAATACGGGTATTTATAATTTTCAAGAAAGCTCTATTTCATATACCATTGAACGTGATACAGCGGTTGCAAAAGACGATCAAGGAATGGAGATTCAATTAAACATTGATGATTTACGAAGAAGAGGAGAAGGCGCAACTACCACCTCAAAATATGAGGTACACCGTTTTAAAGACATCAACATTCATACTGATTATGATTTTAATAGCACAGCTACCGAAAAATTTATACGCTATGAAGATTACACCATATATTATAGAGGCAAATTACGATTCAAACCAAAAACCTTAGCTAACGCAATATTTTTTAAAACAGATAGCATCTATAGAGATATTGACCGTGTTCGTACCTACAGACAAATTGCGAATCTCAATGTATTTCGATACCCAACAATTTCTTATGCCCAAGATCCGAATAAACCAACCGACCTAACTGCAAATATTTATTTACAGGCTAGACCAAAATATTCTTTAGGTTCTGATTTTGACATCAATCACTCAAACATTCAAAGAGTAGGTTTAGCGTATAGTCCGTCTTTACAAGCAAGAAATATTTTTAAAGGCGCTGAAAACCTGAGTTTAACGGGCCGTTTAAGTATTGGTAATTCACGTGATGAGTCTATCAGTGACAAGCAATTTTTTAATATTTTAGAATTTGGTGCCGATCTCAATTTAAATTTTCCTAGAATATGGCTACCATTTATTAATACGGATAAAATAATACCAAGCTATACACTACCACGAACTAGGATGTCAATTGGTGCTACCGCTCAACAAAATATTGGTTTAGACAAACAAACTTTCAACACCGTTTTGGGGTATAACTGGACCCCTTCTGACTTAAAAAAACACAACCTTGAACTATTGAATGTTCAATTTGTACGCAATGTCAACCAAGAACGATTCTTTAATGTGTACACCAATTCATTTTCCACATTAAATGATATAGCTACAGATGATAGCTCATTTGATTATAGGGCTGTAGCACCAGAACTTTTTGAATCTCCTGACGGAACAAATGATCCGAATTTATTAATTCCAGATGGCGCAAATGAATTTATTTCTCAAATCGAAAATGGAACCTTAAATAGCACTACAGAAGATTTTATTGATGTTAATAGAATCAAAGAAAGACGAGACCGACTTACACAAAACAACCTGATTTTTGCAAGCAATTACACATTTAATTTAACCAACAGATCTGATGTTACTGACAATCAGTTTTATTCGTTTCGTTTTAAGGTTGAAAGTGCCGGAAATTTACTGTCTGGCCTATCCTATTTATTTCCATTTAATGAAGATGACAATGGTAATTTATTGGTTTTCAATGTACCCTATTCGCAATACATAAAAACAGAATTTGATTATGTAAAGTATTGGGATCTTACAAAATCGCAAGTAATAGCTCTTAGAACTTTCTTTGGTATCGCTGTACCCTATGGCAATGCAGACAACATACCTTTTGTACGTAGTTATTTTGCAGGTGGCTCAAATGATATTAGAGCTTGGACCCCTTATTCTCTTGGGCCAGGACGCGTCGATGCTATAAATGACTTTAATGAAGCTAATTTAAAAATAGCAGCAAGTCTAGAATATCGATTTCCTATAGTTGGAGATATTAATGGAGCCCTTTTTGCTGATGCAGGTAATATTTGGAATGTTTTTGATAATGTAGAAGATCCTGATGCGACATTTAATGGAATTAGCTCTTTAGCTGACATAGCACTAGGCACAGGTTTTGGAGTTCGGTATGATTTCACCTACTTCTTATTTCGATTAGACCTTGGTTTCAAAACTTATAATCCAGCCGAAGAGGTATCAAAACGTTGGTTTAGAGACTACAATTTTGCGAATTCCGTACTTCAGATCGGTATCAATTATCCTTTTTAGCTATTCGTGTCTAAAGCTAAATATTTTATTACATTTGTCGCTTAACAAAAAAGATAAAAAACATATGTCCCACAATATTAAGGCGGGTGTAGCCACAGGAGATGAAGTACAAGCAATTTTCAATTATGCTAAAGAAAAGGGATTTGCCCTTCCTGCAGTAAATGTAATCGGATCAGACACTATTAATGGTGTTTTAGAAACGGCTGCTAGTTTAAATGCGCCAGTAATTATTCAGTTCTCAAATGGTGGAGCTCAATTTAATGCTGGTAAAGGACTTTCAAACGAAGGCCAAAAAGCAGCTGTTGCAGGTGCTGTTGCAGGTGCAAAACATGTACATGAATTGGCAGAAGCCTATGGTGCTACTGTGATTTTACATACAGACCATTGCGCTAAAAAATTATTACCTTGGATAGATGGACTTTTAGATGCTAGTGAAAAACATTTTGCTGCAACTGGCAAGTCTTTATTCAGTTCTCATATGATTGACCTTTCTGAAGAGCCAATTGAAGAGAATATTGAAATCTGCAAGACCTACCTTGAGCGCATGAGCAAAATGGGAATGACTCTTGAAATTGAACTTGGTATTACAGGTGGTGAAGAAGATGGTGTTGACAACTCAGATGTAGATGATTCTAAATTATATACTCAACCAGAAGAAGTTGCTTACGCTTATGAAGAACTTTCTAAAGTAAGTCCTAAGTTCACAATTGCAGCAGCTTTCGGAAATGTTCATGGGGTGTACAAGCCAGGTAACGTGAAATTGACTCCGAAAATATTGAAAAATTCTCAAGAATTTATTTCAGAAAAATATGGCGTTGAGCACAATCATATTGATTTTGTTTTTCACGGTGGATCAGGATCAACAGTTGAAGAAATTAGAGAAGGTATCAGCTACGGCGTAATTAAAATGAATATTGACACAGACTTACAATATGCATTTCTTGCAGGTGTAAGAGATTATGTTCAAGACAAAAAAGATTATCTTCAAGGTCAAATAGGGAACCCTAATGGTGCAGATGAGCCTAACAAAAAATATTATGATCCACGTGTTTGGTTACGCGAAGGAGAAAAAACTTTTGTTGCGCGCTTAAAAAAGGCCTTTGAAGATCTTAACAATATCGATACATTATAATCACATAGGATTTCCCAAACAATATAACCCTAAATATGGATAATATGTCGTCGTGGTTTAAAAGGAAGGAAAAAGGAATACAGACTGCTACTGAAGAAAAGAAAGACACTCCCAAAGGTTTGTGGTACAAATCACCTACCGGAAAAATTGTTGAATCTGAAGTATTAGCTCAAAATTTTTATGTTAGTCCTGAAGATGATTACCATGTCAGAATCGGTAGTAAAGAATACTTTGAAATACTTTTTGATGATAATAAATTCAAAGAGCTAGACGCTAAGTTAACATCTAAAGATCCATTAAAATTTGTGGATACTAAGAAATATTCTGAGCGTTTAAAAGCTGCCGAGAAAAAAACTGGCTTAAAAGATGCCATTAGAACTGGTGTTGGCAAGTCATTAGGTAAAGATATAGTTATCTCTTGTATGGACTTTGCTTTTATTGGTGGATCTATGGGAAGTGTGGTTGGAGAAAAAATTGCACGAGCCATTGATTATTCAATTAAAAAGAAGATTCCTTTTCTGCTAATTTCAAAATCAGGCGGTGCAAGAATGATGGAGGCTGCATTATCACTAATGCAATTAGCTAAAACATCAGCTAAATTAGCACAGTTATCTGAAGCTGGTATTCCATACATTTCACTATGTACAGACCCAACAACGGGTGGTACAACCGCGTCATATGCCATGCTAGGTGATATTAATATTGCCGAACCTGGTGCTTTGATAGGTTTTGCTGGGCCAAGAGTTGTGAAAGATACAACTGGTAAAGATTTACCTCCAGGGTTTCAATCGGCAGAATTCGTAAAGGAACACGGTTTTCTTGATTTTATCGTTCATCGTAAAGACCTTAAAACGAAGGTTAATCAATATATTGATTTAATTCAAAACAATCCTATTCGTAAATAATCCTATTATTTTTAAGTTAGATGTATTGGAGGCTTTTTAGCATATATAATCTTGATATATAAAAAAAGAGCCATCCCAGTAAAAAAAACGTATAATAATACTATATTTGCACGCTGATTGAAAATCAGTCAGATACATAATAATCATTTACAATAATATTTGCATGTACTTAACAAAAGAAGTAAAAGCCGAAATCTTTAAGAAACACGGCGGAAAAGCACAGAATACTGGATCTACCGAAGGGCAGATTGCTTTATTTACACATCGTATCAATCATTTGACTGGGCATTTGAAGAAAAACCATAAAGACTATAACACAGAGCGATCTTTGGTAAAGTTGGTAGGTAAAAGAAGAAGTTTACTTGATTATATGATAAAGAACGATATTGTAAAATATCGTGAGTTAATCAAAGAATTAGGTATTAGAAAGTAATATTCGTAGGGGTTGAAATTTTCAACCCCTATTTTTATATTTAAAAGACCTTGAATTAGTTTCAAGGCAAAACTAAAAGCTGCACACAGTTTTTCATTGGTCAAGTGCCACGGGCACGTACAACAACACAACTTTTCGGCCTCAACATCCGAATGACCATTGTTTAACAGTCCGCCAATTGGCGGATACAAATCAATTTTATGATTCCAAAAGTATTTAGAGAGGTTATTGACCTCGGTGATGGAAGAGAAATTTCCATCGAAACCGGAAAATTGGCAAAACAAGCCCATGGCTCTGTTGTTGTCCAATCCGGAAAATGTATGTTATTATGTACAGTAGTTTCTAACTACGAACAAAAAGATTTAGATTTTCTTCCTCTTACGGTAGATTATCGCGAGAAATTCGCAGCAGCAGGTCGTTACCCTGGTGGTTTCTTCAAAAGAGAAGCAAGACCAAGTGACGGTGAAGTATTGACTATGCGTTTAGTGGATCGTGTTTTACGTCCGTTATTCCCAAAAGATTATCATTCTGAAACTCAGGTGATGATTCAATTAATGTCTCATGATGATGATGTTATGCCAGAGGCTATGGCCGGTTTGGCAGCATCTGCAGCTATTCAATTATCTGATTTTCCATTTGAATGTGCAATTTCAGAAGCAAGAGTTGGTCGTGTAAATGGTGAATTCATTATCAACCCAACAAGAGCGCAATTGGCTGAATCTGACATCGATATGATGATTGGTGCATCAGCTGATTCTGTGATGATGGTTGAAGGTGAGATGGATGAAATTTCCGAAGAAGAAATGGCAGACGCTATCAAATTCGCACACGAAGCAATTAAAGTACAATGTGCCGCTCAATTACGTTTAGCAGAAGCTTTCGGTAAAAAAGAAGCTCGTGAGTATCCTGAAGAGAGATCAGATGAAGATCTTGCTAAGAAGGTTCACGATATGGCATATGACAAAGTATATGCAATTGCTAAAGCTGGTTCTGCAAAGCATGAAAGAAGTGCTGCATTCTCAGCAATTAAAGATGAAATAAAAGCAACTTTTTCTGAAGAAGAATTAGAAGACTTTGGAGGTTTAGTTTCTAAATATTACCGTCAGGCTGAAAAAGCTGCAATACGTGACTTAACCTTAAATGAAGGTTTACGTTTAGATGGTCGTAAGACTGATGAGATTCGTCCAATCTGGTGTGAGGTAGATTATTTACCTTCTACACATGGTTCTGCAATCTTTACGCGTGGAGAAACTCAGGCATTAGCTACGGTAACTTTAGGTACCTCTAGAGATGCAAATAAAATTGACATGCCATCTTTTGAAGGTGAAGAGAATTTCTATTTACACTATAACTTCCCTCCTTTTTGTACTGGTGAAGCAAGACCTATCCGTGGAACATCTCGTAGAGAAGTTGGTCATGGTAACTTAGCGCAACGTGCATTAAAAGGAATGGTTCCTGCTGATTGTCCTTATACAGTACGTGTAGTATCTGAAGTATTAGAATCTAACGGTTCTTCTTCTATGGCTACAGTTTGTGCTGGTACAATGGCAATGATGGATGCTGGTGTTCAATTAACAAAACCAGTTTCTGGTATCGCAATGGGATTAATTTCTGATGCTGAATCTGGAAAATATGCTGTTCTTTCTGATATTTTAGGTGATGAAGATCACTTAGGTGATATGGACTTTAAAGTAACTGGTACCGCTGATGGTATTACTGCTTGCCAAATGGACATCAAAGTAAAAGGATTGTCATACGAGATTTTAGTAAATGCCTTACAGCAAGCTAGAGCTGGTCGTTTACATATTCTTACGAAATTGACAGATACCATTGCTGCACCAGCTGCAGATGTGAAACCACATTCTCCGAAAATGGTAACACGTACAATTCCTAATGAATTCATTGGTGCTCTTATTGGTCCTGGTGGAAAAGTAATTCAAGAACTTCAAAAAGAAACGGGTACTACTATCGTAATTAACGAAGATCCAGTAACTGAAGAAGGTATTGTTGAAATATTAGGTACGGATCAAAACGGTATTGATGCTGTATTAACTAAGATTGATTCATTGATGTTTAAACCTCAAATGAATGAGTCGTATAAAGTTAAAGTAATCAAGATGCTTGATTTCGGTGCTGTAGTAGAATATCTTGATGCTCCTGGCAATGAGACTTTATTACACGTATCTGAATTAGCATGGGAACGTACTGAAAATGTAACTGATGTTGTAAACATGGGTGATGAGTTTGAAGTGAAGTATTTAGGTACAGATCCAAGAACACGTAAAGAAAAGGTTTCTCGTAAAGCTTTATTAGAAAAGCCAGAAGGCTATGTTGAAAGAGCACCACGTAAACCTAGTGATCGTAGAGATGATCGTCGCGGCGGAAGCAGAGACAATAGAGATCGTAAGCCAAGAAGAGATTAAGTTTATCTCTTTTCAAATATTAAAAACCCCATTTACCAGTTGGTAAATGGGGTTTTTTGTACCGTTTAACCATTATATAAAGTTTTTTCACCCATTTTGTAACATTTCTAACTTTTCTACGTATAAGTATATGCAGTCTATGCAAATTGAACTTAATAAACTTACATGAGACAGCTTAAGATTACAAAACAGGTCACCAATAGGGAGACCGCATCTTTGGACAAGTACTTGCAAGAAATAGGCAAAGTTGACTTGATTACAGCAGATGAAGAAGTAGAATTGGCACAACGTATCAAGGCAGGCGACCAGATCGCTCTTGAAAAACTAACAAAGGCCAATCTTCGATTCGTTGTATCAGTAGCCAAGCAGTACCAAAACCAGGGACTTACTTTACCGGATTTGATTAACGAGGGCAACCTTGGTCTGATCAAAGCTGCACAACGATTTGATGAAACAAGGGGTTTTAAATTTATCTCTTACGCCGTATGGTGGATTCGTCAATCTATCTTACAAGCGTTAGCAGAACAATCACGTATTGTTCGTTTACCGTTAAACAAAATTGGATCTATCAACAAAATCAACAAAACTTTTGCTTTCTTAGAGCAAGCGCATGAACGTATGCCTTCTCCAGAAGAAATTGCAAAAGAATTGGACATGACTGTTGAAGATGTAAAACAATCTTTGAAAAATTCAGGTCGTCATGTATCTATGGATGCACCTTTAATTGATGGTGAAGATTCTAATCTTTACGATGTACTTCGTAGTGGTGAATCTCCAAACCCAGACAGAGAATTGTTACACGAATCATTGCGTACTGAAATTGAGCGCGCATTAGAAACATTGACACCAAGAGAAGCAGACGTAATTCGTTTATACTTTGGTTTGGCTGGTCAACATTCTATGACTTTAGAAGAAATTGGTGAAACTTTTGATCTTACAAGAGAAAGAGTTCGTCAAATTAAAGAAAAAGCAATTCGTAGATTAAAACATACATCAAGAAGTAAAATCTTGAAGACCTATCTTGGATAGAAAACAAGATACAAAATGTTAAAAGTATGAAGATTGTATTTTTGGCATATTAATTGTATTTTGTACAACGTAACAACAGTTTATCATGACTGTTCGTTTTTTGATTGATGAATAAACTCCGGCTGATTACCGGAGTTTTTTCATTTAAATATTTTAGCATTTTGTTAAAAGATAATTTGTTTAAATAGTAATACAATTTTAGTATTTTCATTTCCATGGATATAAAATCGGAGCAACCAAACAACCCCCTTCACGGTATCAAATTATCTGATATCTTAGAAAAGTTAACCAAAATATACACTTGGGAAGAATTAGCAGAAAAAATTAATATAAACTGCTTTAAAAGTAATCCAACAATAAAATCTTCATTGAAATTTTTACGAAGAACACCTTGGGCTAGAGAAAAAGTCGAACAATTATATTTAAAATCAATTCGTAAATAATGGGTTTTAATATTGTTTTAATTGAACCAGAAATACCAAATAATACGGGCAATATCGGGCGTTTAGCTTTGGCAACGGGATCAACTTTACACTTGATAAAACCCTTCGGATTTGAAATAAATGACGCACGATTAAAACGGGCAGGTTTAGACTACTGGAAACATATTTCACTTTTCATCTACGAAAATATTGATGAATTTTATACTATCAATACCAATAAAAAAATGGTCTATTTTTCAAGTCATGGTACTCAAAATCATTGGACAATACCGTATGAAGATGACTTGTTTTTAGTTTTCGGAAAAGAATCAGTCGGATTATCTGAAAAAATTACAGAAAACAATGCTGACAAGCTCTATAAAATTCCATTGTACAGTAAACACATTCGCAGTTTAAATTTAGCAAACTCTGTTGGCATTGCAGTTTACGAAGGTCTAAGACAAATAGAAATTTAATTCTATTTTTTCGTCAAAAGATAAGTTCATAATTATAATCTGTAAACTTCTAAATAAAAGACCAACTACCATATTTATAACTTTCATTTTAGAATTGGTTATAAGTTTGACAATCCCTGAGTTTTACTCTTGTTTCTAAGCATTAGGTCAAAATATTTTTGGTATCTTCATTTTTAGAAAACAAACTACAAAATGAAACAGACCAAACTCCTCTTTTTATTACTAATTATTGTATTCTCTTGTAAAGAAGATAATACAAAAACAGCCGATGATTCGGCAGCACTAAATACTGTTGTCTTAGACAGTATATCTATTAACCTACCAACAGGTTTTGAACTCGAAGAATTATATAGTCCTAGTGACCATGAACAAGGTTCATGGGTAGCCTTAGCTCAAGGACCAGATCAAAAGATGTTCGCTTGTGATCAATATGGTAAAATATATCAATTTAATGCTCCTGCAAAAGGTGGCACCATAAATGCCGCAGATATTAAAGCACTTGATTTACCAATTGGTGAAGCCCATGGTTTGCATTGGGCATTTAACAGCCTATATGTAGCTGTTAACAAAAGATGGCAAGAAGGTGAAGAATATGGTAGCGGTATTTACCGACTAACTGACAGTAATAATGATGGTGAGTTAGATAAAATTGATTCACTATTAAAGTTAGATGGAGCAGGTGAACATGGCCCACATAGTTTTGTAACCTCACCTGATGGAAAAGAATTATATTTTATCGCAGGTAACCATGTATTGGTTCCTGATGCTTTAAAAACAAACAGTCGACTACCAACCAATTGGGGAGAAGACAATCTTTTTACTCCTTATCTTGATGCACGTGGTCATGCTAATGACATTAAAGCACCAGGTGGGTGGATTGCAAAATTTAGTCCTGACGGTACTGATTGGGAATTAATTTCAGCCGGATTTAGAAATCCGTTTGATATGGCATTTAATAAAGATGGTGAACTTTTCGCCTATGATGCTGATATGGAATGGGACATAGGAATGCCTTGGTACAGACCAACTAGAATCTGTCACGTTACTAGTGGTAGTGAATTCGGGTGGCGTACTGGCTCAGGTAAATGGCCAGCTTATTACCCTGACGGACTACCTGCAGTTCATAATTTAGAACAAGGCTCACCTACCGCTGTTTTGGCAGGAAATCGTTTAAACTTTCCAGCTAAATATGATGACGGAATTTTAATAATGGACTGGAGTTTTGGTACAATTTATTTTATCGATTTAACTCCAGAAGGAAGTTCTTATAAAGGGGAACGTGAAGAATTTTTATCAGGTACTCCCCTACCTTTAACAGATATGATTGCTGGCGCAGACGGAAACTTATATTTTGCAACTGGTGGTAGAAGAATAGATTCACATTTTTACAGACTTACCTATACAGGTGCAGATGCTGAGAAAGCAGCGTTAACTGAAAATACAGAAGGTAAGGATGCTCGACAACTAAGAAGAAGTATTGAGAAATTTCATTCAGTTCAATCAGAAGAAGGTGTTACACTTGCGTGGGATAATCTAAATAGTGAAGATAGATTCATACGTTACGCATCAAGAGTAGCCTTAGAGCATCAACCAACATCTAGCTGGCAACAGAAATTCTTTGATGAAAAAGACCCAGTAAAAACAATAGAGGCTGGTCTTGCTTTGGCACATCAGGGCAATAAAAATTTAGAATCAAAAATTCTAGAAAAATTAAATAAAATAAACTTAGAGACATTAACGCAAGGCGCACAACTTGACTTATTACGTACGTATCAAGTTATTTTTATTAGAATGGGTGAGCCTGCATCAGCAATTGGAGCTGCTACGGGTAAAAAACTGAATAGTTATTTTCCGCATGCTAATAATGCAATAAATAGAGAACTCGGACAACTATTATTGTATCTAAAAGCTGATGGAGCAACAGAAGGATTAGTTAATCTTCTTGAAAAACATGCCAAAGAAAAAACTGTAACGGAGGGTGTTGAAATGCTTTCAGAAGAAGCGTCTTTACGTAGTGAGCAATATGGTCAGTTAATTAGAGATGTTATTGCTAAAATGCCTCCAAGCGAATCTATTTACTACGGTATGCTTTTAAGTCACGCAGATAAAGGATGGACAAAAGAGTTACGTGAGAAATATTTCAAATGGTTCTTTGATGTAATGAGCTCTAAAGGTGGAATGAGTTTTAAGGCATATATTGAAAATGTGCGTCAAGAAGCAATGGCAAAAGTACCTATTTCTGAAAAAGAATATTTTGAAGAAATTTCTGGTATTTATTCACCTGCAGATGATTTAGCAGATTTGCCCGAGCCAATAGGTCCTGGCAAGGCATATACAATGCCTGAAGCAAGAGGAATTTATAATGATAACATTAAGAATTACAAAGGCACGGTAGCTGATGGTGAACGCGCTTATAAAGCAGCATTATGTATTACTTGTCACAGAATGAAAGGTGAAGGTGGTGCTACAGGGCCTGATTTAACACAGATGCATACTAAATTTAGTAGTTATGATTTGACCTTTGCTTTGGTTAGTCCTAGTGAAGAGATATCGGATCAATATTCGAATTCAATTTTCCATACAAAAGATGGTAAGCAAGTGATTGGTCGTTTAATATCTGAAGAAGGTGATTCATTAAGCATTATGCCAAATGCATACAATCCTGCTTATACTTTAAAATTAGCCAAAACTGATGTAGAGAAACAAGAATTATCATCTGTTTCTCCAATGCCTCCAGGACTACTTAACCGATTAAATGAAAAGGAAATTACAGACCTTTTCGCCTATTTACTTTCTGGTGGAGACAAAAATCATAAAATTTATACTGGTGAAAATTAGCAGTTGATTTTTATAGAAAATTATATTATCAAACTAGCGTCGGTTTTAATAAAACTGACGCTAGTTTTTTTTATATACAGTCAAAATTTCTATTCAATTTTAAGGTCTAAAACAACTAATGACATGAATATAAATTGGAATTATTTCTACAGTAATAATTAACGAACCATATGCTACTTCACATTAAAAAACCACAAAAATAAATTCATGCCTAACTCACCTAAACGACAATGCTAGGAAAACACATTTGCTTACCTTTGCTTTAAACCGTTTTTATTTACATAATGAGCAAAACTAAAATAGCACCTTCATTACTAGCCGCAGATTTTGGCAACTTACAACGTGATGTTGAAATGGTTAACAATAGCACAGCTGACTGGCATCATATTGATGTGATGGACGGTGTATTCGTACCCAATATCTCATATGGTATGCCTGTTGTTAAATCGATTGCTCAACACGCTACAAAGCCGTTAGATGTGCATTTGATGATTGTTGACCCTGATCGGTATATTGAAACTTTCGCAAAATTGGGAGCAACTAATCTTACAGTACATTATGAAGCTTGCACCCATTTACATAGAACGCTACAAGCTATTAAGTCAGCGGGTATGAAAGCAGGTGTTGCTATGAATCCGCACACCAATGTTTCGTTATTAGAAGATGTTATAAATGACATTGACTTGGTTTGCTTAATGAGTGTCAACCCAGGTTTTGGCGGACAATCATTTATTGAAAACACCTATACTAAGATCAAGACTTTAAAAGAACTTATTACAAGAAAAGGTTCAAATACACTAATTGAAATAGATGGCGGTGTTACTTCAAAAAATGCGAAAACTTTAGCAGACGCTGGTGCAGATATTCTTGTGGCCGGAAGCTTTGTTTTCAAAAGTGAAAATCCGACAGAAACGATAAAGGAATTAAAAGAAATTACGGCATAATGAGTCATTATGATGTTGTTATTATTGGAGGAGGTCCCATTGGTATTGCCTGCGGATTAGAAGCTAAAAAAAAGGGATTAACTTATCTTATTATTGAGAAAGGTCCAATTGTAAATTCACTTTACAACTACCCAAAGAACATGCAATTCTTTTCAACATCTGAACGATTAGAATTAGATAACATTCCATTCATTAGTATAGAGGCAAAGCCAAAAAAAAGTGAAGCCTTAGAATACTATAGAAGAATAGTCAGTTCAAATGAAATCGCAATCCACCTTTTTGAAAAAGTAAAATCCGTAGTAAAAGTTAATACTAATTTTGACATCACTACTGATATAAATAGTTATACGGCCAATCATGTGGTTGTTGCTACAGGTTTTTATGACCTGCCGAATACGCTAAATGTCACTGGTGAAGATTTGCCAAAAGTATCACATTATTATAATGACCCTCATTACTATGCAAATCAAAAGGTGGCCATTTTAGGCGCTAGTAATTCAGCAATAGATGCAGCTTTAGAATGTTGGCGAAAAGGGGCTGAAGTATCTCTTATAATTCGTGGACCTGAAATAGGTCACCGGGTCAAATACTGGGTACGACCAGATATTATAAATAGAATAGAAGAAGGAAGTATTACAGCATATTATAATTCAACTGTACAAGAGATTAATGAAACCAGTATTATAATAAATACATCAAAAGGTAAAACAACACTTGAAAATGATTTTGTTTTAGCACTAACCGGTTATAAACCAAATTTTGATTTCTTAATCAATATGGGCATTACACTTTCTGAGGATGAAAAACGGTTACCGCAGTATAATCCTGAAACGATGGAGACCAATATTGAAGGATTGTATTTAGCAGGAGTTGTATGTGGTGGAATGGAAACACACAAATGGTTTATTGAGAACTCAAGAATACATGCTAAGCTTATAATGAAAGATATAGTGCAAAGCTAAATAGCACCGCGATTTATTACAAATTCCTACCATTTTATAAAATCAAAAAAACCGTACTTACAATTTCAAGCAAGCTTGAAATGTTGTACGGTTTTGTAATAAAAGTGACCGCGAAGGGATTCAAACCCCCAACCCTCAGAGCCGAAATCTGATGCGCTATTCAGTTGCGCCACGCGGCCTTTAATTTTATGCGACTGCTAAGATAATTTATTCTTTACAATGGTAGAAATAGTTTTTCCATCAGCCTGACCAGCCAACTCTTTTGAAACTAAGCCCATTACTTTTCCCATATCTTTCATACCAGCAGCACCAGTTGATTCTATGACACTTATAACAACCTTTTCAACTTCTTCTTCTGTCAATTGCGCTGGCAAAAACTTTTCAATTATAGCTACTTCAGCTAGCTCAGGTTCAGCTAAATCAGCACGACCTTGTTCAGTAAAGATAGCAGCGCTATCTTTTCGTTGTTTGACCAACTTCTGAATCATTTTTATCTCATCATCTTCTGACAACTCCCCAGCCCCACTTTCAGTACTTGCCATTAACAAAGCTGATTTTATTGCTCGCAATGATTGTAAGGCGACGCTATCTTTAGCCTTCATAGCTGCCTTCATTTGTTCCATCACCTCTTGTTGTAAACCCATAACTTTCAATTTCTAAAGGATTGCGAAGATAAAAAATAAACCCGAAAGCGTTGTTCACTTTCGGGTTGTATATAAAGTATATCTTAAAATTTAATCTACATTATCTTCTAAGAATGAATTATTAGTACGTAGTTGTATTTCACCATTACTATCTTCACCTAAAGAGGTTCTTGAAATTTTACTTTCAGACGATCTTTCTGTCAAATTGATGCCTTGTCTTCTAAAAGCAGGTTCCTTTTCTATATCATCAATCTCAATGCTATTCACATTTCTTTGAAACTTGTAATTGAAATCTTTCAACTTTTTTCTTCGTTCATCAGCTCTTTGTTTTAAAAGAACTTCAAATGGACTATCAATAGGATCAACCTCTTCTTCAGTTTCAACTTGTTTAGTTTCCTTTAGAATTTTTTTTTCAAATATCAACTCGTCTTCAACAATCTTTGGCTCAAACTCCTCAGCTTTTGATTTAGCACCAGTTAACTTGTTTTCAAGCTCCATATAATCATCAAGACTATAGCGTGTTTCTCCTTGTTTATTGTACTCAAGAACAGGAATAACCTCTATGTGATCTTTCACATCAAGTTCATTTACTTCCTCATCTAAGTTAAAACTAACCATGTCGTCTTTCTCTTCTTGAAAATTTTCATTTTCAGTAACCAAAGGCAAATCAAAACTCATAGCAAATTGATCTTCTTCTTCATCAGAAGTAAGTTCTTGTGGGTCTACTACTTCAATATTCTTAGCAGCTTCTGATGTATCTATAATAACAAAATCATCTTCGCTTACTTCACCTTTTGCAACTTCTTCAATTACTTCATCGTAAAAAACATTGAAATTTTTGATGTAATTGGTAGTAGGTATTAAATCCATACCTAATTCGGTTTCAGAATCATCAATCAAAGTATGTTTTACAATAGGTTCAGGCTCAGGAGCAACTTCTTCCTCTAAACGATGCACTACATTTTGAGCTGTTAAATCACGTTCTGCACGTTGTTCTTCTTCTAATGTGTGAATGATTTTCTTAGCCTCAGTATTGACTATTTCATTTTGCTGATCGATGTTAAATCCTGTAGCAATTACAGTAACCGCAATAGCTTCTCCTAAATCTTCATCTTCGCCAACACCCATAATGATATTAGCACCATGGCCAGCCTGCACTTGAATATGGTCATTAATTTCACCTATTTCATCAATGGTGATTTCTTGTGATCCAGAAACAATTAATAGTAAAACGTTTTTAGCACCTGCGATTTTATTATCATTCAATAATGGAGAATCTAAGGCTTTCATGATTGCTTCATTAGCTCTTGATGAACCTGATGCAATCGCAGAACCCATAATGGCAGTTCCACTATTAGATAATACCGTTTTAGCATCTCTAAGGTCAATATTTTGAGTGTAATGATGCGTAATTACTTCAGCAATACCTCTTGCTGCAGTAGATAATACTTCATCGGCTTTTGAGAAACCTGCTTTGAATCCTAAATTTCCGTAAACTTCACGAAGTTTATTATTGTTTATAACAATTAATGAATCTACGTTAGCACGTAATTTTTCAATACCTATTTGAGCTTGTTCGCAACGTGTTTTACCTTCAAATTCAAAAGGCATTGTAACTATACCAACAGTAAGAACATCTAAATCTTTTGCCTGTCTAGCAATAACCGGAGCAGCACCAGTACCTGTGCCCCCGCCCATGCCTGCAGTAATGAAAATCATTTTAGTTGTTGGAGATAACATTTGTTTAATTTCCTCCATACTTTCAAGAGCAGCCTGTTCACCTACTTCAGGATTGGCACCAGCACCCAAACCTTCAGTTAATGAAACGCCCAATTGAATTTTATTTGGAACGGAACTACTATTTAGTGCTTGAGAATCGGTATTACAGATAATGAAATCGACTCCATTAATTCCTGATTGGAACATATGGTTGATAGCGTTGCTTCCGCCACCACCGACTCCAATCACTTTAATTACATTACTCTGGTTCTTTGGGAGGTCAAATGAGATATTATCAAAATCGTTATTATTGCTCATAGTACTTATATTACTGGTTTATGTTCTATTTTTTATTAGGGGGCTTACTCTGCGTTATCTAAAAATTCTTTCAACTTTTCAGACCATTTATCAAAAACAGATTTTCGATGTTTCATAGTTTTATCTGAAGCAGCGTTAATATCCTCTTCTTTATCTTCTTCTGTGTTATCGTCTTCTTTTCCGGCCTTAACCGGCTCAGGCTCTACCATTTCAGGTTCTAAACCATCATCAAATCCTTTATGGTCATTCTTAATAGCATTCATAAGTAGACCAACAGCTGTAGCATATAAAGGACTAGCAATTTCTTCATCAGAGTTACCGGCTAAATGTTCATTCGGATAACCAATTCTGGTATCCATACCAGTAATATATTCCACCAATTGCTTAAGGTGCTTCAACTGGCTTCCACCACCTGTAAGAACTATACCTGCTATTAATTTTTTCTTTTGCTCTTCATGGCCGTAATTCTTGATTTCAACATATACTTGTTCAATAATCTCAACTACCCTTGCATGAATAATTTTAGAAAGATTTTTAAGTGTAATTTCTTTTGGTTCACGACCTCTTAATCCAGGTATTGAAACTATCTCATTGTCTTTATTTTCACCAGGCCATGCAGAACCAAACTTCAATTTCAATAACTCAGCCTGCTTTTCAATAATTGAACACCCTTCTTTTATGTCTTCAGTAATAACACCACCACCAAATGGTATTACCGCTGTATGACGAATGATACCGTCTTTAAAAACTGCCAAATCAGTTGTACCACCACCTATATCAATTAATGCTACACCAGCTTCTTTTTCTTCTTTACTTAAAACCGCATCAGAAGAAGCTAAAGGCTCTAAAGTTATGTTACCTAAATCTAGACCAGCGCTTTTAATACATCGTCCTACATTTCTAATTGAAGAAATTTGACCAACTACAACATGAAAATTAGCCTCTAAACGACCACCATACATGCCTATTGGTTCTTTGATTTCGGCCTGCCCATCAATTTTATACTCTTGTGGTAGCACATGAATAATCTCTTCACCAGGTAGCATTACCAAAGTATAAACTTGATTCACCAACCTATCTAAATCATCATCATTGATAACCTCTTCAGAATCCGATCTTGTGATATAATCACTATGCTGTAAACTTCGAATGTGTTGCCCAGCAATGCCAACAACAACAGAACCAATTTTAAGTCCTGAATTAGCTTCAGCTTCTTCAACAGCTTGTTGAATTGACTTGATAGTTTGGGTAATATTATTTACCACCCCTCTGTGCACACCAAGACTTTTAGACTTGCCGATACCTAGCACTTCTATTTTGCCGTATTCATTTTCTTTACCTATGATTGCAACAATCTTGGTTGTACCGATATCGAGACCTACTGAATATTTTGTTGTTTCCATTCTTTTAAATTTTGGTGCACACTACTTGGTTATTGAATTCTAAATTGACCATTGCGTATTCGTTCAAAGTTTCATCTTTATCAGCTTTGCTGTAAAATGCCTTGAATTTTTTAAACTTCACTTCAAGGTCCTCTATATTTCCCAAATTCACCACAAACTGCTCCATTCGGAATTTTAGTTGATAATTTTCTACACTTTCAATGTGAATACCTATTACATTTTTACGTAAAAATTCATCAGTATTTATAAATTTCAATATTTCATATGCATCTTCAAGACCTTTACCTGTAATGTCACCAGTAATAATTGGCACTCTTGCCGAATGACTGCTCGAAAAAGGCATGTGTTTTCCCTCATCATCCAAATAAAATTTGGTTTCACCTTCTACACGCCCAATTGGTTGTCGTTGAATAATTTTCGACGTGAGCTCACCACTTACCGTTAGATAAACTTCGGCACTTTTAACCATTTCATTGGCCTCGATGACATCTTCAATAGTATTCAAAACTAATTTTTCTTTAGGCACATTAGTAAGCGGTCCGTAATTTTGTATTAACAATTTATTAACCGCTCCTTGAGTGATATACAAATTTTGATCACCAACGAATTCAATATTGATTCCGTTAACCTTTTTTTGCATATTTCTATGATTAGAAAATGCGTAAAGCCCTGTAACTAATAGCAATAAGCCAGATAGTTTAATAAAGTTCATATTAATTCGCATATTCAAATTCTTTTGTAATTTTTACCACTTCTAATCCGATATCACCAGCTCCCATAGTTACCAGAACTTCAGGATTTTGACTTCTTATTTCACCAATTATCTCGTCTTTTTTAATTACTTTTTTATTCGGATTTTTTATTTTTTCCATAAGCCACTCAGAACTAACACCTTCTATTGGCTTTTCTCTTGCAGGATAAATATCTAACAATAGAATACTATCAAATTTTGACAGGCTTTCTGCAAAATCATCAGCAAAATCTTTTGTTCTTGAAAATAGATGTGGCTGAAAAACAACTAACACTTTTTTATTCGGATGCATTTCACAGATAGCATCATAAATAGCATTAATCTCTGTTGGATGATGTGCGTAATCATCAATAAAAACAAAATCTTTTTCTTTGATTTTATATGAAAATCTACGTTGCACACCTTTAAATGTTTCAAGCGCTTTAGCAAGGCGGTCTGGTGGGGAACCAGCTTGTACCGCCATCGCAAAAGCAACCAAACCATTAAGCAAATTATGCCTTCCTGGTTTGTTGAACTTAACCCCTGTTAAATTAATTTCAGGAGTGCCCAAATCAAAAACGTAGGTGCCATGTACTATTTTTAAATTTCGGATACAAAAATCCGAATTGTCTTCTATTCCATATGTGACTCCGTCTATAGGAAGTCCGTTTCTAACAAATAATTTTCCGTTAGGCTTCATGCAACCCACAAAATCTTTAAATGATTGATGTAAAGTTTCTGCATCACCATAAATATCAAGATGATCCGCATCCATTGAAGTAATGCATGCTACATCAGGAAAAAGCCGTAAAAAAGAACGATCAAATTCATCAGCCTCAACTACAGAAACTTCATTTCCTTGAAAATAAAAGTTACTATTGAAATCTTCAGAAATACCACCTAAAAAAGCTGTAAACGGTGTACCGGTTTCTTTTAGCAAATGTGCAAGAATACTACTTGTAGTAGTTTTACCGTGAGTACCTGCAACAGCAAGACAAAAAGTATCTTTTGTAATTAAACCCAATACCTCAGATCGTTTTTTAATCTGAAAATTATTGTTTAAAAAGAATTGATACTCTGAATGAACTGTTGCAACAGCAGGGGTATAAACCACAAGTGTATTTTCAGGATTTTTAAAATTTTGTGATATCAGTTCAATTGAATCATCATAATGAATTGCAATACCCAAATTTTCTAATTCTTCAGTAAGCGGTGTTGCAGTTTTATCATAACCAGCAACATTTTTATTAATGAACTTAAAATAACGCGCAAGTGCTGACATACCAATGCCACCAATACCTATAAAGTAGACGCTATGTATATTATTTAAGTTCAAAATCAGACTATATATTTTATTTACAACTATTAATTCTGCAACAGTTTCTCTATTTCGTTCACTATATTTTTGGTGGCATTTGGTAGCGCTAATTTTTTAATATTCGCGCTTAGCTCTATTTGTTTTTCTACGGATTGAAACAATTCTGAAAACGTTGCTTCAAAGTTTTCATCTAAATCTTTTTCACGTAACATTAATGCCGCATTCTCAGAAACCAATGCCTGCGCATTTTTTGTCTGATGATCTTCCGCTACATTTGGTGAAGGAATAAAAAGTGTAGGCTTACCAACAATACACAGTTCAGAAACTGACCCCGCCCCTGCTCTAGAAATAATAAAATCAGCAGCTGCATATGCATAATCCATATTATTTATAAAATCAAGAACCTTTACTGTATCTGAATCATACTTTTTATACTCATCTATGTAAAGCTTACCACATTGCCATATCACTTGTAGATTTTTAGACTTAAAAAAATCAAGCTCCTTTTCAATAAGTTGATTAACTCTTCTTGCACCAAGACTACCACCTAGTATAAAAATGGTTTTCTTTTCGACATTCAATTTAAAAGAATTAATTGCTTCATTTTTATTGACATTCAATGCAACTAAGTCACCACGAACAGGATTACCTGTTTTAATAATTTTATCAGCAGGAAAAAACTTTTCCATGCCGTCATAAGCCACACAAATTTTAGCAACTTTATCTTTTAGCAACTTATTGGTCATACCTGCATATGAATTTTGTTCTTGTAAAACACAAGGAATACCACGACCAGAAGCTACTTTTAAAAGTGGCCCACTAGCAAAACCACCGGTGCCAATGACAACGTCAGGTTTAAATTGTGATACTATTTTACGTGCTTTCAACAAACTACTTATCAATTTAAATGGAAACATCAAATTTTTAAATGTCAATTTCCGTTGCAATCCTGTTATCCAAAGACCTTCTATTTTATATCCGGCATTTGGTACTTTTTCCATTTCCATGCGATCTTTTGCTCCAACAAACAAAAACTCAGCATCAGAATATCTTCTTTTCAACTCATTAGCTATGGCTATGGCCGGATAAATATGTCCGCCTGTACCTCCTCCAGATAAAATAAATTTATAACTGCCCACTTAGTACTTCTAAAGGGTTTGTTATTTGTATATCTGAACTCTCACTATCACTTTTCTTTCTGTCTTTATCTTTTACGCTAGCACTTAAAATGATGCCTATTGCTAAACAGGTCATCCAACTTGAGGTACCACCACTACTAATTAAGGGTAATGTTTGCCCCGTTACCGGAAATAATTCAACAGCTACCGCCATATTAATTAAAGCTTGAAATACAATTGGCAAGCCAACCCCTAAAACCAATAATTTTGTAAAAATTGATGAATTTGCATTTGCAACAACAGCAATTCTAAACAGCAACAACAGATAAAAAAACATTACTACAATACCACCGACAAGTCCGTATTCTTCAACAATAATTGCATAGATAAAATCTGATGAACTCTGTGGCAAGAAATTCTTTTGTACACTTTTACCGGCACCTTTACCAACAATACCTCCGGTTGCAATTGCAATTTTTGCTCTTTCAATTTGGTAACTTGCATCACTATCAACTTCATCATTGTTGAAATTTGTAATTCGATGTTCCCAAGTACTTACTCTATTACTAAATGCATCAGGAAAAGCTTTAGCTGTAAGTATAAAAAGTGTAAGACACAACAAACCAGTACCTACGATACTTAGCAAGTATTTAGCAGGATATCCTCCTAAAAAACAAAGCAATAAAACCATTGAAAAGATGATACCTGCTGTAGAAAAATTCGCCGGCAATATTAAAATAATCACCAGAAAAACAGGCACCCATAACGGAAGTATACTTTCTTTAAAAGTGATTTCTTGATCTTTAATTTTAGACAAGTATCGCGCTACGTATATCATTAATACAACCGACGCTAAATTTGATGTTTGAAACGTAATACCTACAAGTGGTAATTGAATCCATCGGCTAGCATTAGCACCATCAATAGTAGTTCCTTGTGCTATTGTAAAAATTAAAAGCACTAAAACAATGGGCATTGCAATAAGTGACAAACCTTTAAAATAGTGACTAGGTATGCGGTGAATGCCAAAAATAATTCCGAATCCAAGAATTAATAACATTGCATGCTTTACCAAATACCCCATAGTAGTACCACTACCTACAACATAAACCAAATTACTACTGGCACTATACACCGGTAAAAATGAAAACAAAGCCAAGAGTGCCACAACGGCCCAAATGGTTTTATCTCCTTTAATATTTTGGAATAATGTTTTCACTTATATCGAGTTATAAATTTTTAATCGCCTCTTTAAATTGATTACCGCGATCTTCATAGTTTTCAAAAAGATCAAAACTCGCACATGCTGGTGAAAGCAAAACAGTATCGCCTCTTTCTGCAATTTTATATGCCACTTTAACCGCTTCTGACATTGCATAAGTTTCAACCACAAGGTCAACTACATTGCCAAAGAATTCTTTAATCTTGGTATTATCTTCACCTAAACAAACAATAGCTTTTACCTTTTCACGCACCAACGGCATCAATTCTCTATAGTCATTGCCCTTGTCAACCCCGCCGACAATCCAGACGGTCGGGGTGCTCATACTATCTAGGGCAAAAAAGGTGGCATTAACATTCGTTGCTTTTGAATCATTAATGTATTGTACATGATGAATCTTTAACACTTTTTCTAGGCGATGAGGCGCACCTTGAAAGCTTGTTATGCTTTCTCTAATGGTCTCTTTTCTAATTTTGACCAATCTAGCAGCTAATGATGCTGCCATGGTATTTTTAAGGTTGTGTTTGCCTTCAAGTGCTAAAGAGTCGCTGGTCATGTGTATGGTATTATTATTAATTGTTATTACTATTTTATTGTTCTCGAGATATGCGCCTTCTTCCATTTTTCTTTGGATTGAAAACGGCAATAATTGGGACTTAACAGGATGTTCTTTTAACCAGCTCACTAACACTTCATCATCAGCATCATAAATCAGATAATCATCTTTTGTCTGATTCTTAGTGATAAGAAATTTAGAAGCGATATAGTTTTCAAACTTATAATTATACCGATCTAAATGATCCGGTGTAATGTTTGTAATAATGGCTATATGTGGTTTAAAAGTTTTAATACCGTCTAGCTGAAAACTGCTGATTTCTAATACATAAAAATCAAAATTGTTCTCGGCCACCATTTTTGCATAACTATCACCAATATTGCCTGCCATTGCTACATTCAAATCTGCTGATTTAAAAATGTAATTTGTTAGCATAGTGGTCGTAGTCTTACCATTGCTACCTGTTATTCCAACAACTGTTGCATCAGTATATCTAGTCGCAAATTCTATTTCTGAAATAACCGGTATTTCTTTCGCAATTAGAGTCTGCACTAGGGCCACCTTTTCAGGTATACCAGGACTCTTCATTACTATATCAGCATTCAAAATTTTGGCTTCGGTATGTTTACCTTCTTCCCAATCAATCCCAAAATGTATAAGAACTTTTTTATATTTTTCTTTGATTAAACCTTTGTCAGAAACAAAGACTTCAAAGCCTTTTTTTAATCCTAAAATTGCCGTACCCACCCCACTTTCTCCTGCACCTAAAGCAACTAACCTTACCATTTATCTGACTTTTAAGGTCACGACTGACAAAATTGCCAGTACAATACTGATAATCCAAAATCGGGTTACAATTTTACTTTCGTGATATCCCTTCTTTTGGTAGTGGTGATGTATAGGCGCCATTAAAAAAATGCGTTTTCCTTCACCAAATCTTTTCTTAGTGTATTTGAAATATCCTACTTGCATCATAACCGAAACAGATTCGGCAAGAAACAATCCGCATAGAATAACAAGCAATAATTCTTTTCTTACGATGATTGCAATTACAGCTATAACACCACCAATAGTTAGACTACCCGTATCACCCATAAATACTTGTGCTGGATATGCATTATACCATAAGAATCCAATAAGAGCTCCTGCAAATGCTGTAATAAATACAAGTAGTTCACCTGCACCAACGATGTACATTATATCTAGATATTCAGAAAATATAATGTTACCTGAAACCCATGCGAAAATACCTAGCGTAAAAACTATTATAGCCGAAGACCCTGCAGCCAAGCCATCAATACCATCCGTTAGATTTGCACCATTAGAAACTGCGGTAACAATTAATATTACTATGGGGATAAACAATAACCACCCATAATCTTTAGCACCTTCACCAGCCCAAGATATAAGACTGCTATACTCTAACTCATTATGTTTAAGAAAAGGCACGGTAGTCATGGTAGACTTTACATCTTTACCTTTTACCTCTTCAACTGTAAATTGCTCTGTAATAATCGTTTGATTATTCTCGCGCATGGTGACCTCTGGATGGAAGTACAAAACCGTACCCACAAAAAGTCCTAAACCAACTTGGCCCATAACTTTAAATCTACCTTTTAGGCCCTTTTTATCCTTCTTAAATATCTTTATGTAATCATCTATAAAGCCAATTACACCCATCCAAATAATTGTAATAATCAAAAGAATGATGTAAATATTCAAAATGTCTGCAAAAAGTAAAACCGGTATTAAGGTTGACATGATGATAATTAAACCACCCATTGTAGGCGTACCTGATTTTTGTTTTTGTCCGTCTAACCCTAAATCACGAACCGTTTCACCTATTTGTTTACGTTGTAGAAAAAGTATGATTCTCTTACCGTATGTTGTAGCTAATATTAAAGAAAGCAAAACCGCCAATGCAGCTCTAAAAGTCTGAAATTGGAACAGACTAGCGCCAGGCACTTGGTAATGTTTTTCTAAATATTCAAATAGATAATACAGCATACTTTTTTATTGTACTATTTATTAAGACTAGCTAAATGACTTTTGATAATTTTAAAATCATCAAAATCAATTCGTTTTCCGTTTGTTTCTTGATACGTCTCATGCCCTTTACCCGCAACTAAAATGATGTCTTTAGCCGAAGCAAATTGACATGCTGCTTTTATTGCCTGATCACGATTTTCAATAGACAAGACTTTCTGTTTGTTTTGCATCTCAACACCAGCTTCCATTTCTTCAATAATTGAAGAAGGAGATTCTGATCGTGGATTGTCAGATGTAAAAATGGCTTTGTTACTCATTTCTGATGCGATATAACCCATAACCGGACGCTTAGATCTGTCTCTATCGCCACCACACCCCACAACGGTGATGACGTTTTCATTTCCAGTTCTCAACGTGTTGATAGTTTCAAGCACGTTTTTTAGAGCATCCGGAGTATGGGCATAATCAACAATAGCCGTAATTTTTTCTTTTGATATAAAGTATTGAAACCTTCCATCTACATTTTCTAATTCGCTTTGTAGTCGAAGTGTTTCGAGTTTTTCTAATCCTAATAATTCAGCAGTAGCATAAATAGCCAACATATTGTATGCATTGAAATCACCAATAAGTTGAGACCATAATTCATTATCATTGATTTTCAACAATTGACCATCAAATTGATTCTCGAGAATTTGTGCTCTGTAGTCAGCAAAAGTTTTCAAAGCATAGGTATACTTTTTAGCTTTTGTATTCTGCAACATTACCGCACCATTTTTATCATCAATATTGATCAATGCAAAAGCATGTTTATCTAGTTCATCAAACAATACTTTTTTGGTATCTCTATATTCTGCAAATGTTTTATGGTAGTCTAAATGATCGTGTGATAAGTTGGTGAAAATGGCACCTTCAAATACAAGTCCTTTCGTTCTTTTTTGATGTATGCCGTGAGAACTCACTTCCATAAAACAAAATTCAACACCAGCTTTTGTCATTAAATCAAGATGCTGATTGATTGTTAAAGCATCTGGGGTAGTATGTTTTGTAGGATATACTGTATCATCAACCATAATTTTTATTGTTGATATCAATCCTACTTTAAATCCTGCCTTCTTAAATAGTTGATACAAAAGACTGCTAACGGTAGTCTTACCATTTGTACCTGTAACGCCTACCAATTTTAAATTCTTAGAAGGATTTCCATAAAAATTTGAAGCCATAATAGCCAAAGCTTCATTTCCACTTTTAACTTCTACAAAAGTGACTTCACTAGTCATATTCTCTGGAAGCTCTTCACACACAATAGCCTTAGCACCTAAAGCGATAGCCTTTTCAATATACTCGTGACCATCAGTAATTGTTCCGCGTACCGCAACAAAAACATCATCAAGACCAACTCGTCTTGAATCAAAACAAATGGAATTTATTTCAACCGCAGTACTGCCATTAACAGCAGTTAGGCTTACTCCATATAATATGTCTTTCAATACCATCATGAAAGTTCGAGTATTATTTTTTCAACCTTACTAATTGCGGTTCCGTGTGAAATAGATTGTTTTTTCACTTTACCATTGCCTCTTACTTCGACTTGAATTCCTAAATTTTCAAGAATTGCTACAGCATCCATACCACTCATACCCTTTACATTAGGCACATTACTTTGATTTTTTTGAACCTCGGTATAGTACTCCTGATACGCATCATCGAGCTTCTTATTTTCAGCAGTCATCAATTCCACTTCATTTATCAATGGGTTGTTGGCATATATTTTTTGAGCTATTGATTTAAATACAGGACCCGCAACATCAGCACCATATATACCAACTTTTTTATCCGGATTATGAATAACTACAATACACGAATACTTCGGATTATCAGCAGGAAAGTAACCTGAGAAACTTGAGATATAACCCAGTTTAGAAGCATCTTTAGAAGCGTAGTCTTTTTGTGCCGTACCTGTTTTGCCTGCCATTGAAAAATTAGGCGAATACAATTTATGTGCCGTTCCAAATTTTTCAGATACTACGTTAGCCATTAATTGCTGAACTTTTTTTGCTGTTTCCTTAGAGCAAATTGAAGGGTCAATAATTTCCTTTTCAAATTTTTGAATTGTGGTATTCCATTCCTTCACTTCTTTAATTAAGCGAGGCTTAACCATTTCACCATCATTTGCAATGGCATTATAAAATGTAAGAATTTGCAAAGGTGTCATTGAAACTTCATAACCATAAGCCATTTGTGCTAACGAAAGACCTGACCATCCTTTTTCACCGGGATATCGTAACACTGGTTTACCTTCTCCTTTTATAGGCAAGCCTAGCTGTTGATGCAATTTCATTTTACGTAAACGATCAACATACATCTCAGGGTTGTCTTTATATTTGGTATGCACCATTTTAGCAAAAGCTGTATTAGATGACACTTCAAATGCTTTCGCCATAGAAATTTCACCATAACCCCGATGATTAGAATCTTCTACCCAATGCCTGTAAATTTTCCATCGCCCATTTTCTGTATCAATAATAGTGCTAGTATCAATCACTTTATCTTCTAGTGCAGCAACCATATTCATTAATTTGAATGTAGACCCAGGTTCACTAGATTCACCAATCGCATAATTCAAACGCTCATAGTACTTACCTTCTTTAGTGATGCCTAAATTTGAAATTGCTTTTATTTCGCCAGTGGCAGTTTCCATTACAATAACACAACCATGATCTGCATTATATTTTTCTAATTGACCCAATAACCCATGATGTGCTATATCTTGAATATTAATATCAATAGTTGAAACAACATCATAACCATCTTTAGGTTCAACTATATTATCTAGCCCAATTGGTTTCCATTGACCTTTGGCAATTTTTTGTTTTAGGCGTTTTCCTTCTATACCTCTTAAGTACTGACCAAAAGCACCTTCAAGTCCTACTCTTGTTGAATAGCCATTTTCATCAAAACGCTCATAACCAACACTACGTTCTGCAATTTTTCCTAAAGGATGTTCACGAACCGTTTTCTGCTCGATAATCAAACCACCTTTATATGGGCCTTTCTTAAAAAGTGGAAATTGCTTCAATGCCGTGTAATCAGAATAGTCTAAATTTCTAGCAATAAGTGCGTACCTATTTTTATGAGCTTTTGCTTTACGAAGTATCTGTTGGTAATGCGAAGAAGTTTTACCCAAAAGTTTCGACAACTCATTCGCTAAGGGTTTTACATTTTCTTGAAAATCATCGTTATCAACAGTAACCGCATCAAAACGCACTGTGTACCTCGACACCGATGTTGCCAAAAGACTGCCATCATCAGAGTACAAGTTGCCTCGGTTAGGCTCTATAGTGAACATTTTTTCAGTACGCTTTTCAGCAAGATCACGGTACTTATCACCATCAACCATTTGAATGCTTACCAATTTCACGATAACAGCCATCGCAAACAGGAAAAGTCCTGCCGATACCACGTATAGGCGTTTCAGTATTTTCTTTTCAGAAACCGGCATTGGCTCTTTCGGTGTTTTGAGATTTGACTTGTATTTTTCTTGGTGGTATCTCAGAAGGATATAAACCTGTTTCTAAGAGTATTTGAGATAAATTAGATTCTAATTTCAATCGCTGTACGTCAGAACGTATATCAACAAATTCGCTTCGTAATTCTTTTACTTCTTCATTCAATGCAGCAAGCCTGTGTACTTGCGTATCTGCACTGTGCGAGCTACCTATCATAATAGTTGCTAAAAAAGAAGTGAAGATGATAAACAACCAATTTTTAGGAGCATCTCCGCTCACTAAAAATTTACCTCTCAATATGTCGAGTATTCCGTTTTTCATCACTATTATTTATTCTTTTAAATGCGCTCAGCTATTCTGAGTTTAGCACTACGTGCTCTGTTGTTCTTTGCTATTTCTTCTTTTGATGGAACTATTAGTTTGCCTACTTTTTTAAAAGGGACATCTACGTTTCCGTAAAAATCTTTTTCAGCTTCACCTTCAAACTTTCCTGCTCTTATAAAGTTCTTTGCTAGTCGATCTTCTAATGAGTGGTAGCTTATTAAACTTAATCTGCCGCCAACTTCTAATAAATCAACACTCTGCTGCAACAACTCTTCAATTGCAATTAATTCTTGATTCACCTCTATTCTAATAGCCTGGTAAACCTGTGCAATTATTTTATGCTCTTTACGCTGCGGCAAAAACCGTCTTAAAACTTCTTTTAATCTTAAAGTGGTTTTTATTGGTTCAATTGCTCTTTCTTCAACTATCGTTTTTGCCATTGCATCGGCATTTCTTAACTCACCATATTGAAAAAGCACTTTTCGCAAATTGTCTTGCTCATATGTATTAACCACTTCAAAGGCAGACAACTCACTCTTTTTATTCATTCGCATATCAAGATCAGCCTCAAAACGAGTTGAAAAACCACGTTCTGCTTTATCAAATTGATGCGATGACACCCCAAAATCTGCCAAGATTCCATCTACTTTCCGAATGCCATAGAACTTTAAAAACTGTTTGAGATATCGAAAATTTTCATTTATCAATGTGAAACGTTCATCATCAATAGAATTTTCAAGTGCTTCAGTATCTTGATCAAAAGCAATCAATTTACCTTCAGCACCCAAGTATTTCAATATTTCATTTGAATGTCCTCCACCACCGAAGGTTACATCCACATATATTCCACTCTCTTTAATATTGAGTCCTGCAACAGACTCTGCTAACAATACCGGATTATGATACATCAGCATTGTTATCGATATGATCACCACCCATCACTTCTTCAGCCATAGCTTCAAAATCTAAAGCATCAATTTTAATTTCATCTTCATAGCGATCCTTATCCCATATCTCAATATAGTTCACCGCTGAGCTCAATGCTATTTCTTTCTTAATAGCAGCAAATGGCAATAATTTTTTAGGTATCAACAACCTTCCTGCATTATCAATTTCAATTTCTTTGACACCTGCCATGAAAATTCTAATGAAATCATTGTTCTTTTTCACATATCGGTTAAGCTTCTTAATCTTAACCATTTCAACGTCCCACTCAATTCTAGGCCACAACTCTAAACATTTACCATTAACTGATCTTTTTATAATAAACCCGTCTTTCAACAATGGCAACAGCTGATTCTTTAGGCCAGAAGGTAGCATTAGCCTACCTTTGGCATCAACTTTACAATCGTAAGAGTTATTAAAATGTATCACCTAAGTGGTTGATTTTTTATTTACTATGTCAAATATATAAATATTATTACCACTTTTTACCACTTTCTACCACTTTGTTGATAAAACGAAGTGAATCTTTGTATTTATTTATGTGCAAACACCACCAATTCGATTCAACTTGAAGAATTTCTGATTCAACAATAGATGATTTACAACAGTGTATAACCCATTCTAATTAGGGTTTGCACCAAAATAACTAGCTACATTTAGAATCACGATTATCGATTAGAAAATAGCCTCTGATTTTTAACCCATTTCAACAATTCAAAATTGTTAATTAATAGATTCATTCAATTGGCTGTTGCAATTTTCAGAAAAGTGTTATATTTCAGCTCAATACTTGTAATGGGTAATTGCCTATATTTGTCAGCAGACTTGATTCGATCTTGAATGAATGAAAACTTAATTTCAGAAGGAAAATTTAAATACATTGAAATTGGGGAAGGTACCCCGCTTATTATTTTACATGGCCTTATGGGCGGGTTGAGTAATTTTGAAGGTGTATTAGAACATTTTCCGAAAAAAGGATATAGAGTACTTATTCCGGAATTACCAATTTACGATATGCCGATGTTGAAGACCAACGTCAAGCAATTCGCAAAATTTCTTGAAAGTTTTATTAAATTTAAGGGATTATCTGACGTTATTCTTTTGGGAAATTCCCTGGGTGGTCACATTGGCCTTTTACACACAAGATTATTTCCTGAAACAGTTAAAGCACTTGTAATAACAGGAAGTTCAGGTCTTTATGAAAGTGCTATGGGTGATGGATATCCGCGTCGTGGTGATTACGAATTTATAAAAGCGAAAGCTGAAATAGTTTTTTACGACCCAAAAATAGCCACCAAAGAAATTGTTGACGAAGTTTTCGCAACCGTTAATGATCGTAATAAAATATTGAAGACACTAGCAATTGCAAAAAGTGCTATACGCCATAATATGTCAGACGATTTACCCGACATGAAAACACCAACATGTATCATTTGGGGTGAAAATGATACGGTAACACCACCAGATGTAGCTAATTTATTTAATGAATTACTACCAGATTCTGACCTCTATTGGATTGAGAAATGTGGCCACGCACCAATGATGGAACATCCCACAGAATTCAATACAATTTTAGAAAATTGGCTCACAAGTAGAGGCTTTTAAGACCCACATTCATGTTAATTAAATCGGCAAAATTTATCATCAGTAATTCTGAGGTGGCAAAATGCCCCAATGAATCAATACCAGAATACGCATTTATTGGTCGTTCTAATGTCGGTAAGTCTTCTTTAATTAATATGCTCACTCAAAGAAAGAGTTTAGCCAAAACTTCAGGCAGACCCGGAAAAACTCAACTTATTAATCACTTTAAAATTAATGACAATTGGTTTTTGGTAGATTTACCCGGCTACGGTTACGCTAAGGTTTCTAAAAAGGATAAAAGAACTTTTCAAAAATATATCACCAATTATTTTTTACAACGCGAGCAATTGGTTTGTTCATTTGTATTAGTAGATATTAGGCATGAGCCACAGAAAATAGATATGGAATTTATGCAATGGTTGGGTGAAAATCAGATTCCGTTTTGCATCATTTTCACTAAAGCAGACAAATTAAAACCAAAAGTTATTGAAAGAAATGTTGATGCTTATATTAAAGAATTGTTAACCGGTGTTTGGGAAGAAGCACCTCAATATTTTATTACTTCATCATCTAAAAATATTGGTCGCGATGATATTCTACCATTTATTGGATCAATAAATGCGGATTTTTATGAACGTCAAAAAAAACCTTTTTAGATACGCTTACTTAAAAGATTAATCAAAGAATTAGCATCTACTAAAGTATTCAACTCTTCCGATTGAATAATAACTTCTAGTCCGTTATCAGTTTCAGCAAGTACAATTGGGAAGGTGAAATTATGTTTAAATTTAGAGGCATATTGTTTGCCAAATTCATTTTTGTGTAAAAATTCCATTTCGGTCGCAGAAGCTTTTCTGAAATTTTTCCAAGTTGTATTTTCAGTAAAAGCTCCAAAAGTTATTGCGCATAATTTACATTCATAAGTACTTGGACTTAATATTTTGTGCGCACCATCAATCAATTGATTTCGCAGACCTGTATCAGCATTATAGACAAAAATCAGCCTTTGTATTTTATTGAATTTCATAATTGATACCGAAAACTATATATTTATACGTCTAATTAATTCAATCAATGTTCATCAAAAAAATTAAACTACTTTTTTTATTTGCGCTACTTCTTCATATTCAATGTAAGTCTCAAAAAGCAGCTGAAGCTTACACTTCTGAAACTCTGAAAATAATGCCAATTTCTGAGAATAGCTTTGTGCATATCTCATACTTAAATACAAATGATTTTGGTAAAGTAGCATGCAACGGATTACTATACATTAAAAATAATGAAGCTATTGTATTTGACACACCCACCAGTAATGAGGTATCAGATGAATTATTAAAATGGATAACTGAAGTTAAAAATGCTGATGTAAAAGCTATAGTAGTAAATCACTTTCATTATGATTGTTTGGGTGGTCTAGACGCATTTCATAAGGCTAAAATTCCATCGTACGCTAATAACTTAACAATTGATTTAGCGAGAGCAAATAAATATACTTTACCTCAAATAGGTTTTGAAGTAAAAAATGAATTAGAAATAGGTGGTGAGAAAATAGTGAATAGTTATTTCGGAGAAGCCCACACAAAAGATAATATCATTCACTACATTGCTAGTGAAGAATTGATTTATGGCGGATGCATGATAAAATCGTTAAACGCTTCAAAAGGGAATCTTGAAGATGCCAATACAAATGAATGGAGCATCACGGTTCAAAAAATAAAAGACCACTACCCTAACCTAAAAACCATTGTACCAGGCCATGGTGCTATTGGAGATTCCGAATTACTTGATTACACCATCGCACTTTTTAATGCAAAATAAAATGAAAAACCTGTCACTCACTTGCCTTTTAATGGTAATTATTTTCGGATGCAAATCGAAGAATGAAACTCCAGCAGAAAGAATACCACCCGTTATTGCGCCTTTTTCAAATGTTGACACTTTAGCAATAAATGATTGGTGGAATCGTGAAGAAAACCCGATTATCAATTTAAAAGTAAGTCGTGATAGTGTTGTTGCATTTGGTATTTACACTGTGTCAAACAAAACTTTAAAACTTAGTGCCCAATTATATCCGCTATATCCTGAAGAAACAAGAGAAGTTCGATTAGAAATACAGGAAGGGTTTGTATGGAAAGAAATTCAAACACAAAATGTAAACGACTTAGGATGGTCAGCTACTTTCAAAATTAAAAATTGGAATGACACCAAAGATTGGAAATATCGAATTCGACATGGTGAAAACTCATTATACGAGGGTTTAATAAGAAAAAATCCAAAAGGTAAAGATCAAATTTCTTTAGCTGCACTTTCCTGTAATTCAAACCAAGACCGTGGATCGCGTGAAAACTATGTGCGAAATATAAATCACCAGAATCCTGACTTAATCTTTTTTGCTGGTGATCAATCGTATGACCATACAGAACATACTGCAGCTTGGTTAAAATTCGGACTTCAGTTTCGCGAAACATTTCGTAATAGACCGGCAATAAGCATACCTGATGATCATGACATAGGGCAAGGAAATCTTTGGGGCGAAAACGGCAAAAAATCTATAGAAAAAGGATCGAATGACGGTGGTTATACTTACCATCCAGAATATGTGAAAATGGTTGAACGCTGCCAAACTTCACATTTACCAGACCCTTATGACTCTACACTCATTGAACAAGGAATTGGAGTGTATTATACCAGTTTATATTGGGGAGATGTTGATTTTGCAATACTTGAAGATCGAAAATTCAAATCTGGACCTAATGGCAAAATTCCACAGCAAGGTCCAAGACCTGACCATATTCGTAATCCTGATTATGATCCAAATTCTATAGATATTCCCGGTCTTAAATTATTGGGTGATCGACAACTTAAATTTTTAGATGATTGGGGTGGAACAAATTCAAATGCCATTAAGGTAGTTTTATCGCAAACCGGTTTCTGTGGCGGAGCTCATATTCATGGCCAAAAAGAAAATCGTTTACATGCGGATTTAGATTCTAATGGATGGCCACAAACTGGGCGCAATAAAGCTTTAGAAAAAATTAAAAAAGCAAACGCTGTACATATTGCCGGCGACCAACATTTAGCTACAATTATAAAACAAGGTATTAATGAATATGGCGATGGCCCATGGTCTTTTATAGTTCCGGCTATAGTAAATGATTATTACAGTCGTTGGTGGTGGCCAGAGGATGAAAAAGCAGGCGAAAATCCTAATAAAAACACAACATTACCATGGACCGGAGATTACCTAGATGGTTTTAATAACAAAATTAGCATGATGGCTTATGTTAACCCTGAAAGCAATTCAAAAGGCGGTGGTTATGGACTTATTCGATTCAATAAAAATGAACAAACAGCAACTTTTGAATGCTGGCCAAGATACGCGGACGTAACCAAAGAAAGCGCACAGCAATTTGAGGGTTGGCCCATGACCGTCTCCATAAAGTAGATAAATCTATCTTTTTAACAAGAGACTATTCTTAATAGACTATCACAATTATATTAATTAATAAGATTTCATCCAAATCGTTAATTTACAATGAATTAATTCAATTGTTAAGATGATGAATATTGCAAAACACAATATGTTTAAAGGATTTATAATAGTCCTTATTAATACATTAATGATTCAAATATCCTACTCGCAACGGATAAAAAATGATTTGGTAAAGCCTAGAATTATTGTCACCACCGATATTACTAACGAACCCGATGACCAAGAATCACTTATTAGACTTCTATTATATTCAAATGATATTGATATTGAAGGTTTGATAGGCTCTACTGGGGTTTGGAAACTTTCAAACCCTGCAACAAATGTGATACATGAGTGTATAGATGCTTATAGCAAAGTAGTTGATAATCTTAAATTACACGACAAGGAATATCCAAGTGCTCAATATTTACATAAAATTACCACTACAGGTAATATTGGTTATGGAATGAGCCATGTAAGCGGAAGAGGTTCAGACGGAGCTAGACTAATAATTAAAGCAGTTGACAAGGAAGACTCTAGACCTATTTGGTTATTAGCCTGGGGAGGCGCAAATACCATTGCACAAGCAATATGGACAGTTAGCCAAACAAGATCAGAGATTGAATTAAATAAATTCTTGAGTAAACTACGAATTTACGACCTTGCTGGTCAAGATGATGCAGGTGCTTGGATAGCTAAAAATTACCCGCAAATTTTCTTAATACGAAATGTTGTGGCGTATAAAGGGATGTCGTTTCGTTTTAGTGGGAATGATTGGTCACATACTCGTGGTGGCGATGAATCTGTGGTGACAAAAGAATGGGTCAAAAATAATATTCAAGAAAATCATGGTCCATTAGGAAAGTTATATCCGACTGCTTTGCATTTATGGGAAGGCGATACACCAACTTATTTTTATCAAATGCCTAATGGACTAAATGATCCAGAACAGCAATGGCAAGGCAGTTGGGGAGGTCGATTTACTAAAGAAAAGCAAAAAAATGTAAATATAATTGCACAAGAATATGCTGGCGCAGATTGCTCAAAAGGCTGTTTTATTAACGAAAACCAATATAAAGACTATTGGCTATATGCAGATGCTGAAGATTCATGGACATTTGAAAATCAAAACTACAAAAATGTATGGGCACCAATTTTTCGGTGGCGTACCGATTTTCAAAATGATTTTGCTGCAAGAATGGACTGGTGTGTTCAACCTTATAATTCAGTTAACCATCCTCCTATTGTTGTAATTAATAATGACTTCACCAATAAAGTTACTTACATTGATGTAAAGCCTGGAAGCGTTTTATCATTTTCTGCGAGAAAATCTTTTGACCCAGATGGCAATGCTTTAAATTATCAATGGTGGGTGTATCCTGAAGCTGGCACTTATAAAGGCGAAGTAGTTTTAAAAAATTCTAAAAACAACAGAATAAAGTTTAAAACACCAAACGACCTAGGCTTAGGTGAAACTATTCACATAATCCTTACGGTTAAAGACGACGGTGTTCCAAATCTCACCAGATATCGTAGAGTTGTTTTAAGACATAATTAAAGTCCTAAAAAATATCCAATTATTATTATATTACTTCAAAATCTATTATTTCAACTCAAGCTTCTCTGCGAAATATTCACAAAAATCTTTCATTGTGGCCGTCATTTTTTCGTCTTGGGTAGCCTTCATGAAAGTATCAGAAAGCGAAACTAGAGTTTGATGAAAAAATATTTTCATATCATCAACAGGCATATCTTTTGTCCAAAGATCAATTTTTAATGACTCCCTATTTTTACTATCCCAAACTGATAGTAGCATTGCTTTAGCTTCTTCATTGTCAACACCACCATCTTGAGCCGACCAATTTAATTTTTCTGGAACTCGATTTTCATCAAGTCCTACAGTTAGTGTTATTTTAGATTCGTGTAAATCAGCCATTATTTTCTTGGTTTATAGTTTGCTTCCCTAAATATTTCTTCTGCTGACAAAGGCAAAAGTTGTTGCGGGGTTAAATCATTTTTATCCATATAAGACCTAACTATTTGCCAGCCTAAATATCTACCTAATCTAGAAGGTGATTCATTATCAAGTTCAAGTCCAAATTTAGAGAAAGGTGCAAGATCTAAAAATCTTGGTTCAAGCTTAATGTCAGTACTATAAAGTAGTTCTCGTTCAATAAAATAGCGCCAAATTGGTTCTTCATTTACTAAAGCCCAATCATACTGTTCTTGTGAGTAACCTATTTTTTGAGCATCCGTTTCTAAGGGCAATAATTTATCTTTTAAGTAGAGTATTTTACCATAATAAATCATTTTAGACAAAAATGTGCGTTCAGTTGGGTAATTCAGAACTTTGGTCGCAAAAGCTGAAGCAACATCACTAGTAAGAAATTGTTTATCTAAAATAGCAGCAATATATTTTTGCATGCCTTGATAAAATTTATGATCAGGGCCTAGGTAGTTGTCCAACCCTATTAATAGTAAACTATCAGTTAAAATAATTCTATTCGGATAATCTACATTAGTTGTAATTGTTAAAACCTTCGGTTTATTTATCCGAGGAAAAAAGTGCTTAATATGTTTATAGAGTAATTCTAATTCTTGTTTTTCACTATTAAAATCAGGAAAAGCCTTATCTACTTCTTCTAAAAGCTCAATTTCTATAGTATCATGTAACTTTTGAATCCACACGCTATCTGAATACTGTGCTGGAAACAAATAAGGAAATTCATTTTTCGTTTCCTGTAAAGTTTCTTCAGTTGTTTCAGCCAATTCACGATCAAAACGCAGTATTTCTATATCCATCGGAATATTTTGAATCTCATCACTAACCTTTTTTTCATCACCACATGAAAAAAGTACTATTGATATTGAGAATAAAGCAAAAATTCGTCTAAGCATGTAAAGTAATTGTAAGTTCATTATATTTTTTGGTTGCTACACGTTATTTTTATCGAACAAAGTTAAATGAATTCTTCATGAAGACCGAAAAAGTTGTTGACCATATTGTAAATTGGCTACAAGATTATGCCAATAAAGCGGGAATGAAAGGTTTTACTATTGGTATTTCTGGTGGAATAGATTCTGCTGTAACCTCAACATTATGCGCTAGAACTGGCCTTGACCTACTATGTCTTGAAATGCCAATACACCAACATGCACATCAGGTGGGTAGAGCTGCAAACCATATTGAATGGTTACAAAACAATTTTGATAAGGTTTCTAGGCAAGAAATAGACTTAACTCCAGTTTTTGACAGTTTTGTTTCTGCTTTACCTAAAGTTGATGAAGAAAGTCGTTTTTTAACTTTAGCGAACGCAAGAGCTCGACTTCGAATGACAACTTTATATTATTTTGCTGGTTTAGAACGTTATCTAGTTGCAGGCACTGGAAACAAAGTTGAAGATTTTGGTGTAGGATTTTTCACAAAATACGGTGATGGAGGTGTTGATTTAAGCCCAATTGCAGATCTTGTTAAAAGCGAAGTGTACGAAATAGCTGAATTCTTAGGAATTAATGCCGAAATAATAAATGCAGCCCCTACAGATGGGCTTTGGGCTGATAATAGATCAGATGAGGATCAGATGGGTGCATCCTATCCAGAATTAGAATGGGCAATGAAAATGCAGGAAGCAGGAAAAACAAAAAATGATTTTTCTGGACGAGAAAAAGAGGTTTTTCTTATATTTATAAAATTAAATTCAGCCAACCGTCACAAGATGCTTCCCATACCAATTTGTAGCATACCCATTAGCATAAAATGACCATTCAACTGAATTTCAGGCACATAAAACGAAAAAAACCTCGTAAATAATGCGAATTCGCAAAAATATTGGAGTTTTGTTTACCAAATCAGATAATTAAGTCTTACATTAGCATGTCAGTAATTATAGACATGCTCCGAGGTTTATACTTATCCAAAAAATATCAATAATGATTAAAATTTTAATTGCGGACAATCACCCTATTGTAAGAATGGGAGTAAGAAGTGTTTTAGAAACCGCTAATGGATTTCAAGTAGTAGGAGATGTATCAACGACTGGTGAACTTTTTGAGAAATTAGAAGAGGTAACACCTGACGTAGTGATGTTAGAAATGGACATTCCAGAAATTAATGGAATTGCGGCACTACGCAAAATTAAAAAATCGTTTCCTGATGTAAAAGTACTTATGTACAGCGGACAATCTGAAGATGTGTACGCCTTGAGTTCAATTAGAGCTGGTGCCTTCGGATACTTAGCAAAGACTTCAGAAGTTGATTACATAATTTCAGCAGTGAGAAAAGTAGCTGAAGGTAATATGTTTATCACCAATGAACTTGCACAACGTTTAGCCTTTGATGAAGGCACACAAAAGCCAAGAAGATTTTTCAGAAAACTTTCAACTAGAGAGGTAGAAGTATTGAAATTATTGGCTAGTGGAAAACGAAATAAAGATGTAGCCTTAGGTCTTAACTTAAATGAAAAGACTGTAAGCACATATAAAGCACGTTTGATGAAAAAGTTAAATGTTGACAATATGGTTGACCTTTTACAACAAGCAAAAGCTTTAGAGTTATACTAAATACCTTACCAAAAAGGTTAAAAGTCCCTGTCTACCTTTGGTAGGCGGGGCTTTTTTTTATGACAAAACCCGATTAAGCTTTTTATTGAGTAACATATTCAACTGTAAATAATTTACTATTTCTTCTAAGGTCTCACTATTGTCATCATTCTTGTTTTCTGTATTTTTTTGTAATGCTTCCATTCGCTTTTTAATCAGAAAACAGCGCAAAGTTAAAATAGTCTCACTAACTAATTGAGATACCCCTATCTTCTTATCTTTCGGGTAAATTTGTTTGCTTTCCCAATTGTGCAAACTATACTTTTCTTCCTCCATTAAAATAGAAGAGATTTCAGCAACTAGACTTTGATCCATTTCAGCCATAAACGTGTTAATTGAAAAATCTTCTTTTTCATTCAACTCCGCAATTAATTTGTAGTAGATATCTCTAAACCGCTCATTGGTCAATTCAATTTCATCTTCTTGTAAATCAAGAAAAATTTTCTCATATACCTTTACTTCTGATGATTCAGGTTCTAATTCTAGATTACCATCTTCATTTTCTTTAAGAATTAAATCTTCAAACTTCTGCTCTTCATTACCATAAAGCAAGAGCATCTCAATAATTTTACGTTCTAATTCATATTGAACATCAACTTTTTCAGCAACAGGTTCAGTTTTAACTACCTCAAAAGCCTTTTGCTCTTGACGATCCTTTTTATTCTGATCAGACTGATCCTTTTTGCCAATTTGCGCTAAGGTGTTGAATAGTACGGATTCTGAAACATTCATGATTCGCGCACATTCTTGAATGTAGATTTCCTTTTGAATTCGATCAGGAATCTTAGCAATGCTATTCACAATATCACGAACCGTATCAGCTCTTTTTATAGGATCATCAGAGGCTTCTTGCATAAGAAGTGAAGCCTTAAATTGAATAAAATCTTTTGCGTTTTCTTGTAAATAAAGAACAACGTCATCATACGTATTATTCTTAGAAAAACTATCAGGGTCTTCACCTTCCGGAAAAGTACAAACCTTGACATTCATACCCTGTTCAAGAATCAAATCTATACCACGTAATGAAGCACGTAAACCAGCCGCATCACCATCAAAAAGCACGGTAATATTTTTTGTTAAACGATTAATTAATCGAATTTGCTCAGGTGTTAATGCAGTACCACTTGAAGCCACTACATTCTCAATACCACGCTGATTGAACTGTATAACATCAGTATACCCTTCAACCAGATAACAATTATCTTCTTTGGCAATTGCTTGTTTAGCATAATAAATACCATACAATACTTTACTCTTATGATAGATATCGCTTTCAGGCGAATTAAGGTACTTAGCAGCCTTTTTATCATTGGTTAGTATTCGACCTCCGAAACCCAAAACCCGGCCACTCATTGAATGAATAGGAAACATTACGCGACCTTTAAAACGGTCAAATTTTCTAGTTTTACTTGGCTCAAAAGAATCTTCTTTGACAATCGTCAATCCAGTTTTCTGAAGATAATTTAGTTGATAACCTTTATCGAGGGCAGTATTTGTAAAACTATCCCATTGATCTAAACAATACCCAAGACTAAACTTCTTAATAGTTTCATCGGTGAAGCCTCTTTCTTTAAAATAAGTTAAAGCTATGGCCTTACCTGGTTCTGTATCATAAAGTGTTTCTTGAAAGTATTTACTAGCATATTCAGAAACTAAATACATGCTCTCACGCTCATCGGCTACCGCCTTTTCTTCATCAGTACGTTCAGTCTCTTCAACTTCAATATTATACTTCTTTGCAAGATATTTTATTGCTTCAGGATACGTGAAGTGCTCATGTTCCATTAAAAAGGCAACAATATTACCACCTTTACCGCTACTAAAATCTTTCCATATTTGCTTAACCGGCGACACCATAAAACTTGGTGAACGTTCATCAGTAAACGGACTCAAACCTTTAAAGTTGGTTCCAGATTTTTTTAACTGTACAAAATCGCCAATAACCTCCTCAACACGGGCGGTTTCATAAACTTGATCTATGGTAGATTTTGAAATCAAAACTTAATTTTCTAAAAATAATTGTGAAGGTAAATATAAGCTAAAATCAACCTATCTAAAAAGCAATTTAAGAGTTCTCTGCTCTTTAGTTAGTGGTAATAAATTGATTATTTTTATTCAAATTTCATTAAAATGATATTCTTTTTCGGAACGCGTCCAGGAAAAACAGAAATTAAACCGCTTAAAAACGTTATTTGCAGTTATTGCGAACAAATGCAAACGCTCACCTTATCAAAAACAAATAATTGGTTTCATATTTTCTGGCTTAAAATCTTTAAAATATCAAGCAATAATATCATAGAATGTTCACATTGCAAACGATTATATTTTGAAGAAGAATTTACTAACGAAATGCGAAACGAATTATAAAAATTACTTTTTACGATCCACAACATAATTCACCATAAGCTCTAGTGAATTTCTATATGATGATTCTGGGTAATTTCTCAATATTTTAAGTGCCTCATCTTTAAACTCTAGCATTTTTTTAACGGCATAATCTAATCCGCCATTAGCCTGTACAAAAGCAATAACTTCTTTTACTCGTTTTTTATCTCGATTATGATTCTTAATTGAGTTAATCAACCAGCTTTTCTCCTTTTTTGAGCAATTATTAAGCACAAAAATCAGCGGAAGCGTCATTTTCTGTTCTTTGATATCAATACCAATGGGCTTTCCTATTTTGTCTTCTCCGTAGTCAAAAAGGTCATCTTTAATCTGAAATGCCATTCCACAGAGTTCACCGAACTTTCTGAAAATTTCAACTTCAGGACTTTCTGGTTTTACAGAACAAGCCCCTAAAGCACAGCAAGCGGCTATTAGTGTTGCCGTTTTTTGCCGAATAATCTCATAATAAACATCTTCAGTGATATCTAATCTACGTGCCTTTTCTAATTGCAAAAGTTCGCCTTCGCTAATTTCACGCATAGCAACTGAAATGATTTTCAAAAGGTCAAAATCATCATTATCAACCGATAGCAACATTCCCCTAGCTAATAAAAAATCACCCACTAAAACGGCAATTTTATTTTTCCAAAGTGCATTAATAGAGAAGAAGCCTCGGCGTTTATTACTGTCATCAACAACGTCATCATGTACCAGTGAAGCAGTATGAATCAATTCAATTACTGAAGCACCCCGATAGGTACGGTCATTAACAGAGCCATTGTTCAATAATTTAGCCGTGAGAAATACAAACATTGGCCGCATTTGTTTACCCTTACGATTTACAATGTAATATGTAATACGATTTAAGAGCGCAACCTTAGACGTCATTGATTCAAGAAATTTAGCTTCAAAAAGCTCCATTTCTTTTTCAATCGGTTCTTTTATTTGGGATACTATTTTCAACAACTATTGCAGTTTTAAAGAAAGGCTAAAGTGTTTCCATAAAAGTACTTAAAATAGGCTGATATGTACTATTTACGCTGATGAAATCTAAATTATTGCTTATTAGCCAATTGTCCACAAGCAGCATCAATATCTTTACCTCTTGAACGACGCACAGTTACTGTAATACCATTTCGCTCTAAGGTGTTTACATATGTTTGAATGGCAGTGTCTTGCGCTTGTTTAAATTCACCATCATCAATAGGATTATATTCTATTAAATTGACTTTTGAAGGCGCAAAGCGACAAAATTCAACTAGGGCATTAGCAGCCTCTTGGGTATCATTAATACCTTTCCAAACTATATACTCATATGTAATTCTGCTTTTGGTCTTTTCATACCAATATACTAACGACGCACGTAAGTCAGTAAGTGTAAATTTTGCATTAAATGGCATAATGGACGTTCGCACATCTTCAATAGCCGAATGTAACGATACAGCTAACTTAAATTTCACCTCATCATCGGCCATTTTACGTATCATTTTAGGCACCCCCGACGTAGAAACGGTTATTCGCTTTGGTGACATGCCCAAACCTTCTTCAGAAGTAATCTTATCAATTGCCTTTAAAACATTATTATAGTTCATTAAAGGCTCTCCCATACCCATAAAAACAATATTACTCAACCTGCGGCCAAAATAGAGTCTACTTTCATTATCAATAGCTACAACTTGATCATAAATTTCATCAGGATTCAAATTTCGCATTCTTTTCAAACGCGATGTTGCACAGAATTTACAGTCCAAACTACAACCAACTTGACTAGAAACGCATGCTGTGGTTCTGCTTTTAGTAGGAATTAATACCGATTCAACTACCAAGTCATCATGCAAACGAACAGCATTTTTAATTGTGCCATCGCTACTGCGTTGCATTAAGTCAACTTTTATATGATTGATAACAAAATTGTCTTCAAGCATTTTTCGGGTTTCTTTCGAAAGACTAGTCATTGCTTCAAAAGAATGAGCAGATTTTTGCCACAACCATTCATAGACTTGATTACCTCTAAACGACTTATCGCCTTGAGAAACAAAAAAATCACGTAGTTGCTCTTTTGTTAAAGCCCTAATATCTTTCTTAACCGATTTCATTGTGCTAAAGATAGTGCAATAAAAAATCCCGCTAATGCAACTAGCAAAGCGGGATTCTTATATTGAATTTTAATTTATATAATCAACATCGCATCACCGTACGAGTAGAATTTATATTGTTCTAGTATCGCCTCTTTGTACGACTTTTTCATTAAATCGTGTCCCATAAACGCTGAAACCATCATTAATAATGTAGACTTTGGAAGGTGAAAATTGGTTACCATCGCATTAGCAATACTAAACTCATACGGTGGAAAAACAAATTTATTTGTCCATCCATCAAAAGTATTTAAAGTATGCTGTGAAGAAACGGCACTCTCTAGTCCGCGCATTGCAGTTGTACCAACGGCACAAATTCTTCGTTTTCTTTCTTTAGCACCATTAACTATTTCAGTAGCTTTCTCATCAATGATTAGCTCTTCACTATCCATTTTATGCTTAGACAAATCTTCAACTTCAACTGGGTTAAAAGTACCTAAACCTACGTGAAGTGTTAGCTCAGCAAATTTTATTCCTTTAATTTCTAAACGTTTCAATAAATGTTTAGAAAAGTGAAGTCCAGCTGTCGGAGCTGCAACAGCGCCCTCATGTTTGGCGTAAATTGTCTGATAGCGATCTTCATCATCAGCCTCAACATCACGTTTAATGTATTTTGGTAAAGGTGTTTGACCTAAATCTCTAAGTTTTCTTCTGAAATCAATATAAGACCCATCATAAAGAAAACGAAGTGTTCTACCTCTAGAGGTCGTATTATCTATAACTTCAGCAACAAGCGTATCATCATCACCAAAATACAATTTGTTACCAATTCTTATTTTTCTAGCAGGATCAACTAAAACATCCCAAAGACGTTGCTCTTCATTAAGTTCTCTCAACAAAAACACTTCAATTCTAGCACCCGTTTTCTCTTTATTACCATATAATCTTGCAGGAAAAACCTTTGTATTGTTCAAGACCATCACATCGTCTTCATCAAAATAGTCAATCATGTCTTTGAACATCTTGTGTTCAATTTTACCTGTTTCTCTATGGATGACCATTAATTTTGATTCGTCCCTGTTTTCTGCGGGATATTCTGCCAAAAGGTTGTCAGGCAGTTCGAAACTGAAGTTTGATAATTTCATTTATCGTATTTAGATTAGCAATTTTTGCGGCTGCAAATATACAATGTGGAGATAGGGGTTGTCAAGTAAATTGATGTTTAATTACATCTATATCTCATTGATGTCAAAATCTAGACCTTTTAAGTCACTCCAATAATCAGGATATGATTTAGAAACCACCTCAGCCTCATTGATAAAAAGCACTGTTTTCATTGCCAAAGGAGCAAATGCCATAGCCATTCTATGATCTTTGTATGTGTCAATTGCAATTCCACTTTTTATTTCTGAAGTAGCATTTATAGTTAAACTTTTATCAGTTACAGAAATAGCACAACCTAATTTAGAAAGTTCTGTATGTAATGCTTCAAGCCGATCCGTTTCTTTAATCTTCAAGGTATGCAAACCTGTTAAATGACAACCAACACCTAAACCGAAGCATGTTACAGCAATGGTTTGCGCTATATCGGGGGCATTTGACAAATCACAAGAAATTGTAGCTTGTTCAATTTCTAAAACCTTTTTTAAAGTGATTTCATTCGCTTCAAAAGTAGTAGTTACCCCAAATTCTTTATAAATCTCAGAAAGTACACTGTCACCCTGAAGACTATCTTTTTTATATGCCGATAGTTTTATTTCGCTACCAATAGCACTTAAGGCAATAATGCTGTAAAAATACGATGCCGAGCTCCAATCGGACTCTACAACTAAAACACCATCATTCACTTCAGCTTTATAACTAACTTTAATTAAATTACCCTCAAAAGAATTAGCAACGCCAATTTGGTCCAACAAAGCCAAGGTCATTTTAATATACGGCACTGACGTAATTTTACCAACTAATTCAAGTTCTAAACCATTCGGAAGACTTGCACCCACCATCAACAATGATGAAATATATTGACTGCTTATGTTGGCAGGAATACTCACTTTATTTTTTATTAAAGACGAGCCCTGAATATTTAAGGGTGGATAGCCTTCATTTTTGGCATATTCAATTTTAGCACCAAGTGAACGTAAAGCATCTACCAGAACCCCAATTGGTCTTTCAGTCATTCGTTGTGAACCCGTAAGTAAGACACTTTTACCCGACTGCGACGCGAAATAACTTGTTAAAAAGCGCATAGCAGTACCGGCATGATGAATATCTACCGTACCGTTTTCTACGGCTAGGCCTTTAGCCATTACTTGAGCATCATCAGAATTTGAAATATTTTCTATTGAAATATTGGGATACAAGGCTTTTAATAAAAGCAATCTATTTGATTCACTTTTTGAACCTGTAATTCTAATATTATTTTTAAGAAGGTCTTGAGGTGGTGGGCCGAGTTGTAATTTCAATGCTGTTTTCTCTTTTTCAATTGAATGGTAGAATCATTTTTTGAATAACCTAAAAACAATTCTTTTTAGGTTACTGCTACTGTCTTTTTATGAGAGACAGTATATGCAACAAAGATAAGCTATTTCAGTTTTTCATTGTTTTGATGCCGGTTATGATCTCGTTTTGTTTTTATATCAAGTTTTTTATAAAAAGCTTCTTCAATATCAACACCTGTTTGATTTGCCAGACATAAAACTACAAAGAGCACATCTGCCAATTCTTCACCTAAATCTTTATTCTTATCAGATTCTTTCTCACTTTGCTCACCATACCGTCTGGCAATTATACGAGCAACCTCGCCAACTTCTTCTGTAAGTTGGGCCATATTGGTCAATTCATTAAAATAACGAACCCCATGGTCATTTATCCACTTATCTACTTCCTGCTGCGCTGTCTTCAAACCCATTTCCAGTAATTTTAGACAAAACTACCTTTTCTGATTGTTTTTCGACTAATTGGTTGTAAAATTCTTTTAATAACAAATAATCTTGAGATGGAACAATACTTGTGTTCATCGCAACATTAGAATTTAAAACTAAAAAGCCGTCACGCTCAACAATTTCATATTTAAAAACTCCCATTCTTTCAGGTAATGAAAGTATTGCAGCTTCTGGGATAGACTCTACTTGATAACCTTCTGGAATTTTAATTTTAACAACAAACGTATCTTCCCATGGAAAACCATATTCTACAGGGAACTCTCGAATTTCAGATTTAAATGGATTCTCATTTAGACCCTTATAGAACAGGGGTGAAAAATAAAGCTTCCCTCCTGCTTCATCAACCACATCTTCTTTGTAAACATCATATGACTGAACAACTGGTTTTGATATATCTTCATTATTTTTAATTTCATAATTAGATATTTCAATATCATCATTTTCTTTTTCTAAATTTTCAAGAAAACTATCTTGCGTGCCCTTGTTATATAAAGTTCTAAAAAGCATAGCATTATGCTCTGTATAACGTTGCTTACAATTACCTTCGATAGACCCGTCTTCATTAAGACTTACTTCAAGAACAGATATGTCAACTGATTTCTTTTTCGGTGTTAATTCAACCATAGTAGAAGTACCGCCATCTGAAATCATTCTTCCCCACCAATTTATTGCTCGTAATGGCAAAATATCAATTGAACTATAAGGATCAGTACCATCAACTAAGTAAACTTTACCTTCAATTTTTGCAGATGCAATTACATAATTAAAACCTTGTATTGTTGGAAAAAGTGGAATACCATTATCTCTTGTACTCAATAATACCGGATACGCTTTGATCCCCGCATGTTTCAACATTGCAACAATCATTAAATTAATATCACCACTATTACCTACCTTTTCATCATAGGCATTTTTTACACCTTCATCACAACCAACGCCTTTATGTTCATTCCATTTTACTTTGTTCTTAACGAAATTCACAACTATCTCAAGCCTTTTTTTCTGATCACTTATTTTAGCTAATTCAGCATCTAATTCGTCTTCAAAGTATTTTTTCTTTTTCAATTCTTTACCAAATGAGCTACTGTTATATATTGTCTCAACCACATCATCCCAAGATTTAGAAAAATTTTCTTGTCGTACACCTGGTATTTCAAGTGATACAATTTCAAATTTCACTGCTGAACGGTAGTTATCAATATTGGTTACAAAATGTTCTTCTTTTAGTGCAGGTACATCTGTTAAATTATATTCTGTTTTTATAGCTTGAACATCTAAAGAATTATTTAAAACACTTGTAGTTATTGGTTTTAACGGTAGAAAACCTTTCTGCCTTTGATTGAATTTAAAGTAATCAAAGATTCTCATTGAAGCTTCTATCTTTTTAATGGGTATTTCTTCTTGAAATCTAAATTCATCAATACTCTGAATAAAAGGTGAAGTAATTCTATATTTATATTCAACAACAGAACCTTCCTTTAAATTTGGCATTGTTAATTTAACTTGCTTAATATTTTTGGAATATTCTGATTTAAAAATATTCTCTTTTTCAAGTTTAGTCTCAACAATTTTATCATCAACCAAAGCATAAGAGTATCCTTTCAGGCCACCAATTTCTTCATCGGTACTTCCGCTTTGGTAGAGGTTAATTATTTTGGTTGCATAGTCAAATCCATCATTATTATAAATCTTAATTCGCTCATGAACTTCAGTAACCAATTCCAATCCTAAACCCTTATTATAATTATAATAAGAACTACGATAGCGATATAAATATGCAGCATTTGCTGAAGAGTCTTTAGCATATGATTTTTCAAGCAATTCAGCTTTAGAAACCTTTCCAAATTTTATTTCTTGAGCTTGTAATTCAAGACAAAAAACAAAAACTAATAGCAATAAAAATTTAGACTTAATCATGGTATTATATTTTACTTTTTAAAATCATTTTAAGATTATCACCTTTAGCAATAGCCCTTTTAAAATCTCTAAAACTGGTATAATCTTCTTTGGAATATTTACCACTTAATATCAAAAGTTTTCTTTTGTAGATCAAGGTAGTAGCATCTATTGATCCAATAGTTACTTTATATGATCCGAACTTACCTTCTATTTCAATTGGTGTTGGAATTTCAGACAAATCAAAACCTTCTGGAAGGGAGATAGTGAACTCACTTTCATTCAAATAGCCTCGTGATATTTGAAATGGAAACTTTCTATTTCTATACCTATCTGGCACAAAATCATCTTGATCAAAAGGGTTAGGGTTGAATAGGAGCTCATTACCTACCAAACTTGCAAATCCACTTGCCTCTAACTTTATTTTCTCAACAAATTGAACGTCACTTTTATTATTTTCTAAAGAGATATCATCGACTTTTAGACCGTTTATGTTATCCCAATACTCTTTATAATATTCATCTTTCTTTTTCTCTTCAAGACTATAAACACGAGAATGCCTGTCATACTGAATTCCACTAGTCTTTATTTTAACTGATCCTTTAATACTACCATCTGCCATTAAGGCAAAGTTCGCTGTAGTAATTTTAGAATTATGTTCATTCAAATATGCATCAGTTCGTTTGACGACACCTCCATTTGGCGTTATTACCAGTACATCACGATCATCTGTAAAAGAACTTAAGAAACCGAATGGCATACTTTGACTTGTACACTCTAACCAAATATCGTTTTCTTCATTAGGCACATTTAAAATAACGTGGTTACCTTCCATAGAAGCAAAGTCAGGTTCAATACTTCGTTTGTAATTCCCTGCCCAAACAACACTGTAGTAAGATTCAATACCCTGAGACTTTAAAAGTGCTTTTGTATAATTAGTTAAGCCCTTACAATCACCATATTTAACACGGTCTACTTCAGCAGCTTCAATCGGCATCCAACCACCAATACCTAATTGCACACTTATGTAACGCGTATTATCTTGTACATATTGATAAATTTTCTTGGTTTTCTCAAGAGTATTATCAATACCTGAAACCAGTTTACCCACTGTATTTTTAGTACTTTCTGGTATTATATCTTTTTCTATTAATAAATTCTCAAATTGCCATTTACCCATTGAAGCCCAGTCGTTACCTTGACCGTCAACACCTTCTAAATGAAAATCAGATAAACTCACCAATAATTGTGGTTCAATTTCATAAAATGCAGGGCTCAACATTTCCCTTTTTGAAGCAGGTATGTTTTTAAGACTGTATGAGAGCATTGAATTGGTAGACCTATTCTCTATCGGGTAATTCTCAAAATTTTTTTCTTTTTTACGAATTTCAAAATCAGTAGGCAACGTTAATTTATAGGTACTCTTCTCAGTGCTTACTAAATATTCATCTACCGGTGACCACTTTGGCAAAAAGACTGTATTAGATGTATCATAGCTATAAGTGAAATCAATTGTATATGGATATTCGATTGGTGTATATTCAAAATATTTAACACGTGAATCACCGTATAATGTACCTCCATCAACAGCACTTACATCTTTAAAATCTTTCTTTTTTAGTTCTTCAATTTCTTTACCTTTTTTATCATATACTATGACACTCAAATTATTAATTCTGGTAACTGGGTCATAAAAAGCATAGGGGTTAATTGCAGATTGCCCAGTTTTTTTAAGAATTGTTATGACACGTCTTTTAGAAACAGTCATTCTTTTCTTAGATGAAATCTCAACAATTGTTTCATCTAACCGAACAACTGCGTTGGCATTATTAGTAAGACTTTTATCTAATGTAAGTGATTGGTATTCATTCTCTTGGCCAGTGCCAATAAAACACAGCATTAGGCAACTAATAAGTGGTACAAATAAGCGCATTAATCTAGATTCAAGGTTTTTACAAAAACGAAAACTAGATACTTTTCTTACTTTTTACCAATAAAAACGACCAAAATGGTAATTTACTTGATGAATTTAATTATTCTCTATTCTTTGTATCAATCGATATAGTAACAGGCCCATCATTCAATAATTCTACTTTCATATCAGCACCGAACACACCAGTACCAACCTTTTTCCCTAAATCTTTTTCGATTTGACTGACAAAATTCTCATATAGTGGAATGGCAATTTCTGGTCGTGCTACTTTCAAGTAACTAGGGCGGTTTCCTTTTTTTGTGGAGGCATGTAAAGTAAATTGGCTCACCACAATTACCTCTCCATCAACGTCTATTAGTGATTTGTTCATTACCTGACTATCGTCACCAAAAATTCTAAGATTTACAATTTTACGAGAAAGCCATTCAACATCTTCATTGGCATCAGCTGTTTCAACACCTAATAAAACCAAAAGACCAGTATTTATTTCTGAAATTAATTTTGCGTCTACTGTGACACTCGCTCTAGAAACCCTTTGTATAATTGCTCTCATTTACTTTTCTGCGTAATCATCAATTCTATAATTATCATCATCACCCGCAACCATTTGCACATAGCTTCGATAGCGACTCCATGCCAATTCATCATTTTCTAGTGCTTCTTTTATCGCACAATTTGGTTCATCTAAATGCAGACAATTATTGAATTTACAATTACCCTTTAGCTTGAAGATATCTCGAAAATAGTCACCAATCTCTTCTTTCTCCATATTTACAATACCGAAACCTTTGATGCCGGGTGTATCAATTATTCGCGCACCAAAATCAAGATCAAACATTTCAGCAAAAGTAGTAGTATGTTGCCCTTGTAAATGTTGTATTGATATTTCGGTAGTTTTTATATTTAGTCGCGGCTCAAGAATATTCACAAGAGTAGATTTACCAACACCAGAATGGCCTGCAAACATGCTGATTTTATCAAGCATTAGCTCTTTGACTTTATCTATATTTTTACCGGTAGTAGCTGAAATTCCAATACAAGTGTATCCAATATTTCTATACAGTTCAGCCAAGTACTTTACTTCACCCAATTCTTCAGAACTATACGAATCAACTTTATTAAAAAGCAATACAGCAGGCACATCATACGCCTCTGCTGTTGCTAAAAAACGATCAATGAATATGGTGTAGGTCTTTGGGTTATTTAAAGTAATCATTAAAAAGACCTGATCTAAATTCGCTGCAATTATATGTGTCTGCTTTGAGAGGTTGACAGATTTACGAACAATATAATTTTTACGGTCTTCAATTTCAAAAATTACACCAACAGTAACATCTCCATTATTATCAATCTCAAACTTCACATGATCACCTACAGCTACTGGATTGGTACTTTTAATTCCTTTAATTCGGAATTTTCCTTTGATACGGCATTCGTAAAAATCACCATCATCCGTTTTAACGGTATACCAACTTCCTGTAGATTTATAGACAACACCTCGCATTCATTCTATTTAGGATACAAAGAAAAGCAATACTTTTATAATACACTGATATTAAATATTCTTGGAGTTATCGAAATAAAATTATCTGTCTATTAATATGCAACCATCCAATAAATTGTTTGTCTTTATTTATAAACCATAATAAATTGATCATGAAGAAAATTACATTCCTAGCTTGCTTAGTCTTTTTAACTTATTTGGATGCTAATGCCCAACAGTTTAAAGTAATTACTAGTGTAGAATCTATAGTACCAAGTGGCATTGGACGGTCTAGAATAATAGACGCACAAGAAGAAAAAGATTTTGAAAGCTATACCACTGAACAGACGGATGAAGATAATACTAGAAACAAATCTAAGCGTGGAGATATTAGAGTTAAGAATTTTGAAGAAACAAAACTTTTAAATTTTTACAATATTACGGGAATTCGTTTTCAGAATATTGCGGCAAACGACGCTGTAATTTCTTCTAAGTTAAGTGCCATGACAGCCGACGGTTGGGAACTTGCATTTGTTACAAGTGCAGTAGAAGCTGATGCCGGTGATAAAGATGGCCAAGGAATTTTTATTACACGTTACATATTTAAAAGAGATGAGTAAATTTCATTTTGATTAAAAAAATGCATAAACAAAAAACAGCGTTTTGATGTACATCAATACGCTGTTTTTATATCAAGCCAATTTTAAAGCTAATAGCAATTATTATGCATTAACAATTTTCTCTTGATGATTAATTGATTCTTGGTGAATTGCTTTGAACATTTTCAAAACAAATTCTTCACTCAAACCATTTGCTTCACCTTCTAAGATCATAGCACCAAGAATTTGGTTCCATCTATTAGATTGTAAAACAGCAACATTTTTCTGCTTTTTAAGAGCTCCAATACTGTCAGAAACTTTCATACGTTTCCCCATTGTATCGATTAATTGATGATCAAAAATATCAATCTGTGCTCTTAGATTACTCAATTTAGAATTGTATTCAGCTTCCGAATCAGTTTCTTTTCTAATTTTAAGATCTTTCATTATCTGCACTAATGCGGCAGGTGTAACTTGTTGTGCAGCATCACTCCATGCATTATCAGGATCGTGATGTGTCTCAATCATCAAACCATCAAAATTAAGATCAAGAGCTGTTTGAGAAACATCAAAAATCATATCACGCTTACCTGTAATATGCGAAGGATCACATATTAATGGTAAATCAGGAAACTTATTTTGGAACTCAATAGCCAATTGCCATTCAGGAATATTTCTATACTTTGTTTTTTCGTATGTAGAAAAACCACGGTGTATAGCACCTAAGTTTTTAATACCCGCTGTATATAAACGCTCAATACCACCTAACCATAATGATAAATCAGGATTAACTGGGTTTTTTACCAAAACTGTTTTATCAGTACCGGCAAGTGCATCAGCAATCTCTTGCATGATAAACGGACTCACCGTTGAACGTGCACCAATCCATAACATATCAACATCATATTCTAATGCTAATTTCACGTGTGCTGCATTTGCTACTTCAGTAGTAGTTTTCATTCCGGTTTCTTCCTTAACCTTTTGCAACCATTTTAAGCCTAAAGCACCTACGCCTTCAAAGTTTCCAGGACGAGTACGTGGTTTCCAGATACCTGCACGGTAATAGTTCACATCAGTATCTTTCAAGCTATGGGCAATGCCCAAAACTTGCTCTTCTGTTTCAGCGCTACAAGGCCCTGCAATCACTAATGGATGGTCTAACTTCATGTTATCTAACCAACCTCTCATCTCTTTTTTATTTTCCATTTTATTGTTTGTTAAGCGGTATTCCTTTTAGTATTTCCTTTATTTTATTTGTGTCGTTCATTTCATTGTAAATTCCTTCAAAATCATCTTTTTCAAGAAGTTCTTTAAAGTCTTGAAGGTTTTGTATGTACTCATTTAATGTCTCAACTACATTCTCTTTATTCTGCTCAAAAATTGGTGTCCACATTGCAGGTGAACTTTTTGCCAAACGCACAGTGCTTTCAAATCCACTGCCCGCCATGTCAAAAATATCACGTTCATTTTTCTCCTTCTCAATAACGGTCTTTCCCAACATAAAAGAGCTGATATGTGACAGATGAGACACATATGCAATATGCTTGTCGTGTGCCTCAGGATTCATATATCGAATTCGCATACCCATTTGTTGAAAAATTGCCAATGCTCTTTCTTGTAATTTAAAAGCAGTTTTTTCAACTTCACAAATAATATTTGCTTTGCCATTATACAAATTCTCAATTGCCGCCGATGGGCCAGAAAATTCTGTACCAGCAATTGGGTGACATGCTAAGTAGTTTCTTCTCTTTGGATGATCTTTCAGCGTTTCGCAAATTAAATTTTTGGTTGAACCACCGTCTATTACCACACAATCGTCATTTACAGCATCCAAGATTTTAGGAAGTTCTGCTACCAAAACATCCACCGGAATACTAACAACTACCATATCAGCTATAGTCAAATCGGCATAACTTGCCTTTGCATCAATAATTTTTAAATCAATTGCCTCATCAAGATGTGACGGATTATTATCGACACCAAAAACCTTAGTTTCTGGATGAATTCTTTTGATGTCTTTTGCGAAAGAACCACCAATTAAACCAATACCGATTATAAATACATTCATTATATTACTTATTAGCACCCAACTTAGAGCACCCTTATATTTCTTAAAATCTGCTTATCGCTTCTTCTATTTTATCTTCTGTTACACATAATGAAAACCGAATATAGCCTTCACCATTACTACCAAAAATGGTACCTGGCACCAAAAATATGTTTTTATCATACAGAATCTCATCTATAAAAGCTTCTGAACTTTTACTGCCCAAAGGCAATTTTGCCCACACAAACATACCAACGGCATCTGTGTCATACGTACAATTTAGCAAATCAGCTAACTTGAATATCAAAGCTCTTCTCTTTCGGTATACTTCATTCAAATCATCATACCAACTTTGACTACTCTTTAGCGCTTCTATAGCCCCTTTTTGTATGCCGTAGAACATGCCAGAGTCCATATTACTTTTTACTTTCAATACAGCGTTTATATGATCAGAATTTCCGAGTACCATGCCAACACGCCATCCGGCCATGTTAAAAGTTTTACTCAAAGAATTTAATTCTAAGGCTACATCTTTAGCGCCATTTACTGCTAAAATACTCGTAGGCTCATCATTTAAAACAAAACTATACGGGTTATCATTAACTAACAGAATATCATTCCGCTTCGCAAAAGAAACCAATTTCTCAAGCTCAATTTTTGCTATACGTGCACCAGTTGGCATATGCGGATAATTCACCCACATAATTTTCACTTTGTCAAGATTCTCATCTTCCAAAGCATCTAAATCAGGTAACCACCCATTTTCTTGCTTTAAACCATAATATTTTGGAACAGCCCCCACCAGTTTGGTTACGGAGCTATACGTTGGGTATCCCGGATTTGGAATTAAAACCTCATCTCCCGGATTTAAAAAAGCCATGCTAATATGCATAATGCCTTCTTTAGAACCCATTAATGGAAGAATTTCAGTTACTGGATCAGCAGTCACTCCGAATTTTGAATTATAAAAAGCAGCAAATGCCTCACGCAATTCAGGTAATCCTTGATAACTTTGATACTGATGTGCTCCCTCTTCTAAAACAGCATTTTGAATACTTGCTACTATGTCAGCTGAAGGTTGTAAATCAGGACTACCAATACCCATATTGATTATTGGTCGGCCTTCAGCCATAAGCCCCCTAACCTCTCTCAATTTCTTAGAGAAGTAGTATTCTTCAACCGTATGTAATCGATCAGCGGTGCGAATCATAGCATTGCATTTTTATATTCACCAAGTACTTTAATATCATCTAACATGATGTTCAACAATGATTTTGCTTTATCAAAATGTGCATAATCATCAAATGTGACATCTACAAAGAATGCATACTTCCAAGGTTTTTCAATCACGGGTAAAGACTGAATCTTAGTAAGACTCAAATTACAATCACTCATTACATTCAATACTGTCGCTAAACTACCGCGTTTATGGTCGGTTATAAAACGAATAGAGGCCTTGTTGATTTCTTCCTTAGGTAACTCTCTATTTTTTGTTTTTACAATAATAAAACGAGTAGAGTTATTTTTGATCGTTTGAATATCAGATGCTATGATGTTCAAACCATATAACTCAGCCGCCACTTTAGGAGCAATGGCCGCTACACCCATTAATTGATTTTCTTGAATCTGCTTTGCAGTCTCGGCTGTATCAACATCTTCAATCAATCTAATTTTAGGATATTGTCTAAAAAAATCTTTGCACTGTAGTAATGCCATAGGGTGAGAGCGTACTTCAACAATGTCTTCTATTGATTGCCCGTTAAGCACCATTAAATTATGATGTATATTCAAATAATGTTCACCAATAATATGCAAGTTGTGGTCGTTCACCAATGCATAATTTGGAATAATAGAACCGGCAATTGAATTTTCAATAGCCATTATACCCTTATCAGCCGTACCGTCTAATAATCTATCGACCAAATAATCAAAAGACATGCATTCAATAAGTTCGGTAACATCGCTACAGCGTTCACGAACCACCTGATGGTGATTTGAACCTTTGATACCTTGTATGGCTATTTTAATTGACATTATTTTAATAATTCTAATAAACAAAAAAGTCCCGTATTTAACGGGACTTCAATTTGCTTATATATTCAATACTTCACAACAGCCCCGTTCTTCTCTTAAAAAAGAAGTAAAAAAAGAAACCGTTAAAAAAGAATTGCGTATTCATAAAACTTAAACTTGCCGCTAATGTATGAATTTAATTTAAAATAAAAGCTTTACTCCAAATTTTTACTTATTTACAGACATTTGAACTAAAAAAATAACAATAATTTTACATTTAAATGTAATTGCTAAGAATAATTAAAAACAAAAAAAGGCTTCCAAATTTGAAAGCCTTTATATTAAAGATATAATTTTATCTTATTTTTTATTGAAATGATATTGGTACACTTCTTCTTCACCTTCATAGGTATCAGTTTCAGTAATTACTAAATTATCAGCAGTAAGTGTTATTTTTCCATCAAAAATTAAATATCCATCTTCTTCGACACCGTTCTCAGTTTGTCCATCGTAGGTATCCGTATACTCAAATTCTACTAACGTAAGTCTGCTTTGTTCTTCGTCATAAGCCCAATTACCTTTAGAAGAATAACTTGAATTTTCTTCAACATAAACTAATTCACAAGATGCTTCCGAAGCGTCCCAATCAACATCTTTATCCGTGTCATCAGAAACATATGAGTATGAACCATCACTTTTAAAAGTAATTTCTAATCCATCGGTAGTATAACAATAATCTACGGTAACCTCTTTAGTTACCCCACTATTGCAATCTAAATTACGTGTATAATCATAATCATCACAATATTCTTCACCTACATTTATTGTTTCACCATTATCAACTTCTTTAGTAAATTCCCAATCAGCAACAAGATTAACATTTCCTCCCCAAGATTCTACTGTTACACAGACTTCTGAAGGCTGGCTTACAAAGCCCTGCCCATCATATACACAAATTATATAACAGAAAGTTCCTGCAGAGACTGCTGCTTCAAAGTTCACATCAATAGAAGTATCTTCCCCTTTACTTGCTAAACTTCCTTTAGCAGCATTTTTATTGGCAAAAAATCCTCTTTCTATTGTTTTTGGTGCTTTATTACTAACTCCAGTAGTAGCACTGGCCGGAATATCAAAATAAGTATCTGCCATTCCGTTTTCGTCTTTCAACTGAACATATGCTCCAGCGAATCCTTCAGGAGCCTTAAATTCAATGTTAAAACCATTTTTTTGAAAAGCAGTTTGTTTCTTATAATCTAAGCTGAATTCTATATCACCATTTGGAACAGGGCTTCCTTGTTTTTTTGTAGCTCCATCAATAGTAACGCCATTACTAACAGCATTAACATCTAATAAAACTTCTTCTTGCGCATTTACTCCGTCAGGATCAGGATCACTTGCAAGTTCTTTTGCATCATCTTTAGAACAGGATAAAGCAGCAATTGCTAAACAGCTCGTTAAGAATACGTTTACTTTTCTCATAATTTATTGGTTTTAGTTATTTAGGTTTAATCCCCAGCGAAAACGAAAAACCAACTTACTTTATTGTTAAATTGAAGAGAAATTAATGTGTAGCTATTTAATACAGGTGCTTAATCTAACAGCAATGAAACAACCTGATCTAAATATTCTTGAATTTTAGGATCGGTACAATTCGTAAGAAGTGCAAATACCAATTGTTCATTGGGGTAGACGAAAAAATTAGAATAGCCGCCTACACCATTACCAACATGACCATAAAAAGTACGACCACTGGCATCTTCACTTACCTGCCAACCAAGACCGTAATACGTTTTAACTCCATTTATTTCTTCGGATGTCAAAAATGTAGCTTTTGTGGTTTCGTTAAAAACCTCACCATTTAGAATAGACTGTCCAAATTTTGAAATATCTGTTACTGTTGAAAGATACCCACCACCAGCTAACTTGTAATAATTGTCTACAGTAATAGCTTTTCTAAAACCTAATTTATTTTTTGAATAAAAAGTTGCGAATTCATCTTGATTTAAATTTTCTGCTACTATTTGATTCAAATCTTTCTTAGAATTATTAGTTGCAGCAAACGTACTTGTTAGACCCAGCGGATTTAATACCAATTCTTGCACAAGATTTTCAAACGGCTTACCAGTTAACTCTTGCATTGCTAATGATAATAAAACCCAATCGAAACTAGTATATAAATATTGAGTACCTGGTTTAAAAACTAACGGATCATTTTTAAAAAGATCAATACCTTCCTTTATTGAATATGGTATATTTAATCCGTATTCTATTCCGCGATAACTTCGAATCCCTGCTGTATGACTTGCCAATTGACGAATGGTGAAATCATATTCTTTCTTTGGGAAATATGGCACATAATCATAAAAAGAAGCATCTAAATTAATTTTACCTTCTTCTACCAAATAGGCTAGCGCAGTTGCAGCAATATTTTTAGAAACACTGGCTATTCTGAATATAGTTTTCTCTGGATTGATTGGTGTTTTAGATTCCAAATCAGCATAACCATAACCTTTTTGTAGAATTGTTTTACCCTCCTTAAATACCGAAATTGCAATACCCGGAACCTTTTTTTTATCAACTAAATCAGAAAGCAATACATCTGCTTTTGCTATTTCTGTTAATTCTGTAGAATCACCTATAACTCGTTGAAAAGCAGACAAATTTCGAATATATTTTAAAATAGGATTCATCTATTGAAAGGTTTTTGCTATTTAAAAATCAGCTTCCCTTTGTAAATTTCATCAACCTCAACCAACGAAGGTTTATTACTACTTATAACATCACCATTACCACGAATAGTTCCATTTATTGATTCTTGAGGGTTTATAAATAAATCATTACTTCCCCTATGATTTAATGTAACGTGTTGCGCCAATAGAGTAGCCGCTTCTATTCTAGAATCACCTGAAGCGACATACAAACTAAGATTTTCGGCAACCCCTTTCAATTTAAAATAAGCAATACCATTAACCACAATGCTAACCGAATTTGAATTAAGTTCTAAATCAAATTCACTATCAGTTGTAAGCGCATCAGGTTCTAAAAAACTTTCAGTTAACAATTCTAAAGTTGGATAATTTAAAACACCATCACTTTGAATTGGCAGTCCACTACTGCTTCTAATTTGAGTAATATTTGGCGAAGTAATATACACCGTGGTTATACCATAATCGCGAAAAAGATTACAGCCATTTTCATTTCTTAGAAGCAATCGGTCATCTTCTACTTCAGCAGATATTTCATTTAACAGAAATTCACCTGTTTCAATTTCTACTTTTTGTGCAACTCCCTGCTTTAAAACCAATGCTACTTTTTCATAGACTGTAATTTTAGAGAATTCGGGTACCGAAATTTCTTGACGTATCATATCACCTGAATTCTGAAAACAATCTGAACTAGATTCTGAATTACATGAACTTATTGATATAATTAGAAATGCTAAAAAAAACATTCTAAATATAGGTAACACAAGCACTCCTACTTTTTTAATAGGGTTGTTAGTATTACCAAATGTTTCTATATCATTCATAAACATTAATTTCAAAATCGAATTCCAATTCCAAATTCTATTGCTTCTGCAGCTGCACCATGCGCCTTTAAGGTTACAGCACCATACATATTTTTGCCGAAATAACGCTTAAAACCAATTCTGTTGTATACCCTGCCTTCAAAATCAAAAGGATAATACACATAGTATCCCAGTTGGGTAATAAAGCTTATTTTATTGACAAATAATTCATGGCCAATAAATAATCCTACTCGTTTAAAATCATCATTCTCTTGAACTCCGTACTCCGGAAACGAAATAGCTTGAAAGCGAATTAATTCCTTTAAAAAATGTGAAAAGAAGATATCACCCCCCACTTGAATTGCGCTTTTTCTGCCGAGACGTTTATCAGCATATCCTGAAATAATATAGAAGGCATGTTGCCCCAAACCAATAACATCACTTGAATTTACACCAGTTCTCAAAGCAAGATTAAATTTTATCGGTTCAGCAACTTTAACTTTTTCAGGATTTACAGCATAACTAACTTCTTTACCCCCATCTAAATCATACGTTAAGCCGGCATTGAACGCAATAGTATTTGTTGAAGTATTTGGCGATTTAACATTGGCATTAGAATAGTGAATAATATTAACACCCGCTTTAAAGCCCAAACCTTTAAATAAATTTTCTTTATGAAAATTCAACATTAAATATGTTGAACTTAAGAAATCTGAACCGTAGGCATTATTACGAAAATTGGTATACTTATCGTAAGCATTAGTAGCATATGAAACACCCTGGCCAAACCTCAATTGCAAATTGCGTTTTAAGAAATAAAAATTATAGTGCGCATAAAGGCCATAGTGCTTACCCAATGTTTCAGTATGCATATCTTGATAGATAAATGAATAACCTACATCAGGGTAATTGTATAATTCTTGCCACTCTTCAGACCCATATGTTTTTCTATTGAGTGCGAGAATTAATCCTGAAGGATGTTCTTCAATTAAATGGGTAATATCAGGGTTGTGTAATAGTATTGAGCCGTAGAATAGATTAGCATCAATCACATAACGTTTTGCAACTGCACTTTCTTGAGCAAACGACAGGCAACCAAAAAGCAATGCAATAAGTAAGAACTTTAACCTCATAAAAAGTAAAGGTAAAACTATAGGGATAATTATTAAAGCTAAAGGCTTCTTTTCAAAGAATAAAAAATTAAAACAATGCCTCTGCTATCGCTTGAATATTATCTGATTTTCCCATAGAATAGTAATGCAATACAGGAACCCCAGCTTCCTTTAATTCCTTTGACTGTTGAATTGCCCATTCAATACCCACTTGACGAACTGCTTTATTATTTTCACAAGTATCAACAGCATCAATTAAATCTTGAGGAAGATCAATACGAAACACCTGTGGTAACAACTGTAAATGTCGTTTTACTGCTAACGGTTTTATCCCTGGAATAATAGGTATGTTTATTCCCATTTCTTTGGCCGCTGCTACAAACTCAAAATACTTTTGATTGTCAAAAAACATTTGCGTCACTACATAATCAGCACCAGCATCTACTTTCTCTTTAAGTCGTTTTAAATCGGATTTTAAAGAAGGAGCCTCTAAATGTTTTTCAGGATATCCAGCAACACCAATACAGAAGTCAGCACAATCATCCGACTCAATTACCTCGTGCAAATATTTTCCACAGTTTAAGTTTTGTATTTGCTCTACAAGTCCTTTTGCATAAGCATGCCCCCCTACTGCTGGCTCAAAATACGATTGTTCACGCATGGCATCACCACGTAAAGCCATTACGTTTTGAATGCCTAAATAATGACAATCAACCAACATGTACTCCGTTTCTTCTTTTGTGAAACCACCACAAATCACATGCGGTACTGTGTCTACATTATATTTATGTTGAATGGAAGCACAAATACCAACCGTACCAGGTCGCATACGAGTTGTTTTTTTATCTAAAAGACCTTCTTTCTGCACATATATAGTTTCTTCACGAGAGGTTGTAACATCAATAAAAGGAGGGTTAAATTCCATCAATGGATTAATGTTATTGTACAACTCTTGTATATTTCTCCCTTTTACAGGGGGAACAATTTCAAATGAAAAAAGCGTTTTTCCTTTTGCCTTTTCTATATGCTCAGTAACCTTCATTATATCTTGGTTAATTTTTTCTTTAAAATTTTAAAATCCCCTTCATACTCCCAATATACCCATCTTCCATCCAAATAATCCGTTAATATATACTTTTCACTAACAGATTTTATTCGTGATACGGCTACTAATTTACGAGAAAATGGCGATGCAACTTCCTCTAAAATTTCTTTATTCTTAGCATCATAACCATGAGAAATCATGTGGCTACCTAACCTTAACTCTATAAATTTTTCACTCATCAATCTACCATATTAGGCGCTAGCCATCTACTTGCTTCTTCTAACGGAATACCTTTACGTTTAGCAAAATCTTCTACTTGATCTTCTTTTATTTTTCCTAGTCCGAAATACTTTGCTTCCGGATTTCCAAAATAATAACCTGATACCGATGCTGCCGGCCACATAGCTAAACTTTCAGTTAATTTCACTCCTATTTTTTCTTCAACTTGAAGAATTTTCCAAATGGTTTTTTTCTCTAAATGATCAGGGCACGCCGGATAACCGGGTGCAGGTCTAATACCCTTATATGATTCATTGATTAAGTCGTCATTACTTAATTCTTCATTTGCAGCATAACCCCAGTGCTTTATTCTGACTTCTTTATGTAAATATTCAGCAAACGCCTCTGCTAAACGATCAGACAAAGCTTTAATCATTATAGAATTATAGTCATCTAAATCTTTTCGATATTGATCAGAAATTTCATCAGTACCAAACCCAGTACTCACACAAAAACAACCCATATAATCTTTTCTACCACTTTCCTTTGGAGCGATAAAATCAGCTAAGGCATTATCAGCAACACCTTCTCTACGTTGTAGTTGTTGACGCAATGTTCTGAAGATGAATTTTTTATTTTCAGAAGCGTCTTGACCTTCTTCTGCAAGAATATCAACTTCAATATCATCATCATTAATTGTATTTGCAGGAAATAGTGAAAATATAGCTTTCGCCGTCAATTGTTTTTCTTCCAAAACTTTTTTCAGCATATCTTGAGCATCGGCAAACAATTCAGTTGCCTGTTCACCCACCACGTTATCAGTTAAGATCGCAGGATATTTACCATGAAGCTCCCAACTTCTAAAAAATGGTGTCCAATCGATAAAAGGAACCAATTTATTTAGGTCCATATCTTCAATAATCTGAACACCCAATTCATTGGGCTTAACTATTTCTGATGTATTCCAATCAATTTGAAACTTATTCTTTCGTGCCGCCTCAATAGATTTATACTCTTTGTGTTGTGAACGATTCATAAATTTTTCTCGAAACACCTCATAGTCATCTTTGATAGCCCTTTTATAACTATCAGAAGTTTCTTTCTGTAATAAGTCACCAACAACAGTTACAGCTCTTGATGCGTCATTTACATGCACAACAGCCTGACTATATTTTGGATCTATTTTTACAGCCGTATGTGCTTTACTAGTTGTTGCACCTCCAATTAGTAATGGCACTTTAAAATTTTTACGCTCCATCTCTTTTGCCAAATGAACCATTTCATCAAGCGATGGAGTAATAAGTCCGCTTAGTCCAATAATATCAACATTATGCTCAATAGCAGCTGCAATAATTTTTTCAGGTGGTACCATCACACCTAAATCAACAATTTCATAATTATTACAAGCTAATACAACGCTGACAATATTTTTACCAATATCATGCACATCACCTTTTACAGTGGCCATTAATATTTTACCTGCACCCTCAGAATCACCCTCTTGCGGGTTCAATAACTTTTCTTCTTCTATATATGGAAGTAGATACGCCACAGCTTTTTTCATAACCCTAGCAGATTTCACCACCTGTGGCAAAAACATTTTTCCGCTCCCAAAAAGGTCACCAACAACATTCATACCTGCCATCAAATTACCTTCAATAACCTGAATTGGTTTTGATGCTGCTAATCGAGCTTCTTCAACATCTTCAACAATATATTGGTCAATACCTTTAACTAATGCTCTAGTTATTCTATTCTGCAACGGCTCTTCACGCCATGACAAATCAACTTTACTTTCTTTGGCCTTACCTACAACTGATTCAGCAAAATCTAGTAATCTTTCAGTTGCATCATCTCTACGGTTGAGCATCACATCTTCAACTCGCTCTAATAAATCTTTAGGAATATCATCATAAATCTCCAACATTGTTGGGTTAACAATACCCATATTCATACCTGCTTTTATAGCATGATATAAAAAGACAGAGTGCATAGCTTCCCGCACGGGATTATTTCCTCGAAACGAAAAAGACACATTACTAACACCCCCACTCACACTACAATGTGGAAGATTTTCTTTCACCCATTTTGTAGCACGTATAAAATCTAAAGCATTGAGTTTATGCTCATCCATTCCTGTTGCGACTGGGAAAATATTTAAATCGAATATGATGTCTTCTGGAGGAAAATTTACTTCATTAACCAAAATATCATACGAGCGTTTTGAAATATCAATACGCTTCTGATAATCATCTGCCTGGCCAACCTCATCAAAGGCCATTACAATCACAGCTGCACCGTATCTCTTGATTAACTTGGCACGCTGTATAAATTCTTCTTCTCCTTCTTTTAGGCTAATAGAATTCACCACACATTTACCTTGTACAACTTGTAAACCTGCCTCTATAATTTCCCATTTTGAGCTATCAATCATGATAGGCACACGAGCAATATCGGGTTCTGCAATGACAAGATTTAAGAACTTAACCATGGCGTATTTACCATCAAGAAGTCCATCATCCATATTAATATCAATGACTTGAGCTCCGCCTTCAACTTGATCACGCGCAACATCTAAAGCCTCTTCATATTTTTCTTCTTTGATTAACCTCAGAAACTTTTTTGAACCAGCAACATTTGTCCGCTCTCCAACATTAACGAAATTACTTTCAGGAGTGACGATAAGTGGTTCAAGTCCACTTAATTTTAAGTATTTAGGTGTCATCTCTTTCATTTATTTTCTTCTATCGGTAAACCTCGAGGATCATATTGCTTTACTAAATCAGCTATAGCCATAATGTGTTCAGGTGTTGTACCACAGCATCCGCCAACAATATTCACCAAACCCTTTTCAACATATTCCTTTATTTGACCCGCCATTTGTTCGGGAGTTTCATCGTACTCGCCAAATGCATTTGGTAGGCCTGCATTTGGATGTGCAGAAACTGCGTAATCTGTTTTAGTCGATAGAACCTCAAGATGCGGCACCAATTGATTTGCTCCAAGAGCACAGTTAAATCCAACTGACAAAATTGGAATATGAGATATTGAAATTAAAAAAGCCTCAGCAGTTTGTCCAGATAAGGTTCTTCCGGATGCATCGGTTATTGTACCGCTCACCATAATAGGCACATCAATATTTCTTTCCTCTTTTACTTCTTCAATTGCAAAAAGTGCGGCTTTTGCATTTAGTGTATCAAAAATTGTTTCAACCAATAATATATCAGAGCCACCATCTAATAGTGCCTCGGCTTGTTGCTTGTAGGCAACACGTAGTTCTTCAAATGAAACAGCCCTAAATCCGGGATCATTTACATCAGGCGACATACTGGCGGTCTTATTCGTAGGGCCCATACTACCTGCCACAAACCTGGGTTTATCAGGTTCATTTTTAGTAAACTCGTCAGCCACCATTTTGGCAATTCTAGCTGACTCATAATTCAATTCATAAACCAAATCTTCCATGTAATAATCGGCCATCGCGATCGTAGTTCCTGAAAACGTATTGGTCTCAACAATATCAGCACCAGCTGCAAAATACTTTCTATGTACTTCAGCAATAGCTTCTGGCTGTGTTAACGACAATAAATCATTATTACCTTGTAGTGGATGCTCCCAATCTTTAAATCGCTCGCCTCTAAAATCTTCTTCTTGAAATTTATAACGCTGCAGCATAGTACCCATAGCGCCATCAAGCACTAAAATTCGTTCAGCAAGTATTTCTTTAATATTCCTCATTTGAAGATTTTCGTTTTTTAGATTGCAAACACCAAATAAGTGCCAACAACTATTACTATTTATCAAAAAAGGATTTGGTACAAACCAGAGACTTAATTGTTATCTGCTGAATAACTAAAATAGCGCCTTTCAGTAGAATGTAGCACCTTCTTAGGTCGCTCTATAACAGGAATAAACCAAAGGGTTGCCAAGGTTTCATAGGGTCTAATCCCTCCGCCTTTCTTGATAACTTAATACAATTTTGTAAAGAACTGAATACAAAGTAACACCTCTACTTTTTTAAAAACAAGTAAAGTGTTTGGTTTTTAATATCCCTCCACTAAAAAGGGAGGGATTTTGCAAACCTAAATTTATAATTTTGAGGATAATCGTATTTACGATATACTTTGAACCACCTCTTTTTTTGCTTCTTTTTTACTACCGTCAAATCCTTCTACACCACCTACTGTAGTATATTTCATGACATAACGTTTACCAGGATTAATCATTTGGTAGGCATATTGACACATAACGGCAGCCTCATGAAAACCAGATAAAATCAGTTTTAATTTACCTTCATAGGTATTTACATCACCTATGGCAAATACACCGGGTAAATTCGTCTGATAATCTTTTGCATTATTAACTTTAATGGCATTTTTTTCAATCTCTAAGCCCCAATCACCAATAGGACCAAGTTTTGGAGACAACCCAAATAAAGGAATAAAATTATCAACCTCTAAATAGGTTTCACCCTTTGACTCATCTTTATGTTTAATGCCAACTGCTTCTAACTTCTCATCTCCAAAAAGTTTTTTCACTTCGGCCTCTGTAAAGAGTTTTATCTTTCGAATTTTAGCTAATTCGGCAGCTTTTTCAACTGAATCTAGTGCACCTCGAAACTCATTTCTTCTATGTACTAAAGAAACTTCAGAAGCAACATCTGCTAAGAAAATTGCCCAGTCTAAGGCAGAATCTCCACCACCAGCAATAACCACTTTCTTATCTCTATATACTTCAGGGTCTTTAATTATATATGCAACACCTTTATCTTCAAAATCAACAATATTTTCAATAGGTGGTTTTCGTGGTTCAAAAGAACCCAATCCACCTGCTATTACAACTACAGGCGCATGATGTTTTGTGCCTTTATTAGTTGTAACAATATAAGAACCGTCTTCTTGTTTATCTAAAGTCTCAGCACGTTCACCAAGTGTAAATCCAGGTTCAAAAGGTTTAATTTGCTCCATTAGATTATCTACCAATTCACCTGCTAATATTTCAGGAAAAGCTGGTATATCATATATAGGTTTCTTCGGATAAATTTCAGAACACTGCCCCCCTTGTTGTGGTAAAGCATCAATTAAATGGCATTTTAGCTTCAGTAAACCTGCTTCAAAAACCGTAAATAAACCTGTTGGCCCAGCGCCAATTATAATTAAATCTGTCTTAATCATCTTATAAATCTATACTTAATAAATAAACTCTTGAGTCTTATGCTTTTCTTGAATCTTTAAAATATTTTCTCTATGCTTTACTACTTCACCAATAATAATTATTGCCGGATTAGTTAGTGCTAGTTTTTCAACTTCCTTTTCGATTGAATCAATTGTAGCAATTCCTATTTTTTCAGATTCTCTAGTGCCGTTTTGAATAATAGCAATAGGCATTTCTGATTTTCCTTCACTTCTAAAAAGATCAACTATCTGCGAAAGTTTAGACATACCCATTAGAATGACAATTGTGGCGTTCGATTTGGCAGCCAATTGCACATCACTTGATAGTTTATGTTCTTTGGTAGTACCTGTAATCACCCAAAAACTCTCTGTAGCACCTCTTTTTGTAACTGGAATATTTTGAGCAGCAGGAACAGATAACGCTGATGAAACACCTGGCACCATTGCAACTGCTAGACCATGTTTAGCGGCATATTCCATTTCTTCAGCTCCGCGCCCAAACACAAAAGGGTCTCCCCCTTTTAACCGAACCACATGACCTCCACTTTTTGCACGCTCTACAATAAGTTCATTGATTTGTTCTTGTTGATACGAATAACACCCTTTGCGCTTTCCAACAAAAATAAGTTCTGCTTTTTCGGCATACTTCAATAACGCAACATCAACAAGAGCATCATACAAAACCACATCTGCATTTTGTAGTGCTTTTATCGCCTTTAGCGTTATCAATTCAACATCTCCCGGACCAGCGCCTACCACAGTCAAAAGACCGAAAGTTTGCTCTGTATTCAAGTTTTGTTTGTTGTTTGCTGCTTTCATGAACTTATGCTTCAGCTAATTCTTGTTTTCTAAATTGAGCTACAGCTTCTAAAAAGCTTTTAGCATCAGTTAAATAGCTTTTTGCAAATTCAGCAGTAGGTTCGTTTTTGTTAATCTGAAGGATAAATTCTTCAAAACCTCTATCTAAAACGATTCTTTTATTGGCAACGAATTTTTCATCAAAATCTTTGATGATACCTGCATGTGTATTTGTTTTCTGATTCTCTGAAGTAAGTATAGCTTTCGCCGTATTCACCATTGATGAATACGAATGATAAATACTAGCTGCAAATTTACCATCATTAAAGGTTGTTTCTGCTGTTTGTATTTTCTCTTCACTTTCATATAATAGCGTCGCAATCAAGTCAATTACTACACCTGCACACTCGCCTATACCAATAGCTTTTACATATTCTTCTGAATTTCCCCAATCGATAAAATCATCAGCAGTTAAATTATCTACACTGGTTAAATCTTTTAAGAAATCATAGAAGTAATGCTCACCTTTTTCTGCATAGTAATCTGGGAATGATAATTCACCGCCGTTAGCATCAAAATCGTTCAAGATTAAACGTAAAGCTTCTGGACCTCTCTTACTTGGTATTTTCACAACTTTATCTGCAAATCTACCTTCTCCATTACCAATATTTCCACCGCCTAACAATACTTGAAGTGCTGGTGCAACTAATTTATCTTTAGTTCGAACAGACATTCCTTGAAAACCGATGTTCGCCATATTGTGTTGACCACAAGCGTTCATACATCCACTAATTTTAATAACTACATCTGGATTATTAATGTAGTCAGGGTATTCTATTTTCATTACTCTTTCTAACTCCTCAGCAATACCTGTACTACTTGCAATTCCTAAATTACAAGTATCTGTACCAGGGCAAGCTGTAATGTCAACTGCCTTATCATAACCCGCCTCCGTAAAACCTAGTTTCTTAAGTTCTGTGTAGAAAAAAGGAATTAATTCTTCTTTTACATACGGCACAACTATATTCTGACGCAAGCTTAATCGAATTTCATCAGCAGCATATTTTTCAACTAAATCTGCTAAGGCTCGCGCTTCTTTCAAGTAGAAATCACCCAACAACACTTTTATACCTATGGCAACGTATCCTTCTTGTTTCTGAGGGATGATATTTGTTGATTTCCAAGCTTCAAATTCTTGTTGATCTTCAACAACAACATTAGGCACTTCAACTTCTGCAATTTTTACTTCAGGATAAGCATCTGCATCTATAGGAAACGTTTTAACAGGAATAGCCAATTGCTCTTCCTCCAGTAGCGTTTTAAATCCATCTAAACCTACGTCTTTCAACAAGAATTTCAATCGTGCTTTTGCTCTACTTTTTCGTTCTCCGTATCTGTCAAAAACACGAACAACACCTTCCATTAAAGGAATAATTTTATCTGTAGCTAAAAATGAGTACAACTCATCAGCATGACGTGGCTGCGAACCTAAACCACCACCAAGCATTACTTTAAAACCTCTTTCGCCATTTTCAACTTTAGCGATAAAACCTAAATCATGCATGTAAGAAAGTCCCGTATCTGCATCACTAGAAGAGAAAGAAACTTTGAATTTTCTTCCTAATTCTTGACTTATCGGGTTTCTTAAAAAATACTCAAATAATGCCTGTGCATAAGGTGAAACATCAAAAGGTTCATCAACATCAATACCAGCCGTTTCACTTGCCGTTACATTCCGAACTGTGTTACCACAAGCTTCACGAATGGTTACATCAGATTTCTCTAGCTCTGCCCATAACTCAGGAGTTCTATTTAAATCGACATAATGAATTTGAATATCTTGACGCGTAGTAATATGCAAACGTCCAATAGAATATTCTTCAGAAACATCAGAAATTCTTCTTAATTGCTTAGAAGAAACTTTACCATAGGGCAATTTTATACGAATCATTTGCACACCTTCTTGGCGCTGACCGTAAACTCCACGAGCTAAACGTAGACTTCGAAATTTTTCTTCATCTATTTTTCCATTGTGAAACATTTCGATTTTATCCGCTAAATCGATAATATCTTTCTGTACAATCGGATTCTCTATTTCTGTTCTAAAACTTTGCATTTCTTATTCTGATTTGGCATTAAAACTGGTTACTCATTAAGAATTAATTGTGCAACCATAATTATAGTTGCTTTTACTAATTCCTTATTAACTAATAAAACCAGCTCCTACTGTATTATTTGATTGTGTATCAAGCAGTATGAAAGACCCATTAGTACGATGGTTTTTGAATTTATCGTAAAAAATAGGTTTATTAAGTTTAAAAGTTACCTGCGCAATATCATTCATTCCTAAAGCAGATGCACTTTCATCAATACCTGAATAATCAGGGTGAATTTTATGATGAATTTTTTCAACTTTAGCAAGCACCTTATTGACACCATGCTGCACTACATATTTACTACCTGCGGTTAATTGTTGAGAGTCCATCCAAGAAATTGTTGCTGTAAACTCTTTTTCTATAGTTGGTAAATCACCAACTTTTACTAGCATATCGCCACGACTTACATTAATCTCATCTTCTAATGTAATGGTTACTGAAGAACGTCTTGAAGCTGTCTGATACTTTTTGTCATAAAAGTAAATATCCTTAATTCGAGATTTAGTTTGTGATGGTAAAGCAACTACCTCATCACCTACACTCAATTCACCACCATATACTTTACCTGCAAAACCTCTAAAATCATGAAACTCTTCCGTTTTTGGACGAACTACATATTGTACGGGAAAACGTGGTGTACCCACATTTGAAACAGCAGCCATGTCTAAAGCTTCTAAATGCTCTAATAAGGTTTCACCTTTATACCAAGGTGTGTTTTCAGATTTATTTACAACATTATCACCCTTCAAAGCACTTACAGGAATAAAAGTAATTCGTTGATCTTGATAATCTCTTTTTCCCATTAAGGTTTCAAAGTCTTCCTTAATAGCATTGTATTTTTCTTCTGAAAAATCAACCAAATCCATTTTATTAACCGCAACAATCACTTCTTTAATTCGAAGTAGATTATTGATGAAAAAATGACGATTGGTTTGCTCAATCACTCCCTTACGTGCATCAATTAAAATTATTGCAGTTTGAGAAGTAGAAGCACCCGTAACCATGTTTCTAGTATATTCTACATGACCTGGTGTATCGGCAATGATATAACTCTTCTTAGCGGTAGAAAAATAAATATGAGCAACATCAATTGTAATTCCTTGCTCACGCTCAGCTACCAAACCATCTGTTGCTAGAGAGAAATCTAAATAATCATATCCCTTCTGTTTACTGGTCTTTTCAATGGCCTCTAACTTATCTGTAGTCAATGATTTTGTATCATATAAAAGCCTACCTATTAAGGTGCTTTTACCATCATCTACACTACCCGCTGTTGCTATTTTTAGTACTTCCATTTTAGTTGCCCTAACTCACTCATTTAAGAGATAGTTTATTGGGTTATATTTTAATTATTGTAAATTTTTTAGCATTTCCCCTTTAGAAAAGTCGAAGTATTTTAAAAATACCCCTGTTGTTTTCTTTTTTCCATGGCTGCTTCTGATCTTTTATCATCAATACGCGCACCACGTTCTGAAATTGTAGAATCTCTAATTTCTTGAACTACAGATGCTATATCAGCCGCTTCTGAAAATACAGCTGCAGTACAACTCATATCTCCGACAGTTCTAAATCGCACCATTTTCTCTAGTACTTCTTCATCATCTTCTTGAAAAACATAATCAGAATGCGACCATATCAATCCATCTCTTAAAAAGACTTTTCTTTTGTGTGCAAAATAGATAGAAGGTATTTCAATCTCTTCCTTTTCTATATAAGACCAAACATCTAATTCTGTCCAGTTAGAAATTGGAAAAACACGTACGTTTTGTCCCAATTCTATTTGACCGTTTAGCATATCAAAAAGCTCAGGTCGTTGGTTTCTTTCATCCCATTGACCAAAATCATCACGCACTGAAAAAATACGTTCTTTTGCTCTAGCTTTTTCTTCATCTCTACGAGCACCACCAATACATGCATCAAATTTGAACTCTTCTATCGCATCTAAAAGTGTCGTGGTTTGAAGTGAGTTTCTGCTTGAATATTTTCCAGATTCTTCTTTCACCTTTCCAGCATCAATAGAATCTTGGACGTTTCTTACGATTAACTCTAAACCAAGTTCTTTAACCAAACGATCTCTAAATTCTATTGTCTCAGGAAAATTATGCCCTGTATCAATATGCATTAAAGGAAACGGAATTTTCGCTGGCCAAAATGCTTTTTGAGCCAATCGAACCAAGGTAATGGAATCTTTTCCACCTGAAAATAACAGTACAGGCTTTTCAAACTGAGCAGCTACCTCTCTAAAAATATAGATAGCTTCGTTTTCTAATGGATTTATATGTGATGTATCTTTCATAAAAATAACTTCAAGTTCTATTAAACGGTTTAGCTAATTACGTATGCAAACCACATTCTCTATTTTCTAACACCTTGGTAGGGTCAAAATATTTATGTTCGTTAGGTAAATTTCTTTCTGTCAAATAAGCATCTAATTGAACATCGTCCCAATGATAAAACGGACTTACTTTTAAAACTCCGTCTTTACTAAGACTTAGAATATCCAAACTATCTCTTAGTGCTGTCTGACCCTTACGTAAATTTGTAAACCACAAATCTGGTTTATGTTCAGCCATTGCTCTTTTAAACGGCTCTAACTTTACTTGTTCAGTAAAAACAGCATGCCTTGGGTCATCTATATTAGGAATCCCCATAACTACATCTCTATGAGAAGATGTTTGTTTGGGTACATATAAATCAATATTAAGATGTAATCGTTCGATCAAATCTACAGCATGTTTATATGTATTTGGGGTATTATAACCTGTATCACACCAAACAACTTTAATATCACTTTTCACATCTACAACAGCATTCAATATTGCAACCTCATAGGGTCTGAAATTAGTGGTTATGACAGGGTTTTGAGCATTATCAATAGCCCATGAAATTATTTCTTTAGGAGAAACATCCTTGAATTGAATATTTAATTTTTCTATTTGTTCTTGTGTAAAGGCCATGATAAATTATTTTATTTTCCCCATTTAATTTTATTCCAAATACGTTCATGAAAAAAGTAGAGAAACATTTTAGTAACAAAATCAATTGATGCAATAGAAGCTGCAATAGCAATTTCGCCAGTTAACAAATATGAAACTAACAACGTATCTAACGTACCAATTATACGCCAACTAATAGCCTTAGCTACGCTTCTAATAGGTTTTTCTGATTTTGAATCTTCAGAATATTTACCCTTAGATTCTTTTTTATTTAAAACTATCTGATCTACTATCATCGAAAAAATATTATTAATCTAATTACCCTATCTATTTAATAGAGTAAACAAAAATAAAACAAAATTATTGTTACAAACCCATAAATTGAAAAAAATATTCCATTACTCTATAGATTTAATAGATTATTAACAAATGGTGGCGAAAACTGAAGATAATTCATCAATTTTTAGAAAATTCTAAAGAAGAAGATTAAGTAGATACCAAATCAGCCAAGGTATTGTTACGGTAAACTGCCAGATTTGCATCTCTAACCTTTAGCATTAACTTATTTACAGAACATGTTTTTTCGTCCGGGCAATCTTCACATTTTTCGTAAAAATTAAGGCTAACACAAGGTACCAAAGCAATTGGGCCTTCTAATATGCGCATAACGTCAGTCATTAAAATCTCTTTGGGTTCTTTAATGAGGTAGTAGCCCCCACCCTTTCCTTTTTTAGAGCCTAGAATGCCTGTCTTTCTAAGAGACAACAATATACTCTCCAGAAATTTTTGTGAAATATTCTCTTTTTTAGAAATTTCAGCAATCTGCACCGGTTGTTTATCCTTTTGCGCAGCTAAGTACGTCAATGCTTTTAAACCGTATTTTGTCTTTTTTGAGAGCATGAAGCGAATATAGCGAAAATTAGCATTCTGCTATGAAGTATCTATACTGGTAACTTCTTCACATCATCTAAATATACTAGACCTACAAAAATAAAACCTTCACCTATTTGATACCTACGCTAACTCTATATTCAATTTATATTTACAATAATTCGATGGCAACTATTTTGTTATACTTTTCCTAATTCCAAGTTTAATCTAGTGATTTCAAAGTACTTTCATTTTAAATTTTAGCACTGAACCGTGATATAAAAAAATATTAAAAATCTCATTTTAAGAATGTTAGAGCATAAGTATTGACTTAATTCATAGATAAAAACAATAAATACCAGTTTAAGTATTTTCTCACTTTTAATTTAAAATCAGAACATAATCAATAACTACTATAAAATTTTAAGCACCTTACTTTTACTTTGGATAACAACAGAAGTAAGCGGACAAACAAATGATATTGTTCAAAACGAAAAGACAACTTCAATAGGCGTCTTTTTAGACACTTATATTATTGATCTTTACGATGGATTGGATGTTGGAAGCTCTATTTTTTACGCCAAAGATTTTTATAAAAAGCGAAAGCATTCTTTTGCATATATGCCCTCTTTGGGGTTTTTAAATTCAGAAGGAACTGAAAATAGATATATACTAGGCTTAGGGGTACAATATCGTTTTGAACCCACTAGACGTAGTAATATCAGAGTAAATATTTCTGGAAACTACATTCTAACCCACTATTTATATGACCGCCATGAATACAACGCTCAAAGCGAATTAGTAAAGCAAAAAAACACAAAAAGTAATTTTGGCCCTTCCTTTGGTCTACATTACAGCTATGATATTTTCCGTATAAAACAGACCTCTTTTGCACTTTCTCTAGGATATAAAAGGATAAAATTAGAAGATGGAAATTACACAAGACTTACAGAAGGCTTTTCATCAAGCATCTCATTGGGCATCATATGTAAATTTTAAGCAAGTATGAATAGAATCAAAAAAGTCATATTCCTAACTTTCGCCTATATCACTGTGAGCGCTTGTTCTTTAAAGGAGGATATACCTGTTGAACTTACAAACAATACTTTGTCTTCTGAAATGGACATTGCAGTTGATGAAATCTATATTACTCATAAAGACAATCTGAACACTGTGGGTATTTCTATTGGAATGCTAAAGAATGGAGAAACTCATTTTTATGGCTACGGTGAAACTAAAAAAGGAAGTGGGCTAACACCTACCAAAGACACCTTTTTTGAGATTGGCTCTATAACAAAAACGTTTACTTCAATTCTGGCAACCAACATGCTATTAGAACAAGGCTTAGATATTGAACAAACCATAAAACCTTACTTACCTAATAATCTTCCTAAACTAAATAGGAATGGTATAGAATTGAATTTTAAACATTTGTTGACTCACACATCAGGTCTGTCTAGAATGCCTAATAACTTTAATTTGTCAAGAGATGCTGGAAAAGAATTTGCAGATTATGATGAACGACATTTGTACGCATTTTTAGAAAACGCAAGAATTCATGCAGACCCTTTCACGCAATATGCTTATTCAAATCTTGGTATGGGATTAGTTGGCACCATTTTAAAACGAAACTACGATATAGGCTATAGTAAAGTACTTCAACAAAAACTCACCAATCCGTTAGGACTAAACAATACCACTGCAAATTTTGCAGAAACAGCTATTGAAAATTGGGCAATGGGTTATAATTTGAAAGGTAAAGAATCAGATTACTGGAAAACATTAAATGCTCTAGATGGTGCTGGTGTTATTAAATCAACCGCTGGAGATTTAATAAAATATGCCGAAGCAAACATAAATCCGCCAGAAACAATGCTCGGCGAAGCTATTCGATTAACTCACAAGGTTTATTTCAAAGAATATGAAACAAATGACCATACAAAAACACGAAACTGTTTGGGTTGGTTTGAATATATAAATGACAATGTACCCAATGAAACCTTTAGACACCATAATGGTGCAACTGGCGGTTTCAACTCAGATTTCTTTATCAATCTAGAGAATCAAACAGCCTTAATATTACTTTTTAATAAAAATGTAGCAGGAGTTGACGGAAGACAAGCTTTAATCACAGAATTATTGCACCTTCTTTCAGAATAGCTTTATCGCAACTGGTTAAATCTAATATAAGAGTTTCAATAATGCTTAGTTCACCTACACTTTTAAACTAAACCGTTTCTACGCCAATGCCTGCTTCACATCAGCAATAATATCATCAACATGTTCTAAACCAACTGATACACGAACCATACCGTCTGTGATACCTGTTTGCGCGCGTTCTTCAACCGATAATTTACTATGTGTTGTTGATGCTGGGTGCGTAACGATACTTCTTGAGTCGCCAAGGTTTGCTGAAAGCGATAATAGTTTGATTGAATCGAAAAATTTCTGCCCAGCTTCTAAACCTCCTTTAACTTCAAAAGCAACTACACAACCACCAGCTTTCATTTGTTTTTTAGCAATTTCATACTTCGGGTGTGATTTTAAAAATGGATATTTTACCCAATTTACTTTCTCATGACTTTCTAAAAACGTCGCCAATTTTAAAGCATTATCACAATGGCGGTCAACACGAACGGCTAAGGTTTCTAAACTTTTTGATAAAACCCAGGCATTAAAAGGCGAAAGCGCCGGACCTGTAATTCTTGAAAAACGATATACCTTTTCAATTAATTCTTTACTACCAACGGTTATTCCCGCAAGTACACGACCTTGACCGTCCATTAATTTGGTGCCAGAGTGTATGACCAAATCGGCTCCAAATTTTATAGGCTGTTGTAAATATGGTGATGCAAAACAATTATCAATTACTAGAATCAAATTATGCTTCTTTGCAATCTTTCCTAGTGCCTCTAAATCTAAAATATCTACCCCAGGATTGGTGGGTGACTCCGCATAAATTAATTTAGTCTTTGGTGTAATCAGACTTTCAATTAATTCAAGTTCATCAATTTTAAAATAAGAATGGTCTATATTCCATTTTGGAAAAAAATTTGTGAAAAGCGAATGCGTAGAACCAAAAATACTGCGTGCTGATAAAATATGATCACCACTATTTAATAGTGCAGCAAGCGTTGAGAATACCGCCGCCATACCTGAAGAAAAAGCAAAGCCTGCTGCTGCGCCTTCCATTTGGCAAACCTTTTCAATAAATTCTGAAGAATTCGGATTCGAATAACGTGAATAGACATTTCGATCTTTCTCTTCAGCAAATGAAGCCCGCATATCTTCCGCATCCTCAAAAACAAAACTTGAGGTCAAATACATTGGGGTTGAATGCTCTAAAAATTGCGAACGTTCTAGTTGCGTTCGTATCGCATTTGTTTCAAATTTCTTTTCCATCTTACTTATTAAATCTCTTTAATCAAAACTATCCTTTTTCCGCAATACGTAAAATATCACCAAAAACACCTCTAGCAGTTACCGCAGCTCCGGCTCCAGCACCTTGTATTACCAAAGGATTCTTACCATATGATTCTGTATAAATCTCTATTATTGAGTCCGAACCTTTTACCTGACCTAAAGCACTTTCTTTGGGTACAGAAATTAGTTTTACTTCAAGAATTCCTTTTTCTTTTTGAAGATCACCGTGCAAATCACCTACATAACGCAGAACATGTCCTGGTTTTTGGTTCTTTTTTATTTCATTAAACTTATCATCTAATAGATCAAGGTTTTTCAAAAAGAAATCAACTTCACCCTTGCGTAACGCAGATGGTATTAAATTTTGAATTTCGATATCTGAAAATTCATTGCTCAATTCTAACTCACGTGCAAGAATTAATAATTTTCTACCAACATCATTACCCGACAAATCTTCTCTTGCATCGGGCTCTGTAAAACCACTTCGCATCGCATCTTTTAATATGGAAGAAAATGGAGCATCAACTTCAGAAAACGTATTAAAAATGTAGCTCAAACTTCCTGAAAAAACACCTTTTATTTGAGTAATATTTTCACCAGAAAGGTGTAATAATTTTATGGTATCAATCAATGGAAGTCCTGCTCCTACATTAGTTTCATACAAATATTGCTTTTGATTTTTCACCAATTCTTCGCGAAGTAATTGATAATAATCGTAACCCAATGTATTCGCTATTTTGTTAGATGATACTACATCAAATCCGTTTTCAACAAACTCAAAATAGTTGGCTACAAAATCTTCACTTGCTGTATTATCAACAACTATTAAATTTTCTAAATGATGCTTTTTTGCAAAGTCAAATATGTCTTTAACAGTATATGATACACCCTTTTCTTTTAATGCGGATTTCCATGTTCTTGTTATACCTTTTGCTGCTAATAATAACTTCTTAGAATTTGCTATTGCAAATACATTCAAGTCAATTCCTTTTCTTTTTTCAATTGTTTTAGCCGACTTTAAAATTTGATCAATTAAAGTTCCACCTACATTACCATGACCAAAAACAACAATATTTATCTTTTTACTAATTCCGAAAATTTGACCATGCATTACATTTAATGCCTTATGTAAATCAGATTTACGAACAACAAGACTCACATTTTTTCCAGTTACAGTATTGTTAAATAAAAGTGGAATGATTTGATTTTTAATCAACGCATTATATGGTCTATGAAAAGAACTCAAATCTTGACCGACTATTGAAATAACTGACACATCAGTTACCACCTTAATCAAATTGATATCCTTTGCTTGAAAATCATTTTCAAACTCTCTTTTCAATACAATTTTAGCACGCTGTGCATTTACTGCATTCACCACCAAACCGATTCCCCTTTCAGAAGAACCTTGCGAAACAATACTAACACTAATATTGTTTTCACTAAGCGCTCTAAAAATTCTAGCATCAACACCAACTTTACCAAGAAGACCTCTACCCTCAAGATTTACTAAAGCCACATTCTCTATTACCGATAGCGATTTAATTCCCTCTTTATTGGTCTTTGCACTTATAAGAGTACCCTCATTGTCTTTGTTAAAGGTATTGAGAATACGTAACGGAATATTTTTTTCAATTAATGGGATAATCGTTTTTGCATGAAGAATATTTGCTCCAAAACTAGCCAACTCATTAGCTTCAGCATATGACAATTGTGAAATGCGCTTAGCATCACTCACATAATCAGGATTCGCCGTATAAATTCCGTCAACATGGGTATAATTCTGTAACTCTGAAGCATCTAAAAAATTAGCAATTAATGCTGCAGAATAATTACTTCCATTTCTACCTAAAGTAGTTGTTTCATCTTCTAAAGTTGACGCAATAAAACCTGTTATTACGGGTACTATATCATCCCCAAAATTAGCAAACTCTCGCAACATATTTTCTTTAGTAACCGCCTCAATAACTTGAGCATCGCCAAATGTAGCATCAGTTTTTATCAGTTTTCTTGAATCAATAAATTTTGCTTTTATGCCCTTACCGATAAGTAACTTTGTTAAAAGCTTTGCTGAAATTAATTCACCATAAGCCATCACCTGATCCTTAATTTTCAAGCTATAATCACCCAAGAAAGAAACCCCTTCTAGAAGTTTAAATAAGCTTGCAAATTCTTTTGATAGATTTACATTTTTATATGCTTGACTTTGATATTTTTCAAAGCTTGAAAAATCTTTGGCAAAGTCAAGTCCGTTTGCGGCTTTATCAAGCATACTTTCCAATTGGTCTGTAGCTTTCTCTCTTGCAGAAACAACAAGTGCAATATTCTCACCATTGTCAACTTTAGATTTTACAATTTCTAACACATTGCCAATACCTTCACCATTGCTTAGTGATTTACCTCCAAACTTAAGCACCTTAACATTACCAGATTTTCCATTTTGATTGAAAACTCCAGTAAGTAAATTCTGCATCTGCTCAAACTCAATTAGAAACGCGTCATGACCATGCAAAGAATGTACCTCACCATAGGTAACATTACTATTGGCTTGTGCTAACTGCCGAAAAGTATCTTTATTCTCTTTTGCAGTAAAAAACAAATCTGAATCAACCCCAATAATATGTATGTTGATTTCACTATTCTGTATGCTATTAAAAAGCACATCACCATCTCTAGTAATGTCTATAGTTCTAAGTAATTGATTCATCAACTTATATGCAGAAAGCTGAAAACGCTCTTGCAATTTTTCGCCATGATGCATCAACCAGCTTTCTACATTAAATACTTTGAGTTCTTCGTTCGTACTTCTTTTAAATCTTTCTTTAAAAGATTCTGGAGTACGATAACAAAGCATAGCATGCATACGCGCATCATGTACGGGCTGTTTTGAATTAATTAAAAACTGCTCTTGAATCTGACAATTTGCAATTAACCAATCAGTTGATTTCCAATCAGAGGCTACCGGAATTAAATTCTCAGTAATTGTTGCATTCAAAGCCACCATTTCCCAGGCAATACCACCGCCTAATGATCCACCAATAATTGCAAATACTTTATTTATTTTTAAATACTCAAGACCTAACAAAAATATTCTTGCAACATCAGCGGCAACAAAATCCTTATAATTATCAATTATAAAACCATCATACCCATTACCCGGAATATTGAATGACAACACTGTATACTTCTGCGTATCTATACATTTACCATCACCAATTAAAGCAGACCACCAGCCTTCATCACCCGTAACATTTGAGTTACCAGTTAAAGCATGATTGACCAAAATTATTGGAGCAGTATGCAATTCTTTACCAAATAATTGATACGAAAGCTTAATGTTTTGCGAAACACCGCTCAGCGTGGTAAACTTGTTAAGATCTATTTCGTGTAGCATGTTTTAGCCTACCTAAAAGGTTATAATCTGTTCAAACGGAACCAAGAAAAAAATAATTAAATCTTGATTCCGATAAATAGAAAAGTTAATTATAAAATAATACTGAATATTTAGATTGCTTTAAAAGCATTTTCTAAGTCATTTTTCAAATCTGATATATCCTCTAAACCTACAGAAAGACGAATTAAATCTTGCGTTACACCAGCAGCCGCTTGTTGGTCTTCATTCAGTTGCTGATGCGTAGTACTAGCTGGGTGAATAATTAATGATTTAGTATCACCAATATTTGCCAATAAAGAGAATATTTTGGTTGCATCGGTGAATTTTTTGGCAGCTTCAAAACCACCTTTTATTCCAAATGTTACCAAACCACTTTGTCCTTTTGGTAAATATTCTTTTGCTAATTCATTATACTTACTACTTTTTAAACCTGGATAATTTACCCAAGTAACTTCATCTCTAGCTTCAAGCCATGTAGCTAATTCTAAAGCATTAGTACTATGCTGCTTTATTCTAACTGAAAGTGTCTCTAAACCTTGAATAATTTGAAAAGCGTTAAATGGACTTAATGCACCTCCAAAATCTCTCAATCCTTCTAAAATCAATTTGAAGGTAAACGCTGCAGCACCCAATGCCTCACTATAAACTAAACCGTGGTAACCAGCGGAAGGTTCAGTGAATTCAGGAAACTTTCCGTTTGTCCAATCAAAAGTTCCAGCATCAATTATAGCACCCCCTAAAGAAGTTCCTTGTCCACCAATATATTTTGTTAATGAATGTATAACTATGTTCGCTCCGTACTCAATTGGGTTTAACAAACTTGGTGTAGCTACTGTATTATCAACTATAAATGGCACCTGAGCCTCTTTGGCAACTTTTGCTATTGCTTTTAAATCAAGTACATCTAATTTAGGATTACCTAAAGATTCAACAAATATTGCTCGCGTATTTTCTTGAATAGCGCCTGTAAAATTATCTGCATCAGAAGCATCAACAAATGTGGTTGTAATACCCAATCTTGGCAAAGTAACATTTAACAAATTAAAAGTACCACCGTACAAACTACTTGACGCAACAATGTGATCACCAGCTTTTAAAAGTGTCATTAGTCCACCTGATATAGCTGCTGCACCTGAAGCGAATACCACTGCTCCAATTCCACCTTCTAACGCAGCCAATCTTTCTTGTAAAATTTGGTTCGTTGGATTATTTAAACGCGTGTAAATAAAACCTAATTCACCAAGTGAAAACAAGTTTGCTGCGTGATCAGTATCATTAAAAACATATGATGACGTTTGATAAATAGGCACAGCTCTTGTACCTGAAGTTTGCGTTGTGTCATGCCCAGCATGCAAGGCGTTTGTAGAAAATTTAAGATCACTCATGACTTTTGATTTTTTAAATGTTATTACTTCGATTAAAAAATCCAAACCACGAACCACAAATTATGGCAGTCGTATAAAATCAAAAAGTTATTAAGAAAGTAAGAATTACTAAGGTAATTCGTTTTCGTTATCTGTCCGCCAAAGGCGGATAGAATGTAGCACCTTCTTTGAATCCGATAAGTTATCGGAGGAACAAAGGGTTGCTAAGGCTTCAAAGGGTCTATTCCCTCCGCCTTTCTTGATAACATTTCAATAAGTGTTTGAACTTTGAAAAAACAAATATATGTTCAGGAATTTGAAATCCCCTACTTTTTTTGAAAAATTTATAATTTGAAGGCTTCTTTAACCTTGTCAACCATATCTAATTTCTCCCAGGTAAAAAGTTCAACCTCTTTCTCAACACGTCCATTATAAGGGGATTCAAAGACTTTTTTCACAACTTTAGGCTCCTTACCCATATGACCATATGCCGCAGATTCTAAATAAATAGGATTACGCAATTTTAACCTTTCTTCTATAGCAAAAGGACGCATATCGAATAATTTCTCTACAATCTTGGCTACTTGTCCATCAGTAAAATCAACATTTGAAGTACCGTAAGAATCAATATAGATTGAAGTTGGCTTTACAACACCAATTGCATAGCTAACCTGTACCAAAATTTCATCTGCCACTCCCGCAGCAACTAAATTTTTGGCAATATGTCTCGCAGCATAGGCCGCACTTCTATCTACTTTGCTAGGATCTTTTCCACTAAAAGCACCACCACCATGGGCCCCCTTACCACCATATGTATCAACAATAATCTTTCTACCCGTTAAACCCGTGTCACCATGGGGTCCACCAATAACAAATTTACCGGTAGGGTTGATATGATATTCGATTTGATTATCAAAAAGATTCTGAATATTCTCAGGAAGTCTCTCTTTTACTTTTGGAATTAAGATTTCAATTATATCTTTTTTGATTTTAGTCAACATTATATCATCACTAGCATCAAAAGCATCATGCTGTGTAGACACAACTATAGTATCTATTCTTTGCGGTACATTGTCATCAGAATACTCAATTGTAACCTGTGATTTTGCATCTGGTCTCAAGTAACTAATTTGCTTGTTTTCTCTTCTTAATTCAGCAAGAACCTGTAAAATTTTATGCGAAATATCTAATGCCAAAGGCATATAATTTGAGGTTTCTTTAGTAGCATACCCAAACATCATACCTTGATCTCCTGCTCCTTGTTGCTCTTTATCACCACGATCAACACCTTGATTAATATCTTGCGATTGTTCATGTATTAATGAGATAACTCCACAAGAATCACCACTAAATTGATATTCACCTTTGGTGTAGCCAATTTTATTAATTACATCTCTAGCAATATTTTGAACGTCTAAATAAGTATTACTTTTCACTTCACCAGCAAGAACAACTTGACCTGTAGTAACCAATGTTTCACATGCTACTTTACTTTCAGGATCAAAAGCCAAAAAATGATCTAAAAGTGCATCACTTATTTGGTCAGCAACTTTATCTGGGTGTCCTTCACTAACTGATTCTGAAGTAAATAAATACGACATAAACTTCTATTTTTATAAAGTAAAGGATTTAAAAAACTATAACCACAAAAGAAGTTTGATTTGAAATAAATCAATATCAACTGCTTTAGCATTTTTATAGAGGTTGCAATCAGTCAAATCCTTCCTCAATTATTATTGAGGTCAAAATTACGACTTCCTTTTGAAAATAAAAATTGTAGTTTGTTAACTAATACAAAGAATTCAGCTATCGACTAATATTCAAGTAGTTTTTTCTTAAACACCAAACCTTTAACCCTATTGACAAACTTAATATAATAATAAATTAAGTTCACGGGGTATGACATACGGTAAAGCCCTTTAGAATACAGCATTGGCTTAATTTTTACTAAAAATCGAAACGTTTTTTCCGGAAAAAATAAAAACCGTTTTATTAGTCCCAATTTACTTTCTCTTAATTGTGAGTGTTCATAACTTACGCCTACTTCATTATTGCCAACATTTTGATAAAATCCTTTTGAAATTTCATGCATGAATTTTATTTTCTTTCGATCTGCAAATAATCCCAGCCGTAGTGCAAGGTCTGTCATATATTTCTGAACTACATCTTGCTCGTAACAAATAGGTTTTAAATCATCAATGAGTTGGCAGAATTCGCTAAACATAAATTCTTGCAAAGGTGCAATATGCTCAAAGTAAACCTCTCGCTCTCTTTTCTCATATCGTTCAATAGAATAATCACCAGGCTTGTCTCTATAACCTATAGTACTGCCATGTGGTGCTGCCAGCAATTGTTCGTACAATTGCCTATTCGCCATTAAAACATTATCAGAAGGACTAGATGTTGGGTAAACCGAAAAATTTAAACCGTATCTTTTTGTTGACTCAGTAATTTTATATCCTTCCTTTAATCCTAAATAATATCCTTGAACATCTACTTTTTCTTCAAAGAAGGTATGAATACATTCTTGCATTGTACCTCGCCAACCGACGTCTACAACTGCCATTCCTTCTTTTTCAAAGTCAATATTATATGTATCAATATAACTTCTAAATGCTTCTTTTTGACTTATTCTACTTTCCTCGTAATAATTTTTGAATTTTTCATTGATTTTTATTTTTCTAAAAACTTCAGAATTATAAAAATCTTGAATCATTATACTTTGATCATAATCCACCTCATTTGCTATTTCAGAAATCAATTTATCTTCAAACAATAGAGATTTTAAAAAATTCTCAACTGAAATATCAGCATCCTTTCTTTGTAGATGTTCAAAATATTCTAAATCTAATTCTTTGTGAGCGACTTGCATTGTAGACGCTCTGGAAGCCTTAAAGTAATGTGCATTAATATGGTCTTCAGTATTTAACTGAACTGTTGACTGATAATAATCAAAAAGTCGTTTTAAAAAATAACCTTCACGTGAAATAAAAAACAAATTCTTAATCTGTTTCTTCTTAGACTCTTTATAGAGTCGTTCCATAAACGTATGAAAAAGAATAATATATTCGCTGTATGCAAAACTACTGCTGCTGCTGCGCTCTTCTAGTTCACGATTAACACTTTCATAATTATTTTGATCGCTGCCAAATAATTTAAATTTACTAGAAAGTTTCCGTTGTCTATTAGCAATTCGAACAGCTTGTATGCCATGCTTTGAAGCATTAATACAATCACTCCGCTTATTATCACCAAACATTATAACTTGTTTGGCCTCTAAATTTAATTCACTTAAAACGTTTAAATACAAAGACCCTTTATTCTCTTTACTAGCCTCTCGAGTAGAAGACACAAAAACGTCATTAAATAAATCACCTATACCATGAAGCTTAAGTAATTCAACAATGTGTGCTTTTGATAAATAAAAATCAGAAACACAATAAAGTTTATACCCTTTTTCTTTTAGCTTATATAATTGAGTTTTTACTTTCGTATTAACAAATTGCACATCAAATTCAGAGCGAATATCAGCCGCAGATGAATAAGCCAAAAATTCATCAAAAGACCAATGTTTTATAAGGTCTTGGTTCATTAATCTTTGATAAATCTCTTTAATTTGTATGCGGTAGGGTATTTCAGAAGCTTTTTTCTCAAGCTTTTCACATAAATGTTCTATGGACGCTCTTCTTATAAAGAATAAATTATCAATCTCTATTTCAAGGCCAAGTTCTCTGACCATTGCTTTTGACCACAATTTTATTACATAATGTGGATGCACCGTTCGGTGAAGCAATGTATCATACAGATCGCAAAAAACTGTAGTACAATCTGCAGAGCTATCCACAGCGTTAAGTATTTTGTTCATTTGGGGCAGTATTCAGTACTTACTCAATAATTTTACAACACTTTTGACTGTTAATCAGACCTTTGTATTATTTCATAAAAAAACAATTGAACAAGATATTTATATTATATACGCATTTTATCGACTTTTCGATCACAGATAACGTAATTTTTCACACAAAGTTACTTAGTTCTCATATATTTTGAATAATTGAGTAGCCACAAAACGCGATAAAAAAAATAATCAAAATTAAGAACCTCAATTACAGCTAACTAAGACATAATACTTTCTTTATTTCTATTTTGTCATTTTCTCTGTTCTTAGAAATTAAAGATTCGCATTTAATGAGAACTTAATTAACTGCTAAACATTTTCACTTCGTCATGATAACTTGTATATTGTACCTTTAAATTTTTTATTCTAAATCTAACCATAAACTAGAATAACACATGCACATTGCTGTTGCCGGAAACATTGGAGCAGGTAAGACTACACTTACCAAGTTACTCGCAAAACATTATAAATGGGAAGCACACTTTGAAGATGTGGTTGACAATCCGTATCTAGATGATTTCTATAATCAAATGGAACGTTGGAGTTTTAACTTACAGATTTATTTTCTAAATCATCGGTACCGTCAAATTTTAGAAATAAGAGAAAGCGGTAAAGATGTAATTCAAGATCGAACAATTTACGAAGACGCCTATATTTTTGCGCCAAACTTGCACGCTATGGGTTTAATGACAAATAGAGATTTTCAAAATTATTCGAGTTTATTTGAATTAATGGAGAGTTTAGTTCAGCCACCAGATTTAATGATTTATCTAAGAAGTTCTATTCCAAATTTGGTAAGTCAAATTCACAAACGTGGCCGTGATTACGAAAATTCTATTTCTATAGACTACCTAAGTAGGTTAAATGAAAGATATGAAGCTTGGGTTCACAGTTACGAAAAAGGCAATCTACTTGTAATTGATGTTGACAATCTTGATATTGTTGAAAACCCTGAAGATTTAGGTGTTATAATTAACAAGATTGATGCTGAAATTAACGGACTTTTTTAAGGCTTAAGCATTAAATATAACCATGTGTTTTTGCATGTGTAATAACTTCATCACTGCTATTAACAACTAAAATAGGTGTTAGTTTAAAATTCAGCACTAAGTCATGAATTCTATCCATACGTTTTTTATCAGCAACGCTGCGTAAATAAATTGCTTTTACTTGCTTCGGATACTGATTCGCTATATCAATATAAATATCTGCATCTTTTTCACCACTATCTCCAAATAAAATAAATGACAAATTCGGATAAGTCTTAAGGATATTTTCTATTTCATGCTGTTTGTGTGGTTTTTCAGATTTTGAAGCAAAACTGGCCATATCTCGTAATAAAATAGGGCCTTTGGGGAAATTGTTCGTTTGCAGAAAAAGCTCTAGATAACGATATAAATTCCATGGACTATGACTTACGTAGAAAATAGGATTCGCATTTTCACCTGAAGCACCACGGTGTAACAAATGATACAATTCAGCCGAGCCTTCAAGCGGTTTTCTAGCACTAGCTCGCTTAAAAACAGTATTAATAAACACCCGCCATTTCAATGATGAAACTACACCTGTATGTAAAATGGTATCATCAATATCACTAATAACACCGTAATCAGCTCTATCTGATGGAATCAACATTTCACCTGGAAACCGATTTTGATGCAAAATTTCACGCTTCAATGAAGTATCAGTATAAGATATTTCAAAAGGCAACCACCCTTCTGAATTAGTAAGGTTGGCTAATTCATCATTTGTCTCGTCAATCAAATAATAACCATCGTTATCAGTTTTACCTGAAACTTTTACAGTATCACTTAAGGTGATTTTAATGGGCGTATTCTTTATTTCATCGGTTTCAAAACGTTTCCATGTATTTTGCAACAACTTTAAAAAACCCTTTTCTTGAAGGTCAATTTCTTCGTCCTCTAAAGCTCTTCCTCTTAAATACAGATGTGATTTTGTTCCATAAGTTTGAAATGAGATAATTTGAAGCTTGTCCTTTTTTCCGAATAATGCCATAGCATCAAATATATAAAAGGTAAACTGTCAATTTTAGATATTCATTAATAAAAATTGGAACGTTAACTAATTGAAAAGACCAGTTCACTCATTACTCATTTTATTAGGTGGTATTATAAGCTAGGTTTGAAGTATTGTTTAACCAAATTCAAAAGCAGATCAATACATGCTTTGAATTCAAAACTTCAGATTATGAAACCAAAAAAAAATCCGCAAAAAGACTTGAATAAAAATAGAGGACTCTATTTTGTATCTGGTTTAGCCTTAATTATGCTATTAACCTATGTTGCTTTGGAGTGGAAATTTTATGACAAAATAGATTATGTTTCTGCAAACATGAATCCTGTGGACGAACTAATTGAAGAAGTTCCTCTTATAATTCAACTTACACCACCCCCTCCGCCTCCGCCACCAGTTGCGCCAATAGAAATAAAGATTGTAGAAGATGAAAAAGAAATTATTGAAACAATATTGGAATCAACAGAAAGTGATACTGATAAAGAGATTTTAGAAGTAACCCATGTTATTTATGAAGAAGTGGAGCCGGAAATTAAGGTTGATTGGGTATCAATAGAAGAAGTTCCTGTTTTTCCAGGTTGCGAGAAAGAAAAAGACAAACGAGCTTGTTTTCAAAAAATGATTAACAAACATATCTCTAAAGTTTTTAGATATCCTGAGCCAGCACAAGAAATAGGCATTGAAGGAAAGGTATACACTCAATTCACTATAGAAGCAGATGGAACTATTGGAAATATTTTACTTCGAGGTCCAGACAAAATTTTAGAAAAAGAAGCAAACCGTATTATAGAAAAACTGCCCAAAATGAAACCCGGTAAACAACGGGAAAAAAATGTGAAAGTAGCTTTTACAATACCTATAAATTTTCAACTACAATAGAACACAAAAAAGAGGCAAGCCTTATCAGCTTGCCTCTTCATATTTTTAAAAAATTTAAATCTATTTTCGAATATCAACTTTCTCAATTGTTATCTCAGTTTCATTGCCCTTAGATTCAATTGAAGTGTTTTCAAATTCTTCTAATTGTGTTTTCACTTCGGCATGAGTACCTTCAAAAACTTTTTCATCCATCACTTTAACTCCGTTGATAACAGTAGAATAAGCAATAGTAGCATGTGCTAAATCAGCATTTTCGACATTCATTTCTATTTGAATCTCGTTGTTTGACTCATCTGAAGCCATTCCAGTAACATCCATTGCAATACTTGGCGCAATAACCAAGGCTACAACTGACATCAATTTCAATAAAATATTCAATGAAGGACCTGATGTATCTTTAAATGGATCACCCACAGTATCACCAACAACAGCAGCTTTATGTGCGTCAGAACCTTTACGTCCGTCAGATTCAATCATTTTCTTAGCGTTATCCCAAGCTCCACCTGCATTTGACTGAAAAATCGCCATTAATACACCACAAGTTGTAACACCCGCAAGTAAACCACCTAACATTTCTGCTCCTCCTATAAAGCCAACAGCAACAGGCACAGCAATTGCTAACAAACCTGGTAATACCATTTCCTTAATAGAGGCTTTAGTAGAAATATCAACACATTTGTCATATTCAGCATATCCGTCAGCAGCGTCAAAAATAGCACGTTGTTCTGGAGTCGCTTTTGACATATCTGAGTCTACAGCCCGCATCACTTCAAGCGCTGCTTTCAATTGTGGAATATCTCTAAACTGACGGCGAACTTCTTCAATCATTGCCATTGCAGCACGACCTACAGCATTCATTGACAAGGCTGAGAATACAAAAGGAAGCATACCACCTACTAAAAGACCTGCCATAATTTTTGGTTGTGAAACGTCTATTGATGTAACGTTTGCAACTTTCATAAAAGCTGAGAATAAAGCCAAAGCTGTTAAAGCAGCAGAAGCAATTGCAAAACCTTTGCCGATTGCAGCCGTTGTATTACCTACAGCATCTAATTTATCAGTACGCTCACGTACTTCTGGATCTAATTCTGCCATTTCTGCAATACCACCAGCATTATCAGAAATAGGACCGTATGCATCAACTGCCAATTGAATACCTGTGTTTGCTAACATACCTACAGCAGCGATTGCAATTCCATACAAACCTGCGCAATAGTGTGATACTAAAATTGCAGCTGCAATAAGTAAAATAGGAATCATGGTAGACATCATACCCACACCTAAACCTGCAATAATATTTGTTGCAGCACCTGTTTCAGATTGTTTAACTATATCATTAACTGGTTTCATACCTGTACCTGTATAGTATTCAGTAATCTTACCGACACCTAAACCGGCAATTAAACCAGCTAAAGTTGCGTAGAATATACCCATAGCACCCATTGGCAAACCTTCAACAGATTCTGGAATTAATGCCGTAATAATAAAATAAGATGCTACAACCATTAAAGCAGCAGAACCAAATTCACCAATATTCAAAGCAGTCTGTGGATTTCCGCCATCTTTTACTTTTACAAAAAACGTTCCGATGATAGACATCAAAATACCTACAGCAGCTAATACTAATGGCAGATACACAGCACCTAAGCCTGCAAAATCAGGAGTAATAATAAACGCCCCTAATACCATTGTACCAATAATAGAACCAACATATGATTCAAATAAATCAGCACCCATACCAGCAACATCACCTACGTTATCACCAACATTATCTGCAATTGTAGCAGGGTTCAATGGGTGATCTTCAGGAATACCCGCTTCAACCTTTCCTACTAAATCAGCACCAACATCGGCGGCTTTCGTATAAATACCACCACCTACTCTTGCAAAAAGTGCGATAGACGATGCCCCAAGAGAAAAACCTGATAATACATTCAATACCAAGCCTAAATTCTCAGCACCTGGCCACATTGATTGGTAAATCATAAAAAGTCCGCTAAGACCTAAAACACCCAATCCAACAACACCTAATCCCATTACTGCACCACCAGCAAAAGCAACTTCTAATGCTTTTCCTAATGAAGTTTTAGCAGCTTGCGTTGTTCTAACATTGGCTTTTGTTGCAACCTTCATACCTATAAATCCTGCTAAAGCAGAACAAATGGCACCAACAACAAATGATAAAGCTACCATTCCGTTAGAGCCTTCTTCATTGCTACCTTTAAAGAACAGTAGAATAGCAACAGCCAAAACAAAGATTGCTAGAATTTTATATTCCGCTTTTAAGAAAGACATTGCTCCGTCAGCAATATTTTTGGCAATTCTCGCCATTTTTGCGTCACCAACTTCTTGTTTGGTCACCCACATATTTTTAATAAAAACGAACAACAGGGCAACAACCCCGAATACTGGTAAAAAGTCAACGATTAATTCCATTAGTTTTAAGTGGTTTGGATTTATATTTATATAACGATGGCCTAAAGTAGTAAAATTGACGAGAATAAAAAAAAAGCCATCCCTAATTAAAAGGATGGCTTTTTTTTAAGAGTATTACTACCTATATCATAAAAGTGCGCTTGTCTTTGTGCTCACTATCATTATACCTTTTTACACATTCGTGGTAAATTTTAACCGCTTCTTCTGCATTACCCCATCCACCAGTATCTACTTTCTTTTTTTCTAAATCTTTATATACCTGAAAAAAGTGTTCAATTTCTTTAAGACGATGTGGGTTTAAATCACTAATATCATTGTTATTACTCCATATTGGATCAGAAACCGGCACACAAATAATTTTTTCATCCGGACCTTTTTCGTCTGTCATATGAAAAACACCAATGGGCTTAACTTCCATAACCACCATAGGATAGGTAGGCTCTGTACCCATAACCAAAACATCTAATGGATCTTGATCTAATGCTAATGTTTCAGGAATAAAACCATAATCACCTGGGTACATCATTGATGAAAAAAGCATTCGATCAAATCGAATTTTATTTAATGTAAAATCGTACTCATATTTATTTCGACTTCCTTTAGGAATTTCAATCAAAACATCAAAAACTATAGTTTTATTTTTAGCCATTTCTTTAATTTTTTTAAAGTGGCGAAGTTACTAAAAAATAGAGGTTTGGGTCTGTTGAAACGATAAAAAGAACCCTAAAGTCGGCAAAAAATGATTTATTTGAGTCTCAAGATTTTTGATGAAGAATATAATAATTCTATAAACTTATAATATTTCAGAATTAATAAATAAAAGTGACTACTAGAAGTTAAATCCGAAAGTACCTGTAACTCCAAAAGGTCTGGCATCTGGCCGATCTAAATAATTACCTCTAAAGTTGAAATCTATTCTAAAAATCTTAAAGATATTACCTATTCCAAATGAATATTCATAATAGATTTTATCTGAAGGTGCTTGTAACGGTGTTGTTCCCACAGCCGGCGCATTCAACACTAAATTAGCATCTGACAATTCGCCCCAAACCCCACGTAAACCAACAATTTCTCTTAAGTTCAATTTTCTTAGAAACGGAATTCTTGAAAAGAGACGGCCGTTAAAATTGTGTTCTAAATGAACAGCTGCATACGTATCGGTAACAAATTCATAAAAATCAAGGTTCGGAAAAGTACCATAATTAGAGAAAAAAGTCTGATTACCAGGCACTACGCTAAGAAGACCTAATGGTACTTCACCAAATGTTTTACCAATTTCAACAGTACTCAACAATCTACCAAAACCACCTACCTGCCAGGGTTGGCTATACGAAAATTGCAACTTATCATAATCAAAATCACTACCCCATAACCCATCTATACCTTTTGTATATTTTAGTAAAAGTGTACTGTAATTCTCATTGATATCTCTTCTTTCAACACCGTAACCAATAGTTCGTTTACCCGGTGTAAATATCATTACAGTCTGAAAATCAAACTGCTCAATTTCAGAAGCAATTCCACCAGACGTATTCGGATTAACATAATCTAAACTAAAATCTTGAGGTAATGCCGAGCTCAATGTTCTAAAGGTTCCCCCCACACCAATTCTAAAATTAGTCATGGGTTCCATTTCAATATTAAATGCGCTCAAATTAATGTTTGTGAGTCTATTATTGGCACCAACTGTTAATAATGAGGAGGATGCAATACTTCTTCCTAAAACATCATTGGTAGCAGTAAGGCTGACGCCTAATTGTTCAATATCACGTCTATTGCCTCCAGAGACTATAAGCCTGCTTTTTTTATCTAATAAGAACTTTCCGGCAAGACCATGTTTAAATTTTTGGTCTGCAAAACCATAAGCCATATACCCTTCTACACGCCATGGATCATTTTCCCCAAAATAGGTACGTAAACCTGCTCTAACTCTAGCACCTTCAGCATCATTATAGCCAAAAACATCATAAACTGAACCTATATCTAAATTCCATTTATCAATTTCAACATAGCCTGAACCTAAAATACTGACAATATTATAGTAAGATTTGAATTTAGGAACAGTCTTTAAGGTATCAAGTAACTTATAAATACCCGTCTCATCTTTATTTAAACTTTCAAGTCTATTTTTCTGCCAAAATGAGTCATCTTGTACTATTGTCGCTGGATCAAATGGATTTTTATCTGCCTTATAGTAATCCTTGGGCAACTCTTTATCAAACTCATAATTATCAAAAACAGTAGTACGCTTACCATAAACTCCCCGTGATTTCTCCTTCTTTTGAAAACTGAAATCACTCAGCATATAATCTCTTTTCAATAGAAATACTGAATCATTTACTACATCAAACTCTTGCTCAATATATATTTCTTTAACCCAGTTAATATTGGCACTTTTAGTTACTTCTAGGTTAATATTCTTGATAGCAAATGTTGAATCATTTACCCAAAAATCACCTTTAAAGGTCAATTCATTCTTTCTTCTTGGGTAATAAACAATATTATAGCACCACTTATTATCTACAAAAGCACTATCACGTAAGGCATAATTATAGGTATCAACCCCAGTTCGTGATAGAGGACTTGTAAAACTCTTATCAAAGAATTTTAAGTAATTATCATAAATATCATAATCTTGATAAAGATCTGATACAAAAGCAATTATAGCTTGGTTATTATCAAATCCGGAATTTTTATTACCAAGAATTTTCTCTTTTTCTTCATTTAATATATTGTCTCCATTGACTTTAGAAAAAGTTTCATTCAAGAAGATCGGCAAGTATGTTTTACCTGTAATACGTGAGGTATCTAAATCATCAAATACAAATTCAAGCCCTTTGAAGATTTTTTTATTCATCAAAGCACTATCAATAGTATTCAAATCAAATTCTATTTTCTCGTACTTACTAAATGCGTATTGCTTGAACTTTCGCACTCCATTCTCACGTTTTTTAGCCCAAATTTTCTTTAATATTTCAACCGCAGGGTTATTCTTTTTCGATTGTTTACCTGAGATTAAGATAACTTCATTAAGTTGTTCTGTAGATTCTTTCATTTTAATCTCCATCTCATAAGTCACCTTCTGAGTAAGCGAAATTTCTTGAGTTTCAAAACCTATAAATGAAACAATTAATGTTTCATAAGTATTATCTGACTCCATATAAAAACGACCATTATCATTACTAATAGTACCTTCCGTAGAATTTTTGAAGAGCACATTAGCAAAAGCAACAGGTTCTCCAAAATCATCTACAACAATACCACCAACTTTGCTTTGCGAAAATGCAAACAGAGAAAAAAGTAATAATAGTGGAAAAAGTATTTTTTTCATAGTAGAAGTATTCTCTAACTGGTGTAAACAAATAACATACCAAAAAAGACAATTTTAATTTTTGAATGTTGCATATGCATTACATTTTTTTTCAAACCTAATTAAATTGAAAATTTTCAAAACAAAAACAGAACCACTTTAATGTTGCTTTATCTAATTCAATGGTGACCAAACAATTGAAAAATACAGTATAAAAAAAAATTGCTTCGCAGACTTTTCTGTCAGCGAAGCAAATGTAACCTTACAAATTTGTTTACTTTATTTATATAGTACTTTTTTTACCGCATTTACAACATCATCACTATTAGGCATCCATTCTTTTAAAAGAACTGGTGAATAAGGTGCTGGCGTATCAGCAGTATTAATTTTCTGTATGGGCGCATCTAAATAATCAAAAGCATGTGCTTGTACATGAAAAGTAATTTCAGTAGCAACATTACCAAAAGGCCAAGCTTCTTCAAGAATAACCAAACGATTCGTTTTTTTCACTGATGTCAAAATAGCTTCGTAATCCAAAGGTTTGACAGTTCGTAAATCTATGATTTCACAGCTAATTCCTTCTTTTTCTAATTCATCAGCAGCCTTATAAGCTTCTTTAATAATTTTTCCGAAAGAAACAATAGTTACATCTGTACCTGCTCTTTTAATGTCAGCAACACCAAGTGGAATGATAAAATCATCACCTTCAGGCACTTCTCCTTTATCACCATACATTTGTTCAGACTCCATAAAAATAACTGGATCGTCATCACGTATTGAAGCTTTTAATAATCCTTTTGCATCGGCAGGGTTTGAAGGCACAACCACCTTTAATCCAGGGCAGTTAGCATACCAACTTTCAAAAGCTTGTGAATGCGTAGCTCCTAATTGACCTGCAGAACCTGTTGGCCCACGAAACACAATAGGGCAAGGAAATTGTCCACCAGACATTTGGCGAATTTTTGCTGCATTATTGATAATTTGATCAATACCAACCAAAGCAAAATTAAAAGTCATGAATTCAATAATAGGTCGGTTACCTGTCATTGTTGAACCAACACCGATTCCTGCAAAACCTAATTCAGAAATTGGTGTATCAAGTACACGTTCAGGTCCGAACTCATCTAACATACCTTTAGAGGCTTTGTAAGCACCGTTGTATTCGGCTACTTCTTCACCCATTAAATATATAGTCTCATCTTGGCGCATCTCTTCGCTCATTGCTTCAGCTATGGCCTGTCTAAATTGTAGTGTCTTCATATTAATTTTGCTATCAGAATTGCAATTACTGCAAAGCGGAAACAAAAATAGCAAAATATGTTTCAGAAAATGACGGATTTAAATCAAAATTATTATTGAATTTTATTATGCACGCATAGTAATTTCGGATTTTAATACTTATCTTAGCCTTCCAATTTAGTGTCTCATACATAATAAATACCTATGAAAATATTAGTCTGCATAAGCAATGTGCCTGATACCACTTCAAAAATCAATTTTACAGAAAACGATACAAAATTTGATACGAACGGAGTACAATTTGTTATAAATCCGAATGATGAATTTGGTCTTACACGCGCAATGTGGTTTAAAGAAAAACAACAAGCTATCGTTCACGTAGCAACAGTTGGCGATGCATCAGTAGAGCCAACTATGCGAAAAGCATTAGCAATTGGTGCTGACGAAGCAATTCGTATAAATGCTATACCTACGGACGGCTATTATGTTGCAAGACAATTAGCTGAAGTAGCAAAGAATGGCGGTTATGATTTGGTCATAGGTGGAAGAGAGTCTATTGATTATAATGGTGGTATGGTACCAGGTATTATGTCAAGTCTTCTTGATATGAACTTTGTAAATGCTTGCATCAACCTAGAAATAGAAGGAAATAATGTAACTGCCATTCGTGAAATTGATGGTGGTAAAGAAAAATTAAGTACTACACTACCTCTTGTTGTTGGTGGTCAAAAAGGCTTGGTAGCTGAAAGTGATTTGCGCATACCTAACATGCGAGGTATTATGTTGGCACGTAAAAAAACGTTATCAGTAGTAGACCCAGTTGAAGCGAATATGGCTACTGAAGACATTAAATTTGAAAAGCCAGCACCAAAAGGAGCTGTTAAATTGGTTGATAATGTTGATGATTTAGTCAACTTATTACACAATGAAGCCAAAGTAATTTAAAAAACAACAAATACTTAGTATCAAATATCTACTTATTCTTGTGGTATTTGGATTTACAAATTTGAAATATTAAAATTTATGTCAGTACTAGTATATACAGAATCAGAAAACGGAGCATTTAAAAAGAATGCTTTTGAAGTGGCATCTTATGCAAACGCTGTTGCCTCACAAATGGGAACAGCAGCTACGGCAGTTAGTTTTAACTGTTCAGAAGCTGAAAGTTTAGGCGCTTATGGAATTACCAAAGTCTTAAATATTGCTGATGAAAAATTAAAGACCTTTAGTGCAAAGGCTTACGCACATGCACTTGTTGAAGCAGCTAAATCAGAAGATGCAACGGTTATTATTGTGAGTTCAAGTACAGATTCAAAATTCTTGGCTCCGATATTAACCGCTAAATTAAAGGCTGGTTATGTGCCCAATGTTGTAGCAGCTCCAGAAAGTACAAGTCCTTTTGTTGTAAAACGCACAGCCTTTAGTAATAAGGGTTTTGGTCAAACACAAATTAATACAGATGTAAAAATTATTGGCGTTTCAAACAATTCGTTTGGTGCACATGAAAATAATACTACTGCAACTATTGAAAATTTTAGTCCAACTTTAAGCGAAGCAGATTACAACGTAAAATCGATAGAGATTGACAAAGCTGTTGGTAAGGTAACTATTGCCGATGCAGATATTGTTGTTTCTGGCGGAAGAGGACTAAAAGGCCCTGAAAATTGGGGAATGATTGAAGAATTAGCTGAAGTTTTAGGTGCAGCAACTGCTTGTTCTAAACCAGTTTCAGATATGGGCTGGCGACCACATGGTGAACATGTTGGCCAAACAGGAAAGCCTGTGGCCAGTAATTTATACATTGCAATTGGTATCTCAGGTGCCATTCAACACTTAGCAGGTGTAAGCGCATCTAAAGTAAAAGTGGTCATTAATACAGATGAAGAAGCACCATTTTTCAAGGCTGCAGATTACGGTATTGTTGGCGACGCTTTTGAGGTGGTACCTCAGCTAGTTCAAAAATTAAAAGAATTTAAAGCTCAGAACGCCTAATTTTTATTAATTTGCGGCCAATATATAGGCTGTTTAAATACATGGTAAGCCCTATATTTAAACAGCTTTTTTTATTTTTAAATATAATATGAGTTTAGTTCGGTTAAAAATTAAAGGAATATCATACAGTCAAACGCAGAATGGCGCATATGCCCTTATTTTAAACGAGGTTGATGGCGACCGTAAATTACCCATAGTAATTGGTGCTTTTGAAGCTCAATCAATTGCCATAGCTCTTGAGAAAGAAATTAAGCCACCAAGACCTTTAACTCATGACCTCTTCAAGAATTTCTCAGATCGTTTTGACATCGTTGTAAAGCAAGTAATCATTCACAAATTAGTTGATGGTGTATTTTACTCTAGCATCATTTGTGAGAGAGAAAAAATTGAAGAAATTATTGATGCCCGTACTAGTGACGCTATTGCTTTAGCATTACGTTTTGATGCTCCTATTTTCACTTACAAGACCATCTTAGACAAAGCAGGCATCTATCTCAAATTTTCTTCAAAAGATAAAGAGAATGAAGAAGATGATGATAGTATTGTAGTTGATGAAATATTACAAGAAAGTGAAACAATTGAAATTGATTCTAATGCCACAAGTGGGTATTCAGAACTAACGGTTGATGATCTTAATAAAGAATTAGACAAAGCGGTAGCAAATGAAGATTATGAAAAAGCTGCCAAATTGCGAGATGAAATTTCCAAAAGAAACTAACCCACCACTAAAAAGCATTTTATGAAACCTATCTCCTGGTTTTTCCTGATTGCTTTTTTTGTTGCACTTCCGGTTACAGCTCAAGAAACACAAATTGCTGATAATTTACAAACTACAATTCAGTCTAGCACCCTTGCAGATGTAGCTACCACTGAACTTATTCCGAATGAAGGTTTTACATTTAACAGTCTTTGGCGCGGCATACTAGGCATGGCTGTTTTAATTCTAATTTCCTTTCTCTTTAGTGCTAATCGCAAAGCAATAAATTGGAAAACGGTTGGTATAGGCTTAGCTATTCAATTACTAATAGCAATTGGTGTTTTGAAAGTGCCTTTTATCAAAATAATTTTTGAGAAAATAGGTCAAGTCTTTGTAAGTATATTAGATTTTACAAGAGCTGGCAGCCAATTTCTCTTTGAAGGGTTAGTGGCTGACATGAATACCTTCGGATATATTTTTGCATTTCAAGTACTACCAACAATTATATTTTTCTCCGCATTAACTTCAGTTTTATTTTATCTGGGGATAATTCAAAAAGTGGTAAAAGGTCTCGCTTGGTTATTATCAAAAGCCTTAGGTATTTCAGGAGCTGAAAGTTTGAGTATTGCAGGAAATATATTTCTAGGGCAAACGGAAGCACCCCTATTAATTAAACCCTATTTAGAAAAAATGAATAGGTCTGAAATGCTACTTGTTATGGTAGGCGGAATGGCTACCGTTGCAGGTGCTGTTTTAGCTGCATATATAGGATTTTTAGGTGGTGACGACCCTGTACTTCGCCTGCAATTTGCTAAACATTTATTAGCGGCATCAGTAATGGCAGCACCCGGTGCAATTGTAGTTTCTAAAATATTATATCCACAAACTGAAGCTGTAAACACTGATGTTCAAGTATCTTCAGAAAAAATTGGCACAAACTTTCTAGATGCTATTGCAAACGGAACTACAGAAGGGTTAAAACTAGCAGTAAACGTAGGTGCAATGCTCTTAGTTTTTGTTGCTTTCATTGCCATGTTCAACGGTATTTTTGGGTGGATTGGTGAATGGACCACCCTAAACTCATGGATTGCTGAAAACAGCATGTATGACAAACTTTCATTAGAAGCTATTTTAGGAACTGTTTTCGCTCCGTTAATGTGGGTAATAGGGGTAGCAAATGAAGACATCACACTTATGGGCCAACTCTTAGGCATCAAATTAGCAGCCAGCGAATTTATTGGATATATTCAATTATCCGAATTAAAAAATATGGCCAGTTCTGCCCATTTCACCTATAACAAATCAGTAATTATGGCTACCTATATGCTATGTGGCTTTGCAAACTTTGCATCTATAGGCATACAAATTGGTGGCATAGGTTCGCTAGCCCCAGGCCAGCGCAAAGTACTTTCTGAATTTGGCATGCGTGCTGTATTAGGTGGATCAATTGCATCTTTACTTTCAGCAACAATTGCTGGTATGATACTCGGTTAATAAAATCTAATAAACAAGCCCATTAACTTTTTGAGCTTTTACATTTTACCTATTACCTTTATCGCAATATGAAACAATACCACGATTTATTAAAACATGTACTTGAAAGTGGCAACCAAAAAGGGGATCGCACTGGCACAGGTACTAAAAGTGTTTTCGGTTATCAAATGCGGTTTAACCTAAGTGAAGGTTTCCCCATGGTGACCACAAAAAAACTACATTTAAAATCCATCGTTTACGAACTTTTATGGTTTTTAAACGGAGATACTAATATCAAATATCTTCAAGAAAATGGAGTTCGAATCTGGAATGAATGGGCTGATGAGAATGGTGATTTGGGCCCTGTATATGGTCATCAATGGCGCAACTGGAATAACGATGAAATTGACCAGATTAAAGAAGTAGTTGCGTCGTTAAAAAACAATCCGAATAGTAGAAGAATGTTAGTTTCTGCATGGAACCCAAGCGTATTGCCTGACACTTCAAAATCATTTTCAGAAAATGTAGCAAACGGTAAAGCAGCTTTACCACCTTGCCATGCTTTTTTCCAATTTTATGTAGCTGACGGAAAATTATCATGCCAACTGTATCAAAGAAGCGCAGATATATTTTTAGGAGTGCCTTTCAATATAGCATCATATGCTTTATTCACAATGATGATGGCGCAAGTTTGCGGTTATGAAGCTGGTGATTTCATTCACACCTTTGGTGATGCGCATATTTACAATAATCATATGGATCAGGTTGAACTTCAATTAAGTCGCGAAACCAGACCTTTACCAAAAATGATTTTAAACCCAGAAGTAAAAGATATTTTCGATTTTAAATTTGAAGATTTTACGTTAACAGATTACAATCCGCATCCCCACATAAAAGGAGCTGTAGCTATATAAAAAAATAGAAGACATAAAAAAGCCGAAATGTTTAGAACATTTCGGCTTTCAATTTTTTATCTAAATACGTATTATATTTCTATAACAGCATTTTCACCACCTGCGTAATCGTTCCATTGGTAACGATCAGCTTCACTTTCGTTTACGTAGTTTCCGTCAATAATGTACTTGAATTCAAAAGAATTCTCTTTTGGCAATTCAATAGTTCCTTTGAATGTGCCATTTTTTAATTTTTTCAAAGAGCTTGCTTTGTTTGCTTTCCAATTGTTGAAGTCACCTACAACCGCAACTTTTTTAGCCTCTTCAGCAGGTACTGTAAAAGTAACTTTACACACCGGCTTTGTTTTCAAATATTGTTTAGCGATAGACATAATAACTGATTTTAAAATTCGCCGCAAATCTACTACAGTAAAAGCTTCATACACAATACTATAATCATTTTTATCATTTTCTTAATATAACGAATACAATTAAATAGTTTATTCAATTTTAAGGGCCTAATCATCGCATTAAGCAAATGTTAAATAACTGTTTTTAAGATTTTTACAATTGCATCTATATCATTTTTTGTATTATACAAATGAAAACTCAAACGAATTCCGTCACCTCTTAGCGAACAAATAATATTTTCTTCTTTCAATTTTTCAAACAGGCTAGCATCACCTTTTATATTAAAAATAGAACTGTGTACTTTTCTTTGAATTACAGCTTTTTGCAAAAGGTTTAAATCGGATAATTTCATTTTAGCATAATCAGATAATTCTTGAATTTTTAACTCAATATTATTCTTACCAATTTTTTCAAAAAACTCTAAAGAGAATTTTAAGCTGCCAAAATTTAATGTGTCTAAATGTCCCGGTTCAAAAAATTTTGCAAAAGGAATTGAATCTTTACGTAAAGCATCAGCGTTTGCTGCATTAAAGCCTGTGGTCTTTAATTTTGAACGTTCTTTAATATTGTCTTTGAAAAGCATAAATCCATTTCCATAACCACTCAGCAACCATTTATAACTACTAGCACCAAGTACATCAACACCTGAATTATTAAAATCAAATTCAGAAGTTCCACAAAACTGTGTACCATCAGCAATTATTAATAATTGTGGGTATTCTGCTTTTAATTTTTTAAGAAAATCAAGATCTATTTTTATTCCATTTAGCCATTGAACAATACTAATGGCTAGTATTGTAATTTTATCTTCTAAAATTTTATTTCTAATATTTTCTTCAAGATTCTCATCTAACTTCGCAAAAGAAACATGAAATCCTCGCCGTTCAAAAGGCCATGCAACAGAAGGATAATCATTTTCAATTAAAAGCACTTTTTCTTTTGTATCTAATCCTTCTAAAAACATATTAAGTCCGATAGAAAAATTTTGTACCAGCGCTACATTTTCATAATCACAATTAAAAAACCTGCCGACTGTTTCGCGAGTTTCATCTAAAATATCACGTGCTTTATCACGCATAATACTTCCTCCATTTAAAAAATCTTGGTCATGTTTTTTCCGCCATTCCATTAAAGCAGTATATGGCAGACCAGAAGAAGCCGTATTCGCATAAATGTACTTTTCTAAAACAGGAAACTTGCTTCGTATATCATCCATATTTATAAAATTAAAAACCTAAATTCTACATAGCCATCACTATGGCTTATATTTGTTATAAAGATAATCATTGCCATGTTTTCAAAGAACAAGAAAAAATCAGAAGTAGATCTTGAACAGCATGAATTGTTAGAAAATGCACAGTCAAGAATAAAACAAAAGAAAAGGCTATTTTCTCATTTTGTGATTTTTCTGATAGGTAGCGTTTTTTTAATTCTACTAAATAAAATTTTAAAATACGGTGCCGAATATGATTGGTTTATTTGGGCAATAACCTTTTGGGCTTTTCTTTTTGTAATTCATGCTTTTAATGTTTTTATCACCCAACAATTTATGGGCAAAGATTGGGAAAGAAGCCAACGTGAAAAGTTAGTAGCTAAACAAAAAGAGCGAATAGCTGCATTACAAAAAGAAATTGAAACTGATTTTCCGCTTACACAAATCAATAAAAAAAAAGAGCTATGAGTACCTTTTGTATGATAGCAGCTGCAGCAGAAAACAATGCTTTAGGCAAAGACAACGACCTGCTTTGGCATTTGCCAGATGATTTTAAACGTTTTAAAAAATTGACTACGGGTCACTCCATTATTATGGGGCGTAAAACCTATGAAAGTTTTCCAAAACCTTTACCCAACAGGCGACATATAATTATTACTCGTGATGAAAATTACAAAGTTGATTTTGACGAGTGCGTAGTAGTTAATTCACTTTTAGAGGCATTAGAATTATGTAAATTAGAATCACTAAGCTATATTATTGGTGGCGGTGAAATATATTCTCAGGCTGAAAAATTTTCAAATAAAATTGAACTAACACGAGTTCATAGCACCTTTGAAGATGCGGACACCTATTTTCCGGATATAGATTATAAGAAATGGAATTTAATTTTTGAACACCACCACCCGGCTGACGCACGGCATAAATATGCTTTCACTTATTTAACCTATTCTAGAATTGATGTATAGTTTAGAAATCTAAGTAAGATACATTGGCTTGTTCATTTGCAATTAAATCTCGAAGCACCATAACATCAGCATTGGTATGAAATTGCATAGTTGCTTTTTCTTTAGATGGATTAAGTAAATTATTTTTCTCTAATACCACTTTAGTCTGCCGAGCAACAGCCTCACCCGAGTCAATTATTTTTACACCATCAGGAAGTAATTCTTTTAAAACAGGAATTAAATACGGGTAATGTGTACAACCTAAAACCAAATAATCTATTCCGGAAGCTAACATTGGTTTTAAATAATCTTCAAGTAGTTTTTTTGCAGCTGTACTTTTCGCATGCCCCGTTTCAACCAAATGAACTAAACCTTTTCCTTCACGTTCTATAATTTTAATTCCCCTAGCATGGTTCTCAGCGGTACTATGAAAAAGACTGCTTGACAAGGTACCTTTAGTAGCTAAAATACCAACAGTTTTAGATTTAGAGCCTAAAGCTGCTGGTTTTATAGCCGGTTCAATCCCAATAAACGGAACATTGTAATTTTCGCGCAAATAATCAATGGCGTTTGTTGTTGCCGTATTACAGGCAACAACAATCATTTTACAATTTACGCTTAACAGATATTCAGTATTCTTTATGCTAAGCTCTAGAATTTCTTGCGCTGACTTTTCGCCATAAGGTGCATTCTTACTATCCGCTAAATAAACCGTATTTTCATTTGGTAAAAGCCCATGAATTTCCTTCCAGATAGAGGTTCCCCCTACTCCAGAATCAAATACACCAATGGGTTGTTTACTCATAAAAACTAATTAATCTAATACTTCAACAATTGGTTTACCTGTAGTTCCGCTTGGGAAAGATATTCCTAATAAGGCTGCCATTGTTGCTGCAATATCCGGAATCTCTGTTCTAGCGACAGTACTACCATTTTTAATTCCTTTTCCAAAGAACAATAAAGGCGTATGCGTATCGTAAATATACGGCGAACCGTGTGACGAACCTGTACTAGAATAACTCATAGTATTGGGTTTTTGAACATATATCACATCTCCAGAACGTTTTTCATTATATCCATTTTGAATTAAATGAGGTATCCCACGAGTATAATCATTTTGCCACATTTGATACGCAGTATAAACGTGATCAATAGCTTTATAACCAAGTATTTCAGCAGCCAAATTCTCTTGAACATCTTTAAGATTCATATCTAAATTCTTAACAACATCATGATCTAAAAAAATCTGATTATTAGATATATTTTTAATCAAATCTGTAGTGCCATACGTAAATTTCACATATTCATTTAATTCTTCGAGCATTACTTTTCTATCAAAGATAGTAGTAAGAACTTTTTTATCTTTCAAATATGCAGGAACAGGATTAGCAGCATGATCAGCAGATAAAAACACTGTGTATTCACCAACGCCAACTTTCTTATCCAAAGCACTAAATAAACGCGCTAAATCTCTATCTAGTTGTATGTAGGTATCTTGTATTTCTTTAGAGTCAACACCAAATTTATGGCCAGCATAATCGGTACTTGAATAACTAACCGCTAAGAAATCAGGAATAGCATCAGCACCCAAACCTTCACCATCAACAGCCGCTAAAGCAAAATCAGTAGTTAAGCTGTTACCGTATGGCGAACTTTTTAAAATATCGTATGACCCATTTTCTTCCCACAATTTTGGAAAGTCATGCGGAAAGGTTGGTGCTGTTTCACCTTTAAACAACCCTTCATACGCATTATTATCCATAACACTTTCAACATATGTATTTATTGGTTTTAAGGTAGTCCAAGGTTTTTTATATTTTGCTACCGATTTCTCACTGTTAAAATCAGCTACCCATTTTGGCAACTCATTCATATAGTAAGTACTTGTGATCCAATTACCTGCAGTATTACCATCAAACCAATATGCAGCGTTTGCAGTATGACCACCAGGCAACACAGCTCCCCTATCCTTTATAGCAATTGCAATAGTTTTGCCACGCATTTGTGTATGCAATCTTAATTCATCAGTAATTGTAGTTGTTTGCATTCTATGTGGAGACATTTTGCCAGCATCAGAAGTAGTACCCACCGAATTGTAGCTATCATCACTAGCGCAATAAACAGAGGTGCCAGTAGCTTTATCATACCAATTATTACTTATTACACCATGGGTAGCTGGTGTAGTACCAGTGTACACTGAAGTGTGCCCTGGGCCTGTATTTGTTGGAGCGTAATTGTAGTGGTTGTTTTTACAGTTAAAACCTTCGTTCACCATTCGCTTAAAACCACCATTCTCATAATGATTCCAGAAACGTGTCAAATAATCATAACGCATTTGATCTACAACAATACCAACTACTAATTTTGGTGTTGTATTAATAGGATCTTTAGTTTCTACAGCGTTATTTTTTTTAGATTTTCTTTGTGCCGTAGCATTGCCTGAAGTAATTACCAAGGCAAAAATTAAAATGAACGCCTTAAATATTCTTTGATACATATTTTAAGTTATTTGTTTCAGTAAAAGTAAAGAATTCTAATCTCAAAACTATGTAAGATTTTGTCATAAAATTGTGGAATTATCTCAAATATTACCTTCTTTTTTTAGCTGAAGTAAAATCGATTAGAATTGTCTAAAATTGGTTTCATAATATCTAAAATTCAACAACATTTAATATTACCGTTACCGGTGATAAATCTTAAGCACTACCTTTTACGAATAAGTGTTTTATTATTTTATTTAAAAGCATTGTGTTAACCATAGCATTTAATTGTAGGAAATTTTACAGCTATTCAAAGCCTTCTGATACTTTATATTCTTATTTTTACATCTTAAGTCTATAAGCAATACATGAATTATTTTGAATCAATTGGCAGCTATGCCATTATGATACGGGAGGTTTTTAAAAAACCAACCAAATGGAAAATAATGAAGACGTTAATTTTAAAAGAAATTGACGAACTCATGTTTGGTTCATTAGGTATCATAATTTTCATTTCTTTCTTTATTGGGGGTGTTGTGGCAATTCAAACTGCCCTAAACCTTACCAACCCATTATTACCTGGGTATCTTATTGGGTTTGCAACAAGACAATCTATTATTCTTGAATTTGCCCCAACTTTCTGTTCCATAATTATGGCAGGTAAAGTAGGTTCATATATTACCTCAAGTATAGGTACCATGCGAGTAACAGAGCAGATAGATGCGCTTGAAGTGATGGGTATCAATGCTTTGAATTATCTTGTATTTCCAAAGATTGTAGCATTAATGTTATATCCTTTTATAATTGCAATAGGCATGTATATTGGGGTATTTGGCGGATGGCTTGCTACTGTTTCTGGTGGTCACGGTACAAGTGCTGATTTTATAGAAGGCATACAATTAGATTTTATACCATTTCACGTTACCTATGCATTTATCAAAACATTAGTTTTCGCATTTATATTAGCGACTATTCCATCATATCATGGTTTTTACATGAAAGGCGGAGCATTAGAAGTAGGTAAGGCGAGTACAACTTCTTTTGTTTGGACAAGTGTTGCCATCATCTTTTTAAACCTAATATTAACCCAATTGTTTCTCGGATAATGATACACGTAGAAGACATTCGCAAATCTTTCGGTGAAACCGAAGTATTAAAAGGGGTTACAGCTACTTTTGAAACCGGAAAAACCAATTTAGTAATTGGTCAAAGTGGGTCAGGTAAAACTGTTTTCTTAAAATGTCTTTTAGGATTATTTACCCCAGAAGAAGGTTCTATTAGCTATGACGGCAAAGTCTATGATGATTTATCAGCAGACGATAAACGAAATTTACGTCAAGAAATGGGTATGGTTTTTCAGGGAAGTGCGCTCTTTGATTCTATGACGGTTGAAGGCAATGTAAAATTTCCTTTAGAGATGTTTACAAAACAATCACCTTCTGAAATGCAAGATCGTGTTGATTTCGTTTTAAAACGTGTAAACTTGATTGATGCACATCACAAATTTCCTTCAGAAATTTCTGGTGGTATGCAGAAGCGAGTTGCCATTGCTAGAGCAATAGTAATGAATCCAAAATATCTTTTTTGTGATGAGCCCAATTCAGGATTAGATCCAAAAACTGCAATTCTCATTGATAACCTCATCAAAGAAATTACGGAAGAGTATGATATTACAACAGTTATCAATACTCATGATATGAATTCAGTTATGGAAATCGGTGAGAAGATTCTTTTCTTAAAAAATGGCCTCAAAGAATGGGAAGGCACCAATAAAGAAATTTTTAAAACTGATAATGAAGCGGTAACAGACTTCGTTTATTCTTCTGAGCTTTTCAAAAAAGTAAGACAAATGTATATTGAAGAAAGAAACTAAACAGTAGTTTAAAAAAGTAATTCTACCTTATCTACAAAGCTACTCTAACACTTCCTTCAATTGTATTTTATTGTTTTTCAGTCTCAATTTCAGCCATTCCGTAAGTTTTTTAGCATCTTTTTCAGTAATATCCTTTTTTGTATTTGCATTCCATTTTACTTCAAAAACGGGAATAGTATCCGTTTTAGTAAAATCAGTAACTATTGTTGGAGCATAACTCATGGATACTAAATTCTCGTAATTTGTTCTAGCTTCTGCGCTTATTTCAGTAAACGGTATTTGAATACCTGCAGACTTTTCTAATCGATATACCTCTGATTCTAATAACTTAATTTTATCATCTTTACTAGACAATTGATCTTTTTGCGATTCATATAATTCACTAACATACTTCAACTGATTGGCATCATTACCTTGTGAACCTTGAATTACTTTTAATTCTACATTCTCTAAATGACTATATGTTTTTAATTTAGATTCCCATGTAGCGAGAACTCCCTCCGGAACTCCTTCATTACCCATAAATATTAATTCAATAGTTGAATTAATATTTCTTTTAAAAAGTAAATCTGTACCTGACTCATCATTACTGTTATAATGTAAAACCGATAAATCTTTTAAAAATCGCCCATCTTTTGTGAACTGATACGGTAATACATTTTCAATAATAAACTGATTTGCTTCACTTTTAAATTCAAATTCTTTATAAACGCCCCAAAAAATAAGTCCCGCAGGAATCATTACTGCTAGAGCCGTAAGCGAAACCAAACGCGCAATTAAGCGACGTCTTTTAGAGTTTGCATAACGCACCATTGGAAAACGCAATAGCTTTAATACCAAAAATGTGGCTAATGCTATAAAAATAGTATTGATACCAAAAAGCAAGAGTGCTCCACTGGCGTAACTAAAATTACCAATAGCCAAACCAAAACCTACGGTACATAAGGGTGGCATTAAAGCAGTGGCAATAGCAACACCAAAAATAACACTGGCAATTGTTCCTTTTTTTGCCCTAGCAATTACCAAAGCTAATCCACCAAAAAAGGCAATTAAAACATCACGAATATCTGGTTTTGTTCGTGCTAAAAGCTCTGAAGATTCGGCTTGAAGAGGGAAAAACAGGAAAAATAAATAGGCAGTTAACACACTCAAAACAACCATCACCGCTAAGTTCTTTAACGACCTTCTAAGCGTATCAATATCATTAATAGCTAAAGACATGCCCATACCTAAAATTGGCCCCATTAACGGTGAAATTAACATGGCACCAATAACTACAGCCGTAGAATTTGCATTCAAACCAATTGAGGCAATAAAAATAGAGCAGACAAGAATCCATGAGGTATGTCCTTTAAAAGGAATGTCAGCAATAATTGCTGCCTTTGTAGCTTCTTGATCTGTATTCGTTCTGATATCTAAAAGCTCTGACAGAAACTTTTTAATACTTCCTAAAAGACCTTCAAAATCTTTTTTGACATCTTCTTTACTTTGAATCGGCTCTTCTTCAACAGCTATCTTGTCTTCTTGGTTAAGGTCTTCACTCATACTGATTAATTTAGTTAAGCATACTTATCTCCAAATTTCTCTTTGACTTTCGCCACAACTTGTTTGATATCTTGTTCTTTTGACTTCGGATAAATCATTAATACATCTTCCTTATCAATTATAATATAATCTTCGAGTCCGTCAACAACAACAATTTTACCTTTTGGCGAGCGAATCATATTCCCATGAGCATCTTCTGCGATTACTTTACTATTAACGATCGCATTTTTATTTTCGTCTTTATCTAATTTATCATAAAGAGAACCCCAAGTACCCAAATCATTCCAATCAAAAGTTGCTGGCAACACATAAATGGACTTCGAATTCTCTAAGATGGCATAATCAATCGAAATATTTTCTGCTTTCGGATAATTTTCTTTAATAAAACTACTTTCATCCGCAGTATTATAAACAGACATTCCCGATTCGAAGAGTGCATACTGGGTTGGCTGAAAAATTTTAAAAGCATTTACTATGGTTTTCACACTCCACATAAATATACCTGCGTTCCACAGAAAATTACCCTGTGCTAAAAATTCTTTAGCAGTTTCGTAATCAGGTTTTTCTCTAAACTGACTTACTTGTTTTATTGGCGTTTTACTTTCCTTATCAAACTCTATATATCCAAATCCGGTATTCGGAAATGAAGGTTTAATACCTAAGGTGCACAGCACTTCTTCATTTTCACATTTTTCAAAACAAGTAGTTACATCTTTTGCAAAAGCATCTTCATCTTCGATCCAATGATCACTTGGAGCAACAATCATCACACCATTCGGATTCATTTTTTTAATTTTTAAGGCAGCATATAAAATACATGGAGCCGTATTACGCATTGCAGGCTCTAAAACAACTTGCTCTTGCGTAACTAGTGGCAATTGTTGAAGCACCAAATCATTATATCGTTCATTGGTCAATATTAAAATATTCTCTGTAGGCACAAATTTATTAAGGCGTTTGAAGGTTTTTTGTATCAACGAATCACCTGTACCCAACATATCATGAAACTGTTTCGGATTATCTGTTGTACTCATTGGCCAAAAACGCGAACCTACTCCCCCAGCCATTAATACGGCATAATAATTTTTATTCATTTTATTTATTTTAAAAAGGCCCTAACAATTTGTTTGTAGCACTTTTAAGTTTTTATTAATTCAACCTCTGCATTTGGTTGAAACAAATACATATTTCCAGTTGACATTTCAATACACTCGTATCGTTTTACACGTTTATTGCCCTTTTTGAATATTTTACCATTATATAAACGAAAAATGCTACCTGTAGGTATTTCAAAAACGTAGGAATTTTCTGATTGTTGTGTATCAAAATGTTTTAATGCTATTGATAATCGTGCATCCGTACTACTACTCGCTTTCGGATTTCTAAAATGTCGTGCTAATAACGGTAATAATTGGGGTGGAAACACTTCTGGCCTAATAAAAGGCAGCATCAAATGTTGAAAAGTACGCTTCCATTCTACTCCGTGTGGTTTAATATTGCGCCCAAATTTTTCAAAAGCAATTAAATGTGCAATTTCATGTATAAGCGTTATTAAAAATCGGTATTTGTTCAATGATGCATTGACGGTAATTTTATGCTTTCCATTGGGCAATTTTTGATAATCACCATGACGAGTGACGCGATCATTGACTATTTTCAGGTGCACACCGGAATATTGAATCAAATCAAGGCAAGGTGCAATAGCACTTTCAGGCAAATATTTTTTAAGGATGTCATCCATTATAACAAAAATAAGATTTTTGAAATTGCAGAATTTCAATACTCAAATTACTTTATAAAAATAGCGATTCCTAAAACTATGCTAATCTGCACTATCCTCCTTTAAAAAAAACCTATTTTTGGGCAAAATTTTAGCCTTGAACAAAGCTATTTCATTACTTATTTTTCTTTGTACAACATTACAGCTCTTTGCCCAAGATGCTGAGAAAGAGCCTGCACAAATTAATATTGTTCACGGTGCAAACTTCACAAAAGATGAAGCTAAGTTTCCTGACGCGGCTATTTTTCAGAAAGACGATCTACAAGTACAATTCGAACATGAAGGTGCTGATATGTGGTGTGACATCGCAATTTACTACATCAAAGAAAACAAGATAAAAGCCATAGGTAATGTTCGAGTTCAGCAAGGTGACTCCGTATTAATGACTAGTAGCACGGTAGATTATGATGGAAACCTTAAAATGGCAAAAGCATGGGGCAATGTACTTTTAAAAAGTGAAACCAATGCTAATGGAAATATGACCTTGAAAACTGACACGCTATATTTTGATCGTGAAAAACAAGAATCGTATTATGATAGTTTTGGTACGGTAATCGATTCTGCCAATACCCTTACCAGTGAAATTGGTAAATACTTTTTAGAAACAAAAAAATATCAGTTTCTAGATAGTGTACACATTGATAACGCTAAATACAAATTAGATTCTGAACAGTTAGATTACTATACCACCTCTAAAAATGCATACATGTATGGCCCGTCTACTATTACCGGTGCTGATTATAAAATGTATTGTGAAAGAGGGTTTTACGACACTAAAATTGAAAATGGATATGGTATAAAAAACACCACTATACATTACAACAATAGAATTATGATGGGCGATAGCGTCTATTTTGATAGAGCTTCAGAATTTGCTTCTGCCACCAATAACATTACGGTTTTAGATACTATAAACAAGGGCATCATCAAAGCACATTACGCTGAAGTATTTAAAGCCAAAGATTCAGTTTTTGCTACTAAACGCGCTGTTTCTATTGGCCTTATGGAAAACGATTCTATTTTCATTCATGGTGACACCCTTATGGCAACCGGCAAACCTGACAAAAGAGTATTACGAGCCTTTAGAAATGCTAAAATTTTTAAAACTGACATGAGCGGCAAATGCGATTCTATTCATTCAGAACAACATACAGGCTTAACCCAGTTAATTAAAAATCCGGTGGTGTGGAATGGCGCAAACCAAATGACGGGTGATAGTATTCACATCATTTCTGATTTAAAAACCGAAAAATTAGATTCGTTAAAGGTAATCGAAAATGCATTTCTTGTGTCGCAAGATAGTATTAGTAAAGTAGGTTTTAATCAGGCTAAAGGGGTAAATCTATTTGGTAAGTTCATAGACAATGAGATGAAAATAATTGACTTGGTAAAGAATACAGAAGTCATCTATTACATGTACAATGACGATAATGAACTTATTGGAATTGATAAAACAATTTGCAGCAAAATTCATATCACATTGGCCAATAATGATGTTGAGGATTTAACTTTCGTTACGGATCCTGATGGTGATATTTTCCCTGAGGTAGAATTACCGCCCAATAGCAGGATTTTAAAAGGATTTATTTGGCGAGGCGATGAGCGACTTTTAACAAAAGAGGATATTTTTGATGAGGACGACAACAACGTTGAGTTGGCAATTATTCAAGGAATAGAAAATCCAATTGACATTGATGCCGAGGAAACGGAACGTTCAAAAAACTCTACAGATCCCATAAACAAAATAGACCCTAAAAACGATTCTGCTCAAAAACCTAAAGAACCGGCAAAGGTTCAAAACCTGAAGTCTGGTAGCACGCCGTGAAAGAAGATTTTTTAACATACCAAGCGCAAACCAGTCCGCACCCGTTGGGTTTAGAAATTTCACGAGCATCTGGTAGCTATATTTACGATCACAAAGACAAAGTTTATTTAGACTTTGTTGCAGGTGTTTCAGCCTGCACCTTAGGGCATTGCCACCCTAAAATTGTTGATGCCGTTAAAAATCAAGCAGAAAAATATATGCATGTGATGGTTTATGGTGAATTTGCTCTAGCACCAGCCACTACATTTTGTAAGCTATTGGCAGCACAATTACCTAAATCATTAGATACAACTTATATGGTAAATTCTGGCACAGAAGCCATTGAAGGCGCCATTAAACTAGCCAGAAGATATACGGGTAGAAGTGAACTTATTTCAGCAAAGAATGCCTATCACGGTAACACAATGGGCAGCTTAAGCCTTTTAGGGCGTGAAGAACGAAAAAGTCCATTTCGACCATTAATACCCGATGTGAAATTCATTGATTTTAATGCTGAAGCCGATTTAAAAAAAATTACTACTAAAACTGCAGCAGTTATTTTAGAAACCATTCAAGGCGGAGCGGGATTTATTCTTCCTAAAGATGGTTATTTAGAAAAAGTAAGAAAACGTTGCACAGAAACAGGAAGCCTTCTAATTCTTGATGAGATTCAACCTGGTTTTGGTAGAACCGGAAAGTTATTTGCTTTTCAACATTACAATTGTGTGCCTGATATATTGGTTATGGGCAAAGGTATGGCCTCTGGTTTACCTGTTGGCGCTTTTACAGCATCAAAAAACATGATGGCTAGTTTGCAAGACAATCCTAAATTGGGTCATATAACTACATTTGGTGGTAATCCGGTAATTGCAGCCGCAAGTTTAGCAACACTTCGTGAAGTAACAGAAAGTCAATTAATGGCTGAAACCCTTGAAAAAGAAAAACTATTTAGAAAATTATTGCAGCACGCGGCAATTAAAGAAATACGAGGTAAAGGCTTAATGTTGGCTTTAATAGTAGAAGAATCTGAAATTGCCAACCAAATCATCTTAAAAAGTATGGATGAAGGTCTACTTTTATTCTGGCTTTTATTTGAACCAAAGGCTGTACGCATATCGCCCCCATTGACCATATCTATTGACGAAATAGAAAAAGGATGCGCCATAATTCTTCGCATTTTAGATGGAATAAAATAACGGTGTTAACTAATTTGTTGATAATATCGTCCGAGTTCACGAGATAAACACCCTCAAACAATTACTTTTAAATCGAAAGTTCAACCAAGAAAAGTATGATGACCCCAGAGTCAAATGAGCGACCTGACGAGCCTGTTATCAAGTTCGAATCTATGCTGAAAACCGATGATATCTATTTCTTCGATGCCGAAGATTTTGAAGATATTGTGCAGCATTATATGAACAATGGTAAAATCTCTTTAGCTAAAAAAGCTATTAAAATTGGTTTACAGCAGCACCCCGGTTGCATTGAGCTTAAGCTACTAGATGTAGAAGTTTTAGTCTTTGAAAACAATCTGGATCTTGCTGAAAAAATATTAGACGAATTGCAATTGTTAGATTCGCAAAACGAAGAAATTTATATTCAACGTGCCAATATTTATTCAAAGCAAGACAACCATGAGGGCGCCATAGAATTATTACAAAAAGCACTATCGCTCGCAACAAATGGTTTTGAAATTCAGTCGATGATGGGTATGGAATATCTATTTATGGATGATTTTAAAAAGGCCAAAGATTGTTTTATTAAATGTTTAGAATTTGACAAACAAGACTACACTGCCTTATATAATGTTATCTATTGTTTTGAATTTTTAGAAGATTTTGATGGTGCTATTTTTTATCTGAATGATTATTTAGATAAAAATCCATATTGTGAAGTTGCATGGCATCAATTAGGTAAGCAATATGCCGCTAAAAAATTATATGCTGAAGCATTAACTGCTTTTGAATTTGCCATTATTTCAGATGACACCTTTATGGGTGCATATTTTGAAAAAGGCAAGATGCTTGAAAAATTAGGCAAATTCAAAGATGCTATTGAAAACTATGAAGCCACCATAAAAATGGAGGATCCTACTTCACATGCTTATCTTAGAATTGGTAAATGCTATGAGCGATTACGCAATGATGAAATGGCAAAATACTATTTCTATCATACCGTACATGAAGACCCATTGCTAGACAAAGGTTGGTTGGCCATTACTGATTTTTATTTCAAGAAAAGAAATTATAAAAAGGCATTACACTATATCAATAAAGCTATAAATATTGATGGTGAAAATGCTGATTATTGGAAAAAGTGTGCGCAAATAAATAACGCACTCAAAAATTACCATGAGGCTGATTTTGCCTTTAAACAAACCATTGAATTAGGCAATACTGATTTAGATACTTGGTTAAAATGGGCCAATGTATTATCAAAAAATAAGGACTTTGAAAGTGCAATACATGTACTAAACCAAGGGCAAGAATACTACCCAGAGAGTCCTAAAATTGCATACAGAAAAGCAGGATTTTTTATGCTAAATAGCGATAAAATAAATGCTCGAATTAGTCTTTTTGATGCCTTAAAAACGAACTTTGGTCAAAAGTCAATTTTTCTAAAAGAATTTCCGCAATATAGTGATGCTGAATGGGTACATGCACTAATTGAAAGCGCAATTAAAGCATCCAAATAAAAGGCTACTTTTGTCGTTTCATATTTCACAGACCTTTACTACATGGAGCAAAGAAATCTTTTCCAAACAATAGTTATTATACTGAAAGGAATGGCAATGGGCATTGCTGAACTAGTGCCAGGTGTTTCTGGTGGCACCATTGCATTTGTTGCTGGTATTTATGAAGAGTTTATAACCTCATTAAATAATCTCAATCTCAAAACATTGAGTTTATGGCGTACAGAAGGTTTTCAAAGTTTCTGGAAAACCCTCAACGGTAAATTTCTGGTTACTTTATTTGCAGGAATGCTAATAAGCATTTTTTCGTTTTCTAAATTGATAAGTTGGCTGCTTGATGCACACCCTATTCCGTTATGGGCATTCTTTTTCGGACTGGTTTTAGCAAGTGTATTTTTTGTAGGTAAGGCGATAAAAAAATGGACCATTTTCTCTGCAGCATTATTAGTCATAGGTGCTGTAGTTGCTTTTTACATTACAAAACTACCGCCATCAGAAAACAGTGACAGCCTAATCTATCTATTTTTCTCAGGGGCACTTGCAATCTGTGCTATGATTTTACCAGGCATTTCTGGGTCTTTTATCTTGGTGCTTTTGGGATCCTATAAAACAGTTTTAGATGCTGTTCACGAGCGAGATTTCAAAATAATTTTAACAGTAGGCCTTGGTGTGATTTTCGGACTATTAAGTTTTGCTAAGGTTTTAAAGTGGATGTTCAATAATTATAAAGACATTACTTTGGCCGTACTAACCGGATTTATTTTAGGCTCATTAAACAAAATATGGCCTTGGAAACTAGTATTAGAAACGCGTATGTACGGCGACAAAGAAAAAATCATAGCCGAACAAAGTATTTCTCCTTTTGCTTTTGAAGGTGATTCACAATTAATGTCTGCAATAATTGCTGCTATCATCGGTTTTTCTCTTATTTTTATTTTAGAAAGAACCGCCTCAAAAAGCAATTAACATACATGCAAGAACCTCGCACTTTACTCGATCGATTCTTTTTGATCATCAAAGGTCTGTGTATGGGTGCCGCAAATAAAGTACCTGGAGTTTCTGGTGGTATAGTCGCTTATGTGGGCGGTTTTTATGAAGAGTTTATCTATTCACTTCAAAAAGTAAATCTAAAAGCCTTTAAACTACTTTTTAGCGGAAGAATAAAGAGCTTTTACCGCTACATTAATGGTGGCTTTTTATCGCTATTAATCTTCGGAATGCTCGTAAGTTATTTTAGCGTTTCTAGACTTCTCGATTATTTTTTAGAACAAAAAGAATTATACGTTTGGGCTACCTTTTTTGGTATGATATTGGGGTCAATTTATTACATCTCAAAAGATTTTGAACATTGGAACAAGCGTACCATACCCGCCGGAATCATTGGCTTAATAGTTGGCATATCAATCAGTTTTTTAAATCCAGCTAAAGAAAATGACAATCTTATTTTTATTTTTTTCTGCGGAATGATTAGCGTCTCTGGCATGACCTTACCTGGCCTTTCAGGGTCGTTCATATTAATTCTGCTAGGCAATTATGTGTTACTCTTAGTTGACTCAGTAAATGCACTGTATGATACCATGTCAGAAATGCTACGCGGTGATTTTAGTTTCATTAAAAATACGGCTCGCATGGCAACCTTAAAAATATTGGCCGTTTTCACTTTAGGATCTGCCACTGGGCTTGTTACCTTATCACATGTATTGGGTTTTGTACTTAAGCATTACAGACATATCACCAATGCAGTAATTATAGGGTTCATTACCGGCTCACTTGGTGTTGTTTGGCCATGGAAAAAAACACTGTTACAAATAGATGAAAATGGCAATGCATTAGTAGATTCTAACGGAAAAGAAATTATTGCAAATTACCAGCGGTACTTTCCTGATTTTTCAAATTCAGAAACATGGTGGGCTCTATTTTTTGTTGTCATAGGCATTTCCATTTTTTTCGGATTGGATTGGTATGCGAAACAAAATAAAACTGCGGTATAATAATTGAATTGCAACAAGGTATAATTATTAGTTTTGTTGCTTGAAAAAAGTAAACAGTATAAAAAAAGAGAATGGAAAAAAGTAGATTCGGACTAATAGGAAAAAATATATCGTATTCATTTTCACGCGGATATTTTGCTGAAAAGTTTGAAAAACTAAATCTAGAAAATCATTCTTATGAGAATTTTGACTTACAATCAATTGAAGAATTCAACGGATTATTAGATGCTAATTCGGCTATAAAAGGTTTTAATGTAACCATACCCTACAAACAAGAAATAATACCATATTTAAACAAAATTGATGAAACTGCATTACAAATTGGAGCTGTTAATACTATTAAGATTACAAAAAACAACTTAATAGGATATAACACAGACGTAATCGGTTTTCAAAAATCAATAGAAACCTATTTAAAACCACATCACAAACGTGCTTTAATATTAGGTACAGGTGGTGCATCAAAAGCAGTGGCTTATGTTTTTGAATCACTTGAAATTGACTTTCTTTTTGTGTCTAGAAAACCAGGTAAAAATCAGATAAGTTATGCTGATTTAAATCCAAAAATTATGGAAGACCATACGGTCATAATTAATTGCACTCCGCTTGGCACGCATCCTGAAATTGACAAGAGACCTGACATTTTGTATGATTTTTTAAGTGACAAACATCTACTTTTCGATTTAATTTACAATCCCCCTAAAACATCCTTTTTAGAAGCCGGAGAAGCAAAAGGTGCAACCATAGTAAACGGATTGAAAATGTTAGAATTACAAGCCGAAGCATCTTGGGAAATCTGGAATTCATAGCCAGCATATTTTCCATCCGAAGAAAAACCCTACATATTTATTTGTTGAAATTAATCTGCTTAATAAAAAGAGCAGGTATAATTTTTGTGGTTCAACCTTGAGTTAGTATATTACATTAAGGATCTAAGCGTAATATACATATAGGGGCAATGCTTGAAGCAAACGAAGAGAATAAAGAAGAGAAGATTACTGAATCTACAGGTTCAGAATCTCAAGTGAAACAAGATGCTGTTGAAGTAAACAACACGCCTATTTCAGAAGAAGAAAAAGTAGCTGAAACCACTGAAGAGTCAGTAGATGAAACAGTTACTGAATCAACAGAAAAAAATGAGGCCACCGATGTAGCTGAAGAACCCACTACAGAAACTTCAGAAAATGTACTTGAAGAAATAGACGAATCTGTTGCTGAAGATGCTGAAGACACTGACAATCACCAGCGTCATGAAATTCCGATTTTAGACTACCATTCCATGTCTATGGAAAATTTGGTAGGTGAATTACAACGTTTGGTACGTAATGAAAAGGTGCAAGCCATTAAAAAACATATTGAAGGAATAAAATATGAGTTTGATCTAAAGTTTCAAGAATTTTTAGAGCAAAAAAAAGAAGAATTCATTGAAACGGGTGGCAATGAAGTAGATTTTAAATACAACTCTGTAACAAAAAGACAATTCAATGAAGTCTATCAAGATTATAGAGAGAAGCGCAATGCCTACCACAAGGGTCTAGAAAAAAACCTCAAAGAAAACCTTGCAACTCGCCTCGCAATTATTGAAGAGTTAAAGGGTTTAATTAATGTTGAAGAAGACATAAATACCACCTATAAGAATTTTAGACAATTACAGCAAAACTGGAGTAATGCCGGCCCTATACCGCGTAATAATTACAATGATGTTTGGCGCACCTATCATCATCACATTGAAATTTTTTATGATTTTCTGCACCTTAACAGAGAGCTACGAGATTTAGATTTTAAACACAATTTAGAGGAGAAGCAAAAACTTGTTGCGCAGGCCGAAGATTTAGTTAATGTGAAAGATTTGGGGCAAGCGTTTCGTGAACTTCAAATGCTTCACAAGCTCTGGAAAGAAGAAATTGGACCTGTTGCCAAAGACCAACGAGAAGAAATTTGGGAACGCTTTAGCAATGCTACCAAAGCAATGCACCAAAGACGTCAAGACCATTACAAAGAGTTAGATCTTGTTTACGAACAAAATCTAGAAAAGAAGAAGGCGATAATTGCTGACATAACTAAAGTGAGCACAAATGTTGCTGACAGCCATAAAACATTACAGCAGCAAATAAAACAAATAGAAGCCTTACGTGATGCATTTTTTAAGGCCGGTAAAGTTCCGCAAAAAGTAAATGAACAAACATGGGCAGCGTTTAAAGATGCGGTTCGTTCTTTTAATAAAAACAAGAATTCTTTCTACAAAAATTTAAAAAAGGAACAACAAGACAATTTAAATAAGAAAAGAGAGCTATTAAATATTGCTGTTTCATTAAAAGAAAGTGAAGATTGGGATGTTGCCACGCAAGAAATGAAACGAATTCAAGGCCAATGGAAAAAAATTGGTCATGTACCCCGTAGGTATTCTGATAAATTATGGAATGAATTTAAATCGGCATGTAACCACTATTTTGATCGATTGCACGCATCAAAAAATAGCGAACGCAAAGAAGAAACAGGTAATTTTGATAAAAAAATAGCTTGTTTAGATAAGCTTAAAGCCTTTCAATTAACCGGTGCAAGAGATAAAGACCTGGCGCAAATAAAAGCTTTTATTGAAGAGTGGAAATCGTACGGCCGTGTTCCGTTCAAAAAGAAGAACATCAATCAAAAGTTCAATATTATATTAGATGCACTCTTTAAAAAATTAGACGTTAGCCGTCAAGAGTCAGAACTTTTAAAGTATGGCAATAAAATTAAAGAATTAGCCAATGCTGATAACGATGCTGCCATTTCAAATGAACGCACATTTATCAGACGCAAAATATCTGAAAGTAAAACGGAACTGCGTCAATTAGAAAATAACATGCAATTCTTCTCAAATGCTTCAGAAGATAGTCCGTTAGTTAAAAATGTAATTAAGAATATTGAAACCCATAAAGAGGCTATTGAAACTTGGAAAGCCAAGTTAAAAAAGTTGAATATTATGGAAAACCAATTAATTAGGGCGGCAGAAGAAGAAGAGTAGTAGCACTCTAATTAGTACGTTTATAGTTTAATACAAAGGGCAATTTTTATAAATAGCAATCAATAATCACATTTGAATAATTGATTACTGCTGTTTAATTTCTGTTCTGAAAATTTTCGAAACAAAAATTTTTATCACACACTATTATGAAGAACCTCACCTATTTAGTATTGGCCTTTCTAACTATTATGGGCTGTAAACCCAAATCTGATAAAGAAACAACTAATAAAGAGACGGTTATTTCTTTGGATAAAAAAGCGATTAAAAAAGTAGATGTACATGCGCACTACGAATTTGACCGTGATTATTTCTCTGATTTTTTTGAGGAATGGAATATGCAAGCTGTTCTGGTAGATGTTGCCTACCATGATTCAATTGGGGTGGGCAGAAGTTGGGATGAATATGTGGCATTAGAAAAATTACGCCCCAATTTATTTTGGTTGTGCTCTTCACTAATTGGCGCAGGAATTGATGAACCCAATTATGCAGAAAAAGAAATAGCACGCTTAACGAAAGAAATAGAACAAGGTGCAAAAATGGTTAAAGTTTGGAAGAATTTTGGCATGATTACTAAAGATAAAAGTGGAAAATTTATTCAGATAGATGATGAGCGTTTGCAACCCATTTGGAATTTTCTACAAGAACGAGATATAGCCGTAATGGCCCATATAGGTGAGCCCATTCAAGCATGGCGCCCTTTAGATGATAAAAAAAATCCACATTATGGGTATTATACAGAACACCCAGAGTACCATGCCTTCAAGCATTCTGAAATACCTACGTATGAAACTATAATTGCCGCTAGAGATAATTGGATTTCACAGAACCCCGAATTAAAAATATTATGTGCACATATGGGTAGCATGTCACATGATGTTGACATGATTGCTAAACATCTTGATAAATATGATAATATTTATGTTGAACCAGCAGCTCGGTTTGGAGATCTAGTAGGGCAAGATGAAGAAAAGATACGAGCCTTTTTTACGAAATATGAAGACAGAATAATGTTCGGCACCGATTTCGGAAATCACATTCAACAAGACTCATTAAGTACAACTGAACTTGAAAAAGAATTAGCTGAACTAGAACGCGAATATGCGTTACGCTGGCAATATCTAAGCAGTACAGATACTGTAGAAATTAGAAGTCAAAAATCAGTAGGCTTGGGTCTTTCTGAAGAAATACTACAAAAGGTATACTACCAGAACTTTGCAGATTTTTTAAATGTAGAATAAAACTGAAACAATTTGGTTATTAAAAATTAGATGCAGAATTGTAGATTACATTTTGGTTTCTTTTAATACGATGTTGCCGGTTGGTTGCATGTTTGCGTATCGCCATAAAATTAACTGGCTGAAAATAATTCATAACCATTCGTTCTTCTGAACTACCATTGGTATGTTCGCCTAAATTTCCTACAAAAAATTCATTAGTTTAGTGTTACTAAAAAAGGAATAAACGTACCTAGGTACGTTTAGCCAATTGTTGGCAAACATTTGAAAATTAAACGTGAATTAGTTCAAACGAATAATTATAATCTATTAATCCTTTACTTTTCTCATTGTCAATCCACGCTTTTTCTTCGTGACTTAATTCTCTTATTTCCTTCGCATTGTACTTTTTGAATTTTAAAATAATTTCATCTAAAATACCAATCTCAACTTTATCAAATAATACACTATTAAATGCTCTAGATGGGATTTTAATAAACTCTTCTCCAACTAAACCACTTGGATATTGAACCGAAATTAAATCTACAATTTGCTGGTCTGAAAGATAATCGAATAACGTTCTAAATTTCTTCGGCACAGGACCGTGTGTATGCGCAAAATAACGTGTCCCACTTATTGAAACACCAGTTAATTTATAATGCAAAAAATCTGAATAAAACAGTAGCTTATTCATTTTAGTAGGTGTTACACTTACATTTTCAGTAAAATATACTACCATTTCAACTAGTTTGTTAAAATTAGGTTTTTTATATCCTGAAAAATTATCAGGCAAAAAATTATAATCAAAAACATAGTCAATCAATTCTTGTTTTCTTTTATTAAGTTCTTCTTCCTTTTTTACTTTGGCTATATTTTTCAAAAACTTCTCTCTTTGAGATTCTGAAATTTCATTATTACTTTTTATTAACCCTTTTAATGTTCCTAAACTATTAATTATTGCTTTTAATAACGCAGCATTTGCCAAACTAGGCACTTCTCCTTTTTCATAATTACTGTAACTATTAACGCCTAAACCTAATATTTTGGATATATCTGTATAGCTAAAAGAGTATTTTTCTCTAAATTCTCTTATTTCTTCTGTAAATGGAACATTATGTTTATCTCTATATTTATTATAAACTTGATTTAAATTAAATTCATCTAACTCTGTGGTTGTAAATGACTCACCACTATCTTCACAAAAATAACTTTTGTGATTATACTCAAATTCTTCTTTTCGAAAAACCAAAATACTCTTCTCATTTTGTAAGGTCATTTCCTTACCTGTGATTGGACTTTTCATAATTGTTTGTTTTTTTTAGTTTAATTTCTTAAGAGGAAATTCCATTAGATATTCCGCTTTATGAAAAGAGATGCAAACTGCTCCTCCAGTCATTTTTGAAATAGTCAATTTAATATAGACTTGCTGACCTTTAATTACCTTTCCGAAAACCCACATTTCAGTTCCTCCTTGTTGAGTTTCTTCTAAAGGACCTTCGCTGTAATCCTCTACTTCTAGATTTAATATTATTTCTTCACGCATTTTAGCGGTAATACTTAAATCTGCAAGATTCTGAATACTATTTTTAGGACGATTGGAGAAGATTATGCCCAAAGACTTTATAACCGCCTTAAGTTCTTGCAAAAAAGATTTTATAATTGATTTATCCGCCATATTAACGTGTTAAATTCTTTGCAAATATAAAAACATAACGAATATATACACTATAAAGTATAATTATTAACATTATATCAACAATTAAGCCACTTTAAAGTGAATAAAACGTTTGCCAACAAAACCTATAAACAATACGGGCTTCGGGCTTAGTCGCAGGGTTTGTGTATTTTTATGATGTCCGCAAAATCTTTTGGATTTTGCTTTTTAGAGGGACAAAGAAAAAAAGAAAACTAAACAATAAGCTTTAGCTTCGTGCTAAGACGGAAACAAAAAGTTTCCTTACTTCCGCACTACGCTTAGCCGCGCCGTTGTAAGTAATTCCAATCACCTAAACTCCGAATGATTAGAAAAACATTTTATTTAGGATTTCTTAGCTATATCTTCTTAGTGATGTCATGTAAGGAAAAATCATTTTCAGAATATAGTGAGAACGAGTTTTACAAAGTTCAAGGAGTTATAGTTTCTGCGAAGTTGACCAGTTCGATTTTGGACGACCCTTTCATGAAAGAAATTAAATATAAATACTTTATAAATGATTCCTTGATTTTAGAAGGCTCAGAAGATTTTTCCTTCATGGACATGGACAAAGGAATACCAATAGAAGTTTTAGTACATAAGGAAAATAAGGATGTCAGTTTCTATTGGAGGAACGGATATACGGAAAATATTACTGCTTATCAGTTGGAGTATGTACGGAAAAAAATGGAAGAAGCAATAGCGGAAATTAAAAACCAGTAACGGATAAAAAGAACTACTTACAACAATGCCTAAAATTAATTGCTTTGGATTTTCCGTTGGAAAATCTAGCGCAATTTTGCTAACTTTAGTTCGCATTGGGAAATCCTGGCGGATTTCACAACGCAACTAATCTTAGCCGCGCCGTTAGCAACAATATTACAAAAATTTGGATTTGGTTCGTTTTTGGTGTAAATTAGCATCAAAATACGTTTTTTATGGCTAGACAGAGCATATCCTTTACGCGACCAAATGATGAATGGTTAAAGGCACAAGTTGATAATCAAGAATACTCGAGTAAAAGCGAACTCGTAAATGACTTAATCAGACAAGCAAGAAACCAGCAAATCGAAATTGACTGGATTAAAGCTAAATTAGATAAAGCTGAGAATAGCGGATTCAACAATGATAGCAAGAAACAAATTTTAGCGCAAGCCAAGTCTAAAATTAATGACTGATTATAAGCTAAGTAATGCCGCAAAAGATGACTTGATAAGGATTCATCGATTCGGAGTGAAAAAGTTTGGAATGGCTCAAGCTGACAAATACTTTGATTCTTTTTTTGAGTACTTCGACATCATAGCTAAAAGTCCCTATTCATTCGAATCAGTTGATTTTATAAAAAAAGGATATAAGAGGTGCGTATGTGGTTCCGATAGTATTTATTATAAAATTAATGGAAACATAGTAGAAATAATGGCAATTGTAGGAAGACAGGATTTTAAAAATATACTTTAAACTTTTGCGGGAAAATACTGTTGCCAAAGAAACCTATAAACAATAAGGGCTTCGGGCTTAATTGAAAGGTTTGTGTATTTATATAAAGTCCACAAAATCTTATGCCCCGAAGCGTCGGGGTTGCATTAAACAAAAAAAGAAAAAGCAAAACAATAAGCTTTAGCTACGTCGGCAGGCGGAAACGAAAAGTTTCCTTGCCTCCGCACTACTCATAGCTGAAACGTTGTGCCACATTAAAAAACCATAGAATTGAATGGGAATATTTGGAAGTAATAAAGAAAAATGGACAAATCATAGTGGAAATATTAATATTCATTCTGACCTGAAAAAATCTGATATCTCCAAAATAATATCCGAAGAAAACATTCATTCACTTCAATTATACACATTTGAAAACCCAAAAAAACAAACTTGGGAAACACTAAATGAGTTTTACAAACAATATCCAAACATTGGACTTCGAGTGGTTTGGTATAACGCTCAAGATTTATCCTTTTATAAAGAAATACCATACGTTAGGAAATTCCAAATTGCATCCTACAATACAAAGGACTATTCAAAACTTCTGTCTAATACCAAACTCAAACATTTCGGAATTGAAGAAACTAAATCAAACGCCGTTAACCTTTCCTTCATTAAAGAATTTAATGAATTAGAATCGCTTTACGTCGATGGAATGAAGAAAGGATTAGAGAATGTTCAATACTTGAAAAAGTTAAAAATTCTGACTTTTAGAGGTGTGAAAATGGATGATTTGAATTTCTTATCAGACTTAAATAATCTCGAAGAACTCAATTTACTTTTTGGCAGTTATAAAAACCTTGAATCTGTTTCTAATTTAAAGAAATTAAAATCTATTGAATTTAGTAGAGTAAGACAAATTCCAAATTTTGACTTTTTAAATTCATTGGAAAATTTAGAGAAAATAGAATTTGAAGGAATGTCTAAAATGGAACAAATACCAAACTTATCGAAATTGGGTAAACTAAAAAGAATTCAAATTCACAATAACTTAAGACTTCAAGACATAAAATCGGTTGGTAAAATTCCAAATTTAAAACTTCTTCAATTATCATTTGCAGAAAATTCGAAAACTGCTGAACGAAAAAATCTAATTGACCAATCCATAGACATCTTGATGAAATCGAAATCAATTGAGTACACGAATATTATGCATTGGACCGATGAAGAGACGACAAAAAAGTTAACAGATAAAGGAATTAAAACTTGGAGTTGGGACATCGAAATATAACGTGGCACAACAAAACCGATAAACAATACTGGCTTCGGGTTTAATCGCTGGGTTTGCGTATTTTTATGAAGTCCGCAAAATATTATGCCCCGAAGCGTCGGGGTTGCTTTAAACAAGAAAAAACAAAACAAAAAGATTTTGCTATGTGCGTGGCGGAAAGCAAACACTAGTTTGCTCCCGTATTGTTCATAGCTCAACCGTTGTGCGTCATTTAAGACACGAATGTTAATCAAAAAATATACATCAGATTGGGTTCAACAATTTGCGGAATTAAAGCGTGAAATTGACAAGGGTTTAAATGGAATTGAATACCAAATTGAGCACGTTGGAAGTACGTCAATCCCAAAATTGGACTCAAAACCGATTATCGATGTCGACATTGTTTATAAAACAATAAAGGAATTTGAAAAAATAAAATCTCATCTAATCAAAATCGGCTATTATCATAACGGAAATCAAGGAATTGAAAATCGAGAAGTGTTTAAGCGAGATGGGAGCCTAATCAATAACATTTTAGACTCAATTCCTCATCATCTTTATGTTTGTCCATCTAACAGTAAATCGTTGGAAAGACATATTCTTATGCGGAATTACTTAAGAAAAAATGATTCAGCTAGAATAAAATATCAGGAAATGAAATACCGATTAGCAGAAAAAGCAAGTCAGAATAAAAAACTGTATGCAGAATTAAAAGAATTGAACGTCAATGCATTTATTGACGAAATAATAGAAATAGAAAAAACGAACGCACAACAAAACCTATAAACAATACGGGCTTCAGGCATAATCGAAAGGTTTGTGTATTTTTATGAAGTCGCTAAATATTATGCCCCGACGTTTCGGGTTAGCTTTGGACAAAAAAAGTAAAAGCAAAACCAAAAGCTTTAGCTACGTCGGCAGACGGAAACGAAAAGTTTCCTTGCCTCCGCACTACGCTTAGCCGCGCCGTTAGCATTAATAGCTCGAAAATTAAATCTTCTCGCGGAATTCAGCGGTAAATATTTTGTCAACTTAGGGACGTAAGTCCTCGATTTTTTTTGCGCAAATGGACCTTACTCAAACGCAACTGTTGCGACGATGGACTTCTTAGCTTGTTTACGCAAATGGACCTCACTCCTACTCGCTAAAGAATGTGCCAATCTGTGCAATCGTAACGCAAGCAAATTCTAATCGCTAACCAATCGTTATGTAATCTGCGTAAAGAGCCTGTGCTTACTCATATGGTTCGCTACTAATGCTAACAAAGCCTATAATTAATCCGGACTTGGGGTTTATCTGCCAAAGTCTGTGTATTTTTAGTATGTCGCAAAATCTTATGGATTTTGCATTTAAGACAAAAAAGAAAACACAAAACCATAAGCTTTTGCTTTGTGCGTAGCTGGAAATCCTACGGATTTCTGCGCCGCACTAATCATAGCCCAGCCGTTGGCAACAATATGACCAAAGAAGAAGAAATAGAAAGAGTACACGGAAAAGGAACACACGTTGTTATTCTTGGAGCTGGTGCAACTTATGCTTCTACCCTCAAAAATCCTGAAAAGAATGGAAAAACACTTCCTTTGATGTGGAATGTTATTGATATTGTTGGATTAAGTGATGTTGTAAAAGGATTGCCAAGAGAATACCAAACACTTAAAGAGGACTTTGAAAAGCTTTATAGTTTATTAGCAAAAGATGATAAATTTAAAGCAGAAAGAGAACATATTGAAAAGGTGGTTTACCAATACTTTAATGAATTAGAGTTACCTGATGAACCAACAATTTATGACTATCTCGTTCTTTCTTTGAGACACCGAAAAGATATAATTGCAACTTTTAATTGGGATCCGTTTCTTTATAAAGCATATGTGAGAAATGGAGAATTCACAGATAGTCCTGGGATTTTATTTTTACACGGTTGTGTTTCTTTAGGCTATGACAAATCAAATGGTTCTTCTGGACCTGCTGGTTGGTTCTCAAAAGAAACAAAACAAGAGTTTAAACCAACTAAATTATTATATCCTGTTGATAAAAAAGATTACAATTCTGACCCTTTTATAAATGGACAATGGGACGTGCTTGGTAATAAACTTAAAATAGCAGAGAGAGTAACTGTATTTGGATATTCTGCACCAGTTAGTGATGTTGAAGCAATCGATTTACTTCAAAAATCTTGGGGAAATGTAGAAGATAGGGCAATGGAAGAATTTGAATTGATAGATATTCAAGAGGAGAAAAAATTATTGAAATCGTGGGATACATTTATTCATACTCATCATTATAACTACTGCAATGACTATTTCGATTCTTCATTGGCTTTACATCCAAGAAGAACGGTAGAAAGTTATCATCATTGGGCAATGCCAATGACACCTAATGAAGCCTTCCAAGATGGAAATCAAATACCAAAGGATTTTAAAACCCTTGAAGAATTGTGGGAATGGCACAAACCTCTAATTGAAGCTGAAAAAAGATTCTATGGTGAATAAAGAGTCAACGGAAATAAAACAACCTAAAAAGCCTTATTTAAGGCCAGATTATAAACCTAAAAATTGGTGGCAACGTAATTGGATTGAGTTGCTTACAATAGCAGTCGGTGTAATTATCATTCATATTTTTTTACTTTTTAAAGCTTTTAATGGTAATGAGTTAAATTCAACGAATGCAAGCGAATTTGGAAGCTTCATCGGTGGATATATGGGAACTTTATTTGCTCTAGTAAGTGTTATTTTTCTATATACAACTTTGAGAGACCAAAGGAGAACTTCCGAAATTGAGAAGTTTGAAACACGCTTTTTTGAATTGATTAGACTTCATAGGGATAATGTTCAAGAAATAACTTTAAAAACACAAAATGGAAAAAAGATTTTTGTGCTATTTATTCGAGAGTTTAGAGAAATAATGAAAATTGTCAAAGACGTTTTTAAAAATGATAAGCTAGAAAAAAAGCAAATTATTGAAATTTCATATTTGGCATTTTTTTACGGTATTGGACCAAATTCTACAAGAATATTAAAAAATTCACTTTCCGATTATAATAAAACCAAAGTGAAAAAATTGACTGAAGAACTACAATCACAAAAACAGGAAGTAAAAAAAGAACGAAATTTTAATTATGTACCTTTTGAAGGACATCAATCAAGATTGGGTCATTATTATCGACATTTGTTTCAATCAATTGCTTATTGTCACAATAAGAAAATTGATATTGATAAATACGAGTATATTAAATTAATTCGAGCTCAACTTTCAAATCACGAACAGGCTCTTTTATTTTTAAATTCAATTTCTAAACTCGGAAAACCTTGGAAAGACGAGAATTTGATTAAAACATATCGTCTGATTAAAAATATCCCAGAAGATTTTTTTGACCCTAAAAAAGAAATTGACATCAAAGAATTATATCCAGAAATGATATTTGAATATGAAGAAAGTACTGTAGCTAAAATTATAACAAAATAAATGGAAGATAAATGCAAATGTCAAATATGTGAAAATGATTTACCGTTTGAAATCCCTAACGATATAATTGATTCGCTTCTAAATAACAATCTAGTCTTATTTGCAGGTGCAGGCATCAGTACAGAAACTAAACGCATATTTAAAGAAACGTTATATGATGATGTCCTTTACGATTTAGATGAAAAAAACACTGATATTTCGTTTCCAGATTTAATGTCCAAATTTTGTAATTCATCGCCTAATGGAAGGCAAAAATTATTGGAGAAAATTAAAAAACGATTCGATTATGTTCACCAATTCAAAGAATTATATCGAATGGCTTCTGAATTTCATATTGAAATATCAAAATTTTGGATGCTCAAAGATATTATTACTACTAATTGGGATGATTATTTTGAAAGAGAATGTTCGGCAATTCCAATAGTTACACCAAAAGATTTTGCTTTTTACAATATTGACCAAAGAAAGGTTTTTAAAATTCACGGTTCTATCAGTAATTATGGTAGCGTGATAGCTACTAAAGAAGACTATGATTTATGTTACAAGGAACTAAGTACTGGACTCATAGGAGCGAATCTTAAAACTCTCTTGGCTACCAAAACAATACTTTTTGTTGGATACTCTTTTAGAGATTTCGATTTCAACAAAGTTATTGAGTTACTTAAATTAGAAATGGGGCAAGTATTTCCTCACTTTTATATAGTAACCTTAGATGATAAAATTCCTGATTCTTTAGATAGTTCAAAAGTCACAATGATTAATACTTCTGGAACATTTTTCTTTAAAAAAATTAGGGAACATTTAGAAAATAAAAAAATTATTGTACCCGAGAAAAAGTTAAATAGAATTTATGAAATAAAATATTTATTAAGCTCTGTACATTCCGATTTATCAGACTTCTTCTTAGATAAAAAGAAGTCTTGTTCTTTAATTTATACAATGTTATATCAAGATGGAGTCTCTCACGCTACGGATTATTTAGATTTTAAATCAAAAAGCGGAGAATCTTACAATCATAATGATTTAATGAACCAATTAATCCTTTATACTGAGGACATAAGAAAAAAAATGTCAAAAGCTAGGAATTATATGGACTTGGCGTATATAGATGGTTATATAGAAGGATTGGCAATTCCGTTATTTTACGAAGACATAGAAGAGTTTCCACTATTCTATATATATGGAATTGGTCCAACAAATGATATTGAACTTGCATATGATACTTTTCAAAAAGACACCATAAGGCATAAAGCTTCTGAAAAATACGGAAGAAAATTCTTTAAAGAATACCTTAAGGATGATTCGGAATTAGTTCTACATCATAGACCTTTCATATAATACTGTTGCCAACAATGTATATAAAAAATAGGGCGATAATTGCTTAAATAAAGGCTTGTGCTTTTTTGCAAAGTCCGCCATATTTTTAATATGTATTTTAGTGAAAAGATAAAAATAAAATGAAAAATATGGCTAAGTGTAAATCCGAAAGTAAGTGCTTGTCAACTGCCCTACTTTTCATATACTAACCGTTGTACGCAAGCTTGAAAATCCTTGAAATTGAATAAAACCTATTACAACCAAAGCAAAATGGACATTGACAAAAATGTCGTAAAGATGTCGGTATTATGACATTACCAAAAAGACTAGGACTGCATAATTTTGTTTTAAAATTATTAACTTAATTATTATGCAGGAGCAAAATTTAGGTAAGAGGGTAAAAAAACTAAGAAATACTCAGGGAATATCTCAGGAATTTCTAGCTGACGAATCAGGTTTGAGTATACGGACAATTCAAAGAATAGAAAAAGGTGAAACAACACCAAATGGCGATACATGTCGAAAACTGTCTGACGCATTAAAGGTTAGCCCAAATGAATTGATGGATTGGACTTTAATTGAGGACATCGATTTTCTGAAGAAATTAAATTTATCCGCATTACCATTTGTTTTTTTACCACTACTAGCAATATTATTACCAGTCTCAATGTGGCATTCCAATTTGTCATTCGTTTTTTTTCCACTGTTTGGTATATTAGTACCAGCCTTAATGTGGATTTCAAAAAAAGACAAGATTAAAGACATTGATAGAGTAGCTAAAAAACTAATTAATTTCCAAATAACATGGTTAATTCTCTCCTTTATCATATCATTCTTCCTTCCTCCAATTCTATTGAGGTTATTAGAAATTCTCTTTGAAATTTTAAACACCAACATTAATCTGATAGGAGACGGTTTTACAAACGTCCGATTTACCATGGCTGTTATGGGCATAGTAAATATTACTTATATTTTGCTCAACACATTTCGAATTCACGATGGGAAAAAACTGAAATATTTCCCTTCAATTCCATTTTTAAAAGTGGTTGACTAACTGAATAGAAAAGCCAGCGTACAACAAAACCTAAACGTAATGCTGACTTCAGGGCTAAACCGAAAAGTCTATTTATATTTATAATGTCGCTAAATCTTATGGATTTTGCTCTTGATAGGAAAAAATAAATCAAAACAAAAAGATTTTGCTTAGCGCTTAGCTGGAAATCCGTCGGATTTCTGCGCCGCACTAATCATAGCTCAACCATTAGCAGCAATATTACAAAAATTTGGATTTGGTTCGGTTTTGGTGTAAATTAGCATCAAAATACGTTTTTTATGGCTAGACAAAGCATATCCTTTACGCGACCAAATGATGAATGGTTAAAGGCACAAGTTGATAATCAAGAATACTCGAGTAAAAGCGAACTCGTAAATGACTTAATCAGACAAGCAAGAAACCAGCAAATCGAAATTGACTGGATTAAAGCTAAATTAGATAAAGCTGAGAATAGCGGATTCTCCAATGATAGCAAGAAACAAATTTTAGCGCAAGCCAAGTCTAAAATTAATGACTGATTATAAGCTAAGTAATGCCGTAAAAGATGACTTGATAAGGATTCATCGATACGGAGTGAAAAAGTTTGGAATGGCTCAAGCTGACAAATACTTTGATTCTTTTTTTGAGTACTTCGACATCATTGCTAAAAGTCCCTATTCATTCGAATCAGTTGATTTTATAAAAAGTTGATTTTATAAAAAAAGGATATAAGAGGTGCGTATGTGGTTCCGATAGTATTTATTATAAAATTAATGGAAACATAGTAGAAATAATGGCAATTGTAGGAAGACAGGATTTTAAAAATATACTTTAAACTTTTGCGGGAAAATACTGTTGCCAAAGAAACCTATAAACAATAAGGGCTTCGGGCTTAATTGAAAGGTTTGTGTATTTATATAAAGTCCACAAAATCTTATGCCCCGAAGTGTCGGGGTTGCTTTAAACAAGAAAAAACAAAACAAAAAGATTTTGCTATGTGCATGGCGGAAAGCAAACACTAGTTTGCTCCCGTATTGTTCATAGCTCAACCGTTAGCAAAAATATTAAATGACCCTAAATATAATATTTACTATTAATCCGTAATAAATATATAAACCTGTTACAATGTTAATTGCGGTTCTTAAATTGGAATGATTCTTGTTTCAATCATTTTATGAGAGAATTAATAGCTTTGTTTATCATCTTTTTTGGTTTATTAAGTTTTGGTCAGGAAAATAAAATTTCTAAATCAAATCGAGAAAATTTTAAAAGTATTCAAGAATTAGATTCAACTTTCCAAAATAGAATCAATGAAGAGGATTTAATAGGAGTTTGGTTCACAACGGCAGTAACTCATTCAAAATATAGATCAAATCCCTACCCTAGATTTAAAGACAGGTATTCTTTTAAAAAAGACTTTTCTATTTCATTTGTGAAGAATAAGAAAATAACTTCTGGCACTTGGAGTCTTTCGGCAAATAATATACTTAACATTACAACTAACTCCGGTAAAATAGTTTATCAAATAAGAGCTTTTAAGGATGGGACATTGATACTATCCTCTTCCAACAATTATATAACACTCAAGAAAAATTAATAATTAAAATATAAAATTGCTCTTCCTAGTTGTAAATACCCCTACTTATACCTAAATATTGTAAACAATAAAAACTGAACGGAGTAGAATGCAAATGAAACTGCGAAAGTTAATGCAGTCGGATTTGAAAAACTGTTCGCAGACGGAATTGAATCGCCTCGAACGCAATATTGGTGGAAAATACTTTTGCTAACAAAACCTAAACGCAATCTGGAGTTTTAGGCAAAACCGAAAGGTCTGTGTATATTTATGAAGTCGCTAAATCTTATGCCCCGACGTTTCGGGTTAGCTTTGGACCAAAAAAGAAAAAACAAAACCAAAATCTTTAGCCTCGTGCACAGACCTGCCCGCCGGCAAGCAGGCGGAAACGATATGTTTCCTTGCCTACCCCCTACTTGCCATTGCCGAACCGTTAGCAACATTTAAGAGTTAAAAATGATTGAAAAACTTGGGAAAAAACTAACGCATCTATTTTTAAAATATATGCCAAATGCATTTGTTTTTGCAATACTCTTAACTTTTATAACCGCCCTAGGCGCTTTTATTTGGTTAGACACCTCACCAATAAAAATCATAACCTCTTGGTATGACGGCTTTTTTGATTTATTAGGGTTTGCGATGCAAATGGTTTTAATTATTATTACTGGATTCAGTATCGCATTATCACCAATAGTTAAAAGCGGAATAGATTCCGTTGCTAAACATATTAATTCTCCAAAACAGGTATATTTTTTGGTTGTTTTAATCGGTTTATTATTAACCCTTGTAAGTTTTGGATGGGTAGTTATTACCTGTGTTTTAGCAAGAGAGTTGGCATTACGAGTTAAGGGGGTTAACTATCCTTTTTTGATTGCGTGTGTTTATGTATCAAGTGCCGGCTGGGTTTCAGGGTTATCAAGTTCTATTCCTTTACTTTTAAATACAGAAAATAATTTTTTGATTAAATCCGGTGTATTGACGGAAGTTATTCCAACCTCTTATACATTGGGGTCAATCTTAAATATTACAATGCTTATTACATTGCTTATTTTAACACCGATAATTTTACTTTTTCTTCGACCTAGAAACGCACATAATAAAGAATTAACTGATTTAATGATCGGTAAAGAAATTTCAAATACTCAAACAATAAAAGAAGAAGCATTAAGTCTAAAATTGCCCTATAAATCATATTCTGACAAGTTGAATAATAGTGCAATTCTTCAGATGATCATTGCTATAATGGGCTTTGTTTATATCTTTTATCATTTTAAAACAAAAGGATTTGATTTGAATCTTAATATCATGATTTTCATATTCCTTATTCTTGGTTTATTGCTGCATAGAACACCAATGCGTTATGTTATTTCAATGAGACATGCAAGTAGTAATATTTCAGGAATAGTATTTCAGTACCCTTTTTATGCTGGTATAATGGGTATTATGTTATATACAGGTTTAGGTGAAAAACTTGGACAAATTTTAGCATCGCAAGCTAGTTTGACTTCTTATCCTTTTTTCGCCTATTTAACCGGAGCCATTGCCAATTTTGCAATTCCATCGGCTGGTGGTGAATTTGCCGTGGTTGGCCCAAGTATAATTAATGCTGTAAAAGAAATAAGTGTAGGCTTACCTGCTGAAGAAATTACTACAATGATTGCAAGAGCCTCGTTATCTGTAGCATATGGTGAGAGTTTAAGTAACATGTTACAACCTTTTTTCTTGTTACTTGTATTACCAATAATGGCACTAGGTATTAAAATACAAGCACGTGATATTATGGGTTATTTAGTGTTACCTTTTATCATCCTTTTTATTATTCAATCTGTTTTAGTCTCCTTCTGTCCGCTATAATTAAATCATATTGAGAAAGCTTAATGATTTTTAATAAAACGATTGCCAAACAAAGGCTAAAAAATAGATTACTTGGGTATCTATAGCTATCGGCACTAAACATGAATCACGCGCAAAAAAGTTATCTTTAGGTTTGGATGCCCTTAAATTTCCGGGGCTTCGGACAAATCACAGCAACAAACATACGAGCCCAACCGATGGCATTCATTAAATAAAACAGATGAAAAGTAGAAATTATGACTTATTAGTAGGAGGCATATTTTTAATTCTAACAATTACCTTCATTGTGATTTCAATGACTAACGAACCTTTTTTTGATTGGGTTTTTGAACGACACCATAATCAATGGAGTAGGTATCTAAGACCATTATTTTTACTTCCATTTTGCTATTTCGCTTATAAAAAAAGCTTTGCTGGAATGATGGTTTCGATTTTTGCCTTGTTCACAAGTATGTTTTGGTTTCCCAAACCCGAAATTGTAAGTAAAAGCGTAATAGATTTTTTAGAATTTGAGAAAGAGTATCTGTACGGTGAATGGAACTTAAGCAAACAACTACTGACCTTAACAATCCCTATTTCATTTATTGCTTTAGGATTAGCTTTTTGGAAACGAAGTGTAATACTGGGTATTGCGGTAGTTGTTCTTATGGCAACAGGTAAAATGGTGTGGAGTATTCAAAATGCGGGTGAATCAGGAAAATCAATTTTGATACCAGCGATTCTTGGCTTATTAATTTGTTGCGGTCTGATTTTCTACGGATTTAAAAGGTTAGAAAAAAAATAACGAAATGCCAATACTGTTAATAGCAAATAGGGCTTTCGGTGGTTTTTGAAAGTAAAGTGCTATCTATTAACACTGCCAAATCGTTAGATTACCTGATAGGGAAATATTTAAAAATTTGGCTTTTAAGCATGAATAAATTAAAAAAAATACAACGATTTGGCTCAGCGAAAACTTGAAAGTTGATCGCTTTCTGGTGCCCTAATTACCATATACTAAACGTTGTGCTTAATAATGACCAACCAAAAAGTATACAATATTCGAAAATCCGTATAACAAAACAATACCTCTTCCATCTGACCTTTGTCTTATAATTTTCATTAAAAGAAATAGACAAAATGAATACAAATCAATTTGGTAAAAAAGGTTGGACACCTGATAGAATCGAAAATTTGAATGGCAAAATATATGTCATAACAGGAACTACAAGCGGAACAGGTTTTGAAGCAACAAGAATTTTACTTTCAAAGGGTGCAAAAGTTGTAGTGCTTAATAGAAACCCTAAAAAAGCAGAAGACACCATTACTTCATTGAAACAAGAATTGGGTAACGATATTGATGTAACCAACATTCAAATGGACTTATCCCAGCAAGTCTCCGTAAAAAAAGCGGCTGAAGAAGTTTTAAAAACGCTTCCTCAAATTGATGCACTTATTTGTAATGCAGCAATTGCCCAAGTGCCTAAACAAACACTAACTGTAGACGGCTGGGAAAGTCAAATGGGAACGAATTACTATGGAAATTGGACTTTACAAGCTTTATTGTTCCCGCTTATTGAAAAATCCAAAGGACGCATTGTAACCGTAGGAAGTTTGGGTTATGATATGGGTATTAAAACAATCAAATTTGATGACTTAAATTGGGATAAAGATTACACGCCTAATAATGCTTACAGTCAAAGTAAACTTGCACAGATAATGTCAATTTACGAACTACAGGAAAGATTGAAAGAAGCTGAGAAAACAGATATTAAAGCCTATGCGTGTCATCCGGGTTCTTCAAGAACCAACCTAATTAATACGAGTGGTAGTTTTATGATGAAACTCATTTTTAATCTGATGAAATTATCCCCATTAACACAATCAGCTGAAAAAGGTGCATATCCGCAATTAATGTGTGCAACGGAGCCAAATCTTGACCAGAAAGGTTTTTACGGCCCAACAGGTAGAAGCAATTGGGTGGGTCCAGTTGGAGCACACAAAATAGAGCCACACGCTAAAGATAAATCGGTGGCTAAAAGACTGTGGGAACTTTCGGAAAAAGAGACAAGAGTAAAATGGAATATTTAAATTAGTGAAATGAAACACTTTAAAACCTTATCATCTTATTTAGATTATTTGCAGTTGCCTCGCCCAGAGCATCCAATGTTGAGTGTATTTAACTCAAAAGGCGATGGCTTCTTACCTTGCCCAAAAGAAAGTTCGCCACCAATTACAAATGATTGTTATAGCATAAGTTTTAAAAAGTTTGTAGAAGGAAAATTAAACTACGGTCGCACCCAGTACGATTTTACCAATGGTGCTTTGATTTTCATTTCACCCAGACAAGTCTTACAATGGGATAAAAGCGTAGTTTTTGAACAAAAAGGGTTTTCAATAAACTTTCACGAAGATTTTCTAAAGGGAACAGAATTAGCGCAACAAATAAAAAAATATGGTTTCTTCTCTTATTCCGTAAATGAAGCTTTGCACCTTTCGCCTAAAGAAGAAAAACAATTAGAGTTCATTGTAGAAAATATTGAAATTGAATATCAAAACAACCAAGACGAGTTTAGTAAGGACATCATCATTTCTCAATTAGACACATTGTTAAAGTATGCCAATCGTTTTTATGAACGCCAGTTTTTAAACAGAAAAGAATTGTCCAACGATTTGTTAGAACAATTCAACCATCATTTGGACACATATTTTGAATTGGGAAAACTGCAAGAAAAAGGAATTCCAAGCATAGAGCAGATAGCAACCGAATTGTCGGTTTCACAGCGTTATTTAAGTGATACACTTAAAAAAGAAACAGGCAAGTCCACGACCGAACATTTACACTTACGTTTAATTGATGAAGCAAAGAATGTTTTATTGAAACCGAATAAAACCGTAGCAGAGGTTGCTTATGAATTAGGGTTTGAATATCCAGCCTATTTTTCGAGACTGTTCAAAAAGAAAGAAGGTTTAAGTCCTACGGATTATAGAGAAAAATACAAACTGAATTAAACAATGGAACTATTAAAATTAGCCACAGAATGGGCAAAAGCCGAAGTCTTTTCAACACGATTCTTTATTTTTTTCGCGATTGGATTTTTAATCGCAAGTGTTAGTTTTTGGCAATTAGGAAAAACAGATTTAGCAAAGGCTTACATCATTCCAACCTTGGTAGCAGGCTTGATGCTAATGACAATTGGGATTGGATTATTCTATACCAACAAATCAAGGATTACTCAATTTGAAAAAGCATTTAATTCTAATGCTACTGCCTTTTATCAATCCGAAATTGAACGTTCGGAGAGCACCTTAAAAGAATACACAGTTGTATTTAAAGTAATTCCGATTTTAATTATCATAGCAGCATTACTAATTCTGTTTGTTAACACACCAACTTGGAGGGCAATTAGCATTACCACAATTGCAATGCTGATAACTATCTTATTAATTGACGGAACTGCACATTCGAGAATGGACTCTTATCATACGGTGCTGAAAATGAATGACTTAAAAGAATAACTCAAAAAACAACTACACACAACAAAGCCTAAACGTAATGCGGACTTTTGGGCTAAAACGAAAGGTCTGTATATAATTATGTTGTCCGAATAATTGAAGATTACATGTCGGTGAAATATTCAATTTTAGCTATAAAAAAGCAATATGCGTGGTAGAAAGCAAATGCTAGTTTGCTCCCATAGTGTTCATAGCATAACCTCGGTTGTCATGAAATAGGTTAAACCAGCAAAGACATAGCTAAATTCACAGAATCAGTTAGTTCCTTTTTGTTAGTGTGTATTTTAGTAACTACCAGAATACCATTATAAATTATAAATAGAAAAGAAGCCAATGACTTTAAATCTTTACATTGCTTTAATTGACCGTTCTTTTGACCTTCTTTTAGGTATTCATAAAAAAGGTTTTCAATATCACGCCTATTACTAGATAAAACCTCTAGACAATTATCATTATTAGGAACGAGTTCTGTCGTGTTATTTACTGCAAAACAACCCTTTCGATCTTTATCTAGTAAAGCTTCATTTATTGCATTATTGAAAAGTTCAGAAAAACCTTCTTTAACATTTGGTTGGTTTTGAAAAAACTGACAAATTTTATCAATACTTTGACTACGGTAAAGCTCAAACGATTTTTTAAAAAGTTTTTCCTTATCACCAAAAGTATCATACAAACTCGCTCGGTTTATTCCTAAATGTGTAACCAAGTCTTGTATCGAAGTAGCCGAATAGCCTTGTTTCCAAAACAAATTCATAGCTTTTGTTAAGATTTCTTTTTCATCAAATAATTTTACTCTTGGCATACTATAAAATGTGGAAGCGTAAAAACGCTTCCACAAAAGTATCTTATTGGAATTATCATTCCAAATATTAACCTGCAAATATTGGATTTACATTAAGACCACCATCCACATTAAATTCAGAACCTGTAATAAACGAAGCTTTGTCAGAAGCAAGAAAAGCTACCATTTCAGCAATCTCTTCAGGTTTGCCATATCTTTTTAGAGGGATTCGGTTTTGCATCATATCTCCCATTCCTTTAAGTTGCTCTTCTGACATCCCTGTTTTGCTAAAAATTGGTGTGGCAATTGGCCCCGGGTTAACAGCATTTACTCTAATTTTTCGTGGAGCCAATTCTGTAGCAGCTGCTCGAGTATAAGAATTTAAAGCAGCTTTGGTTGCACCATAAACAGCTGTGTTAGGCATTCCTGTATAAGCATTTATTGAAGATAAATTTATGATGCTACTTCCATCATTAAGAAGTGGTAGAAATTTCTCGATTGTAAAAATTGCCCCTTTAAAATTAATATCTATTAAAGTATTAAAACCTTCTTCTGAATTTTGCCCTACCGGCATAGGAATAAAAACGCCTGCGTTAACAAACAAAATATCAATTCTCTCAAATTCATTTTTAACTTGATGAACAGCTTTGTCCATAGCAGATAAATCCGATACATCTGCAATAATTCCTCTAACATCAAGTTCTTTTGCAGCTGAATTAACCCTTTCTTGAGAACGCCCTATTATGATTACTGTTGCTCCTTCTTCTTTTAATTTTCTAGCTGTTGAATAACCGATACCACTATTTCCTCCAGTAATTACTGCTACTTTTCCTCTTAATGTACTCATTATTTCATTTTTAATTATTACTATTTGTAGTGGAACAATCGTTCCAGATACAAACATACAAATAACAGAACATTCGTTCCAAATAAAATAAAAGCAAATTATTTATATTTAGCTAAATAAAAAACAAAAATAGTTATCGCGTACCAAACGTTTCTTATATAGAATGTTGAACAACGTATTACCGACTTTATACCAAAATATATTTATCATATAAATGACATTCAATTTTCTCATAGCATTTTCTTCAATATTGATGGGTTTACTTGTGTTAATCATTGGCTTCATTCTTACAAAGAACCCAACAAAAATTGGGCGTATCAATGGATTTCGAAATAAACATGCTATGAAAAACCAAGAGCAATGGAATTTTTCACAAAGAGTGTTTGCTAAAAATTAAATAAAATTTTCATGCATTCCTTTTTTGACAGCAGTACTCGGATTTTTTGTTACCGAACAAAACACTACTTGGGGAATATGGGGTGTAATGATAAGTTTTCTTGTGTGTATGGTTTTGGCCTCTTTTAAAACGCTAGATAGAATTAATGCGGAATTTGATAAAAAATAAAACTAAACAATAAGCTTTAAATAAGTGCTTTATCAGAAATTAAGTGAATATAATCCCTGTGCTTATCATAGTCAAGACGCTGGTAAAAATTTAAAAACAGTGTAACAATTGAAAAATGTTTAAATCTTTAAGGTAATCCAACCTAAAAGCAACAAACAATGAAAAAATCATATGTTATTACTGTATGCCTATTTATCTTGATATCATGTAAACAACAAATTCTGAAAGAAGAAAAGAAAAATATAAATACCATATCATCAGAATCTCTTGGAAACCCAGATGAATTTATTGGAAATCATAAAACCAAAGCTACTATTTTAGGTGTTTTTCATTTCGATAATCCAGGATTAGACGATTATAAAGAAAAGTATTCGATAGACATTCTTTCCAAAAAACGACAATCTGAACTTGAAGACGTAATCACAAGTCTTGTTGCGTACAAACCAACTAAAATTCTAGTAGAAGTAAGAAGAAAAGAAAGTGACAGTTTAATAAATGATAGGTATAAAAAGTTCTTAAACGGAAATTATAGTATTAGTGACAAAAAAAGTGAAACCTATCAGCTTGCTTTTCGTTTAGCAAAAAAATTAGGACATACAAGAATCTATGCCTCTGATGTAAAAAATTCTTACTGGTTTGGTGCTGACATAGATTGGGACAATTATGATGAAGATGAATACACAAAATCGCTTATACAATATGAAAAATCAAATAGGTATGATTATGAAAAAATCTATGAATATCATGATTCCTTAAAAACTAAAATTACTTTGAAAGAATATTTTAAATTAGATAATGATCCCAAAGTTCGGCTAAAAGATCATCAATCTTATCTCACTTCAAGCATATTAGCAGGTGCAGGAGATTTATACATTGGTGCAGACGCTGTTTCAAGATGGTATCAGCGTAATTTAAAAATATTTGCTAATACTTATGATATCGTTGATTTCTCAAAAGAAGATCGGGTTTTATTACTTTATGGTGCAGGTCATGTGTGGCAGTTAAGACAACTTTTTAAAGACTCGCCAGATTTTGAGTATGTAGAAATAAACCAATATCTATCAGATTAAAAGCAGTTGCACACAATTGCTATTGCAAATAGGTCATAAAGTCTTAAATTTAAAGACTTGCGTTTATTGACCTAGTACTAAAAATCTTTGGCCCAACGCTTCTGGGTAGCCCTGATACCAAAAAAATAGCTGCGAGCTGTGGCGCAAAGGGAATTGTAAATCACCAGCCCACACTAAATATGGCCGAGCGGTTAGCAGTAATGAAACGAGCACATTACTTGAATAGTGTTAAAATTCTAAATATGAAAAAACACACTTTACTAGTTGTTCTTTTACTAAGTATTGGCTCTACTGTATCATCACAAATAAAGGAAATAAAAATACCTATTGTCGAATACAGACAAGGTATATATTATTTAGAATTGGATGGTAATACTGCATACGAAAGAGGCTTTCAACAAGGCAAAGCGCTAGAATTTGTTATCAAAAATTCTTTAATGAATTTTGAAAACTGGATAGCCGATAAAACAGCTATAAAAGTCCCTGAAGAAGCCATTTCTGATTTTGCGACCAGTTCCGGATATATTGAATCAACCAAAAACCAATTGCCTGAATTGTTCAATGAATTTCAGGGCATTGTTGATGGGGCTCAAGTTGATTTTAACACACTTTTTACGTATCAAAGTTTTGATGAGTTCTATTCGTATTTAGAAGCTGGTAATCATTTTAAAAAAAATGAAGGTAATTGCACAACAACAGGTGTTTTTGGCAGAGAAAACCAAGCAAATTTCCTTACACATAACAATGACCTTCCTAGTTATCATGAAGATGCAGTAACTATCTTAAAAATTAAGTACCCAAATTCAGGTTTGGTCATACTCCAACAAACATTTGCAGGCCAGATTGGTCAAAATGGAGTTAACAATTATGGTGTTGCGGTAGGTATAAATACAATAATAGATATGCCTGTATCTACTAAAGGACTTCCTGTTTCATTTAATGTGCGAAAAATACTGGAGTCAAAGAACATTACAGAATCTCTTGAGTATCTCAAAAAGGTAGATTTTGGAACCTCAATGAATTATCTAATTGCTGATAGAGAAACTGCAATTACAGTTGAAACCTGGGAAGATAATATTGAAGTTATTGACAATAAGAAACAGCAATATATAGCGCATACTAATCATACACTTCAAGAAAATGCTCCTGTTATTTACGAGATAGATGAGGATAGTAACGATAGTAGCTTTGGCTATACGCATGCAAGGTTAAATTTAGCAAATGAAACTTTAGGCGACAGTGCTAATACTATAGATTTTGAAGGATTAAGAGAGCTAAAATCAACTCGACCAATACTTAATAAGAGCACCATCATGGGTACCATAATACGTATTCCGAAAAAAGGATTTCCTATTTTATGGACTACTCCAGGTTCGCCCAATACATTTAACCATGTGAAGTTCACATTTGATTAAACCTTTTAAAAAATTATACATTAGCAATTAGCAAGCGTATAATTTGCAACCATTCTAAAACATGAACACAACTGAAAATTTTAAACAATTTGAAAACTTAGACGAAGAACAACTCCCTGTAGCCAAACACAAACTACATGATTGGACACATTTTGCTGGACTATATGCTGCCGAGCATGTAGCAGCAACAGAGTTTGTCATTGGGGCAACTTTTGTCGCGCTAGGCGCCAAGACTATGGACATTATCCTCGGGCTGCTAATCGGTAATATTCTGGCCGTACTGAGTTGGAGGTTCATCACCTCGCCTATTGCTGTTGATACGCGTTTAAGCCTTTATACTTATCTGAATAAGATTGCCGGAGATTCGATGACCAAGTTGTACAATTGGGCCAATGTCATCATCTTTTCGGTAATATCTGCGGCGATGATAACGGTATCGGCAACAGCAGTTCGCTTTGCTTTTGATATTCCTGCGCAACTTAATTGGTACCCCACCAATGCCTGGTTTATTTTGATAGTCTTAGCTGTGGGCATCGTGGTAGTATCCATTGCGCTCTATGGTTTTAATGCAGTTTCCGAATTCTCAGGCATCTGTGCGCCTTGGCTTTTTGTAATGTTTACGAGTGGCGCTATGGTGCTCCTCCCCGCTTTGTCTTTAGATGTTCTAGACAAAACCCTACCCGCAGGGTGGTCTGATTTTATGACCCTTGGCAATCAGAGTATCTGGACAGGCATCAACAGCGATGGCGAACCAGGCATCGGATTGGTCGAAGTCATCGGCTTTGGATGGGCTGCCAATACCATTACACATTTCGGATTAATTGATATGGCACTTCTTCGTTTTGCCAAAAAGAAAAGCTACGGCTATGCCACCAGTACGGGTATGATGTTCGGACACTATGTTGCATGGATAGCAGCCGGAATTATGGGTGCAGGTGCTGCTGTTATTTTAGGAAAATCCATTGTTGAACTCGATCCGGGAGATGTTGCTTACTACGCACTTGGTTGGTCGGGATTTGTGATTGTTATTGTTGCAGGATGGACGACCGCAATTACCAACCTATATAGAGCAGGTTTGGCAGCACAAGCTATCTTCTTCAATAATTCGCGAAAGAAAACAACAATTGTTGTTGGTATAGTTACCATTGCCATCGCCTGTTTCCCATTTGTATTTTCTCAAATTCTGCCGCTACTAACCTATGCTGGTCTGTTGGTGGTTCCTGTGGGGGCAATTGTATTTACAGAACATCAGATTTTCCCTCGAATTGGCTATACGCGCTATTGGTCATCTTATAAAAAATTAACCTTTAGTCTGCCCGCGGTTGCCGCGTGGGGTTTGGGCTTGGTCTTCGGTTTTGGTTTGAATTTCTTAGATGTAATTTCCTTCTATTATCTATTTATTCCAACTTGGTTTTTTACTATCGCTGTTTATACTGTACTCGCAGGAAAGTATGGTGCAAAAGAGACCTTTGCGGAAGAAGTACAAGAGGAAGAACTTCGTAATGAAGCTATTGAACGCTTTCAAGAGGAACAAGCAACAGCCGAACCTGCGCATGTAAAAGATACATCTGTGCTATCTAAAGGATTAAAATTCGTAGCCATTTTGGCTTTGGTAGCAACCTTAGTGTTAGCTAGTAATGTAATGTTCGGGAGTGCTACGGAAGCAAATTATATAGAAAATCGGAAACTCTTTTACACCTACGCTTTCATTTGTACCATCATTTATTTCGTATTGGCCTATTGGGCACTCAAACGCGGAAAACGAACCGCTTCAGGTAAAGAATAATTATAGGCATTTTGAAGAATATATTTTGATTTCGTGAAAGACTTCAGAATACTAAAATCTCGATTATCGAGGCTAAAACAGCATAAACATGGAAACCCCATTACAACTCAATCAAGAAAATTTAGAGACACTAGGAAGTCGTATTCCCGTACCAAACTATAGTCGTTCTTCGGATAAAACAGGAATCGTACATATCGGCGTCGGCGGATTTCACAGAGCCCACCTTGCCTATTACCTACACCAATTAAAAAAAAAGGACGCTGCCTCTTCATGGAGTATCTGCGGAATTGGTTTACGTGAAGCAGATGATAAACTAAACCAAATTTTCAAAAAGCAAGACCACCTATATACCCTGATGGTCAAACACCCCAACGGAAAAATCGAACCCGAAGTCATAGGGTCAATTGTAGATTTCAAAATGGGAATCATAGACCCTGAACCCGTCATTGCCCAAATGGCACATGCAGATACCAAAATAGTATCGCTGACGATTACCGAGGGGGGCTATAATTTCAATCCCACCACGGGGGAATTCAATTTTGACAACCCAGACATACAACACGAACTTCGTCACCCAGAAGACCCGATAACCGTTTACGGATTTCTATGCGCAGCCCTGGAAAGACGTTATAAAGCAGGCTTGCCCGCCTTTACCATTTTATCTTGTGATAATATCGAACACAACGGAGATATGGCACGCAAAATGTTACTCACCTTTGCAGAAGTACAAGACCCAGACTTAGCAAAATGGATAGCCCAAGAAGTCTGCTTTCCCAATAGTATGGTAGATCGTATCACTCCGGTAACTACGCATGCGGATATCGAAACCCTATCACAAACCTATGGTGTTCAAGATGCTTGGCCCGTTACCTGCGAACCTTTTATACAATGGGTCATTGAAGATAATTTTACAAATGGCAGACCTGAGTTCGAAGAAGTTGGCGTACAATTTGTAACAGATGTTGAGCCCTATGAGAAAATGAAACTCCGCTTACTGAATGCAGGTCATTCAGTCTTGGGTATTTTGGGTGCCATTCATGGTCACCCTACAATCAATGCTTGTATGGAAGACGAAACCTTTGTCAGATATTTACGGGCATTTCTAGATAATGAAGCAACACCTATATTAGGAGATATTGAAGGTATCAATTTAGAAGACTACAAAGACATTTTGTTACAGCGTTTTGCTAATCCGAATATCAAAGACAGCGTTAGTCGTATCTGTTCTGAAAGTTCTGCCAAATTACCCAAATTCTTAATTGCTACCCTACATGATAATCTAGCGAAAGGTGGTAGCATAAAATTTGCTACATTAATCATCGCTACCTGGTGTTATTATAGTGATAAAGGAATAAATAGACATGGACATCAAATTGAAATTATCGATACAATGAATGCTGAACTTCATCAGATGGCAAATCAAACCAAAACCGACCGACTAGCCTTTATAAAACAAGAATCCCTTTTTGGAGAACTAATCAACAATGAGCGATTCACAAAATTATACGCAGAGATGGTTCAGAAAATCTATAAGGATACCAATATTAAAAAACATATGAAGGATATGATTTAAACTTTTCTATTCTGATTATACTATTAATCTCAAGAGAATCAAACTCAAGTAGTGTATATTTCATTGTTATTATTCGTCTTTTCAAGAACACCGAAATGTTGAGATGAAACGAAATTCAAACACAAAAACTATCTTTAGTTATGGCCACCTTGAAGCTAATGGGCATCCGACTAAATCTTAGTAACGCATAAAACATAAAACAGTTTCCACTCATATATTAATCTATGTATGTAAAATGACAAATGACATTCCATATGTAACATTCAACCCTGCAACAACAGATTCTCATGGTTTTGAAATTGTTCCGATTGAAGAAATTGCAAAGAGCAAAAATGAACATGAACACAATCCTGAATTACCACATCAGCTTAAATTTTATAATTTAATATTTTTCACGCAAGGTTCAGGCAGGCATTTTATCGATTTTAACTGGTATCCTGTGCAAAAAAATAGTTTGGTTTATCTTACTAAAGACCAAATCAATGCTTTTGAGTTTTCAGAAGAGTTAAAAGGCTTTTGCATCATATTTACAGAAGCGTACTTTGTAAATAGTTTTTCTAATTTGTCAGATGACTTTGTTTTTAGAATTTTTAACCCAGAATTATTCTCCCCTATTCTCCAAATACCAAATAATTCAGATTTTACTACATATTTTAATTTATTGCTGAAAGAAAATGATACACCAGATACCTTTAATCATGATAAAACTATACAATCGCTTTTAACTATTTTGATATCAAAGGCGGAAAATTTAAAACAAAAACTAACCTTTCATATTTCAGATTCTTCAAAAGCGGTAGTTTATCAAAAATTTATTTCCCTTATAGAGCAACACTTAACCCAAAGCAGAAGTGCTAATTTTTATGCCAAAGAACTTGCGATTACCTATAAACATTTGAATACCATTTGTAGAGAATTGGTTAGCAAAACCGCTAAAAACGTAATTGACGATTTTGTAATTCTTCAAGCAAAAAGAAACTTAATAAATTCAACAACCAACAGTACAGAATTAGCTTATAAATTGGGTTTTGACGACCCAACAAACTTTACCAAATATTTTAAAAAAAATACAGGTTTAACCCCTAAAACCTTCATAAAATCACTTTCCAAGAGATAATGGTTCAACTTTAACCATTTTAAGTCTCGTTTTCATCTTTTCTGAAGATTGCTATTGCTTCATCTTTGTACTCTAATATAAAAACAAAGAAAATGAAACAAATATGTACATCTATTGCGCTGGTATTATTAATGACATCATGCAATGCCCAAGACAAAAAAAGCAACAAAAAACAATTAGAAAAAATGGAAACAAAAACAGCAGTTTCAAACAAAGAAAAAGCAGTAGCCCTAATCACAAGTTTAGAAACTGGCGACAAGTCGACTATTGCATACATTAACCCAACAAATTACAAACAACATAATCTTGCTGTGGCAGATGGCTTGGAAGGCTTTGGTGAAGTATTACATCATGCCCCAGAAGGCGGTTTTAAAGCAAACGTTGTTCGTTCATTTCAAGATGGAGATTACGCCATTACACATACTGAATATGACTTCTTTGGCCCCAAAATAGGTTTTGACATTTTTAAATTCGAAAATGGTCAAATCATAGAGCATTGGGATAATTTTTCTGATTTATCAACTGTAAACCCAAGTGGAAGAACACAAACAGATGGTGCTACAAAAGTTATTGACTTAGATAAGACGGAACAAAACAAAGCTTTAATAAAAGATTTCATTAACACGGTTTTAATCAATGGTGAATTTGACAAAATGCACAACTATTTTAAGGGTGACAATTATGTTCAACACAATACTATGATTGGTGACGGAGTATCTGGTTTAGGAAAAGCTTTTGAAGAAATGGCCAAACAAGGCATTACAATGGTAATTGAAAAAAATCACATCGTATTAGGAGAAGGTAATTTTGTACTATCAATAAGCGAAGGCACATTTGCCGGAAAGCCAACCTCATTTTACGACTTATTTAGAATTGAAGATGGAAAAATAGCAGAACACTGGGATACCATTGAAACTATTTTAGCAGAGTCAGAAAGAAAGAACAGCAATGGAAAATTTAATTTTTAAAAGCAACAAAAATGAAACAGAAACTAATTATTTTTATTAGCCTTATCACATTTAGCGTTAGTTATGCCCAAACCGAAAAATCAGAAACAAACAAATTTCAATTTGGAGCGGCAGAACATTTTTTAGATGGATATTCGTTAAATTTTCAATATCAAGACGGTAAAGCAATTCATATGGATTTCTACAATGGAAAAGCCAAATATGAATGGATTGTAGGCCCAGGAAAAGGAAGAGGAAATGAAGACATTCAGTATCGTTCACGTAAAATTGGAGATAATCTTTTTCTAGTTAATTGGCATGAAACAGGGATTAAAGATTATTTGACCATTGTTTTTGATTTTGACAAAATGGTAGTCCATAGTTCTATAATTATAGGATATGAAAATAATCCTGATAGAAAACTGAAAACGGTTTTTTTAACAGGAGTTATTGACCATTTAATAAAGAAGTAATATGAGCACAGTAGCAACCTGTCCAACATGTGGCAGTTCATCAAAAATTAAGGAAACGAATGGAGTAACAACTTATCAAACCATTCAAGAAGATGACTTGATAAAAAAAGTAGGTCAGTTAAAAAAAGCAATGCAGAAATACAAGGAAAAAGCAGAGCGACTAGAAAAGCAACTTAAACAAGTTTAATGCGAAATTTGACCTTCATCAATTTATAAATGCAATAACGGTTCTGGTGAAAACTTGAACCGTTATTGTTTTTAAATAAGAATATTTCTATCCGAGAAATAAGCGCATAAATCTTCAACATAGAATATAACGAACTCGACATTGATTATATTGAAATGCCTTTGTAAGACTTAAATCAAAAAATTTAACTCTATGTTAGACTCTTGACATATGAGATACTATTCGGTTTGTATTTATTAAATTATATATTTAACAGATTAACTAATGGTTTACTACTTTATCGGCACGTTATTATGAATCCTATTTCAAATTTAATTAATAGAATAGACCATGAAAATCTTTGGGATTGTGAAATAACATTAGCACGCGATGAATATTTGAAAGTAAAAGGAAGTATTGACACTAATATCTACTTAGTTGTACAGGGAAGCTTAAGAATTTTTGTAATTGATGAAAACGAAGAACATACAATTCGGTTTGGATATAAAAACAATTTAATAGCATCATTAGATTCATTTCTAAATGAACAACCGTCAGATTTCTATATTCAAGCATTAAAAAAAACTACGGTGAAAGCCATCAATAAAAAAAAGTATATATCCTTTATTGAATCATCAGAAGTGAATAAAAAAATATGGCTTAATATTTTAGAGAATTTTGTACTACAACAAATGGAAAGAGAAAGAGATATTCTAACTTCATCTCCTATTCAACGGTACAATAGAGTTTTAAAAAGAAGTCCACAACTATTTCAAGAAATACCAAATAAATATATTGCCTCATATTTAAGAATGACTCCTGAAACGCTTTCTAGAATTAAAAAATCTTAATTTCAATCAAGATTTTAAAGTATATAAATCTTGAAATTTGTAATAAAAAATAATGGTACTATCATCAAAAAAATTATTACAAAACTTAAGAGTAATCACTATTGAGAATTTAAATGTCGTTGAAAATTTAAAGAACCAATCTACAGAGGGTTTAAACTGGAAACAAAATCCAGAAAGTTGGAGTGTATTAGAATGTATTGAACATTTAAATAAGTATGGAGATTTTTATATTCCTGAAATAACAAATAGAATACAAGCTACTACATATAAAAGTTCAGAAATATTTAAAAGTAATTGGCTAGGTAAATATTTTAGTAAATCGGTTTCATATAGTGAAGATTTAAATAAAATGAAAACCTTTAAATCTATGAACCCGTTAAACTCAAAATTAAATATTCAAACGCTTGAAAAATTTATAAAACAACAACATCAAATTATTGAGCTCCTTGATACAGCAAAAAATGTTAATCTTGACAAAACAAAAACCGCTATTTCAATTTCAAAATTGATCAAATTAAAATTAGGAGATACTTTTAGAGTACTAATATATCATAACGAAAGACATATTAAACAAGCAGAAAAAACATTTAGAAAAGTTAGTAGTTTACAAGGCATATAATTTATCATTAGTTTTTGTTTAGGTATTGTGAATCAAACCCTTATCTATCAGCACCAACAAACAACCAATGATAAAATTTTGTAGCTTAACAAAGCAATATTAAGTTTTAAATAGACCTTCTGCCTAGACATTCATAGAGAACTCACTATTGGCATCACCAATTTATAACTCAAAATTATGATTAAGTTCTTTAGAAGAATAAGACAAAAAATGCTCTCTGAAAATAAATTCAGCAAATATTTACTATATGCCATTGGTGAAATTGTTCTTGTAGTTATTGGTATTTTGATTGCTTTATCAATTAATACTACGAATCAAAAAATCAAAAGACAGGAACTAACTCAAACCTATTTAAAATCATTAATGGTTGACATTGTACAAGACACAATCGAAATAGAGGCGATTATTATGCATCATATTAGCGACAGTTTAAAAATATCAGAACATCGAAATATTTTGACAAATGACGATGCAACTTTAGACGATGTTGTAAAAATAATGGTAAATGATTGGGATCCAAGAATAGGAAGTATACGAGGTTTTAATACCCAAACTTTCGATGCATTGGTAAGTACTGGAAATATTGATTTAATTGATCCTGATATATTAGAATTGCTAGGTAAGATAAATCGTTTACAAGAAGAATACCTCTCATTCATTGGTGAGTTCATCGATTTCTATCGAAAATCAGGTGATCCAACAATAATTAACCCTGTAGGTAGTTTATCTGTCATTAATACTGGGCCCATATTTGACCGAATGATTGAAGAAATTGATAAAGTACGCCTCGCTAATAATTTCAATGGTAAACTAACTTTGAAACGACAAACGAATAGAGTGTCGATCAGTTTTCTAACAACCATTCAGCAAGAAAAAATAAAACTTATTAAGTTAATTAATAAAAAAGTAAATTGATATAAAATTAAATAAACAGCATACAACTCTACAACAGCGTATCAAGGTCAAATGAATAAACATTGCCCAAATCATCAGAGAAAAATATGAGTTTAGCCTGATGGGGTAAAAAACTAGCCTTACTTGAAGTGACATCGCCGTTTTTCCCTTTAATTTTTGTTTTTAGTTGCATCAGTTCTTTAAACTGCCATTCATTATTTTTCTTTACTATTTCATTAACAGAAATGAAATATTGATTATTCTCTCGATTTCTTACGGAGTGAATTTCAAAAATTTTACCAGATACAATATGATTAATTATAGGGCGACTAGGACTTCGTTGTTTCGTAAGGTTTTCATAAGGAATATTTGTCCATTTGCCTTCAACGTTTCGTAAACGCAATACAAATTGAGGTGCATTCATTTTGTCTACACTATTTTTGGTAACAAGAGCCATTTCTCCATTTTCAAACACTGTAGCATTCAAATGATCATCGGCATTATTATCACCCTGTTGCACAATTACAGGTGCCGACCATTGCTGAGGAGCATCGCCATCATAATGGATCCGCTCAACAATAGATGCTGTGTTTTGATTAGACCAGATTACTGAAATTTGGTTTTTAAGTCCCACAACTAAAGAGATATCGTCTTTATTAATATCGGCTGCTAAGACAAACGGTTTAGACCAATCTTTACCATTTACCGAATGCCAGACCATAATACTTTCATTCATATCAGCACAGACCCAGAATTCATTTTTTGAATCAAGCGTAATGGTTGCTGTTTCAATCGTGTTGCACTTCTCGGGGATGGGGAGATTTACCTTCGATTGATGTTCATACTGTTTTAAATCATGAGTATAAGTTAATTGAACAACTGTTAAGGCACAATCATCAACTAAAACAATATGCGCCTCATCCCCTTTAATTAAAACATCTGCCCTACTCGGTAATGCTTGCAATGCTTGATTAATTGATGTTTGACTCGCCCATCCAGAAATATCTTTTTTCAATAATTTAGGACCATCTTCATCACCTACTAATAACCATTGCCCGTGTTTATTGGTCCAAGATTTTGATTGCGGTTTATCGGCTGTTGCGTCGCCATAGTTAACTTTAAAAATAGGTTCTAAATAAAGTTCAGGCGTTTTGGTGGTTTGCGAGTATGTGTCAAATACAGAAAGTAAAAGGCAAAAAAATGACAGTAAAGGGAATGTAATTTTTTTAAGTTTCATAGTGCAGTTTGTTGGCAACTAAATTAATCAAACTTTACCGTCAAAAAGTAATTGATTGTTTTCAAAAACTTAAACCTTAAAGCGTTTGGGTTCTTCAATATTCAATTCGTTTTGTAATTGCTAAATTAGTAACGGAAATCACAATTCCATACCTAAAATAAACTATGAAATATATAATAGTCAGCCTGATTTTAATCGTTTTTAGCTGTAAGAGCGAAACAAAAACTGAAAACGGAATTGACGAATCTGTTTATGAAATGTGGAGTAATTTTACCTCATCAAATGCCGAATTCAAAAAAGATGAACTTCCAGAATCTTGGTTTTTTCATGATAACGAAGAAGATGCAAATCGGTTGGCAAATTTAACCTTAAGCGGTAAAAAGAAAGCGACGACTTCTGGTTTATATACTTGGTATGAAGAAGCAAATGCTGATTTACCAACCGTTGGTACAAAACACATTGTCACCAATTTTTCAGGAAAAGCAATGGCGATTATTGAGATTAAAAAAATAGATACAATTCCGTTTAATCAAGTATCAAAAAATCATGCTGAACTAGATATGGGAACAACTATCGATCCTCTTAAAAAATGGAAAAAAGCGCATTGGGATTATTTTGAGAGTGTAATGAAAGAAAACGGTGAAGTACCAACTGAAGAAATGCTTCTAGTTCTCGAACAGTTTGAAACCATTTGGCCAAAAAAACACTAACATCAAAAAATCACACAATAGCAGCTTAAGAAAAAACAGAAAGGTTTACGTATTTTTATAATCGCCCCCTATTGATAAATTCGCGATAGCCAAACTATCAATCTTATGTTTTAAACTAAAAATCAACCAATGAAAACGCTGCAACTGTATTTAATTCTAATATTAACCAGTGTTTTTTTGCTGTCTTGTAATCAATCTTCTGATAATACTCATGAGCCAACTCCCAATCAACAAAAAGCTTTAAAACAAGCGCAAGCCAATGGTATATTAGTTAATGTAGGCTTAGAACGGTGTAGACGTTTTGTGAAAGATTGGCTAGTTCATGCCGATTCAACTACTGGTCTCATCCCAAGAAATTTAAACGAGAGCACAGACATTTGGAATGCAAAGGATGCTGCAGCAGATAATTATCCATTTATGGTTTTAACAGCGGCGATTACGGATCAAGCACTTTTTGATGGGCGAATGACTGAAATGCTAAAAAACGAAACGCGCTTAACTTCACGTATTGACAGATTGCCAGACACATATTCATTTAGTAAAAAAGGTTTTGATTCGCCTGAAGTTGATTTAAAAAGTATTTTATTTGGATCTTCTGAATACATCAAAGATGGACTTTTACCACTTACCGAATGGCTAGGTGAAAGTCCATGGTCTGAAAGAATGATTGGCATTTTAGAGGATATGTGGAAGCATGCAGAAGTGGAAACCGATTACGGAAATATCGTTTCTACCAATGTAGAATTAAATGGTGAAATGCTACAAGTACTCTCTCGGGTATATTGGATGACAGGCGAACAAAAATATCTTGATTGGGCCATACGTTTAGGTGATTACTATCTATTAGGAAATCATCATCCAACCAAAGATTTTGCAGAACTCAGATTACGTGATCATGGTTGTGAGGTGGTATCCGGACTTTGTGAACTTTATGTCACAATAAGTTACGCAGCAAACGAAAAAAAAGAAACGTATCAGCCGCAAATCTATGCAATGCTTGATCGCATTCTTGAAGTCGGAAGAAATGAAGATGGCCTTTTTTATGATGCCATTAATCCACAAACTGGCGATGTAACAAAATCTCGCGTTGCTGATAATTTCGGATATACATTCAACGCGTTTTATTCTGTGTATCAGATAGACAGTGTAGAAGCATATCGAACAGCTACGTTAAAAGCATTGGAAATATTAAATGAAAAGTACAGAAATAATGACTGGGAAGATGGTTCTTCAGATGGTTATGCAGATGCTATTGAAGGTGCTTTAAATTTATATGCTAGAGAACCGATTGCATCTACTGCTGCTTGGATTGATAGTGAAACCCAAGTAATGTGGTCTTTGCAAGACACAAGTCTTAGAAAAAACACAGAACAATGGCGTTCATCAGGTGTAATTGAAGGATGGCACGGAGATGGAAATTTCGCTAGAACCACTATAATGTACTGTCTTTGGAAAACCCAAGGGGTTACAGCTTATCCATGGCGTTCTGATCTTCAAATAGGTGCTGTATTAAAAGAAGATGATTTACTTATTAGTCTTACTTTAGATAAAGACTGGACCGGCATTTTAAAGTTTGATACGCCCAGACATAAAACAATTATGAATATGCCTTTTGATTGGCCTAGAATCAATCAATTTCCGGAGTGGTTTACTGTAGAAAAAGGCAGGAATTATGACCTAACCAATTATACAACCAAGAATCAACAAATTTTCACGAACCAACAGCTAAGCGATGGAGTTCCGCTTTCATTAACAAAAGGAGTGCATCAATTTCTATTGAAAAAGAAAAATACAGAACAGTAAGCAAACTAAAATATATAGCTCGAAATCATTGTTTTAAAGCCCGGGAAGCATGGTCTTTTTCAACTGATTAAAATCAGATCCCACACTTGAATTTTTTGTTTTATCCCAATAACTCGTGTTCTCTAACTTTAAAGCCAAGGTTGTAGTAATAAAACTTTGCGTCCATCCCGTTAGCGTACCCCATGCACCCCAGCCATGATCTGCGTTGGATCCATAATATTCCCAATTCTCATAATCAAAGGCACGAAACCATGCACCATCTAAATCGGCCCTACCAGAAGACGTACTTTGAATGCGCACTAAAAAATCAGAAAGTTTGTCTACAGCTTCTAAGTAACTTACATCTTGTGTTACCTGCGCTGCTTCATTTAATGAGAAAAGTGCAAAATTGCTGGTGTATAACATATCTGCAACTGGGTCACCATTTGAAAAAATAACCGGTGCTTCAGAAGTACCGTATGCTTCATTACTTTTTGACGCACCATATTTGCCTTGTTGCTGATTACCAAGCACTTCACGAAGTGCACCAGAGCTCACCTGAAATTCTAATAAATCATCGCAAAGCAACTTTAACCATTTTTGATGTTGTTGCGTATTTTCAACACGCACCAACCACGCCAAAGGCAAAATCATTCGAGACCTTTCTTGTTGCAAGCCATTCGTCCAAATCCATTTATTTGGATAAGCAGCCATTGTACTTGCTATTGCCCTTTTAGCTTTATCCAACAAGGGCTTATATCCTGTTTTATCGTACAACCAAATATAAGTTGCCCACAACCATGATTCATAATGCGGTGCAGGATTAATCAATTCACCATTATTTAAAGTTCGCCAACCTTCGGGCTCCATTTTTATTCCATTCAAAGCATTACCCCGAAATCCAGTTTTACCAGTAGTCCGAAAATTTGCAAGAATTAGCTTTTTTAGTGATGCATCCCATTTCTTATTATCAAGTACTTCTGCTGCCAAAAGTCCTCCTAAAATTACCCGGGCATTATCATCACCATAATATTTGTGTGGATTAGTATCAGCCCATCCGATAAGTCCGTATGATGCTCGATCCGGATTTTTACTGTCCTCAGTTTTAAATGTATCAGTGTTAAAAAGAAAATCCATTAAATTTTCAGCCGTATGTACATTGCCTTTACGTTCTTGAACCGTATTTGCCATGGCCATGGTCATTGCTGTTTCTGCAACACAGTCGGCTCTTAACCAATAACGGTACGGTTGGCTTCCGTCAGGGTTTATATATGAATAATGCCCTTCCATAACCCCTAAAGAACCGTCACCTGAAGGTCGATTAAGGTTCATCGGTGGCCCAACTGGCAGTGCCAAAGTATCAATAGCTTCCCAATCGTTCTTCCAGTCAGGATGTATTAAAAATCGCCCTTTTTCATACCATTGGCCACCTCGATCAATAGCAAGTTGATATGCATTCTCAGGCAGCTTTTGTTCTTTTGAATAAGTCGGTTTAACCATCGGATCCCATTGTACAGTAGTGGCATCAAAATCGTCGATTAAATATGAAAGTACATGCCCAATAACAACATTCCATTCTTTAATTGGCGAATATCGCCCCTGAATAATATTGCTCAATTTAGTTGTGGCAACAAGTATATTATCTTGTTCAAATAGAACAGGAAAATGCTCGGTTTTGTTCAACCCATAAACTGCTGATTTAAATCCTGCTACTTTCGCTCCTTGTAAAAGTGACGCTCTGTCAGATAATGAAACATATGAAAATAGACCCGCATCTAAAATACTCATTTCAGGTAAATGCTGCCCAAATGCCTCAGATGTAACCACAAGTCGCTCCTTTTTTGTTGCGAAGATTTTACCAGATTCTTCAGCATTCAAATACTCAGGAAACTCTACATATACTTTCAGCTTTTTTGTTGTTGCTTTTTGATAAAAATCAGATGGAAGTACTGTTTTTTCTTCGGGATATTGCTGAGCAAGTACCATTAATTTACCATGCTCCGGAATCTCATTCATGGCGGTGTGTACATCCTCAAAAACGGTATAGACAAGTTCAGTCTTTGATAATACTTTTAATAAATCATTATTTTGGTTGGCCACAATGTACAATTCGGGCTTAGGATGAATAGCTGTACAACTAAAATTTAAAAACCCTAGTATTACAAAAAAGAATATTCCAAATAGTAATTGGGTGATGCGCTTCAATGGTTTCATAAAAGATAATTAATACCTCGTAAATTAGTCGAAATTACAGTAGCAAAGAAATTAATAACTAGCTTAACTGAACTCTAACGGAAATAAAATATTATAAAAACAACAGCTGCTAACTATATATAAAAATAAATACTAATTATAGGTTTGACTAAAGGTCGTCGTAAGACAATTGCGTTTATTTACCTTATGCGTGGAATTGGGGAATAATCATTAAATAGTATTTAAGGAACTACAACACAATTAGCAACTGTTAAATCATGACTATGCACTTAAAAACAATCACACTGTCTGTTTTATTTTTACTAATTAATTTAACCAGTAATGCCCAAATCTCTGATTTAAAAAATTGGTTAAAGGTTGATTATGCTAGCAGGTTACCTTTAGACAGTTTAACTTTTTCTAAAAAAGCTTTGACTAAACAAGAAGCAAAGCTAGCTACGGCCCTTTTAGTAGCAGATAAAAAGTCAAGGATAACAGATACCTATGATAAACAATGGGAAAATCGATTGATAAATTATGATACTCATCAAATGCCTTTTTATTTTCAAATCTTTGGCAAAGAACCTGCTGACGGACGAAATTTATTTATTTCGATGCACGGAGGTGGCAATGCACCAGCCGCTTTAAATGATAAACAGTATGAGAATCAAAAACACTTGTACGATAAAACGATGGATTCACTTGAAGGGGTATACCTTGCTGCAAGAGCTCCGACCAATACATGGAACTTATGGCATGAAAATCATATTGATGATTTTTTTAACATCTTAATTCAAATGGCAGTTATCAAACTAAATGTAAATCCGAATAAGGTTTATCTTCTAGGTTATTCGGCAGGCGGTGATGGTGTTTATCAATTGGCTCCACGAATAGCAGATCGTTGGGCGGCAGCTTCAATGATGGCCGGACACCCTAATGAAACTTCACCTTTAGGACTTCGAAATTTACCTTTTGCACTACATATGGGAGCCTTAGATAAGGCATACAACAGAAATGGTATTGCTCAGCAATGGGGCACACAACTAGATAGTTTACAACAGACCGATAATGACGGCTATATACACCAAGTTGAATTACACGAAGGGTTAGAACATTGGATGAAATTACAGGATGCCGTAGCATTTCCGTGGATGATAAATTACAAGCGAAACCCTATTCCGCAAAAAGTTGTTTGGAAACAAGACGACAGACATCATTCTAGCATTTATTGGATTAAAACACCAAAAAATCATACCAAAACTGGTGGCGTAATTTCAGCTGAATACAATTCTAGTTTAAATGAAATTAATATAATTGAAAATTACAGTGAAACACTAGAATTACTAATTAATGATGACATGTTAGATTTGGACAAGCCTGTTACAATAAAGCGTCAAAATAACATAATTCATCAAGGTAAATTTGATAGGAATATTTTAAACATATATAATAGCCTACAATACAAAGGAGATATTAATTTGACATTTCCCGGTATAATAAAAATAAATGATGATGAAGTAATTACAAACAAGTGAAATTAGTTTTGCTTAAAAAAATCTATTCGAACTAAAGTTTATGCAAACCTGTGAATGCTTCAAGACGTTAATTTTTAAATTGCAACATTTGCAAACACAACCAATTTTTATCCTAAGATTTCAGAAGACTTTTAAATAGAAAAAGATAAAAACAAAATACACCTTTTTAGCGCAGCTCGAACTTCAAAGTTTATCCCTTTTCACTCCCCTATACACCAATTTCAACACGTTGTTGAATATAATAAAATCCTTATAATCAAAACATAATATGGAAAACAAATTGATATACGGCATTCAACAAATTGGAGTTGGAGTTGAAAATGCTGATAAGGCATTTGAGTGGTATGCAACTCGTTTAGGGGCTGATGTTCCAGTTTTTGATGACAGTAATACTGCCACGTATATGGCGCCCTATATGGGTGGAAATCCACATAAAAAAAGAGCGATTCTGGCAATGAATATGCAAGGTGGCAGCGGTTATGAAATATGGCAATACCTTGATAGAAAACCTGCACATTCTAAAACCAATATTCAACTAGGAGATTTGGGGGTTAATTGCGCGTTTATAAAAACAAGAAACATAGAAGCTACATATCAAAAATTAAAAAACCTTGGTGAAAACATTCTAACTGATATTAAAAATGAACCAAATTTTGAGAAAAGTTTTTACTTAAAAGATCCGTTTGGCAACATGCTAAAAATAAAAGAATATGATTCATGGTATGCAGATGATGGAAATGATTTGGGTGGCATTTTCGGATGTTCTATTGGCGTTACAGATATTGCGAAATCAATGAAACTATATGCTGATATTTTAGGCTATGACCAAGTGATATATGATAAAACCGACATTTTTAACGACATTGATGGATTGCCAAATGGAAAAAGCAAATTCCGTAGAGTTCTTTTAACACATGAAAAAGAAAGAGTTGGCGGCTTCAGTAAATTGTTTGGCAAAAGTCAAATTGAGTTGATACAATGTTTAGATAACAAGCCAAAGAAAATTTTTAAAGATAGGTACTGGGGCGATATCGGTTTTATTCATCTGTGCTTTGACATCAGAAATATGAAAGCCCTGACAAAAGAATGTAAAGCCAAAGGATTTCCTTTTAAAGTATTGAGTGCTGAGTCATTTGACATGGGTGATGCAAATGGTCACTGGGGCTATATTGAAGATTGCGATGGAACCTTAATTGAATTTGTAGAAACTCATAAAGTTCCGTTAATTAAACAATTGGGGTTACATATTAATCTAAAAAAGAGAAGTCCGTTAAAAGCTGTACCCAATTGGATGATTAAAGCAATGGCGCTAAAACGGGTTAAAAGTTTTGACTAAAATTAATATGCAGAATGCACATGAGTATTTCATATAAGTAAGAATAAATTCTCCTTAAAAAAGTTAGCGTATTTTAGTTGTTTAAAGAAGTTCTATCAAGCGAAAATTTATGGGTAGCGATGCAAATGAAGACATACCTGTTTACAATAAAATTCCAACTTTTAATGATATAAAGATTGAGCCCTTTGACATCACTAAAAGATATACCAAACCGCACAAGCACAATAAATATCTTGAAATTGCATATTTCACACAGGGTAGTGGCTTTCATTTTTTAGATTTAAATCCACTTGAAATTAAACCACCAATTGTATTTCTTATTCATAAAAACCAAGTACATCATTGGAGTATAGATTCGCTTCCTGAAGGCTATGTAATAATAATTAAAGAATCGTTTTTAGATAACATACTTGACAAATCAATTCATATGCAATTGATTGAACTAAAAGCCCTACAAGAAATAGCTATTGACAAAAATGACAAGGTCATTGACATTCTTTTTAAAGCTTTACACCTTGAAATGAAAGCACAAATAATCAATCAAGAAGTAATAGAAGGTTGTTTAAAAGCATTACTCTCAAAAGTAATTTCACACTCAAGTAGTTCAAAAGAAAAAAACAATTCGTTAGAACAAGGTTTTATACAATTACTATCTGAAGAACTTAATAACAACGTAGATTTTTATGCTCGTAAATTAAATACCTCAGCGCAAAATTTAAATGCAGTCTGCCAAAAAACATTTCACAAAACTGCTTCAACAGTAATTACAGAACATTTGATACAAGAAATTAAACGTCAATTGTTATATACATCTAAAAATATAAGTAACATTGCGTATGATCTAAACTTCAATGACAATTCAAATTTCACCAAATTTTTTAAACGTCATACCAAATTAACTCCGTTACAATTCCGTAAGACTTCATCCTAATAAATAGTACCATTTATTTGTAAAATAGACCATAAAAGGAAATATCCTAATAATACCTTGTGCTATTAAATCAACCTACAACAAACGAATGGCAAAAGGTACATTTATAGTATTCTTCTTTTTAATTGTATCGCTAACGAGCGCTACTGCTCAAATTCAGGGCAAAATTATAGACGAGCAAAATATCCCGCTTGAATATGCGACTGCTGCACTATTTAAGCAGTCAGATGGTTCATTAGTAACCGGTGTTATTACTGACATTGACGGTATTTTTCGAATTGAAAATATCGAAAATGGCACATATTACATCGAAGCATCTTTTATTGGTTATGACATAAAAACTATAAAAAATATTAGCATCACCAATTCAAAAAATGTAAAACAGCTAGAAAACATTCAATTAATATTGGGCAATCAGCTAAATGAAGTTGTTGTACAAGGCGAACGTGCTACGGTGATTAATAAAATAGACCGTCAAGTTTTTGACGCTCAAAAATTTAAAAATGCCAAAGGAGGAACGGGTGTAGATGTGATACGAAATTTACCTTCAGTAAGTATTGATGCGCAAGGTGAAATTAGCGTAAGAGGTAGTACAGGTTTTATGGTATTACTTAACGGAAAACCCACACAAGGTAATGCCAGCGCATTGATTGCACAATTACCAGCAAATGCTATTGAACGTGTTGAAGTAATTACAGCCCCTTCTGCTAAATATGACCCTGAAGGAAAAGCAGGTATTCTAAATATTATTACAAAAAAGGGCGCAACCGATGGTGCCTACGGTCAATTAAATTTAAAAGGTGGGTTACCATCAATTGAAACATATGACAATGATAAATTTCACCAACGTTACGGCATTGATGCAACGTATAACATTCGAAATGATAAATGGAATATCTCCTTCGGAGCAAATTATCAAAGGAATGATTTAGGTGGAAGACGTGAAGGTGATGTATTTACAATTATCAATGATATACTAACCCAGTTTCCTTCATCAGGCGAGCGTAGTTTTGATGAAGTCAACTACAACGGAAGGCTAACCGTAGATTTCACGCCAGATACAACTAACACCTTTTCATTGGGCTTTTTTGCAGGCAAACGTAGTAAGGATCGTTTAGCGGATATTGTTTATTATGACAATCATGCACGTACCCCAGTTGAAAATGAAAATAGATTTAGAACCTTTAGCTATTACAATCATAATTTAAGAATACGTACCAGTGATTTTGCCTTAGGTAGTTTTGATTATACGCATCTCTTTAAAAACAAATCAACACTATCAACTTCATTTTTATATGAGTATACGCTTTTAGGTGGACCAACGGTGAATCAAAATCTAGGTCATCCTGACAATTCAATTGTGTATCAAGATGAATACAATACCAATGACAACCCCTTAAACGGATTGCGCCTACAAGTTGATTATGCTTTTAAGCCTTTTAAATTCGGAACCCTAGAAGCAGGTTATCAGTATCGAAATTTAAATCATACCGGCGATTTTGTTTACCAACGACGAACTGATTATAATGCTGACTTTGCATTGGTTCCAGATTTTTCAAGTGAAGTAGATTTAAATCGAACAATTAATTCGGCCTACACACAATTGACAGGCAAAAGTGATAAATGGAATTATGCTGCCGGAGCGCGATTAGAACTTACAAACCGAACCTTAGACTTGCGTGATAAAGCCAATACAATAGACACGACCTACACTTATGATTTTACAAAATTATATCCATCAGCTTCACTACAATATGCGTTAAGTGAACGCACAAAACTAAAGGCTTCATATAGCAAACGTGTTGAACGCACAACTACTTTTAAAATGAATCCTTTTCCTGAAAGAGAACATTCTGAAACATTAGAACAAGGTGATCCTACTTTAAAACCTGAATTTATAGATTTAATTGAATTGGGAATCACCGAAAACTTAAAGGGTGGAAATTCACTTTTTGCAACAGCGTATTACAGGAATGTAAAAAATGTGGTAAATCGTGTAAACACAATTTACAACGACACTATTTTAAATCGAATTTATTCAAATGTTGGCACTGCAAAGGCCCTTGGCTTAGAAATAGGCACACAACTAAAACCTACTAAAAATTGGTCTAATTTTATCGGAGCTAATCTATATAGTTATAAAATAGACGGTTCATTTGACAACAAACCAATAGCTACTGACGCAACTGTATACTCCGTAAATTTGAACTCGACTTATAATTTTTGGGAAAACGCATCACTACAATTTACCTTTAATTATTTATCAGAAAGAATAACCGCTCAAGGTGAAGATTCAAGATTTTATTCACCAAACTTAACTTTTCAAAAATCGTTTTTAAAAGATCGATTAACGGCCACGTTGCAATGGCAGAACATTGATATGGGCTTACTAGCCACCAATGAGCAACGCATTACAACCTACCGCCCAAACGAGTTTTATACTACAACTAACTATGTGTATGAAGTAGACATGGTTATGCTAAACGTATCCTACACTTTCAAGAATGGTAAAAACCAATCTAAGTTTATTGATAGCGAATTCGGTAAACGCGAATTTTAATGCGCATAGCTATAAATTAAATTATGACCGTTAATTATATTTTTAATACAATCCAAAGTTAGAAATCACCCTAACTTAGAAACACATTTGTTTTTCTAAATATCTTATCTTCAGACTTGAAACAATATTAAAGATGATTTGTTAGCAATCATGATTTGCCTAACAGCCAAAATTTGATTTTAAATATGGATAAGAAAAGAAGAAATGTACTGCGCAGCCTAGCACTTGCTCCTATTTTATTGAGTTCTCGAAACCTTTTTGCAAGTCCATTAAATACAACCTCAGCCTCGTCTAGATTGCAATATAGTGTCAATGCATATACATTCAATTCTTTGCTTAAAAGCGGAGAAATGACATTTTTTGATATGATGGAGTTTGCCTCCACTCTGGGTTTGAATGCAGTGGACATAACAGGCTATTATTTTACCAATTTTCCTAAAATACCTGATGATAAAACTCTGTTTCAACTAAAGAAGAAAGCATTAGAATTAGGGTTAAATATTTCATGGACAGGTGTTAGAAATAACTTTGTAAATCCAGATAAAACTGTACGAGAATCTGATGCTGAGTTGATAAAAAATTGGTTGCAAGTATCATCAAAACTTGGAGCTTCAATTATGCGCATTTTTCCAGGGAAAGGAGAGCACGAAGGTTATTCAAGAGACGAAGTTAAAAAATGGATGGTATCAGACTTTCAAAAGTGTGCTACATATGCTGAAGAAACAGGTGTTATTGCAGGCATGCAACATCACAACGATTTCTTGTTTGAAGCAGATGAGGTTATCGATATTTTAAAAAGAGTAAATTCAGAATGGTTCGGATTAATTTTAGATATTGGTAGTTTACGAAAAGGAAATCCGTACGAAGAAATACAGAAATTAGCACCCTACGCAAATTACTGGTTTATAAAAGAATTAGTTTATGTAAATGGAATTGCGGAACCTGTTAATATGCAAAAGATAGCTCGCATTTTGAAAGATGCAAACTATACAGGTTACATTTCTTTCGAAAGCTTAACTGACGGCGACCCAAAACAAATTGTAACCTCTATGTTTGCTGATTTTAGAGCAGCGTATGAAAAACTTTAAATAGTATAGCAATCAAAACTAAATACATTATTGATTCCAAGGCGAATGATGTTCGTGCACTATTTTCCATCCACCGTCTGTTCGTACAAATAATAGAGTAGTTTGTTCATTAATTACAACTAGGTCTTCTCCAAACTTTAAATGAAAATCAGACTGAAAAGTCAAATTAGCAACATCACCATAGACAGCAACTTTTAAATTTATTGCATCAAATTTCACAACTTCAGTAACTGCACCAAAAGCTCCCCGCTCATAAGCTTCGTTAGCTGCTGCATCATTAACTGCTTCACCATTTTTAAATTCGGTAAACTTTGTACTATAGCCATGAAAGGCAATTAACTTGTCCATATCGCCATCTCTAAGGCTTTGTTCAATTGCATTCCAAGTTTCAATAACTTCTTGTTTGGCTTCAGGAAATTCAGTTTGTATAAGATCTACTTGAACAGTAGGTTGCGGTTGCACTTCGTCATCATCATTACAACCTGTAATAAAAAATGAACAAACAGTAAATAATATAAGCGTCATTTTAGTTTTCATACTATATGTTTTAGTGATTAGTAGCTGTTTATAGCAACATGAGATTCAATTCTCATACCGTGCTAAAACAATAATGTAAAACTAAAAGCTTGCTAAAAGTTTTGATGTAAGATTTGTTCCAAAACCTGTCACAAAATCTACAACACCCAATTATTAAATTACATTTTGGAGTGAATTGAAACTAAAATCATAAGCTATTTCTGAAACAGTTTTATGTCCCTTTCGTAAGGTTTGTTCAGTAAACATCATACGTAATTCCAAATCAATTAATTAGGCGACATTCCAAATAAGAATGAAACGCGACGACACACTTATGTTTTGTTAAAACCTTGCCGATAGCCGAGGCTTGCTTTATTAATTAAAGTAGCCCTTTAATGCTTTTCTATAAATTCAAAAATACTTTACGAAAAGGGCTTAAAATTATTGAAAATGGTAAAAATGGAGAATGGATTACCAAATTATACAATGAACTTTTGTAGAAATAAAACAGCTATAAAAACATCAAGTTAAATAACTAAATATCAATCACATAGAACATATAGAAAAAAGTAGCACCAATTAATAGTAAGGAATAAAAAAAAATCAGTCAAATTAAATGCTGCCAGCTTTGTGTTGGTATAAAAAATGGTGTAAGCAATAGCGCTTTGCTCATGCAGTTATTTTACATGTGACTGCAAAAAACTAAAGCTTGATTAATTTATGTTATAATTGTAACCATTGGCTTTTTAATAAGAAAATTTTGATTAAAAATTATTTCAGTATACTTCGAAAAATTAGAACAACTTCACATTCGTAATCAATATGAATCTAGACGAAAAGTATAAAAACATACGGCAACAAACCCTCAATTTTTGCAGCCACTTACAAGCAGAAGATTACTCCATTCAGGTTGTACAATTCGCGAGTCCTGCAAAATGGCATTTGGCGCATACAACTTGGTTTTTCGAAACCTTTATCTTAAAAAATGAAGTAGCCAATTACACTGAATTTGATTCAAATTTTAACTTCCTTTTCAATAGTTATTACAACAATGTAGGCGATAGAGTTTTACAGGCGAACAGAGGCAATATGTCTCGCCCGAGTACCGATGAAATTTTTTCTTATAGAAACTATGTGGATGAAAAAATGTTGGATTATCTACAACAAGATCCTTCAAAAAAAATTATCGATTTAGTTGTTTTAGGCTTAAACCATGAGCAACAACACCAAGAATTATTGATTACAGATGTAAAATATATGCTTGGTCATAATGCTTTGTTTCCTGTCTTTGATACTGCATACAATTTAATAAAAGACAAAAACGCAACTTCAGAAAGCATAAAAATTAATGCCGGCGTCTATGAAATTGGGCATCAAAGCAATGAATTTAGTTACGATAATGAATTAGGTGTACACCAGGTTTATATTGATGATTTTGAGATAAACAATCATCTAGTAACAAATGAGGAGTTTATTGAATTTATAGAATCCGGTGCCTATTCTGATTTTAATCTTTGGCTTGATGAAGGTTGGTCTTGGGTAAACTCAAACAAAATTGATTCACCCATGTACTGGCATAAAATTGATGGTACATGGCATGCCTATACGCTTGCAGGTTTACAAAAAATAGATAGCCAAGCACTATTATGTCACATTAACTTTTATGAAGCAAACGCCTTTGCAGAGTGGAAAGGTATGCGGTTACCTACTGAATTTGAATGGGAAATAGCTGCTAAAAAATTGGACTGGGGTAAACGTTGGGAATGGACAAACAGTGCCTATTTACCTTACCCGAATTTTGTAAAAGAAAATGGTGCTGTTGGTGAGTACAATGGCAAATTTATGAGTAACAAAATGGTACTAAGAGGGGCTTCTGTTGCTACTTCTAAAAACCATAGTCGCATTACCTACCGCAATTTTTTTCATCCTTCAGAACGCTGGCAATTCACTGGAATAAGATTAGTAAAATAACATGATAGAGATTTTTAAAAGTGATGTAGAAAAAGGATTAGAATCATGTCCGAGAACACTACCTTCAAAATACTTTTATGATAAAAAAGGAGATGCTTTTTTTGTTGAAATAATGAATTTACCTGAGTATTACCTTACCCGGTGTGAATTGAATATTTTTCAAAACAAAACCCAGCAACTTGTTGAGGCTTTGGGCGTAAAACCAGATTCTTATTTCGAGTTGATAGAGCTAGGTGCTGGTGACGGCACAAAAACCAAAGAATTACTTCGATTATTAGATGAACAGAATCATTCTTTTGATTATTTCCCTATCGATATTTCTTCCAATGCGTTAAACTTATTAGAAAAGGACCTTAACGCAGCATTACCAAGAGTATCTGTACAAACAAAGCAAGGTGATTACTTTAAGGTTTTAGCTTCACTAAAAGATAATAAAAAGCCTAAAATCATATTATTTCTTGGTTCAAATATTGGAAATATGACAGATGATTTAGCCGCAGATTTCATTTATAATTTAGGGTCAAATCTGCAAATAGGCGATAAGTTATTGTTGGGTGTAGATTTAATAAAATCAGAAGAAATTGTACTACCTGCGTATAATGATAGTAAAGGTATTACCGCAAAATTTAATCTTAATTTACTCGATAGAATTAATAATGAACTTGGCGGAAATTTTAATCTTAAACAGTTTAAACACCAACCCGAATACAATAAAAATGAGGGTATCGCTAAAAGTTTTATTATGAGTACGGCGGATCAAAAAGTAGAAATTAAAGCCATAGACAAAACATACAATTTTACCAAAGGCGAAAAAATTCATACCGAAATATCTAGAAAATATAATGATGACCTTATAAAGAAAATCATTTCTAAAACTGATTTCGTTCTTGAAAACAAAATACTAGATAGTAAAGCCTATTTTGCAGATTACATTCTAACAAGAAATTAAAATTAGTATCTTCAAAAGAACTGAAGTAAACAAATAAAGCAATTGTTATGAGCTATAAAGATTTTAAAGACCTAAAAGCAGTTTATGTGAATTGCACATTAAAGAAATCACCATTAACTAGCCATACGTCAAAACTTATCGAGGTTTCAAAATCGATAATGAAGAAAGAACAAGTTGTTGTTGAAGAGATTCGGTTAATTGATCATAATGTAGCTACCGGTGTTTATCCAGATATGAAAGACCATGGATGGAAAGAAGATGAATGGCCTGAACTTTTTGAAAAAATATTTGACGCAGATATTCTAATTGTTGGTACGCCAATATGGTTGGGAGAAAAATCATCCGTCGCACAGAAATTAATCGAGCGATTATATGGTATGAGTGGCAAAACAAATGCTAAAGGCCAATATAGTTTTTATGGTAAAGTGGGTGGCTGCATGGTTACTGGTAATGAAGATGGAATCAAGCATTGTGCTATGGGGATATTATATTCACTACAACATGTAGGATACTCTATACCACCACAAGCAGATTGCGGATGGATAGGAACAGTAGGCCCCGGACCTAGTTATGGAGATACTGAATGGAATGGCGAAGAATTAAAAACACCTGTGGGTTTTGATTCCGATTTCACCAATCGCAATACAACTTTCATGACGTACAATTTATTGCATTTGGCTTCTATGTTAAAAAAACAAGATGGATATCCTAGTTACGGAAATTCTAGAGAAGAATGGGATGATGGTACAAGATGGAATTTTGACAATCCTGAATACCGGTAAATGTATCGATACTGTTTCCATTTTTAAAATCTAAAAGCAATCTCAATTCCTTTTAAATTCTAGTACGCAATAACCTAGATCAAAACTAATTTTACATATTGGGTCCAAAAATTATTTAATAAAATGAAAATAGCAGTTACTTCAGCAAACGGAAAATTAGGTTCGGCAATTATAAAAAACTTAATTAAGGAAATAGGAAAAGAAAATGTTATAGGCATTGCACGTACACCAGAAAAAGCAAAACATCTAGGTATTGAAATAAGAAAAGGAGATTATAATAATCGTGAAGATTTTAATACTGCTTTACAAGGAATAGACACTGTGATGTTGCTTTCTGGAATGGATGAACCCCAAAAAAGAATTCAACAACATAGAAATGTAATTGAAGCAGCAAAACAAAATGGTGCAGAGAAAATAGTATATACCAGCATTGTTGGAGACGAAGAAAATACTGCATTTAGTCCCGTAGTACAAAGTAACCGCCAAACAGAAGTTGATGTTCAAAATTCAGGTCTGAATTGGGTAATTGGTAGAAACGGAATTTATATTGAGCCCGATTTAGAGTATATAGAAACCTACGAAAAGGAAGGTGAAATTAGAAACTGTGCTGGTGATGGAAAATGTAGTTATACCAGCAGAGAAGAATTAGGTTATGCATACGCTAAAATGCTTATTGAAGAAAAACACAATGGTCAAACATATAATCTTGTCGGCCAACCTATAACCCAAAACCAACTCGCTGATTACATAAATCAGGTTTATAATACACATCTCGTATACAACTCCGTTTCGGTAGCGAACTATTTAATTGAGCGAAAAAATGCGTTGGGTGATTTTATAGGAACTATAATTTCAGGCATTTACGAAGGCATTAAAAATGGCGCTAATGACGTATCTTCGGATTATAAAAAAGCTACGGGTAAATCTCATAAGTCACCCCTAGAAATGATTAATGAATTCAAAAAAGTATGAAATTTAAACTCCTCTTTACCATAGTGCTATTTGCTATTATAAATAGTTCAAATTGTATTGCTCAAGAAAAAACTTTGTACAAAGAGATTGATTCAACGAAATTATTTTTAGAAACATATTATCCGGCAGAGCTTGAAGCAAATAAAAGTTACCCAGCTATGATTTTCTTTTTTGGTGGCGGATGGACTGGTGGAAATAGAAGTCATTTTATTAACCATGCGCAGTATTTTTCTAAAAGAGGAATTGTGTGTTTTTTGGCGGATTATAGAACAAAAAGTAAAAACAACACCACGCCGTTTGAATCGCTCAAAGATGCTAAATCTGCAATGCGATTTATTCGAAAAAACGCGAGTAATTTTAAAATCGACAGCGCTAAAATTATCGCTTCTGGAGGCTCAGCTGGCGGACATCTTGCTGCTGCAACAGCATTAATAGAAGACTTTAATGAAACCACTGATGATATATCTATAAGTTCTGTACCAAATGCCTTAGTTCTTTACAACCCAGTAATTGATAATGGCCCAGGCGGTTATGGATACGAACGAATTGGTGCTACCTATAAAAGTTTTTCCCCTTTACACAACATAAAAAAAGGAGCTCCTCCAACAATATTATTTTTAGGGACAAAGGATAAACATATACCGGTTGAAACGGTACAGTATTACAAAACCGTAATGAACAAAGTTGAAAGCAGATGCGAATTAAAAATTTATGAGGGTCAGGGACACGGTTTCTTTAATTATGCAAATTTTGAAAATTACAAAAAGACAATTACTGAAACTGATATTTTTTTACAGTCGCTTGGGTATTTAAAAAAAGAACCAGTAGTAGCTATTAAGTAAAAATAGTTACGCGGACCAAAGTTTCTTAAAATAACAATGGGAATAGAATTTATTATCTATTCCCATTGTGCTAAAAAATTGTTTAAAAATCAAATAACCTACGCAGGCATGTCAGGCAACTTCCATCCATCACGATAGGTATGACTCACCAGTTCTTTTGCAAATTCACTAGCAGAAAAAGGCTCCGTCCAATCTTTTTGAAATTTCGGTCGACCACCATCGGTAGTGACAAAATTATCACGAATAACTGTTTTAATAGTTTCATCATCTCCAATATTGGTGAACTGCATGTTGGCACCATCCCATTCTAAAATTTTATTCAATGATTGTAATCGTACAGCTAAAACTCCCATAACTACCATTTCATTAAATGGTCCTGCTTCAGAAAAATCAGAAGTACAAGGTTTGCGATTTTCAGGACTTTCTTTACAAGCACGAACCCAATCCATCTCATGTGCCCCTTTGTTCCAAGCCAATCCTATTTCTTCCTCAACCCGTCGTTCTGTTTTAGCAACTTTTGGTAAATCTCTACCAATAATTTCAGGTTCCACTCCATAACAACCTGCATGAATAATTCCTTTAGTTCCATAAAAGAAGGTACCACCACCTGATTTATTTGGATCCTTACCATTCGTCCATCCTTTAGGTAATGCTGGTTTAATTCCTCCATCAAACCATGAGACTTCAACTTCTGGCAGTTTTACTTTACCAATTTTTCCACGCTTCGGAAAAGTCATCTTAACAGATTGTGCAGTTGGCGCACAATCTCTTAGTAGTAATGAAGAACTACCTTGTGCTTTCGTCGGATATCCTAATTTTAAAGCTTCGAAAACGGGGTGTAAAATATGGCAGGCCATATCACCTAAGGCACCAGTACCATAATTCCACCAACCACGCCAGTTCCAAGGATGATACACTTGATTATACGGAACTAATTTTGCAGGTCCTGTAAACAAATCCCAATCTAAAGTATCAGGAACCCAGTGACCTTGTGTCGGCGGATTTAAACCTTGTGGCCAAGTAGGACGATTTGTAAACGACTCTACTTTGGTAATTTCACCAATGGCACCACTCCATATCAATTCACAGGTTTCAGCCACCCCAGCACCTGAGGCACCTTGATTCCCCATTTGAGTTGCAACCTTATGTTTCTTGGCAAGTTTGGTCAATAAACGTGATTCATAAACGGAATGTGTCAATGGCTTTTGCACATACACGTGCTTGCCACGAATCATAGCCTCTGCCGCAACAATGGCGTGTGTATGATCTGCAGTGGCAATAACCACTGCATCAAATTCATCAGCCATTTCATCGAACATGACTCTAAAATCTTTAAAGCGTTTCGCTTTAGGAAAATGTTCAAAACAACGTTTCGCATAATTCCAATCTACATCACAAAGACCGACAATATTTTCACTTTCAAGGTTTCTTAAATTTCCAAATCCCATGCTTCCGACACCAACACCAACAATATTTAATTTGTCACTGGGTGCCTTGTGTCCTAATCCGGTAATTACATTACTGGGAAGAATGGAAATACCGACTGCTGCGGTTCCTGATTTTCTAATAAAGTTTCTTCTTGTCGTCATTTAGAATTGAAATTAAAGTTAGTTTGCTAAATAGATTTTGCATGAAATACTATTATGCCTAAAAGATATAAACTTTTTTTTTCAATGTTCTGTCGACGCTAATATTTGTTTAGGGTAAAGCTGTTTTTTTGATATTTTGAGAATCGCAAACAGCTATCTATTTCTTGAAAGTAAAATAAGATTAGATTCCGAAATTGTCTTCAGATTAATTAATTGAATGGTTTATGGAAAATGAAAAGCCGTGCTGATCTAATTATAGGCAACCATAAACTCAACACTATTATTTATATGTTTTGAATAAGATGGCTTACTTAAGAAAAGTACCAAAACGTTCAAAATGACACGTATACCCATTAGGTATACGAAGCAAATAATCTTGATGTTCAGGTTCTGCTGGCCAAAAAACTGTAAAAGGTTCTAAAGTAGTCACCGCATTTGCTTCCCACCGATTGGAATCATCAACAATTTTAATCACTTCTTCGGATATCGCTTTCTCTTCTTCATTCTGAAAAAATATAGTAGAACGATAACTAGACCCACGATCATTGCCTTGTTGGTCTATTGTGGTAGGATTATGAATTCTAAAAAAATAATCTAAAATAGCCTTAAACGAAGTTTCATTTGAGTCGTAAGTTAATTCGATTCCCTCTGCATGACCTGGGTGATTTTTGTACGTAGGATTTTCATTTTCTCCACCTAAATAACCAACTTCAGTATCTTTAATTCCGGGTTGCACTCTAAACAAATCTTCCATTCCCCAAAAGCAACCCCCAGCGATATATGCTTTTTTAATACTCATTCTTTTCTTTTTAATTCTTTTAATCTATCCGTCTTAAAACAAACAAATTCAAAATAGTTTTATGAACTGCACGACAACATTGAACATCCTACTTTATGTCGCGCCCAATCCGGTCGTTTTGCAAACCATTTTTCATTTTCGGGTTGCTCATCATAGGGTTTTTTCAATAACTGATACAATTCATCAATCAAACTATAATCCGCTTCGTCAGCGGCATCAATAGCTAATTGCGCCATGAAATTTCGCAACACATATTTAGGATTGGTTTTATTCATGGCCGTTTTTCTTTCATCATCAGAAAGCATCTCTTTTTTCAACCGAACTTGATAGTTTGAAAACCATTCGTTCCATTCGCCTTCAAGTTCACCCGTAATTTCTATTGCATTATAAAAGGCTGCTTCAACAATTGCCAAACCTTCTACCTCACCCTCTTTTTGAAAATTTGCTAGATTCCTGAAAAAGATAGTCATATCCGTTTCAGATTTTTGCAAAATTGCTTCAAGTGAAGTAACCAATTGTAGGTCATTTTCATCCTTTTCAAACAATCCAAGTTTTGACTGCATCATAGACAAATACGCGGCATCCGTTTGTTCTTGTAAAGTCTTTAAAATATCTTGTAAAGGTGCAACCTCATCAATCAACGGATAAAGTGCATTCGCCAATTTGTATAGATTCCACAGCACAAGATCTGGCTGCGAACCGTAACGATATCTTTTATGTTGCCTATCTGTAGTGTTGGGTGTCCAGCCATGGTCATATCCTTCCAACCAACCATACGGACCATAATCAATAGTCAATCCTAAAATCGACATATTATCCGTATTCATAACCCCATGAACAAAACCAACACGTTGCCAATGCATAACCATTGCCAAACTTTTCTCACCCACCTCTTTTAAAAATTTCAGATAGGTTTCTTTTGACGGTTCACCCAAATGTGCATAGTGGTGTTTGATGGTATAATCAACAAGGATTCTTAAAGTCGTTGTATCTTCGCGGGAAGCAAAAATCTCATAACTACCGAAGCGTAAAAAAGATGGTGCTACCCTACACACAATAGCGCCTTTTTCATATTCAGGATTACCATTGTAGAGTACATCACGTAAAACTTGATCACCAGAAAGCGCCAATGATAATGCTCTAGTTGTAGGTACACCCAAATGGTACATAGCTTCGCTACACAGGTATTCACGAATTGACGAACGCAAGACCGCCAAACCATCAGCAGTTCTTGAATACGGTGTTTCACCTGCACCCTTTAATTGTAAAGCCCAGCTTTTATTATTGTGTTCAACTTCAGTCAAATTAATTGCGCGACCATCACCCAACTGCCCAGCCCAATTTCCGAATTGATGACCACCATAACACATTGCAAAAGGAGATGTATTTGGCAAAACCTCATTGCCCGTAAAAACCTTTAAAAAAGCCTCACTTTTAGCATCGTCAACAGTTAGCCCCAATTCATTCAACATTTCAGAAGAAACATGAAGCATTTCAGCATTTGCTGTGGTTTTTGGCGTTACATAAGAAAAACAAGATTTCATTACTTGCCGTCTACCATTCGCTGTAATTGGATCCGCAGGCAGCTCTTTATTGAACTTGTCTTGTATGTTTAATTTTAAACTCAAAATAGTTTTCCTTTCTTTTTAATATACCATGGTGATTCCAACAAATTAAGTCGTTTGTTCAGCCTAGTCCTTACGGAAAGGTTCAAGCTAAAACCGCAATTATTCTTCGTTAGATTGTGTTTCTAATTGCATTGATTCTGAGTTGATGCAATAACGGAGTCCACTTGGCTCAGGGCCATCCGGAAAAACGTGCCCTAAGTGTCCGTCACAGGTATTGCACATCACTTCTACACGCACCATTCCGAAAGAAGAATCTTTATGATATTTAATTGCGTTTGCTGCAATAGGTTGTGTAAAACTTGGCCAACCCGTACCCGATTCAAATTTAATAGTAGAATCAAACAAAGGCGTATCACAACACACACAGTTATATTTTCCCGCTTCATGAACACTACATAAGGCACCAGAATGTGGAGCTTCAGTTCCTTTTTGGCGTGTAATTCTATATTGTTCAGGCGTCAAAATAGCCTTCCATTCGGCTTCTGTTTTCTCAACCCTTTTATCTGGTGTCGGATTACCTTTAACACTAAAATGAATTATATCTTTCCAATTTAACATGTCTTTATCTTTCATTTATTTGTTACTGTAAAATTAAGAACAACAAATCACTTTAACTTTCTTCTATTCTATTAGTATTGTCGTTATCAAAACAGAAACTAACACAATACCTATATTACTTTGGTGCCTTTATAACTTCTTGATTCACAACCGCACCATCAACATCATAATGTGTAAATTGAATTGTAGGTGTTTTTTTATCGCGAAATACGTTCACTGCCAAAAAGCCACCTTTTACACGTAAAAACTTATGTTCCGGTCGAATATCATTAGGATCCCAACCTTGTGCATGATTATCACTAACGGGGCCTTGACTAAATTCACGCAAACCAGTTTTTGGATCTACAGAAACATATTGCCAATGCCGATCCCCATTAATTACAAAAACTTTTTGTGTGGCTAAGTACTTTCGCAACCATTCGCCTTCCGTTTCAAATGAACGGTTTGAATGATTATCAAATTTACCTTTTGATCGGTCTGGTCCAACAACAGGTGTTGGTGAAACAAGAATTTTAAAACTTGCATCCGATGTTTCTACCGTTTCTTTAAACCATTCAATTTGTTCGGCACCCCAAATAGTTTTTTCCTTTCCATCGGGTGCTTTATTGTCACTTCTAAATTCGCGTACATCTACCATCCATACTTGTAAATCTTTACCCCAGCGAACAGTTCTGTAGGGTTTTTCTATAATGGGCACTTGCTCACGCCATATGTCTAAACCATCTAGATAACTTAATTCTCCAAAAGGTGTAGAATACGGCGTTGTATCATCTTTTAATAAATCGTGATCGTCTTTTTGTTGATACACAGACGTGCTACTATAAAAATCAACTAAGGCAGGCCACGAATTCATTGCATGCCATTTGTGCCGTGCCAATTCAACTGTATAGGCCATTGGCCCGGGTTTATCATAATATACATAATCACCAGTTTGGCAATGAAAAGACGGGTTCAATTTCCGCATGCTATCATAAATTTTAAAACCACGTTGTGGATCATCATGAGACCAAAAATACTGGCATGTTGACGAGGTAAACAATATTGGAACTGCTTCATCAGCCGAAGGAGCCGTTGTAAAGGCACCCTTAATTTCAGTACTAGTGGCATCGCTATTTTTTCTACCTTGAATAATAATAGCATATGTGGTGTTTGAAGCTAAGCCATCAAATTTTTGTTTTATAGTAAAATCTTTATAGCCAGACACATATTCCCAATCCGTTGTAATTGTAGTGTCTTTAGACTTTAAGGTTATTTTCACTTGACCGGCAGCACCTTCTACAGCACCCTCCATTTTTTGCACGGGCATGGAATTATCAAAATCTATAGGAGGTCTGAAAGTGGTGTTTTTTTGTTCATGATAAATGGCAACAGGTTTTGCAGTTTTACATAAACGTGTTAGAATAATTGCCGATGAGTGGGTAACCTCCCCTATTTTAAAACCAGTAGTAAAATATATGGTGTCATCATTCTGTGCTGTACTTTGCACAATACCTAATGAAAAAAATAGTAGGGTAAAGAAAACTCTCATACTGCTTATTTAAGGTGATACTAAAAATAGCCAATAATTATAGCTGGTCGATTTTTAACACAATAGTAAGGCAAATACTTTTTTAAAGTTGCTCTATTGCTTTCGGATTTAAAGATATTTAAAAAGAATTCTGCTTTATGAACAAAATGGACTTTACTCAGACGAAAAAAAACATAAACCTAATCGTTCGTGCTTACTAGTGCGCATCGCTACAGTTTACAATAAAAACATAATGCAGTGTTTAAGGCCAAATCAAAAGGTCTGTGTATATTTATAATGATGATACCCCGATAGCTATCGAGAATAAATTTAGCTTTTGACACGAAAGGAATAAAATTAAAAATAAGTTTTAGATTAGTAATACTAAAAATGGAATAAACGTAATAGTACGTTTAGCCAATTGTTAGGCACAATACTAAAAACGCAGTCAAAATTTGAAAATCATAGCCAAAATATTTTGTATAGGTCTTTTAATATCATTTTACGGGTGTCTACCTGGCATTGGAGAATGGGATATAACCCTATATGAACAAAAAATTGAGGGAACGTCTAAGGCTATTTATAAATACGATGCTTGGGGTGGAAGGGATTCGCACGTTTCCGGATATACGGTTCGGGACACCACTCAAAAATTCACAATCGCAGGAGTCAATAATTTACCGATTTCACAGTTAACTGACATCCCAAATAAAAATCTAATTCAGGCTATTGCGACAGTTCGAGTTCCTTATGAAGAGATGAAAGACTTAGAAGAATTATTTGTACCTGTAGAAACAAAAAAAATAGAAATTGAGGGACTAAATCTTCGAATAAAATACTATCAAGATAAAGACTTGAGAAATATGAAAAGAAGATATTACAGATATCAATTCAATGGTTTTAAAGAGACAAGAGATTCTATAACTTTTTATGACTTAAATGATATAGTTAGTATGGACAAATCGCCACATAGAGATAGTATAAAAGTAAAAAAAGGACATGTAATAATACGGCAAAGAGAGAATCTAGGAATAGTAGCAATAGAAATTGAGGATTTAACCCTATCAAATGGACAGGATAGTTTGATATCTAACTTGAGTTGCGTTTTGACGTCCAAAAACAAAATTGAATTGAGTGAATTTTCTGACTACGGGATGTTTAAAGAAAAAAGTACTGCGCCTAACAATGGCTATAGCAAATAGGGCATAAAGCGCCTAATTTAAAGGCTTGGGCTCATTTACTAAGTCCGCCAAATCTTTTGGATTTGGCAATTAAAAAAAGAAAAATAATTACAAAACAAAAAGCTCTGGCTCGCAGACCAGACGGAAACGAAAAGTTTCCTTGCCTGCCCTACTTGCCATAGCCTAAGCGTTACCACACATTTAAGAAATGACCGTAATAATATTATTTTTCTTGATTATAATTGGATTGAATTGCATTCCTTTTGTGGTCAAAACGGAGTTTCCAAAATTAGAAACACTTATTAAACGAACACTAATAATCACTTCGATTATTTTTATTTTAATGGTAATCTTGTTGTCAAATGGTTACCAACTAAAAGGAATTTACTCTCACTCATTTATAGAACTGACTTTTATAATTTTAATTCTTTTTTACTTTAGTTTTTTCAAGAACAATAAATCGAAGTTATTATCACTTTTTATATTAGTCCCATTAATTTCTTTGGCAACATTACTACTTGTATTTGAGCAAGTTATTACCGAATACAAGATAAATGAAAAATATAAAATTGAAGTTTCAAAGAGTGGATTTTTAGGCTGCGGAGAAAGAGTTTCAATCACTAAATCGGATTTAGGGATATTCCGTAAAAGAATATTGATACGAACGGATTTATGTTTAATCGGAATAGATAAGATAGAAACGGTAGAGTTCAACGAAAATGGCGCTGAATTTTTAATTTATCATAATGGGATTTTTGATAGTGAAAACCCATATAAATTCGAAATAAAAAATAAAAACGTGTGGTAACAATGCCTATAATTAATGTGGGGTTTGGGTTTTTACGCCAAGGTCTGTGTATATTTATGAGGTCGCAAAATCTTTGGGATTTTGCTTTAGACAAGAAAAAATAAAACAAAACAAAAAGATTTGGCTACGAGCTGTGGAGCAATAGGAATTGTAAATCACCGCCCCACACTAATCATAGCCGCACCGTTGGCGCAAATGTTAAGCAAGTATATCCAATACTAAAAATACTGCCTGATATTCTCCTGAAATTAAAACGCAGACGGATTCTGAATAACTTGACGGATTATTTACGTTGACGCAATCGTTATGTAAAAAATAATTTCCAATCTGTTCGGAGTAAAACGCAAGTAGTTCGCTTACTTCCCCCTACCGGGGTGGCAATTCGCAAGCAACACTTTAAGTACGCAAGTAGAACGCAAGCAACATCGCAAAAAAAACACTTGTGCCAACAGAACCTAAAAGTAATGCGGGCTTTGGTGTTTAATTCAATGGTTTATGTATTTTTAGATGGTCGCAAAATCTTTAGGATTTTGCTTTGGACTAGAAAAAAGTAAAACAAAACAAAAAGCTTCTGCTAAGCGTTGTGGCGCTATGGGAATTGTTTCTCTAAATCCGCACTACTCTTAGGTACTGTGTCAAAAAACAAGTTTTTTCTTTAAAATTTAGGAAACAAGTTGAGTAATCAAATTGTTATCCTGCGCAGCAAGGGCTTTATGCTTTTGCTGCTTTTTTGTTTCAAAATTTGCA